>CAVTWW010000004.1:0-135324 GCA_963738495.1 uncultured Actinomycetota bacterium
ATCGACCACCACGACGTCGGGCATGCTGGGCATCGTGGCACGCCTCACGGATCTGCCCCTGTCGATCGGACACCTGCCGAGTGGTCCGACCGCCTCGATCCTCGACGTCCCGGGCGTCGGGGTGGGGCACGCCACGGTCTGGCGCGACGAGCCCGACCCGCCCGCCGGACGGGGCGTCGCCCGCACCGGGGTCACCGTGGTGCTGCCCAACGCCGACCCCTACCGCACCCCGTTGCCGGCCGGCGGCGCCGTGCTGAACGGGGCGGGGGAGTGCACCGGCCTGCTCACCGCCGCCGAGTGGGGCCTGCTCGAGTCGCCGATCTTCCTCACCTCGACGATGCAGCTGGGCCGGGTGTACGACGCCGCGTGCGAGCTGATGCTGGCCGAGAACGCCGGGATCGGCGAGGACGTCGTGATCCCGATGGTCGCCGAGTGCGACGACTCCCACCTGAACGACGCCCGGGTGATGCAGGTGAGCCGGGACGACGTCGCGGCCGCCCTGGCGGCAGCGCGGGCGAGTGTCGGTGGCGGTGCCCCCGACCAGGGGGCCGTCGGGGCCGGCACCGGCATGAGCTGCCTGGGCTTCAAGGGCGGCATCGGCACGGCGTCCCGCGTCACCTCGGCCGGGTTCACCGTGGGGGTGCTGCTGCTGACCAACTTCGGTGCGCTGGAGCGCTTGACCATCGGCGGGCTCGCCGCCGGGCGGGCCCTGGCCGCGGCCGGGTACGGCGAGCAGGCCGACCCCACCCCGCCGGACGCCGGCTCCTGCATCGGCATCGTGCTCACCGACGCTCCGGTCGACGCCGCAGGGTGCACCCGCCTGGCCCGCCGGGTGGGGCTGGGGCTGGCCCGGGCCGGCAGCGTGGCCACCCACGGCAGTGGCGAGATCTTCGTCGCCGCCTCGACCGGCGCGGCCGCGCCGCGAGGTACCCGGGCCGAGGTGCCCACGGTCTTCGGGCACGACCTGAACGAGCTGTTCGCTGCTGTCGTCGAGGCCTCGGAGGAGGCGGTGCTGGCGAGCCTGCTGGCCGCGCCCACGGTGGTCGGTCGGCGCGGGCACCGGGTGCCCGGGCTACCCGCCGACGTCGTCCGTGACCTGCTCGCCGGGCGTGACCTGCCACGGGCGACATCGAGGTCGACAGGAACGAGCCGTCCAACGTGAGCGAGCAGGCGGGCGTGAGCCAGGAGGTGGGCGTGAGCGAGCAGGCGGGCGTCAGCCATGAGGTGGGCATGAGCGGGCAGGGGGGCGTGAGCGGGCCGCCGGTCGCCGAGCGCGAGGCGCACGTGAGGCGGCTGCACGGCGAGGACGTCGCCGATCCCTACTTCTGGATGCGCCATCTCGACGACCCCCGGTTGCTGGCCAACCTGAACGCAGAGCGTGCCTACTACGAGCAGCAGACGGCATCGCTGGCCGGTGCCCGGCGGCGGCTTGCTGCCGAGCTACGGGCCAGGCTGCCGCAGGTGTCGGCGGGCTGCCCGTGGTGGCATTCGGGACGGCGCTACCAGCTGGTGCATCGAGAGGGCGCACAGTACCCACAGTTGGTGCGCCGCAACGACGGCAGGGGTGCCGAGACCGGCGAGACCGACGAGGTTCGGCTCGACGAGGTGCTGCTCGACGTGCCGCAGCTGGTCGGCGACGCGACCTACGCCGAGCTGGGTCTGCTCGAGGTCAGTGACGACGGACGTCTGCTCGCCTACTCCCTCGACCTCACCGGCGACGAGGTGTACGAGCTGCGCTGGCGCGACCTGACCACCGGCGCCGACCTCGTCACTGCGCAGGGGTCACCGGAACGGGTGCCGCGCAGCTACTACGGCGGGGCCTGGACGGCGGACGGCAGCGCCTTCTACTACGTCGTCCACGACGAGGCCCACCGGCCGCACCAGGTCTGGCGACACCGGCTGGGTGCGGAGGTGGCGGCCGACGAGCTGGTGTTCGTCGAGGAGGACCGCCGTTTCGAGGTGACGGTGCGGCGCACCCGCAGCGGCGACTACGTGATCCTCACCTCGGTCAGTCGAACCACCTGCCACGAGCACGTTCTCGACGCCTCCGACCCCGCCGCGGCGCCTCGGACGGTGCGGCCGCGGGTCGACGGGGTCGAGGACCAGCTGGACCACCAGCGCGGCCCGGAGGGTGGCCGATGGCTGCTGCTCACCAACGACGGGGCCGAGGAGTTCCGGCTGCTGACGGCCGATTGTCGCGTCGCCGGGGTCGCCGGGGTCGCCGGGGTCGCCGGGGTCGCCGGGGAGGGCGTGGACGGCGAGGGGTCGTGGCGCGAGCTGGTGTCCTCCCGCCCCGATGAGCGGCTCGAGTCGTGCGACGCCTTCGCCGGCGCGCTCGTGCTGTCGTGGCGGCGGAACGCGGTGCGGATGCTCGAGATCCGCCGCCCTGAACCGGAGGGCACGAGCGGATCGGTGGCCGAGGTGCGCGAGCTGGCACCACCGCATCCGGCGGCCACGGTGCGGCTCGGGACGAACCTCGACTACGACTGTGCGGCCGTCGTGGTCGAGACCACGTCGTTGGTGGAGCCGTCGATCTGGCGGGCGGTCGACCTGGCCGGCGGGCCCGCGGTCGAGGTGCATCGTCAGGACGTCCCCGGCCACGACCCTGGCCGCTACGACACCTGGCGGATCACGCTGCCTGCCCGTGACGGCACGCCGATCCCCGTGACCCTCGCCCGTGCGCGCGGCGGCGACGGGGCGCTCGATGCTGCGCGTCGGGACGGGACGACGCCCGGGCTGCTCTACGGGTACGGCGCCTACGAGTCCAGTCTGTGGCCCGAGTTCGAGCCGGCCCTGCCGGTCTGGCTCGACCACGGAGTGCTCTACGCGGTGGCCCACGTCCGGGGTGGCGGCGAGGGCGGCCGCACCTGGTGGCGGCAGGGGCACCTGCGGGCCAAGGCCACCACCTTCACCGACTACCTCGACGTCGCAGTGGGTCTGGTGTCGCAGGGGTGGGTGGCCGCCGATCGGCTGGCGACCCGCGGCCTGTCGGCCGGGGGCCTGCTGCAGGGTGCGGTCCTCTCGATGCGGCCGCAGCAGTGGGCCGCCGTGGTCGCCGAGGTGCCCTTCGTCGACTGCGTCAACTCGATGCTGGACGACGCCCTGCCGCTGACCGTGAACGAGTGGCAGGAGTGGGGCGACCCGCGCGACCCCGCGGACTACGCGGCGATGCGTGCCTACACCCCCTACGAGAACCTGCCCGAACTGCCCTGGCCGGCGATCCTGGTGACCGGAGCGCTGCACGACCCGCGGGTGGTGGTGCACGAGCCGGCCAAGTGGGTCGCAGCGCTGCGGGCCAAGGCCGCGGCGACGCCGTCCGGCGGTTCTGCGGGCGACGCAGCGACGCCTTCCGGCGCCGGCTCGTCGTCCGCCTCGCTGGTGTTCCGCGCCGATACCGGTCCTGGTGCTCACGGTGGTCCGGCCGGGCGGTACGCGGCGATGGACTACGAGGCTGAGGTCATGGCCTTCGTGCTCGACGCACTGAGGGTGCCGGTGGAGTAGAGCTCCACCGGCACCCTGTGCGTGCTGCGTCGGCCCCGATGCTCGCCGAGCCGCCGTTGCCGTCGAACATGACCTGGCCGCCGTCCGAGGCGACCTGGATGCTGCTGGAACGGGTCTGGGTGTCCGCCACCTGGCCGGTGCGCATCGTGGCCTGGCTGCCGCAGGCGGACAGTGCGAGGACGGACTGCGTCGCGGCGGTGATCATGGTCAGGGCCTTGGCGTTCATGGTGTGTCCCTTCGTGGCCCTTCGGCCCGGTCTGTTGCCGTCCGTGTGGCGGCTCACCAATACGAGTGGGGCGACGACGAAGAAGTTCACGACGACTTCCGACGTCCCTGCGGGGACGTCGGAAGTCGGGAGGAGCGTCCCTGCAGGGACGTCAGGGGGTCAGGCCCTCCGCCGCAGGTGGTGCCAGGGTCGGTTTCGGGGGGCGGGCCGTCTCGGCGATCACGATGCCGGCGAGCACGACGGCGCCGCCGACCAACTGCACCGGGCTCAGCTGCTCGCCCATGACGAACCAGGCCACGATGCCGGCCAGGGGCGGCTCGAGGGTGCTCAGCAGACCCACCCGTGCGGCGCCGATGAGGCTGATCCCCTTGAGCACGAGACTGAACGGCAGCACCGTGCCGAGCAGCACCACGTAGGCCACCAGCACCCACAGCGGGACGTGCCCGACGTGGCCCACCGGGGCGGAGTCGCCCAGCCGGGCCCAGGGGAAGTGCCACCAGGGGCCGACGACGCTCCAGAACAGGGCGGCTGCCCCGAAGCTCCAGGTCGCGACCGCCCACGAGTTGCGCTTGCCCAGGGCGTTCTCGCCGAGCAGGTAGTAGAGCGCGAGCGAGACCGCCGCCAGCACCGCGGCGACCACGCCGAGCCCGTCGAGGGTGAGCCCGCCCCAGACCCGGGCCACCAGGGCCAGGCCGAACAGGATCAGGGCCAGGGCCACCCACACCCTGCTGTGCACCGGTTCACGCCGGCCGAACCGCACCCAGAGGGCGATCATGGCGGGGGCGGTGAACTCGATCAGCAGCGCGATGCTCACCGGCATCCGCTCGATGGAGACGTAGTACAGCCACTGCACCATGGCGACGCCGATGACGCCGTAGACCGCGATCTGCCCCAGCTCGCGCCGGCTGACCCGCAGGGCGGCCGGTGCCCGGAAGGCGGCGACGGCGGCGAACACCAGGGTGGCGGCGGCACAGCGGATCTCGACCAGCTGCAGCGAGCTGAGGCCGCCGACCATCGCCGACTTGCTGACCGTGCCGTTGACCGAGAAGACCACCGCGGCAGCGACCACGACCAGCACGCCCAGGCCCGACGAGCTGCGACGTGTCTGGGAGGTCGTCAGGCCGGCAGCGGGAGCGGGATCCCCCCGCTCCCGCGCAGCGGCAGAGTCAGAGCGAGAAGTAGGGGCAGGGGCGGAGGCAGAAGTTGGGGCAGGAGTCGGTGCAGGAGTCGGGTGCAGGAGTTGGGGCAGGCTCGAGGACGGAGGCAGAGGAGCTGCCGGCTGTCGGCGATGTCGCCCGTGCGCCGTCAGCGGCAGGGTTCATCGATTCGGCCCGGTCACCCGACGAATTCACCTCTGAAGGTTACTGGGCAGTGTGCGGTCGAGTACCCATGTCGGCAAGGGACGTGCCTCTGAGCCCCAACGTGACTTCGAGTGTGAAAGCGAGCGTGAAGCCGACCGGGGGTGAACACCCCCAGTCGGCTTCACGCTCGTTTACACACTCACCCTGACACTCGCCTTCACCGGGGCCGCCCGCCGCGGTCATCCTCAAAGTCGGCCCTCATGGCGCTTCCGGCCCCGGCTTCGGTATCGGCTCCGGCTCCTGCTTCGGGTCCGGCATCGGATCCGTTGTCGCGAGGTCCGTCGCTGGGACCGTCGTCCGGGTCGCTGGGACCGTCGTCCGGGTGGGCGGCCAGCTCGGGCACCAGCTCATGGCGGTGTCCGTAGGTGTCGAGGATCGCGACCACACCCGCGGCCAACGGGATGCCGATCAACGCCCCCATGGTGCCCCAGAGCGAGGCGCCGATGAACACGGCCGCCAGCGAGATGCCCGAGTTCACGTCCATGGTGCGCTTGCTGATCTTGGGGGTGAAGACGTAGTTCTCGACCTGCT
Source organism: uncultured Actinomycetota bacterium (assembly GCA_963738495.1). Taxonomy (GTDB): domain Bacteria; phylum Actinomycetota; class Actinomycetes; order Actinomycetales; family Kineosporiaceae; genus CAVTWW01. The sequence goes on from CAVTWW010000004.1 coordinate 5,620, forward strand.
GGTAGACCGTGGCGAAGACCACGATCCACAGGGCCGTCACCGGGCTGCCGAACACCACGAACAGCACCGGCACGATGATGCCCAGGTAGGTGCCGACGACCGGCACGAACTGGCCGAAGACGCCGGTCAACAGCCCGAGCGGCAGCCAGTAGGGCACCCCGGTGACGGCGAAGAACGCGGAGTGGAAGGCCGCCGACAGCCCCGCCAGGGCGACCTTCGACACCACGTAGCCGCCGGTCTTGGCGGTGGCGATCTCCCACACCGTCACGAACACCTGCTGGCTGGACGGGGGCAGCCAGGAGCCGATCGTCCGCCGCACCCGTGGTCCGTCCGAGGCCAGGTAGAACGAGAACACGATCACGGTGAACACGTCGAGCAGCAGGGTAAGCGCTGACGAGACGATGCCGAAGACGCTGCCGGCCAGGTTCGAGGCGATCGTGCCGACGGTCGCCGGCGTCAGGGACAGGCTCTTCGCCAGGTTGGCCGGGTCGAGGGTCAGCTTGAACGTGCGGTTGGCCCACTCGACCGCGTCGGTCAGCACGGTGGGCAGGCTCTGCACCAGCTGGGCGAGCTGGGTGATGAACAGGCTGCCGAAGAGCACTCCCATCAGCACGACGAGGGCGATCGCGGAGCCGCCCACGATGCCGGTGGCGTGGCTGCGACGAACCCCCCGTCGCACCAGCTTGCTGACGGTCGGCTCCATCGCCATCGACAGCAGCCACGACAGCAGCAGCAGGAACAGGAAGTGACCGATCGCCTCGAAGAACCAGCGCGCGACCAGCCACAACGTCACCGCCGTCAGGACGACGACCATGGCTCGACGCAGGGTGCGCGGATCCAAGGTGATCAGCAGCGGCGCCGGAGTCCCGGACGCCTCGGGTGGCTCGATGGTCATGGGGCCCAGTAAACCGCGTCCCTCCACCCGTCACCCGGTCGTCGGTCCCGACTAGTCTCGGCGCAGGGTCGACCAGGGGGTGCGCATGGACGCCGACGCGATCGTGGTGGGTGCGGGCCTGGCAGGTCTGGTCGCCACCACCGAGCTGCTGGACGCCGGACGGCGGGTGCTGCTGCTCGACCAGGAGGGCGAGCAGTCCCTCGGTGGGCAGGCGTTCTGGTCCCTCGGCGGGCTGTTCCTGGTGGACACCCCCGAGCAGCGACGGATGGGCGTGCACGACAGCCACGACCTGGCCTGGCACGACTGGCTGGGCAGCGCCCAGTTCGACCGGCCCGAGGACCACTGGCCGGGACTGTGGGCGCGGGCCTACGTGGAGTTCGCGGCCGGTGAGAAGCGTTCCTGGCTGCGGTCGATGGGGCATCGGATCTTCCCGGTGGTGGGCTGGGCCGAGCGTGGTGACGGCCGGGCCGAGGGTCACGGCAACTCGGTGCCGCGCTTCCACATCACCTGGGGCACCGGGCCCCGCGTGGTCGAGCTGTTCGAGCGCAGGGTCCGGGAGGGGGTGGCCGCCGGCCGGGTGGGACTGCGGATGCGGCACCGGGTCGACGAGGTGGTCACCACCGCCGGCGTCGTCACCGGGGTGCGCGGCACCCTGCTCGAGCCGGACGACGTCGAACGCGGCCGATCCAGCTCACGGACGGCGGTCGGCGACTTCGAGCTGAGCGCCCAGGTGGTGCTGGTGACCTCGGGCGGCATCGGCGGCAACCTCGACCTGGTGCGGCGCAGCTGGCCGTCGCGGCTCGGTGAGCCGCCCGAGTCGATGGTCGCCGGCGTCCCGGCTCACGTCGACGGCCGCATGCTGGCCATCTCGACCGCCGCGGGCGCCCGGGTGATCAACCCCGACCGCATGTGGCACTACACCGAGGGGGTGCGCAACTGGGCGCCGATCTGGCCGAACCACGGCATCCGGATCCTGCCGGGACCCTCGTCACTGTGGTTGGACGCCGCCGGGCTGCGACTGCCGGCGCCGTGCTACCCGGGCTTCGACACCCTGAGCACCCTGGCCCATCTGCGCAGCACCGGCTACGACTACTCCTGGTTCGTGCTCACCCGGAAGATCATCGAGCGGGAGTTCGCGCTGTCGGGCTCGGAGCAGAACCCCGACCTGACCGGGCGTGACCTGTCGATGGTGGCGGGCCGGGTGCGGCGGGGGATCCCCGGGCCGGTCGCGGCCTTCGTCGAGCGCGGCGACGACTTCGTGACCGGGCGCACCCCGGAGGATCTGGCGGAGGGCATGAACCGGGTGGGGGAGCCGGGGCTGATCCAGGCGGCCACCCTGCGGCGGGTGATCGAGGCCCGCGACCGCGAGCTGGCCAACGACTTCGGCAAGGACGCCCAGCTGGCGGCGATCCGGGCGGCGCGGCACTACCGCGGCGACCGGCTGATCCGGGTGGCGGTGCCGCACCGGCTGCTCGACCCCGAGGCCGGCCCGATGTACGCCGTCCGGCTCTCGGTGCTGACCCGCAAGACCCTGGGTGGTCTCGAGACCGACCTCGACGGGCGCTGCCTCGGCCCGGACGGGCGACCGGTGCCCGGGCTCTACGCGGCGGGCGAGGTCAGCGGCTTCGGCGGTGGCGGCATGCACGGGTACAACGCCCTCGAAGGCACCTTCCTCGGTGGCTGCCTGTTCTCGGGACGCACTGCCGGGCGGGCTGCAGCCCGACAGTGCGCCTGATGACTCGAGAGGGGTGTCAGTGCACCATGATCGGCTGGTGGTCGACGTCGTCGTCGGACGTCAGCGGTGCCGGCTGGCGCTTGCGCGGCAGGAAGAACGCGGGCACCAGGGTGAAGGCCACCATGAACGCCGCCACCCAGTAGGTGCTGGCGAAGGCGGACGCCGCCTCGGCCAGGCCCTGGGCCAGCTTGGCCGGCCCGCCGATCTTGTCGATCAGGGCCGGGTCACGCCAGGAGCCGATCGCCGGCATGGCCAGCGTGGAGTCCTTGAGGTGGTTGGTCAGCAGCACCGACATGATCGCGACCCCGATGGAGCTGGCGATCTGCTGCACGATGTTCAGCAGGGTCGACCCCCGCGCCACCTCGTGACGGCTCAGCGTCTTCAGGGCCGAGGTCATGATCGGCATCATGGTCGCGCCCATGCCCAGGCCCATCACGAACAGCAGCCCGATCAGCATCGTGTACGAGCTGGTCGAGGTGATCTGGGTGAACCCGAACATGCCGGTGATGATCAGGACCAGGCCCACCGGAACGATCCGGCCGACCGGGAACTTGTCGGCCAGGGCGCCGGCGATCGGCATGGTCAACATGGCGCCGATGCCCTGCGGGGCGACCAGCAGGCCGGCGTTGAGGGTGGACTCGCCGCGGATCTGCTGGAAGTACGTCGGCACCAGCAGCAGGCCGCCGAAGAACGCGGCACCGAACAGGAACATCGTCACGGTGGCCACGGTCAGGTCGCGGTTGCGGAACAGCCGCAGGTCGAGCAGCGGGTGCTTGGGTCGGAACGCGTGCCAGACGAACGCAGCGAGCATCACGACGCCGATGGTCGCCGGGATGCCGACCTTCTTGGAGAAGAAGGTGCCCTCACCGGGGATCGAGGAGATGCCGTAGAGGAACGCCGCCAGGCCCGGGGACATCAGGGCCATGCCGAGGATGTCGAGCGACTCCGACGGCTGCGGGTTGTCCTTCGGCAGGGCCCAGAAGGCGTAGGCCACGGCCAGGGCGCCGATCGGCACGTTGATCAGGAAGATCCAGTGCCAGTCGGCGTGCAGGATCAGCCAGCCGCCCAGGATCGGGCCCATGATCGGGCCGAGCAGCATCGGAACGCCCAGGATCGCCATCAGGCGACCCATCCGGGCGGGGCCGGCGGCGCGAGTCATGATCGTCATGCCCAGGGGCATGAGCAGCCCGCCGCCCAGGCCCTGCAGCACCCGGAACAGGATCAGCATGTTGATGGAGGTCGCGGCCGTGCACAGGGCCGAGCCGGCGGTGAACAGCGCGATCGCCGCGATGTAGAGGCGCTTGGTGCCGAACCGGTCGGCGGCCCACCCGGTCAGCGGGATCACGGTCGCCAGGGCGAGGGTGTAGCCGGTCACGGTCCACGCGACGGTGGAGTAGGCGATCGGGTTGTCGGGGCTGCTGGCGAAGACGTTCTGGAAGGTGGGCAGGGCGACGTTGACGACGGTCATGTCGAGGATCGACATGATGGCGCCGAGCACGACGACCCCCGCGATCTTCAGGACGGCGGCGTCGATCTTGTCGGGATACACGTGAGCCTGCTCGGAGGGAGCGCGCGTGGACACGGGACTCTTCTCTGGTCGGGGGACTTGATCGTGGGCAACCCTGACCAGGGGTCCGACATTCCTCGATCGGGTTTCGATCGGGCAAATACTCGGCCCTGCCGCTCAGTCCCGGCGGGCCAGCCTGGCCGCGCCGTCCCGGAAGGTCCGGTCGTAGAGCGGCCGGGCCAGGCGCTTGGTCCAGAACGAGCGACGCCCGAGACGGTCGGTCAGGATCAGCCGCCGCCGGGCGTCGATCCCGCTCATCACGATCCGGGCGATCGCGTCGGCGTCCGTCTCGGCCTTGCCGATCAGCCGGCCCGCGACGGCGAGCATGGCGGTGTCCTCGCCGGCCAGCGAGCCGGCGAGGTTGGTGCGGAAGAACGCGGGGCACACCACGGACGTCGTGACTCCCCACGGTCCGAGCTCGTAGTCGAGGGTCTCGGACAACGCCACCACCCCGGCCTTGGCGGCGTTGTAGGAGGCCATGCCGGGGCCGTGCACCAGGCCGGCGAGCGAGGCGACGTTGACGATCTGGCCCTTGCGCTGCGCCTTGAACATCGGGGTGAAGGTGCGGCAGCCCCGCACGACGCCCAAGAGGTTGACGTCGAGCACCCGCTGCCACTCCTCGAGCGTGGCCACGTCGATGCGGCCGCCGGTCGCGATGCCGGCGTTGTTGACCAGCACGTCGAGCCCGCCCCAGTGCTGCTGCACCCAGTCGCGGGCGTCGTCCCAGTCGGACTGCTCGCGCACGTCGAGGCGGCGGTGGGCGACGGCCGGACCCGCCCCGGCCGGGTCGGCCACGACGAGGTCCCCCACCAGTACCTGATCCCCCCGGGCCACGAACCGCTCGACCAGCGCCAGTCCCAGCCCGGAGGCGCCCCCCGTCACGAGTACCCGCATCGGTCCCTCCGTCGGTCGGTCTCGGTCATGGGTCGGCTCCGGTCGATGACGGCCAGTCCATCACAGCCCTGGCCTGTGGACGACGACCGGCGGAGGTCCGTGGCCCGTGGGTAGCCTGGGGTGATGGCGTTCGAGGGCTTCCCGCCGGAGGCGGTCGCGTTCTACCAGCAGCTGTCGCTGGACAACTCCAAGGCCTGGTGGGCCGCCCACAAACAGGTCTACACCGATGCCGTGCTGGCGCCGATGACGGCCCTGGCCGCCGAGCTGGCGCCCGAGTTCGGCGAGTTCACGCTCTTCCGCCCTTACCGGGACACCCGGTTCTCGGCGGACAAGTCCCCGTACAAGCAGGCGCAGGGCGGGTATGCCGCGGGCCCCGGCGGGGCCGGCTACTACGTGGCGATCGGCCCCGAGGGGCTGTTCGTCGCGGCCGGGGTGCACCGGTGCGCTCCCGACCAGCTGGCCCGACTGCGGGCAGCCGTGGACGACGACACCACGGGCACCGCGCTGGAACGGATCCTGGCCACCGCCCGCCGCAAGGGGCTGCGGATCGGTGGGGAGGAGCTGAAGACCCGTCCCCGCGGCGTGGCGGCCGACCACCCTCGCCTCGACCTGATGCGGCTGAAGTCGTTGACCGCCGACCACGAACACGGCGAGCCGGACTGGCTCGGCACGCCCGCGGCCCTCGACCACGTCCGCACCGACTGGCGCGCGATGCGCCCCCTGGTCACCTGGCTGGACACCCACGTCGGCCCCACCACCCTCGACCCTCGTCGCTGACGGGTCGGTCGGCCCTACTGCAGGACGCCGGTGCGGCTGGCGGCCAGCAGCTGCGCGTACCGCCCGCCGGTGCCGGCCAGCTCGTCGGGAGCGCCGTCCTCGACGATCCGGCCGTCGTCGATCACCAGCACCCGGTCGGCGATCTCGACCGTGGACAGCCGGTGCGCGATGATCACCGCCGTGCGGTCGGCCAGGATCGTGCGCAGCGCCTGCTGCACCAGCCGTTCGCTGGGGATGTCCAGCGAGCTGGTGGCCTCGTCCAGGACCAGTACCGCCGGGTCGGCCAGGAAGGCCCGCGCGAACGAGACCAGCTGACGCTGACCGGCCGACAGCCGGCTGCCGCGACTGCGGACCGGGGTGTCGTACCCCTGAGGCAGCGCCTCGAACACCCCATGGGCACCCATCACCGCGGCGGCCGCCTCGACCTCGGCCCGGGCGGCGCCCGGCCTGCCGAAGCCGATGTTGTCGGCGACGGTGCCGTCGAACAGGAACCCCTCCTGGGTGACCGTGACGACGGCCCGGTGCAGGTCCTCCTCAGACAGGTCGCGCAGGTCGACGCCGTCCAGCCGCACCCGCCCCTGGCGTGGGTCGTAGAACCGGCCCAGCAGCCGGGCCACGGTCGTCTTGCCCGCACCGGTCGCGCCGACCAGCGCGATCGTCTGCCCACCCGGGATCTCCAGGTCGAGCCGGGGGAGCACGCTGCGGTCGCGGTAGCCGAACTCGACCCCCTCGAAGGACACCCGGCCCTGCGGCTGCGGCAAGGGCACCGGGGTCGGGGCGTCGGGAACCGCCAACGGCTCCTCGAGCACGCCGGACAGCTTCTCGAGCGCTGCCGAGGCCGACTGGAACGCGTTGAAGAACTGGGCCATGTCCTGCATCGGGTCGTAGAACCGGCGCAGGTACAGCAGGAACGAGGTGAGCACCCCCAGCCGCAGCTGCCCGTCGAGCACCCGACCGCCGCCGACGAGCAGGACGGCGGCGACCGCCAAGTGCGAGATCATCTTGACCCCGGGCATGAACACGGCCATCAGCACCGCCGACCGCTGCGAGGCGGCCCGGTAGCGCTCCGAGAACCCCTCGAAGATGGCGGTGTTGCGGCCCTCGCGCCGGAACGCCTGCACGGCCCGGATGCCGTTCAGGGTCTCGACGAACTGCACGATCACCAGGGCGATCGCCTCGCGGGTGGCCCGGTAGGTCTTGGCCGACTCGCGCCGGAACCACAGCGTCAGCAGCAGCACCGGCACGAACGAGGCCATGCCGATCAGGGCCAGCGGCACGTCGAGCAGCAGCATCGCGGCACCGATGGTGACCACCGACAGCACCGCCATCACGACGCTGTCGATGCCCTCCTCGAGGAACTCCGAGATGGCGTCGATGTCGCTGGTCTGACGCGAGATCACCCGCCCCGAGGTGTAGCCCTCGTGGAACGAGATCGACAACCGCTGCAGGTGCTCGAACAGCCGGGTGCGCAGGTCGAGCACGACGTCCTGGCCGATCCGGCCGCTGCGCAGCAGGAACAGCCGTTGTGTCACCACCTGCACGACCGCGGCGACCACGAAGGCCGCCACGACCGTCAGCAGGGTGCCCGGGCCCTGGCCGTTCGTCAGCGGCGGGATGCCGCGGTCGATCCCCACCCCGATCAGGTACGGCCCGGCGATCGCGGCCAGGTTCTCGACCACCACCAGCGCCAGCAGCCCCCACAGCGCCCGCCGGTGCGGGCCGAGCAGGCTGCCCAGCAGACGTCGGCTGCGACGGCGCAGCAGGTTGCCCAGCGCGCCGCCCACCTGGTCGGTCTGCTCGGCCGCGACCCCGCGCCACTCGGTGTCGCCGGGTTGCTCCGCCGACCCTGCGTCCGCCGCGCTCGCAGCGCCCCCCTGGCTCACACCCTCACCCCCAACAGGTCGGCGTACCCCGGCTGCTCGGCGAGCAGCTCGTCGTGCGTTCCCACCGCGACCAGCCCGCCGTCGCGCAGCATCGCCACCCGGTCGGCGAGCGAGATCGTGGACGGTCGATGGACGACGACCAACGCGGTCGTCGAGGCCAGCACCGCCCGCAGCGCCTGCTCGACCAGGTGCTCGGTCTCGACGTCGAGGGCCGACAGCGGGTCGTCCAGCACCAGCACCTCGGGCCGGCCGAGCACCGCCCGGGCCAGGGCCAGCCGCTGGCGCTGACCGCCCGACAGCGACATGCCCTGCTCACCGATCCGGGTCTCCAGGCCCCACGGCAGGTCGTCGACGAAGTGCGCCTGCGCCACCGCCAACGCCTCGCGCACCTCGGCGTCGTCCGCCCCGGGCCTTCCCAGGGTGACGTTCTCGCGCACGCTGGCCGAGAACAGTACGGGGTCCTCGAAGGCGGTCGAGACCCGGCTGCGCAGCTGCGGCAACGGGATCCGGCGCAGGTCGCGGCCGTCGAGCAGGACCCGACCGTCCGTGGGGTCGGCCAGACGAGGCAGCAGCATCGCCAGGGTGGTCTTGCCGGCCCCGCTGGCGCCCACCACCGCGATCGTCTCGCCGGGGTACAGCTCGAGGGTGATCCCCTGCAGGGCAGCCCGTCTCGAGCTCGCGAAGCGGAAACCGACGTTCTCGAACCGGATCGACCCGGCCTGCTTCGGCGGCGGTCCGGGGATCGACGGCCTGGCCGGTGCCGGGATCGGGGCCGGCGTAGTGCTCGGGCCTGGCGAGGTGCTGGGGCCTGGCGCGGTGCTCGGGTCGGTGATCTCGGACTCGGTGTCGAGCACCTCGAACACCCGCTGCGCCGCCGTCCCGGCCTCCTGTGCCGACGCGATGATGAAACCGAGCGCCTCGATCGGCCAGATCAGCGTCATGGTCAAGGTGATGAAGGCGACCAGGTCGCCCAGGGTCAGGTCGCGCCGGCTGACCGCCAGGGCGCCCAGCAGCAGCAGGATCGCCAGCATGACGTTGGGGTTCACGTCGAGGTAGGTGATGAGGTTGCCGCGCAGCCGCACCTTCTCGAGCTGGGTGGCGTAGATGTCACGGGCCTGGTCGTCGAACCGCTGCGCCATCAGGCGTCGCCGTCCGAAGGCCTTGATGACGCGCACCCCGGTGGCGGACTCCTCGATGGTGGAGGCCAGGTCGCCCTGCTGGTCCTGCACCTGACGCGAGACCTTGGTGAAACGCCTTTCGAACCGGGCGCACTCGAGCCCGACGGGGATCAGGAATGCGGTGGTCACCAGGCCCAGCAGCAGGTCGATGTGGATCAGCAGTCCGCAGACGTAGACGAACAGGGTGAGGTTGAGCACCAGGAAGATCAGTCCGAAGGACAGGAACCGCCGCACCGCCGACAGGTCCGACGTCATGCGGGAGAGCAGCTGACCCGACATCCAGCGGTCGTGGAACGAGATCGGCAGCACCTGCAGCTGGTCGTAGAGCTCGTTGCGCACGTCGCGCTCGAGATCGAGCACCGCGCGGCTGCCCAGCCACCGGCGCCAGGTGGCCAGCCCCGAGTCGAGCGCGCCCAGCAGCAGCACCAACCCGCACAGCGGCAGCAGTGCCGAGCGGTCGCCGTGGGTCAGCGGCCCGTCGATGACCGAGCGGATCACCAGGGGGACCGTGACACCCGCGGCCATCATGCACAGCCCCAGCACGAACATCACGACGAACTGCCACCGGTACGGCCGCATGTACTGCCGAAGCCGCCACAGCGAAGCGGTGGCAGCATTCGGCTCAGGTAAGTGCGGGGGCATGTCTTCCACGGTAACCGCGACCCCCGACACCGCTCTAACCCTTTTCAGGTCCGTCCGCCCACCGCCACCGACCTCACGGCGCCGATGTTCGGCGGCAGTTCCCGAGCAGGCCGTTCGTGTGCTTGGCAAGGGTCGGGACAGTAGGGGATGGGTCGTGTAACGATGGGCCGATGCGCCCCGCCGTCTCATCGCGGGCCTCTGCGGCGTTCGGCGTCGTGCTCTGTGCCGCAGGGCTCAACGCCTGCACGGGTTCTCAGCCTGCGCCTGCGTCGTCGTCACCCTCGGCAACGGATCGTGCCGCAGCCACCTCCTCGGTGAGCCCTGTCCCCTCGGTCGGGACCGGCCCGAGCCCTGCCCCTGCACAGTCCAGCCCTGGCTCTGCGAGCCCCGCCGCCCGCCTGGCTGCCACCCCGGCCGACCCGGCGCTGAAGCTGGAGGCGCTGATGGGTCAGCACTCGGTGCTCGCCGGCGACATGATGCGTGCCCGGATCCGTGGCGACGCCGACCTCGCCCAGGCCGCGAACGCGGCGCTGGGGCAGAACACCAAGGCGCTGAGTGAGGTGCTGCGCCCCTTCGTCCCCGCCGCGGCCCGCGCGCACTTCGAGGAGATGTGGGCCGAGCACATCCTGGCATTGTTCGACTATGCGCGCGGCCACTCGATCCGTGACGCCACGGTGCGCGAGCATGCACGCAAGGAGTCGGTGGAGTACGAGGTCGAGCTCGCCGACTTCTTCGTCGACCAGTCGAAGGGACGGCTCGATCGCCGTGGAGCGCTCAGCGCCGTCCACGCGCACGCGGCGCACCTGCTCGCCAATGCCGACGCCTACGCCGCGGGCAGGTACGTGCCGGCGGCCCAGGGCTACCGGGAGTCGTACACGCACAGCCAGGGCTTCGGTGAGGCCTTGGCTCGCGCGCTGATGCCCGCCAAGGTGACCAGGACCCTCGACGCCCCGTCGGTGCGGCTGCGCTCGGAGCTGACGCGTCTGCTCGGGGAGCATGCGGCGCTCGTCATGGCGATGACCCGCGCGGCGGCGGGTGATCCGAAGGACTTCGCGGCCATGGGCCAGGCGCTCGACAGCAACACCGTCGACCTGACGGCGGCGATCGACGCCCTCTTCGGCAAGTCGGCGGCGCAGCGCTTCCAGACCCTCTGGGCCGACCAGATCGATGCGTTGGCCGCCTACAACACGGCGTCCGTGCAGCATGACGCCGCCGGTCAGCAGGCGGCCAAGGCCTCCCTGGCCAGGTTCCAGACCTCGCTCGCCGACTTCCTCAGCTCCGCCACCTCCCGCCGCCTGGCAGCCCCGACGGTCGTGCGGGCCTTCGTCGACCACGACGACCGACTGCTCCTGGAGATCGACGCCTACGCCGCTCTGTCCTTCGACCAGTCCTACAACCGGAGCGAGCAGATCCACGCCGCCATGTTCACCCTGTCCGGACAGCTCGCGAACGGGATCGGCGCGACGGTGGCAGCACGACTTCCGCGCGGTGGGTCGCAGACCGGTGGCGGCGGTGCCGCCATCCCGGCCGCGGAGTCCTGAGGTGGCTGTGGCCAGGACCGCTGCCCCGGTGTCGACCTTCGGCCTGCGGCCCCACTTGGTCATCGGCTCCGCCGTGGTCGCCGCAGTCGTGTTGGCGATCGGTGGGTGCGCCGGCGCACAGACCCGCAGCGGGGACCAGCTGGCCCCGGTCGCCGCCACGTCCGGCGCCTCGGGGGGACCACGCACCACGCCGTCCGTGGTGCAGCAGTTCACGTCGGTGCGGCGCTACCAGGGGGTCGCCGTTCCGGTGCGGCTCCGCATTCCCGAGGCCGGGGTCGACACCTCGCTGGATCGGCTCGGGCTGACCGAGGCGGGGTGGATCGCCGCTCCGAAGCAGTGGCAGGTCGCCGGCTGGTACGCAGCGGGGCCGCGCCCTGGCCAGGACGGGCCGTCGGTGATCGTCGGGCACGTCGACTCGCGAACCGGACCCGCTGTGTTCCACCTGCTGCCCAGGCTGCGGATGGGTGCCGCGGTCTACGTCGATCGGGACGACGGAACGAGCGTGACCTTCCGTACCACTGCCCGTCGCCAGGTTCCGAAGGACACGTTCCCGGCCGCCGACGTGTACGGCCCGACCCTGCGACCCTCCTTGATCTTGATGACCTGCGGGGGAGTGTTCGACCCCGCGACCGGTCACTATCGGGACAACATCCTCGTGACGGCAGTCCCGGGCTGACCCATGGGATCGAGAGTGATCGTGACCATGGTCCTCGCGGCCGTCCTTCCCGCGGCGATCCAGGGGACAGCTCCTGGCGTGGCGGCCACGCCGGCGAAACCGGGACTCGAGGTGCTGGCGGTCCGTGAGTCGTCACAGGACGCGGTCTCACTGGTGCTGGCGATGCCACCCGGCGCTGGTACGCCGACCGCGGTGAAGGCGTTCGCCGGGGGCGAGCAGCTGGTCACTGGGGTCGAGCCGGTGCTCTCGGACCGTTCGGCGGTCGCGCTCGTGCTCGACGCCTCGGCAGCCGGCGCCAGGGCCCTGAACGGCGGTGGTTCGGCCGGTGCGGCGAACTTCCTGCTACGACTGCCGTCAGGCGCGGCCACCGCCGTGATCGCCGATCGGCGCCCTCCCGAGGTGGCCGCGACCACCTCGGTCGGCGTCACCGATGACCTGCTCGCCATCAGTTCCCTTCGTACCGAAGGGGAACGAGCGACCGGCGACGCACTGGCCCTCGCCGTCGAACAGCTGGCCGGCGGCTCCGGCGCGCGCCCGGTGATCATCCTCTACACGAGTGTCTCCGCGCCGGACGGCGAGCCGGCCACAGCCCTGGCGCAGCGGCTGCAGGTCTCCGGCGCGATCGTGGCCGTGGTCGGCGCCGGCGCAGACGGCCCCTACTGGCCGACGATGGCCAGGCTGACCGGGGGAGTGGCGATCAGCGCGCCTGCCGCAGGTTCCGTGAAGGCCTTCGACGAGGTCGCCGACATCCTGGCCGGCCGCTTCGTCGTGACTGTCCAGCATCGCCCCGTGGGCCTCACACGGCTGACCCTTCAGCTCGAGGTCGCGGGCGGACCGACCGTGCTCGACGTCGACCTGGCACCCCTCGCGACCGCCGCCGCCGAACCTGTTGCTGGTGACAGGCAGGCGGACGACGAGAGGCAGTGGGTGTGGCTGGCCGGCGGCCTGCTCGTGGCCGGACTGCTCGGTGCGGGGGTGACTGCGGTGGCGAGGTTGCGGCGGCGTCCGCCCCCCGAGCCTGCCGCGGCGTCACCGACGGCCGACCCGCCTCAGGAGGCGTCACTGTTCGAGAAGGCTGTGGAGCAGGACCGGGCCGGTCCGGACCAGCGGCGGGAACTGGCAGCGGAGTACCAGCGGCTGGCCGGACGGGACCGAGCAGAGGGCCGCGTGGCCCTGGCCGCGTCGGGCTACCGCCAGGCCGTCGACCTGCTGGCCGAGCGGGTGGCCCTGGAGCCGGGCGACCTGGCGCATCTGCACGACCTCGCGCTCGCCGTCACGGAACTGGCAGAGCTGGACGCCGAGCAGGGGTGGATCGCCCAGGCTGAAGCGGGGTGTCGGCGTGCCGTCGAGATCGGTGAGGCCCTGGCCAGGTCCGTCCCCCCTGACCCCGCCCACCGTCGGGCGCTGGACCAGGCCAAGGCTCTGGCAGCTGCTCTGGGGTCGCACCCGACGACCCAGGCCGAGGTCTGCGGTCCGTCGGAGCCGTCGTCGTGATCGGTCCCGGCCCACACCGGATCGCCTGGGAGCGGCGGGTGGTGGTGGTCGTCGTCGAGCGCCGGTGTGAGGTGTTCGGGACCCAGGGCCCTTGCCCGCGGACGCCGTCCCGCTAGGTTTCAGCCATGAAGGTGGCTATTCCTGTCGAAAGCACTCCGGGGGAGCGGCGGGTCGCGACGACGCCCGACGTGGTGGCGCTGCTGACCCGGGCCGGACTGCGCGTCACCGTGCAGACCGGGGCCGGGGACGGCGTCCCTGGCGCCCGACAGCGCCTACACCGAGGCCGGCGCCGAGGTGGTCGGCCGCTGTCGAGGCCGCGGACGTCGACGTCCTGCTCCATGTGCGGCCGTTGCACCCCAAGGTGATCGCGCGGCTGCGGCCGGGGGCGATCACCATCGGGTTCTGCGCCCCCACCCTCGAGCTCGAGTCGGTCAAGGCGCTGCGCGACGGCCGAATCACCGCCTTCGCGATGGAGCTGGTGCCGCGGATCTCGCGGGCCCAGTCGATGGACGCCCTCACCTCGCAGGCGCTGGTCGCCGGCTACCGCTGCGTGCTCGAGGCCGCGATGCGGCTGCCACGGTTCTTGCCGCTGTTCATGACGGCGGCCGGCACCGTTCCGCCGGCCAAGGATGCTGGTGCTGGGCGCCGGCGTCGCCGGGCTGCAGGCGATCGCGACCGCCAAGCGCCTGGGGGCGGTGGTCTCGGCCTACGACGTGCGCTCGGCCAGCGCCGACGAGGTGCGCTCGGTGGGGGCCACGTTCGTCGACCTCGGGCTGGACGCGATCGACGGCGCCGGCGGCTACGCCCGGGAGCTGTCCGAGGACCGCGCCGCCCGGCAGCTGGCCGCGCTGGCGCCGCACGTCGCCGCCACCGACCTGCTGATCACCACCGCCGCGATGCCCGGGCGGCAGGCGCCGCTGCTGGTGACCCGGGCGATGGTCGAGCAGATGCGGCCCGGCAGCGTGGTGGTCGACCTGGCGGCCGAGAGCGGCGGCAACGTCGAGGGCTCGCTGCCCGGGCTCGACGTCGAGGTGCCGGTCGCCGGCGGCGGTGGTCACCGTCGTACGGCATGCGGGACGCCGCGAGCACGATGCCCGCCGACGCGTCGCGGCTGTACGCCAAGAACGTCGCCAACCTGCTGCTGCTGATGACCAAGGACGGCGTCGTCACCGTCGACTTCGCCGACGAGGTGGTGGCCGGCGCCTGCCTGACCCACGAAGGTCAGGTGCGGCACGAGGCCACCCACAACCTGCTGACGGCGCTCGACCCACCACCGGTGGCGGCGCAACCGACGGAGCCCACGACGATCTTCGGAGAGGCAGCCCACTGATGGACGGCATCGCCCTGCTCGCCATCTTCGTGCTGGCGGTGTTCGTCGGCTTCGAGGTGGTCTCGAAGGTGTCGACGACGCTGCACACCCCGCTGATGTCGGGCGCCAACGCGATCCACGGCATCATCCTGGTCGGCGCGATCCTGGTGGCCGGCTCGGCCGACCTCGACGTTCGCCCTGGTGGTGGCCCTGCTCGCGGTGGTGCTCGCCACGGTCAACCTGGTCGGCGGGTTCGTGGTCACCGACCGGATGCTGGAGATGTTCAAGGGCCGCCGGCGACGGCGAACGGGGGCGGTGAAGCTGCTGTCGGGCACCGTCGACCGAGGTCGTCTACATGGTGGCAGCGGTCTGCTTCATCCTGGCGCTCAAGGGCCTCAGCTCGCCGCGGACGGCGCGGCGCGGCAACCTGATCGGCGCCGCCGGCGCCGTCCTCGCCCTGCTGGCGACGTTCTTCTCGCGCGACCTGCAGAACCTGGGCTGATCCTGCTCGCCGTCCTGATCGGGACGGCGGTCGCGGTGCCGGCGGCCCGGCGGGTGCAGATGACCCAGATGCCGCAGCTGGTGGCGCTGTTCAACGGCGTCGGCGGCGGGGCGGCCGCGCTGGTGGCGCTGCTCGAGCTGTCGACGTCGTCCGGCCGCACCGACGACAAGGGCAACCTGCTCGCGGTCGCGTTCACCGTGCTGGTCGGGGCGGTCTCGTTCTCCGGCTCGGTGGTCACCTTCCTCAAGCTGCAGGAGCTGATGACCACCCGCCCGGTCGTGCTGCCCGCGGCGAAGCCGTGCTGATGATCGGCCGCTCTCGGTCGCCGGGGTGCTCGGCGGTCTCGCGGTCGTGCGTCACCGGGCAGCTGTGGGTCGGCGTGGTGCTGCTGGTGATCGGCCTCGCTCTCGGGGTGCTGCTGGTGCTGCCGGTCGGCGGCGCCGACGTGCCGATCGTCATCTCGCTGCTCAACGCCTTCACCGGTCTGACCGTCGCCGCCGGCGGTTTCGTGCTGCGGCAACACGCTGCTGCTGGTGGCCGGCACCCTGGTCGGCGCGAGCGGCACGATCCTGACCCGGCTGATGGCCGCGGCGATGGGCCGCTCCGTCGGCGGCGTCATGTTCGGGGCGCTCAAGGGCGGCTCCACCGCCGGCTCGACGGCGGTCTCGGACCGGCCGGTGCGCTCCAGCCAGCCGGACGACGTCGCGATCCTGCTCGAGTACGCCCGCAAGGTGATCGTGGTCCCCGGGTACGGGCTGGCCGTGGCGCAGGCCCAGCACACCCTGCGCGAGCTGGCCGAGGTGCTCGAGAGGCGGGGGGTCGAGGTGCTCTACGGCATCCACCCGGTCGCCGGCCGGATGCCCGGTCACATGAACGTGCTGCTGGCCGAGGCGAACGTGCCGTACGAGGCGCTGAAGGAGATGGACGAGATCAACCCCGAGTTCAAGACCACCGACGTCGTGCTGGTGGTCGGCGCCAACGACGTGGTGAACCCGGCGGCCAAGACCTCGCCGGGGGCGCCGATCTACGGCATGCCGATCCTCGAGGTCGGCGACGCCCAGCAGGTGGTGTTCCTCAAGCGCTCGATGCGGCCCGGCTTCGCCGGCATCGAGAACGAGCTGCTCTACGAGCCCGAGACCACGCTGCTGTTCGGTGACGCCAAGGAGTCGCTGGCCAAGGTGCTGGCGGCCCTCAAAGCCCTCTGAGGTCAGCAGGGTCAGTCGAGGCTCGGGACCACCTGAAGGCCTTGTCGGCGCGCAGCCTCAGCCAGCCGGTCGTCGAACGTGGCGACTGCCGCGCCGAACTGCAGTGCCGCCAGCAGAACACAGCAGTCCGGCAGCTTCATCGGGGTCTTTGATCGCAAGGCGGCCAGCCGCAGAGAGGCGTCCTCAGGTACCGCAACGGCGTGCACCCCCCATCGGGTCAGAAGGTTGTTGACCCTCTCCCCCTCGCCGCGCCGCGCCGGCCCCACCAGAACCTCTGCGAGTGTCACCGCACTCGAGGCCCACTCGTCGAAGGCGTTGTCCGCCAGCAACTGCGCAGCCGCCCGGTGGTGCTGGTCCGTCGAGTCGAGGTGGGCGATGATGACGCTGGCGTCGAGGACGATCACTCGGGCCAGTCCGCCCGCAGCTCCTCCAGATAGCCGGGGCCGTACATGCCGGAGGCGGCGCCGCTACTGGCGCGCAATGCCTCCAGTCGTTCCTCGCTCGTGCGGGTCCGCTGCGCAACGACGGCGCGGTGGCCCTCCGTGACGAGTCGCAGCAGTAGTCGCGCTCGATGGTCGCGGTCGGCGGGCCACATCTGTGCGGCGTCGTCCAGAGCTGCGGCCAGCTGATCGGTCTCCGTGAGCAGGTGCCGCTTGCGGGTTGTCGGCATGAGCCGAGTGTAACACCGAGTCACAAGTGACTCACCTGGTGCCGCGACCTTCGAGGCCCTCTGAGGTCGAACATGCGGCGGCGGACGCGCGAGGGAATGCGGAAAAGCCTCACTGCCAGTTGCGGAAAAAGTGCATTAGAGTTTGCGTAAAACGTGTATCGTCGACTCGTGATCGACGTTCCCTACGTCCGCCGGCTGGCGGATGACAGCTTGGCCGGCATGGTTGCCGCCTTCCCGGCGGTCATGTTGACGGGTCCCCGGGCGGCTGGCAAGACGACAACGGCTCGCAGGATTGCGTCCGAGGTACTGCGTCTTGATGATCCGGCAACTGCAGCCGTAGTGGCTGCAGATCCGGACGCAGCCCTGCTCCGGATGGGCGAACCGCTACTGATCGACGAGTGGCAGGAGGTCCCGCAGATTCTCGGGGCCGTCAAGCGGGCAGTCGACGACGACTCCCATCCTGGGCGGTTCCTGCTCACCGGGAGCGTGGAAGCGGAACTCACGATGGCGATGTGGCCCGGCACCGGAAGAGTTGTACGCACCGTTCTGCGCGGTCTGACATGTCGAGAGATCAACGGAGCCACTGACTCGCCTGGGCTCCTGACTCGCGCACGGGCCGGTGACCTCGGGGCCGTCCGCATGCCGAGCCAGACGCCGAACTTGGACGCGTATGTGAATCTCGCAACCGTCAGCGGGTTCCCGGAAGCGTTCGGCCTTTCACCGAGGGACCGGGTGAACTGGCTGGACTCCTACCTTGACCATGTTGTTGCTCGTGACTCCGCGAGAGGCGGCCCGCTGCGCGACCCGATCCGGCTGGCCCGCTACCTCGAGGTCGCGGCTCTGTCGACCGCCGGTCAACCCTCTGACGTCACCTTGGCGCAGGCAGCCGATCTCGACAAGAGGACCGCAGATTCGTACGACAGGCTGCTGATGAGTCTGTTCCTGCTCGATCTGGTTCCAGCATGGGCGACCAATCGGTTGTCTCGGCTGGCCAAGCGCTCCAAGCGGTACTTCTGCGACCCGGCTCTCGCCTTGACCGCCGCCCGCGTCGACGCGACGGCCGTGCTGCGAGATCCAGATCTGTTGGGCCGTCTGCTGGACACCTTCGTGGCTGCCCAGTTGCGTCCCGAGATCGACCTCCTCCAGCCGCGGGCCAGACTGCATCATCTGCGTACCGAGGGCGGTCGCCAGGAGGTGGATCTCATGGTCGACCTAGGCCGCGGTGAGGTCATAGCGATCGAGATCAAGGCTGGCTCGGCCCCGACGTCCAAGGACGTTCGGCACCTCGGCTGGCTGCGCGAGGAGCTCGGCGAGCAGTTCGTCCGCGGAATCCTCTTCCACACGGGACCATTCCCGTTCGAGATCGGCGAGCGTATCTGGGCCCTTCCCATCGCGACCCTGTGGGGCTGAGTGCTCGGCCGCGGTACCGATGAGAAACTCGATGACGGGGTGGGGGAGCGGTCGACTACCGTGGCAGGGTGTTGTCGGATGACCGGGTGAACTTGAGGCAGTACTGCTTGAGCTCCCGATGAGGCGGTATCTCGACCTGCTGTCGCGCCCCGGGGCGCTCACCTCGTTCGTGGCCGCCTTCGTGGGGCGGCTGCCGACGTCCATGATCCCCATCGGGCTGGTGCTGCTGGTGCAGCAGGTGCGGGGGTCGTACGCCCTCGCCGGGCAGGTGACGGGCGTCTACGCGATCGCCACCGCGGTGACCGCCCCGGTCTGGGGTCGGGCGCTCGACCGGTGGGGACAGCTGCGGGTGATGGTGCCGCTGGGCGTCGTCTCGGGTGGGCTGCTCGCGGCCCTCGCATTGGCCACCACCGGCGGTGCGCCGGTCTGGTGGCTGTTCGCCCTCGCGGCCGGTGTCGGGGCGCTGATGCCGCCGTGGTTCCCGGCCGCCCGGGCGGTCTGGCGCCAGGTGTCGATCGACGCCCGCGAGCTGAACACCGCCTACGCCCTCGACGCCGTCCTGATGGAGATCATCTTCGTCCTGGGGCCGCTGTTCCTGTCGGCCATGCTGGGACTGTCGCGGCCCGACCTGCCGCTGCTCGTCACCGCCGGGTGCCAGGGCTTCGGCGCCATCGCCTTCGCCCTGACCCGCGTCTCGCGCACCTGGCGTTCGGCGCCCAGCGAGCACGCCGACGGACGGCGGGGCGGCTCGCCGCTGCGGGTGCCCGGGGTGGTCATGGCGGCGGGCGTCTGCTTCCTGATGGCGGTGGGCTTCGGGCAGATGGACGTTGCCCTCGCCGGCATCGCGCGGCTGCGGCTGGGTGACCCGGCCATGATCGGGCTGCTGTTCCTGGGGGCGGCCGGCGGCAGCGCTGCCGGTGGGCTGCTGTTCGGCGCCTGGCACCCGCGGACCCCGCAGCGCAAGCTGCTGCCGATCACGCTCTCGGTGTTCGGCACCGGTCTGGCGCTGCTCGCCCTGCTGCTCACCCGCCCCGGGGCGCCGCCGCTGGTCGTGCTGCTGCCGCTGCTGTTCGTCGCCGGCATGGGCATCGCCCCCGGCCTGATCATCCAGGCCAACCTGGTCGACCAGTCCGCCCCCGCCGACCGGCGCAGCGAGGCCCAGGCCTGGGTGGGCACCGCCTTCGGCACCGGGGGCGCGATCGGCAGCGCGATCGCGGGCCTGCTGCTGGACGCCGGCGGGCCCACCTTGGGGGTCATCGGAGCCACCGCCGGCCTGCTCGCCGCCGTGGTCGCCGCGCTCGCCGGGCAGGGGGTCTGGCGAGCCGCCGCCTCGGCGGTCGTGCCGGTGCCGCAGCGGGTGAGGATCCCGGACGAACCCGAACCGACCGCGCGAACCATGACGTAGGCTCACCAGAATGTTCGCGGTCCGCCCGCCGTCCACGTTCGAGACCTTCAAGCAGACCCGGCGCTTCGACGCCCTCGACGGGTTGCGCACCGTCTCGATCCTGCTGGTGCTCGTCTACCACAGCGGCGACGCGATGTGGCTGCCGCTGCAGGGTTACCTCGGCGTCCTGATGTTCTTCGTCATCAGCGGGTTCATCATCACCACGCTGCTGCTGCGCGAGCACGACGCCGACGGTCGGGTGAGCATCAAGGCGTTCTACATCCGCCGGGCGTTCCGCATCCTGCCGCTGTACTACCTCGTGTTCGTCACCTATCTCCTGCTGATGCAGGTGACCCACGACGAGAGCCTGCGCGGACCGTTCCTGCGCAACATCGGGTACTACCTCACCTACAACAACGAGTTCGCCGGGCCCAGTGCCTTCACCCACACCTGGTCGCTCGCCGTCGAGGAGAAGTTCTACCTGGTGTGGCCGCTGCTGGCCTTCGGGCTGGTCACCTGGCGCCGGCGCCGGATCGCTCTGGCTGCAGCGCTTTTCGGGGGCTTCCTCCTGCTGGGCCTGGTGCCCGAGACCTCGCCGGTCGGCTGGCTCACCTACTTCAGCCGCTACTCCCCGATCATGGGCGGGTGCCTGGTGGCGCTGGTGATGCACCAGCGCCGCGGCTTCGACTGGGTGCGCCGGGTGGCGACGTCCCCGCTGGGGCCGGTGCTGGTGGTCGCCTCGGCGGTGCTGTGGGGCATGCAGGACCACAACCCCTTCGGGGTGCGGTCGGCGCTCAACGGCCTCGTGCTGGTCGCGGCGTTCCCGGTGCTGATCCTGACCCGGCCGGCGGTGGCGCTGCTGGCGACCCGGCCGATGGTGCACCTGGGCACCCGCTCGTACGCGTTCTACCTGCTCTACCCGCTGACGATCCGGGCGGGCGACCTGGTGCTGCCGCCCGGCGGCGGCGTCGCACTGGCGCTGGTGCGGTTCGTGGTCATGGTGATCATCGGGGCGGTGGCGGCCGAGGCGCTGCACTGGTTCTACGAGAAACCGTTGATCGGCATCGGGCGGCGACTGGCCAAGCGGGTGCAGCAGCACGACCTGGCGGCCGCCGGTGTCGGTGCAGGCGCGGGTGCGGGTGTGGCGGCGACTGCGGGTGTCGCTGCCGGTGCGGGCGCGGCTGCCGGTGCCGGGGTCGCCGTCCCGGTGTCGGCCTCGCCGCGCCCCGGTGCTCCCGAGCTGCCCGGCGATGTGGTGAACTCCCAGGCGTGAAGTCCTTCGCCAGCGACAACTACGCCGCCGTCCACCCCGCGGTGCTGCAGGCCATCACGGCCGCGAACGTCGAGCACGCCCCCTCCTACGGCGCCGACCCGGTGACCGAGCGGGCGATCGAGGTGCTCAGGGCCGAGTTCGGCGGCCATGCCACCGTCGCCTTCGTCAGCAACGGCACCGGGGCCAACGTGGTCGGGCTGCGCCTGATGCTGCGGCCGTGGGAGCACGTGATCTGTGCCCGGACGGCGCACATCGCCTGCGACGAGTGCGGCGCCCCCGAGCAGCTGCTCGGGGCCAAGCTGAAGCTGGTCGACACCCCGGACGGCAAGCTCACCCCCGAGCTGGTCGCCGCCGTCCCGGAGTACCTGGGCGACATGCACCGCACCCAGCCCCGGGTGGTGAGCATCAGCCAGGCCACCGAGTACGGCACCGTCTACTCCCCGGCGGAGGTCGGCGCCCTCGCCGAGGCGGCCCACTCGCGGGGGCTGTACCTGCACCTGGACGGCGCCCGGCTGGCCAACGCGGCGGCCTCGCTGGGGGTCTCGCTCGCGCAGGCGAGCAGCGACTGCGGCGTCGACGTGCTGTCGTTCGGCGGCACCAAGAACGGACTGATGGGGGCCGAGGCGGTGGTGGTGCTGCGGCCCGAGCTGGCGGACGCGCTGCCGTACGCCCGCAAGCAGCTGATGCAGCTGCAGTCCAAGGGCCGGTTCCTGGCGGCGCAGTTCCTGGCGACGACGGACGGCGAGCTGTGGCGCACGACGGCAGCGCACGCCAACGCGATGGCGGCCCGGCTCGAGGCCGGCATCGCCGACCTGCCGGGGGTGACGATCACCCAGCGCCGCCAGGTGAACGTGGTGTTCGCGACGGTGCCGTCGTCCGCGGTGATCGCGCTGCAGCAGGCGGCGCCCTTCTACGTGTGGGACGAGGCGAGCACCGAGGTGCGGCTGATGTGCTCGTGGGACACCACCGAGGCCGACGTCGACGCCTTCGTGGCGAACGCCGTAACGGTCCTTGCCGGTGCCGGTGCCGGTGCCGGGGACCCGGCGGGCGTTGCGGACCCCACGGGGGCCGCGGTGGGCAGCCGCTAGGTCGGTTGGTCGGCCGTTCGGCCGAGGGGACGCTTCCCCCTGACATCCCTCGGCCAATCAACCTGATCTCCACCACCGGCCCTCGGCCCGGCGGCGATCACTATTCGTGATGGTCTTGTTACCTTCAGTCACCTGGATGGGCGACAACGGAGGCAACATGACGACGCGGACGACGGCAGCACGCTGGCGGGGGCCGTCCTCGGCCTGGCAGCACTGGTAGGGGCGGCGACCGGCTCGATCGGGTTCACCGGCACCGGCCTGACGAACGGGCTGGGGCTGCCGAGTGCCCGGGCCGCGACCGTCACCTACACGGCGACCCAGACCTTCGCGCCGCCCCCCGTGGTCGCCTACGGCGGGACCGCTGGTGGTGACGGCTGGGCGGTCGCGCTGACCGCGTCGTCCGTCTACAACGTCTACCACCACCTCGAGTCGACGATCGTCGCCTGCCACCACCAGTCGGACGGCGGGTCCTGCTGGGCCCCCAAGACCGTGACGGACGGCTCCGGCGGCCAGTTCTCGACGGCCAGCCACACCGGGTTGTGGATCAACCAGTCGACCCGGCGGCTGTACGTCTACGCCACCCGTCATGCCGACCTCACGGGCGGGGTGGTCTGCTTCGACACCGCCGCCGCCGACGCCGGCACCACCCCGTTCTGCGGCTTCACCGCCCTGACCGTCGCCGGCGCCTCGCCCGAGCAGATCCAGGTCGGGGTCGGTGGCGGACCGAGCCAGACCATGAGCGCGATCAGCGAACCGGTCAGCGTGGCCGGCAAGTGGTACGCCTTCAACTACGTCCCCGGTGCGGCTGCGGGGGCCGGCAAGAACGCCCTCATGTGTTTCGACCAGACCACGCTGGCCGCCTGCACCGGCCAGCCCTACGCGGTCGGCCTCGGTGCCGGGCCGGTGGCTGACGGCTTCTACCCGGTGCCGCCCGTGGCCGGCGTGGCCGGGCGGGTGCTGGTGCCGGCGACGACGACCGCGGGCGCCCAGCTGGCGTGCTTCGACCCGGCGATCGGCGCGGCCTGCGCCGGTTCGTGGCCGATCGCCCTGACCGACCCGTACATCGGGGTCGACGGTGCGGCGTTCCCGCTGCTCGGCGCCACCGGCGCGGCGACCGGGTTCTGCCTGCCGACGCTGGCGATGCCCTGCTTCGCGGTGACCGGTGCCCCGGTGACGACGCCGGCGGGCCTGGCTGCGGCCATTCCCAGGAACACCCGCTGGAACGGCAACTCCGTCACCGTCGGCACCCGCGTCTACCTGCCGGTCGGACGGCGGGTCAACAGTGCCGGCGCGATCACGGTGCCCGACGAGGTCGCCTGCTACGACGCGGCCACCGGGGCCGGGTGCGTCAACTTCCCGAAGGTGCTGGCCGGGCTGACCGAGCTCTACACGGTCAACGAGGACCCGCAGCGCCCGACCTGCCTCTGGGTCAACGCCGACACCGGTAGCGGGGCCCAGATCCAGAACTTCGACGCCTTCACCGGTGCGGCCTGCACCGGGCCGAGCCGGCTCGTCGGCGCCGACGTCGTCGTCCCGACGACCCTGTGCCGGCCCACGGCCTTCACGACGCTGCAGGTCGCGGCGCCGGCCCGCGGCACCTACGCCACCGGGGACGTGACCGTGCTCGACGCGGTCGGGGCGCCGTTGCCCGGCGGGGCCGGGCTGAGCCTGGACGGCAGCGGCAGTGTCGACCTGTCCGCCCTGGCCCTGCCCGCCACCGGCATTCCGCAGTTCCTGATCACGCTCAACGGCACCCCGAACACCGTTACCCTGACGGTCAGGATCAGCTGGACCGCGAGCGACGACCTCAGCTGCCTCAAGCCCGGCACCACCTCGAACAGTCCGACCGGTGGCGGCTCGGGCGGCGGCTCCGGCCACCACGGGCATGGCGGCGGCGCCCCGGGCGCCGGCTCCGGCGGACACGGCAGTCACGGCGGTCACGCGGGCCACGGGTCCGGCAGCGGATCGGG
Source organism: uncultured Actinomycetota bacterium (assembly GCA_963738495.1). Taxonomy (GTDB): domain Bacteria; phylum Actinomycetota; class Actinomycetes; order Actinomycetales; family Kineosporiaceae; genus CAVTWW01. The sequence goes on from CAVTWW010000004.1 coordinate 29,713, forward strand.
CAGCGGATCGGGCAGCGGATCGGGCCAGGGCTCGGGTAGCGGGTCCGGCAGCGGCTCGGGCCACGGCTCCGGCGGTGGCTCGACGGCGCACCACACCGGGCATCCGGGCCCGGCGGCCGGCAGCGGCCAGGGGTACCACCACGGCGCCCCCGGCGCCGTCCGTCCGCCGTGCGTGGCCGGCTACCAGAAGAAGATCAACGTTCCAGGGTGGTGAGCAGGCCCCGACAGGCCGACTCGACCTGGTGGAGGACCTCGACGAAGGCGGCCTCGCCGTCGTAGTAGGGGTCCTCCACATCCAGACGGTGGCCCTCGACCTCGGCCAGGGCAGGATCCCAGCTGCGCAGCAGCACGATCTTGTCGCGGTCCGCCGCAGTGCTCGCCAGAGTGCGCAGCGCCCGCAGGTGGCCGTGGTCGAGGGCCACGACCAGGTCCCGGTCGGCGAAGTCGCCGACCTCGAACTGCCGAGCCCGGTGTGCCGACCCGTCGTAGCCGTTCGCTGCCAGGACGGCGACGGCTCGGCGGTCGGCCCGTTCGCCGACGTGCCAGTCACCGATGCCGGCCGAGTCGACCTCGACCAGAGCGTCCTGACCGGCCCGTTCGGCGAAGGCTCGCAGCACCACCTCGGCGATGGGTGAGCGGCAGATGTTGCCGGAGCACACGAAGCAGACGCGGTAGGGGCGGTCGCGGCGCATGGTCCCCCATGGTGGGCCACCGCGGCCCGAACCGCGACCCCAGCCGGGCCCACGACCCGCCCGCGACCTCCGGCGACGTCTCGCGGCACAGCCCCCGGCACGGTCCAGGGCACGGTCCTGGGCACGGTCCTGGGCACAGCCCTGGGTGCGGCCCTGGGGACGGCATGCCGGTCGGGTGACGCTCACCGCAGCCCGTGACGTCTCCTCCTACCCAGGTGAGTTCGCCTGCGGCGCGGGCGGTTTCGCGCTGCCCTAGCGTCGGTGGCGACTGGGCGTCCGCCCGGTCCTGCGGACCTCGGAGGGGAAGAGCGATGACCAGGCGGGACGAGCGGGGAGCAACGACATGAGCGGGGCGGCAGCGGTGAACCGGTTGGCCGCCGTGGCCGCCGGTGCGGCCACGGACGCCCGCGGTGTCGCCACCCGGGTGGCGCACCAGCACGACGTCCAGTGGCGCTCGAGTGCTGCGGCGGGGTATCGGCAGCGGCTGGTCCAGCTGTCGACCCAGGTGCGGGCCGCGGCCGAACAGGTCGACGCGGTGGCGGCCGACCTGCAGCGGCTCGCGGGACGGCTGCCGTGACGGCGCCGACCACCAGCGCGTCTTCGGAAGCCGTCACGACGCTGCCCCCGAGCCCGGCGGCGGCGGGTGCCGGATCCGTCCAGGTTCGGGGCGGCGCCGGCTCGGTGAGCGCCCGGCTGGACGACCTCGACCTGGCGGCGGCCGTGCTGGCGGCGGCCGGCCGGGAGCTGGGTGAGACGGCGATCGCGGTGCTGCGCATGGCGGCCGACGGTGCCCTGGTCGCGGCGCTGCCCTTCGACCCCGCCGGGGTCGTGCAGGTGGAGGCCGACTGCCGGCGGGCCGTCTTCGGGCCGCACGGTCTGGCCTCGACGGCGGTCGCTCTCGAGCTGGTGGCGGCCACGCTGCGGGCGGTCACAGCCGCCTACCGCTCGGCCGAGGCGGCAGCGACCGCCGCCGTCCAGCAGGTCGAGCTGACGGCCGGCCGGGCGGCCGCCCCGCTCGTCGTCCCACTGGTCGTCGCCGGACTCGAGGTGGCGGTGGTCCTGGCACCGGTGGCCACGCTGGTGGTGAGGATCCGCACGGCGAACGGACTGGCGCCGGTCCCGGCCCCGCTGTCGCACACCGGTCAGGTGCTCATGGGCGAGCTGGCCGCCCGCCCTGCTCTGGTCGAGCACCTGATGGCCGGGCTTCCCGCACTGGCCGGGGCCTGGCTCGACCCGGTGGTGCCGCCGGGGGTCGTGGGCCCGCGAGACCTGAGGCAGACGGCGGCGATCGCGGCCTCGGCGGCGGCTGCGGTGCCGGGCCTGCGGGAGCAGCCGCTGCGGGTGCAGCCGGCGCCACCACGGCCGGCGGCGGCCGCCCGAGGTCTCGGCGACCTGATGACCACGGTCGCCGACTGCCCCGACCGCACCGTGCGCGTCGATGCGGTGCGCGACGGCACGGGTCGGCGCGCCTGGGTGGTCTCGGTGCCGGGCACGAGCACCTGGTCACCGGTTCCGGGGCATGACCCGTTCGACCTCACCTCCGACCTGCGGACCATGGGGGGCCGGGACAACGCCGCCCGTCGACAGGTGGTCGAGGCGATGCGGGTGGCGGGTGTGCCCAAGGACGAGCCGGTGCTGCTGGTCGGCCACTCCCTGGGCGGCATGCTCGCCGCCCAGGTGGCGTCGGATCCCGCGGCCCGCAACGAGTTCCGCATCACGCACCTGGTCACGGCCGGGTCGCCGGTGGCGACGTCCGGGGTGCCCGACGACGTCCAGGTGCTGTCGATCGAGCACGACCACGACGTCGTGCCGGCCCTGGACGGCGCGGCCAACCCGGAGCGGGCGAGCTGGGTCACGGCCCGGACGACGACGCCGGCGATTCCGGCCGACGGACCGTCCGCAGCCGGGCAGCAGCACAACGCAGTGTCGGCCGCCCACGTCGCCACCGGGTACGCGGTGACCGGCGCCGCCCTCGACGCCTCGTCGGACCCGTCCCTGGTCGCCTACCGAGCCGGGCTGGCCCCGTTCCTGGCCGAGGCGCCGGGTGCGACGGTCACACGGGTCGAGGTCTCGGGGAGCCGGGGATGAGCGGCCAGTCACTGCGGGCGAGTGATCGCCTTCGCATTCTCACCGCCGGGGCAGCCGCACCCGACCCTGGCCGATCGCGATCCCCGCCACCACCAGCACGGCTCCGACCAGGTGATGCCAGGCGGGGTGCTCCCCGAGCACGACGATGCCCAGCAGCACCCCGACGAGCGGGGTCAGGTAGGTGACGGTCGAGGCGGTGGTGGCTCCCAGGCCGCGCACGATCCGGGCGTTCCACAGGTAGGCCAGCCCGGTCCCCAGGGCGCCGAGCGGTACCAGGGCCGCCACCACCGGCACGGTGAGACGCATCGGGGTCCACGAGATCACGGGGGCCAGCAGCAGCATCACCACCGCCGCGAGGCCGACCTGCACGAACGCCACCGCCAGCGGGTCGAAGCCGCGGGCCATCACCCGACGCAGCAGCACGAACGCGCCGGCGTAGCAGCTCGTGGCCGCGAGGCAGGCCAGCTGGGCCACCAGGTCCGAGGTCCCGGCGTCTGCGGCGCCGCTCGAGCCAGGTCCGGCGACCGTCCAGATCTCGAGGACCACCAACACCCCCACGGCCCCCAGCAGCAGTCCGGTGACCTTGGCGCGGGTGGGGCGCTCGGACGGCAGGAAGGCCACCGCCACCAGCAAGGTGAGCAACGGCGTGGTGGCGTTCCAGATGCTGGCCAGGCCGGAGGAGATGCGAGTCTCGGCGAAGGAGAACAGCGTGAACGGCACCGCACAGAACAGCACCCCCACCAGCAGCAGCTGTGCCCAGACCAGTCGCCCGGTCGGGAGCGGACGACGTCCGACGACGACCAGGACGCCGAGCGTCGCGGCTCCCAGCACGATGCGCCCGGTGGCCACCTGGGTCGGGGACATGCCGTCCAGGGCGACCTTGATGAACAGGAAACTGGAGCCCCAGATCAAAGCCAGGGCCCCGAACTGCAGGTACAACCCACGGGTCGAGGTGGTCGAGGTCGTCGTGCCGACGGTGGTCGACGTCACCTGGCCGCCCTCCCTGTGTCATCGGGGCCCGTGCGGGCCCGGAACCGGCACGATGGTGCCGGGTCCCACCGGCACCGGTGGGTGCCACATCTGGAACGCGCCCGAGGGTCAGGCTATGAGGGTCGCACCATGGCGACCGCCGGCGGCACATGGACGTCCCCGCGGGGACGTCCACCCGTTCCTCGACCGGTCGGCGGTCGGGCGGGGCTACGGTGATCAGGTGCGACAGCTCGGGCGTGAGACGGTCGGTCGGCGTGAGCCGCACGACCTCGCCGGGGCAACCCCGGCGACCACCGGCTGGTCCGGGCACCTCACCGCGCGCAAGACCCTGCGCTCCCACGCGGCAGCTTGCGCGCACGACGGGACAGGTCACGCCCGGCTGTCGCACCCTCGGCGCACCACCCACCGTGGGCCCCACCTGCGAGCGAACCGCTCGTCCGCCGGTGCGTGAGGACCTGGCGACCGCGCTCGCGTTGGCCTTCCTGGACGGCGACTGGCGCCGCCCCGCCCTGGTCGACCGCGGCCGGGTGGTGCTGGGACGACGACCTCGCTGGCTCTCGCAACTTGCGGGCCAGCTGCTCGAGCAGTACCCCAGGCCGCCCCGGGATCGGCCTCGTGAGCTGGCCACGGTGCTGCGAACGTTGCCGGCGGCCGACAGGGCCACGGGGGCCAGGCCGCTGCGCGTCGTGCCGGCCGGCACCCGGATGGTGGTCAACCCCTGGCGGTTGCCGGAACTGCACGATCTCGCCGACCTGGCCGCTGCGGTGCGGTTGAGCGAGGGCGACCTGGCCTGGTTCGCCGACGTGCGCCGAATGGCGCGGCACACCGCGGTCGAGCCGCTGCGGCACTACCGGGTCACCACCCGGGCGTCGTCCTCGGGGGCGGTCCGGGTGCTCGAGGCCCCCAAGGTTCGACTGAAAACCCTTCAGCGACGACTGCTCTCGCAGATCGTGGGCCGGATCCCGCCCCACGACGCCTGTCATGGCTTCCGACCCGGCAGGTCGGTGGCGAGCTTCGCTACACCTCATGTCGGGCAGGCGGTCGTCGTCCGGCTCGATCTCGAGAGCTTCTTCGCCGCGGTCGACGTCGGTCGGGTCTACGGCACCTTCCGTACCGCGGGGTACCCCGAGGCGGTCGCCCATGCGTTGGCGGGTCTGACCACGACCGTTCTGCCGCAGCCGGTCTGGCGGTCGGTGCCGCACCCGTCCGATCCGACGCTGCTCGAGGCCCACTGGCGGCTGGGTCGCCGGTTGGCGTCGCCGCACCTGCCCCAGGGTGCGCCGACCTCGCCGGCCCTGGCCAACCTGGTCGCCCGCCGGCTCGACGTGCGGCTGTCGGCCTTGGCGCAGTCCTGGGACGGCGTCTACACCCGGTACGCCGACGACCTGGCGTTCTCGGCCGGGCGCAGCTGGTCGTCGTCGGGTACCTCACGGCTGCTGGACCTGGTCGGTGAGGTGGTGAGGGACGAAGGGTTTCGGCTCAACGACCGCAAGACGGCGGTGCTGCCACGGACGGGGCGGCAGGTGGTCGGCGGGCTGGTCGTCAACGAGATGCCGAAGGTGGCGCGTCGGGAGGTCGACGCCCTGCGGGCGCTGCTGCACAACTGTGCCGTCCGCGGCGCGGCCGGTCAGAACCGGGACGCTCACCCCGACTTCGAACGCCACCTGCGAGGCAGGGTGGCCTGGGTCGGCCAGCACGACCCGGCCCGCGGCGCCCGGCTGCTGGCCCAGCTCGAGGCCGTGGACTGGTCGGCGGGCTGACGTCCTACTCACAGGCATTGCCCAGCGGTGGGGTTCGGCGGCTCCCCCGGAGTCTCGGTGCCGCTGAGCAGCCGGCCTTGACGACGCTGAGTCGCTCGCTCGGGCTGCACCATCGCTGGGGGACCGGTGACCGATCGAACATTTGTACATATGTATTAACCATCATCCTTGTGGTGAGATGGGCGGGACACCATTCGAGAGAGGTTGCCCCGCCCATGACCGCAGACCTGAGCACGCCCGCCGCCGTCCACCGCATCGCGGGTGCCCCGATCTCGTGGGGGGTCTGCGAGGTGCCCGGTTGGGGCTACCAGCTGGGCCCGGACCGGGTACTGCGTGAGATGGGCGAGGTCGGGCTCACCGCCACCGAGCTGGGCCCGGACGGCTTCCTGCCCACCGACGCCGACGAGATGGCCAGGGTGCTGGGCAAGCACGGCCTGCAGGCCCTCGGCGGGTTCACTCCCGTGGTGATGCATGTCGACGGTCACGACCCGCTGCCCGAGGTCGAGCGCCTGTTCGCCAACTACGCCGCCACCGGGTCGACCACCATGGTGCTGTCGGCGATCACCGGTCAGGACGGTTACGACTCGCGCCCCGAGCTGGACGACGCCGGTTGGGCCCGGCTGCTCGGCACCCTCGACCGCCTGGCGGCCGCGGCCCACGAGCACGGCGTGCTCGCCGTCCTGCACCCGCACGTCGGCACCATGGTCGAGACCGGACCCGACGTGCAGAAGGTGCTCGAGGGCTCGCAGATCAAGCTCTGCCTCGACACCGGCCACCTGCTGATCGGTGGCACCGACCCGGCCGAGCTCGCCCGGCAGGCGCCGGAGCGGGTCGCGCACGTGCACGCCAAGGACGTCGACAGCTCGATGGCCGCCAAGGTGCAGTCGGGCCGGCTGACCTACACCGAGGCGGTCGCCCAGGGCATGTACCGCCCCCTCGGTGCCGGGGACGTCGACGTCGCCTCGATCGTCGGCTCGTTGAGCGGCGTCGGGTACACCGGCTGGTACGTCCTCGAGCAGGACACGATCCTGGCCGAGCAGCCGGTCGGTGGGGGCCCGGTGGGCGACGTGCGCAGCAGCGCCGACTACCTGCGCTCGGTACTCGACAACGCCTGAGGCGGCCCCCGGTCAGTCGTCGAAGAGCCAGCAGCCGGTGGCTCGGAAACCGTCCCGTCCCGCTGTGCCCGCCGCCTGCCAGGCCAGGATCCTGGTGGGCTGCAGGGCCGTCAGCTCGCCGTACTCGCTCACCGAGTACTTCCAGTCGTACTTCTCGTCGTAGGCGGCGACCATCTCGGGGGTGGTCGTCACGTCCGGCAGGGCAAGGGCCTCGACGATGACCACGTCGGTCCCGCTGCTGAGATGGACAGTGACGGCCGGGTCGCGCTCGATCGAGGTGCGCAGGGTCGGGCTGCCGATGCTGAGGACGACTCTGCGTTCGAGCCAGACCCCCCACACCGGTCGCGCCTGAGGGTGCAGCGAAGGTCCGCCCGTCGACGAGGACCCCGGGTCGGTCGCCGAACCCGGGGCGGTCGCCGAGCCCGGGGCGGTCGCCGTCGCGGGATCGGCGGTGATCACCCAGTAGGTCATGGCCTGGCGGAGCTGGCCGTCGACCCAGGCCCAGTCGAGGCCCGGGTGATCGCTGGGCCGGCCGTACAGCCGCAGAGTGCGCTCCTGTGGCGTCACCCCGCCAGGTTACGTGCCAGGGAGCGCGACGGGTCCAGCCCGAGGCCCCGCTCCTGAGGATCCACCGCTACGTCGGCTACGCCTCCAATTCGGCAGAAAGCATGCCTCCAATTCGGCGATAACTGTGCCTCCGATTCGGTGCTGATCATGCCTCCAGTTTGGTAGTTTAAGTCGCATGGCCGCGCTGCAGCATGTCGATCGACGGGTGGCTGCGCTGCTCGAGTCATTGATCGAGATCGAACCCGTGATCGCACTTCACGGGCCTCGGTCCGTGGGCAAGTCGACGGTGCTGCGTGGGCTTGCGCAACGGCACGGGGTAGCCGTGATCGACCTCGACGATCTCGAGACTCGACGCGCTGCCGTCGATGACCCTGGCTCGGCCGTCTCTGGAACTGCACCGCTCTGCATCGACGAGTACCAGCACGAGCCACGACTGCTCGACGGGTTGAAGGCCCGCCTGAACCGGGATGGCTCTGTGCCGGGGACCGCCGTGATCACGGGCTCCACGCGGCAGGACGCGTTGCCCCGAACGGCGCAGTCGCTGACCGGGCGGATGCACTCGTTGACGATCTGGCCGTTGTCGCAGGGCGAACTGGCGGGCGTCCACGAGGATCTGCTGCCGGGGCTTGCGGCTGATCCGGCAGCGGCGGTGGCGCGGCATCCACAATCAGCAACGACACGGGAGGACTACGTCGAACGGATCTGCGCGGGCGGATTTCCGCTTGCGTTGGCCCGGCCTGCACCGCAGCGTGCCCGATGGTTCGCCGACTACCTGCGCCAGTGCTTGGAACGGGATGCCCTCGAGCTCTCCCGGCTTCGGCAACGCCAGGCGTTGGCCGAGTTGCTCGCCAGGATCGCAGGCCAGACCGCTCAGGTGCTGAATGTGACGGCGGTCGCCGACGGCCTGAGCATCACGCGACGGACGGCAGAGGAGTACGTGCGACTGCTGGAGGACCTGTTCCTGGTCAACCGGTTGCCGGCCTGGGGCAGGACGTTGCGTTCGCGGGCTCAGGCGAAGCCGAAGGTGCACGTTGTCGATTCGGGGGTGGCGGCTCACCTGATGGGGCTCAGTGAACGACGTCTGGCGGTGTGGGACCCCGCCGTCCAGACGGAGTTCGGGCACCTGCTGGAGACCTTCGTGGTAGGTGAGCTGCGCAAGCAGGTGTCGTGGCTGGAGGAGCCGGTCACCGTAGGCCATTGGCGGACCGGTGACGGGGCCGAGGTCGACTTCGTCGTCGAGTTCCTCGACGGCTCGGTGATCGCCTTCGAGGTCAAGTCGAGCCGATCGGCGAACCCGAAGGACTTCAGCGGCCTGCGGAGCCTGCGGGCTGTGCTGGGAGAGGTGTTCAAGGCCGGCGTGCTCCTCAATACCGGCGGGCATTCCTACGCCCACGACGACAGGTTGTACGTCATGCCGATCGATCGGCTGTGGCGACCCGGTGTCGCCGACCACTGATCTTCAATATGTCTTTACATATTGTCTAAGTTGAGGAGATCCGTTAGCCTGGACGACGTCGCGCCGGGTCCCTGCGGGGACGTCACCGGCCCCCTTCGCGGAGGAACCCCCATGACTCAGAGCCCTGCCTCGACGACCCTGCCGACCGACCCGTCCGGGTCGGCCAGCCCGTTGCTGCACATGACCCGGACCACCCCCACCGCCCTGTGGAACGACTCCGCCGACCCCCGTGAGCTCGCCGAGTCGCTGACTTTCGGCGCCGTCGGCGCCACCTGCAACCCGGTGATCGCCCTGGCGTGCATCAAGGCCGACCTGCCCACCTGGCGGGCCCGGATCGCCCAGCTGGCGGCCGAGCACCCCACGGCCACCGAGGACGCGATCGGCTGGCTGGTCGTCGAGGAGCTGTCGGTGTCGGCCGCCAAGCTGCTCGAGCCCACCTTCCGCGAGCACAACGGCCGCAACGGTCGGCTCTCGATCCAGACCGACCCGCGCTTCCACCGCAACGCCGCCGCACTGGTCGAGCAGGCGGTCCACTTCGCGAGCCTGGCCGAGAACGTCATCGTGAAGATCCCGGCCACGGCTGCCGGGATCGTCGCGATGGAGGAGGCCACCTACCGCGGCATCAGCATCAACGCCACGGTCTCGTTCACCGTCCCGCAGGCGCTCGCCGTCGGGGCCGCGGTCGAGCGGGGACTGAAGCGCCGCGAGGCCGAGGGCCTCGACGTCTCGACGATGGGCCCGGTCTGCACGATCATGGGCGGCCGCCTCGACGACTGGCTGAAGCACGCTGCCGAGCGCGACAAGGTGACCATCGACCCGGGGCACTTCGAGTGGGCCGGGGTCGCGGCGCTGAAGCGGGCCTACGCCGTCTACCAGGAGCGCGGCTACCGCACCCGGGTGCTGTCGGCGGCCTTCCGCAACCACATGCAGTGGAGCGAGCTGATCGGCGGCGACGTCGTGGTCTCGCCGCCGTTCGGGTGGCAGCAGCGCTTCAACAGCAGCGACATCGAGGCGACGCCGCGGATCGACGAGCCCGTCGACCCCGCCGTCCTGGACTCGCTGTACAGCCACCTCGAGGACTTCCGGCGCGCCTACGACGTCGACGGCATGACCGACGCCGAGTTCGACACCTTCGGGGCGACGCTGCGCACGCTGCGGCAGTTCCTGGCCGCCAACAACGAGCTCGAGGCCCTGGTCCGCGACGTCGTGGTGCCCAACCCCTGACATCACCCCCAATCTCCCGACACCACCCACGATCGCCTGACAAAACCCCAAGATCGCTGGTTGCGCGGGCTTCTCCACACGATCCTGGTGGGAAACCCGGCGCAACCGGCGATCGTGAGAGTGGAGCGGGCTGGGACCCGGGTCAGGTGGCGAGCATGCTGAGCGAGAAGCTGTACCGCGAGGCCGCGTAGATGTGGTTGCCGAACTCGACCGCCCGGCCGTGGTCGTCGTAGGCGGTGCGCTGCATGGTCAGCAGCGCCGAGCCGCGCGGCTCGCCCAGCAGCCGGGCCTCCTCCGCGGTCGAGGTGCGGGCGCCGATCACCTGGTCGGCGGCGTGCAGCTGGACGCCGAGCGAGCGGATCAGCTGGTACAGCCCCTGGGCCTCGACGTCCTCGACCGACAGCCCCCCGGCCATGCCGGGGATGGTGTGCGGCAGGTGGTTGCTCATGCGGGCGATCGGCCGGTCGGCGGCCGAGCGCAGCCGCACCAATACCGTGCAGGGGGTGTCGACGGGCACCGACAGCGCCTCGGCGATCGCCGCGGAGGCCGGTTCGGTGGTCAGTGAGAGCACCGTGGTGGTGGGGCGTTGGCCGCTGTTGAGCAGGTCCTCGTAGAGGCTGCTCAGGCCCAGGGGCCGGCGCACCTTGGGCTGCACGACCCGGGTGCCGACCCCGCGCCGGCGCACCAGCACCCCCTTGTCGACCAGGTACTGCATCGCCCGTCGCATCGTGGGGCGCGACAGCCCGAGCGACTCGGCGAGCGCGACCTCGTTCTCCAGGCGGGTACCGGGCGGCAGGGTGCCGTCGGCGATGGCCCGCTCCAGGGACTGGGCGACCTGGAAGTACAGCGGCACCGGGCTGCTGCGGTCGAGGACCAGCAGCCGGGTCACCGACTCGGTCGGTCGCTCGTTGGGCATGTCGAGAGTATGGGCGAACAACCCGACGAAGTCACGGCACAACCAGGCAACTGTCTCAATGTAAGGACAAAGTCTTGACAGGTGCTGAACGCGCCGACAGGCTTGGCCCCAGGAGCCCGACCGACGCCACCGGGCGCCGTGCCGACCGGGCGCCGCAGCGATCGGTCCGGAGGTCGATGGTGACGCACGCAGGGGACCCGCCCCTCGAGGTGCTGACCGTCGGCCGGGTGGGGGTCGACCTCTACCCGCTGCAGTCCGGTGTCCCCTTGGCCGACGTCCAGACGTTCGCCAAGTTCCTCGGCGGGACGGCGACCAACGTGGCGGTCGGCCTCGCGCGCCTGGGCCACCGCAGTGCCGTGCTCACCAAGGTGGGCCCGGACGGCTTCGGCGACTTCGTGCGGCAGGCGATGACCGGTTTCGGCGTCGACACCAGGTACGTGGGCACCGCCGCCGACCTGCAGACCCCTATCGCCTTCTGCGCGCTGAACCCGCCCGAGGACCCGCCGCTGCTGTTCTACCGGCTGCCGCTGGCGCCCGACCTCACCCTGAGCCAGGACGACGTGCCGTGGCAGGTGGTGCGTGACGTGCCGGTGTTCTGGGTGACCGCGACCGGCGCCAGCACCGAGCCCGCCCGTTCGACCCAGCGGGCGATGCTGGCCCACCGGGGCCGGCCGACGTCCGGCTCCGGTCGGTTCACGGTGCTCGACCTCGACTGGCGCTCCATGTTCTGGACCTCGCCCGAGGAGGCCCGGACCCAGTACCAGGCCATGCTCGCCCACGCGAACGTGGCGGTCGGCAACCGCACCGAGGTCGAGGTCGCCGTCGGCACCGACGACCCGCGCGAGGCCGCGGCCCGGCTGCTCGAGCGCGGGCTCGACCTGGCCGTCGTCAAGCAGGGCGCGGACGGCGTGCTGATCGCGACCGCCGACGCGGTCGTCGTGGTGCCACCGACCCCGGTGACGGTCGTGAACGGGCTGGGCGCCGGCGACGCCTTCGGGGCAGCCCTGGTGCACGGCCTGCTCAACGGCTGGCCGCCGGTGACGCTGGCCCGCTACGCCAACGCCGCCGGCGCCGTCGTCGCCTCGCGGCTCGCCTGCGCCGACGCCATGCCCACCGTCGCCGAGCTCGACGCCTTCGTGGCGGCCGCCGGAGGAGTCCCGTGATCGAGACCCCCACCGAGGCCTCGGCCGTGACCCCCGGCGTGACTCCCGTGATCGACGACGTCACCTGGCGCCGGCTGCTCGACGTGCGGGCCACCCGACCGGCCGCCGTCCGTGAGGCCTACGCCGCGCGGGCCCGCCGTCCGCAGCTGCTCTCGCCCCGGGGCACCCTCTTCCTGGTGGCGGCCGACCACCCGGCCCGGGGGGCCCTGGGCACCGGCGGCGACCCGTTGGCCATGGCCGACCGGCGCGGCCTGCTCGAGCGCCTGGCCACCGCGCTGGCCCACCCCGACGTGGACGGCGTGCTCGGCTCGCCCGACATCGTCGAGGAGCTGCTGCTGGTGGGGGCACTGGAGCACAAGGTGGTCATCGGCTCGATGAACCGCGGCGGCCTCGACGGCGCCACCTGGACCATGGACGACCGGTTCACCGGCTACGACGCCGCGAGCATCGCGGCCTTCGGGCTGGACGGCGGCAAGATGCTGCTACGCATCGACGACCAGGACGCCGGCACCGCCCCCACCCTGCAGGCCTGCGCCGCGGCCGTGACCGAGCTGGCCGAGCGCGCCCTGATGGCGATGGTCGAGCCGCTGCCCTACGGGCGGGGCGCGGACGGGTCGCTGACCCTGCGCAAGGACGCGGCCTCGCTGTCGCGGGCGGTCACGGTCGCCTCGGCCCTGGGCACCTCGAGCGCCTACACCTGGCTCAAGATGCCGGCCTGCGACGAGCCCGAGGTGGTCTTCGGGGCGACCACGCTGCCGTGCGTCGTCCTGGGCGGGGTGCCCGGCCCCGACCCGGCGGCCGACCTGGCCTCCTGGGGACGGGCATTGCGGCAGGGCCCGGTTCGTGGTCTGGTGGTGGGTCGCTCACTGCTGTACCCACCCGACGGCGACGTCGCCGGTGCCGTCGATGCCGCCGCCCGGTTGCTCCGTGCGGCCTCAGAGGAGACCTGATGCTGCACCCGTGGTTGACCTTGGCCGGTCCGCAGACCGGTGACCTGCTCACCCTGACCCCGGCCCGCGCCGGCTGGGACTGGTCGGGGCTGCAGGTCGTGCGGCTCGAGGCGGGCGAGCTGCGCCGGATCCGCACCGGCGGGGCCGAGGTGTTCGTGCTGCCGCTCTCGGGCGGGCTGACCATCGAGATCGCCCACGACGAGCACCCCACCGTCACCGAGGCCCGGTTCGCCCTGACCGGGCGCGCCTCGGTCTTCGCCCGGGTGACCGATTTCGCCTACGTCGGCCGCGACTCGGTGATCACCCTGGTGAGCGCGCACGGCGCCGAGGTGGCGCTGCCGTCGGCCCGCTGCGAGAACCGGCTGGCCCCCGCCTACGGCCCCGCCGAGAAGGTGGTGGTCGACGTGCGCGGCAGCGGGACGGCGACCCGCCAGGTCAACAACTTCGGCGTGCCTGGGGTCTGGGACCACTGCGAGAAGCTGATCGCTGTCGAGCTGATCACCCCGCCGGGCAACTGGTCGAGCTACCCGCCGCACAAGCACGACGTCACGCAGCCGTGCCCGGTGGTCAACGAGGAGATCTACTTCTACAAGATCGCCGGGCCTGACCAGGTGACCCCCAGCCGCGAGGGCTTCGGCCTGCACCGCACCTACACCGGCCCGGAGCACGAGGCCGCCGGGCTGGCCGAGCTCGACGACCTCTTCGAGGTACGGGACGGCGACGTCGTCACCATCCCGTACGGCTACCACGGGCCCTGCGTCGCGGCCCACGGCTACCCCATGTACTACCTGAACGTGATGGCCGGTCCGGCCGACGACCGGGCCCTGGCCTTCTGCGACGACCCGGCCCACGGCTGGATCCGTGACACCTGGGACGCCATGACACCGGACCCCCGGGTGCCGGTGACCTCCGCCGACGGTCGCTGCGACAACGCCGTCCAGGTCTGACACGCCGTCCCGGTCTGACCCTTCCCCACTCTCTGAGGAGCCGATCCCGATGACCGCCCCCGACGCCGCTGCCACGACCGTGCGGCTGACCACGGCCCAGGCCCTGGTGCGCTGGCTGATCGCCCAGCGCAGCGAGCTGCTCGACGGCACCGAGGTGCCGCTGTTCGCGGGCGTCTTCGGCATCTTCGGGCACGGCAACGTGCTGGGTCTGGGTACCGCGCTGCACGAGGTCGGCGACGCGCTGCCCACCTGGCGCGGCCAGACCGAGCAGGGCATGGCACTGGCCGCCGCCGCCTACGGGCGGGCCACCGACCGGCGCCAGGTCATGGTCGCCACCTCGTCGGTGGGCCCCGGCGCCCTCAACATGGTCACCGCCGCGGGCCTGGCGATGGCCAACCGGCTGCCGCTGCTGCTGCTGCCCGGCGACACCTTCACCGGCCGGGCTCCCGACCCGGTGCTGCAGCAGGTCGAGCACTACGGCGACCCGTCGACGACCGCGAACGACGCGTTCCGCTCGGTCAGTCGCTACTTCGACCGCATCACCAGGCCCGAGCAGCTGCTGAGCACGCTGCCGCAGGTGGCCCGGGTGCTCACCGACCCGGCCGACTGCGGCCCGGTGGTGCTGGCGTTGCCGCAGGACGTGCAGGTCGAGCAGTACGACTTCCCGCTGGCGATGTTCGCCCCGCGCCGGCACCGGGTGCCCCGGCCGCGCCCCGACCGGGCCGCGCTCGCCGAGGCCGCGGCCGTGCTGCGCGGCGCGGAGCGACCGCTGCTGGTGCTCGGCGGCGGGGCCCGCTACTCCGGGGCCGGCGCGCAGGCCCTGGCCTTCGCCCGTGCCCACGGCGTCCCGGTGGTCGAGACCCCGGCCGGACGCACCCTGGTGCGCCACGACGACCCGCTGTTCGGCGGCGCCCTGGGCATCATCGGCTCGGCGAGCGCCAACGCCCTGGCCGGTGCCGCCGACGTGGTGCTGGCGGTCGGCACCCGGCTGCAGGACTTCACCACCGCCTCGTGGACCCTCTTCGACCCGGCGACGCGGATCGTCCAGCTGAACGCGGCCCGCTTCGACGCCGTCAAGCACGCGGCGCTCGCCCTGGTGGCCGACGCCCGCGAAGGCCTGGCCGAGCTCGACGAGGCCCTCGTCGGGTGGCGGGCGGCCGAGAGCTGGACGGCGCGAGCCGCCACCGAGGGTGCCGCCTGGAACGCCCACGTCGACACCCTGCGGGCGGGCACCACTCCCGACGGCTCGCTGAGCTACGCCGAGGTGCTGGGCGTGGTCAACGACGCCAGCACCGCCGACGACTACGTGCTGGTCTCCTCCGGCGGCTATCCGGGCGAGATCCACGGCGGGTGGCGCACCGTCCCCGGCGGCCGGGCCGGCGGGTCAGGCGCAGACGCCGACCCGAGCGCCGCGACGATGGACCTGGAGTACGGGTTCTCGTGCATGGGCTACGAGGTCGCCGGCCCCTGGGGTGCGTCGATGGCGCGTGCCACGACCCACCCCGACGGCGTCGTCACCAGCCTGCTGGGCGACGGCTCGTACCTGATGCTCAACTCCGAGCTGTTCTCGGCGGCCTTCGCCGGTCACCCGTTCGTGCTGGTGGTCTGCGACAACGGCGGCTACGCCGTCATCCACCGGCTGCAGACCAACCAGGGCGCGGCCGGGTTCAACAACCTGCTCGACGACGCCCGGGGCCCGGGCGCCGCGGCCGGCCTGCGGGTCGACTTCGCGGCGCACGCCCGCTCCCTCGGCGCCACCGTCGAGAAGGTGCCGGACGACGGCACGCTCGCCGACTTCGCCGCGGCCTACGGCAAGGCCAAGCAGGCGGCCCGGGACTCCCGTCGTCCCGCTGTCGTGGTCTGCCGCACCCACCCCTCGACCTGGACCGAGGCCGGGGCCTGGTGGGAGGTCGGGGTGCCCGAGTCGCTGTCGGGACGAGCCGGGTACGACGAGCACAAGCCGAACCAGCTGCGCTGGATCGGCCCCGCCTGAGGCGGCTGGGGACGGTGGCCGCCTCAAGCAGCCGGACAGACCTGCCGACTGCTGGTGAGTGAGACCCCCCGTCAACCACCACAGCGTCATCGCGGTCGCTGCCGTCGGCGCCGGGCTTGTGGCGACCGCGTGCGTGGCAGCAGCCACCGCCGTCCGGGGGCAGGGGCTCTGGTCGCGCGGGCAGTTGCCCGCGACGCTCGGTGTGGCGGTGGCCGCCGGCCTGCTGACCGGGGTCTGGGTGGTGGTGCTCGCCCGCACGATCCGTCACCAACGACGGCGGCAGGCCGAGGCCGAGGCCGAGAGTGTGTCCGCGATGGCCGACTGGGTCGACGGCATCTGCCAGTCCGTGCACCAGGGACGGCGGGAGTGGCCGGTCGGTGCGATCCGGGTGATGGCCCTGGAGCGGCTGCGCCGCAGCGAGGCGACCCACTCCGACGGGGTGCTCGACCCCGAGCGGGTGCGGCTGGCCGGCGGCATCAACCAGCTGGTCGACGCCCTCGAGGTCGAGCACGCGTTCCGCTCCGTCGTCGACGCCTCGGGCGACGTGGTGGTCGTGGTCGACGACGTCGGCAACGTCACCTTCGCGGCCCGCAGCCTGACCCGCATGCTCAACTGGCCGGTCAGCGCCGTCCACGGCCGCCCGCTGGCGGCCCTGGTGCACAGCGACGACGTGGCGCTGCTGCGGCAGCTGATCGGCACCGGCGGCGGTTTCGGCCGGCGTCGGTCCGACTCCGACGAGCCGGCGCCGCCGCCGGTGCTCACCGGTGACCACGCCCCGCGACTGCGGGTGTGCGGGGCCGACGGCAAGTGGCGGGTGCTGGAATGGGTGGCCGCCCGTGCCGAGGGCGGCGAGCTGGGCGCGCTGGTGCTCAGCGGTCGGGACGTCACCGACCGGGTCGAGTTCGAGCAGGCCCTGCAGCACCAGGCGACCCACGACGCCCTGACCGGGCTGCCCAACCGCGTCGCGTTCAACGACCTCACCGCCGTCGCCCTGCGCGAGGCCACCGCCGAGCTGCCCACCACCGTCGTGATGATCGACCTCGACCGCTTCAAGGAGGTCAACGACAGTCTGGGCCACCTGGTCGGCGACCAGCTGCTGGTCCAGGTGGGCCCCCGGCTGCGGGCCATGCTGCGCCCGCGGGACACCGTGGCGCGCCTCGGCGGCGACGAGTTCGCCGTCCTGCTGCCGCAGACGACGCAGGAGGAGGGCGCGGCGATCGCCGAGCGCCTGTCCGAGAACCTGGACGACGTCTTCGTCGTCGCCGACATGGAGCTGCACGTCGGCGCCTCGTTCGGGCTGACCGTCAGCCACCGGGAGGACCGTTCGGAGCCGGCCAGCGTCGAGCTGCTGATGCGCGAGGCCGACATCGCCATGTACCGGGCCAAGACCGGCGGCACCGGGATCGCCGCCTTCGACGCCGAACGGGACGGCGGCCGTAGCCGGGAACGGCTCGAGCTGACCGGCGAGCTGCGTCGCGGCCTCATCGAGGACCAGATCGTCGTGCACTACCAGCCTGTCGTCGACGTCGTCGAGGGCGAGCTGGTCGGCGTCGAGGCCCTGGTGCGCTGGCAGCACCCCGAGCGGGGGCTGCTGCCGCCCGGGGCGTTCCTGGAGATCGCCGAGAGCAGCGGTCTGATCGTGCCGATGTCCAAGGTGGTGCTGGCCACCGCCGTCGCCCAGGTGGCCGCCTGGTCGGCGCAGGGCGCCCGGCTGCACGTCGCCGTCAACCTGGCCCCGCGCTGGCTGCAGCACAGCGACGTGGCGGACACCGTGGCCGAGGAGCTGGCCCGGCACGGCGTCCCCGCCAGCCTGTTGCGGCTCGAGATCACCGAGAACATGGTGCTCGACAGCTCGGGGGTCACCCTGCCGGCGCTGCACCGACTGCGCGAGATGGGCATCGGCCTGTCGCTGGACGACTTCGGCACGGGGTACTCCTCGATGACCCACCTGCGCCTGCTGCCGGTCGACCAGCTCAAGGTCGACCGGGGGTTCGTGCAGGCCATGACCACCTGCGCCGAGGACGCCGTGATCGTGCGGGCAGCCGTCGAGCTGGGACGCAACCTGGGCATGGAGGTCGTCGCCGAGGGCATCGAGGACGCCGAGACCCTGGCCGAGGTGGTCGCCTCGGGCTGCGGCCGCGCCCAGGGGTACTACTTCTCCAGGCCGCTGCCGGCCGAGGAGCTCGAGACCTGGGCCGACGAGAAGTTCCCGACCTGGCGAGCGGTCAAACCCGTCCGGGTCTGAGGCCCCACCGGATCAGGCGGACTCCTTGACGGTGTCCCGCAGCGCCAGGTGCAGGATCATGCTCACGAAGGTCACCACCACGGCCGCGATCACCGTGGACCAGAAGAACGGGCCCGAGCTGAAGTCGATGCCCATCGCGCCGGACAGCCAGTCGACCAGCTTGAGCATCAGGGCGTTGACGATGAACGAGAACAGCCCCAGCGTCAGGATGTAGAAGGGCAGCGCGAACAGCTTCACCAGCGGCTTGATGAAGGTGTTGACCAGCCCGAACAGGGCTCCCACCACCACCAGGCTCAGGATCTCCTTGGACAGTGACCCGGCCCGGACCCCGACCGCCGGAACGGCGAGCGAGGCCACCCAGATGGCCACCGCGTTCACACCGATCTTGATCAGAATCGTCCTCATGCGTCGATCCTGACACGCCCCGCGTTTCGGTGCCGCCTGCACGCTCTGGCAGGGTGGCCCGGATCGACCCAGCGACGGATTGATCGGGAGTTGACGGTTCCATGACCGTCAATCCGGGGATTCGGCTGCCGACGTCGGCCGAAACCTACTACTAAGTCCGAGATGGCAGATTCGTCATGAACCTGCCCGGGTGCGGGATCGAGGCAGGACATGCGGGTACTTGGCAGCCACACCTGGGGTGTGGCCGCGACGGCAACGGCACTGACGGTGGCCCTGCTGCCTGGCGGCGCGGCCCTGGCCGAGCCGTCCCTGCCCTCGGTGCGGGTGGCCGCCGAGGCGTCCGCCACCGGTGCTGCGGCTGACATGGTCTCGGCGGCCGAGGCCGCCGCCGTCAACCGGGTCGCCTGGCATGCCTGCGCCGACGCCTCGCTGAAGTCGGCGGGAGCGGTCTGCGGGACGGTCACCCTGCCCATGGACTACGCCCGCCCGAGCGGCGCCAAGGTGCGCCTGGCGGTGTCGATGATCCGCCACACGGTCTCGGCCAAGAAGTACCAGGGCGTCATGCTCATCAACCCGGGCGGCCCCGGCGGCTCCGGTCTCGGCTTCTCGGTGCTCGGCTCGTACGTGCCGAACGGTGCCGGCGCCGCTTACGACTGGATCGGCTTCGACCCGCGCGGTGTCGGCAGCAGCACCCCCAAGATCCTTTGCGACCCGCAGTACGGCGTCGGGCCGCGCCCGCAGTACACCCCGAGCAGCTATGGGATCGTCCGTGCCTGGTTGGCCAAGGCCAAGGGCTACGCCGCCGCCTGCCGCGACCACAACAGCGCCACGCTGCTCAACAACATGAAGACCGTGGACGTCGTGCGCGACATGGACGGCATCAGGGCGGCCCTGGGACAATCGAAGATCAACTACTACGGGTTCTCGTACGGCACCTACCTGGGCCAGGTCTACGCGACCCGCTACCCCTCCCGGGTGCGGCGCATGGTGCTCGACGGCAACGTCGACCCCAAGCGGGTCTGGTACAAGGCCAACCTCGACCAGGACATCGCCTTCGACAAGGTGGCCAAGCGCTGGTTCGCCTGGGTGGCCGCGAACGACTCGGTCTACCACCTCGGTGCCACCGGTGTCGCCGTCGAGAAGGCCTGGTACGCCCAGCGTGACGCCTTCGCCAAGGCTCCGGGCGGTGGGGTCCTGGGGGCCTCCGAGTGGGCCGACATCTTCCTGAGCATCGGTTACGGCACCTTCTCGTGGGCCGACATCGCCTCCATGTGGTCGACCTACCAGTCCGACCACCAGGTCATCCCGCTGCTGGCCGCCTACATCGGCGGCTCCGGGCTGGGTGACGACAGCTCGTACGCCGTCTATCTCGCCGTCCAGTGCACCGACACCAAGTGGCCGACCAGCTGGGCCACGTGGAACGCGGACAACACCCGCATCAACAAGACGTCGCCCTTCATCACCTGGGGCAACGCCTGGATGAACGCGCCGTGCCTGTACTGGCCCGCCAAGGCCGGCACCGCGCCGACCGTCTCGGGCAAGGCGGCGCCGCCGATCCTGCTCGTCAGCGAGACCCTGGACGCCGCCACCCCGTACAGCGGCAGCCTCGAGGTGCGCAAGCGGTTCCCCAAGTCGCGGCTGATCGCCGTGGTCGGTGGCACCTCGCACGCGAACTCGCTGTCGGGCAACAGCTGCGTCGACGACCGGATCGCGACCTACCTCACCAACGGCAAGCTGCCCAGCCGGGTCAGCGGCAACCGGGCCGACGTCGCCTGCGCCCCGCCGGCGCTGCCGGTGGCCGCCCCACTGGCGCCGGTCCCCGCCGCCTGACCTTCAGTACCCCGCCGAGACCCTGGCCGCCCCACCCGACTCCGGTCGGGCTGGGGTGGCTAGGGTCTCGGTATGTCTCGCACCGTGGACCCCCTGCCGACAGGATTCGTGCTGCGATGAACCTCACCGACCTGCCTGTCATCGACGAGGCGCTGCTGCGCCAGCGGGTCTCGCCCCGGGCCGCCGTCGACGCCCTCGAGGCCGCGCTGCGCGACGGCAGCGCCCCTGGCCTGACACCGCCTCGTGGTGTGCTCGAGGTGCCGACCGGTCAGCTGCTGCTGATGCCGTCGGCGAGCGCGCGGTACGTCGGGGTCAAGCTGGCCAGTGTCGCCACGGGCAACGCCGAGCTGGGCCTGCCACGGGTGCAGGGCGTCTACGTGCTGTTCGACGCGGCCACCCTGTCGCCGGTGGCCCTGATCGACGGGGCGGCGCTCACCACGCTGCGTACCCCGGCGATCTCGGCCCTGGCGCTGCGGTACCTGCTGCCTGGGCACGCTGCCGGGGCAGCGGTCGGCGACCTGCACCTGACGTGCCTCGGCACCGGCCCCCAGGGCTACGGCCACCTCGAGGCGGTGGCCGCCGAGGCCGGGCTGTCACGGGTGAGCGTGGTCGGCCGCGACCCGGGGCGGGCGCAGTCGATGGCGCAGTGGTGCCGGGACCACGGCTGGGCCGCCGAGGTGGTCGCCGCCGACGAGGCCGACGCCGTGCGGGCGGCGATGCAGAGCTCGGACGTCGTGGTCGCGGCGACCACCGCCCGGCAGCCGGTGGTGCACGCCGACTGGCTGACGCCCGAGGCCGTGGTGCTCGCCGTGGGCAGCCACGAGCCGACCGCCCGCGAGGTCGACACCGCCACCGTGCTCGCGGCGACGGTGGTGGTCGACACCCGGGACGGCGCCCTGCGCGAGGCCGGCGACCTGCTGGTGCCGATCGCGGAGGGGGCCTGCGGGCCCGAGGTCGTCGACGCCGACCTGGCCGAGCTCGTCGGGGGCGGCGTCGACGTGGCCGCCGGTCGCCCGCGCCTGTTCAAGAGCTGCGGGCAGGCCTGGCAGGACCTGGTGGTCGCGGTCGCCGCGGTGCGGCTCGCCCCAGACGGGGCGTGAACGGGCCGACCGGGGCCCGGCACCGTATCCTTCGGGGGTGAATGCGGTGCGCCCGGGGGAGCGGGCCTGAAGGGGAGCCGACCCATGACGACGTCGACAGCGCCAGCAGCCGCATGTGCCGGCTGCGGTGCTGTGCTGTCTGCCGGCGCCCTCTTCTGCCTCAGCTGCGGCGCGCCGGCCCCCCGAGACCTGCGGGAGCAGCGCGAGACGGCGCCGCGACGCAAGGCCTGGTTCGACGTCGAGCCGGTGCCCGAACCGCCGCCGACCCCGGCCCCCGAGCCGGCACCCGCGCCCGACACCGACTCGGTCACCTTCGACACCGACTCGGTCACCTTCGACGCCGACTCGGTCACCTTCGACAGCACCCCGTCGACCGTGGTCGGGAACGAGGCCGATCGTTGCGAGACGTCCCCCCGTGATGACGTCTCGTCGCCCGACGTGGCGGCTGCCGAGATCTCGCCGTCCGACGTGGCGGCGGCGGAAGTGGTGGCTCCGGAGGTCGCGGAGCCGGAGGTCGCGGGGCCGGAGGTCGCGGAGCCGGAGGTCGCGGAGCCGGAGGTCGCGGAGCCGGACCTGTCGGTGGAGGATCGCGAGGCCGCCCGGCTCGAGGCGGTCAAGCAAGACGCCGAGACCGAGTACGCCCTGCTCAAGGCCAAGTGGGAGGCCGAGGAGGCCGAACGCAAGCGCCAGGAGGAGCCGGCCACCCTCGAGTCGCCGCCCGAGCTCGCCACGGCCGTCGCCGAACCGGATGTCTCGGCGCCGGCGGTAGCGACGTTCGACGATGCCCCGACCGGGGACGTGCCGGACGAGGAGGTACCGGACGACCCGGAACGGCTCGCGATGCCGCAATCCACCGCGACCGAGGCCACCGCCTCTCCGACGCTGGAACCTCTGCCCGACTCGGAGCAGCTCGGCGCGGGGGCTGCGGTCTCGGTCGATCTGCCCCGCTCGGCCGCCGAGACGATCCTCATCGAGCAGTTCGAGGAGCGGATCGAACGGTCGGCGTTCTTCGGCGAACGCCCCAGCAGGTCGAAGGGTCGTGGCAAGGGCCGCTCGAACGGGCCCGCCGCAGCAACCGCGCCCGAGCTCGACAACCCCGACGACCTGCTGGGCGCGGCGGCGCCCACCACCGGACGACGCTGGTTCCGTCGTCCGGCTCCGCCGCGTGAGCCGGTCCCGAGCAGCTTCGACGTCACTGCCGGCTCGGTCGACATCTCTCGCAGCTGGGCGGGCGGCTCGCCCGTCGGCGCCACCGACGTCGTCCCGCAGCGAGGTGCGGTGGCCACGACCCGCCACCAGCCACGAGGCGCCGTCGACGCCCTCGCGAAAGTCGATGGCCCACCGACGCTCGACTCGCCCTCGAAGGTCGACGCACTCCAGAAGGTCGACGCCCTCCAGAAGGTTGACTCGCCCTCGAAGGTGGACCCGCTCTCGAAGGGCGACGGCGACGCGACGGCCGTCGGCACACCGACGATCGACGGCAAGGACGACGCCGCCACGACGGCGACGACGGCCCCGGCGCTGCCGGCGGACTCCACGGCGGCACCCCGCCCGGATCCGGCCGTGCTGGCGGCGGAGGTGTCGCCGTCCACGAACGCCCCTCGCGACGTGCTCAAGGACTCGACCAAGAAGGCGGTCCCGGCGCAGCGCAGCCTCGAGGAGGACCTGGACGATCCCGACGCCGAGCGCCGCTACGCGGCCCGGTACTCCACGGCCCGGTGGCTGCTCGCGATGCTGGTGGTCGCGGGGTTGCTGGGGGCGGGCGTGGTGCTGCTGCTCTGGCATCGCGGCGGCGACCAGCTCGCCCCGGCGAACCCCCAGGCCCAGGCGCAGTCGCTGCAGCTGGCGGCGGTCCGGGCCTGGCAGGAGGGCAACGCGGCCTGGGCCTCGGGTGACATCGCCACGGTCTGTGCGGCCTACGACGGGGTGGGGGTCGGTGGCCTGTGGCTCGACCGGGCCAGCTGCATGGCCTCGGAGCAGCAGGGCTTCGACCGCTCACCGGCGGCCAACCGGGCCCTCGTGGGGCGCATGACCTTCGACTCCACGCTGGCCGAGATCGTGGACGTCGACGCCGTGGTGATCTGGCTGCACAAGGCGATGGTCGACGGACAGCCGGTGACCCTGTTCCGCGACGACGACTTCGCCGTGATGCGGGTACTGCCGGGGCAGGGGTGGCGGCAGGTGGGGGCCCGGTACTCGGGCAACGTCGTGGGTACGGTGCCGCACTCGTTGGCCGTCACGTCGTCGTCCGGGCAGCCGAGCGCCCTGGCCTCGCCGTTCCCGACCGCGACCGCGCCGGCGCCCACCGGCACCGCGGCACTGTTCGGCTGATCGACCCGGACCACGACTACTACACTCACTCGTGCAATTCAGGTGGCGCAGCGAGAGAGGCACACAGATGGACGACGGGCGGTGGCCCGGGCGTCGCGACGACGGGCTCGTGGTGCCCACAGTCATGGCGGCCCTGCTCGGCGGCCTCGGGGTGCTGGCGGTCGCCCTCGCCGGTAGTCGTGGCTTCACCGAGGCGCTCTCCGCGGGCGGCTCCCCCGCCGTCCCGACGCCGGTGGCCACGGTCGCCAAGGCAACCGCTCTGCCGAACACCGCCTCGGCGCCGCCGGTCGAGGCCAGCACGGCACCACCCCCGATCCAGGTCACTCCCTGAGTCCCTCACCCGGGCTGCCCTCCCGGTGACGGCGCGGCGTCGCTAGATTGGGGTCAGTTGTTTTCCCATCGCAACGGGCAGTCCGGGGGTCCACCAGGTCGTCGGGCGTCCGGGTGTGAGCACCGTCAGGCGGAGACCCCGGCTGCGGTCCGAAGGAGGGCCTCGTGAGCGATCTCGTCGTCCAGCTGCTGACCCCTGAGGGGGAACGCACCGAGCACCCCGACTACCGGTGCGACCTCGATGCCGAGGCGCTGCGCTCGTTCTATCGCGACCTGGTGCTGGTGCGTCGGGTCGACGCCGAGGCCACCGCCCTGCAGCGGCAGGGCGAGCTGGGGCTGTGGGCCGGGCTGCTGGGGCAGGAGGCCGCCCAGATCGGTGCCGGTCGGGCCATGGCCCAGCAGGACCACGCGTTCCCCACCTACCGCGAGCACGGCGTCGCCTGGTGCCGCGGCGTCGACCCGGTGACTGTGCTCGGGCTCTTCCGCGGGGTCGACCAGGGGGGCTGGGACCCCGCCGAGCACAACTTCCACCTGTACACGATCGTCATCGGCGCGCAGGTGCTGCACGCCACCGGCTACGCGATGGGCATCCAGCGGGACGGCGCCGTCGGCACCGGTGAGCCCGGCCGCGACAGCGCCGCGCTGGCGTTCTTCGGGGACGGCGCCACCGCCCAGGGTGACGTCAACGAGGCGTTCGTGTTCGCCAGCGTCTTCAACGCCCCGGTCGTGTTCTTCTGCCAGAACAACCAGTGGGCGATCTCGGCGCCGAGCGAGAAGCAGACCCGGATCCCCCTCTACCGCCGGGCCAACGGCTTCGGCTTCCCCGGGGTTCGCGTCGACGGCAACGACGTGCTCGCCGTCCATGCCGTGACCACGGCGGCCCTCGACCGGGCCCGGCGCGGTGAGGGCCCCACCCTGGTCGAGGCGTTCACCTACCGCATGTCGCCGCACACCACCTCGGACGACCCCACCCGCTACCGGCCGTCGGCCGAGCTCGAGCGGTGGAAGCTGAAGGACCCGATCGCGCGCCTCAAGGTGCACCTGGCCCGCAGCGGGCAAGCCGGTGAGTCGTTCTTCGCCGAGGTCGACGCCGAGTCCGACGCCCTCGCGGAGCGGCTGCGCCGGGAGTGCCTGGCGATGCCCGACCCGGCGCCGTCCGAGATGTTCGCCCACGCCTACCACGAGCCGCATCCGCTGGTCGCCGAGGAGCAGGCCTGGTTCGAGGGCTACCAGGCCTCCTTCGAGCCCGCAGCGGCGACGTCCACCGGGGGAGGTGCCGCGTGAGCGTCGACGAGCCGGCGGGCGGGGAACGCCCCCAGCTGCAGACGCTGACCCTGGCCAAGGCGGTGAACTCGGGGTTGCGGCGCGCCATGGAGGCCGACCCCAAGGTGCTGGTGATGGGCGAGGACGTCGGCCTGCTGGGCGGGGTGTTCCGGGTCACCGACGGGCTGCAGAAGGACTTCGGCGAGGACCGGGTGATCGACACCCCGCTGGCCGAGTCGGGCATCATCGGCACCGCGATCGGGCTGGCGCTGCGGGGGTACCGGCCGGTCTGCGAGATCCAGTTCGACGGTTTCATCTACCCCGCCTACGACCAGATCGTGTCGCAGCTGGCCAAGATGTCGAACCGCTCGTCGGGCCACCTGCGCATGCCGGTCGTGATCCGGGTGCCGTTCGGCGGGGGCATCGGCGCGGTCGAGCACCACAGCGAGAGCCCCGAGGCCTACTTCGCCCACACCCCCGGGCTGCGGGTGGTCTCGTGCGCCACGCCGCACGACGCCTACTGGATGACCCAGCAGGCGATCGCCTCGGACGACCCGGTGCTGGTCTTCGAGCCCAAGCGTCGCTACTGGGACAAGGGCGAGGTCGACCTCGCCGGCACCGCGCTGGGCCTGCACTGCGCCCAGGTGCGCCGGGCAGGCACCGACGTCACCGTCGCCGCCTACGGTCCGATGGTGCGCACCGCGATGGACGCCGCCGCGGCCGCCGAGACCGAGGGTCGCAGCGTCGAGGTGGTCGACCTGCGGTCGCTGTCACCGCTGGACGTCGACACCGTGGTCGCCAGCGTCGAACGGACCGGCCGGCTGGTCGTCGTCCACGAGGCGCCGACCTTCCTGGGGCTCGGCTCCGAGATCGCGGCCCGGATCACCGAGCGGTGCTTCTACCACCTGCAGGCGCCCGTGCTGCGGGTCGGCGGGTTCTTCGTGCCCTACCCCGCGAGCCGCAACGAGGACCACTACCTGCCGGACCTCGACCGGGTGCTGGACGCCGTCGACCGCGTCCTGGCCTGGTGACCGCCGTGCTCGCCATCGAAGGGGAGACGCTGCTGTGATCAAGGAGTTCCGGCTGCCGGACGCCGGCGAGGGACTGACCGAGGCCGAGATCGTCACCTGGCGGGTGCAGCCGGGAGACGCGGTCAAGGTCAACGACGTGATCGTCGAGATCGAGACCGCCAAGTCCCTGGTCGAGCTGCCCTGCCCGTGGGCCGGGGTGGTCGCCGGGCTGCTGGTCGCGGTCGGCGAGACGGTGCCGGTGGGCACACCCATCATCGCGGTCGAGGTGCCGGACGCCGCCGACGCCGCCGGGGGTCCCGCCGAGCCGGTGGCACCGGCCGCGGTGCGCCCGGCGGTGCAGCCGCCGTCCTCACGCACCCCGGTACTGGTCGGCTACGGCGTCAAGGACGAGACGGGCACCCGGCGCGCCCGTCGCGCGTCTCCCGGGCCCGCCGCCATGGTGCCCACGTCGCTGACCGCCGCCCCGGTCGCCGGGGCGCCGTTGGCCCAGCCCTCCGCCGCGGCGGCGCAGGGCACGATGCCGGCAGCACATGCGCTGGCGGCGCCGCCGGTGCGCAAGCTGGCCCGTGACCTGGGCATCGACCTGCTGCGGATCCCCGGCAGCGGGGTGGGCGGCATCGTCACCCGAGGTGATGTCGAGGCGGTCGCCCGGGGTGCTGCGAGGCCTGCGACCCTCGAGCCGGTGATGTCGCCGTCCGGCCTCTCGACGTCGGGGTCGTTCGCCCGGGCGGCGGGGGGCGGGCCCGAGGTGACCCGGATCCCGGTGAAGGGGGTGCGCAAGGCGACCGCCGAGGCGATGGTGGCCAGTGCGTTCACGGCGCCGCACGTCACCGAGTGGGTGACCTGCGACGTCACCCGCACCGTCAAGCTGATCGACCGGCTGCGGGCCGACCGGCGCTTCGAGGGCGTCAAGGTCTCGCCGCTGCTGATCGCCTGCGCCGCGCTGCTGACCGCCGTCCGGCGCCACCCCGAGGTCAACGCCTCGTTCGACGCCGCGGCCGGCGAGATCGTGCAGACCCGCGCGGTGCACCTGGGCATCGCGGCGGCCACCCCGCGCGGGCTGGTGGTGCCGGTGATCCGGGACGCCGACCGGCTGGGGCTGCGAGAGCTGGCCCAGGCGATCGGCGAGCTGACCGCGACCGCCCGCGCCGGGCGCACCCAGCCCGCCGAGATGAGCGGCGGCACGATCACGGTCACCAACGTGGGCGTCTTCGGCATCGACGGCGGCACCCCGATCATCAACCCGGGGCAGGCGGCGATCCTGGCACTCGGGCAGGTGGCGCTGCGGCCGTGGGTGCACAAGGGCAAGGTCAAGCCCCGCTGGACCATGCAGGTCTCGCTCAGCTTCGACCACCGGCTGGTCGACGGCGAGCTCGGCAGTCATGTGCTGGCTGCGGTCGCCGCCGTCCTCACCGACCCCGCCACCGCCCTCGCCTGACTCGACCGACCGCCGCCCGGCCTGTGTCACGGCTGCACTGACGGGTATGTGAAACGTGCAGTGCTAGGCGTGTGAAAGTTGTACTCGGATATGTGTCAAACGTGTATTGGTGCATGTGTGAATGCTGTAGTGCCACGCTGTGATCGGTGGTGACTACATTCCGCGCCTGGTTGACCCGTTGCTCGACCAGTTGGTCGCCACTTTCCCGGCAGTGATGCCGGTGGGCCCTCGGGCCTGCGGCAAGACCACCACCGCGGCCTGCATCGCCGCTGAGGTGCTGCGGCTCGACAACGCCGACACGGCCGCGATCGTTCGCGCCGACCCCGACGCGGCGCTGCGCAGGGCGACCGAGCCGGTGCTGATCGACGTGTGGCAAGAGGTCCCGAGATCCTCCTCGGCGCCGTCAAGCGGGCCGTCGACGCCGACCCGAGACCAGGCAGGATCCTGCTCGCCGGCAGCGTCGACGCTCCCCTCGCGGTGGGCACCTGGCCGAGCATGGGCAGGGTCGTGCGGCTGTCGATGCACGGGCTGACCGAACGAGAGGCTCGACGCCGGTCGGGGCGCGGTAGTCTGCTCACGAAGATCATCAACGGTGACCTCGATACCGTCCACCTTCCTGACCCGGCCCTCGACATCGATGCCTACCTGCGGCTCGCGGCACTCGGTGGGTTCCCGCTCCCGCGACTACGTCTCGACGACCGGTCCCGATCCCGGTGGCTGTCGGCCTACCTCGACGACGTGACCACCCGGGACGCGGCTCTACCTGCTCGACCTGGTGCCTGCCTGGTCGAGCAACCGGTTGTCACGCTTGGGCAAGACTCCCAAGCGCTACCTGACCGACCCGGCACTCGCCCTCGCAGCGGCCGGGCTCGACGTTGCGGCGGTGCTGACGTTGCCGGACCACCTGGGTCGCACGCTCGACACGTTCGTCGCCGCGCAGGTGCGACCGGAGCTGGCCGCCCTCGTCGGAGCGCGTCTGTCCCATCTGCGGACCGACGGGGGCCGGCAGGAGGTCGACCTGCTGATCGAGCTCGGCGGCGGCCGCCTGGTCGCGTTCGAGGTCAAGGCAGGGACGGCGCCGTCTCTGCGGGACGCGCGGCACCTGCTCTGGTTGCGGGACCGGCTGGGTGAGCAGTTCGTGCGTGGCGTCGTGCTG
Organism: uncultured Actinomycetota bacterium; assembly: GCA_963738495.1. Classification (GTDB taxonomy): domain Bacteria; phylum Actinomycetota; class Actinomycetes; order Actinomycetales; family Kineosporiaceae; genus CAVTWW01. The sequence goes on from CAVTWW010000004.1 coordinate 58,703, forward strand.
CACACCGGCAGCGGCGTCGTCGAGCTCTCCGAGCGAGTGTGGGCGCTGCCGATGTCCGCCTGGTGGCAGGGCCCCGGCGTAGTGCACTTGTGTCGCGGTTGGTCCGATGTAGGTGATTGATGGTGGACGGGCCGGTTTCGTCGTGGTGGTGGAGGTCGGGCACGACCCCGCAAATGATCGAGGGTGTCGAATCCATCTGATCATCGGGAGTCGTGCCCGTGTCTGTATCTTCCCCTGTTGCGGTCGTGGCTGCTGGGCCCGACACTCGTGATCTTTTCGCGCTGTTGAACGGGCTGCCGGATCCGCGGCGCAGTGGTTGGCGTCGTCACCCGTTGGGGTATGTGCTGGCGGTGACGTTCTCGGCGTTCATGGTGCCGGGGTTCGAGTCGCTGGAGGCGGCCGCGCAGTGGGCCGGGGAGCGTACCCGGGACCAGCTGCTGGCGTTGGGGGCCTGGGTGGACCCCTTCGACGGTGCGGTCCGGCCGCCGTCGGAGAAGACCATCCGCTGGGTGCTGGCGGGGTTGGACCCGGACGCGCTGGTCACCGCGTGCGTGGCCTGGACCCTGACACACCTGCCCGCGGCCGCTGATGGCGGCTCCGCTCGGGGCGAGGGTGAAGGGTTGGCGGCCACGTTGACGGCGTTGGCGATGGACGGCAAGTGTGCCCGCGGCGCGAAGGACCGTGACGGGTCGATGCCGCAGTTCATGTCGGCGGTCACCCACGAACAGTCGGTGGTCGTGGCCCAGACCCAGATCCCGGACAAGACTTCCGAGATCGCAGCGGTGGCAACTCTTCTGGCCGGCCTCGGCGAGGTCGGATGGGACCTCGCATCGACCGTGATCACTCTCGATGCCCTCCACACGGTGGCGGCCACCGCCACCGCGATCACCGCCACCGGCGCCCACTACGTGATGACGGTCAAGGCCAACCGCAAGACCCTGCAGGCACAATGCGCCGCAGCGTTCACCCGCCATGCCACCCAGGCCACCCACGACCGGGTGACCTGCCGCGGCCACGGACGGACCGAGGAACGACACGTCAGCGCGGTCCCACTCACCTGCGAGGACGGCATCGACTTCCCAGGCGCCGCGCAGGTCCTGCGCGTGGTCCGCTACCGCGGCGGCCTCGACGGGCAACGCACCACCAAGGAAGTCGTCTTCGTGATCACCAGCCTGACCACCGACCAGGCCGACGTCCATGCCCTGGCAACCTTCATCCGCCAGCACTGGCACGTGGAGAACGGCGTCCACTACGTCCGCGACGTGACCCTGGGCGAAGACCGCTCCCACGCCCGCACCCGCAACCTGCCGGCAGTCCTGGCCTGCATCAGAAACACCGTGATCGCCGCCCTACGACTCGCCGGCGCCACCACCATCCCCCGAGCCAGACGCTGGGCCAGCCAAACCCCCGAACGCATCATCGGACTCTTCACCGCACCCCCAAACCCGGTCATAGCGACACTATGACGGGGCCCTGGCCTGGTGGGGATAGCTGGTCGCCAGGTGGGATTGATTGCTCTCAGTATGGGTATGCCGATAGGAAGGTGTGACGGTCGTGCAACTCGAGAGTTCGCCACGTCACATACCCGCTGGGAAGGTACTGGCACATGGTGTTGTCGTAGTGCCTACCGCCTCCGGGATTGCAGGTGCTCACGTCAGAGTCCGCAAAGTGCCCCATGCCGGCGGCGTGACCAAACTCATGAGTCGCGGTGCCCAGAAGATCCGACTGATTGGTCATTGGCGTGCCGGTTCCATTGTAGAAATTGACCGAAGTGTTAAATACGATACTGAATCCAATGATCACGAGATCAACTGGTCCGCTGTTCTTGCACGTGTTGGTCACGGCCAAGGTCGAGGCGGAACCCAACGTTCTCAAGTAGATTCCATTCCAGCCGACACTGCAGGCATCCTGCGGATTCGGCGTTGTCGCGGTTGTCTCACCGCCATACACGAAGTTGGGTTCTGCATCGGGGCCTGCGTCATTCCATGTCTGCGCGGCGGCATTGATTCTCGCATACCACGCGGCGCTGCTGGATGCAGGAAACTCCCGGCGAATTACGTACGTGACGGTGCGATTGTTGGCCCATCTGTATCTAGTGTAGTTCGGATATGGAGTATGTGCCTCCGCAATTCCCATCGGAATTACCGAGTAGGCGGCCACCAAGAGTACGCATTCAGGTGGATGCGGGAACCGTTGGTGTCCAGGGGTTTCCGTTGATGGCCTGACGTAGTGCGGTCATGATGTTGACGCGGTGCTTGATGGCGGTGGAGATGTAGCTGCGCAGGGCCATCCGGTGGCGGGTGACGTCGTCGGAGGTGAGCCGCCCGGAGATCTTCTGCTGGGTCTTGTGGGGGCGCTGGTCGCGTTCACTGGTGTTGTTCGTCGCCCAGATCCGGGTGTCGGTGGTGAAGCGGAGCACGTCGCGTTCTCGGTCGCGCAGGCATTCCAGTAGGAGCCGGCCGGGGTGCTGCTTGGTGGTGGCGGTCGGGCCTGGGACGCGGGGGATCTGGGACAGCCCGACCCGTACTGCCCGGCGCAGCTCCAGGGTGAACGGGTCGGCGACCTCGGGTGGGATCGCCGGCAGGGCTGCGTCGCGGGCGTTTCGGGCGGCGTGGATCAGCCCACGTAGCGCCCGGTCGGCTTGGGCCGGCCAGGGATGGTCGGGGTAGGTTTCGGCGGCATCGGCGATGTCCCGCAACAGGTGTGCGGCACACAGTTGGTGTCCGGTGAGGGTCTTGGTCAGTTCCGGATGGTCATACAGGCTGTATCGATCATGGACGGCGATCCCGGTGAAGGAGGTGAGTACGCCGAAGGCTTTGAAGGTGGCCAGGTCCCGTCCACCGAGGAAGTACAGGGTGTGCAGGTCGGTGGAGGCCGAAAGGATGTGCTTCTTCGTCCCGGCCGGCCCGACCCGCAGCGTGGTCTCGTCGAACCCGACCACGTAGGAGGCGGTGATCAGTGTCTTGATCAGGGCCACGACGTCCTTGACCGCGTCCGCGGCCCGGGCCAGCATCCCGTGCACGAACCCGGTCGAGGGCTTGGCACCGGTGACGTCGGCGATCAGTTGGGCGCACCGCTCGACCGGAACATGCTGGAACACCAGCAAGTAGACGACCAGCGCCCGAAGGTTCGCCCCGTAGCTGATCGGTGCGTCGGCGACGTCACCGGGGCGGGCGCCGACATGGGCACGCCCGCAGCCGCAGCGGCTGCGGTGCAGGTCGTGCTGGACCACCGTTGCTGTCGTCAACGGCACCTCATGCACCTGATGCGAGCGGGCGATGCCCTCATCGAGGGCGTCCGCCAAGTCGGCGCCGCACCCACAGGCACCGCTCGCGTAGTGCGCGACCACCTCATCAGGGCTCTGCCGCCAAGCCAGACCCGCCCCCGGCGCACCGGGCCGCTTGCCCCGCTTCCCGCCGCCGGCCCCCCGCCGGGGTGGGGCCTTACGACCAGGCAGGTCGTCACTGGACGGGGGCATCGAGGAGTTCCCACTGTTCCGGGAGGCAGCTCGTTCCAAGTCGGCGATCCGCTTGTCCTGCACCGCGATCCGCTCGTCCTGCACCGCGACCCGCGCCATCAGCGAAGCGTTCACCGCGCGGAGCTCACCGATCAGCGCGAGGAGACCCTCACGCGACACGTCCTCCAACCCCGGCACGCCAGGAGTCAAACATGATCAAACCAGCCTCGCCAGCACCGACACGCGGGCAGCCGCCACCGGAATGACCTGATGCGATGAAGGAGCGGGGCCTCCGCTCCCGTGGGTTGCACCCGGCGTGATGCTGGGAGTGCTCACGTAACACACGTTCAAGGAGGCCCCTGATGGAAGGGTACGCAGGCAAGCAGTACGTCGGCATTGATCTGCATCGTCGTCGGAGGGTGATCGTGCGGACTGACGTGAGGCGGGTGAGCGGTCTGGGGATGGCCCGGATCGACAACGACCCGCTGCGTTCTGGCGTGTGGAGGTGGCCAAGGCCGGCCCGAGACGCCGAGGTGGTGCTGGAGGCGACGTACGGGTGGTACTGGGCCGCGGACGTGCTGGCCGAGCAGGTCGGCGCCGAGCGGTGCATTTGGCGCATCCGTTGGGGGTGAAGGGTTTCACCTATCGGCGGGTGAAGAACGACGAGCGGGACGCCGCGGATCTGGCGGACCTGTTGCGGATGGGCCGGTTGCCGCGAGGCGTGGATCGCCCCGCCGGAGGTGCGGGATCTGCGGGAGGTGGTGCGGCACCGGGCCAAGCTGGTCGCGATCCGCTCGAGCCTGAAGGCCCAGGTGCACGCCGTGTTGGCCAAGCAGGGGGTGCGCGGTGGCGTTCAGCGATGTCTTCGATGTCGGGGGGACGGTGTTGCTGGACGAGCCTGGACGCTGCCCGGTGCCAGTTCGGGGCCCGCCTCGCCTCGCTGCGCCGGTTGATCAAGGACTTTGGACTTCGAGATCGACGTTCGCCGGGCGGGTCCAGGCGCCGGCTGCGCAACGACCCGGGCTGCATGGCGATCCAGGCGCTGCCCGGAGTCGGGCCGGTGCTGGCCGCGGTGTTCGTCGCCGAGATCGGCGAGGTGACCCGGTTCGCCGGCCCGCAGCAGTTGACGCTGCTGGGCGGGGTTGACGCCGAGGCACCGCGAGTCCGACACCAAGGTGCACCGTGGCCGGATCACCAAGCAGGGCAACCGCGGCTGGTGCGCTGGGCCGCGGTGGAGGCCGTGCAACGGGCCAAGGACGGGCCGCGACGGCGCCGGTCAAGGCCCGACTGGGGCCACGGCGCGGCAACGAACATCGCCAAGGTCGCCGCCGCCCGCAAACTGCTCACCCTGGTCTACTACGGGCTGCGCGACGGGCACATCCGTGCCCTGGACCGCGAGGCCCCAGACAGCTCGCCGCCGCGGCAACGCGGGCGGCGGGGTGAGCATCCCCGGGCGCGGCCGGAGACGAGGTCGAAGGCTTTCTGACCCCCCGTCGCGACGGGCGTGGTCGACCCTCTGATGGACCCTCTCCGGCCGCGGTCGCAGCCACTCCATGCCACCAGCCCTCTCATCTGCGGGATACGTTCTGCACGAACGGATTCCGCAGGCAACGGGTGAGCGTGGCGAAGGAATGAACGACACCCGAGGATGACCCGGCGTGTCACGCCACTGGCGACACATCAGTCGTTGGAGACCAGACCGCACCCCCCACAACCTCACAGCTTGGCCCCTTCGGCGCGGCGATCATGCGCCGGACCAGGACCAGCGTCAAGGCCCTACGGCCGCTACGCGGTCGCGCTCCGCGCGAGCCTTGACACCGGCCCCTCACCGACGCACGCCACAAGCCACCGAGGGCCACCCAGAAAACGGGGCAGAACGGTCACCCAAGAGGTTGACCCGACCCCACCCCTTCAGGAATGAATGTCTACCAGCCGACACTGCAGGCATCCTGCGGATTCGGCGTTGTCGCGGTTGTCTCACCGCCATACACGAAGTTGGGTTCTGCATCGGGGCCTGCGTCATTCCATGTCTGCGCGGCGGCATTGATTCTCGCATACCACGCGGCGCTGCTGGATGCAGGAAACTCCCGGCGAATTACGTACGTGACGGTGCGATTGTTGGCCCATCTGTATCTAGTGTAGTTCGGATATGGAGTATGTGCCTCCGCAATTCCCATCGGAATTACCGAGTAGGCGGCCACCAAGAGTATGACCGCGATGAGGGCCCTGAGCAATCTCTGTGCCGGAGAGCCAACGCCTTGCCACCCTTCTCCCCGATGTGCCATTCAAGATCCCCTTCCCCGGACGGCTCCCGATAGGCACGGAAAACGCTAGGCCCCAGTGGTACTGGCACCGCATGGCTACGCGTGACCTTCAGCCCCTGGTAGTCAGCGAGCCCAGAACTTGGCTCATCGCGCCCGCGCGCATGTGGTGACTGTCTCGACGTAGTACTTCTGCTTTCCTTGAAAGAGCGTCATCGCAACAGTGAATTCTCCGACTGTCTTCCGGCCATTGCTGAGTTCGTATCTTCCGGGTCCCGTCGAACTCTCACTGGGATCCTTCTTGATCTTCTTAAGGTTTTCGAGTTTGACATCAGTGTGTTTGACTTCTCCATCAGGGATCTGGTCGGCTCGGTCCGAGGCTGACATGAGGAGAGCTTGTTCCGGAGAGTCCGGAAGGTCGCTCAGATCTCCCCCAATAGAGTATTGACTCTCGAGATAGTTCCAACCTGGCGGGCAATTATGGACGGGTGTCGCTGCTCCAGTGATCATCGGGGCACCGACTGTGGTAGCCGTGCGATCGCCATTCTTGAGTACGATACCTGCGACGAGAACAACTCCTGACAAGGCGACGGCTAGCACGTAGGAAACACCTCTCGACCACTTCTGTCTCGCGCTCATGAATGCTGCGCCTTCCCGTAGACGTGCGCCACCACCGGCCATCCAAACTCATGACGAGTGTCCCCCCCCCTATGCCAGAGGTGTCAATGACCATGGCAGGCCTCGGGTCGTCACGAAAAGATCGCTGGTTACGGGGCTCACCACAGTTGAGGGTGTAGCCGCCGTGATGGGTCGGCGCGTCGGTGCGGGGAGATGGGTCGAGGTCTCCCGAGGATGAAGGTTCTCACGCCGCTCATCCGGAAGACCTCGACGTGCCTGACGCTACCTCTGTTGCTGCTGATTCCGGTTTCGGCCGGGCTGATCTGACGACGTTCTGCCGCCTGGACGAGCTCGGGTTCGAGGTCCCGGGCAACGACTTGAAGCCGACCGGGCGGTGCTGGCGTGCCGGGTCGTCGAACCCGCCGGTTCCGATGAGCGGTGGTGCCGGCGCTGCGGCTGCGAGGGCGCGCCGCGCGACAGCGTGATCCGGCAGCTGGCGCACGAGCCGTTCGGTTGGTGGCCCACGGTCCTGCTGGTCACGGTCCGCCGCTACCGCTGCGGCGACTGCGGGCACGTGTGGCGCCAGGACACCAGCCGGGCCGCCGAGCCTCGCTCGAGGCTGTCTCGCCGGGGCCTGCGGTGGGCGCTGGAAGGGATTGTGGTCGCGCACCTGAGCGTCGCCCGGGTCGCCGAAGGCCTGGGGGTGTGGTGTACACCGCGGACGACGCCGTGCTGGCCGAGGGCAAGCGGGTCCTGATCGACGCCCCGGCCGGTTCGACGGCGTCACCGTGATCATCGACCTGACCGCGATCCGTTCCGGCACCGGCCCGGCCCGGCTGCTGGACATGGTCGAAGGCCGCTCCAAGCAAGCCTTCAAGACCTGGCTCGCTGACCAGGACCAGACCCTGGCGCGACGGCATGGAGGTGGTGGCGATGGACGGGTTCGCCGGGTTCAAGACCGCCACCACCGAGGAACTGCCCGACGCGGTCACCGTGATGGACCCTTCCACGTCGTGCGCCTGGCCGGCGACGCCCTGGACCGCTGCCGGCGACGCGTCCAGCAGCGCACGCATGGCCACCGCGGCCGCAAGGACGACCCGCTCTACCGGGCCCGGCGGACCCTGCACACCGGCGCCGGCCTGCTCACCGATAAGCAGACCGACCGGATCACCACCCCGTTCGCCGACGACCGGCACGTCGAGGTCGAGGCCACCTGGGGGATCTAACAGCAGATGATCGCCGCCTACCGCGTACCCGACCGAGCCAAGGGTCGCGACCTGATGGCGAAGCTGATCGAGTCCGTCAGCAAGGGCGTCCCGAAGGTGCCGAGCGAGGTCATCACACTCGGGCGGACGCTGATGAAACGGGCCGCGGACGTGCTGGCCTACTTCGACCGGCCCGGCACCAGCAACGGACCGACCGAAGCGATCAACGGCCGACTCGAACACCTATGCGGCTCCGCCCTCGGGTTCCGCAACCTCACCGACTACATCGCAAGATCACTACTCGAAACCGGCGGCTTCAGACCCCGACTACACCCTCGATCGTGAAGAGCCGGTTACGGCGCGCCGCTTGACGACCCTTGGCCATGATCAGTCTCGCCCAGGGAGTTGCCCGTGGGTGCCCCTGTGATGGGCAAACACTGGACCGGGCGCTGTCGACGCGGAACAGGTCGCGAAGCTTCATGTGTGCTCTCGACGTCCAACTTTCTACGGATGGTCGACGGCAATGACGTGCCGGGCCGCAGGCGTAGGGCCCTTCAACAAGGCGCCCCGCGTTGATGCCGCATCCTTAAGTTGGAAGGATGCAAGCCACGCCGAAGACCTTAGCCTCGATCCGTGGATCAACAGAACGGGTGCGTGTCTGAGATGAATCCGAGACCCTGGGCGGGTCCGGAGGCCGTGTGCAGCAGGGGGGGACGGATGGCACGGGTAAGGGTTCTTGCCGGGATGGCGGTCGTCGTCCTGCTCGGCGGGTGTGCCGGCACGCCGTGGGGGCAGCCTTCCGTCCGGGACGCCAGCCGGGTGCCGTACCCGGCCCGGTCCGCGACGGTCGCGCTGCCCGGCTCGTCGTCCGCGGCATCCGGCGGGACGGCGGGCGCCGGCACGACCGGGGGGACCGCGGGAGTGTCGGGCAGGACGGCGGCGGCGGGGGCGGCTGGAGCGGGTGTGACGTTGGTGGCGGCGGGTGACATCGCGTGCGACCCCTCGTCGTCCCACTTCAACGACGGCAAGGGCAGCGGCAAGGACTGCCACGAGCTAGCGACCGCCCAGGTGGCGGCGAGCCTGAGGCCGGATGTCGTCGCGGTACTCGGTGACGACCAGTACGAGGACGGCACCTACGAGGCCTTCATGCGCTCGTACGACCCGAGCTGGGGGCGACTGAAGTCGATCACGCGGCCCGCGGTGGGCAACCACGAGTACGGCAGCCCGCAGGCCTCGGGCTACTTCGCCTACTTCGGGGCGGCGGCCGGCGCCGCCGGGAAGGGCTGGTACAGCTACGACATCGGGGCCTGGCACGTCGTCGTCCTCAACAGCAACTGCGGTGAGGTGGGTGGCTGCGACACCGGCTCGGAGCAGCTGACCTGGCTCACGGCCGATCTTGCCGCCGACCGCGCGGCGCACCCGCAGGGCTGCCTGCTGGCCTACTGGCACCACCCGTTGTGGAGCCACGGCCAGTACCGCGGCATCACCGAGGTGCGCCCGTTCGTGCAGGCGCTCTACGACGCCCGGGCCGACGTCATCCTCAACGGTCACGACCACAACTACGAGCGCTACGTCCCGCGCGCCCCGAACGGGGCAGCCAACCCGGCGCACGGGGTGCGCGAGTTCGTCGTCGGCTCCGGCGGCAAGAGTCACTACTCGGTGAGCGGCGAGCCGGGCATCGAGGCAGGCAACGACACCAGTTACGGCGTGCTGCAGCTGACCCTGCGCCCGGGCGGTTACGACTGGGCGTTCCGGGCGGCGGACGGCGGCACCTTCCACGACTCCGGGACGGCGGCCTGCCACACGTCCGGGTGACGCCCGGCAGAGCCGATGCCGGAGTCGCTGGACCGGCGGTCGGGCGTCGCGGCCACCGTGGTACGAATGCCGCATGACTGGCTGGCAGACCCGCCCCTGGGACGACCCGCAGCAGACCGGCCGGGGCCGGCTGTCGATGCACACCCTGCGTCACGGCCTGGGCGCGAGCCCGGCAGAGGTCGGGGTGGCGCGGCTCGACCTGGACGGCACCTGGGACTTCGAGCTGTTCGCCACGCCCGAGGCCGCGCTCGCCGCGACACCGGGTGACGAGGGGGCGGTACCCGGGGCCCTGGCGACCACGATCGCGGTGCCGGGTTGCTGGACCCTGCTGCCGTTCGACGACGTGCACGGGGTGCACCCGCGACCGCACTATACCAACGTGCAGATGCCCTGGCCCGACCTGACGCCGCACCCGCCGGCGGCCAACCCGACCGGGGTCTACCAGCGCAGCGTCACCGTGCCGGCCGACTGGGCGGGGCAACGGGTGGTGCTGCACGTCGGGGCCGCCGAGAGCGTGGTGCTGGTCGAGGTGAACGGGGTCGAGGTCGGCTTCGGCAAGGACAGCCACCTCGCCTCGGAGTTCGACCTCACCGACCTGGTGCGGTGCGGGGCCTTGAACACGGTGCGGCTGACCGTCGTCACCTGGTCGGACGCCACCTACATCGAGGACCAGGACCAGTGGTGGCACGCCGGCCTCACCCGCTCGGTCGCGCTGTACGCCACGCCCCGGGTGCACCTGGCCGACGTGCGGGTCACCACGGGCCTCGAGGTCGCCGGCCCTGTGGGCGCCGCCGCCGCCGGCGCCCTGGGCGTCGTCGTCGAGGTGGCCCATCGGGGGGCAGGCAGCGTGACTGCCGTCCCGGACGGCTACTCGGTCTCGATGGCGCTCAGCACCCTGGACGGCGAGCCGGTGGCTCTCGACGGCGTCGCGTCGTCGTCCGTGCCGGCGTCGCACCCGGTCGACTCGGGCCGGATCGAGGACGGCCAGGTCGCCGACGCGGGGCCCGGTATCGGCGTCCACGGTGCTGCGGCCGGTGGCCAGGGGGGCGCATCGGGCGGGCCGCGCCGGCGGACCGAGCTGCCGATCGACCCGCGGGTGGCGATGGACGCCGTCTACCACGCCGCCGCCGGGGCACTGCCGGACGACGAGCAGGGGCGCCTGACGGCCACGATCGCCGCAGCTGTACGGGCCTACCGTCGCCCGCTCGGCATGGGCCGCACGCGGATCGCCGCCTCGGTGTCGTCGGTGTCGCCCTGGACACCCGAGACGCCGTCCCGGTACCGGCTCGTGGTCAGCCTGCACGACCCGGCCGGCGTGGTGGTCGAGACTGCCTCGTACGTCATCGGTTTCCGCACCGTGCAAGTGGTTGGGGTCGACCTGCTGCTCAACGGGGTGCGGCCCTATGTGCGTGGGGTGAACCGGCACGACTTCGACCCCCGTAGTGGCAGAACCGTTGCGGCGGCGGCCATCCGCGAGGACCTGCTCACCATGAAGCGGTTCGGGTTCAACGCGGTGCGCACCTCGCACTACCCGAACGAGCCCGTGCTGCTCGACCTGGCCGACGAGCTGGGACTGATGGTGATCGACGAGGCCGACATCGAGTGTCACGCCTTCGCCCACCACCTCGCCGACGACCCCGCCTACCTGGCGGCCTTCGTCGACCGGGTCTCGCGCATGGTGCGCCGGGACCACAACCACCCCAGCATCATCAGCTGGTCGCTCGGCAACGAGAGTGGCTACGGCGCGGGCCACGACGCCGCCGCGGGCTGGGTGCGCCGATTCGACCCGAGCCGTCCGCTGCACTACGAGGGCGCCGTCATGTTCGACTGGTGCGACGACCCGACGCCCACCGCCGGCGGTGCCGCGTTCCGGGTGGCCACCGACCTGGTCTGCCCGATGTATCCGCCGATCTCGGCGATCGTGGCCCACGCCACCTCGGGCCGGCAGACGAAACCGCTCATCATGTGCGAGTACTCGCACGCCATGGGCAACAGCAACGGCACCCTGGCCGAGTACTGGCGGGCCATCGAGACCCATCCGGGCCTGCAGGGCGGCTTCATCTGGGAGTTCTGGGACCACGGCATCCCGCAGCGGCTGGACGACGGGCGCCCCGGCGGCCCGGCCACCCCGATCGGCACGCACGCCCCGATCGGCACGCATGCCCCCAGGGCGCAGCCCGGCGAGGCGCCGCTCGGCTACCGCTGGGCCTACGGCGGTGACTTCGGCGACGTGCCGAACGACGGCAACTTCGTGGCCGACGGCATGGTGTTCCCCGACCGCACCCCGAAACCAGCGATGTGGGAACATCTCTCGCTGGCAGCACCGGTACGCATGACGCTGGCCGGGGCCGACCTCGGGTCGGTGTCCAACGACCTGGCCACCTCGGTCGTGGTCAGCAACCACTGGCACTGGCGCGACCTGTCGCAGATGAGCGCCGAGTGGCTCGTGGTCGCGAGCGGCGTCCCGGGCAGCGACCCGAAGGTCGAGGCGGCTGCCGCCGCCGGCGTGGCCGGCGAGTCCGGTCGGTCCGGTGCCACGCCCGCCAGCACCTTGGCTGCCTCGGCGGCCGCCGTCCTGCCGCCGGTGCGGCCGGGGGAGTCGGCGACCCTGACGATCCCCCCGGCGTTACTGGCGGCTGTCGCCGACGCCGACCCGGCCGCCGAGGTGTGGCTGCGGCTCGAGGTCACCGACCGGCGGGACGGCGCGACGTCCGGTTTCGTGGTGGCGGCGCCACAGCTGCTGCTGCGCGCCGAGCGCCGGACCCTGGCGGCCCGAGCCGGTATTCGGGGACAGACCCGACCCGGAGGTGGGCCCGGTCTCCCGGCCCCGGTCGTGGACGACCAGGGGTTCCTGCAGCACCCGGCGCTGGCCGAGCCGCCGCGGCTCAGCCTGTGGCGGGCCCCCACCGACAACGACCGCATCTCGGGACTGGCCGACCGCTGGGCCGAGCTCGGCCTGGACCGCCCGCGACGCCGGCTGGTCTCGGTCCAGCGGGACGGCGACACCGTCACCGTGACCTCGGAGCACCACTGCGGTGGTTCCGGGCCGGCCGAGCCGGGCGGTGTCGAGCCCGGCGGTGTCGAACACAGCGGTGTCGCCGTCGTCCGGCAGGTGCAGGTGTTCTCGTCGGTGGTCACCGCCGACGGGCGGGCCGGGGTGCTGGTGGTCGAGACCGCACAGGTGCCCCCGGGGCTCGACGACCTGCCCCGGGTGGGCACCGTCTGGCAGACCGTGCCGGGCCTGGACCGGCTCGACTGGTTCGGCAGCGGGCCGCACGAGTCCTACCCCGACCGGCGCGCAGGCGGTCACGTCGGCCGGTTCGGCTGCGGCGCCGACGACTGGTACGTGCCCTACCTGCGCCCGCAGGAGAACGGCGGCCGCCACGGGGTGCGCTGGCTGCAGCTGGCCGGGGCCGGACCGGCGTTGACCGTGGTGCTCGACCGGCCACGGCAGGTCAGCGTCACCCGGTTCACCTCGGACGGCCTGGCGACGGCGACCCATCCCGGTGAGCTGTCGTCGCAGCCCGGTCACGTCGTCCACGTCGACGCCGCGCACCGCGGGGTCGGCACTGCCTCGTGCGGCCCGGACACCCTGCCCGAGTACCTGCTGGCCCCCGGTGAGTACCGCTGGAGCTACCTCCTCCTCTGACCCCCAACCAAGATCGCCGGTTCCGCGGGGGTCTCCACACCAATCGTGTGGAACACCCTGCGGGGCCGGCGATCATGGAGGCTGAGCCGGCCGGGCGATGGTGTCGCCAGGGTCGAGTCCGTGATGGGATCGCCTTGTGTCGAGGCACCTGAGAAACTCTGCGCAGATGGACGCCGACCTTGCTGCGTATGTGGCGTTTCTGCAGGTGGAGGCTGCGAAGCATCCGTTCGTGGACCTCGCTCAGGCCCGTGACCTGGCGGCCCGGCTGTCAAGTCTGCTGCGGCGATGGCCCGACCTGGCTGTGGAGCGGCAGGAGGCGTTGGCCGAGGTGATCGCGTACTTCGTCGACCCGGCTGACGACGAGCACGACACGCTCAGCCCGATCGGCCTTGTCGACGACGAGGCAGCAGCCAGGCGGTCGCGCCCGAGGCCGTGGTGCGCTGCTGCAGCACCCCGCGCCCGGTGAGCACGTCGAGCAGGCAGCGCATCAGCCCCGGGGCGTCGGTGGGCGGCACGGCGAGCAACCGGGCCGTCGAGCGGGCGTACCAGCCCCGGACGGCGGTGATGGCGTCGAACCCGGCCGACCGTGACCCCAGCCAGGGCCGGCTCGGTGTGCACCAGCTCGGCGATGCGCCGGGCCTGGTCGTTGGCCAGGGCGTTCATCGGGTAGAGCAGCAGCGCCTTGACGCCGGTGCGCCCGGCGGTGACCTCGCGCCGGCAGTGGTCGAGGATCGGCACCAGGAAGGCCTCGGTCTTGCCCGACCCGGTGCCGGTAGGGCGTGAAGCCGGACGGCGACCAGTCGAGCGTGGTTCGCCAGTCGTCGTCGGCGGGGCGGAACGGCAACCGCAACCGCACGAAGGGGCCGCGGAAGATGCCGGTGCCGGGGTCGAGCAGAAAGCCTTCGAGGGCGGCTCGGGCGTCGTCAGTCAGGGCGAAGGTGGTGCCCAGGTAGTCGCCCAGGGTGCGACGCAGGTCGTCGGCCACCAGCGACGGCAGCATCCCCCACCCCCTGCGTGATCCCGGTCGCGGCCTCTGACCTGCGACGTCGTCCCCTGCGCCGACCCTACCGGGGCAGCTCGACGCTCGCGTTCGAGTGACCGGGGCGATGCAACCAGAGTTGGAGCCGGTCGACCAACTTCCAAGTGAAGAGTGCCTTGACTTGGAAGTTCCATCGTTCGGGCAGATCGCGCCATTCGGTGCGAAAACGTATGCACAGGTCTACATCTGTCAACGATTGCGCATCGAATCCAGGCCGAAAACCTTGTCACCCGGCTGCAGGGGTGCGCGGATGGCAGGTCCGTGACTCAGCCCTCTTCCTCCTGACAACCGGCCACTGAGGAGGAAATGAGGAGGAAGTCAGGAGGAGGTCAGGAGGAGGCCAGGGGAAGTCATGAGGACGCTGCGTCAGACCGATCCGCCACCGGCGGGTTGGATATAGGCGGCCGGCGCCTCGATGACGTCGAGAACGTGCTCGGCGACCCAGTAGGACTTGCTGCCACGGCCGCCGCCGTCGACCGGTCGGAGCCAGCCACGACGCTCGGCCTCTTTGATCAGGTATCGGGCACCCTGGTTGGTCATGCCCAGTCGATGTTGGACCAACGAGACGGTCAGGTAGGGGTTGCGGAAGATGATGGTGACGAGCCCAGGAAGGTTCGAGCGCGTCGTGGCCGCCTCGGTGGCGTAGGCGTCGCGTAGTGCGATCAGCTGGTCGGCACGGTGGATCGCGTCCTCGCACTGCCGTCGCACGGCGGTGAGGAAGAACTGCAGCCACTCCTGGATCTCGCCGCGCTCACGGACCGCCTGCAGTCGGTCGTAGTAGTCGCGACGATGCAGCTCGAGGTAGCCCGAGACGTAGAGCAGCGGAGTCGTCAGCTTGCGCTGCTGGACGAGCTGCAGGCCTATCAGCAGACGGCCGATTCGCCCGTTGCCGTCGAGGAAGGGGTGGATCGTCTCGAACTGGTAGTGGGTGAGCGCGCACTGGATCAGGGCGGGCATGGGGGGCGAGTCGTTGACGAAGTGCTCCCAGTCACTGAACAGGTCTGCCACGTCGTCCGGCAGCGGTGGCACGTAGGTCGCCGTGTCGGGGGTGTCGGTCGGGGAGCCGACCCAGACCGGTGTCGTCCTGAGCTCGCCCGGCCGCCGCTCTGCGCCGCGGACGCCGCTCAGCAACTCCTTGTGAACCTGCTTGACCAGTCGTGCGGTGATGGGCAGCGTCTCGATGAGCCGCAGCCCGAGCCTGGTGGCGGCTACATAGCGCAACACCTCGTCGACGTCGTCGTTGCGTCCTGGTGCCTCCGAGGCTTCGGACTTGAGCACCTCGGACAAGGAGGTCTGGGTGCCCTCGATTCGGGTGCTGGCCACCGCCTCGCGAGTCAGGTACGGCACCAGCAGCAGCTCCGGGTCCGGGAGTAGCCGGCCGAGACCCTGCAGTTGGCCGAGGGCGGCGTCTGCCTCGGACAGGGCCAGGATCGTGGCTGACGTGAGTTCGAGCCGGCGGGGCAGCGGGGCGGCCTTGTAGTACCAGAACGCCCAGCGGTTGCCCGCCTCGCGGCTGGGTGCCCCGAACGCCGTGGCAGCAAATCGACCAGGTTCCACGAGGTCAACCTACAAGAGAGAGCCGGTTTGACTTGGAGATTGACCGCCAGCCTTCAAGACAACTTGGACCCAACTCCCTAACCTCCAAGCCGAACGCCAACCGACTTGGAACTTTGGCACCTAGTTCCAAGTGCACTTGGACGTGGTCGTTTCACCTCCAACTCAGAGCACTGATCACTTGGAGTCCGATGTCTCAATGATTGAGACATCGGGACATGATTCGGCGTCGCCCCTGCCGTACGCCGGCCAGCGTCCGGCGTCGCCACCAAGTGGTGGATCCCCGGATCGCGGACCGGGCTAAGGCCGAGCGCGACCCTTGCGGCCCGCCGATGGGTTCCACGAGGACGTGAGCCAGTCCAGGTCCTTCTGGTCCCGGGCGCGCGCTTTGCGCTCGCGGGTGAACAGGGCGGCGGTCTTGGTCAGGACCAGGGTGTAGGGGCTCCCCTTGCGTCGGGTCTCGTGGGTGACGGGCAGCTCTGCGTCGCTCGATCCGGCGGTGCAGGTGCTGCTCTGCGAGCCTGGGCGAGCGGCCAGTCGAACGAGGTTTCGTTTCGATCCTGCAGGAACACCGCGAGTCGGTCGCACAGGTCGCAGGTGCAACCGGCGGGCAGCTCGATCGACCAGTCACCGTCGCCGCGCTCGGGCAGCGACAGCCTGGCCCGTAGCCGGTTCGCGCAGTCGGCGGCCAGCTCGGGCAGGCCCGCCTCGGCACGAACCTCGCTCGACAGTGCAGCCCCGGCTCGCAGTGCCCCCAGCAGGGCCACGGCCACGTCGTCCGGGCGGCGGCGGACGTCGCCCAGGATCCGGTCGCGCACGTCGGGGCAGTCGAGCACGGCGGTCGTCTCGAGCAGGGCGGCGAGCGGTTCACCCAGCGGAGCGAGTCCGCTGCGGACGCGACTGGGCTTTGAGTCCGCCAGACAGGCATCGAACTCCGCTGCCAGATGGTGCCAGGCCGACGTCACCAGGTGGTGACCGATCGCCGATACCGACCCCGGTGCGGCGACCAAAGCGCGACCCAGCTCGGGCAGGTGTGTCAGCCACTGGGGACGATTCAGGCTGCCGGCGAAGTACCGGCCGGACCTTCGAGGGTCGCCGAACCAGCCCTGCAGCAGTTTGCCGACCCAGGCCTCACCGTGGCGTTCGGCCAGCTGCGCGAGCGGCTTCATGTGGCCCCGCCGCAGTGCCTCTATCCGGAACGGGCTCAGCAGAGTCGTCACGGCTCCGATGTCGTCGATGGCCTTGGCGGCGCGCAGCCCTTGTGTCAGGTACTTCGACTGGTCGCCGCTGGAATCGACCGCGGCAGTCCAGAACGGGGCCAGAACCGCCACCGCTGCCACCGCATCCGTCCGCGCCTGGGTATCGTCGGGACCGGCGTCCTTCCCTCGTCCGGAACGCCGCCGGGACGGCACAGCGGCGACCACCTCCTCCAGCGCCTGCAACGGCGAGATCTCGGCTCGGACGGCGAAGCTGCTCGCGCTGGGCCACACCACCAGGGCCGCGCGTCGGTACCAGCGGTCCATGGTGTTGCCGTAGTTGCCCATGTAGCCCTCGTACTCGGACTCGTACGGCCGCAGCTCGACGGTCGGTGTGCCGGTACAGGTCTCGCCCTCGTCGACGGTCAGGTTGATGTCCTGCACCCAGGTGCCGGCCGGGTCGCCCCAGCGGGTGAGGGTCAGCGAGGAGTCGAGCAGGTCGGTCAGCTCGTAGTCCTCGGGGCCGCTGTTGCGCGGGGCGTCGTCCGACCAGCGTCGGCGCGAGTAGCGGTACTCGGGCTCGAGGGCGTCCCAAGTCTCCTGGATCTCGGCCAGGGCCAGCACCAGCTCGCACCCGCCCTGGTCGGCGGCGTCCTTGAGCAGCGCCGCTCGCTCGGCGTCCGCCCCCTTCAGGCGTGACCAGCTGAGGCCCTTCTCGGTGTACTCGTGGTCGAGCAGGTACACCAGCCGGTTCGGCGGGTCGAGCACCCGGTCGCCGTAGGGCGCTCGCTGCTGGGTGGTGAAGTGCGCCTCGAGCAGGCGCACGAGCTCGGCGGTCGTGGCGTTGTCCGTGCCTGCCGGGTCGGTGCGGCCGCCGGCCACCGACAGGTTGTAGCTCAACGCGATCCGGTGCCCGGCGGTCACCGGCAGCACCTCGTGCCGGCAGTCGGCGTAGAAGGCCGCCATCGTGATCGCGGTCTTCGACCCGCGGTAGGTGGTGGCCTGCTCACCCCGATGCACGACGAGCTCACCGCCGGTGTGGGCCGACGGCAGCACGACCACCAGGGTCGCGACCATCGCGTCGTCCTTCTCGGAGTCCTGGTGCGCGACGAAGAACTGGCCCTTCTCGTACACCAGCAGTGAGTGCAGGTCGGCGGTGAGCCGGGTGCCCGACGGCAGCCCGAGACCGCCGCGCACCTTCTCGAGCGTGGCCTCGAAGACCGGCGACCAGGTCGGCGTCACGAGGTCTTTCGGCACCTCCCAGGTGTCGCGCACCGCGCGGTCGGTGAGCGTGCGTTCGCCACGGCCGAACCGGGCCGGGCGACCGAGCTCGCACAGGCGAGCGGCCTGCGCCTTCGTCACCGGCAACGTCACCGGGCCGAACCCGGCGACCTCGAGCCGCAGGTCGCTCGCCTTGGCCCGCAACCCGATGCTGGACGACGCATCGGGTGCGGCCTGTGAGAGCGTCAGGGCCAGCGCCTCGCGTGGTGTCACAGTCATCGTCGACCACTGTCCTCGTCGTGTTCCGGATCCGAGTCCCCGAAGTTAGCAAGGACTGCCGACATCCTTCCCACGAAGCCCGGGGGTTGTGGACAAGGTGGGTGGGGCCACTCCCGCGCGCGACTACTGCCCGCACCGCCCGACAGGTGAGCGGGACGGCGGGTCAGCTCCCCTCCGACTGACCCGCCGTCCCGCCCCGGCGGTGCGGCGTCGCTACTTGACCTCGGCTCGTAGTACTCGCCAGAAGCCGGTCACGTAGGGCAGCAGTACCCAGATCGCCACGCCTGCGGCGAGCTGCAGCCACTGCCGGCCGCCCATCGCCGACCCGTCGAACAGCGCGGCCTGCGAGGTGTTCAGGTCGATCCAGGGCCGGGCGTCGGCCAGTGCCTTCCAGAGTGCAGACACGAGGGTGAAGGCGTTCGGCAGGATGAAGTAGGTGACGATCGCCGCCGCCGAGTTGAGGAACAGCAGACCGAAGGCCAAGCCCTGCAGCACTCCGATCTCCTGCAGCAGCGCCAGCTTGCCGAGCTCGGCGGCACCGAAGCCCCTCCATGCCTGGGGTACGCCCGAGACCACTGTCGCGACGGCGGCGACGGCGATCGCCACCACCAGCGCCAGCAGCCCCGCGATCATGGCCGCGAACGTCTTGGCCAGCAGCACCCGACTGCGCCCGGGCACCAGTGTGAACGAGACCAGCGCGGTGCGCTGGGTCCACTCGCTGGTCATCAGCAGGATGCCCAGTACCGGCAGCAGGAACCCCTGCGGGGCCGCGGTGGCCCGCACGAACGTGACGAAGGTGCGGGAGTCCTTCTCGGCGGTCAGGTAGACGACGACCACCACCGCTGCGGTGATCACCCCGATGGCGACGAGCAGCCAGCGGCCGGCCCGGGTGTCGACCAGCTTGCGCAGCTCGACCGAGACCACCCGCCACAGCGGGATGCCGGGGGTGCCCGTCAGGTCGAGTAGGGCCGGGTGGACGGCGGCGCCGCTGTGCCGGCCTTCGGCAGCAGGACTCAGCTGGACGGCGCTCATGCCACGGCTCCTTCAGGTCGGGTGGTGCCTCGGGTTCCGGGTCGGGTGTCGCTCTGGGTGTCGGGTCGGGTGTCGCGTTGGGTGTCCGAGGTCAGCTGCAGGAACAGCTCTTCGAGCCCGGCGCCGTCGGCGGCCCGCAGCTCGATCAGGGTGACCTGCTGGGAGGCCGCGATCTGCCCGACCAACAACGCGTCGGCGTCCGTCTGCAGCCCGGCGCCGGCCGGGGTGACGGTGACCCGATGCCGGGTGAGGGCGTCGGCCAGGGCGTCCTGCTGCACCGCCCGCACGAACGCCCCCCGGGTCGTGAGCAGCTCGCTCTTCGACCCCTGGGCCACGATCCGGCCGTTGCCGATCAGGATCAGCTCGTCGGCGATCCGCTCCACCTCGTGCAGCAGGTGCGACGAGAGCAGCACGGTCGCGCCCCGTTCGGCGTAGTCGCGCAGCAGGCCGCGCATCCAGTGGATGCCGGCCGGGTCGAGGCCGTTGGCCGGTTCGTCGAGGATCAGCACCTGCGGGTCGCCGAGCAGCGCATGGGCGATGCCCAGTCGCTGCCGCATGCCGAGGGAGTAGTTGCGCAGCCGGCGCCGTGACTCGTGCTCGGTCAGCGAGACCAGCGCGAGCATCTCGTCGACCCGCGACATCGGTAGACCCATGGTCCGGGCACCGATCGCCAGCACCTCGCGCCCGGTGCGGCCGGCGTGCTGGGCCGAGGCGTCGAGCAGCACCCCCACCTGCCGGCCCGGGTTGGGCAGGTCGACGTAGCGGTGGCCGCCGATCCTCGCCTGCCCTCGTGTCGCCGGAGTCAGGCCGACCATGATCCGCATCGTGGTCGACTTGCCGGCACCGTTCGGCCCGAGGAACCCGGTCACCTGCCCGGCCCGGGCGACGAACGACACGTCGTCGACGGCGAGGTCGTCGCCGTACTTCTTCGTCACTGCTTCAACAGAGATCATGCCGCCATCGTGGTTCGGGGCGACGTCCGGCGGCATCGGCCCGCGGGCTCGACCCGGCCCGACCAAAGGCGACCCACCCCCGACCGTGAGCCACCCGACCCCGACCAAAGGAGGGGGTGGCCACGCACCGCGGTCGGCTGTCCGGCCGGCCGTGGGCTCCTAGCCTGGAGGCATGTCCGCCACCCCCACCGAGCCGACGCTGCCGCGTCGGTCGGTGCCGTTGGAGCCGACGATTCGGCGTCGGTCGGTGCCGTTGGAGCCGACGCTCTCGCGCCGGTCGGAAGCCTGGCGGATGGTGCTCGCCCTCGTCGTCAGCGCCGGCGCCTGGACCACCGTCGCTGCAGCCCAGTGGACGACGTCCCGGCCCTTGTTCTGGGTCGACCTGGTGCTCGGGGCGGCAGCCTTCCCGATCGCCCGCCGGCGTCGCCGGTTCCCGCTGCCGGTGGCGCTGACGCTGGCTGCCTTCGGTGCCGTCTCGGCCCTGGCGGCCGGGCCCGGCATCCTGGCCGGGGTGTCGCTGGCGACCAGGCGGATCACCTGGCAGATCGTGTCGGTCTGGGCGTCGGTGATGCTCGCCGCGCAGGTGTTCGCCCTCGTCGAACCCTCGCAGCAGGGTGACTCGTGGCTGCTCGGCGCCGTCCTCACCGCCCTGGTCACGGGCGCCTTCCTGCTGTGGGGCATGTACCTGGGCTCGCGCCGCGAGCTGCTGTCGACCCTGCGCGAGCGCGCCGACCGCGCCGAGGCCGAGCAAGAGCTGCGGGTCACCCAGGCCCGCCTCAACGAGCGGGCCCGGATCGCCCGCGAGATGCACGACGTGCTCGCGCACCGGATCACCCTGATCACCATGCACGCGGGCGCGCTCGCCTACCGCACCGACCTTTCGCCCGAGCAGATCCGGACGACGGCAGAGCTGATCCAGGCCAAGTCGCACGAGGCGCTGACCGACCTGCGACAGGTGCTCGGGGTGCTGCGCGACGACCCGGCAGCCCTGGCTCCGGGCGGTGCCCAGGAGGACGTCGAACCGCCGCAGCCCACCTTCCCCGACCTCGCCGCCCTGGTCGCCGAGGCGCAGCAGTCGGGCATGCGGGTCGCCTTCAGCTCGCACGTGACCGCCGCCGAGAGCCTGCCCGACCAGGTCGGTCGGACGGCGTACCGCATCGTGCAGGAGGGGTTGACCAACGCTCGCAAGCACGCCCCCGGCGCCGCCGTGACGGTCACCGTCTCGGGCTCGGCGGACGACGGCCTGACGGTCGCGGTCGCCAACCCAGCAGCTCTCGGCGGTGCCGGCTCCGAGGTCATGACCTCGCCCGGGCAGCTCCGGAGCGCGGTGCCGGGAGCCGGGCTCGGGCTGGTGGGGCTGCGGGAGCGCGCCAAGCTGGCCGGTGGCACCATCGAGACGTCCGGTCAGGGCGGGGCGTTCGAGCTGCGAGGGTGGTTGCCGTGGCAGAGCTGATCCCCGCAGCCGCGCCCGGTGCTGCGTCGCCGATCCGGGTGCTGGTGGTGGACGACGACGCCCTGGTGCGCTCGGGGTTGGCGATGATCCTGGGCGGAGCCCCCGACCTCGAGGTGGTCGCCGAGGCCGTCGACGGGCTGCAGGCCGTGGCCGTGGCCCGTGAGTACCGCCCCGACGTCGTCCTGATGGACATCAGGATGCCGCGCATGAACGGCCTCGAGGCCACCGAGCACCTGGTCGGGCTGCCGAACCCCCCGAAGGTGATCGTGCTGACCACCTTCGACGCCGACGACCACGTCGTCCGGGCCCTGGGTGCCGGGGCGTGCGGCTTCCTGCTCAAGGACACCCCGCCGGCGGGGATCATCGAGGCGATCCGGCGGGTGGCGGACGGCGACCCGATGCTCTCGCCCAGTGTCACGCAGCGCCTGATCGCGCAGCTGACCAGCGGCGGTGCCCCCGACCGGGCCCGTCGGGCTCGGGACCGGCTGGCGCAGCTGACCGAGCGCGAGCGCGAGGTGGCGGCGGCGGTGGGCCGCGGATTGTCGAACGCCGAGATCGCATCCGAACTCTACCTGTCGGTGCCGACCGTCAAGGCCCATGTCGGTCGCCTCTTCACCAAGCTGGACGTCGACAACCGGGTGCAGGTGGCGATCTGCGTCCACGACGCCGGCCAGGCCTGACCCGCGCGGAGCGCCGCGCCCGCCGCAAACGTCAAGATCGCCGGTTCCGCCGGGTTACCCACAACAATCGTGTGGGAACCCCCGCGATACCGGCGATCTTGGACGGGCTGGTTCGTGTCAGCCCGTTACCCGATGGCGGCTGCCGCTCTACCCGATGGCGGCGGCCGCCGCTCTACCCGATGGCGGCTGCCGCCGCTCTACCCGATGGCGGCTGCCGCCGCTCTACCCGATGGCGGCTGCCGCCGCTTCGGCGGCTTCGGCCTTGGCCTCGTTCTGGGCGTCGATGCCCGAGCTGGTGCGCAGCTTCTCCTCGGGCAGGAACCAGACGACCGCGAGGGCGATCAGCAGCACACCGGCCCCGAGCATGAACACCAGGTCGCTCGCCTGGGCGAACCCGACCAGGAACGGCCTGGCCAGCACCGGCGAGAGATGACTGAGGAACGAGGAGTCCGAGAGCACCGCGCTGTTCGCAGCGCTCGCCGCAGCCGGGTTGGCCAGGGCGGCGAGGATCTGCTTGTTCGCAGGGTTCGCGAGCACCTCGGGGCTCTTCAGTGCCGCAGTGAACGACGGGTCCGCGGCGGCCGTCTGGAACGCTCCGGCGATCTTGTCCGGCAGGGCGCTGAACAGGGCGGACAGGAACACCGCCGTCCCGAGCGTGCCGCCCATCTGCCGGAAGAACGTCGCGGACGACGTCGCCACGCCCATGTCCTGCGGCGGGACGGCGTTCTGGATCGCCAGCACCAGGGTCTGCATGTTGAAGCCCAGACCCAGCCCGAACAGGAAGCCGTAGATGTCGACGATGACCATCGAGGTGTCGACGGTGATGGTGCTCAGCAGCACCATGCTCAGCACGAGCAGGCCGATCCCCACGATCGGGAACACCTTGTAGCGACCGGTGCGCGAGATGAACTGACCCGAGCCCACCGAGCCGGCCATGATGCCCAGCATCAGTGGCAGCAGCAGCAGACCGGCGGCCGTGGGCGAGTACCCCTTGACGATCTGGACGTACAGCGGCAGTGACGCCAGCCCGCCGAACATGCCCATGCCGATGATGAAGTTGAGCACCGAGCCGACCCCGAACGTGCGGCCCTTGAACAGTCGCAGCGGCAGCAGGGCGTCGTCGCCGATCCGGCGCTCCGCCATGATGAAGCCGACGATGCCGACCAGGCCGATCGCGTAGCAGACCATCGACGAGACGCTGGTCCAGCCCCACTCGCGGCCCTGCTCGGCCACGATCAGCAGCGGCACCAGGCCGACGACGAGGGCCATCGCCCCCGGGTAGTCGATCCGGTGGTCGCGCCGGGTGTGCGGCAGGTGCAGGGTGCGGGCCACCAGCAGCAGCGAGACGATGCCGATCGGTACGTTCACCAGGAAGACCCAGCGCCACCCGTGGATCCCCAGGATCGTCGACTGCCCGGCGAGCAGGCCGCCGATGACCGGCCCGAGCACGCTCGAGGTGCCGAAGACGGCGAGGAAGTAGCCCTGGTAGCGGGCACGTTCGCGGGGCGGCACGAGGTCGCCCAGGATCGTCAGCGCGAGCGAGAACAGGCCGCCGGCGCCGATGCCCTGGAAGGCCCGGAACGCGGCGAGCTGGTACATGGACTGCGCGAAGCCGCTCATGGCGGATCCGACGATGAAGATGGTGATCGCGGCCAGGAAGAACGGCCGGCGACCGTAGAGGTCGCTGAGCTTGCCGTACAGCGGCGTCGCGATCGTCGAGGTGATCAGGTAGGCCGTCGTGGCCCACGCCTGCAGGCTGAGGCCCTGCAGGTCGTCGGCGATGGTGCGGATGGCCGTCGAGACGATCGTCTGGTCGAGGGCCGCCAGGAACATGCCTGACATCAGTCCTGCCAGGATGATCATGATTTGGCGATGCGTGAACGCCGGAGCGGGCGCTGTGCCCGTGGTGGTGCTGGCTGACATCAGTTCTCCTGTGTCGTCGAGGGACGTCGCGGGTGCGGGACGCCGACAAGCCGTGGTTCGAGGCGTACGAGGGGGTGGGTCATTGGGGGCGCAGCGCCTCCAGGTCGTCGTTGAGCCTGCGCATGAGGGTGACGAGCGTGGTCGAGTCCTCGAGGGACCAACCGGCCATCACCTGCTGCATCAGCCGCCGGCGGGCCAGCATGAACTGCTTGGCCAGGGCCAGGCCCTCCGGGGCGGCCACCAGCTGGATCGCTCGGCCGTCGCCGGGGTCGGCCCGACGTTCGAGCAGACCCGCCTTGACGAGCTGGGCGACGTGCCGGCTGACCGTGGACGGGTCGAGCAGTGCCGTCTCGGCCAGCTCGCCCTGCCGTTTGGGGCCACCCTTGACCAGCATCATCAACACCGTGAACGCCGCGAAGTCGAGCCCGGCCGGCGTGGAGTCGACCAGTTGGTTGCGCATCAGGTGGATGAGCTTGCCGTGGCGGGCCAGCTCGTGGCCGAGCTCCTCCTGGCACTGGACGACGGTGTCGGTGCCTTCGGCGAGATCGTCACCGACGGGGGTGACGCGGGGGATGGGCAAGATGTGCTCCGAAGTCGGACAGCGTGACGCGATGGTCGATGTAGGGCCACTACAACTAGTTGCTGATGCAACTGAATAGTTGTAGCACGCATCTAAATGAGAATCAACCATTCGGTCGGCGGTCACGACGCCGGCGGTCACGACGCCGGCGGTCGCGACGCCGGCGGTCACGACGCCGACGGTGCTGAAGCCTGTGGCGCTCTGGAACGATCATGACCGGCTCACCCGAACCAGGCGGCACGCCGTCCGACTGAGGGGTGTCGCAGGGTTCGGGTGAGCTGGTCATGATCCGCAACGTGACGGCGGGCCCGACCGTCGGCCGGAGCGGGGACCAAGCCTAGGCTGGTGCCCATGGCGCAACGGCTTCGAGTGCACGTCGTCCAGGTCGCCTACGGCGACGACGAGCCGGTGGCGGCCGCATCGACCGGGTGGCCGATCTGGTGCGGGCCCAGCGCGGCGCCGACCTGGTGGTGCTGCCCGAGCTGTGGGCGCCCACCGGGTTCGGCTACCGGGCCTGGAACGAGCATGCCGAGACCGTCGACGGCCCGACCGTCGCGGCGGTCGCCGCCGCGGCTCGCGAGATCGGTGCCGTCGTCCACGCCGGTTCGATCGTCGAGAGGCTGCCGGACGGCGCCCCGCCCGAGGCCGCGGGCCGCCGGGCCGCGGCCGGTGGAACACCAGCGTGCTGATCGGTCCGGACGGCGCCGTCGCCGCCACCTACCGCAAGATCCACCGGTTCGGTTTCGGCGAGGGCGAGCCGTTGCTGCTCGAGGCCGGCGAGCGAGGTGGTCACGACGCCGATGCCGGGCCGGCCGGGCGTCGTGCTCGGGCTGGCCACCTGCTACGACCTGCGCTTCCCCGAGCTGTTCCGCCGCCTGCTGGACGCCGGTGCCCGGATGGTGTTGGTGCCGGCCGCCTGGCCGGCGGCCCGGGTCGAGGCCTGGAGGACTGCTCGGTCGGGCCCGCGCGATGGAGAACCAGTGGTCGTGATGCAGTGCAACACCGGCGGCACCCACAGCGGGGTACCGCATGGGTGGCCACAGCCAGGTGGTCAACGCCACCGGCGCGGTGCTCGCCGAGGCCGGGGACGACGAGGAGGTGCTCGTGGTCGAGGTCGACCTGGACGACGTCGACCGCTGCCGGCAGGGGTTCCCGGTGCTCGCCGACCGCCGGCTGTGACGCGCCGGCCCCGCCCGACCCGGGCGACCGCCACCTCGGGCGCGCAGCCCCCGGTGGACCGGTGGACGACGTGGTCACGTCGGCTGACCCGTCGGTCTGGTGGCGGCGGCCGCGGCGGTCGGCGGAGTCGTACTCGCAGGCGCCGCCGTCCCGCTCAGCTGCTCGGCGACCCGGGCCCGCGTGGTGCGGTGGGGGCCTGCCGGTGGTGCTGGCTCTGGGCGACCTGTCGGCGGCCCTGACCGTCGGGCTGCTGCTGCTCGCCGCGATGGTGCTGCCGGTGACCCGCGACCGGAGCCGGTGCCGCGCGGGCCTCCGGACCCGCACTGCAGGCGGCCGCAGTGGCGGCAGCGGTGTGGGCCCTGGCCGCCGTCGGGCCAGCTGGTGCTCGGCTACGCCGACGCGGCCGGCAGCCGGTCGACCGATCCGGACTTCGGCACCCAGCTGGTGGCCTTCGTCGCCGAGCTCGACCTGGGCCGCGGCCCTGGCACTCGTGGTGCGTCGCGGCCGCGGTCAGCCTGCTGGCGGCCGGGGCCCGCACGCTGACGCCACCGCCTGGCTGCTCGCCCTGTAGCCTGGTCGCGCTGGTGCCGCCGCGCTGAGCCGGTCACAGCGCCGGCGCCGCCGACCACGAGACCGCGGTGACCGCGCTCGGCGGCCACCTGCTCGGCGTCTGCTGTCTGGGTCGGTGGGCTGGCTCGCGCTGGTCTGCTCTGGCGCGCTGCCCTGAGCGACCGACCGGCTGGCCGCGACCACCCGCCGGTTCTCCCCCTGGCCGCGTGGTCGCTGGTCGCGGTGGCCGGCTCCGGGCTGGTCATCGGCGCTGCTCCGGCTCGGCGCCTGGTCCGGCCTGGGCACCGGCTACGGCGTCGCTGCTGCTCGCCAAGGCGACCCTGCTGGTCGCGCTCGGCGCGGCTCGGCCTGGTGGTCCGGCGGCGCGCGCTGCCCGCGCTGCAGGCCGGGCCCGCCCGCCTTCGACCCGGCTCGCCGCCTCGAGCTGGTCCTGATGGCGGCGGCCGTCGGCGGCTGGGGGCGGCGCTGTCGACAGCGCGCCGCCGGTGCCGCAGATCCCGCCGGCGCTGCCCACCCTGGCCCAGTCGCTCACCGGCTACCGTGCCGCCGCCGCCGCCCTCGGCCGGGCGCTGGTTCACGGTCTGGCAGCCCGACCTGTGTGGCTGCTGGTCGGCGGCCTGCTGGCCGGCTGGTACCTGACCGGGCTGCACCGGCTCGCTCCGCGCGGCGACCACTGGCCGGTGCGGCCGCGCGGTCTGCTGGCTGCTCGGGGTCGTCGTCCTGGTGGTCGACCAGCGGCGCACCGGCGGTCTACGGCCGGGTGCTGTTCAGCGGCCACATGGTCGGGCACATGGTGCTGAGCATGGTGGTGCCGCCGCTGCTGGTGCTCGGCGCGCCGATCACGCTGGCGCTGCGCGCCCTGCCCGGCCGGAGCGACGGCAGCCGCGGCGCCCGGGAGTGGCTGCTGGCCGTGGTGGACTCCCGGTACCTGCGGGTGGTCAGCTTCGGCCGGTGGTGGCCGCCCTGCTCTTCGCCGGCAGCCTGATCGCCTTCTACTACTCGGACCTGTTCCGAGCTGGCGCTGCGCACCCACGTCGGGCACGAGCTGATGCACACTGCACTTCCTGCTCGCGGGCTACCTGTTCGTCTGGGTGCTGATCGGGATCGACCCCGGCCCGGCCGCGGCCGCCGCACCGCTCCGACTGGTGCTGCTGCTGGCCACGATGGCGGTTCCACGCCTTCTTCGGGGTCGGCTCTGATGAGCGCGACACCGTGCTGGCAGCCGGCTACTTCGCGGCGCTCGGCCGCACCTGGGGCGGCACCCTGCTGGCCGACCAGCAGGTCGGCGGCGGTATCGCCTGGGGGATCGGCGAGCTGCCCACGCTGGCGTGGCGTGTCCTGGCCGTGCAGTGGTCCCGGCAGCGACGACCGGGAGGCCAGACGGCTGGACCGGGCCGCCGACCGTGACGGCGACGCCGAGCTGGTCGCCTACAACGCGATGCTGGGGCAGCTGGCCGCCCGGGACCGGCAGCGCAACCCGTGACGGGGGTGCGCAACCCCTTGAAGGGGGCAGCGCACCCCTTGACGGGCAGCGTTGGGCCGATGGAGTGTTGCTCCCACGATCAAGCCTGCGGGCCGCTGCGCCGAATCTAACGTCGTCCGCGACGAGCCGTTCGGCCACCCGTTGCGGTTCCGCCCACGGGGGCGGCTCGGTCTGGGGGTGCGGGCGTGCGGATACGACGGCGCGGGACGGCGACGGGCCGCCCTCGGGGACTGACCGGCCTGGCCACGCTGACAGCAGTCGTCGTCACCCTTGCGGCGCAGAGCACCGTGCTCTCGGCGGACGCCGCAACGACCCCCTCGGCGGCCACCGACTCGGTGGACGCCTACTCGGTGGAAGCTGCCGCGGTCTCCTCGGCGTCCTTACCCTCGGCGGCCACCGCGACGCCGCCCGGTCAGGTGCCGCTGCTACAGGTCGCGGCCGACGAGGTCAGTGCCGCACCGGGATCGGCCGGCGTCCCCATGGTTCCGGCGGCGCGCGCGGCGTCCGGTGCGGCCAGGAGCTCGGCACCCCTGTCGCGTGCGGCGGCCGCGGCCGCCGCGGCGGTGGCGCCCACGGCGTTGCCGACGACCTTCGCGCGCACCGGTTTCACCCCTCGTCCGGCGGTGACCGCCGAGCTGCCCTACCTGCGGCAGACGCCGATGCCGCTGGTCGACTCCGGGGTGCACGACGCCGCCGGCGTCCGGCTGGTCGTGGTCAAGGGCCTGCTCTACAACCACCCGGTGGCCCAGGCCTCGTACGGGCTCGACCTGATCGAGAGCTACCGCGTCACCAACAACCCGGTCTACCTCGACCGGGCGGTGGCCCAGGCGAACCGGTTGGTCGGCCGCAAGGTGGTCAGTGGTACCGCCTGGTTCTACCCCTACCCGTTCGACTTCGCGTTGCACGGCAACACCACCGAGATGATGCGCGCACCCTGGTACAGCGGCATGGCCCAGGGACTGGCGCTGTCGTTGTTCGTGCGCCTGGCGCAGGCGACGGGCAACCCGGCGTGGCAGACGGCCGCCGACGCCACCTACGCCAGCTTCGGGGTGGCCCCCAGTGCCACCGGGCCCTGGGTCTCGCGCATCGACAGCGCGTCGCACCTGTGGATCGAGGAGTACCCGCGCTGGCCGGCCACGACCTCCGACCGCACCATGAACGGGTTCCAGTTCGCGGCGCTGGGTCTGTACGAGTACGCCGGTCACCGCGCCCTGGCGCCCGCCTGGGCGACCTGGGACGGCGCCCTGACGACCCTGCTGGCGGTGGCACCGTCGGCCTTCGTCGCCAGGTCGGCGAGCAGGTACTGCCTGGCCCACACGGTTCTCAACGCCCAGTACCACCTGATCGTGACGAATCTCTTCTCGTTCCTGCAGAGGGAGTCAGGCAGCGGCCGTTTCGCCCGGCTGGTCGACCAATTCACCGATGCCTACCCGCCGCCGCTCGCGGCGCGGCTGACGGTCACGATCCTGCCGGGCCTGGTCACCGGGTACCGCTACTCCAGCACCGGGGCGGTCGTGGCCCGGCGGACGGTCCGGATCACCGCCGCCTCGCAGGCGAACGGTGACGCCAGGCTGCGGATAGTCGGCGGCGGGCCGATCGGGCTGCACATCACCAACGGTGCCTTCGCCGGGTACTACGTGCCCGAGCGCTCCGGGGCGGTGTTCGCCCGAGGCATGTTCGCCCCGATCAGCTACCTGCCGTTGCGGCGCCCGAGCGTCGCGGCCGGCACCACCCTGGTGGCGACCCGGCTGTCGCCCGACGGCGGCACCCTGGGCACGTCGTCGGCCACGTTCCCGGTGGTGACGGCGTTCGACGCCGACCGGTCCCAGATCGTCAACGGCCGGCGTTGGATCCACCTCGTCTCGGGAGCCCTGGCCGGCGGCTGGGTCCCCGTCACGTCGGTCTTCCTGGACTGAGCGCTCAGAAGGCCGCTTCGTCGACGTCCATCAGGTCGTTGTCGATGCTCTCGGCGACGGTCCGCTCGGCCGACAGTCGCGGCAGCACGGTGCGGGCGAAGAACCGGGCCGCCGCGACCTTGCCCTCGTAGAAGGCCTTCTCGGACGGCGGCAGCGTCGCTGCACCGTCCTGACCCGATGCCGCCAGCGCGGCCTGGGCGACCGCGGCACCGCGCAGCAGCAGCCACCCGATCACGAGGTCGCCGGCGGCCAGCAGCAGCCGGGTCGTGTTCTGCCCCACGACGTAGACGTTGCGCGGGTCGGCGCCCTCGGCGTGGGGGTCCGACGTCATCAAGGTGGTGACCATGGTGGCGACGATGCCCTGCACGTCCTCGAGGGCCCTGCCCAGCAGCTCACGCTCGGTCACCAGGTCGCCGTTGCCGCTGTCGCCCTTGACGAACTCGGCGATCTGGCCGGCGAGCCGGCCAGGGCCTGGCCGCGGTCGCGCACGATCTTGCGGAAGAAGAAGTCCATGCCCTGGATCGCCGTGGTGCCCTCGTAGAGGGTGTCGATCTTGGCGTCCCGCACGTACTGCTCGAGCGGGTAGTCCTGCAGGAAGCCGCTGCCGCCGAACGTCTGCAGGCTCTCGGTGCCGAGCAGCACCTACGACCGCTCCGAGCCGCAGCCCTTGACCAGCGGCAGCAGCAGGTCGTTGAGGCGGTCGCTCGCCTCGTCGGCACGGCCTTCGCGCTCGGCGACCTGGACGGCGTCCTGGATCGAGGCGGTGTAGAGCACCAGCGCCCGCAGTCCCTCGGCATAGGCCTTCTGCAGCATCAGCGATCGGCGCACGTCGGGGTGGTGGGTGATGGTGACCCGGGGGGCGGTCTTGTCGCCCGCCTGCGTCAGGTCGGCGCCCTGCACCCGGGTCCTGGCGTACTCGAGGGCGTTGAGGTAGCCGGTCGACAGCGTCGCGATGGCCTTGGTGCCGACCATCATGCGGGCGTACTCGATGATGTGGAACATCTGCGCGATGCCGTCGTGCACGTCGCCCAGCAAGTGTTCCGACGGCGGGGATGTCGTCGACCTCGCCGAACGGCAGCTCGCACGTGGCCGAGACCTTCAGGCCCATCTTGTGCTCGACGTTGGTGACGAAGACGCCGTTGCGCTCGCCGAGCTCGCCGGTCTCGAGGTCGACGTGGAACTTCGGCACGACGAACAGCGACAGCCCCTTGGTGCCCGGGCCGGCGCCCTCGGGGCGGGCCAGCACCAGGTGCACGATGTTCTCGAAGATGTCGGCCTCGGCCGAGGTGATGAAGCGCTTGACCCCGCTCGAGGTGCCAGGTGCCGTCGGGCTGCTGCACGGCCTTGGCGCGGCCCGCACCGACGTCCGAGCCGGCCTCGGGCTCGGTGAGCACCATCGTCGAACCCCAGTGCCGGTCGACCATGTGCCGGGCGAGCTGCCGCTGCGCGTCGGTGCCGATCGTCCAGAGCAGCTTCGCGAAGGAGAACCCGCTGGAGTACATGTGGACGGCGGGGTTGGCCCCCAGCACCAGCTCGGCCATGGCCCAGCGCAGGGACGGCGGGATCGCGGTGCCGCCGAGCTCGACCGGCACGTCGGTGCGCCAGAACTCGGCGTCCACGTAGGCGCGGTAGCACGCCGCGAAGGCGGCCGGCAGCGCGGCGGAGTGGGTGGCGGGGTCGAAGGTCGGTGGGGTGCGGTCGGAGGAGATCAGGGACGGCGCCAGCTTCTCGGTGGCCAGCACCGCGACCTGCGCCAGCATCTCGCGGGCGGTGTCGGTGTCGACGTCCTCGTACGGGCCGGTGCCCATGATCTCGCCACGGCCGAGCAGCTCGAAGAGGGCGAACTCGAGGTCGCGCAGATTCGGCTTGTAGTGGCTCATCGGAGTCCCCTCGCAGAGAGTGCCTTGGGAGAAGTATCGGGTTACTGACCGGTAACCTGATGATGCTACTCATCGGTAACTTAAGCAAGCGGAGTCGCCGGAACGGCCGCCTGTCGTCGTGTCGGACCCGTCCGTCACACTCGTCGGATGACCCGACCGAGCGGTGTTCGACGAGGTGCGAGGTGACCCGCAAGGGGTGGCTGCTGTTCGCCGCGCTCGCGGTGGTGTGGGGCGTTCCCTACCTCTTCATCCGGATCGCGGTGCAGGCGGGACTGTCGCCGTCCGTCGTGGTCTTCAGTCGCACCCTCCTCGGGGGGCTGCTGCTGCTGCCGATCGCCGCCCGCCGGGGCGCGCTGCGCCCGCTGCTGTCGCGCTGGCGATGGGTGGTGGTGTTCGCGCTCATCGAGATCGGGGCGCCCTTCGTGCTGCTGGGCTACGCAGAGCAGCGGCTCACCAGCTCGTTGACGGCACTGATGATGACGCTGGTGCCGATCTTCGTCGCGGTGCTCAGCTGGGCGATGCGGCTGCAGGACCGGCTGGACCGGTACCGGGTGCTCGGGCTGGCCGTCGGCCTGACGGGAGTCGCGGCGCTGGTGGGGATCGACGTGGGCGCCGGCGACGCGTGGGCCGTGGTGGCCGCGGCGCTGGCGGCGGCCGGGTACGCATCGGGTCCGATCCTGACGACCACGGTGCTCGACCGGCTGCCGGGCCTGGGTATCGCTGCCGCCGCGCTGGCCTTGAACGGGCTCTGGTACGCCCCCTTCGCCTGGCAGACCCGACCGGGCGACCTGGCCGCGGTGCCGGTCAAGGGGTGGGTCGCCGTGGTCGTCCTGGGGGTGGTGTGCAGCGCACTGGCGTTCGTGCTGTTCTTCGCGCTGGTCGCCGAGGTCGGGCCCAGTCGGACGCCGGTGATCACGTTCCTCAACCCGGCGGTGGCCGTCGCACTGGGGGTGGCCGTGCTGGGTGAGCCGATCACCTGGGGCATCGTCATCGGGTTTCCGCTGGTGCTGCTCGGCTCGTGGTTGGCCACCCGCCGCAGCCGAGGGAGCGCCGAGCTCGTCGTGGGCCCTGCCGCGGGGGCCGCTGCGCCTAGCTGAGCGCCGAGGCGCCGTCCCCGAGGAACGTGAACAGCGGCCCGGCCGGGTGGTCCGCCCGGGGTGGGCTGCCGGCATGGAGCTGGTGGTGCCCGACGGCGTACCGGTAGCCCGGCTCGGTGTCGAAGCCGAGCTCGCGGAACCCGCACTCGGCGAACCAGCCCCGGATCATCGGGGTGAGGTCCGGGTCGCGTCGATGCCTGGTCCAGAGCACGTGTCCGCCCCGACGATCGGCGGTGGGCGACCGCAGCAGGTGAGGCAGGGCCGCGACGGTGCGCCGGACGTCGTCGTCGCTGATGTTGCCGAAGATGCCGCAGGCGAGCAGCAGGTCGGCGGGGGCGACGTCACGGTAGTGGGCGGGCACGGCGGCATCGACCTGGCGCACCTCGACCCTCTCGAGCCCTTCGGTGGCCACGGCCCTACGGGCCCGCTCGGCGTTCGCCGGGTCGAGCTCGACCAGGACGGCGCGGACGTCGGTCCGGCGGGGATGGCGCGACAGGGGCTGCAGCAGGTCGCGGCCGTCGCCGGCGCACAGGCTGAGCACCGCGATGTCGCCGTCCGGCTGGTCGTCGAGGGCCTGCTTCACGCGGTGCTGCACGCGCAGCAGCCTGCGCGACAGCGAGCTGGTCGGGTCGGCGTAGGAGTCGTGCCAGCGCACCCAATGGCTGTCGGTCACCGTGCCAGGGTAGGCAGGTGGAGTCAGGTGGACAGGTGCAGATCTGGTGGGCCGCGCAGTTCCGCGCCATGCCGTGGCGCAACGGTGGTAGGAGGTCGACGGTGATCGGTGATCGAAATCGCCGACAGTGGTTTGACGCCGCGAGTGTTGTCCGGGTGCGTCGGGACGGTACGGTCGGGTGCTGATCGCCCGAACGTAGGAGGAGGAGTTCGCGTGAGCACCACGCCCCCGGAGCCGGACGGCAGCTACCCGCCGTCCGGTGAGCAGTATCCCCAGACTCCCGGACAGCCCCAGTACCCGTCGGCCCCCGGCTACCCCTCGGCGCCCGACCCGTACCAGCCTCCGGCCGGTCAGCCGCAGTACCCGCCGGCGCCGGGCCAGTACCCGCCGCCGTCCGGCGCACCTCAGTACCCGCCGGCGCCCGGCGCACCGCAGTACCCGCCGGCGCCCGGCTACGGCGCACCGGCCGGCCAGCCGCAGTACGGCGCTCCGCAGCAGCCGTACGGCTACCCGCCCGCCCAGGGGGTGCCCTCGCCGTACGCGGTTCCCGGCGCCTCGATGCCCGACAACAAGTTCGGCCTCTGGTCGATGATCCTCGGCATCGTGTCCCTCCTCTGCTGCGGACTGGGTCTGTTCACCGGCGTCCCCGCCCTGATTCTCGGCCTCCAGGCCCGCAAGCGCGTCGAGGGCGGCACCGCCAACAACGGTGGCATGGCGACGGCCGGGATCATCATGGGCGCCATCGGTATCGTCCTCACGCTCATCAGCCTGGCGTTCCTCGCCGCCAACGGCTGGAGCCTCAGTCGCAGCGCCTCTTTCGGCGGCTGAGCAGCCCGTGTCGTCACAGCCTCCGGAGCTCCCCGCCGGCAACGAGCCACCGTCGGCTCCGTACGTCGCCCCGGCGCCGTACGGAGCGCCGGACCCGGGCGCTGCCCCTGCCTACGGCGGGCCTCAGCCCCAGGGCGGCCAGCCCTACGGTGCTCCGCCCTACGGTGCTCCGCCCTACGGTGCTCCGCCCTACGGTGCTCAGCCTTACGGTGTCCAGCCGGCCTACGGTGCCCCGCCTCAAGGGGTCCAGCCGTACGGTGCGCTGCCCTACGGCTACCCGGCCCCCGGCCCGCAGCCGTCACTGCCCGGCAACAACATGGGCGTGGCCTCACTGATCCTGGGCATCCTCAGCCTGGTCATGTGTGCTGCCTTCACCGGGATCCCGGCCATCATCACCGGTGTCATCGCTCGGAGGAAGGTGCGCGAGGGTCTGGCGAACAACGACGGCATGGCGATCGCGGGCATCATCATGGGGGCGGTGTCGATCGTCGGGACCGTGCTGCTGATCGCCTACTTCGGTGCTGTGATCGCCCTGGTCATCGGGGCCGCGAACTCCGGCTCGTTCTCGAACTGACGTCACCATGAGGGTGTCCGTGCGTTCCGGGGTGGGGGCCCGGGTTGTCACCGGAGTCGTCGCCCTGGGTGCCCTCGTCTACATCGCGGCCGTCGATCCCCACGAGCCCGGTCACTACCCCGGATGCCCGATCCGGGCTCTCACCGGCTGGTACTGCCCAGGCTGCGGGGGTCTGCGTTCGGCTCACGACCTGCTCCACGGGGACCTCGCCGGGGCGGCGCACGACAACGCCGCCGTGTGGCTGGCGCTGGCCGCCGTCGGCTGGGCCGTGCTCGGGTGGCGACGCGGCCGCTGGAGCGAGGGTCGCGTCGCCCTGGTGGCCGTGACGGTCTTCGTCGCCATGCTCGGCTTCGCCGTCCTGCGCAACCTGCCCGGCTTCGAGGCCCTGCGCCCCCTCTGACGGCGACCCCCGACGGGACCGCAGCCGGAGTCAGGCGGACGTCGTCGGGCCGGCGCAGGCACTACGCGGTGGTGGCGGCGATCCGGCCGCGGGCGGACTGGCGCCGTCCGGTGGCCTCGACGGCGTTCAGGGCGGCGGGCAGGCCCTGGCTGGGCATGTCGACGTAGAGCGACTCGTGCCGGCCGGCCGGCACGAACAGCGTCTCGTGCCAGATACCGACGGCGCCGGCGGCGGTGCGGGCACGGCGGTTGAACTCGGTCCACGCCGGACGGTGCGCGGACTCGGTGGCCTGGGCGTAGGCGATCAAGGAGTCGAGGTCGCGCCAGTACTGCACGATCGTCGCGCCCCGTGAACTCACGTGGGAGGTG
Organism: uncultured Actinomycetota bacterium; assembly: GCA_963738495.1. Lineage (GTDB taxonomy): Bacteria > Actinomycetota > Actinomycetes > Actinomycetales > Kineosporiaceae > CAVTWW01. Next base: position 94,586 of record CAVTWW010000004.1, read on the forward strand.
AACCCGAGCAGCCCGAGGGACGGGTCGGCCGAGAGCTCCGTGAGCATCGGCGTCATGGCCCGTACGGCCGGGAGCCACGCCCGCACGTTGCGCAACCGGTTGATCCGCAGGCCGATGAGGAACACCACGACGTCGCCGTCGTGCTGATGGGTCCATCGTCCGGGCGTGATCTGAGCCATGGGGTTCTCCTGGGTGGTCGGGGCTGCACTCGGGTGCGCGCCCGCAGGCATCCATCTAGTTTAGATAGTGTCACTATCCAAACTAGATAGCGATACTCTCCATGTCAATGCGTATCTCCGAACTCGCCCGCACGACCGCGGTCCCGCTGCCGACGGTCAAGTACTACCTGCGCGAGGGGCTGCTGCCGGTCGGCCGGGCCACCGCAGCCACCCAGGCCGACTACGACCAGACCCACGTCGAGCGGTTGCGGCTGATCCGGGCGTTGGTCGACGTCGGCGGCCTGTCGCTGACCTCTGTCGCCGCCGTCCTGGCGGTGCTCGACAAGGGCAGTGACCAGCTGCCCTATGCCATCGGTGAGGCGCACACCGCGCTCGGGCCCGTCGTCGAGGCGGCCGAGGGGGGCGCGCCGCCGACCCGGGCCCTGACCTTGGTGCGACGACTCGGCTGGCGGGTCTACGAGCAGGCGCCGGCCCTGCGCCAGCTGGAGGCCGCACTCGCGGCGGCCGAGCGGGTCGGCATCGCCCCGTCGGAGGCCACCGTGGACCGGTACGCCGCAGCTGCGCTGGGGATCGCCGAGCACGACATCGACGCCATCCCGATGGGTGGGGCCGGGGCAGACGCCACCGCCGGGGCGGACGCCGCCGCCGGACCCAGTGGTGCTGTGGCCTACGTGGTGCTCGCGACCGTGCTCTACGAGCCGATCCTGCTGGCCCTGCGGCGGTTGGCCCAGGCCCACGTGTTCACGGCCCGGTTCGACGGGCCGGACGTGGCGCCGGGGTCCGACCGGGTCAGCCCGCGTCCAACCTGACCGAAGACCCGTTCAGCTCGGGGCGGCGTCCGTCCTGTCACTCCACGTCGAGTCGGACCCGGGACCCGATCAGCTCGGGCCGGCCGCCCGAGCGGTCGACCACCGAGTCGACCCGGATCACGACGCCGTGGTCGCCGGAGTTCACCCGCACCACACAGCGTCGGGCGCCCGACCCGATCGATAGCGTCTCGCAGCTGCTCGCCGCCACGCGCCCGGAGGCCACCGAGAGGGCGGCCTGGTAGTGCCGGGCCAGAGTGTCGGCGTCCAGCGAGGAGCGGCCACACCGCACGAGGTAGGTCGCATCCGGGCAGGCGCCACGGGAGAGCCGGACCAGCCCGTCGGGGTCGACAGTGTTCTCGGCCACTGCCACCAGATGAGCGCGGTCGCGCTGAGACTTCAGGTCCAGTCCGGCGACGACCGCGGCCGCTGCCAGCACCAGGAAGGCCGCGACGGCGACGCGGTTCCGGTTCGCCGAGGCACGTCGGGCGGTCACGACGTCCCCGTCGTCCGGCGGCAGCGGCTCCTCAGCACTTCGTGCTCTCTATCGCTCGACCGGGTGGGCTCAAGCAGCGGCACGGGCAGACCGATCTGCAGATGTGGCTCTCCTGCCGTTCCTCGACCCCGAACCTACGCGATCGCGCGCGTCCGGGGGCCCGTTCGCCCGGTGGCGGGCGTTCGGTGCCTGGGCTGCGACGGCGGGCCTGGTCATCGTGGTGCTCGGTGTCTCCGGATTCGCCTGGTGGGCGGCCCAGGCCACGGCCGCCTCGGCGAAGATCGCCGTCAGTGCGACGACCCTGTCCAACGACTTCGCCGCGGCCGCGCAGGCGGTCGCCTCCGAGGAGTCCCTGGAGCGCAAGTATCGGCTCGAGCCCGGGCCCGAGATCCGAAGGCGGTACGACCAAGCCTCCGCCGACCTGGTGACGGCCGTCAACACCCTGCGGCGCGACGGCATGCCCGAGGACCGGGCCCTGGCCGAGCAGGTGCTGCTCTCGCACCAGGAGTACCTGCTGGCCATCGACCGCATGTTCGCGGCGGTGGACGCCGGTGATCCGGCGCTCGCCACCCGGATCGACGGCGAGCAGGTCGACCCCAGCTTCGGCGTCATCCAGGAGCGGGTCACCGAGGCGGCGGCCCAGCATCACCGCCGGGCCGCAGAGGCCTTGAACGAGCTGCAGTCCCTGGCGTCGTTCACCGAGCGCACCACGCCGCTGGTCTTCCTGACCGGGGTGTCGATGGTGCTGATCTTCGGTCTGTTGATGCGTCGGGCCAAGCGCCTGGTCGAGTCCCAACACCGGCAGGCCCTCTACGACTCGATGCACGACCGGCTGACCGGGCTGCCCAACCGCACCCTGCTCGCCGACCGCCTCGACCAGGCGCTGCGCGGCGGACGGCGGGAGCAGACGACCGCCGGCCTGCTGCTGATCGACCTGGACCGCTTCAAGGACGTCAACGACACCCTGGGCCACCACTACGGCGACGCCTTGCTGCAGCAGATCGGCCCCCGACTGTCGGCCGCGCTGCGCGACGTGGACTCGGTGGCACGCCTGGGCGGCGACGAGTTCGCCGTCCTGCTGCCGACGGTGAGCGGCGTCGACGCTGCGCTCGCGGTCGCCGAGAAGCTGCGCCACGCGCTCACCGACCCGTTCGTCGTCGACGACGTCGCTCTCGACGTCGAGGCCAGCATCGGAGTGGTCGTCTCGGGCGTGCACGGGCAGCACGCCGCCACCCTGCTGCAGCGCGCGGACGTCGCCATGTACGTCGCGAAGGAGCAGAACCTGGGCGTGTTCGCCTACGACCCGCAGGCCGACGCCCACTCCCCGGAACGTCTCGCGGTGCTCGGAGACCTGCGGCGCGGGCTCGACCGGGGCGAGCTGTTCCTGCACTACCAGCCCAAGGTCGACCTCTCGAGCGGGGTGACCGTCGGTGCCGAGGCGCTGGTGCGCTGGCAGCACCCCGTCCGGGGGCTGATCCCCCCGGACGGGTTCATCCCGCTCGCGGAGCACACCGGGCTGATCGGGCCACTCACCCTCTACGTGCTGGACGCCGCGCTCACCCAGGTGCGCTCCTGGCTGGACGCCGGCCATTCGGTGCCGGTGGCGGTCAACCTGTCGGCCCGAAACCTGTTGGACCAGAGGCTGTCCGAGCAGATCGTCGCCCTGCTGGCCAAGCATCGGCTGCGGCCCGACATGCTGCGGCTCGAGGTCACCGAGTCGGCCATCATGACCGACCCGGCACGGGCGCAGGCGCTGCTCGCCCGCCTGCACAAGCTGGGGATCGCGATCGCGATCGACGACTTCGGTGCCGGGTACACCAGCCTGGCCCAGCTGAAGACCTTGCCGGTCACCGAGCTGAAGATCGACCGGTCGTTCGTCGCGACCATGGACACCGACGTCGCCAACGCCCTGATCGTGCGCAGCGTGGTCGACCTCGGCCACAACCTCGGGCTGACCACGATCGCCGAAGGGGTCGAGACCCAGTCCGCGATGAACACCCTGGCCGAGTTCGGCTGCGACATCGTGCAGGGCTACCACCTGGCCCGGCCGCTGCCGGCGCCGGAGTTCCTGACCTGGTTCGCGGCCCACGCCCCCGAACCTCAGCCGGCGCACCCCGCGTCCGGCTTCCATGCCGGCTGAGAGCCGGTCACGGTTCGGACAGGCGGCGCAGCAGGCCGGTGAGCTGGACGACGTCCGGCCCGACCGCGGCGAAGAAGGCCCGGTCGCTGCCGGCCGACTGATCATGGCCAGCTCACCAGAACCTGCCGACGCGCCGCCGTCCAACGGCGTGTCTCGCCATTGTGGTGAGCTAGTCATGATCACTTCACTGGGGATCGGTGGCGCCGGGGTCCGTGGCGCGGGTGAAGCGGGCGGCCAGGGCGCGCAGGTGGTTGACCAGCTGCGGCGGCGTGACCACATCGAACTCGGCGCCGAGCGAACCCAACGTCATGGCCGGCCAGTCCAGCTGGTCCGAGGTCATCCGCAGCAGGCACCGGTCGTCGGCCAGGGGCTCGACGGTGCCCCAGCGGCCGACGCTGCGCTGCACCTGGTCGGCCGGGGCATGGACGACGGCTTCGACGTGGTGCGGTGCGTGCTGCCCGGTGACGCCGTCCCGCACGAACTCGACGACGTCGGCGGCCGGCAGCTCCCGGGGCCGGAACCGGACGGCGGTCGTCCTCGGGCTGGTGAGCCGGTCGAGCCTGAAGCTGCGCCAGTCCTGCCGGTCCAGGTCGTAGGCCACGAGGTACCACCGCTGGCCCAGCCGCACCAGGCGATGCGGTTCGACGTGCCGCTGCGACCGCTCGCCGTCCCGGGCGGTGTACTCGAACTGCAGGCGCTCGCTGTCGCGACACCCCTGCGCCACGGTGATCAGTGCGGCGGAGTCGACCGTCCGGGTGTCGCCCCAGCTGCCCTGCACAGTGACCGCCGAGAGGGCGTCGACGCGATGCCGCAGCCGGGGCGGCAGCACCTGGGTCACCTTGGTCAGCGCCCGAACGGCTGCCTCCTCGATGCCGGCGACGGCGCCGTTCGCCGCGGCTTGCATGCCCACGGCGACGGCCACCGCCTCGTCGTCGTCCATCAGCAACGGCGGCAGTGAGGCGCCCGCGGCCAGCTGGTACCCGCCGTCCACGCCGCGGTTGGCCAGCACCGGGTAGCCGAGCTCGCGCAGCCGTTCGACGTCACGGCGCAGCGTGCGGGGCGAGACCTCGAGCCTGGCGGCCAGGTCGGCGCCGGGCCAGTAGCGGTGGGTCTGCAGCAGCGACAGCAGCTGCAGGGTCCGGGAGCCGGTCGTCGACATGGCTCGATTCTGCCTGCAATTGCGGCCAGAAATTGGCCGCTAGGCCTTCTAGGGTCATTGTCAGGAGCACAACCTGGACGACGACCCGCCCGGCGGCAATGCCGGACGACGAGAGGACCCACGATGAGCGACACCACGACCGGACCGACCACCGAGTCGACCGCCGAGTCGACCGCCGAGTCGACCGACGACGCAGGCTCGTTGAGTCGCGAGCACGCCGACCTGCTGGCGACTCTGCGCCAGCACCGGCACTTCCTGCGCTTCACCACCCGCGACCTGACCGACGAGCAGGCGGGCCTGCGCCCGACCGTCAGTGCGCTGTGCCTGGGTGGCCTGGTCAAGCACGTCGCCAACACCGAGGAGGGCTGGGTCGACTTCATCGAGAAGGGGGCGGTGGCGATGGCCGGCGGCGACGACTGGAGCAAGTACGCCGAGGGCTTCCAGATGCTGCCGGGGGAGACGCTGGCATCGGTGCTCGAGCGGTACGAGGCCGTCGCGGCCCGGACCGACGCGCTGGTGGCCTCGGGGCTCGACCTCGACCTCGACCACGAGCTGCCGAAGGCCCCGTGGTTCGAGCCGGGTGCCCGCTGGACGGCGCGGCGGGTGCTGCTGCACATCGTCGCCGAGACCTCGCAGCACGCCGGTCACGCCGACATCCTCAGAGAGAGCATCGACGGCGCCAAGACGATGGGGTGACCAGGCAGCCCCACCCGGTGGTGACTGTCGGAACAGCCTGGCAGGCTGCCGATATGACCGATGCGACGGACGACGTCAAGGCAGAGCTGCTGCGCTACCTGCAGATGGGGCGTGAGGCGCTGCTGTGGAAGCTGGAGGGGTTGTCGGAGTACGACGTCCGCCGTCCGATGGTGCCGACGGCGACCAACCTGCTCGGGCTGGTCAAGCACGTCGCCAGCGTCGAGGCGGGGTACTTCGGCAGCACTTTCGGTCGGCCGTTCCCGCAGCCGCTGCCCTGGTACGACGAGGGCACCGAGGACAACGCCGACATGTGGGTGACGGCGGACGAGAGCCGTGATTACGTCGTCGACCTCTACCGGGCGGTGTGGGCGCACTCGGACGCCACCATCGAGGCACTCGGGCTCGACGCCGTCGGGGAGGTGCCGTGGTGGCCGGCGAACCCGCGAGTCACGTTGCACCGCATCCTGATCCACATGATCGCCGAGACCGAGCGGCACGCCGGGCACGCCGACATCGTGCGTGAGCTGATCGACGGCGAGGTGGGACTGCTGCCGGCCCGCACCAACATCCCCTCCGGCGACCAGGCCTGGTGGCACGACTACCGCGATCGGGTGGAGCAGGCCGCCCGGCAGGCTGGGGGCCCGACCACCTGAGGTCGTCACAAGCCGGGACCAGCGGCCGGCGACCTTGGTCCTCGCCCGGACGTCGGGCGATCCCGCGAGGCTGGTGGTGAGCCCTGGGGAGGTGCGCCATGATGCTCAACGGTTCGATCGAGGCGCTGCAGCCCGACCCTGCCGCGCGGGCGGAGCGGGTTCGCCGGCTGACCAGATGGTCGTGGTGGATGGTGCCGCTGGCGGTGGGGTCCTTCCTGGCGGCGTTCGCCATCGGGACCTACCTGATGTCGGTGCAGGGCGTGGCCGAAGGAGGGCTGCTCAGTGCCGCAGGGCTTTCCGGCTGGCTGGCCGCGTTGCTCGTCACCGCCATCGCCGTTGCCCCGCTCGTGGTGGGCGTGGTGCTGGGGGTGCGGGCGGTACGGCTCGAGACCGGACGGCGGACGTGGCTGCCCCTCGGTGTCAACTCGGTCCTGCTGACCTGGCTGCTCGTGACGTCCTTGGCGCAGCTCGCCTTCGGCTGATCACGAAGGACCTCGCCGTTCGGCCGCCGCCCGCAAACCCCGGTTCTCGGTCGCCAGCATGCCTGCGAGCCGGGTCGTGAGCAGCCGCCCGACCAACCCGCCGACCACCCCGGTGAGGTCGAGGGTCAAGGTGTTGCGGCACGCGGCGGCGCCGCCCGGGCCGGCTTCGCCGGTGACCTCGTGGGCGGCGACCATGAGCATGCCGGGTCGCTGCGACTGCCAGACGAAGCGCCTGCCGGCGTCCAGCTCGGTCACGGTCCAGATCGCCGGTGACTGTCCGGGCTGCGTGATGCGGGCGGTCGAGCCGACGCGCAGCGGTCCGTCGTCCAGTCGTTCGACGGACTGCATCGTCGGGGTGAGGGACGGCCATCGCTCGACGTCCGTCGTCAGCTGCCAGACCTCCTCGGTCGGCGCGTCGATGTGAAGGGTGTCGGTCCAACGCATGCGACGACTGTGCCATTCGGCCCCGGAGCAATGTCCAGAGCCTGGGGCGCGTGCGACCGACCGCATGAGCACTGCAGTGACGTCCCGCGGTTGGATCGTCACGATGGGTAGTCTCGAGCGATGCTGCGCTCCTCGTCCAGGTCGAGGTCACCTGCACCGACCGCGACGGGGCGCAGGGTGCGGGGGCTGGACGGGTTGCGGGGTGGTGCCGCCGTCGCAGTGATGCTCTACCACTACCTGGAGCACGGCCCGAAGCTGCACCCCGAGCTCGGGGCGTTCTGGGCGCCGGCAGGCTACGGCGAAGAAGGTGTGCGGCTCTTCTTCGTGATCTCGGGCTTCGTCATCGCCCTGTCGTTGCGCCGGTCGACGCTGCGCGGCTTCGCCGTCGCCCGCTTCGTCAGGCTCTTCCCCACGTACTGGGTCTGTCTGGTGATCACGCTGGTCGTGGTGACGGCGTCCGGGCTGCCGGGGCAGCGACGCAGTCTTGCCGAGCTGCTGGCCAATCTGACGATGCTGCAACCTTTTGCGCAGATCACGAGCCTGGACGGGTCGTACTGGACCTTGGCCGTCGAGCTCGCCTTTTACGCCCAGTGCGCGCTGCTGTGGCGGGTGGGTGCCCTGGACGGCGACCGACTGCCGCTCACCCTGTACCTCTGGCTGGGATTGGCCCTGGTCGTCTACGAGTGGACCCCGTCGGCCTGGTACGGCCTGCACCTGGCTGTGGACAACCTGCCGTGGTTCCTGCTCGGGGTCGCCGCGCTGTCCCTGCACGAAGGACGGCGGGACGGCGCGCTTCGGGTGTTTCCGGTGGTGTGCCTGGCAGCCGGCTCGTTGACCGGGCTGCGACCGGCAGTCGCGGCGGCGATCTCGTTCGCGCTGGTGGTCGCCGTGACGACGGCCGCCGCCGGCGGGCTCGACCTGCCACCGTTGACGTTTCTGGGGCGGATCTCGTACCCGTTGTACCTGGTGCACCAGGAGATCGGCTACGTCGTGATGGCCGCAGTGATGCGGACGGGGCTGCCCCTGGCTGCGGCGGCGACGGTCGCCGTCCTGGTCGCCCTGGCGACGGCCACCGCGGTGACGCTGCTCGTCGACGAACCCGTGAGACGGGTTCTGCGGCAGAGATTGCTGCAGCGGGTGCCACCCGCGCACGGCGATGTCGTCGGTGCGCGCTAGCGTGCCCGCATGACGTTCGCGGTTCAGGTCACGGTCGACTGCCCTGGTCTGGCGAGAGGGTGCGGCCGTCAAGGCGGTCGCCGGTCCCTGGTCGAGCGGGGCGCCACGGTGCTGCAGGAGGGTCGCCAGGGTCCGCACACCTGGGTCACCATGGCCGACCCCGAGGGCAACGAGTTCTGCGTCTGACGCGGCCGAGGCCCACGCCGTCTGACGCGGCCGAGGCCCACGCCGTCCTGACGGACGGGAGGTCGAGGCCCACGCCGTCCTGACGGGCAGGTGGGCCTCGACCGTGGGAACTGCGCCGGTGAGTGGCTCGGCCTGAGGCCGGGCGGTCAGGCCGGGTTGACCGACAACGTGATCGTCGTTCCGGTCATCAGCTTGCTGATGGGGCAGGAGTCCTTGGCGTCCTCGGCGATGGTCGCGAAAGCGGCGTCGTCCAGGCCCTCGGCGCTGCCCCGAACGGTGAGCAGGATGCCGCTCACCCGGAAGCCGCCGGCCGGGTCGGCCCCCAGCGTCACGTCGGCGCGCACGTTGAGCGAGGGGTTCGAGCCGCCGCCGGCCGTGAGCATGGCCGAGAACTGCATGGCGAAGCACGAGCTGTGGGCGGCCGCGACGAGCTCTTCGGGGCTGGTGGTGCCGTCGGCGTCGTCAGCGGCCCGCTTGGGGAAGGACACGTCGAACGAACCGACGCCCGAGCTGGTCAGCTCGACGACACCGGAACCGTCCTGCAGTCCGCCGTTCCAGGTCGTCGTTGCGGCGCGTGTGGGCATGATGCCTCCAGAGAAGTGGACGTCGGCCCGGGCGTTCCCAGGGCCATGAGGTTCGTCGGGTGCAACCACCCCCCGGCGTCACCTCTTCCCGAACCCGGGGCCCGGTTGGCTCCGCTCGGGGATCGCGGTCCGGGTGGCTCTTGATCGCCACAACTTCGTCAGATAGGCCTCTGTAAAGGTTCTTAGCAGCCGGATTCGAGGTGTTCTGACGAAGTTGTGGCGATCATGTGACTTCAGAGCGCGCGCGGGGCGAGGTGTGGGGTCAGCCGCGCTCGAGGACGTCGAACAGGTCGCGGTAGTGGCCGACGACGTAGGCGACGTCCCCGGCGGAGAGCTGCGCGTCCCGGCCGGGCGGGAACTCGAGGGCCCCGGTGGCGGCCCGCTGGATCGCGACGACCCGGGTGTGCACCCTGAAGTCGTCGACCAGGAGGCCGTCGAACGCGGTGCCTTCCCTGATGCGCAGCCGGGCGGCCATGTACGGGGAGGAGCCGACGTAGAAGGTGCCGACGACCTCCATGCCCAGGGCCGCCCCGATGAACCACGGCGCCGCCAGCTCGGCCAACGACCGCGGCTGCCAGCCGTCGGACACGGTGCCCAGTACCCGGGCCAGGTTGCGCCCGAAGATCCGGAGCGCAATGGGGAAGGGACGGTCGCCGATGACGCTGCGCATCGACAGGCCGATCTCGATGTTCACCAGGTCGTCGTTGGTGACGGCCGCCAGCCCGGCTGCGCGCGGAACACCGGCGGCCAGCTGGGTCTCACGCAGCGTCGGGTCGCCCAGGACCACCGGCAGGCCGGCGGCGTTCATCTGCGGCATGAAGCGCTGGCCCTCGCCGCTGTCGATGACGGCGACCTCGTACCCGGACTCGTGCAGCTTCAGGGCCACCCGGCTGCCGACCGTGCCCAGGCCGACGACCACGATGTGCCCGCGCATGCCGGTCAGTCGCTGCCGGCCCAGTGACTGTGCCAGGCTGCGGGTCACCAGGGTGTTCGTGAGCAGGGCGGTGGCCACCGCGATCAGGGTCGCTCCCATCAGCATCACGACGATCGACCAGGCGCGCAGCCACGGCGCCTGGTCACGGAAGTAGAAGTCGCCGAACCCCACGGTGGCAATGGTTTCCGACGGTGAAGTAGACGGCGTCCAGCAGCGACATCGTCGTTCCGTCGGTGTTGCGGTAGTGGTTGACCAGTACCCCGATCGAGGTGAAGAACAGGGCCGCCAGCACCGCGAAGGCAATGCGGAACGGGCGGTCCAGCCCGTCGTTGATCGCTGCCAGGGTCTCGCGGGCCCGGTGGGCCCAGGGGCGGTGGGCGCGGGTGGCGCGGGTGCGCGCCGGCGACAGGCCGATCGCGGCGAACTCCTGCTGGGTGCCCAGCAGGGTGACGAGATCGCCTGCGGCGACGTCGGAGTCGCGGCTGGGGCACGAGATCGGGCGGCCTCCGTCGGCCGGGCTGACGGCCACCGGCGTCATGTCGCCCCACAGGGCGCGGAACGTGCCGGCGCGAGAGCTGACGAACGAGGACACCAGGAACTCCTGGCCGCCCAGCATCAGCTCGTGGGTCGTCTGCCCCAGCACCGCCTCGACGAAGGAGGCCGTGGCCAGCTCGGCGACGTCGAACACCCCGCCCGGCTGGACGATCGGCTGCAGCGCCTCGGCCACCGACTCGTTGCCCATCTGGACGACGACGCGCACGGTCGTCGACATCTCGCGGACCAGCAGGGCGATCTCGATGTTGACGAGGTCGTCGTTGGTCGCGCAGACGACCGCCAGGGCGGCCGCCACGTTGGTGGCCTTGAGCGTGTCCACGTGGGTCCCGGAGCCGATCAGGTACTCGACGTGCCAGCGGTTCAGCTCGTCGAGCTCGACCCGGCTCACGGCAGGGTCGACCACGACCACCCGTCGTCCGGCAACAGCCAGCTGGTTGACGATGCGGCGTCCGACGCCGTGGACCCCGAACACGACGACGTGCCCTATCGCCTCGTCCATCGGCATGTGCTCCACCCCACCCTCGTCGCCCGACCCCGGCCCGATGCGTCAGTCTGGCGGATGCAGCCCGACAACCCGGCGAGCCGACGCCGCGTCAGACGGTGGGGCTTGCCCATCGGGTGATCGGCCCGCAGGCGACAGCACAGACAGGAGGGCAGTCATGAAGCAGGCAGTCGTCGTGGCTGCCGTGGCTGCCGTTCTCGTCGCCTCGTGCACGCCCGATCCACACCGGGGCAGTTCCGGCGGCGGCCCGACGAGCAGCAGTGTCACGACAACTGCGAGTCCCTCGAGTGGCGGGAGCGGGCCCCCCAGCACGGCTGCGCTCAGTGGTATGGGCACCGCCGACGCCTCGAACCCGGTGCGAGCCGCTGCCCTGGCTGTCGCTGCCCGCGAGCTGCAGGCCTACCTCGACAGCTGGCGCTCAACGGGACTGGCGAACGCCAGCCATCGGTACCTGGCCCCCGACGAGCAGGTCGCGCCCCCCTTGGGCGCAACGGGTGCGACGGCTGGGGCCACGGCGGCCGAGCCCGTGAAGCTGGCGCGAGGCAGGGTCGCGTCGGTCGCACTCCAGAGCTGGACGTCGAGCGACGACTTCGTGGTCTTCACCGTCCTCGACCTCGTGTTCACCGGTGACGCCACGAGCCTGGGCAACTGGTCCGGCGGCAGCAACGGCCGGTTCGTGACCTTCACCCGCACCGGCGACGTCCCCTATGTCATGAGCTTCGCCTCGAGCCCATGACCCGGGCGGGCTTGACCTTCAAGGCGGCTCGAAGGTTTACGGTCGGCGCATGAACGGGTTGCGGATCGCGCAGGTGGCGGAGCGGACCGGGGTGCCGCCGTCGACGCTGCGGTACTACGAGGACATCGGGTTGGTCTCGCCGGCCGCCCGGGCGGGCAACGGGTATCGGGCCTACTCCGATCGGGACGTCGACCGGCTGCGGTTCATCACTCGGGCCAAGCAGCTCGACCTCAGCCTCGACGACCTGCGCGAGCTGCTGGTCGCCTGGGACGGCGAGGACTGCGCCGGCGTCCAGGAGCGGATGGCGGCCGTCGTGTCGGCGCGGTTGGCCCAGGCACAGAGCCGGATCGTCGACCTGACGGAGCTCGCTGCGCAGCTGCAGGTGGCCGCGCAACGACTGTCGGCCGAGCCGCAGTCGGGCGGCTGCGACGAGAGCTGTGCGTGTTCGGGGGGCCGGTGTGGCTTCGACGGCGGCCACCGCCGTCGAAGGTGCGCAGGAGCACCTGATCGCGTGCAACTTGGAGGTGGGTCGTCTGCCGGGCAGGTGGGAGGACTGGAGCGCCGTGGTCGGCCGGGCCTCGGCTCGGCGACCGCTGCCCGGGGGTGTCGCTCTGACCTTCGACCACGACCCCGAGCTGACGGTGGAGCTGGCGAGACTGGTGGCGGCCGAGCAGGCCTGCTGCCCGTTCTTCGACTTCAGGCTGGTCGTGACACCGGCAGGGGTCCGCTTCGAGGTGCGTGCGCCGGGCGAGGCCCAGCAGATCGTGGCCGCCATGTTCGGCGAACCAGGGCCGGCGTCCGCGCCGTCCTCGGCGTTGGATCCCTCCTCACATCCGACCCCACAGAGGAGTCCCGAATGAGCTTTCCCGACCCGTCCCCGGTGCCGCCCGCGCGTCGGTCACGAACCGGTGCCGCCGGTGGCGTGCTGCTGCTCCTCGGCTGCGCGGCAGCCTGCTCGCTGCCGGTGATCCTGGGCAGCGGTGCGGCGGTCGGTGCGCTGGCCCTGCTGGCCGGTCGGCAGGGCGTCGCCGTCTCGGTGGTCGCCGTCGTCGCCGGGTTCGGGGCACTGCTGCTGTGGCGGCGACGTCGGGCGACGCCGGCCGCGGGCGCCTGCGGGTGCGGGTGCCAGGTGGGGCCGGTCAGGGGCTGACAACGACCCGGTTGCGCCCGCCGTGCTTGGCCGCGTAGACGGCGCAACGGCCGAACATCCACGGTCGAGCAGTCGGGCCCTGGCGTCTACGCACAGGTACCCGCGGGTCTACGACGTCAGGCAGAACGGGTGGCCGTCGGGGTCGGTGAACACCCGGAAGCCGTCGCCTTCGCCGTCCAGTCGGGCAGCGCCCAGCTGCAGGGCTCGAGCCTCGCCGGCGTCCAGGTCGTCCACCTGGCTGTCGAGGTGTGCCTGCTGCGGGTGCGCGGGGTCGGGCCAGCGGGGTGGGTTGTACTCGCCGATCAGCTGGAACGTCACGCTCTTGCCGCCTTCGGCGATCAAGGCGCCCTCGGTGCCGTCGTAGGTCACCTCCATGCCCATCAGGTCGGCGTAGAAGTGCGCGGTCGTCGACGGCTGCGGCGAGTCGATCGTGACGGCGAACAACTGCATCTCGGGACCGACGCCGTCACGTTGGCACAGGTCGAAGGGATGCCCGGCCGGGTCGGCCAGGGTGACCCAGGTCGGGCCGTCGGCCAGACGCGTGGCGCCGAGGCCGACGGCCCGTTCGGCGGCCGCCTGGTGGTCGTCGATCAGTAGGTCGAGGTGCATCTGCTGCGGGTGTTGCTGCCCGGGCCACTGCGGCGCCACGTGGTCCGAACGGTGCCGGCCGGCCGACTGGTGTGGGTGTGGGCGTCACGTGACGATCGCCCCGTCGGCGGGCTCGACTCAGTAGTGATACCTGGCTTGGACGACGATCAGCTCGTCTGCCTTGACCGTGTAGACGAGGCGGTGCTCGTCGTCGATACGCCGGGACCAGTAGCCGGACAGGTTGGCGGTAAGACGTTCTGGCTTGCCGATGCCGACGCCCGGCTCGCGCTTCGCCTCTGTGATCATCCGGTTGATCCGTTGCAGGATCTTGCGATCGCCGGACCAGGAGCAGTAGTCCTCCCAGCCCTCGTCCGAGAAGACTGTCTTCATGACCCTTGCGGGTCGACCAGATCGTGCGGGGTGACGCCGCCGATCTCGACCTGGGCCAGAGAGCGCAGGAGCCGCTCGGCGTTGACGGGGGAGCGCAGCAGGTGAGCCGTCTCGGTGAGGGACCGGAACTGGGCCTCCGAGATGAGATAGGCGGTGCCCTTGCGGGAGACGATCTCGACAGGTTCTTGGTCGTCGTTGACCTGCTCGATCAGTGGGAACAGGTTCTTGCGCGCCTCACTCGCCGTGATCGCCACATCTTCTCCTCTACTCGTACCACCAAACGGTACCAGTCCGATGGTCACTCGTCGGTGAGTTCGCTCAGCTGTTCGGCGGCGGTGGTGTTGCCGAGGGCGGCCAAGCGTCTCAGCTCGTCGAGCTCGCCGACCTCGGCGGCGGCCTGGATGAGCTCGTCGGTGGCGTCGGAGTAGCCCTGGTCGGACAGACGACGTAGCTCGTCGAGGTCGCCGCGCTCGCCGGCCAGCTCGATCAGCAGATCGACCGCGTCGTGGTCCCCGCCGGCCGCTCGCTGTCGCAGTGCAGCCAGCTCTGGTTCAGGCGTCGGTGCGGAGGTGGTCAGGCCGGAGACGAATCTGCGAATCATCCGCTGTATATGCATAAGTACACGTATACTCTCAATCTCGGATCCGCACCAGACCGGGGCGCGGCAGGGACGAGGACGGCGTGATGCCCAACAAGACCATCTACGTCTCGGATGACGACCTGCCGTTGTTCAATCGTGCCCAGGAACTGACCGGCAGCACCCTGTCGGCGGTGATCGTCACCGCGCTGCGCCGCCTCGTCGAGCTCGAGGAGGCGAAGCAGGACGGCGCCACCGAGATCACCGTCAAGGTCGGGACCGGGTCGGCAAGGCTCAAGCGGTTCCTCGGCGTCGCCCTCGGCGAGTGGAACTCCGAGTCCGGGTCGGGCACCGAGACCTACTCGGTGTTCCGCACCCAGAAGGGTCGCTACGCCGTCCATCACGCCCAGTCCGAGCTGCACGTGCCCGCGGGCCCCAACGCCGAGCGCACCCGCAGGTGGTCGAGCGGCTGGCGCGGCTGGATCGGGGACTGGAGCCCCGACCAGGCCTGGATGCGGACGCCGGCGCAGGCCACCTTCACCGTCGTGGACACCCCGCAGCAGCTCGAGGGCCTGTTGCCGGGCGAGCTCTACCGGGTCGTCCTGCAGAGCATCACCGACGACCCGACCGTCGAGGACCTCGACATCTGACCCTCGCCCGCGCCGGAGCCGGTGACTCCCACGTGCAGGCGATACCCGCAGGCGACCGCGCTGCCGCCCCGGCTACAGTGCGCCGGGTGACCCCCGAGCGAGCTGCCCGCCGGGGGATCGCGGCGATCAGCGTGACCGGGGTGCTGTGGGCCAGCATCGGGATCGGCGTCCGGCTGCTGCAGGACCACGCCCACCTGGGGTCCCTGGCGATCCTGTTCTGGCGGCTGGTCATCGGTGGTCTGGTGCTGGTGGTCATGGTCGACCGGGCGGGGGCGCGTGACCTGCTGGGTGAGGCGCGTCGTCCCGCTCGGCTGCTCGTGGTCGCCGCGGGCTCGATCGGCTTCCAGCTCGCCTACTTCTACGCGGTGGCCGACGCCGGGGTGGCCGTGCCGACCCTGGTCACGCTCGGCCTGGCCCCGGTCGCCGCACTTGCCTACGAGAGCGTCGAGGCCCGCCGGACGCCGTCGATGCGGACGTTCGCCGTCATGGTCTGCGCCCTGACCGGCCTGGCCCTGGTGTCGGGCACGTCGCACGCAGGCGCCGGCATCGCGCCGAACCCCGTGCGCGGCGTCGTCCTCTCGGTGGTCTCGGGCCTGCTCTACGCGGGCTCGACACTGGCCTCGCGCGGGCTGTCGAACCGGCTCAGCCCGCGAGCGCTGACGGCGGGTGTGACCGTGCTCGGCGTGCTGATGCTGCTCGGCCCGACCCTGGCTACCGGCGTCGCCGTCCCGTTCACGGTGCCGGTGGTGGGTGGGCTGGTCTACCTGGGCGTGGTCACCACGGCGTTCGCGTACGTGCTGTTCTACTTCGGGCTGCGCACCACCCCGGGCGGGGTGGCCATGGTGCTGACCCTGCTCGAGCCGGCCACCGCCGTGCTGCTGGCAGCGCTGATCCTGGGCGAGCCGATCACCCTGGCCCGGGGCGTCGGGGCTCTGCTGGTGCTGGCGGCGGTGGCCGCGCTGTCGGTGGGCTGACATAGGGTCGAGCCCGTGCGGTGCGAGGCGGGGTGACCAGCGACTGGACGATCGGGGTCGACGCGCTGCTGACGCCGGTCGAGGACGAGGCGCCCCGCGGCGCCGTCCGCATCGCGGTGGTGCAGCCGGCCCTGCAGCTCGACCTGGTCACGGACGACCCGGACCGACCGCCGCTGCTGCGGGCCAGGCCGGTCGTCCCCGGCATCACCGGTGGCTGGCGGGCCTCGGGGACGTCGTGGTCGGCCGTCGGGTACGGCCAGCGGGGCGACCTGGCCCGTACCCGGCGGCAGCGCCGCCTGCTCACCGAGCTGCTGGCCGTCGCCCGCAGCGATCACTGGTATGCGCGCTCGTCGTCCTGGCTCGACCTGACCGACATCGACAGTCGCAGGGTCTGGGACCTGCTCTGCGAGCTGCGCGACGCCGGCCTGCCGTTCGTCACGAACAGCCGTCCCGCAGGCGAGGCGATGGTCGAGGACCCGGTCGAGGCACGGCTCGACGTGCACGCCGTGAGCGACGGTCTCGACGTCTCGTGCCAGGTGCTGACCGGGCCCGGCGAGCCGCTGCCGGACGACGCCGTGACCCTGGCCGAGGACACCGCGCTGGCCTGGTGGTCGACCGGGCTCGACGCCCGGGGGAGGCCGACCCGATCGCTGCACGTGGCTCCGGTCCCGCTGACGCTGGTGCCGCAGCTGGCCGCCGTCCGTGCCTTCGCGCCGGTGCACGTTCCGGCGCGCGACGTGGGGCGGTTCACGGCCGAGTACCTGCCCCGGCTGCAGCAGGCGGTCGCGGTGCGGACGACGGGCGACGTGGCGCAGCCCCAGCAGGTGACGAGGCTGCGGGTCACGGTGACCCCGCTCGACGACTTCTCTCTCGAGGTGACGTGGACCTGGGACCGTGGCGGGCCCGGACGGCGCGACCTCGTCGCGGAGCGCCGGATCGTCGACGCGGTGCGAGAGGCGTTGCCGGCCGGGGCGATCCAGGACGGCGCCCGTCCCGGCGACATCACGGCCTTCGGCCTGCTACCCACACCGGCCATGCTGGCCGGGACCGACGCCGTCCGGTTCGCCCGCACGGCGATGCCGGCCCTGGCAACCGTGGACGGTGTCGTCGTCGACGTCGTCGGTGAGCTGCCCCGCTATCGCGAGGCGCGGGAGGCGCCGGTGCTGACCTTCGACGCGCTGCGGCCCACCGACCGGGACTGGTACGACCTGACGGTCGACGTGCACGTCGAGGGCGAGCACGTGCCGTTCGTGCGGCTGTTCACCGCGCTGGTCAAGGGGCACCGGCACCTGATTCTGCCCAGCGGCCTGACCCTGCCGTTGCGGGACGGCCGGTTCGCCGAGCTGATCGGGCTCATCGAGGACGGTCGGGGACTGGCCGAGGGGCCCGAGGGCACACTGCGGGTGTCGAAGTACGACACGGCCGTCTGGGACGGGCTGACCCGGATCGGCGATCTGGAGGGCCGGGCGCTGGCGTGGCAGCAGACGGCCCGGGCGGTCGCGCACGCGCCGGTCCTGCTCGACCACGAGCCCCCGGCGGGACTGACGGCGACGCTGCGGCCCTACCAGCTGGCCGGTTTCGGGTGGTTGGCGACCCTCTACGAGAGCGAGCTCGGCGGCGTGCTGGCCGACGACATGGGTCTGGGCAAGACGCTGCAGACGCTGGCCCTGGTGCAGCACGTGTGCGAGAAGGGCTCCGCTGAGACGGGCCCCGGTATGGGCTCTGTCGCCAAGCCGTTCCTGGTGGTCGCCCCGACGAGCGTGGTGTCGACGTGGCAGAGTGAGGCGGCTCGGTTCACCCCGGGCCTGCGGGTCGTGACCGTCACCGGGACGGCGCGCCGCCGCGGTGGCACGACGATCGCCGACCTCGCCCGCGATGCCGACATCGTGGTGACGTCGTACGCACTGTTCCGGCTCGAGGCTCGCCGCTACCGCGAGACTGCCTGGGCCGGGCTGGTTCTGGACGAGGCGCAGAACGTCAAGAACCACCAGTCGGTGGTCTACCGTTGCGCTCGCGACCTCGGTGCCCCGTGGACGTTGGCCATCACGGGCACACCCATGGAGAACTCGCTGATGGAGCTGTGGGCGCTGATGTCGCTGGTCGCGCCCGGGCTGCTGCCCACCTCGCCGCAGACGTTCAACGACGTCTACCGACTGCCGATCGAACGGGCCCGGGACGGCGCCCGACTGGCGGCGCTGCGGCACCGGATCGGCCCACTCATGCTGCGCCGCACCAAGGAGCAGGTGGCGCAGGACCTGCCCGACAAGACCGAGCAGGTGCTTGCGATCGACCTGGAGCCGGCCCATCGGCGCGCCTACCAGGCGCTGCTGGCGAGGGAGCGCAGCAAGGTGCTGAAGCTGGTGGACGATCTGCCGCGCAACAAGTTCCGCATCTTCACCTCGCTCACACTGCTCCGGCAGGCGGCCCTCGACATCGCCCTGGTCGACCCCGACGTCGATACCGACGTCGATACCGACGTCGATTCCCGTTCGGCCCCCGGCCGCGCCCGCAGCCGCCCGCAGATTCCGGCGACCAAGCTCGACGTGCTGACGGCTCTCGTCGACGAGATCGCTGCCGAGGGTCACCGGGTGCTGGTCTTCAGCCAGTTCACCCGGTTCCTGCGGACCGCGCGGGAGCGCATCACCGCGGCCGGTCACGATACCTGCTACCTCGACGGCCGCACCCGGCGCCGTGACGAGGTCGTCGACCGGTTCCGATCCGGCACCGCGCCGGTGTTCCTCATCAGTCTCAAGGCCGGCGGTACCGGACTGACCCTCACCGAGGCCGACTACTGCGTCGTCCTCGACCCGTGGTGGAACCCGGCGACCGAGGCTCAGGCCGTCGACCGCGCCCATCGCATCGGGCAGACCCGACCGGTCGTCGTCTACCGCCTCGTCGCCAACGACACCATCGAGGAGAAGGTGATGCAGCTCAAGGCCGCCAAGGCCGGCCTGTTCGCCAGCACCATGGACGGCGCCGAGCTGTCATCGGCCGACCTGACGCCCGACGACATTCGGCGCCTGGTCGGCTGACCCCGACGGGTCGACCCATGAACTTCAGCGAGCGACCTCGATGACCACCCGACGGTTGGCCTGCCGGTGGGCCTCGGTGTCGTTGGGCTGTGCTGAGTGGGTCTCGCCGTAGGGGTAGATCTTGATGCGCGAGCCGTCGATCCCGGCGTTCTGCACAAGCCAGGTGCCAACGCTCTCGGCGCGGCGCAGCGACAGCCAGTGGTTGTACTCGTCGGTGCCGGCGTCGTCCGTGTAGCCCTCGACCTTGACGACGCCGCTGGGGTGAGACTTCACGATCTCGGCGGCGATGGCACGAAGTGCGGGGATGGCTTGCGGGTCGAGGGTCGCCGAGGCGACGGCGAACAGCACCCCCGAGGGCGCCGTGTAGACGGTGGAGTCCTTGCCTCTGTCGATGGCCGAGTCGGACGACCGCTCTTCGACCGGGAAGGGATGAGCGTTGTTGGACTTGATGACGAATCCGGCGACAGCGACGGCAGCTGCCACGATGACAGCAGACGTCCCCAGGACGATCTTGCCTCGGCGCACGGGACCCCCCTCGCGATCGATCGACAAGATCGTAGCCCGTGCGTTCGACCGGCTTCGCCACCTGCAACGACGTGTGCAGCGGGCCTAGGGTTTGCGCCAGACGGAGACGTGGCTCTCGCTGTCCGCCGTGAACGGTGCTCCCTGCCAGTCGGCGAATCGTTCCTCCAGCTCGAGCCCGGCCAGTCGGGCCATGAGGTCGCACTCGGACGGCCAGAGGTAGCGGAAGTTGCCGGAGTCGTAGGTGACGGTGCCATCAGCGGCACGCCGGTAGTGGTGCGACGTGCAGCCCTGCGAGACGAGGTCGTAGGTGTCGAAGCCCAGATGACCGTCGCCGACCTCGAACGGCACGGCGACCTGCCCGGGAGGCAGCCGTCGCAGCGGCGGCACCCAGAGCTCGATGACGAACCGGCCCCCGGGGGCGAGGTGCCGTGCCGCGTTGCGGAAGCACTCCGCCTGTTCGGCCTGGGTGCGCAGGTTCGAGATGCTGTTCCACACGAGGTACACCAGGGTGAACTGCCCGGCCACCGTCGCCGTGGCCATGTCGCCGATCGTCACCGGGAGCGCGGCCTCGTCGACCTTGCGGCGAAGCTGCGCCACCATCGCCTCGGACAGCTCGATCCCGGTCACCGGCACCCCGCGGGCGGCCAGGGGGATGGCGACCCGGCCGGTCCCGACGGCGAACTCCAGGGCAGGACCGGGTACGGCCAGCCGGGTGAGGAAGTCGACCACCGGCACGAGCCTCTCGGGCGCGAACATCACGGCAGAGTCGACGTCGTAGTGCTCCGCCGTCCGCTCGTCCCACACGTCGCTGCTGGTCATCCTGCGAGGGTTGCGGGTCGCCGCGTCCTGAGTCCATCCAATTTCGCGGCCGCCACGACTGCCAGGTCATGGCCCCAGAAGCGCGAGAGCGATCCTGGCGGGCGGTCAGAGGGGAGCGAACTCGCGGGCGCGAGCCGCCACGTTCGCGGGCGTCACGACCCAGCGGGTGGGGTCGTCGTAGTCGAACTCGGCGGTCACCGTGCCGCCGGCGCGAGTGACGCGGAACAGGGCTGCCTGCCAGCGAGGTCCGTGATCGGCGGCCGCCATCGCATCGCGCAGCGCCACGAGTACGTCGAAGATGTCGAACTCGGCCGGGGCGACCGGGAGTGCTCGGCCGTCGGCCAGGTAACAGAACCCGGTCAGGTCGGGGGTCCGGGCATCGATGTGGCTCACCAGCACCAGGTGCTGCCAGCCGTCGAGCAGCAGGGCGGCATCGGCCGCCACCGCTCGGGCGAGACGTTCCATGAGCTCGTCACGGGGCTCTGCCACGTCGTCCACCTCTCGTCGCAGTTCGGCCGACCCCCCGCAGGCTACGGCGGGACCCGGGTCCGATTCGCCCGTTGCATCAGGATGTTCGCGAGAGAGATCGGCAGTCGACCCTGAGGAAGGACCACGTGCCTCGTCGTCGTCCCTCGTTGCGGGTGGTGAACTGGACGACACTGGCGGACCCGTACCTCCGCGCCGACCGGTTCCCCTCGCCGCCCAGGCACTCTTGATCATGGGTCGGCCTAGATCGACCCGTACCCTTGTGGCCGACCGTCGTGGCCGCGGCGAGTCCCTGCGGCCTCTGGGTTCCGAGTGGGTGAGAGCTGAGTGGGTGGCTCGTGGAAGGGCTTGTCCCTTGCCGCCTGGGCCTGCACCGTCGCGGGCTCGGCCCTCACCGGTGCGTGCCTCTTGGCTGCGGTGTGGCTGGTGTGGGGGCTGGCTTCCGGGACCGCC
Source organism: uncultured Actinomycetota bacterium (assembly GCA_963738495.1). GTDB lineage: Bacteria > Actinomycetota > Actinomycetes > Actinomycetales > Kineosporiaceae > CAVTWW01. Next base: position 115,958 of record CAVTWW010000004.1, read on the forward strand.
TTCGACGAGGCGCCGATCGTGATGTTGCCCATCGTCGGTTTCGCCGCGATGGGGCTGGCCATGGCTGTCGGTCCCTGGGTTCTGCGGGACACGGACCAGTCGCCCGAGGCGACGGGCGTCCAGGCTGGTACCCGGACCGGGGGAGGCCGGGGTCCTCACGGTGGTTCGACGGCCAGCGCTGGACCGATGAATGCCGTTGACCGGCTGTCCGCAGGGCCGCCGACCCATACCGTTCTACGGGCCAAGGAGTGCGAGTGGCACCACGGCTACGCCGTCATTGCGGCGGTACGCGTGTCGCCCTGTGGTCACGACGACCATATCGGTCAGGTCGTCGCCGAGCTCGCCCTTGAGCCAGAGGAGGGGGCGGACGTCCTCCCTCTAGCAGCCAGTCGACGCTGACAAATAGAGCGAGGGTTCGAGGCTGCTTCGCGTTCGCGGAGCGGGTGACGGGATCCGTCGGCTCGCTGGCGCGAGCCTCCTCCCGATTCCCGCCTGTATCGGGGTCAACGCGAAGGGGCCCCGGCAAGCCTGCCGGGGCCCCTTCGCGTTGAGCGGGTGACGGGATCCGTCGGCTCGCTGGCGCGAGCCTCCTCCCGATTCCCGCCTGTATCAGGGTCAACCCGAAGGGGCCCCGGCAAGCCTGCCGGGGCCCCTTCGCGTTGAGCGGGTGACGGGAATCGAACCCGCACTGTCAGCTTGGGAAGCTGATGTTCTACCATTGAACTACACCCGCAGTGACCCCGGCGGAGCGCGGTCGACGCCACTTTAGCAAGGACTTGCGGGCTTACGTGACCCCTGGTGCGAGCCCGGCCCGACAGCCTCGTTCTTGCAGGTCAGCCGCGCGTGGCCGCCGGGCGCAGCATCACCCAGGCGACGGCCAGGCCCACCACATGCATGATCGTCAGCACGATGCCGGTGGACGTCGACGTCGCGGCCATGACAGCGCCGACCGAGTAGAGGATCACGAACACCACGGCGAGCGCCGTCCAGATGGTCAGCCCGTTCTTGACGCCGGTCAGCAGCCACAGCACCACGGCGCCGAGCACGGTGACGACGACGGACGCGACGAGGGGCATGAAGAACGGCACCGGGGTCTTCGTGCCGTTCTGGGTGACCTCGAACGGCACCCCGGCGGCCTTGCCGACGAAGAAGACGACCAGGTTGGCGACACCCGCGGCCAGGCCCGACAGGGCGCCCGCCTTGAGGATCGGGACGGCGGCGAGGCGGGTGCCGGCAGTGGTGGTGGTCATGCCGTGCTCCTGATGCTCGAGGTGGGCTGATGCGCCACCATATTCAACCTTCAAGTGTTGTCGACGTGCCTGAGTGGGCGCCGTCTCGGCACTTGGGCTCCACCGGTCCCCGCGAGGAGTCACAGATTGCAGTTCTCAGCCTTGGAAACTGCAATCTGCGACTCCTCGCACATGAAGGTTGCAGGTCGAGATGCAATCCGGGGCTGGGCTGGGCTGGGCTGGGCTGGGCTGGGCTGGGCTGGGCTGGGCTGGGCTGGGCTGGGCTGGGCTGGGCTGGGCTGGGCGGGCCGGACTGGGGTAGGGCTGGGCTAGGGCCGGGCCGGGAGCCGGGGAGCCGGGGGGCGGGGCTGGGCTGGGCCGGAGGCTGGGCTGGGGTGGGGGTGTGGGTGGGGGGCTCGTGCAGCGCGTTCGCAGTCGGACGGGATAGCGTGGGCCCGTGCTGCTGTCGGACCGGGACATACGCGCCGAGCTCGACTCGGGTCGCGTCACGCTCGACCCCTACGACCCCTCGATGGTGCAGCCCTCGAGCGTGGACGTGCGGATCGACCGCTTCTTCAGGTTGTTCGACAACCACAAGTACCCGGTGATCGACCCCGCTGCCGACCAGCCCGACCTGACCCGCCTGGTCGAGGTCAAGCCCGACGAGGCGTTCATCCTGCACCCCGGTGAGTTCGTGCTCGCCTCGACCTACGAGGTCGTCACCCTGCCGGACGACGTCGCCGCCCGGCTCGAGGGCAAGTCGAGCCTGGGTCGCCTCGGTCTGCTGACCCACTCGACCGCCGGCTTCATCGACCCCGGCTTCAGCGGTCACGTCACTCTCGAGCTGAGCAACGTCGCCACCCTGCCGATCATGCTCTGGCCGGGCATGAAGATCGGCCAGCTCTGCTTCTTCCGTCTCTCGAGCGCGGCCGAGAACCCCTACGGCAGTGCCCTGTACGGCTCGCGCTACCAGGGCCAGCGGGGCCCCACCGCCAGCCGCTCGTTCCAGAACTTCCACCGGGTCCAGGTCTGACATGGCGCGGTTGGCGAAGCTGCTCGGCCGCCGGGAGCCGCCCCGGATGGCTGGTCGAGCGCCGACCGCGAGCCTGCCGTTGGGCAAGCCCTCAGGCCGCGACCCCAGCATGGGTGGCCAGATCGACCACAGCCCCACCGGCCTGCGGCAGCAGCACCTGCTGCTGCTGCCCTCGACCGTCACCGTCCACGACGTCGACGAGCTGGTGCGGGCCCGGGTGCCCGACGCCGAGCTCGCCACCACCGGGCAGGTGCGGCTGGGACGGCGCTGCCTCTTCTCGGGCCCCGTCGAGCTGAGCATGGAGGACGCGGTCGACGCCGCCGTCCCGATGCCCTGGACCCTGGCCTACGCCCTGCAGGCGCCCATCGAGCGTGAGGACCCCCCGCCCCCGGGCCTGGACGACCGCGACGGGTTCGCCCACGCCTTCCCGGGCGGCATGCCCTGGCGCGAGGAGGGTCGGGCCCTGCAGCTGCTGGTCGCCATGGCCCGCCGGCTTCACGGCGTCGTGCGGGTCGCCGGCGGCGCCCTGATCCACCCCGACCCCGACCGGGCCCTCGACGTGCTGCTGCACGCCCCCGTCTGGCTCGAGCCGGACGCCGTGCACGGCCTGGTGGCCCGGGTGATCCCCACCGCCCAGCTCGCCACCGAGGGTCAGGACTGGTCCGGCCCCGACCAGGCCGCCTACTCCGGCGAGCGCATCGCGGCCGACACCGCCGACGCACCCCTGTCGTCGTCCGAGCTCGCCGCCCTGCACCGCGCCGCCGACGAGGCCGACCTGGCCGCGTTGCACGCCGAGGACACGATCGACTCCTACGCCGTGGTCGCCGACCTGCTGCTGCCGGTCGGGGTGCCGTCGGCCGACCCCTATGCCACCGACCCGTACGCGACCGGCTCGATCCCGGCCACCTATCCGGACGGTACGCCGGTGATCATGGACGACGGCGCGGTCGAGGTCCTGGTGCACGTCAGCCAGCCCGGAGAGCCATCTGTCGTCGGCAACGAATGGGGCAACTATCCGTTCGTCACCTACGAGGTTCGCTGGGCCTGCCCCCTGGCCGAGCAACGGGAGAGCCGCGACCCCGGCGAGGACTACCTCGCCAGTCGTGAGCGGGTTCGTCCCCATCTGTCCGCCGTCGCAAGGCATCTCGTCGAGGCCACCCACGGGGTCGTGACCGACGAGGACGGCTTCTGGCTCGACCGTTACGCCCTCTGAACCTCGCCCCGAGGCGCCGGTCCGGCGCCCCGCGACGACCGGCGCTCAAGTCGCCCCCGCTGACGCCGATGCATACCCGGTCCGCGTGGACGAGGAGGCGACAGAGTGGAAGCGATCGACGAGATCGTGGCCGAGTTCCTGGTCGAGAGTCACGAGAATCTCGACCAGCTGGACCGAGACCTGCTGGCACTTGAGCAGAATCCCGGTTCCCGAGAACTGCTGGCCGGGGTGTTCCGGACCATTCATACGATCAAGGGCACCAGTGGCTTCCTGGCGTTCCATCGCCTCGAGAAGCTGACCCATGTCGGTGAGAACCTGCTCAGCCGGCTGCGTGACGGCCTCATCGAGCTGACCGACGACCGCTCCAGCGCGTTGCTGCAGATGGTCGACGCGATCCGTGAGCTGCTCACCAACATCGAGCAGACCGGGGTCGAGGGCGACGGCAACGACGCCGAGCTCCTCGGCCAGCTGGCCGCGCTGCTCGAGACCGGCACGCTCGCCGCTCCCGCTCCCGCTCCGCATCCGCACCCGCACCCGCACCCGCTGCAGCCACGGGTGCGCCGGCAGCAGCTCCGCCGACCGCGACCGAGCCGGTCGGCGCCGAAGCTGATGCCGAAGCTGATGCCGTGCAGGGCGAGGCGTCGGCCAAGCCGGCCGCCAAGCGGCGCGGTCGCCGCGGCGCTGCCGGGTCCACCGTCGACGTCACGACTGCCGCTACCGGTCCGTCGGCACCGCCGGCGGCCTCGGCCACTCCCGGCGTCCCGCCGTTGGGCGAGGTGCTGGTCACGGCCGGCGACGCCACCCGCGAGGACGTCGAGATCGCGCGCATGGAGCAGGAGCACTTCGGTGACCAGCGGCCGCTGGGCTCGATCATGGTCGAGCACGGCACCGCCACCCCTGCCGCCGTCGAGGGTGCGCTCGAGACCCAGAGCCACACCCAGCGCAGCGTCGTCGACAGCTCGGTGCGGGTCGACGTCGACCTGCTCGACTCGTTGATGCGTCTCGTCGGTGAGCTCGTGCTGGCCCGCAACCAGCTGGTCGCCCACCTGGACGAGACGCCCGGTGGCAACGACAGCGCCACCGCCCGCTCGGCCCAGCGCCTGAGCCTGGTCACCAGCGAGCTGCAGGAACAGGTCATGAAGACCCGGATGCAGCCCGTCGACGCCGTGTGGAGCAAGATGCCGCGCGTCGTCCGCGACCTGGCCAAGCAGTGCGGTCGTCAGGTGCGCCTGGAGATGGAGGGTCGCGAGACCGAGCTCGACCGCAGTGTCCTGGAGGCCATCAAGGATCCGCTGACCCACCTGGTCCGCAACGCGGTCGACCACGGCGTCGAGTCCCCCGACGTGCGCACCGCCGCAGGCAAGGCCGCCGAGGGCGTGCTGACCCTGAAGGCCTACCACGAGGCCGGTCAGGTGCACCTGGCCATCATCGACGACGGCGCCGGCATCGACCCGGCCCGGATCGCGGCGAAGGCGCTCGAGCGCGGCCTGATCACCCAGGCCCAGCTGGCGACGATGACCCAGCGCGAGGTGCTGCACCTGATCTTCCTGCCGGGCTTCTCGACCGCCGACAAGGTCACCAACGTCTCGGGCCGCGGCGTCGGCATGGACGTCGTCAAGACCCGCATCGAGGCCATCGGCGGCGCCGTCGACGTCACCAGCAAGCTCGGCAAGGGCTCGATCTTCAAGCTGACGATCCCGCTCACCCTGGCGATCATTCCGGCGCTCACGATCGGCTGTGCCGGAAGGCGTTACGCCGTCCCGCAGGTCAGCGTGCTCGAGCTGGTGCGGCTGTCGGGCGAGCACGCCCGCGGCGGCATCGAGCTGATCTCGGGTGCTCCGGTCTACCGGCTGCGCGACATGCTGCTGCCGCTGGTGCGTCTGGACGAGCAGCTGGGCCTGGTGCCGATGGGCACCGCCGACGCCCACCTGGCCGGCGACGAGCCGGACGACGCCGTGGCCGAGGGCAGGGGCGGCTTCATCGTCGTCCTGCACGCCGAGGAGCAGCGTTTCGGCCTGGTGGTCGACGACGTGCTCGACACCCAGGAGATCGTCGTCAAGCCACTCGGTCGCCACCTCAAGGGCGCTGCCGGCCTACGCCGGGGCCACGATCCTGGGTGACGGTTCGGTCGTGCTGATCCTGGACGCCGCGACGTTGGCCCGGCGCTCGAACGTGCGCGCCGCAGCCCACGGGGTGGCCGTCACCGAGACCAACGAGGACACCGTGCCGATCGACCCGGTGCTCATCGTCGAGGTCTCCTCGGACCGCCGGGTGGCGATCCCGCTCGAGATGGTCACCAGGCTCGAGGAGATCCCGGTGGACGCCATCGAACGGGTGGGCGGCCGCGAGGTCGTGCAGTACCGCGGGCACATCATGCCGCTGCTGCGGCTGTCGGGGCTGCTCGGTGCCTACGGCGACGCCGACAACCCGAACACCGGCGTCCAGCTGGTGGTCTACACCCGCGGCGAACGCAGCGTCGGCTTCGTCGTCCAGCGCATCCTCGACATCGCCACCGAGCGCTCCGGCACTCGCAGCGACATCGACGACCACGCCCTGGTGGGCAGCGTCGTGGTGGGCGACAAGGTGGTCGAGCTGCTCGACATGGACAGCGCCGTGCTGTCGGCCGATCCGCACTTCTACACCGGTGCGTCCGTGGACGCCGGGTTCGAAGGAGCACTCGCATGAGCCAGCTCTGCACCTTCATGGTGGGGCGCTACCTGTTCGGGGTCGACGTCTCGCTCGTCCAGGAGGTCGTCCGGCTGCAGCAGATCACGCCGGTGCCGCTGGCCCCGCCCGAGATCGCCGGCCTGATCAACCTGCGGGGCGAGGTGCTCACCGCGATCGACATGCGGGCCCGCATGGGCCTGTCCCGCGAGGACGCCCCCACCGACCCGGTCAACGTCGTCGTCCGGGTCGGTGACGAGCCGGTGAGCCTGCTCGTCGACGAGATCGGCGGGGTGCTGGAGCTCGAGCACGAGACGTTCGAGCAGACGCCCACCACCGTGGACGAGTCGGTCCGCGACCTGCTGCTGGGGGCCTACACCCTGCCCGAGCGGCTGCTGCTGGCCCTGCACGCCCAACGGGTGCTCGACATCGCCGTCTCGGTCTAGCGCCCCACCCGCCCCACCCCCAACCCGACGGTCGTGAGGGACTGCAGTCGCCGCCCTGATCTGCCGATGACTATGCCGACGGGATCGACCCACCCGGGACGACGAAGCCGTGCGCGACCCTCAAGGAGCATCGATGTTGGCACTCGTGGTCGACGATTCGCGGGCCATGCGATCGATCCTGACGCGCCTGATGACAGGCCTGGGATTCGACGTCGTCCAGGCCGGCGACGGTGCCGAGGCACTGGCTGTGATCGCCTCGGGGTCGATCCCGGACGTCGTCCTGGTCGACTGGAACATGCCGGTCATGGACGGCCTCACCTTCATCAAGGAGGTGCGGGCCCGCGACGACCTGCGCGACATCACGATCGTCATGGTGACCACCGAGAGCGAGCAGGGCCAGATCGTCCGTGCCCTGGCCGCCGGCGCCCACGAGTACGTGCTCAAGCCGTTCACCGACGAGGTCATCGCCGAGAAGCTGGCGCTGCTGGGCCTGGTGGCGGCATGAGCGTCCCCGGCGGCAAGATCCGGGTGCTCGTCGTCGACGACTCCACGGTGATCCGCAGGCTCGTCACGGCCGCCCTGGCCAGTGACCCCGAGATCGAGGTCGTCGGCATCGCCGAGAACGGCCGGATCGCCCAGGAGCGCGTCGAGCAGCTGCACCCCGACGCCGTCACCATGGACATCGAGATGCCCGACATGAACGGCATCGAGGCGGTCAAGGCCCTGCGCCGTACCCACCCGCGCCTGCCCATCGTCATGTTCTCGACGCTGACCGAGCGCGGCGCCGGTGCCACCCTCGACGCCCTGTCGGCGGGGGCCAGCGACTACGTCACCAAGCCGTCGAACACCGGCAGCTTCGCCGAGAGCCAGGCCAACGTCCGCGACCAGCTGATCCCCAAGCTGAAGGCCCTGGTCGGCGCTCGTCGGGCCTCCCTGGCCGGCTCCGCCCGGCCGGTACCGGCCGCGGTGCCGCGGCCCGGGTCGGCGCCCGTCGTCCCGCACCCGGTGGACACCCTGGCGGTGGTGCGCGAAGGCGCCCCCGCGCAGGGTCTGCCGACCCAGAAGCGCAGTGGACGGCGCGCGTTCGCGGCGCTGGTGATCGGCTGCTCCACCGGGGGCCCCGACGCCCTGGCCCAGGTGCTGCCGGCGCTGCCGGCCGACCTGTCGGTGCCGGTGCTGATCGTCCAGCACATGCCCCCGCTGTTCACCAAGCTGCTCGCCCAGCGCCTCGACGACCTCAGCAAGATCACGGTCGCCGAGGCGGTCGACGGGGAGGCGGTGCTGCCGGGGCGAGCCCTGATCGCCCCCGGCGGCAAGCATCTGACACTGCACCACAGTGGCGGCAGGGTGGTCGTGCGGCTCACCGAGGACCCGCCCGAGCACTTCTGCCGCCCGTCGGTCGACGTGCTGTTCCGCTCCGCCTCGGCCATCTACGGCGAACGGCTGCTGGGGTCGGTGCTGACCGGCATGGGCAAGGACGGTGCCGCCGGCGCCGCGACCATTCGGGCCGCGGGTGGCGAGATCGTCGTGCAGGACGAAGCGACCAGCGTGGTGTGGGGCATGCCCGGGGCGGTGGCCGCGCTCGGCCAGGCCGACCGGGTCGTCGCCCTGGCCCAGGTGGGTCCCGAGCTGACCGGCCTGCTGGGCCCGGCCCGAATGGCTGTGACGACATGACGCTCGCCGCGACCGACTTCACCTACATCACCCAGATCGTGCGCCAACGCAGCGCCATCGACCTGCAGCCGGGCAAGGAGTACCTGCTCGAGTCCCGGCTCGGCCCCGTGGCCCGCACCTTCGGCGAACCCGACCTGGCGGCCCTGGTCTCGCGCATGCGTCGAGGTGACAACAGCATCACCGATGCCGTCGTCGAGGCGCTCACGACCAACGAGACCTCATGGTTCCGTGACGCCCACCCGTTCGAGGCGTTCCGCAACCATCTGCTGCCGGCCGTGGCCGTCGGCGCACCGCGCCGGATCACCGTGTGGTCGGCCGCCAGCTCCAGCGGCCAGGAGGCCTACTCGTTGGCCATGGTGCTGCACGAGTGGCTGCCGGCCCACCCCGGCTGGACGGCGAACATCGTCGGCACCGACATCTCGCGCAAGATGGTGGACCGCGCCCGCGCGGCCCGCTACTCCCAGCTCGAGATCAACCGCGGCATGCCGGCGGCCAACCTGGTCAAGTACTTCGAGCAGTCGGGTCGGGACTGGATGATCCGTCAGCCGTTGCGGGACATGTGCCGCTTCGACTGGGGCAACCTGTCGCTGCCCCCGACCGGGGTGCCGCCCAGCGACATCGTGTTCCTGCGCAACGTGCTCATCTACTTCGATGTCGAGACCAAGCGCAAGGTGCTGGCCAACATCCGAAAGGTCCTGCGGCCCGGGGGTTACCTCGTGCTCGGTGGGGCCGAGTCCACAAACAACATGGACGACTCGTTCCATCGCATGGAGCTCGGTCGGGCCGTGGTCTTCCGATACGCCGGAGGTGCAGCGTGAGTCTGGTCGATGAGTTCGAAGAGGCCCGAGAGGATCTCGAAGCCCTGTTGGTCGAGTGCCTGGCCACCGTGCTGCACGAGGAGGCCGGGCTCGCCTGGGGCGCCGAGCTGCCGCCGGAGCCGACGTTCTCGGCACGGCTGGCGATCCAGGACCCCCAGGACGGTGCCTACACCGGGGTGGTCGTCAGTACCAGCGCGACCGTGGGCCGGCTGTTCGCCGCCCGCATGATGGCCGTCGCCGAGCCGTCGACCGACGACATGCTCGACGCAATCTGCGAGCTGGGCAACATCATCGGCGGTAACGTGAAGTCGTTGCTGCGCAACGCCTGCCGGTTGTCACTGCCGACAGCCGAGGTCACCGAGCTGCCGGTCTCCCGCGGTGCGGGGCCCGGGGTCACGGTGCAGGCCATGGTGCTCGGCCAGCTCGTCGAGCTGACCGTGGGGGGCGACGCCGAGCCCGAGGGCCTGTGCTGGCCGGGCTCGTCGTCCGAAGAGATCCTGGAGACACAGCAATGAGAATCCTCGTCGCCGACGACAGCAAGACCATGCGCATGATCGTGGTCCGGACGCTGCGACAGGCCGGGTACGAAGGCAACGAGATCGTCGAGGCCGAGGACGGCGCCCAGGCGCTGGCCATGGCCACGGCGGAGGTGCCCGACCTGATCCTGTCCGACTGGAACATGCCCAACATGAGCGGGATCGAGTTCCTGCGTGCCCTGCGGGCCCGCGGTGCCGCCGTCCCGTTCTGCTTCGTCACCAGTGAGGGCTCCGACGAGATGCGGACCCTCGCTGAGCAGGCCGGCGCCGTCGGCCTGATCGCCAAACCCTTCACGGCGGAGGCCTTCTCCGACGTCCTCAAATCGGTGGTGTCTGCATGAGCACTCTGGTGGGATCCCCGCTGCCCAGCCGTCACGCGGTCCGCAACCTGCTCGAAGGTCTGGTCGGCCGTGACGTCGACATCTCGGACGGCGAGCCGGTGCCGCCCAAGGTCACCAACGTCATCGCCGTGTTCGTGACCGACAAGCTCGCGGTCTCGGCCCTGGGCATCGTCAACATCGAGGCCGGTGCCCGTCTCGGCGGCGCCCTCGGCATGCTGCCCAAGGGCGGCGTCGAGGACATGATCGCCGAGCGTGACCTGACGGGCGCGATCAAGGACAACTGCTACGAGGTGCTCAACGTGCTGTCGGCCGTCTTCAACGTGCCGAACGCGCCGCACGTGCGCCTCTACGAGATGTACGGCCCCAACGGCAACGTGCCGGCCGACGTCGCCGCCATGGCCGCCGCGGTAGGCAACCGCATGGACGTGCGGCTACGGATCTCGGGCTACGGCGACGGGTTGCTCTCGCTCGTCTGCCGGTGAGGGTCGACGGTTCCAGCTGATCTCTCGAACGGGTGAGGATGTCATGACGACTGCAGGCTGCGACCTGGTCAGCCAGGTGCGGGTGGGACGACAGGCGATCTGCGACGCAGACCGCAACGTCGTGGCCTTCGCACTGCTGTTCCGGGTCGACGACCTGGGTGCCGACGTGCACCTGTCCGAGGGTGCGGCGTCCGAGGCGATCGCCGCCACCTTCGGCACCTTCGACATGCATCGCATCTCGAACGGCCGGCCGATCCACGCCAACTTCACGCGGCCGTTCCTGACGGGTGCGTTGTCGGTACCGGTCGCCTCGGACGAGGTCGTCGTACGGGTGGCCAGTGCCATCACCGTCGACGACGAGCTGCTGTCCGGGCTGCAACGGTTGCGCGACAGCGGCTACCGGATCGCGGTCGACGCCTACCGGGGCGACGCCCGACGGGCACCGCTGCTGCCGCTGGCCCACGTGGTGGCCTTCGACGTCACCGACCTGGTGCCCGAGACCCTGCGGGAGCTCACGGCCGCAGCCGTCGAGGCCGGGGCCGCGCCGTTGGCGACCGGTATCGACAGCGCCGAGATGTTCGAGCAGTGCCGGCAGGTGGGGATCGAGCTCTTCAGCGGTCCGTACGTGCAGCGGCCCGAGGTGATCGAAGGGCGCTCGTTGGCGCCCAGCCAGCTGATCTGCGTACGGCTGATGGCCGAGCTCGCCGACCCCGAGGTGCCGATGGCTCGGCTCGAGGAGCTGGTGACCTCGGACCCCGGGCTGTCGATGCGACTGCTGCGGACCGCCAGCTCGGCCAGCAGCGGCGCCCACGGCTCGATCACCTCGCTGCGGCAGGCACTGATGCGGATCGGCTCGCGACGGTTGCGGTCGTGGGTGGTGATGACGCTGCTCGAGGGGGGCGTCTCGGCCAGCCCGTCCGACGCCCTGTGGACCGTGCTCGCCCGCGCCCACGCCTGCCAGCGGCTGGCCGCCGACGGCGAGCCGGCGTTCACGGTCGGCCTGATGTCCGGGGCTGCCGAGATCATGGGCGCCGACCCGGTGGGCCTGGCCGACAGCTCGGGGGTCTCCGGTGAGATCCGCGACGCCCTCGCCGGTGGCATCGGCGAACCCGGCCGGGTGCTGGCCGCCGTCCTGGCCCACGAGCACGACGACCCGGTCGCCCTGGCCGCCACCGGCCTGGCCCCGTTCGACGTCTCGCGGGCCTACCTCGAGGCGCTCAACCAGTCGCTCAGCATCGTGCACAGCCTGCTCGAGAGCTGACCCCCGGTCCGGAAGCCGCCGGAGCTCACTAGGAATGGCGTACCGCAACCACGGTGGAGCCAGCGGAAATCACTACATACGAAACAACGCCCCCAGTGAGGCAACCTACGTCCGGAGGGGCGGGGATTGATGACCTCGTCACTTGTTCGAACCATCCTCCGCCCGCCTGGATTTCATCTCCAGAGGTGACGACGGACCTGAGGGCAATTGAAGAGAATCTGCCAGACCGTCCTTCTTGCGCGTTCCTTGGGGCCAGACAACGGTCACGGGCGCCGCCGACGCGCTGTCTCTGAGGCTCCAACAGCCATCGCCGTCGGAACGAACCACTCCGGAAACTCCCGCCATCATGGCGGAACGATTCACGCCAGGCTCAATCAGCACCAGGACCCCATCGACCTGGGCGATACGAGCCTCGCCGGTGCCCGAGCATGCACAGACAACGGCTGCCAAGAGTGCAACCCCAGGCTTCCCTAGGTGGAGACCCCTTCTGCAAGACGTTCGCGTTTGAGGTCTCAATGGTCACCCGACATAGTAATAGAGGCCCGGCCAGATGAGTGGAAGGTTGTTCGCAGGTGTGAAGACGGCGCGACGACAACAGACCAGTCCGCCAATGCTTATGTACGTAGCACTTGATTGAATCCCAACGGCCGTGGCGCCGCCACTTGCGCCAGCCCACCATGGCCCTCCACTGTCTCCGAAGTCGACGTTGCTGCCCGTTTCGGTAACGGCGACGTGGGTGAGGGTCGAATCGTTGATGGTCACGGTGGCGTCCGGGTCTATTGACAATCATCGTCTCGCTCGTCATTCGACCATAGCGATTGACCATTTGGTTCCGATAGACGCTCGAAGAGTACTTGTTCGTCGTGAGGTAGCCTGGCGCGTATTGAAACTGCGGTAACGCGTAGCCCCCATTGTAGATGGTGTGCCATTGGAGGTCGCCGTAGCTTCCGACCCTATCGGAGGCATACTGCAACCATTGATAACTCCCATAGCGCAGATCATCGGCGCAATGTCCCGCCGTCAGGAGCTTGGGGGGAGCCGGGGCGTTGAGTACTGTAAATGCGGAGGTGCATTCTGCGGCACCGCTCGGGCGATTCAGTTGACCGCCACCTACCACCCACCCCGTGTTCGCTGCTCGCATGTTCGGTTGAAGGGACTGGCGGACGGATGCGCTTCGACCACCGGGGTCCTTGTTTCTCCATCGATTGACTGACTCGCCGACATCGACCGGCGCTTCAACCAGGATTTCCTCAGAGTCGCCTGCTGGCAGCACACTCAGATTCGCTAGCCCCGGGTGGGCAGTGCGGATCTCCTCCGAAAGTCTCGCGGCCTGATTTCCGCGCTCGACCTCCGACACTCTCCCTTGTTGCGTGAGCCTCCCCGATGGCCCAAGCAGAGAACGCACCTGTGAGACCTCTTCAGGGGCGCTCCCCGCCAGCATATCTACAACTCCACGACCTCCATCGAAATCCCAATACACCTTGCTCACTGCGGCAGAGTGTCGTGCCCGGATCTGATCCACTGATCGACCGAAACGCTGCTGCTCATCGAGCACCTTGCGTGCCTCGGCAACGGTAACTCCGAATACTTTGCCGCGCCTCTCGCGGCGTACGCCGCGACCTCTTCAGGAGTAGAGACAGTTTGCCCGTCGGCGCCTGGGCCAGGCGCGTCGGTGGACGCAATGTTCACTGATGAAAGGGTTTCGCCCTTGTGTATGTCTTGCATGGCGACCGGCATGACGGAAACGGTGGACTGCCCGGAGAATGCCAGAATTGGGAAGGCAAGCGCCGCCATGCGCCGCAATTGCCGATTGCTCATGTGCATCGTGATTCCTCCTCCGACGGCTCTCATTCTGAGGATGCCATGGGTCGACCGTGTAGTCCAGTGGTCGATCTAGTAGCTTGTCGCTGCTGAGTTCTGGTGCGTTTGGCGGGGAGGTTGGGGTCTGGCAGATCCTTCCCCTCTGCCGGACAGGGAGTAGGTGTGCCGTCGCAGAAGAAGCGCCGGTGGTGTTGACCGAGGCTGATCGTGAGGAGCTGGTGCGTATCACGACGACTGGGGTGCATCCGGCCTCGATGATCCGGCGGGCGCGGGTTGGACACCCCGGCGGGTTGGCCGATCCCGTGGAGGAGATCGTTGCCCGGCTCGGGGTCTTGCGATGAGACGCTTCGGTTGGTCGCCAAGCGGTTCACCGATACCGGTGGCGATGTGCACGCCACGATCGGGCGGAAGAAGCCAGCCGGTCCGCCAGTGCCCTCACCGGTGACCGGTGAGGTCGAGGCCCGGCTGATCGCGTTGGCGTGTTCGGCGCGCTACAGGGGTATGGGCTGGCTGGACGCAAGCAGACCTCGGTGGGGATCGGTGTGCTGCGGCGGAGCCCAATTCGAGCTCCTGGTCAGCCGGCGAGGCCGCGTTCGAGGGCCTCGATGAGGCGCGGGCGCAGCTCGTGCGGGCGCGATGATCGCGTCGACCGAGCCGACCGCGACCGCCCGCTCGATGCTGTGGACGGCGTCGAACTCGGCGGCGACCTCGCCGAGCTTCTCGGCGCGCACCGCGGCCCGCAGCGTCGGCCAGCTCGGCCGCGCAGCCGGCCGCGCTCGGCCTCGTCGGCCGCCGGCCAGGCGCCGCTCCAGCTCGCGCACCCGCGGGTCGGCCGCGGTGCGGGCGTCGACCTCGCCGGTGAACACCACCGCCGCGGCCGGGGCGCCGCCGATCACCGAGGCGAACGAGCCCTCGACGGCGAGCACCTGTCATGGTCGGTTCAGCGCCTTGGAGAACACCACGAACGCGCCGCCGTGGTAGCGCGAGACACGCAGAACACGATCGGGCCGTCGAAGTTGACGACGGCCCGGCCGATCTCGGCGCCGTACTCCAGCTGCAGCTTCCGCATCGACTCCGGTGAGCCGTCGAAGCCGGACAGGTTGGCCAGCACCACCAGCGGCCGGTTGCCGCTGGCCGCGTTGATCGCCCGGGCGGTCTTCTTCGACGAGCGCGGGAACAGCGTGCCCGCCGTCCAGGTGTCCGGGCCGTCGGTGGGCGGGAACCCGCGCCGCGGCACGGGCCGGGACTCGATGCCGAGCAGCGCACACCGGGTAGCCGCCGAGGTGGGCGTCGAAGACGACGGCGGTCTCGGCGTCGGCCATGCCGGCCCAGCGCTCCAGCGGTCGGGTGGTCCTGGTCGGCCACCGCCCGCATCAGCGGTGCGGATGTCGAACGGCTTCTTGCGGTCGGGGTTGGTGCTCGGCGGAGAAGATGTCGCCGACGGTGGTGAAGTCGCTGTCCGGCGCCGGGTGCGGGTAGCTGCGAGACGTCGCGGTCGAGCGGGTCGGTCGTGGTCGCGCCGGCGCGGGCCGCGCTCGCCGGGCGCGACGTAGCGTGTGGTCGTAGTGCGGCGAACAGCACGTCGACGCGCGCCGGCCAGGTCGGGCGCCCAGTACTGGGCCTGGCCGTTCGGGCCCATCACCCGGTCGTAGCCGCCGATGCCGAAGTTGTCCTCGGCCGAGACGCCGCCGGAGTAGTCGAGCGACTGCTTGCCGGTCAGCACCATCGCGCTCGTCCGGGCGTCATGACCAGGATGCCCTTGGTGTGCATGAGCATCGTGGCCTCGGCGTTCCAGTACGGCTGGGCGCCGACGTTGATGCCGGCGACCACGATGTTGATCTCGCCGCCGTCCTGGGTGAACTCGATGATGCGGCGCAGCGCCGCGCGCCACCCAGTCCATGTTCTCGGTGCCGGAGTCCATCGAGATCCGGGCGCCCGGCGGACAGCGCGAACCACTCGACCGGCACGCCCAGCTCGCTCGGCCAGGTCGAGCGCGGCGATGACGCGGGCGCACTCGGGCTCGGCGACGCGCGCCGAGCGCCTTGCGTCGGGTCGCCGAGCAGCACGACCCGCGTGATGCCCTCGGGGTAGCGCGGGGTCGGGGTGCGTGACCACGCCCGACGACGATGCCCGCCGCTGTTGCCGCCCGGCGGCCGGTCGACCGGCACCAGGCGCGCCGTCGCTCGTCGAGGTCGTACTCGACGAACGTCGCCGCCCGCTCGCCGGCCGAGCAGTCGGCATCAGCTCGTAGGGGTAGACCGTGCCGCGCCGCCGCGAGCGCAGCACCTTCTGCGCGTAGTCGTCGAGCGGCTGCGAGCGGCTCGGTCGGCGGCTCGCTCGACGTCACGCGCGACGCCCGCGCCCGGCTGGTAGCGAGAACGCGGACCGCGACTCGACCGGCTCGCCGGTCGCCGGCGTCGCGCCGGCCGCCGAGGAAGAGCACCTCCTCCAGCCCGGCGCCCGACGGTCGGCGGGCGCGAGCCGTCGGCTGCAGCGCCGTCAGCTCGCTCGAGCGGCAGCGTCGATCGGCGGCCAGACGTAGAGCGAGACCCGGTTCGTGTCGAAGCGCGGCGCTCGGCGCGGCCGCGGCGGCCTGGGCCCGGCGGATCGCGTCGAGGCAGGCGGCGAGGGCGCGCTCGGCCTGCGGGCAGCGCGACGACCCGGCCGTCGGCGTCGCGCAGCGCGGTCAGGTCGCGGACCTGCGGCCAGCGCGACCAGCCGCTCGTCGGCCGGGTTGTCCCGGCGCGACGCAGTGGAACAGGTAGACGTCCGTCGGCCGACGGCAGCCGGGTGAGGTTGAAGTTCGCGCAGCCGCCACAGGCTCCAGCCGGCGGCCGATCAGCGGGTGCAGCGCCGCGGATCAGCCGGTCCTCGCGCCAGCCCGCCGCCGTCCGGGCCGGAACGTGAAGGTGCATGACCGCGCCGGTGCTCCGCCGGCCGCAGACCGCGCACGGCGACGCGCGGCGGACCGCTGCGGCGAGCGGCGGCGCCGTCGAGCGATCGCGCGCCAGCGTCGCGGCCATCGTCGTCCGAGGTCCGGGCCGCGTCGGCCAGGACAGGTAGAGGTCGACGACGACCGTCGTCGGCCGGTGCGGTCGCCGCATGCGCGGCTCGACGGTCGCGCGGCGACGTCGGCGCAGCTCGGCGATCGGCCGACCGCGGTCGAGCCAGGTGGCGCGTGCCGGTCGTCGCGGTCGTAGCTCGGCGGTGACGAACGGCCGCCCGTCGACGTCGACGGTCGCGACGTCGCGCAGCGCGCGGTCGCCGTAGTAGCGGCGGGTCATCACCTCGAGCATCGGCGCGTGGTCGGCGCCCGGCCGGCTCGATGCGCTCGCCCGAGGAGCCGGACCAGCGGCTCGGGCGTGGCGACCAGGCCTCGCGATCCGCTCGGCGCGGTCCGGCGCGTCCGGGTTCGCGGCGAGGTGGTCAGGTGCTCGCGCACGCGGCGTAGACCTCGGCCGCGCGCTGCGGCGATCAGCGGCTGGTCGAACCAGCGGAAGCGCACGCTGCGGGCCAGGTCGCCGACGACCGGGTAGCGCAGCTGGGTGGCGACGACCAGCCGCTCGAGCGCGTCGCCGGACGCGCTCGCGCAGCGCCGTCGGCGGGCGGCGGCTCGGCGCAGCCAGCCGCTCAGCAGCGCGGCGACGACCGGGACGTCGGCCGGCGCGCGCTGCTGGGCCAGGAACATCCGGTAGACCGCGTCCTCCAGCGCCGGGCGTGCGCTCCAGGTCGTCGACGCCGTAGTGGCGCCAGCGCCCGGCGCAGCTTGGCCGGAAGCGCTCGCGGCAGCCCCTCGCGCTCGACGTCGAGGGAGCTGCAGGTAGGCGTGGAAGTACTCGCGCGGGCTGTGCACCCGCTCGTCGGCGTCTGGTCGTCCTCGCCGGCCGGCCGGTTGCGGCTCAGCTCGGCACAGGTCGGCGAAGACCTCGAGCAGCCCGATCTCGCTCGACGAGTCGCCGGGTCGTCGGCGGCAGCTCGGCCGCGCGCGGCAGGTAGTCGGCCAGCAGCGCGGCGCTCGTCGTCGGGGTCGACGTCGAAGCCGAGCAGCAGGCTGCGCAGGTCGGCCAGGCCGCCGAGCGCGCGCGCCGGGCCGTCGGCCGCGCCGGCTCGGCGCGGCAGGTCGAGCTCGACGCGCGGCTCGCCGCGGCTCGGCTCGGCGGCCTCGCCGTCGTCGATCGGCTCCAGGCGCAGCAGCGGCGCGCCGGCGTCGACCTGGCGTGCCGACGGCGACCAGCACCTCCCGCACGCGGCCCGCGAACGGCGCGCGCAGCACCGTCTCCATCTTCATGCTCTCCAGCACCAGCACCGGCGCGCCCGGCCTCGACCTCGTCGCCGACCGCGACCGGGGTCGCGACGACCACAGCGCGGGCGCGGGCGAGCGGACACGCCGCCCTCGTCCCGGCTGACCCGGTGGGTGACGCCGTCGACCTCGACCAGGTGGTCGGCGCCGTGGGTGCCGGTGACGACCTGGAAGCGGCGGCCGTTGACCACGAGTCGGCGCTCGTAGTCGCTCGAACCGGTCGAGCTCGACGTCGACGTGCGGCTCGCCGTCCGACGCCGACCCGGTACCGGCGCGGCGCCGATCTGCGGCGACGGTGACCCGGTAGGCGTGGCCGCGCAGCTTGAGCTCGACGGCGCGGCCGCATCTCGTGCTGGCCTGCGGCGGCCGCCGCGGGCGGAGGCGAAGAAGCCGCTGCCGCTCGACGGCCTCCTCGTCCTCGTAGGCGTCGATCGCGGCCGCGACGCAGCGCGACGTCGGCGTGCCGGTCGGACGACCAGGCCGCCCGGCGCGCGGACCCGGTCGATCCAGCCGGTGTCGGCGCGTGCCGTCGATCACCTCGGGCTGGTCGAGCAGGTCGAGCAGGAAGCACTTGTTCGTCGTGCCGCCCTCGATGATGACCGTGGTCTCGCGCAGCGCGCGGCGCAGCCGGGCCAGCGCCTCGTCGCGGTCGCGGCCGTACGCGATGATCTTGGCGATCATCGAGTCGAAGTCGGGCGGGATGACGTCGCCCTCGGTGACGCCGGTGTCGACCCGGATGCCGGGCCCGGTGGGCAGGTCCAGCCGCACGATGCGGCCCGGGCGACGGCGCGAAGTCGCGGTCGGGGTCCTCGGCGTTGAGCCGGGCCTCGATCGGCGTGCCCGCTCTCGGCCGGCGGCGTCGCCCTCGAGCCGGCCGCCCGCCGGCGACGTGCAGCTGGGCCTTGACCAGGTCGAAGCCGGTGGTGGCCTCGGTGATCGGGTGCTCGACCTGCAGCCGGGTGTTGACCTCCAGGAAGGCGAACTGCTTCTCGCCGGGCTGGTAGAGGAACTCGACGGTGCCGCGCCGCGGTAGCCGACCGCCAGGGCCAGCCGCTCGGCCGACGCCTTGCAGCTCGCGCGTCCTGCTCGGCGGTCGAGCACCGGGAGCGCGGACTCCTCGATGACCTTCTGGTTGCGCCGCTGCACCGAGCAGTCGCGCACGCCCGAGCGCCCACGCGGTGCCCTGGCCGTCGGCGATCACCTGCACCTCGACGTGCCGGGCGCCGGTGACCAGGCGCTCCAGGAACACCACGCCGCTGCCGAACGCGCGCTCGGCCTCGAGGCTGGTGCGCTCGTAGGCCTCGGCGAGCTCGGCGTCGGCGTCGACGACCGCGGATACCGCGGCCGCCGCCGCCCGCGGTCGCCTTGAGCATCAGCGGGTAGCCGATCTCGGCCGGCTGGCGCGAGCGCGCGTCCAGGGTCTCGACCGGGCCGCCGCTCCACGGCGCGACCGGCACGCCGACCTCCTCGGCGAGCAGCTTGGCGCCGATCTTGTCGCCGAGCTTGCGCATCGCCTCGGCGGGCGGGCCGATGAAGGTGACCCCGATCC
>CAVTWW010000005.1:0-229653 GCA_963738495.1 uncultured Actinomycetota bacterium
CAGACTCGGTCGTGCCGGCAGGGATGTCGCGGATCACGGTCATACCCTCACTCTCCGCCAGGTTGGCCGCCGCCGGCAACCAGCCGGGCAACTCCCGGCAACTCCTGGTCCAGCCCACGTGGGCCCGCCGCAGATCGGGCCGGTCGCGGCGACACCCGTGTCCGCGGCGTGCTCAGCCGCGCTGTCGGGTGACGGCGGTCGTCGTGAGCGCGGGGTAGAGCGGGTATTTGTCGGCCAGCGCCGCTACTCGCCCGCGTAGGGCGGCGGCGGTGTCGTCGTCCAGGAACTCCTGTAGCGCGGCGGCGATGAGATCGGCGACTTCGGTGAAGTCGGCGGCCTGGAATCCCCGTGTGGCCAGGGCCGGGGTGCCGATCCGCAGTCCGGAGGTGACCATGGGCGGGCGCGGGTCGTTCGGGACGGCGTTGCGGTTGACGGTGATGCCGATGTCGTGCAGGCGGTCTTCGGCCTGCTTGCCGTCGAGGGCGGAGGCGATCAGGTCGACCAGGACGAGGTGGACGTCGGTGCCGCCGGTGAGGACCTGGACGCCGGCCGCGTGCGTGTCCTCGGCGACCAAGCCGGTCGGCGAGGATCTGTGCCCCTCGCAAGGTGCGGCGCTGGCGGTCGACGAACTCGGGCTGTGCGGCGAGGTGGAAGCAGACCGCCTTCGCCGCGATCACGTGCTCGAGCGGGCCGCCCTGCAGGCCCGGGAACACCGCTGAGTTGATCTTCTTGGCAATGGTCGCGTCGTCGGTGAGGATCATGCCGCCGCGGGGCCCGCCGAGAGTCTTGTGCGTGGTCGAGGTGGTGACGTGCGGCGTGGGGCACCGGGTTGGGGTGCAGACCGGCGGCGACCAGCCCGGCGAAGTGCGCCATGTCGACCATCAGGTAGGCGCCGACCTCGTCGGCGATCTCCGGAAGCGGGCGAAGTCGAGACTGCCGGGGATAGGCCGACCATCCGGCGATGATCATCTTGGGCCGGTGCTCGCGGGCGAGCCGCTCGACCTCGTCCAGGTCGACCAGCCCGTCGGCGCCGACATGGTAGGGCACGACGTGAAAGGTCTTGCCGCTGTAGTTCAGTCGCATGCCGTGGGTGAGGTGTCCGCCGTGCGCCAGGTCCAGCCCAAGGATGGTGTCGCCGTGGCTGCAGGAGGGCGAAGAACACCGCTGTGTTGGCCTGGGCGCCGGAGTGCGGCTGGACGTTGGCGTAGCGCGGCGCCGAAGAGGGATTTCAGCCGGTCGAGGGCGAGCTGCTCAAGGACGTCGACATGCTCGCAGCCACCGTAGTAGCGGCGCCCAGGATAGCCTTCGGCGTACTTGTTGGTGGCCACCGAGCCCTGGGCCTGCATCACCGCCAGCGGGGCGAAGTTCTCTGAAGCGATCATCTCGAGCGTGGACTCCTGCCGGCCCAGTTCGGCGTCGAGCGCGGCGGCCACGTGCCGGGTCGACGACGTCCAGGTTCTGGTTGAGCAGGTTCGGGGTGAGTGGACTCTCGGGAGTCATGGGGTCATCGCCTTACTTCTGCGCGACGAGCGCGGCGTAGGTGACGTGGTCGAGTAGGGCGGCGGTTTCGCCGGCGCGCACGCGCACCAGCCAGCCTTCGCCGAACGGGTCGGTGTTGACCAGGGCGGGATCGGCCACGACGCGCTCATTGACCTCGACCACCTCGCCGTCCACCGGGGCGAGGAGGTCGCTGACGGACTTGGTGGACTCGATCTCGCCGCAGCGTTCGCCGGCGACGAGCACCGTTCCGGCTGTGGGCAGGTCGACGAAGACCACGTCGCCGAGGGCATCGGCGGCGTAGGCGGTGATCCCGATGGTGGCGAGGTCGGCGTCGAGGCGCAGCCACTCGTGGTCGGCGGTGTACTGCTCAGGTCGGACTCGGTGATGCTCACGGTGTCTCCTTCTCGGTAGGTCGGGTCGTGGTCAGCGGGGGCGTCGGTAGAAGGGCAGTGGGACGGTGTCGGCGTCCAGCGAGGTTCCGCGGACGTCGATGTGGACGTGGTGGCCAGGTTCGGCGAGGGCGACGTCGAGGTAGGCCATCGCGATCGGGTGCCCCAGGGTCGGGGAGAGGGCGCCGCTGGTGACGTGCCCCACGACCTGCCCGGTGCTGCGGTCCAGGACGGGGTACCCGGACCGTGGAGCCCGCCGCCCCGTGGACCGCAGCCCGATCCGGCGCCGGGCGGGGGCCCGTCCTGCGTGGCGCTTCGAGGGCCGCCCGGCCGACGAAGTCGCCGGGCTTGCCCAGGGCCACCACGCGGCCGAGCCCGGCCTCGTAAGGGGTGAGGTCTGGCGGTGAGCTCGTTGCCGTACAACGGCATCCCGGCCTCCAGCCGCAGCGTGTCGCGGCAGGCCAGGCCGGCGGGAACCAGCCCGGCTCCGGTGCCGCTGCCCGCGCCAGCGCCTGCCAGAGCGGGATCGCGTCCTGCGGAGCGCAGAAGACCTCGAACCCGTCCTCGCCGGTGTAGCCGGTCCGGGCCAGGCGGACCGGGCGGCCCGCGAGGGTCGCCTCGGCGATCGTGTAGTACCGCAGCGCCTCCGGGTCGGCGTCGGTCGACGCCCGCCGCCGCGAGGATCCCCAGCGAGGCGGGACCCTGGACGGCGATCAGGGACCAGTCGTCACAGCGGTCGGCGACCTCGACGTCGAAGCCCGTCGGCCCGCTCCCGCAACGCGGTCAGCACGACGCCGGCGTTGGCCGCGTTGGCGACGACCAGGAAGCGCCGATCGGTCGAGCCGGTAGACGATCAGGTCGTCCAGGATTCCGCCGTCCCGGCGACAGATCATCGTGTACTTGGCCTGGTACGGTTCGAGCGCGCCGAGGTCACTGACCAGGGCATGGTCCAGGAACGCCGCGGCCTGTGGGCCGGCGACCTCGATCTCGCCCATGTGGGACAGGTCGAACAGCCCCGCGGCCCGCCGGACGGCGTGGTGTTCGGCGAGTTCGCTGCCGTAGCGCAGCGGCATCCGCCAACCGGCGAAGTCGGTGAAGGTGTGCTCCGGCCGCCTGATGCACGGCGTACAGAGGGGTGGGCCTGGAGGTCATCGGTGTCTCCTCAGGAGTCCCGCGGGTCTGCCCGCGGGTGACGATTCTGGTGATCGAAGGGTCGTGAGCGGCGGCGCCGGTCAGTGTGCGTAGGCCTCGACCGGTGGGCAAGCGCAGACCAGGTGCCGGTCGCCGTAGCTGTTGTCGATCCGGGCCACCGGCGGCCAGTACTTGTCCTGGGTCGCGCCGGCGGGGTAGACGGCCTGCTCGCGCGAATAGGGCGTGCTCCCACGACGCGACCAGCCGGGCGGCCGGGTGCGGCGCCCCGCGCAGCGGGCTGTCCTGCACCGCGGTGCTGCCCGGCCGCGACCGCGGCGATCTCGGCCCGGATCGCGACCATCGCGTCGATGAACCGGTCGACCTCGCGCAGGTCCTCGGACTCGGTCGGTTCGACCATCAGCGTCCCGGCCACCGGGAACGACATCGTGGGGGCGTGGAACCCGTAGTCGATCAACCGTTTGGCGACGTCGTCGACGGTGACGCCGGTGGTCTTGGTCAGCGCCCGCAGATCCAGGATGCACTCATGGGCCACCAGGTCCGACGCGCCGGTGTACAGGACCGGGTAGGACTGTGCGAGCCGTCGCGCGATGTAGTTCGCTGCCAGCACCGCCACCTTGGTCGCCTGGGCCAGGCCGTCGGCGCCCATCAGCCGGATGTAGGCCCAGCAGATCGGTAGGATCCCGGCGGATCCGAACGGGGCGGCGCTGACCGGCCCCACCCCGTCCCGGCGCGAGGGGTCCGGGTGCATCGGGTGACTCGGCAGGAACGGGACCAGGTGCGCGGCGACCGCCACCGGGCCCACACCAGGTCCGCCACCGCCGTGCGGGATGCAGAACGTCTTGTGCAGGTTGAGGTGCGACACGTCGCCGCCGAACTTCCCCGGCGCGGCCAGCCCGAGCAGGGCATTGAGGTTGGCCCCGTCGACGTAGACCTGACCTCCGTGGGCGTGGACCAGGTCGCACAACTCGGTGATGCCCTCCTCGTAGACGCCGTGCGTCGACGGGTACGTCACCATGATCGCCGCCAGGTCGGCGGCGTGCTCGGCACATTTGGTGCGCAGGTCGTCCAGGTCGACGGTGCCGTCGCCGCTGCTGGCCACAACCACCACCTTCAGGCCCGCCATCACGGCCGACGCGGCGTTCGTGCCGTGCGCGGAGGCCGGGATCAAGCAGACGTCGCGGCGGCCCTCCCCGCGCGAGGCGTGGTAGGCGCGGATCGCGAGCAGCCCGGCCAGCTCCCCCTGACTGCCCGCGTTGGGCTGGACCGACACCTTCGCATAACCTGTCAGGTCGGCCAGCCAGGTCTCCAACTGCTCGATCAGCACGGCGTAGCCGGTCGCGTCACCGGCCGGGACGAAGGGGTGCAGATCGGCGAAGCCGGGGAAGCTGATCGGCTCCATCTCGGTCACCGCGTTGAGCTTCATCGTGCACGACCCCAACGGGATCATGCCCCGGTCCAACCCGTAGTCCTTGTCGGACAGACTTCGCAGATAGCGCAGCATGGCCGTCTCGGAGTGGTGCGTGCGGAACACCGGGTGGGTCAGGATGTCCGAGGTCCGCAGCAATGCCGCGGGAAGCCGGCGGGCGAAGGGGCCTGCAGCGGTCGCCGGCGGCGGCGGGGAGGACGGCTCCGCCGGCACGCCGAAGGCGGTCAGCACCCTCGCCAGATCCGCCGCCGTGGTGGTCTCGGCGCACGAGATCCCGACCTGGTCGGCGTCCACGCCCCGCAGGTGCACCCCGGCGGCCGCCGCGGCGGCCACCACCTCGCCCGCACGCGCGGGCACCCGCGCCACCACGGTGTCGAAGAAGTGCTCGTGCACCACCTCGACCCCGGCGGCGGTGAGACGTTCGGCCAGCCAGGCCGCCTGCTGGTGCACCCGGGTGGCGATCGCCCGCAACCCCTCCGGCCCGTGGTAGACCGCGTACATCGAGGCCACCACGGCCAGCAGCACCTGAGCCGTGCAGATGTTGGACGTCGCCTTGTCCCGGCGGATGTGCTGCTCACGGGTCTGCAGGGCCAACCGATAGGCCAGGCGCCCGTCGACGTCCACACTCACCCCGACCAAGCGGCCCGGCAGCGCCCGCTCCAGGCCCGAACGCACAGCCATGAACCCGGCATGCGGGCCGCCGTACCACAGCGGCACACCGAACCGCTGCGACGTGCCGACCACCACGTCAGCGCCCCACTCCCCGGGCGGAGCGAGGATCGTCAGGGCCAGCAGGTCCGCCACCGCGGTCACCAGCGCCCCCCGCTCGTGGGCCTGTGCCACGAGCCGGCGATGGTCACGCACCGCGCCTTCGGCCCCGGGGTAGGCAACGACCACACCCAACAACTCCCCCGCCGGTAGCTCCACCGCCAGGTCGGCGACGACCACCTCGACATCGGCTGCGCGGCAACGGGTCTGCAGCACCGCCAGGCTCTGCGGCGCCAGGTCGCGGTCGACCAGAACCCGGGCCGAGCCGCCCGCGCCGGCGCGGCGCATCACCGTGACCGCCTCGGCGACCGCGGTGGCCTCGTCCAGGAGTGAGGCATTGGCGATCGGCAGGCCGACCAGGTCGGCCACCATCGTCTGGAAGTTGAGCAGTGCCTCCAACCGGCCCTGACTGATCTCCGGCTGGTAGGGGGTGTAGGCGGTGTACCAGGCAGGACTCTCCAACACTCGACGCCGGATCACCCCCGGCGTCACCGTGCCGTGGTAGCCGAGCCCGATCATCGAGACTCCCGGGCGGTTCCGCTCGGAAAGCTCGCGAAGCTCGGCGAGCACCTCGGCCTCGGTAGCTGCGGGCGGCACCGAGGCACCCGTGCTCGACCGCACTCCACCGGGCACGGCGGCATCCACGAGAGCGTCCAGGGAATCAAACCCCAGCGCGGCCAGCATCACAGCCTGGTCGGCCACGGTGAAACCGATGTGGCGACCGACGAAGTCACCGAAGGAATGAGTCATGCGAGAGGCTCCCAGGGATCGGCCACGCCAGAAGGCGCGGCGCCGATAGGCGGCCTCCCCGCTCTGTCATCAGACCTGAGAGCTTCACCACGCACGTGGCTTGCACCATCGGTGCAGGAACCGACCTGCGTCCCTGCTTTTCAGAGTTGCCTCGCCGTGGCGGTACCGGTGCCTGAGAGATTCCCGGGGAGAGTTGCTCCTTCGGCGCCACACCCAGGTTCGCCTGACCCCTGTGATGCGAACTCTTCCGCCACGACTATGACGGCATATGAACTTGTCGATGCGCTGAACCGTGACGAACGCTGAGCAGGTGACGACGTGCGGCGCCCCCGGAGAGCAGAGTCGCCGACTGCACCCCTGCCAGTCAAGAGCCCGGCGTCACCTTCCTCACTCGGCGGGCTCGTCGGTCGTGAAGGGTATGCCCCCGACAAGTAGGTCCTCCCCGAACCGGGCGACGTCCCAATCGGCGACATCCGGCCCGATGATGTCCGCGAGTGGATCAACTGCCCGCCCGAGACGCTCCGAGTCAACCCTCCCACCATCGACAAGTGCAAGCTGATCCTCGACGCGATCTTCACCACCGCCGTCAACGATCAGGGGGGAAGGCCTGGCTCGTAAAAGGCCGGGCTCACCCTGCTACGCCCGGCCCGCAAGGGTGAACCCCAGCGCGCCGGTCACCGACACCTCAACCCCCTCGCCGGACCATCGAGTCGATCGTCGACACCGGCGACCACCAACCCCTTGGGGTCAATCATCTAGGCTCGTGGGGTGATCGTGTCGTCGGCCCGGTTCAGCCCGAGGAAGAGGGTGCGGCCGCAGACACCGCCTGACCTCAGCCGCTCGGCACTCGCTTGCTGCGTCGTCCTGGCCTGCCTTTCTGCCTGGCAAGCTGGTCGACAGACGACGAGCGACGTGATCGGGTATCAGATCTGGATCAAGGGGCCACTGCCGAGCTGGCAGGAACCGGGACCGTACCCGGCGCTCGTCGGTGTCGTGTGGTGGCCGCTGCGTTGGGTTCACGGGAACGTGAACGTCTTCTGGGTGCTTGGTTGGACGGCGCCGGCCACCATCCTCGCTTGCGTGATCTTGTGGCGGACCGCAGCCCGGCCCCGAACAGCCGTGGGGCTATGGTTGCTGGCCGCCGCGCTGCTCGAGCGGTCCTATTGGCTGAAACTCGAACCCGTGGCGGCCGTGATGGTTCTGGGTGCGCTGGTCGCCGTCCGGAACCGTCGAACTGCCCTGTCGGGGCTACTCCTCAGCCTCGCGGCCATGATCAAAGTGTGGCCGGTGCTCGTGGCACCGCTCGTTGCCTTGGCGGCGCCGTCCCGGTCACGCTTTCGGTGGTCGATGTGGTTCGCGGTGCCCTGGGTCGCCCTTGTCGCGGCGGCCGCGATCTGGCAACCACCGGCCGTCACCACGTGGTTGACCTTCGCCGCAACCCGGCGCATCCAGTTGGAATCGTTGACGGCGCTGGGTCCGCTCTGGGCGATCGCCGCTGGAGACCATTCCTGGCACGTCGAGTTCGCGCAAGGCCTCGATTGGACCTACCTGATGGTCGGGCCGTGGCTCGACCGGATCCATCTCGCTTGGGAGGTCGTCGGCCTGACCGTGCTCACCCTGGTCGGCCTGCGCTACTACCGGTATGTGCGCGCCGGCCGCGGCACCGCCCGGGCTGTTGACGAGTTGCAGACAGCGCTCTACCTGCAACTGGTGATCCTGCTGGTGGCGATCTGTGCCGGCGCAGTGTTCTCCCCGCAATACCTGTTCTGGTTGGCGCCGGTCCTGGTGGTCGCGGTCGGTGGTGGACTGCTGCGGCACGAGAGCCTCATCTGGCTGCTCGCCTGCCTTCTCACCACGGCCACCTACCCGATCCTGCACGACGGGGTGGTGAACGCCGAGCCACCGGCGCTGATCGTGCTCACTGCCCGGGACGCCGTGATGGTCTGGCTACTGGCGGTCTGCTTGCGGAACCTCTGGCGGCTGACCGCGCCGACTTCCGCAGAGCTGGCGCTGACGTCATGACGACGGCCCGAGGCTCAGGCAGACCTCGGCCAGCTCCCGACCACACTCGGTCAGCTGGTACTGGTGGCGGTCGGGCTCGTACAGCCTCACAGCCGGGATCTCAGCACGGCGACTCCGGGGAAGTCCTCCGGCGAGCCGTAGCCGTGCTCGGCCAGCCAGCGGATGTTGGTCAGGGATGGCAGCGACCACCAGGCGTGGATGAGGTCGCGGTCGACGTCGGTGCCGTAGCCGGCCACGAAGACGTGGTCGACCTGCAGGTCGCCGTGGATGAACACCGGCGTCCAAGGCCGGAGCACAGCCTCGGCGAGCCGGCGGTTGCGTGTGACCACGTCAGCCGGAAGGACGTCGTTAGCGACGAGCCACTCGCACTCGCCGGCGAGGCGTGAGGCGAGCTCGTCGAGGCTCGGCCCGGGCCAAGGCGGCAGTGGTGCCTCGTGCAGCGTCCGGACGGCGGTACCAGCCGCGGCCCACGCCGCGGGCGACGCAGTCGACGGCTCGCCGAGGTGGCCGAGCGCCGTACCTGGGAGAGCGGCGAGCGCGAGCACAGGCGGCTTGCGCCACACGATCTCCGGAGTCGGGATCGGCGCCCATAGCCATCGCCTCGACCCCTTCCACGTCGGCCATTGTCGCGGGGATGTTCACCGACGTCACCAGGTTTGTCGCGTGTTGCTGCTCTGGTGTCGGATCCGCAAGCCTCGCCGGTCTCGCCGTCGCCGTCCTCGCCACCCTGGCCCTCGCCGTCTGTGGGAGCCTGCTCGCGACGGGAGTCGGCCTGTCTCGTACCCGAGCGGCCGACCGAACGCCCTGACCGACCGCCGACATCACCTCGAGAGCGGAGTCGACATGGCCGTCGACGTATCGACCCACATCACGATCTCTGCCGCACCCGACGTGGTCGCTGCCTTCGCCGGGGACCCCTCGAACGCCCCTGCCTGGTACGTCAACATCGACTCCGTGCAGTGGCAGACCCCTCCCCCGGTGACCCTCGGGTCATTGGTGACCTTCACCGCACGGTTCCTGGGCCGGCCACTCACCTACACCTACGAGGTCGTCGACCTCGTGCCCGGCCGACTGCTGACCATGAGGACCGCCCAGGGACCCTTCCCGATGGAGACGAGCTACACCTGGGAGCCCACCGACGACGGCCGCACCCTCATGACGCTGCGCAACCGAGGGACGCCGACAGGATTCGCGGCCATCACCGCCCCGGCCATGGCCGCAGCGATGGGGCGCGCGAACCGAAAGGATCTCGCACGGCTGCGAGCCCTCCTCGAGGCCCCGGACTCGCTCACAGCTGATCGCTGAGGGACTCCCGGGCGAAGTCGACGGCGTCGGCGAGCACCGACTGCCAGAGGTCTCGGTCGATCGTGGTGACGGCGACCCATTCACGAAAGACCCTCCCGGCCGGCGCGAACGGGTCGCCGTCGCCGCTGTCGACGAGTTCGCGCACCCGGTCGTGGGGCAGCTTCACGACCAGGCAGCGCGTCGTGTCGTCGTAGGAGGCCAGGAACTGGCCCGCCAGCCGCACACAGGGGTAGCCCATCATCGTGGCTCGGCCGATGGCGGGGTCGTAGAGCAGGTCGTCGGTGAGCTCGTCGTAGAGGTCGCGGGCGTCGTCCCCGCCGGAGGGTTCCGACGGGGACGTGCCCAACGGGGGAGGTGACATCAGGCCGCCGGCGGGCTGAAGACGCCGAACTGGTTGCCGGACGGGTCGCGCAGGTAGGCGAACGTCGGCGCGCCCGGACCGGGATCCAGGTGCTTGCTGATCACCGAGCCACCGAGCTGCTCCGCGTCGGCGCAGGTCGCCTCGACGTCGGCGACGAGGATGTAGAACACGGCATGGCCCGGCACCCGACCGTCGGTGCCGAAGAGTCCTCCCATCGGTCCGTCGGCGCCGGAGGCCTTGATGTTGCGGTAGTCCATGCCGCCGGCCGCGGCCGGGCCGTCGGCGTCGAAGCTCCAGTCGAACAGGCTGCCGTAGAACTTCTGGGCGCCGTCCGGGTCGTCGGTCGCGACCTCGAACCAGGCCAAGGTGCCGGGGGCGGGACTGGTCATGGGTGTCTCCTCGTGAGTGCGGAACGCCCGCCGATCCGACGGGCTGAACTCAGCGTCGCGGTCGTTGGCGACACCCCTATGTCGGGGTTCGGCAGGCAATCCTCCGGGCGCAGGGCCGACTCCGGCAGCTTCGTCCGATGCCCGTCGACAACCGGCTCACTGCGGGCATGACGCGGACGCGGCCCGGTCGACACCCGCTCGACCCGGACGATCCGATCCATGCGGAACACCCGGTCGTCGCCTCTCAGGCGGCAGTAGGCGGTCAGGTAGGAGCCGTACGGACCGACCACGACGTGCTGCGGCTCGACCTCACGCTCGGTCTCGATGCCCCCGACGTCGGTGTAGCAGATCCGCAGCACGTGGTTGTCGCGCACCGCCCGCCAGAGGGCCTCGGCGACCTCGGCGTCCAGGTCCGGCACCGGCTGCACCAGCAGCCTCACCTTCTCCGCCGTCGCGCGGGCCTCCTCCAGCGCGCGTTCGGGCATCGCCGCGACGATCTTCTGCAGTGCGCTGCGCGCATCACGCGCGAACAACACGTGAGGACTACGACTCAACGCCACGGCCACAGCCGCCGCCTGCGCCGGGGTTAAGTTGAGCGGCGGCAGGCTCATCGAACGATCGAGCGAGTAGGGTGCGTCGTCCCCAGCGACTGACCGGGGCGTTGCTCTCGGCGTAGTGCCAGACCAGCCCGATGGCCTGGGAGGCCCAGGCAGGCGGCGCGCCCACTCTAGGTCGTCGCTGCCGAGGGCCGACCGCAGGACGCGGCGTGGGCCTTCGGCGAGCAGGTGCCACCCTGCCACCAGGTCGAGAGCCGGGTCGGCAGGACCGAACCCACCGACGTCGATGATCCCGACCAGGCGCCCACGCTCGACCAGGACGTTGCCGGGCACCAGGTCGCCTGGTTCATGCGCGTCGGGCCCCCGGTGTCGACGGCCCGCAGGCCGGCGATGAGCTCGGCCAGGTGCTCCGCGAGGGCGAACGACTCCCCCACCGCGCCGGGGTCGGCCACCGCCCCGGGAACCCAGCTCTACACCGACCACGACAAGGGGTAGCCGAACCCGGCCTCCCCGATGGCGATCGGCTCCGGGGTCGCGAACCAGCCGGCGCACCGTCGGGAGCGAGACCGACAGCTGGCCCGGGTGCATCGGTCAGCGGACCCCGAGGGCACTGAGCAGCGGGCTGCTGGCGAAGTAGGCGACGAACAGGGCCGAGGTGACCCACAGCACGGGGTGGACCTGGTCCGCCTTGCCGCGAGCCAGCTTGAGCACCACGTACGAGATGAAGCCCACCCCGATGCCGGCGGTGATCGAGTAGGTGAACGGCATCACCGCGATCGTGAGGAAGGCCGGCAGTGCGCTCTCGCCATCCGTCCAGTCGATCTTCTGGACCTGGATCATCATGACGAATCCGACCACGACCAGGGCAGCCGCCTCGGCCTCGTAGGGCACCACCTGGACGAGCGGGGTGAACACGGTCGCCAGCAGCAGCAGCGCTCCGGTGACGATGCTGGCCAGCCCGGTCCGGGCCCCTTCGGCCACCCCTGCCACCGACTCGACGTAGGAGGTGTTGCTCGAGACCGAGGCCGCCCCACCTGCAGCGGCCGCCACGGCGTCGATCGCCAGGATCCGAGCGGCCTGAGGGGGCATGCCGTCCTCGTCCAGCATGCCGCCCTCGGTGCCGACGGCGATCATCGTGCCCATCGTATCGAAGAAGTCGGTGAGCATCAGGGTGAGCACGAGCAGCACCGTCCCGGCGATGCCGATGGCCTGGAACGAGCCCAACAGGCTGAAGTGACCGAGCAGGCCGAAGTCGGGGGTCGAGGCCCAGGTGCTCGGCAGGGCCGGGACGTTCAGCCCCCACCCCGTCGGGTTGACCTCTCCGGACGCCGACACGCTGGGCCCGATGTGGAGCACCGCCTCGAGGAGCAGGGCCAGGGCGGTGGCGGCGACGATGCCGATGAGGATGGCTCCGGGCACCGCGCGCACCAGCAGGACCGAGATCGTCACCACGCCTGCGATGAAGACCAGCGTCGGCCACCCGGCGAGCGAGGTACCGGTGCCCAGCTGGACCGGTACCGGTCCCGCACCGGTGCGCCGCACGAAGCCGGCGTCGACGAGGCCGATGAAGGTGATGAACAGCCCGATACCGACGCTGATGGCGGTCTTGAGCGAGGACGGCACCGCCCGGAACACCGACGTCCGCACCTTGGTGAGCACCAGGACCAGGATGATCAGCCCCTCGAGCACCACCAGGCCCATGGCGTCGGCCCAGGTCATGCCGGGCAGCTTGGCGATGCCGAAGGCCACGAAGGTGTTCAGGCCGAGGCCGGTGGCCAGCGTCAGGGGGTAGTTGGCGACCACCCCCATCAGGATCGTCATCACGCCGGCGACCAGGGCGGTGGCGGCAGCCACCTTGAGCATCGCGGACTGCACGTCGCCGCCCCCGAGGAAGGCCCCGGTGCTGTCGGCCTGGGTGCCGATGATGAGCGGGTTGAGGACCACGATGTAGGCCATCGTGAAGAACGTGACCAGGCCGCCCCGAAGCTCACGGGACAGGGTGGACCGTCGAGCAGTGATCATGAAGATGCGGTCGAGCGCGCCCCCGGTGCCCCGGGCCTGCTTACGGACGTCTGTGGCTGTCATGGCGCCTCTCCTGACCGCATCCCTGTCGGCCCGGACGACCGACTCCGCCTGAAGATCTCCGACGGGTCGGCCCACGTTAGCCACGCCCGGAGCGGTCCGTGGGGGGATTGCCGGATTCGCTCCACCGGTCGCGGCTGGCAATGAGGTCGGCGCGGCGCTCGGCGGCGAGCAGGTCAGCCGCACCGAGGTCCATCGATCCGTAGAGCCGGTGGGGGTCGACGCCGTTGGCGCGCAAGCAGCGGCTCGGCACGCTGGGAGACGCTGCCCGTCACCCCGAACCAGGTCAGGAGCTCCTGCACCGAAAGCCCCGACCAGTGGTCGCCGGTGGTGCCGTTGGCGCGACAGATCACCCAGGCGATCGCCGCCGCACCTCGCTCGGGTGAGGCCTTGCGCCGGAACAACGCCGGGTCGGCAACTGCTGCCCGGCTGAGGAAGCGGCGCATCGCCGTGCGGTGCTCGACGTCCAGCAGCTCGTCGGCGCAGCGGTCGCACAGGTCCAGCATCACCTCGACCACGGGCCTGACGTCGTCGGCGACGCCCGCCCACTCGAACGGCTCGTCCGGCAGGGGTGCGTCGTCGAGGTTCTGCAGCGCGAAGCGACCGCCGACCTTGCGGTCGAGACCCTCCAGCAGGATCTCCCCCGTGGTGAGGTCGTCGTCCTCGTCGTCGTCGAACGGGAACATCGCTGCCAGGAGCGCTGCCGGCCCTTGCGGTCGGGTCGAGCGGATGACGCGTTGGTAGTCGGGCTCGCAGGCGTCGACCGCTGCCAGCGTCTGATGGGTGAGGGACGCCCGAATGCCCTGCCGGTCATGGCAGTAGCGGATGTAGGCCCGCAACAGGTTCGGCAGCTTGGCCAGGAAGGACGGCGGCGCGATGATCTTCCGCGGGAACCAGTCGGCCAGCAGCATCTCCACGGTCACCGGGCTCCAGCGGTAGGGGTCGCCGGTGGTGTAGTCGGTGCCGAACCACAGCAGGCTCTCCAGCAGGCTGCGCTCGTCCTGCCGGTCCAGCGGTGCGCCGAACGGCGAGGCGAAGAAGGCGTCAGCGATGGCGGCCGTCTCCTCCTGCGACCATTCCTTCCGTTCCGGAGTCACCCCGCCCGGGGGCAGCATCCGCAGCATCCATTCGACGAGTGGCCGGCACATCGGCCAACTCTCGGACTCCAGCGGCGGATACAGGCGAGCCCCGTGGTCGACCGCTGCCTCCATGACCGCCCGCGCGGTCGCAGGGTTCGTGCGGGTGAGCGACTGGTCCGGGTCGTCGATGGTCGCACCCAGGGTCAGCGCGAACTCCTCCAGCGGTTCGGGGACCAGGAAGGCGTCCTTGACGACCGTGCCGAGGTTGTGGTCGACGTACACCAGCGCCGACAACGCGTCGCCCGACGGCAGCTTCACCCCGAACAGGTAGTCGTCACCGTCCCCGAGCACATGGGTCAGGGACCAGACGTCGGGCTCGACCGTGGCCAGACGCAGGCCGGCCAACCAGTCGGGCACGGGATGGCGCCGGGTCGCCAGCTCCCGACCGATCCTGGTCGCCAGCACCTCGTCCGCGACCAGGGCCCGGATGGCCGTCAACGCCGCGGTGGTCTCCTGGTAGGGGGTCCCGATGAACGACTCCACCAGATCGGACAGGCTGAGCCGCTGCTCGTCGCGCGAGAACGGGTCTCGCCTGCGGGGGTCGGTGACCTCCAGGAATCCGCTCACGATCGCGAGCAGCGTCAGCGGGTCGCCGGACCTCAGCGCCGCCCTGAGGCCCTGGAGCAGCTGCTGCTCCTGCGGCGGGGCGTCGGTGGGCGGGGCGGGTCGTGAGGCCACAGGTCGTCGCTGCGGCTGCCGCGGCGAACCACGCTTCTTCTTCACCACGCACAAACCTTAGCCACGGCCACGCGGTCACGTCGCGCGGCGACCCGGGCAGTCCACCCGTCCGAGGACCAGTCCCTCGCGCAGCGCGTGCGCCGCGGCGGCCGCCCGGTTCGGCGCATCGAGCTTGGCCAGGATGTGCTCGACGTGGGTGGCGACCGTGCGGTCGCCGATGATCAGTGCCTCGCCGATCTCATGGTTGGACAGCCCCTCGGTGGCCAGGGTGAGCACCTCGAGCTCGCGTCGGCTCAGCGGGCTGAGGTCGATCGGGTCCAGGCTCACCACCATGATCAGGTCCGCTCCTCGCCGCGGCAGGGGAAGACTCGGACCCGGAGCCAGCCGTCGCCGTCCGGCCAGACGAACGAGGACCAGCCGCGCCGTCCCGCCGACGTGCGCGCCACCCGGAGCAGCTCGCTCTGGCCGGTCAGCAGGCCGGTGCCCGTCGATGCCGGGCAGATCGGGACCACGGCGCCGTGCCCGTCGAGCCCGACCGCGACGCTGTGCCGGCCCCGAGCAGCAGCCGATCCAGCCCGCGCTGCCGTCGTGTCGGGTCTGCGAGGTTGCCCGAGCGCGCCGCACAGGCTGGCGATGGCGTCGCGGGCCAGGTCGCTCGGGATGCTCCGCAGGAGTCGGTCGAGAGGTTGAGGACCCCGGTGAACCGGCCGTCCGGGGTGCGCAGGCACATCGTCATGCCCTCGCGATACCCGGCCGGCAGCAGCACGTCGGAGACCGCCCAGTTGTCCAGCGGGTCACCGGGAAGGTCCTTCATCCGGACCGGCCGCCCGGTGCCGGGAGTTGCAGGTCCGTGCATGATCTGGTGGAACGCCGGGCTGTGCAGGCTGTCCAGCACGTGGTCGCTGTAGCCCGGTCGACGGCGAGCACCTGGAACCGCCGTCGAACGGGTCCAGCGCGACGATCTCCGCGGCGACCAAGGGCACCAGGTCCTTCGGCGAGGCGCACACCACTTCGTCTGCCCGGTCCTGCGCGGGCGCGCGCGAGCCGCGATCGCTCCGACCCGACCCACCGCGGCCGAGTGCCCGCGAGGTCTCGCTCATCGCCGGATGGTTCTCACGCCGACTGCTGACCACGAGATTTCACGAGCGACGTTCGTGACCAAAAGGTTACCGCTCCCCAGTCACCGGACGGCCCAATCGGCAGATCTGCCGATGTGGAGCCGGGCGCCCCGTCCCACATTGGCAGCACACTCGGGTGCACCGTGCACGCGCCTGCCCTCGGTTGGAGGCTCCATGAAGCGACGTCGAGCGACCGCAGCGGTCCTCGCGTCGCCCTGGCCTCGGTGCTGGCCGCCTGCGGCAGCTCTGGATCGTCGTCGAGTGCGGCAGCCCCGGCGGCGGGTCCGTTCGTCCAGCCGCCGCGAGCGCCTCGGCCGCGGCTCCGGCAGCCACCGGCGACCCGATCACCATCGGGATGCCGATCGCACAGTCCGGCCCGGCCGGGATCGCGGACCACAAGGACTGCTGGAACGGCGCCGATCCTGGCCAGCGAGCAGATCAACGCGGCCGGCGGGGTGAAGGGCCGTCCGATCAAGCTCGACGTCACCGACATCGACATCCTCTCCCCGGAGGGGATCACCGCGGGCTTCCAGAAGCTGACCGGGGACAACGTCGCAGGCGATCGTCAGCCCCTTCGTCATCATCCCGCCGCCGGCCCTGGCGGCGGCCGGCGCCTACGGCGCGCCGTACATGAGCGGTGACACCAACATCGACGCGCAGAAGATCGCGACGAGCCGACCCGGGCAAGTACAGCAACTACTTCAGCGACCCGGCCGAGACCTACTACGGCTCAGGGTTCGTGACGTTCCTGACGCAGCTGAAGGCCTCGGGCAAGTGGACGCCGACGAACACCACGATCGACATCGTCCGCGGCGACACCGCCTACAACAAGAACATCGCGCAGGCCACCCAGGAGGCGATCAAGGCGTCGAACGGCGCCTGGAACCTGGGCAAGGTCATCGACATCACGGCCGGCACCAAGGACTGGGCGCCGGTGCTGCAGAAGCTCAAGGCCGACAACCCCGGCGTCATCATGGTCGACCACTGGATCGGCGCCGAGCTGGCCTCGTTCTCGCAGCAGTTCGCGAAGGACCCGGTCAAGAAGCTCGCTGGTCTACCTGCAGTACGGGCCGTCGCAGCCGGAGTACCTGCAGATCGCCGGGCCCGTCGGCAGAGGGCTTCGTCTGGGGCACCGTCATCGGCACCGGTAACAAGACCGAGGCCGAGAAGGCGTTCCGAACGGCCTACCAGGCCAAGTTCAGCGTCGACGACAAGACCATGGGCCTGGTCTACCCGGCCTGGTGCTACGACATGGTCAACGTTCTGGCCAAGGCCTGGGCGAACGACGGACCCGAAGGACTTCAAGGCCGTGAACGCCTACATCGCGGCGCAACCCGGTGGACGGCGTCACGGGCCACCTCGACTTCGCCAAGGGCGCCGGTCCCGGTCTACCCGGACGTCGTGACCGACCCGAGACAGGGCGTGACGCACTACTTCTACCAGGTGCAGAACGGTCGGCACACGGTGATCTCGCCCACCGACGCCGCCGAATCGGCCTACCAACCGGCGCCCTGGGCGAAGTAGGCACGCATCACATGGCGGCTGATCAACTGCTCGGACATCACGCTCGAGCTGGGCGGGCGACGCATCCTCGAGGGCGTCACGTTGCACGTCGACCACGGAGAGGTCGTCGGTCTTGCCGGTCCCAACGGGGCCGGCAAGACCAGCCTCTTCGAGGTGCTCTCGGGACGCCAGCTGCGCCACGGCGGGGACGTCCTGCTCGACGGGACGCTCGATCCGTGGGCTGCAGATGCGCGAGCGTGTCGAGCGGGGGCTGGTCCGCTCCTACCAGCGCCCGATCGTGCCGGCCACCCTCACCGTCGGCGAGACGCTGAACGCCGCCCGCAAGGCGTACAAGCCGCAGCCGTCCCGACTCAAGCTGGAGTGGGCGGCTGAGTTCGTCCGGCTGCGGGCACCGCTGAGCCAGCCGACGGAGTCCCTGGAGACTCTCGAACGACGCAAGCTGATGCTGGCGTGCCTGTTGGTGAGGGACCCGAAGATCGTGCTTCTCGACGAGCCGGCCTCGGGTCTGACCGGGTCCGAGATCGACGAGATCGACCTCGTCGTCCGCACGCTCTCGCAGGAGCACGGCGTCGCCGTCCTGCTCATCGAGCACCGTCTCGAGCTGCTCGCCATGGTGGCGCGCAGAGTGCTCGTGCTCGACCTC
Organism: uncultured Actinomycetota bacterium; assembly: GCA_963738495.1. Taxonomy (GTDB): domain Bacteria; phylum Actinomycetota; class Actinomycetes; order Actinomycetales; family Kineosporiaceae; genus CAVTWW01. The sequence continues at coordinate 17,804 of CAVTWW010000005.1, forward strand.
GGCGCCGTCATCGCCGAGGGGCCTCCGGAGACCGTCTTCCTGGACGACCGGGTCCGGGCCGCCTACTTCGACGTCCCTGTCGAGGCCGCCCCAGCCGATCTGCCGGAGGTCTGATGTCCCTGCTGCAGATGACAGGCGTCAGCGCCGGGTACGGCCCGGTGAGGGTGCTGCACGACCTGAGCCTGACCGTCGAACGCGGCGAACGGATCGGCCTGGTGGGCCTGAACGGGCACGGCAAGACGACGATGCTCAGCACCATCGTCGGCCTCACCGGCTGGCAGGACGGGTCCATCCTGTTCGAGGGCCAGGAGATCGGCGGACGGCGCACGCACGGCATGGGCCGTCGCACCCCGGAGATCGTGCGACGTGGCATCGCCATGGCGCCGCAGGGTGATGCGATCTTCCCCGGGCTGACCGTGCGCGAGAACCTCGACTCCGGGGCCTACACGCGCGACGTCGTGGCGGTCCCGCCATCGGCGCCGCGACCACGTCCTGGACGTGTTCCCGCCGCTGGGTGCGCTGCTCGGCCAGACGCGCCGGCACGCTGTCCGGCGGCGAGCGCCGGATGGTCTCGGTGGGCCGGGCACTGATGAGCGACGCCCGGCTCTACCTGGTCGACGAGCCGTCGCTCGGCCTGGCGCCCAAGATCTCGCTCAGCCTGGTCACGCGCACTGGCCGCGATCGACGTCGGGAGACGGGGCGATGATCATCGCCGAGCAGAACCTGCCACTGCTCGAGGGCAAGGTCGATCGGGTCCTGGGCATGCATGCCGGTGAGCTGAAGCTCGATGTCGGCGAGGCGCTCGGCGACATTCCCCCGTCGGCGGGGGTGTCGCTCTGATGGTCGACGTGCTGATCAGCGGGCTGGTGCTCGCCTCGGTGTACGGCCTGGTGGCCATCGGCATCTCGCTCACCTGGGCCAGCATCGGCATGCTCAACCTGTCCCAGGGGTTCATCTTCACCGCCAGCGGGTACTCGGCCTACCTGTTCAGCCAGAAGGCGCAGGCCGGCGGGCTCGACCGGGCGCGGCACTGTCGCTCGGCACGGTGTGTCGCCGGCATGGCGGGCGCGGCGCCTGCGGGCTGGTGGTCGGCGGGATTGCCTTCCTGCCGCTGCAGGACCGGGCCAACTTCCGGACCCGCGCGCTCATCGCGACCCTGGCGATCAGCCTCATCGGCACCCAGGTGTGGCTGCTCAGCTTCGGGCCGCAGAGCAAGCCGCTGCCCCAGGTCTTCGGCGAGGGGACGGGACCGATCGGCTCGGCCCGCGTCGGCGCCGGCCAGGTCGGCGACCGTCGTGGTGGCGGCACTGATGCTCGCGGCGGTGATCGGGTGGATGCGTACCAGCCGTTCCGGGCTGCAGATGCGCGCGATGATGATGAACCCACTGGGCGCAGCCGTCGTGGGCGTCTCGGTGCGAACCACCGGCATGCGGGTACTGGCGATCAGTGGGGCCCTGACCGGGTTGTCGGCGGTGCTGCTGGGGCAGGTCTTCTTCGTGAGCCCGACGTCCGGCGTCCAGCCGCTCACCGTCGGTCTGATCATCTCGCTCGCCGGTGGCCTCGGGTCCATCCCGGGAACCGTCGTCGCCGCCGGGCTGATGGGCTTCGCGGAGGCCCTGACCGCCCGCTACCTGGAGCAGTCGCTGGTGCCCTTCGTGCTCTTCGGGCTGGTCGTCGCCATCCTCCTGGTGCGCCCGCGCGGCCTGGGCGGACTCCTGGAGGACGTCCGTGAGTAGCCCCGGGGTGAAGAACCAGGTCGGACGCCGTGCCCTGCGGCCGTCGTGGCCGACCCACCCGGCCCGGACCTTCAAGCGCCGGCGCTACCCGTTCTCGAAGCGGTCCGTGCTGCAGCTCTGGGGTCAGTACAACCCCAAGACGCTGAAGCGCGAGATGGTGCTCACGAACAAGAAGCCGCTGTTCTGGGTCGTGGGTCTGGCGCTGCTGCTGATCCTGCCGGTGGCCTCGGGCACCGAACGTCTGCTGGCGCTGTTCGGCATCGCCTGCATCTACGCGGCGATCAACGTGATGTGGACCCTCATCATCGGAACGGCCGGGCTGCAGTCCTTCGCCACCCTCGCCACCGTCGGTGTGGGCTCCTACGGTGCGGGCTACCTGTCGGTCACCTACGGGCTCCCCTGGCCGGCGATGCTGGTGGTCGGCACCGCACTGGGGGCACTGATGGGATTCGTCATCAGCCTGCCGGCCCGCCGTCTCGACGGGCTCTACTACGCCCTGCTGACCCTGGGCCTGTCGGAGTTCATGCGCAACTTCGTCACCCAGTCCGATGCCTTGGGCGGCAAGTTCAACGGTGCACTGTTCGGGGTGGCGAAGATCGTTCCCAGCGGGATCGGGTCGACGTCCCTCGTGGAGGCCCTCACCTACGTCTCGACCTTCGTCGTCCTGCTGCTGTCCCTGGCGGTCTTCCGCTGGGTCAACGGCGGCCGGCTCGGGCTGCTGCTGAAGACCGCCGCCTCGAGCCGGGAGGACGAGGCGTTCGCCTCGGCGATCGGCATCGACTTCCACCGGGCCCGCACCTGGGTGTTCCTCATCGCCTCGGGCGCCCTGGGCTTCCTCGGCGCCTTCTACGCCGCCACCACGGGCGGGACCTCGCTGCAGATCTTCAGCCTGGACCTGCTGCTGCTGATGCTGGCGATGATCGTGATCGGCGGCCTCGGCAAGGCGGAGGGCGCCGTGGCCGGGACGGTGCTCGTCGTGTTCATCACCCAGTGGTTCGTCGACTGGGGGCCCTGGCGGATCGTCCTCGTGGGGTTCCTCGCCCTGCTGTCGGTTCTCTACACGCGCAACGGCGTGTTCGGGCTCAAGGAGCAGCTCACCGAGATCCGGCGCCGGCGGCAGGCCCTGCACCGGGCCTCCATCACGAGCCGCTACGCCGAGTTCCTGCCGCAACAGGCGCCCGACATCCACGACAAGGCGGTCATCGTCAGGCGGGTGTTCGAGCGCTCCCTGCGAGAACGACTGCGCGCCTGGATCACCCCCGAGGTGGTCGCCGAGCACGCCGCCAAGCCGCTGGGGCAGCACACGGACCATCTGGAACGGATGCTCAACTACTTCCGCAAGGCTCCGATCCCCGACAAGTACGCCGTCTACTGCGAGGTCCCTTTCGCGCGCTACCGGGTGGTGGCCCTCAGCGGGATGCCAGGGGTCCCGCCGCGAGTGGTCGACGACAAGACCTATCCGACCCTTGACGAGGCCTACCACGCCGTCTTCCTCAGGCGTGTCAACGACCTCAGATCATCATGAGCGGGAGCTGAGCATGGCGACGATTGCGATCACCGGCTACACCGAGACGGTCAGCGCCGCTGCCGGTGGCACGGTCGACTTCAAGGTCAGCGCCGACAACACCACCAGCGTGCAGGTCGAGATCGTCCGCCTCGTCCACGGTGACGAGCACCCGGACGGCCCCGGCTTCATCGAGGAGGTGCTGCCGTCGACGGTCTCCGGGCAGCACACCGTGCGCAAGCAGTTCGTGGACGTCGGCAATGCCGTGGTGGTCGCCGACCCCGAGGGTCGGCTCGCCCTGACCGGGTCGATCACCCTGGCCTGCTACGTCTTCCCCACGACCCCTGCCAAGGGCCGGCAGTCGCTGCTCGGGCGGTTCTCGTTGCACGAGACCGCCGGCTACGCCCTGGGAGTGGACAAGGGCGGCCACCTGACGTTCTGGGTCGGCGACGGCTCGGACACCGACGAGATCGTCTCCCTCGTACCCCTCATGCACCACACCTGGTACTTCGTCGCCGCCTCCTACGACAGCCGGTCGGGACAGACGACCCTGCACCAGGAGGCGATCGTCAACCCCTACAACGGCCGCCTAGGTCGCGTGGCCCCGTTCGATCACACCTGCACCGTGGAGCAGCGGATCAAGGTGAAGCCCGCCGTCTCGAGCACCCCTTTCATGTGGGGCGCCGTCGCGCACCGTGCGGCGGTGCGCGGTGACCACAAGACCTTCCTGTTCAACGGCAAGATCGACCGGAGTGCGGTCTTCGACCGGGCGTTGAGCATCGGCGAGCTCAAGGCGCTCCCGGCCTCGGACATGGGCGGGCATGCGCCCGTCGCCTACTGGGACACCACCTTGGGATACGGCCCCGACGGCATCGACGACGTCGTCCGGGACGCCGGCCCTCACGGTCTCAACGGTCGCGGCGTCAACCGGCCGGTCAGAGCGATGACGGGCTACAACTGGTCCGGCCGCCACGACGACTGGCGGGTCGCCCCGGCCGAGTACGGCGGCATCGCCTTCCACGAGGACGCCGTCGCCGACTGCGAGTGGGAGACGACCTTCTCGTGGACGGTCCCCGCGGGAACCCGGAGCGGCGCCTACGCGGCCCGGGTCAGGTCCGGGGACGTCGAGGACCACATCCCCTTCTTCGTCCGCCCGGCCAAGCCCACCGCACCGATCCTGTACCTGCTGCCGACGAACTCCTACCTCGCCTATGCCAACGAGATGATCGTCCATCATGTGCCCGTCGGGCAGGCGATCCTGGCCCACGCCCCGGTCCTGTCGGAGAAGGAGGCGGACTACTACCAGGACCCCCGCTACGGCCGTTCCACCTACGACCACTTCACCGACGGGGCAGGTGTCTGCTTCACCTCCTGGAAGCGCCCCATCCTCAACATCCGGCCGAGGTGGCGGTCCTCGGCGATCGGCACCACCTGGCAGTTCCCGCGCGACCTGTCGTTGATCGCCTGGCTCGACCATCACGGCTACGCCTACGACGTCGCCACCGACCACGACCTGGCCGCCGACCCCGACCTCCTGACGTCCTACCGCGTCGTCCTCACCGGCTCCCACCCCGAGTACTGGAGCGAGAAGGGTCTGAATGTCCTGGAGGACTACATCGCCGGCGGCGGCCGACTGATGTACCTCGGCGGCAACGGGTTCTACTGGGTCGTGTCGTACCGCGACGGCGAACCGGAGCTCATGGAGGTCCGCAAGGGCGAGGCCGGCATGCGGGCCTGGCAGGCCGAACCGGGTGAGTACCACCACCAGACCAGCGCCGAGCGCGGTGGCATCTGGCGCAACCGCGCGCGCCCCCCGCAGAAGCTCACCGGCGTGGGGTTCACGACCCAGGGCTTCGACGAGTGCCACCCCTACCGTCGCATGCCCGACAGCTACCACAAGTCCGTCTCCTGGATCTTCGAAGGAGTCCCGGAGGAGGTCTTCGGCGACTTCGGGCTCGCGCTGGGCGGGGCCGCCGGGCTCGAGACCGAGCGGTACGACCTCGAGCTGGGCACCCCGCCGCACACCAAGCTGCTGGCCTCCTCCACCTCCTGGAGCGACAACTACGCCGGCGTGGTGGAGGACATCCTGTTCAACCACCCGGGCACCCTCGGCACCCAGAACGACACCGTCCGGGCCGACATGACCTACTTCACGGCGGCCAACGACGGGGCCGTCTTCGCCACCGGGTCGATCGCCTGGATCAGTGCTCTGCCGTGCTTCGGCTACGAGAACAACGTCTCTCGCATCATGAAGAACGTCCTCGAGGCCTTCCAGAAACCGGGCGCGCTGCCCGGCGGCGCGTGGGACCAGGAAGAGAAGTCCTGGACGTGAGGAGACGACCATGACCACGGGCTACGTCTGGCACGAGCTGTACGGCTGGCACGACACCGGCACCAATGCGGGCCTGCTGCCCGGCAGCGTCGGCATCCAGCCCTATCTGCACTTCGAGTCCCCGGAGTCCAAGCAGCGGTTCCACTCCTTGGTCGAGGTGTCCGGCCTGGCTCAGCACCTCGTGCGCATCACTCCGCGACCGGCCACCGACGAGGACATCCTGCGCTGCCACACCGCCGAGCATCTCGACCGCATCAAGGGCGAGAGCGACCAGCCGCGAGGCGGCGATGCCGGCGACGGCACCAGCCCGTTCGGTCACCAGGGTTTCCAGATCGCTGCGTTGGCCGCCGGAGGCAGCATCGCCGCCCTCGAGGCCGTGCTCGAGGCAGAGGTCCAGAACGCCTACGCACTGGTCCGCCCGCCGGGACACCATGCCCGACCCGAGACCGGCATGGGCTTCTGCATGTTCGGCAATGCCGCGATCGCGATCGCGCATGCCCGCGCCACCCGTCCCGACCTGCGCGTCGCCACCGTCGACTGGGACGTGCACCACGGCAACGGGACCCAGGCCATCTTCTACCGGGACCCGCAGGTCCTGACCGTCTCCCTCCATCAGGACGACCTGTTCCCCCGTGGGAGTGGGCGCATCGAGGAACGCGGCGAGGGCGCGGGGGAAGGCCACGCGATCAACATCCCGCTGCCCGCAGGGTCGGGGAACGGCGCCTACCTGGGCGTGATGACCGAGGTCGTCGCGCCCGCCCTACGCCGGTTCCGACCGGACGTCGTGGTGGTGCCGTCCGGCTTCGACGCCAGCTGCTTCGACCCCCTCGGTCGGCAGTCCGTGACGGCCAAGGGTTTCCGGGACCTGACCCGGGTGCTGATGGACGTCACCGCGGAGCTGTGCGACGGGCGGCTGATGCTCACCCACGAGGGCGGCTACTCCCCCACCTACGTGCCGATGTGCGGCGTCGAGGTGCTGAGCGAGCTGTCCGGGGTCGCCGTCGACGTCGTCCCACCCCTGTACCGGACCTACGACACGATGCCCGAGCAGACGATCTCCGCGACCCAGCGAGAGGTCATCGCCGCCGTGCGGCAGGCGCACGGCCTGTCCTGAGGGTGCTGCGAACGGTGACGTGCCTGCACCCGGTGACGTGCCTGCACCCGGTGACGTGCCTGCACCCGGTGACGTGCCTGCTGACACGACCGCGGGTCGTGGCCACCGGCGCTGCCTACACTGACGCGATGATGCTGCTCGCTCTGCTGCCGGCCGCGTTGGCCGCCGTCGTCCACGGCTACTTCTTCGCCCTGGAGTCGCTCTGGTTCGACCGGCCGAGCACCTGGGCGACCTTCGGGGTCCGCGACGCGCAGCAGGCTGAGGCCGCTCGGCCGTGGGCGTACAACCAGGGCTTCTACAACCTGTTCCTCGGGATCGGCACCGCCGTCGGCGTCGCCCTGGTGGCGGCCGGTCGCGTCACGGCCGGTGCCAGCCTGGTCGCCTTCGGCTGCGCCTGCATGGCCGGCGCAGCCGTGGTGCTGGCGACCTCGGACCGGTCCAAGCTGCGCGGCGCGCTCGTGCAGGGCGTCCTGCCCGCCCTGGCGTTAGCCCTGCTGGGCCTGGCCGTGCGTTGAGCTCAGCTGGTCGACCGCCGCGTTGAGCGCAGCCCCCACCAGCACCGACAGTGCCACCAGATACAGCCAGAGCAGCACCACGATCGGGGCCGCGAGCGGACCGTAGAGCGAGCTGCCGCCCAGCGACGCCCCGACGACGACCCGCAGCAGTGCGGCGGCCGCCGTCCCCAGGGTCACCGCCGCCACGGCCCCCGGCAGCTGGCGGTACCAGCTCGACCGCACCGGGGTCGCCACGTGGTAGAGCACCGCCGTGGCCAGCACCGAGAGCAGGACGACGGCGGTGGCCGTTCCCCACGACCCTGCGCCCGGCCCCACCCCGGTCCCGGCCGAGGCGACGACCGGCCACCGGCGCGCAGCCGCCCCGAACCCCAGCAGCACCATGGCCGCCACCACGACCGCCGACATCACCGTGGCGACGTACAGCGAGAACGACAGCGCACGGGTGCGCACGATGCCCCGGTGCCCGCCGAACCCGTACATGATCGAGACCGTGTCGACGTAGACGTTCAGGGCTCGCGACCCCGACCAGAGCGCCACCACGAAGCCGACGGACACCACGTCGAGGCGACCACCGTGCACCACCTCGCGCACCATCGGGGTCACCACCGATCGGGAGGCCTCGGTCGTCAGCAGCAGGCCACCGGCCTGCTCGAGCTGGGCCTGCAGCCCCGCCAGCACCCCGGCTCCGGCGAAGCGCCCCGCCAGGGCGGCCCCGGCCACGACCGACAGCAGCAGCGGCGGCAGCGACAGCAGGGCGAAGAACCCGGCCTCGGCGGCCAGGCCGGTCACCCGGTGCCGGACGGCGGTGCGCCAGGTGGCGACGAGCACCCGCGCCACCGACCCCGCCCCCGACGGCGTCGTCCGGGGTCGGCGCAGCACCGGGCTTCGGTGACGCTCAGCGACGAGAACCGGGGGCATGCAACACACCGTAATCACTGCACCTCATCATGGTGCGGCACCGCGCCGGGCGACGCGATGTTGCACAGCCGGTGCGCGCCGATAACACCACGAAGCCACCAGGTCGGTACGGTGGCGGGGTGACGGACCTGGTGGAGACGGCCCGCGAGGTGGGCCGAGGCGGTTCCCGCCTGGCCGTGTCATCCTCGCCCGCTACGGGGGTGTCCGTCCGAGCCGCGCGCGGGGTCGTCAACGCGCCCACCGCCCTGCTGCCGGGCGAGCTCGACCTGTTCGCCACCGACCTCGCGCTGACCGAGGCGGTCACCCGTCACGGCGCCGCGCAGCATGCCGCCCGGCTCGGCGAGCTGGGCCGCCTGGCGGGCTCGGACCGCACCCAGCGCTGGGTGGAGCTGGCCCACGGCCACACCCCGGTGCTGCGCAGCCACGACGCCTTCGGCCGCGCCACCGACGAGATCGACCACCATCCGTCCTGGCACCGGCTGCGCCAGGCCGGCGTCCGGGCCGGGTTGACGGCCGCCGCCTGGCACCAGCCCCCCGCGATCACCGCCCACACCGCTCGAGCGGCCGCCATGGTGGTGTGGTCGCAGACCGACGTCGGGCACCTCGCAGGCCTGTCCGCGACGTACGCCGCCGCGCCGGCCCTCGGGCAGCAGCCCGAGCTGGAGAAGCAGTGGCTGCCCTGGTTCGCCGCCCGCGCCTACGAGTCGCAGCTGCGTCCCCCCAAGGACAAGCTCGGCGCGCTGTGCGGGCTAGCCGTCAGCGAGCGCCACGCCGGCGCCGACCTGGCCCGCCTGCGGACCACGGCCGTCCCGGCCGATCAGGCTCCGGTCAGCGGCGGCGCCGGGTACCGGCTCGACGGCTCCAAGTGGTGCGTGGCCAGCCCCAGCAGCGATGCCTTCCTGGTCATGGCGCAGGCCCCCGCAGGCCTGTCCTGCTTCCTGGTGCCCAGGGTGCTGGACGACGGCGACCTCAACCCGTGGCGGGTGCGCCGGCTCGAGCGGCTGCTGGGCATGGCCTCCACCGCGGTCGCCGAGGTCGACCTCGCCGACACCTGGGCGATCCGCATCGGCCCCGAGGGCGCCGGTCGCCGGGTCCTCGCCGGCACCATGGCCGCCATGCGGCTGGACGGCGTCCTCATCAGCGCCGGGCTGATGCGCCAGGTGGTGGTGCGCGCCGTCCACTACGCCCGCCATCGGCAGGCCTTCGGCGCCCGCCTGGCCGACAAGCCGCTGATGCAGAACGTGCTCGCCGACCTGGCCGTCGAGAGCGAGGCGATGACGGTGCTGGGCATGCGGTTGGCCGCTGCCGTGGACGCCGGTCAGGCCGAGCTGCTGCAGGCCGGCGTCCCGGTCGGCGCCTACTGGGCCGGACGGCGGGTGGTCGGGCACGCCGCCGAGGGGCTCGAGTGTCTGGGCGGCAACGGCTATGTCGAGTCGGTCGGCATGGCACGTCTGGTCAGGGACGCGGCCGCGCCGTCCATCTGGGCCGGCACCGGCAACATCGCCGCCCTCGACGTGCTCCGGGTGATGACGGTGCAGCCGCGGGCCCTCGAGGTGCTGATCGACGAGATCGCCCAGGCCCGCGGCATGGACGTCGACCTCGACATCGCCATCGACGACGTGGCGTCGTCCTTGACCGCCGCCGCCCGCGAGGCCCGGCGGGACCCGGCCGCCGTCGAGGCCGGCGCCCGGTTCCTGGTCGAGCGACTGGCGACCACGCTGCAGGCCAGCCTGCTCTGCCGGTTCTCGCCCGGCGAGGTCGCCGCGATGTTCCTGCAGACCCGCCTCGGCGGCAGCGGGGCACTGGCCTACGGCACGCTTCCCAGTCCCCGCCGCGCCATCGCCGGCATGATTGAGCGGGCGCTGCCCGAGTGAGGGATCGATGAGCGCGTCCGAGAGCACGGAGCCGAACGACGCGGGGGTCGACGGCCCCCAGACCGGCCCGATCCCGGTCGCCGCCAGGGGTCGAGGAGCCCTGCAGACCTGGCCGGGCCGCCCCTACCCGCTCGGTGCCACCTTCGACGGCGCCGGCACCAACTTCGCGCTGTTCTCCGAGGTGGCCGACCGCATCGACCTCTGCCTGATCGACTCGGCGGGCACCGAGGAGCGGGTGCCGATGACCGAGGTCGACGCCTTCGTCTGGCACGTCTACCTGCCCCGGATCGGTCCCGGGCAGCGCTACGGCTTCAGGGTGCACGGGGCCTACGACCCGTCGAGCGGGCGTCGCTGCAACCCGGCCAAGCTGCTGCTCGACCCCTACGCCAAGGCGATCGAGGGCCAGGTGGACGGCGACGAGTCGTTGTTCTCCTACCACTTCGGTGACCCCGGCAGTTTGAACGACCTCGACAGCCTGGGCCACACCATGGTCTCGGTCGTGGTCAACCCGTTCTTCGACTGGGGCAACGACCGCCCCCCTCAGCACGAGTACCACGAGAGCGTCATCTACGAGGCCCACGTCAAGGGTCTGACGATGACGCACCCCGACGTGCCCGCCGACATCCGGGGCACCTACGCCGGCATGGCCCACCCCGCCGTCGTCCAGCATCTGCGCGACCTGGGCGTGACGGCGGTCGAGCTGATGCCGGTGCACCAGTTCGTGCAGGACACCACCCTGGTCTCCAAGGGCCTGCACAACTACTGGGGCTACAACACCATCGGGTTCTTCGCCCCGCACAACGCCTACTCCTCCTCGGGCCAGCGCGGCCAGCAGGTGCAGGAGTTCAAGGCCATGGTGCAGGCACTGCACGCGGCCGACATCGAGGTGATCCTCGACGTGGTCTACAACCACACCGCCGAGGGCAACCACCTGGGCCCGACCCTGTGCTTCCGCGGTCTCGACAACGCCGCCTACTACCGGTTGGTCGACGACGACCGGGCCCATTACTACGACACCACGGGCACCGGCAACAGCCTGCTGATGCGCAACCCGCACGTGCTGCAGCTGATCATGGACTCCCTGCGGTACTGGGTGACCGAGATGCACGTCGACGGGTTCCGGTTCGACCTGGCCGCCACCCTGGCCCGGCAGTTCCACGAGGTCGACCGGCTGAGCGCCTTCTTCGACCTGGTGCAGCAGGACCCGGTGATCTCGAAGGTGAAGCTGATCGCCGAGCCCTGGGACGTCGGCGAGGGCGGCTACCAGGTGGGCAACTTCCCCCCGCTGTGGACCGAGTGGAACGGCAAGTACCGCGACACCGTGCGCGACTTCTGGCGCGGCGAGCCGGCCACCCTGGGCGAGTTCGCCTCGCGCATCAGTGGTTCCAGCGACCTCTACCAGGACGACGGCCGGCACCCGAGCGCCAGCATCAACTTCGTCACCGCCCACGACGGCTTCACCCTGCGCGACCTGGTGTCCTACAACGAGAAGCACAACGACGCCAACGGCGAGCGCAACGCGGACGGCGACAGCCACAACCGTTCCTGGAACTGCGGCGCCGAGGGACCCACCGACGACGAGACGGTCAACGCCCTGCGGGCCCGCCAGCAACGCAACCTGCTGATGAGTCTGATTCTGTCGCAAGGCATTCCGATGATCGCCCACGGTGACGAGCTGGGCCGCACCCAGGACGGCAACAACAACGTCTACTGCCAGGACAACGCCTTGTCGTGGGTGGACTGGCAGCTCGGCGACCCGCAGCGGGACCTCTTGGCCTTCACCCAGACCCTGGTACGGCTGCGCCGTGACCACCCGGTCTTCCGGCGCCGCCGGTTCTTCAAGGGTCAGGCGCAGCAGGGCGGGGTCAGCGAGGTGGGCGACATCGCCTGGTTCAACCCCGGCGGCACTCCCATGAGCCACGACGACTGGAGCACCGGCTACGCGCGCTCGGTGACCGTGTTCCTCAACGGGGACCGCATCCTCGAACCGGGGCCTCGTGGCGAGCGGGTGGTGGACGACTCGTTCCTCGTGCTGTTCAACGCCCACTACGAGTCGCTCGACATCGTGACGCCGCCCGCCGACTACGGCACCTGGTGGACCCTGGTGCTCGACACCGCGGACGGCGACCACGGCGGCGGCGACAGCTTCGCCGCCGGGGCGGTGGTCACGGTCGAGGCCCGCTCCACCGTGGTGCTGACTCGGCCGGTCTCGGCGGTCGCCCCCTCGACGCCGGCGACCGAGGCCGCGGCGACGACCCCCACGGGCACCCGCACGGTCGAGACCCGTGGTGCCACACTGCCGGCGGCCCGGTCGGGCGGCACCGGGTGGGCCTCGTCCCTGCCCGCGCCCAAGCCGGCGCTCCGCCGCCACTGACCACTTCACGTCACCGACGATTACCTGCTCGAAACATGTCGGCGCCAGACTGGCCCCGACGGCGACGGCGGAGAATGGAGTGCCTGTGCTCGCACGGCTGCGGATCAGCGTTCCGGACCGACCGGGTTCCCTCGGTCTGCTCGCCACGACCATCGGTTCGGCAGGAGCAGACATCGAAGGGGTCGACGTCCTCGAGACCGGCTCGGGCCGCGCCCTGGACGACGTGTTCGTGCAGGTGCGCGACAGCGACCACCTGCACGCCCTGCAGGCGGCGGTGGCCGACCTGGCGGGGGTCGTCGTGGTCGGGGTCCAGCAGCCGGTTCCGCCCACGACCGGTCATGCCGACCTCGAGCTGGTCGACCAGGTGATCAGCCGCCCCGACCGGGCGCTGCAGACTCTGGTGGACGGCGCCCCCTCGGCCCTCGGGGGCGACTGGGCCGCGATCATCCCCTACACCGAGGGTGAGGCCGGGCCCGCGGTCGCCGTCAGCGGTCGAGGACCGGCCGCCGACACCGTGAACGTACGGGCGGCGCTGCGGCTGACGACGATCCAGCTCACCCCCGACGGCTCGGACCGCCCCGCCCAGGGCGCCGTGCTGGTCCCCCTCGGCCATGCTCCGGCCGCCCTGTTGCTGGTGCGCCAGGACGGCCCGCCGTTCCACCAACGGGAGCTGTGGCGGCTGGGCCAGCTGGGCAACGTCGTGGGCAGCGTGCTGCCCACGAACTGACGGGCGACGTCGTGGGCAGCGTGCTGCCCACGAACTGACGGCCGGGTCAGCTACCGGCGACCCGCTGCTTCTCGGTCGCGACGTCGAAGGACGCCGGCGGGTACTGCGGGTCGATCGAGTCCAGGGCTTCCAGGAGCAGCTGCTGCACGGCCCACCGGGCGTACCACTTGCGGTCCGCCGGAACGACGTACCAGGGGGCAGTCTCGGTCGAGCACTTCTCGACGGCGGCCTGGTAGGCCTGCTGGTAGTCCGCCCAGCGCGCACGCTCGTCGACGTCCCGGGGGTTGTACTTCCAGTACTTGGTCGGGTCGGCCAGCCGGTCGGCCAGGCGACCCTTCTGCTCGTCGCTGCTGATGTGCAGCATCACCTTGACCATCGTGGTGCCCTCGGCGGCCAGGCCCGCCTCGAACCGGTTGATGGTGGCGTAGCGGCGCGACCAGACCTGCCGGGGCACCAGCTGGTGGACCCGCACCACCAGCACGTCCTCGTAGTGGGAGCGGTCGAAGACGCCCAGCTCCCCGGGCTGCGGCAACGCCTTGCGGATCCGCCACAGGAAGTCGTGCTCGCGCTCCTCGGGCGTCGGCGCCTTGAACGCCGTGTGGCGCACCCCGGTCGGGTCGGCCGCGCCCACCACATGGCTGACGATGCCGCCCTTGCCCGCGGTGTCCATGCCCTGGACGACGAGCAGCAGCCGGCGGGTGTCACCCCCGCGCGAGGCCGCCCACAACCGTTCCTGCAGCGTGGTCAACCGGTCACGACCCTCGGCCAGCGCGGCCTCGCCGTCGTGCTTCGAACCGGGGAAGCCCAGTGTGGAACGGGGGCTGAGCTCGCTGAGCGCGAACCCGGGCCCGACCCGCAGCAGCTCACCGAGGCGTTGCGGACCGACCTGCGACGACTTCTTACCCATGGCGGGAATCATGGCAGCAGAACCCTCCCGTCGCCTGTCAGTCTGGGCAGCGTGACCGTCACCGTGGTGTTCGACCTCGAGGTGCCCGTCGCCGACATCGACCGGCGGGTGTTCGGTTCCTTCGTCGAGCACATGGGTCGCTCGGTGTACCAGGGCATCTACGAACCCGGCAGTCCCTACGCCGACGAGGACGGCCTGCGCACCGACGTGGTCGAGCTGGTGCGAGAGCTCGGCGTCACCTCGGTCCGGTACCCGGGCGGCAACTTCCTGTCGGGCTACGACTGGAAGGACGGCATCGGTCCGGCCGCCGAGCGCCCGGTGCGGCTCGACCTCGCCTGGCACAGCCTGGAGACCAACCGGTTCGGGGTCGACGAGTTCATGGCCTGGTGCGACAAGGTCGGTGTCGAGCCGATGATGGCGGCCAACCTCGGCACCGGCACCCTCACCTCCGCCCTCGAGCTGCTCGAGTACTGCACCGTCGACGCCGGCTCGCACCACGCCCAGCTGCGCCGTGCCAACGGCCACGAGCAGCCGTACCGGGTGCGCACCTGGTGCCTGGGCAACGAGATGGACGGCCCCTGGCAGATCGGCCACATGAGCGCCGACGAGTACGGCCGCAAGGCCGCCGAGGTGGCACGCGCGATGCGCAAGATCGACGCCGACCTGCAGCTGGTCGCGTGCGGCAGCTCCAACCGCACCATGCCCACCTTCGGGGCCTGGGAGCACACCGTGCTCGAGCACACCTACGACCAGGTCGACTTCATCTCCCTCCACCAGTACTACGACCCGGACGACGACGTGGCGGCCTTCCTGGGCTCCGGGGCCCAGCTCGAGTCGTTCATCACCGAGGTGATCGCGGTCGCCGACGCCGTCAAGGCCAGGCGGCGCAGCACCAGGACCGTCGACCTCTCGCTGGACGAGTGGAACGTCTGGCGCATGGGCCGGTACGACTCCCGACCCACCCCCACCACCTGGGAGCAGGCGCCGCGCCTGATCGAGGACACCTACACGGTGACGGACGCCGTCGTGGTGGGCGACCTGCTGATCAGCATCCTGCGTCACGCCGACCGGGTGCGGATGGCCTGCCTGGCCCAGCTGGTCAACGTCATCGCCCCGATCCGCACCGAGCCCGGGGCACCGGCCTGGCGGCAGACGATCTTCCACCCGTTCGCCCTCACGTCCCGGTACGCCCGTGGCAGCGCCCTGCTCACCACCGTGCGCGCACCGCAGCTGCCGGCGGCGCGGCACGGCGAGGTGCCCCAGGTGAGCGCGGTGGCGACCCACGACGCCACCACCGGTGAGATCGCGGTGTTCCTGGTCAACCGCAGCACCGAGGCAGCGGCCGAGGTCGAGCTGCGCCCGCGAGGCACCACGAGCGCCGTCGTGGTGCGCGAGCACCTGGCCGTCTTCGACACCGACCTGACGGCGACCAACCAGCAGCACGACCCCGACCGGGTGGTGCCGCGGCCGATGCCCCTCACGGCCGGCGGCCCCGGCACCAGCAGCGGCAGCGGCGGCAGCGGCAGCGGCAGCGGCAGCGGCAGCGGCAGCGACGACTGTTCCGAGCCGGTGCTGCGGGTGACGTTGCCCGCCGCGTCCTGGAGCCTCGTGCGGATCGGCACTCGGTAGGATCGAGCCATGGCTGTCGCGTATGACCCCGATCCCCGACTCGCCGACTACGCCCACCCGCAGCGGCTGGTGACGACGGCCTGGCTGGCCGAGCATCTGGGCTCCCCCGGACTGGTCGTCGTCGAGAGCGACGAGGACGTGCTGCTCTACGAGACCGGCCACATCCCCGGAGCCGTCAAGATCGACTGGCACACCGAGCTCAACGACCACGTGCGCCGCGACTACGTCGACGGGGCCGGGTTCGCCACCCTGATGCACGGCAAGGGCATCAGCCGCGACGACACCGTCGTCATCTACGGCGACAAGAGCAACTGGTGGGCCGCCTACGCCATGTGGGTCTTCGCCCTGTTCGGCCACCCCGACGTGCGACTGCTGGACGGCGGCAGGTCGGCCTGGGCGGCCGAGGGTCGCCCGATGACCACCGACGCCCCGGTGGTGGTCGAGAGCAGCTACCCCGTCGTGGCGCGCGTCGACCGCGGCCTGCGTGCCATGCGCGACGACGTGCTGGGCATCCTCGGCGACCCCGACCGCCAGCACCGGCTGGTCGACGTCCGCTCGCCGCAGGAGTACACGGGCGAACGCACCCACATGCCGGACTACCCGCAGGAGGGCGCCCTGCGGGGCGGTCACATCCCCGGGGCGGTCTCGGTGCCGTGGGCCCGCGCCGCCGCCGAGGACGGCCGCTTCCGCAGTCGCGCCGAGCTCGAGGCGATCTACGCCGGCGAGCAGCACCTCGGACCGCAGGACGACATCATCGCCTACTGCCGTATCGGTGAGCGCAGCAGCCACACCTGGTTCGTGCTGCACCATCTGCTGGGCTACCCCCAGGTGCGCAACTACGACGGCTCGTGGACCGAGTGGGGCAACGCCGTCCGAGTACCGATCAAGGTCGGCGACCGGCCGTGACCGACGCCCGACCGGGTCGGCTCACACCGCCCCTGGTCGAGCTGGTGGCCGACTTCGAGGCGCTGACCGAACGTGACCGGCTGCAGCTGCTGCTCGAGCTGAGCCGTGATCTGCCCGCCCTGCCCGAGCGGCTGTTCGGCCAGCGTGACGCCATGGAGCCGGTGCCGGAGTGTCAGTCCCCGGTGTTCCTGCTGGTGGAGGTCGACCCCGACGACACGACCCGGGTCTACTTCGACGTCCCCGCCGAGGCGCCCACCACCCGAGGGTTCGCCGCGGTGCTCAGCGAGGGTCTCGACGGCCAGCGCGCCGCCGCGGTGCTCGCGGTCCCGGACGACCTGCCGTTCCAGCTGGGCCTGACCGCGGCCGTGAGCCCGCTGCGGCTGGGGGGAATGGCCGGCATGCTGCGCCGCATCAAGCGTCAGACCGCCGAGAAGGCGGACCGGAACGCCTCGGGCCGACGCACTCCCGACCGGGCCGGGCCGGGGCAGGGCGGCGCATGACCCGGTTGCAGTTGCTGGTGCCGGGGGCCGTCGAGATCGGCGACCTCGCCACGCAGCGACTCGACACCCTCGCGGCCCTGGCCGACCTGTACGCCTACCCCGACCCGCTGCCCGCCGAGGGCTGGGTGCGGGCGAGCATGGTCAGCACGGTGGACGGCGCGGCCGCCGGGGCGGACGGCCTGTCCAAGTCGATCGGCAACGAGGTCGACCGGGCGATCCTGTCGACCCTGCGGGGGTTGGCCGACGTGGTGCTGGTGGGTGCCGGCACCGTGCGGGCCGAGCGGTACGCCGTCCCGGTGCCCAAGCCCGAGTTCGCCGAGCACCGGGCCCGTCGGGGCATGGCGCCGGTGCCGGTGATGGCCGTGGTCAGCCGTTCCGGCTCGTTGTCGGGGGCGGTGGCCGACCTGTTCGCCGCGCCCGGGCGGGCGATCCTGGTCACCACCCGCACGGCGGACACCACGGCGCTGAGGGCCCGGCTGGGCGAGCAGAGCGTGGTCGTCGCCGGTGAGCGGGACGTCGACGTCCACGCGGCCGTGGCCGCGCTCAGCGACCGCGGTCTGCGGCGGGTGCTGCTCGAAGGGGGTCCGTCGCTGCTGGGCGCCGCGCTGGCCCAGGGCAGGGTCGACGAGATCTGCCAGACCGTCTCCCCCCTGGCCGTGGCGGGTCAGGCGCCGCGGATCGCCCACGGCCCGGCCGCCGAGGCCCGGCTGCGGCTGGCCCACCTCGTGGTCAGCGGGTCGACCCTGCTGGGCCGGTGGTTGGTGCATAGTCCTGGCAGCGGTCCGGTGAATGTGTGACCATCGGGGGTCGAGGTCACGGTCGAGCAGGGGCGTAGGAAGGACGATTCGGGAGTGAGCACCGGCTGATGCGAATCCTGCACGTCACCGACGCCTACCTGCCCAAGCAGGGCGGCATCGAGGTCCAGGTCCGCGACCTCGCCGTCCGGCAGCTCGCCTCGGGCCACGAGGTGAGCGTGCTCACCTGCGCCGCCCCGGCCGGAGCGCCGACCCGGGCCACCTGGACGATGGGCACCGAGCCGACCCTCGACCCACCGACGGCCGGCCCTGCGGTGCGCCGCCTCGGCATCCCCTGGCCGCACATCCCGGCCACGAACAGCGCCGTCCACCAGGTGCTGACCGACGCCGAGCCCGACGTGCTGCACGTGCACCTGTCGGTGCTCTCACCCCTGTCGATCCTGGCGGTCCGGGCCGCGGCCAGGCGCCGGATCCCGGTCGTCGTCACGCTGCACTCGCTCTGGTGGTGGGCCACCTCGCTCTACGCGGTCGCCGGCCTGGTCACGGGCTGGGTGCGCTGGCCGGTGCACTGGACCGCCGTCAGCGAGCTGGCGGCCGACCCGCTGCGGTCCCTGGTGCGCTCCCCCGGCGAGGTCAGTGTCATGCCGAACGGGGTCGAGCCGAGCGACTGGCAGGTCGAGCCCGATCCGCGCGACGACACCGAGGTGGTGGTCGTCAGCGTGATGCGCCTGGCCCTGCGCAAGCGGCCCCGCGCGCTGGTCGACGCGATCGCGGCCGCCCGGTCCCAGCTGCCCACCGGGCTGCGGCTGCGCGTCGTCGTCGTCGGCGAGGGTCCGCAACGACGAGCCGTCGCCGCCCAGATCCGGCGGCTGGGGCTGCAGGACGTCGTCGAGCTGGCCGGCCGCATGGAGCACGAGGCCATCCGCACGCTCTACCGGCGGGCCGACCTCTACCTGGCCCCGGCGACCCTGGAGTCGTTCGGCATCGCGGCCCTGGAGGCGCGCTGCGCCGGCATCCCGGTGATCGCCCGCCGCCAGACCGGGATCGCCGACTTCATCCACCACGGCCGGCACGGACTGCTGGCGGCCAGCGACGTCGGGCTGGCGGCCGCCGTCGTCGACCTCGCGGTCGACCCGCAGCGCCGCCGCGCCATGGCCGAGCGCAACCGCGCCTGCGCACCCGACACCGGCTGGGCCGAGGTGCTGCAGCGCTGCGAGCTGGCCTACAAGTCCGCGGTCGAGATCGCTCTCGCCACGCGCCGGACCACCCTGGCCACGCGCTAGCCGGACCTACAGCGCGAGCAGGAACCGCGCGACGGCGGTCTCCCAGTGCTCGGGGTCGACGTTCCACTCCTTGGTGTGCCGGGCCAGCTTGCTGGGCACGTGCGTGACCAGGTCGGGCCGGGCCTGGGCCAGGGCGTGCGACGGCCCGCTGGGCACGTACTCGTCGTCGTCGCTGTGCAGCAGCAGCACCGGCACCCGTAGCTCGCCGGCGCGGGCCACCCAGTCGAAGCGGTCGAGCGGGACGGCGGTCTGCAACGACACCAGTCGCCGGGCCTGCCCGTGACCGAGCAGACCCTGGGCCAGCCGGCTCACCGGCACCGGCACCCCGTGCCGTCGCGCGTGGTGCCCGAACACGCTGCGCCAGTCGATCACCGGCGCGTTCAGCACCAGCGCCCGCACCCTGTCCGCCGTCCACGACCGCGAGAGATGTTGCAGCGCAACGGCTCCACCCATCGACCAGCCGACCAGCACGACGTCGGCCGCCCCGTGCTGCACGGCGTACAGCACGGCCGCCTCGAGGTCGCGCCACTCGGCCTCGCCCAGGTGGTAGCGGCCGGTGCCGGACGGCGGCAGGTCGTGGTCGTTGCGGTAGCTGACGACCAGGCTGGTGAACCCGAGGCGGTGCAGCACCGGTACCGCACGCAGGCACTCCTCGCGGGTGGCCCCCCGGCCGTGCACCAGGATCGCCCAGGTCTCACGTCGGGGCACGTCGTCCGAGGGGGGCACCGACCAGGCCGGCAGCGGCCCCGACTCGCCCTCGACCTCGACCTCCGCGAACGGCAGGTCGAGGGCCAGGGCGGGGTCTCCCGCGTAGAAGTACTGGTTCCAGCGGGCGCGGCCCTCGCGCAGCCGGCCCCGGTCGAGGCCGAGCACCCGGCGGGTGACGGTGCCCGCGACCTCGTCGTGGTCGACCACCTCACCCAGCCGCGCATGCCCCTGGCCGGCCTCCAGCCACAGGCCGTAGCGGCCGGGGGCCGCGGTCTCGGCGGTGGCCCGCAGGGTCACCGTGCCGGCGCCGACCCCGAGCACCTCGACGTCCTCGTCGCGTTGGGCGGGTGCGGCCTCCGGGGTCACCACCCGGCGGGCGAAGACGACGGCGGCGGCCAGCACCGCCCCGCCGGCGGCCATGGTCGCACCTGCTCCGGCGATCCCTGCCAGGCGGGCGACTCGACGGTGCGTCATGAGGCGATCCTGCACCGTCCGGCTGCCCAGGTCAGCGTCTGCCACGCAGCGAGCGCCAGGCGTCGGCGAACAGCAGGAACGCGGCCAGCAGCGACAGCAGCACCAACAGCCACGGCGCGGTCGGGTTCGCCAGGGTGGCCAGGCCGAGCCAAACCGAGAGCACCAGCCCGAGCCAGATCACCAGCTTGGTGTCGCGAGCGGCCGTGACGTTCTCACGAACCGCCCCCGCCACCCTCTGCGTGGTCTCGCGGTAGGTGGCACGCCCCGGCGGTCCTTCGACCCGGACCGTGACCTGGTCGCCGTCCGGCAGCACCACCACGTCCCGCGACGGCTCCGCCGCCGGCTGGTCGAACATCATCAAGGCCTGGCCCACGAGGATCAGCGCGGCGATCAGCGCCGGCACCCGCAGCACGCCCGAGACCTCGCGAGCGGTCTGGTTGACGATGCCGAGCAGCAGACCCAGGCTCAGCAGCAGGATCGGGCCCATCACCGCCGCCCCGCGGCCGTGCTGCTGCGGTGGGGCGACCTCGTCGTCGGTCGTCGGTCGCAGGGTCGCCGAGGCATCACGGCTCCTGACCTGCACCGGCAACCGGTTGCCGTCCGACCTGCTCATCGTGTTACCCGCCTCCGCGCGGTGCGCCACACTTGACTGACCCCCTCACGCTAGCCGACCGTGACCGTCGGGGCACTAGGTGACATGCCCCGATTCGTTCCATCCCGACGGAGGAGCCATGCCCCCAGCACGCAAGGTACGTCCGATCGCCCCCATGGGCAGCGGCAGCTACCCGGTCACCGTCGACGAGAACGCCTGGCGCGAGAAGCTGACCGACGCCGAGTACCAGGTGCTGCGCCGGGGCGGCACCGAGCGCGCCTTCACCGGGGAGTACTGGGACGACCACACCGAGGGTGTCTACAGCTGCCGGGCCTGCGGTGCGGAGCTGTTCACCAGCGAGGACAAGTTCGACTCGCACTGCGGCTGGCCGTCGTTCCACTCCCCCGCATCCTCGGACGCCGTGGAGTACCTCGAGGACCGCAGCGCGGGCATGGTCCGCACCGAGGTGCGCTGCGCCGCGTGCGGCAGCCACCTGGGGCACGTCTTCGACGGTGAGGGCTACCCGACCCCGACCGATGCCCGGTTCTGCATCAACTCGGTGAGCATCCGCCGCCGTCCCAAGCAGGACTGAGCCCGCGCAGGACGGGGGCTCAGGGCAGGGCGGCGACCAGCTCGCCGAGCGGCAGCCGGGTGCCGGTGTAGAACGGGATCTCCTCGCGGACGTGCCGCCGCGCCCCGGTCGCGCGCAGGTCGCGCATCAGGTCGACGATCCGGTGCAGCTCGTCCGCCTCGAACGCGAGCAGCCACTCGTAGTCGCCGAGCGCGAACGACGACACGGTGTTGGCCCGCACGTCGCCGTAGCTGCGGGCGGCCATGCCGTGCTCGACCAGCAGCGCCCGGCGCTCCTCCTCGGGCAGCAGGTACCAGTCGTAGGACCGCACGAAGGGGTAGAGGCACAGGTACCCGCGGGGCGCCTCCCCCGCCATGAAGGCGGGGACGTGCCCCTTGTTGAACTCGGCGGGCCGGTGCAGCCCCACCGAGGACCAGACCGGACGCAGGCAGCGACCGAGGGAGCTGCGACGCAACCGGTGGTAGGCCTCCTGCAGGGTCTCGACCGCGGGCGCATGCCACCAGACCATGACGTCCGCGTCCGCCCGCAGGCCCGAGACGTCGTACCAGCCACGCACGACGAGGTCCTTGGCAGACAGGTCGGCCAGGGCGTGCTCGACCCCGGCGGCCAGGTCGCCCCGGTCGGCGGGCAGCTGGTCGGCGGCGAAGACGGACCACATCGTGTAGCGCAGGGTGTCGTTGATCTCGCGTGCGGTCGGGCCGCGGTCCGGTGCCGGGTCCAGGGTGGGCTCGCTCATGGCCCCATTGTGGCTCAGCCGGTCCGGTCGGACGTCCCGGCCCGCCCCTGGCCCGGTCCGAGACGGCCCGGTTCGAGACTGCCCGCTCCGAGACGGCCCGGTCCCACTGCGAGATGGGCCGCCGTCTCAGCAGCGGCTCGCTCGGCCGCCGCGATGCAGGCAGGTATCCCGACGCCGTCCATCACCGAACCGCACACGGCCAGCCCGGGAACCACCGCCACCGCGGACCGCAGCCGGGCGACCCGGTCCCGATGGCCCAGGCCGTACTGCGGCAGGGCCTGGGGCCAGCGCACCACCCGGGTCGCCACCGGGTGCAGCTCGCGGCCCAGCACCTGCCCGCCGTCACGCAGCACCAGCTCGGTGAGCGTGGCGTCGTCGATGTCGAGCACCTCCTCGTCGCGGTGACGGCCGACCGAGAACCGCACGACGACGCGGTCGGCGCACTGCCGCCCCACCCAGGCCCACTTGGCCGACGAGTAGGTGGCGGCCTTGACCACATGCCCCTCGGACGGCGGCACGAGGACCCCCGAACCCGTCAGTCCGGCCAGGTCGGCCGCCGGGACGACGGCGGCGAGCAGGGCCACGGACGCCGTCTCGACGCCGTCCAGCTCGGCGCCCGCCGCCGGGCTCACGGTCGTCAGCAGCCGCGCGGCCACCGGAGCCGGCACGGCGAGCACCACGGCGTCGGCCGTGAGCACCTCGGCGGTGCGGGCGACCTCGAGCTGCCAGCGAGGCGCCTGGCCGACCCGCGTCGTCCTCAGCGCCGTGACCTGGACGCCGGTGCGCAGCTGCACCCCGGCCGCTGCCGCGGCGTCGGCGACCCGGGCCGCGAACCGGCCGAGACCCCCCTCGAGGCCGGCGAACACCGGCCGGCCGTCGCCGGCCGAGACCCGCATCACCGTCGTCGCCGCCGCCAGCAGGCTGCCCTCGTCGTGGGCGGCCTGCCACAGCGCCGGCAGGCAGGTCTGGGCCGACAGGTACTGGGAGCGGCCGGCATAGACCCCACCCAGCAGCGGCTCGACGAGCCGCTCGACGACGGCGGGACCCAGCCGCTGCGACACCCACTCGGCGACCGGGCGGTCGACGGACGCGTCGTCCGGCGACAGGGCCGGCAGGTCGGCCTCGGCCGCCACCCGGGCGGCCCCCGCAGCCCCCAGGACCCCCTCCAGGCCGGTGGCCGAGGACGGCACCCCCATCACGGTGCCGGTGGGCAGCGGCACCAGGTCGGCACCGCGCAGCACCTGGGCGGCGTGGGTCACCGGATGCACGATCGCGTCGGACAGCCCCACCTCGCGCATCAGTGCGAGCGCCTCGGGACGTCGGGCCAGCACCGACTCCGCGCCCAGGTCGACGTCGATCCCGCCCAGGGTGCCGGCGCGCAGCAGGCCGCCGCAGACCTCGCCCTGCTCGAGCACCATCACCTGAGCGACCTCGCGCAGCCGCCAGGCCACGGTCAGACCCGAGATGCCGCCGCCCACCACCACGACGACAGGCCGGGCGGTGCGTCGGGTCCGGTCCCCGGCCCGACGTCGGTCGACGGGTCTCGGGCTCGGGCTCTCGGGCTCGGGCTCGGGCTCGGGCTCGGGCTCGGGCTCGGGCTCGGGCTCGGGCTCGGGCTCGGGCTCGGGCTCGGGCTCGGACATGCCCCCAGCCTGCCACCTGCCGCCACTGTCACCGCCGCACCGGTGTCGCGACATCGTCATCGGACCGTGACCTCGGCGGGCGGATCCGATCGGTCCGCTCGGGCGTCACACCAGTGATCGCGGCCGGCTGGGAGCCGGCTGCGCGAACGCTGGGACCTGACCGCCCCTCACCACGTCCGGGAGAACCTCATGAAGCGACGACACCGCACCACCGCCGCCCAACTGGCGCTGGTGGCCGGGCTGCTGACGGCCGGGCTGCTGACGGCCTGCGGGTCCGGCAGCAGCAGCGCCTCCTCCTCTGCCGCCGGGGCGGGGACGGCGGGCGAGCTGGCCGCTCCGGCAGCCGCCTCCGCAGCAGCCGCGGGGACCGCCGACAAGGGGTTCGTGAGCACCGTCGGCAACGGTGCCGCCTCGGGGGCGGCGGGCGCCGGGCAGGTCGCCGTCGGCCAGCACGTGATCCGCAACGTGCAGGTCACCCTCGAGGTGAAGGTGCTCGAGACTGCGGCCGCCGCCGTCCGGCAGGCTGCGCTGGACGTCGGGGGCTTCGTCTCCTCCGAGACCACCGGCTACGCCCCTACCGACCCCACGCCGGTCGACGCCGCAGGGACCGACACCAGCGGCGCCGCCCGCAAGCCTCCGGTGGCCGGGGAGTCGGTGATCGTGCTGCGGGTGCCGGTCGCCAAGCTCGACGACACCGTCAAGCGCGTCACCGACAAGCTGGGCACGGTGCTCTCCCGCACCTCCTCGGCCCAGGACGTCACCGGCGACGTCGCCGACCTGACCAGCCGGGTGGCCACCCAGAAGGCCTCGGTGGCCAGGGTCCGCGAGCTGCTCGCCAAGGCCGGGGACCTCAAGGACGTCGTCCTGATCGAGGCCGAGCTCAGCCGGCGCGAGGCCGACCTGGAGGCGCTGCAGGCCCGGCTGGCCAGCCTCAACGACCGCGCCGACCTGTCGACCGTCACGGTCACGCTGCGCACCCCGAACGCGGCGAACCCCGACTCGGGCGCGAGCATCTGGGAGCCGCTGCGCCCGGGCTGGAACGCATTGGTGGGCAGCTTCACCTTTCTGCTGACCGTGGCCGGTGGCCTGCTGCCGTTCGCGGTGGTCGGAGTGCTGCTCTGGTGGCCGGTCCGCTGGGCCTGGCGCCGATGGTTCGCCCGCCCCCACCCGGCCACGCTCCCGATGCCGGCCGGGCCGGCTACAGGGAGTGGACCAGTTCCACCACCCGGGCGATGACCTCGGGGTCGGCGGTCGGCGGCACCCCGTGGCCCAGGTTGAACACATGGCCCGGGGTGTCGCGGCCGGCGGCAACGGTCGCCCGCACCCGCTGCGCCAGCACCGGCCACGGCGCGAACAGCAGGGCGGGGTCGAGGTTGCCCTGCACCGCCCGGTCGGGGCCGATCCGACGGGAGGCCACGTCGAGGGGGACCCTGAAGTCGACCCCGACCACGTCGGCGCCGGCCTCGCCCATGTCGGCCAGCAGCTCACCGGTGCCCACCCCGAAGTGGATCCGGGGCACGTCGGGCGCCGCCGCCCGCACGGCGTCCAGCACGGTTCGCGAGGCCGGCTGCACGAGTGTGCGGTAGTCGGCCGCCGGGATCGCGCCCACCCAGGAGTCGAACAGCTGGACGGCGCTCGCGCCGGCCGCCACCTGCACGGTCAGGAAGGTCGCGCTGATCTGCGCGAGCCGCGCCATCAGGTCGGCCCACAGCTCGGGGTCGCCGTACATCAGCGCCTTGGTCAGGGTCAGGTCACGACTGGGGCCGCCCTCGACCAGGTAGCTGGCCAGGGTGAACGGCGCCCCCGCGAAGCCGATCAGCGGGGTGGTGCCCAGCCGGCCGACCGTACGGCGGACCGACTCGGCGATGTCGGCGACGGCGGCAGGGTCGAGCTCGGGCACCCGTGCCAGGTCGGCGCGGGTGCGGATCGGGGCGGCGATCACCGGGCCCACGCCCGGCACGATGTCGAGGTCGACCCCGGCTGCCGCCAGGGGCACCACGATGTCGGAGTAGAGGATCGCGGCGTCCACGCCGTAGCGGCGGACCGGCTGCAGCGTGATCTCGCTGACCAGGTCGGGCTGCCGGCACGAGGTCAGCATCGGGACGCCTTCGCGGACCTTGCGGTACTCCGGCAGGGACCGGCCGGCCTGGCGCATGAACCAGACCGGGGTGCGGTCCGGACGTTGCCGACGACAGGCGGCGAGGAAGGTGCTCACGACGTGATCCTGCCATTGTCCGGGCCGCGCTCCGGCGCCCCGCCGGCGGGCGCTGCGGCGCACCCGCCACCCCGCCCGTCGGGCCGCGCCGGGCCACTCGGCGCGGCGCGTCGCGCCGAGCACGGGCTGAGCAGGACCGTACGCTGCATTGGTGGCCGTTCGGAGGACCTCTGAGGGCGCCCCTGAGGAGTTCCTCGCGGCGATCCAGGCAGTGCGTGACGTCCGGCTGCGGTCCGAGGTCGTCCTCGAGGAGGTCCCCGCCCCGCAGCGGATCGCCCCGCACGCCATGGCCCTGAGCGCGGACGTCGTCGTCGACGACGACGAGCTGGCGAACGGTCGCTTCGTGCTGCTGTACGACCCCGACGGCCAGGAGGCATGGGAGGGCAAGTTCCGGTGCGTCACGTTCGTACGGGCCGCCCTGGAGCCCGAGCTCGGCTCCGACCCCATGATCGGGGACGTCGGCTGGACCTGGCTGCAGGAGTGCCTGGCCGACGCCGAGGCCGGCCACACCGCCGCCGGTGGCACGGTGACCCGGGTCGTGTCCGAGAGCTTCGGGGCCCTGTCGGAGCGGGCACCCAGCGTCGAGATCGAGGTCCGGGCCTCGTGGACGCCGGTCGACGACATCGCCGGCCACTTCAAGGCCTGGGGTGCCCTGCTGTGCACGGTGGCGGGCCTGCCGCCGTTGCCCGCCGGCGTGGCCGCGCTGGCCCGGCGCCGCTGAGGGCTTCAGTAAAGGCTGAGGGCTTCAGTACGGGCTGAGGGCTTCAGTACGGGCTGAGGGCTTCAGTACGGCGGTCCTGATGCCGATCCGGACAAGGTCGCACCCTGCTGCGACGGTCGATGTCCGTGACAGCCACGCCCGGTCCCCGGCCGGGTGCCGCAAGGAGGATCACTCGTGACCACACTGGTCGAGCGCCCTGGAGTTCCCCTGCCCCGCCCGGGCCGCTTCGCCGCCATGGTCGTGGTCGCCTCTCCGGCGCTGCGCGAGACCGTCGGCCACACGCTGCGAGCCCTGGGCGCCCGCCACGTCCTCGAGGTCGGCACCGTCACCGAGGCGCGCCAGCGCGCCGGCGCCGGGGTCGCCGACCTGTGCATCGTCGAGGCCAGCCTGCCCGACGGCTCCGGCGTCGCCCTGCTGCGCGAGCTGCGGGCCGCGGGGTGGATGCGCGGAGTCGTGCTGTCGACGAGCGACGACCCCTACAACGTGCGCGCCGCGGTCGGTGCCGGGGTGCGGGCCTACCTGGTCTCGACCGTGGGCGGCGGCCTGGGACGCCTGGGCGAGCGGAACGAGGCGGTGGAGTCGTTGTCGGCCCGTGAGGTGCAGGTGCTGCAGCTGGTCTCCGAGGGCAAGTCCAACAAGGACATCGGCGAGGCCCTCGGCCTGTCGGCCCTGACCGTCAAGAGCCACCTGGCGCGGATCGCCCGCAAGCTGGGCACCGGCGACCGGGCCGAGATGGTCGCCACGGCCATGCGTTCCGGGGCCGTCTGCTGAACCAGGCCGACGGTGGCCTACGGTGGACTGCGTGTCATCCACCGAGATCGCCGCGCCGACCCCGCTGTCGATGCCGCGTGACGGTGTCCCCGACGTCGTGGCCGACGCGGCGGGGCTGAACGAGGTCGTCGAACGCTTCGCCGCCGGCCTGGGGCCGGTGGCGGTCGACGCCGAGCGGGCGTCGGGCCACCGCTACGGACAACGGGCGTTCCTGGTGCAGCTGCGTCGCGAGGGCAGCGGCACCGCACTCATCGATGCCGCGGCCCTGCCCGACCTTTCCTGCCTGAACGCTGTCATCGCCGACTCCGAGTGGGTGCTGCACGCCGCCAGCCAGGACCTGCCGTGCCTGGCCGAGCTGGGCCTGGTGCCGAGCACGGTGTTCGACACCGAGCTGGGCTCGCGCCTGGCCGGTCTGGAGCGGGTGGGACTGGCCGCGGTCGTCGAGCAGCTGCTCGGCCTGAGCCTGGCCAAGGAGCACTCGGCGGTCGACTGGTCCGTCCGACCCCTGCCCGAGCCGTGGTTGCGCTACGCCGCCCTCGACGTCGAGGTGCTGGTCGAGCTGCGCGACGTGCTGGCCGCCGAGCTGGACCGCCAGCACAAGCTGGAGTGGGCCCGGCAGGAGTTCGCGGCCGTCGCCGCCACGCCTCCACCGCCGCCGCGGGTCGACCCGTGGCGGCGCACCTCCGGGCTGCACCGGGTGCGCAGCCGCCGCCAGCTGGCGGCGGTGCGCGAGCTCTGGACGGCGCGCGACGCCGTGGCCCGCGAGCAGGACGTCTCCCCCGGTCGGGTGATCCCGGACTCGGCCCTGGTGGTCGCGGCCGTCGCCATGCCCCGTACCGGCACCGAGCTGGCGGCGCTGACCGGCTTCACCGGCCGCGGCGCCCGCCGTCATGCCGGCGCCTGGGTGGCAGCCCTGGCCCGGGCGCGCGACCTGCCGGACGCCGAGCTGCCCCCCAGCCACCTGCCGTCGGACGGGCCGCCCCCGGCCCGGGTCTGGTCCGAGAAGGACCCGGCCGCGGCCCGGCGGCTCTCGATGGTCCGCGAGGCCGTGCAGCAGCTGGCCGCAACGCACGAGCTGCCCGTCGAGAACCTGCTCTCGCCGGACTCGCTGCGCCGTCTCACCTGGCAGCCGCCCGAGCCCTGCGACGCGGCCGCCGTCCGGCGGGTCCTGGCCGAGCACGGGGCCCGGCCCTGGCAGCTCGACCTGTCGGTCGACGTCGTGGTGGCGGCCGTTGCTGCCGCCGCCCGTCCCGATCCGGTCGCACCTGACGACGAGGATGTGACCCAGACCGCACCACCGGCCACTGGCGCGACCCCCGAGGGCGACTAGTAAGGTGAGCCTTACCTAACTTTCGTCGAACGGGAGACGTCGTGCTCGCCAATGCGCTGATCGGTCTGCGGGAAGGCCTCGAGGCCAGCCTGATCGTGAGCATCCTGCTCGCCTACCTGGTCCGCAGCGGTCACACCCGGCGTCGGAGCGCACTGTGGGCCGGCGTCGGCGTCGCCGTCCTGGTGAGCCTGCTGGCAGCCGGTGCCCTGACCCTGACGGCCACCGAGCTGCCGACCGGGGTGGAGCCCGTCTTCGCCGCCACGACGTCGCTGCTGGCCGTGGCCCTGGTCACCTGGATGGTGTTCTGGATGCGCCGCGCCGCGCACAGCATCTCGGGCGACCTGCGCAACAAGCTGGACGACGCCCTGGCGGTCGGGGCCGGCGCCGTGTTCATGACCGGCTTCGTGGCCACCGCCCGCGAGGGCCTGGAGACCGCGGTGTTCCTGTGGAGCACCGCGCGGGCCTCGGGCGACACGGGTATCGGTCCGGCGGCCGGGGCAGCCCTCGGCATCGGGACCGCCGTCCTGCTCGGGTGGCTGCTCTACCGCAAGGCGGTGAAGATCGACCTGGCACGCTTCTTCCGCTGGACCGGCCTGGCCCTGATCGTGGTGGCCGCCGGCGTGCTGGCCTACGCCGTCCACGACCTGCAGGAAGCAGGGGTCCTGCCCGGCGAGCACACCATGATGTTCGACGTCAGCGACACCGTCTCCGAGTCCTCGCCGGTGGCCGAGGTGGTGCACGGCGTCCTCAACCTGACCCCCGCGATGACCGTGCTGCAGGTGCTCGCCTGGGTCGGGTACCTGGTCCCCACCACGTGGGCGTTCCTGCGCGCGCACCGCACCAGGATCCTGGCCCAGACGTCCGTCACCGTGTGACCGAGGTCGGTCCGCGGCACTTGTTACTCTCCAGTAGCATCGTCGGGTAGTGCTCGCCATCTCTGGCTCGTCCAGACCCGGCAAGGGAGGATCCGCGTGCCCGCCAGCCCCAGGAACGTCGTCTTCGTCGACGGGGTCCGCACCCCGTTCGGCAAGGCCGGAGACAAGGGCATCTACGCCCAGACCCGTGCCGACGACCTCGTCGTGGCCTGCATCCGCGAGCTGCTCGACCGGCATCCCGAGCTGCCGCCCGCCCGGGTCGACGAGGTGGCCGTCGCCGCGACCACCCAGATCGGCGACCAGGGACTGACGATCGGCCGCATGAGCGCCCTGCTCTCGGGCCTTCCGGTGAGCGTGCCCGGCTACGCGATCGACCGCATGTGCGCCGGGGCCATGACGGCCGTCACCACCGGGGCCTCCGGCATCGGGTTCGGTGCCTACGACGTGGTCGTCGCCGGCGGGGTCGAGCACATGGGCCGCCACCCGATGGGCGAAGGGGTCGACCCCAACCCCCGGATCGTGGCCGAGCGCCTGGTCGACACCTCGGCGCTGGTCATGGGGCAGACCGCCGAGAACCTGCACGACCGTTTCCCCGCCATCACCAAGGAGCGCGCCGACCGGTACGCCCTGGCCAGCCAGGGCAAGGTCGCGGCCGCCTACGCGGCCGGCCGGATCCAGCAGGACCTGGTGCCGGTCGCCGTCCGGCACGCCGACCTCGGCTGGGGCCTGGCCACCGTCGACGAGCCACCCCGACCCGAGACCACCCTGGCCGATCTGGCCGGGCTGCGCACCCCGTTCCGGCCCCACGGCCGGATCACCGCCGGCAACTCGGCGGGCCTCAACGACGGCGCGACCGCCTGCCTGCTCGCGGGCACCGACACCGCCGCCGAGCTGGGCCTGCCGGTGCGGATGCGGCTGGTGGGGTACGCCTTCGCCGGCGTCGACCCCGCCGTCATGGGCGTGGGACCGGTACCGGCCACCGAGAAGGTGCTCACCAGGCTCGGTATGAGCATCGACGAGATCGGGCTGTTCGAGATCAACGAGGCCTTCGCCGTCCAGGTACTGGCCTTCCTCGACCACTTCGGCATCGCCGACGACGATTCCCGCGTCAACCCGGACGGCGGCGCCATCGCCCTGGGCCACCCCCTGGCCTCGAGTGGGGTGCGACTGATGACCCAGCTCGCCCGCCACTTCGAGCAGCGTCCCGACGTGCGGTACGGGCTCACCACCATGTGCATCGGGATCGGCATGGGCGGCACCGTCGTCTGGGAGAACCCCCACCACAGCGACTTCGGCTCGGAGCGTGCCGCATGACCACCGTCACCGACCTGCCGCAGCTGCCCGGTCTGCCGACCATGCCGGACGAGATCGTCACTCTCGCCCATGTCCGCGACGTCAACCTGCCCGGCGGGGCCGGCCGGATGGCCCTGGTGACCATCGACAACGGTCGCGACCACACCCGCCCCACCACCTTCGGCCCGGCCGGCCTGGCCGGCCTCGCCGCGGCACTCGACCAGGTCACGGCGCGGGCGGCGGCCGGTGAGATCGTGGCCGTCGGGGTGACCGGCAAGCCGTTCGTCTTCTGCGCCGGCGCCGACCTGACCATGGCCGCCGCGGGCAACCGCCGGGAGCAAGGGCTGGTCGTGGCGCAGCAGGGGCATGCCGTCTTCGGGCGGCTGGCCGACCTGGGGGTGCCCTCTTTCGCCTTCGTCAACGGCGCCGCCCTCGGTGGCGGCCTCGAGCTGGCGCTGCACTGCACCTACCGCACCATCAGTGCCGGCGCAGCCGCGGTCGCGTTGCCGGAGTGCTTCCTCGGGCTGGTGCCCGGGTGGGGCGGGGCCTACCTGCTGCCGCACCTGGTGGGTCCGGAGAAGGCCCTGCAGGTGATCATCGCCAACCCGTTGAACAACAACACGATGCTGAACGGCCTCAAGGCCTTCGAGCTGGGCCTGGCCGACGCCTGCTTCGCCCCGGCCGACTTCCTGGCCAGGTCGCTGCGCTGGGCGGGGCAGGTGCTCACCGGCGCCGTCACGGTGCAGCGGGCCGCGGTGCCGGACGACGAGGCCACCTGGCAGCAGGCCGTCGCGTCGTCCCGGGCCCTGGTCGACGCCAAGGTGCACGGTGCCGCCCCGGCCCCCTACCGCGCCCTCGACCTGGTGCTCGCGGCCCGCACCGCGACCCGGGAGCAGGCCTTCGCGGCCGAGGACGAGGCTCTGGCCGACCTGAGCGTCGGCGACGAGCTGCGGGCCGGGCTCTACGCCTTCGACCTGGTCAACAAGCGGGCGAAGCGACCGGTGGGGGCGCCGGCGGCGTCCCAGGCACGCCCGGTGACCTCCATCGGGGTCGTCGGGGCCGGGCTGATGGCGGCCCAGCTGGCGCTGCTGTTCGTGCGCCGGCTGAAGGTGCCCGTGGTGCTGACCGACCTCGACCGGACCAGGGTCGACCGGGGGGTGGCCTGGGTGCACGGCGAGATCGCCACGCTGGCGGCCAAGCGCCGACTGTCGCCGGACGAGGCCAACCGTCTCACCGCGCTGGTCGGTGGATCGGTCGACAAGGCCGCCTTCTCGCAGGCCGACCTGGTGATCGAGGCGGTCTTCGAGGACCTGACGGTCAAGCAGCAGGTGCTCGCAGAGGTCGAGGCCGTGGTCTCGCCCGAGTGCGTGCTCATGACCAACACCTCGTCGTTGTCGGTGACCGCCATGGCGGCCGGCCTGGCCCACCCGCAGCGTCTGGTCGGCTTCCACTTCTTCAACCCGGTGGCGGTGCTGCCCCTGGTCGAGGTGGTGCGCGGCGAGCAGACCGACGACGCGACGCTGGCCACCGCCTTCGCGGTCGGCAAGCAGCTGAAGAAGTCGTGCGTGCTGGTCAAGGACGCCCCGGCGTTCGTCGTCAACCGGCTGCTCACCCGGTTCCTGGGCGAGGTGACGGCGGCCGTCGACGAGGGCACCCCGATCCCGGTGGCCGACGCCGCCCTGGCACCACTGGGACTGCCGATGTCCCCGTTCGTGCTGCTCCAGCTGGTCGGACCGGCCGTCGCCCTGCACGTCGCCGAGACGATGCACCAGGCGTTCCCCGACCGGTTCTCGGTCTCGCCCAACCTGCGCCGCCTCGTCGAGGCCGGCAAGGGGGGCGTCTACTCGTGGGGCAAGGACGGCACGCCCTACGTGGACGACGAGACCGCGGCGCTGTTCGAGCAGGGCGGCTCACCTGCCACTGCCGACCAGGTGCGCGAGCGCGCGCTGGTCGCGATGGCCCAGGAGTGCCGGGCGATGCTGGACGACGGCGTGGTCGCCGAGCCGCAGGACATCGAC
The DNA here is from genome assembly GCA_963738495.1 of uncultured Actinomycetota bacterium. Taxonomy (GTDB): domain Bacteria; phylum Actinomycetota; class Actinomycetes; order Actinomycetales; family Kineosporiaceae; genus CAVTWW01. Next base: position 50,846 of record CAVTWW010000005.1, read on the forward strand.
CTGTGCATGCTGCTGGGGGCCGGCTGGCCGTTCCACCTGGGCGGGATCACGCCCTACCTGGACCGCAGCGGCGTCTCGGAGCGGGCCGGCGTCGGCCGGTTCCTCTCGCCCGGGGTGGCCAGCCTGCCGCAGTGACCGGCAGCCACCGAGCGGCACGGGACTGCCACAGGGCCTGCTACGCGACTGGTTACGGGGGTAGCTACAGGGCTGCTACGGGACGGCGCGGCCGTCGCCGTCCACGCTGGTGAGCGGCCGCACGGCGTCGTCGAGCCCGGCGACGGCCTCCACGACCTCCCGACCGATCGACTGGGCCGTCAGACCCACCGCCTCGAGCACCTGGGACCGACTGGCGTGGTCCAGGAACTGCTGCGGCACCCCGAACGTGCGCAGCGGGGTGGTCACACCGGCCTCGGCCAGCCGTTGCCGCAGCGCGACCCCGATGCCGCCGACGACGCCGTTGTCCTCGACCAGCACCACCATGCGGTGGCGGGCGGCCAGGGTGACGAGCTCGTCGGGCAGCGGCACCACCCAGCGCGGGTCGACCACCGTGGCCCCGATGCCGTGGTCGGCCAGCCTGGTCGCCACCTCCAGGCACGTGAGCACCATCGACCCGATGCCGACCACCAGCACGTCCTCGTCGCCGCTGCGCGCCAGGACGTCGACCCCGCCGCGGCGCTCCAGCGCCGGGATGTCCTGCGGCACAGCCCCCTTGGGGAACCGGACGACGGTCGGCGCGTCCGCCACCGCCACCGCCTCGCGCAGCTCCTCGCGCAGGGTGGCACCGTCACGGGGCGCGGCGATGGCGATCCCCGGTACCAGCTGCAGCAGGGACAGGTCCCACATGCCGTTGTGGCTGGCGCCGTCGTCCCCGGTGATCCCCGCGCGGTCGAGCACGAACGTGACGCCGGCCTTGTGCAGGGCACAGTCCATCAGCACCTGGTCGAAGGCCCTGTTGATGAACGTGGCGTAGACCGCGACGATGGGGTGCAGGCCGGCGAACGCCATGCCGGCGGCGCTGGTGGCCGCATGCTGCTCGGCGATACCGACGTCGACGACACGGTCGGGGTAGCGGTCGGCGAACTTGTGCAGCCCGACGGGTATCAGCATGGCCGCGGTGACGCCGACGACGTCGGGGCGCTCCTGCGCGACCGCCAGCACCTCGTCGGCGAAGACCCCGGTCCAGGTGGGGCCGCCCCGCTTGACCGCGCGACCCGTCAACGGGTCGAACACCCCGATGGCATGGAAGTGGTCGTCGTCGTCCTGCTCGGCGGGGGCGTAGCCGTGGCCCTTGCGGGTGATGGCGTGCACGATCACCGGTCCGGCGTAGTCCCGGGCCCGCCGCAACACGTGCTCGAGCTCGACGAGGTCGTGGCCGTCGACCGGGCCCAGGTACTTGATGCCGAGGTCCTCGAACATGCCCTGCGGGGCGACGACGTCCTTGAGGCCCTTCTTCACCCCGTGCAGGGCGTCGTAGGCCAGCCGGCCCGGGGTGCCGCTGCGTTGCAGGGCGGTGCGGCCCCAGTCGAGGAACCGCTCGTAGCCGCGGGTGGTCCGCAGTGTGGCCAAGTGATGGGCGAGCCCGCCGATGGTGGGCGCGTAGGAGCGGCCGTTGTCGTTGACCACGATCACCAGTCGGCGGTCACGACCGGCGGCGATGTTGTTGAGCGCCTCCCAGGCCATGCCGCCGGTGAGGGCGCCGTCACCGATGACCGCCACCACGTGGCGGTCGCCCCGGCCGAGCAGCTGGTTGGCGCGTGCGATGCCGTCGGCCCAGGACAGGGACGCCGAGGCGTGGCTGTTCTCGACCACGTCGTGGTCGGACTCGGCCCGGCTGGGGTAGCCGGACATACCCCCGCGCTGCTTGAGGGCCGAGAAGTCGTGGCGTCCGGTCAGCAGCTTGTGCACGTAGGACTGGTGGCCGGTGTCGAAGACCAGCCGGTCGGCCGGGGAGTCGAAGACCCGGTGGATCGCCATCGTCAGCTCGACGACCCCCAGGTTGGGTCCGAGATGGCCACCGGTCCGGGCGACCTCCTCGATCAGGAAGTGCCGGATCTGACCTGCGAGATCACCAAGCTGGTCGGGGGTCAGACCCTTGAGATCCGCAGGACCCTTGATCTGCCCGAGCTGCACCATGATCCGTTCTTCCTCCTCGCAGGCACCGGGTGAGCCGCGCCCTTCGAGTCTAAGCACTGACCCCGGCAGCCACCTGCGCAATGACCGCAGGGACCCCACGGTGGCCTCACATCCGGGGGGTGTGGCGCTGACCGGCCAGGGCCTGCGTGACCAACGCCACTGCCCGGCCTGCCGCCAACAGCCTGACCTCCTCGTGGTCGAGCACCTCGAGCACCGCCGCCACCTCGGGCGGCGGCAGCAGGGCGGACAACGCCGACCGCGTCTGCCCCCGGGTCTGTCGCAGTGCTGCCAGCCCGGCCTCGACATGGGCCGCAGCCAGCAGGGCCAGCGCCGCCGGATGGCGGCCCAGCACGGCGTACCCCCGGTAGTCGGGCGGAGTCAGGTCGAGCAGCCAGGCCCGAGCGGAGCGCACCCAGCCCGGGGTGTCCGGGGGCTGGACCTCGACCGGCCAGCCGGGCGGGGTGTGAACGGCCATGGCCCCATGATTCACCCCGACACCGACACCCTCGGCGTCCGGCTCAGGTGGGAGGCAGCGGTGTGCGAGCGAGGCCGGCCAGCTTGGCGTAGAGGTCCTCGAGCATCAGCCGGACGTCGAGCCGGGTGTACACCCGGATGCTCCGCCCGTCCGAGCGGTGCCGGTAGCTGCCGTCGTCGGCGATCCGAGGCGCCGGCACCACCCGGTACTCACTCGAGGAGGGGTCGGGCTCGAAGCTGGACTGCAGGGCGGTCAGCAGCACCAGGGGGCTGTCGCCGAGCACGTAGATCTCACCGATGCTGCCTCCGGCACGCGAGACGAACCCCTCCACCCGGCGCAGGGTCGCCATCAGCCATTCCCCCACCGGCCCGGCGGCACCCACCCGCAGGTCCAGCTCGGCGAACGAGGCCAGGGTCTGCCGGTAGGCGTTGCGGGGCACCTGCCACAGCGGGATGTCCGAGTCGCCGAACACCACCTGGGCCGCGGTGACGTCGATCCGCATGTTGTACTCCGGGTGCATCGCGTCCGCGGGCGGGAACGGCCCGTCCCCGTGCCCGGGGCCGTACTCCGGACCCCCGATCCAGATCGCGGTCATCCGCCGGGCGATCCGGGGCTCCAGCAGCCAGGCGCTGGCCAGCTCGGTCAGCCCGCCGCCGAACACGGCGAACAACGGCAGGTCGGTGTCCTCACGCATCGCCTCGGCCACGATCGCCCGGGCCGCGGCGCTGTCGTGCGGGGTCCGGGCGTCGGCCAGCTCGACGTTGGAGCCGGCCGCCACCGGCACCGTGCCGCTGCGGCCCAGCAGGGTGAGCACCTGCTCGACCTGGACGCAGGCGTCGTCGGCCGTCGTGTCGCTCGGGTCGAAGGGGTCGCCCGGGGCCAGGTGCGAGCCGACCACCAGACGGACGTCGACGGACGGCGACAGCAGCAGGTGGACGAGCTGGAACAGCCCGTCCGGGTCGCCCGCGTAGTCGTTGTCGGTGATCACTCGGAAACGGGGAACGGTCACGGGGCTCACCTCTCCACGACGGTGAACGGCTTGGCACCGGTCGACGTCACGCTCAGCCGCCCGTCCTGCCGAGTGGCGGTGAAGGTGATCGGGGCGTCACCGCCGGGGGTATGGACCGTCGCCGAGGCGGTGGCACCCTCGGCGAGTGAGTAGACGGTGACCACGGCGTCCTGCTGGTAGTCGTAGTCGACGGTGTCCTCGTGGGCACCGGTCACCAGGACCGAGCCTTCCCTCACGAACAGCGGCAGCGAGTCGAAGCCGTGCCGTTCCGCGAGCCAGGTAGGACCCTCGACCACGGCACCGGAGAGCAGGCTGGTCCATCGCCCCCGCGGCAGGTAGTACTCCACGTCGCCCGCGGCGCTGAAGACCGGCGCGACGAGCAGGCGGTCGCCGAGCATGTACTGCAGGTCGAGCGGCAGACAGCTGCGGTCCTGCGGGAACTCCAGCAGCATCGCTCGCATCATCGGCCACCCGTGCTCGGGGGCCTCATGGGCCACCGCGTACAGGTACGGCATCAACCGCATCTTGAGCCGGGTGAAGGCGCGGGTGACCTCGACCGCCTCCTCGTCGAAGGCCCACGGCACCCGGACCGACTCGTTGCCGTGCAGCCGGCTGTGCGAGGACAACAACCCGAACGCGACCCACCGCTTGAACACCGCCGGGTCGGGCAGCCCCTCGAAGCCACCGATGTCGTGGCTCCAGAACCCGAACCCCGACAACCCCAGACTCAGTCCGCCGCGCAGGCTCTCGGCCATCGACTCGAACGTCGAGGTGTTGTCGCCGCCCCAGTGGACCGGGCATGGTCTGCCCGCCGACCGTGGCGCTGCGGGCGAAGACGACGGCGTCGCCGCCGTCCTCGGCCAGCACCTCGAAGACGCTCTGGTTGTAGAGCTGGGTGTAGAGGTTGTGCATCTGCTCCGGGTCGCTGCCGTCGTGGTAGACCACGTCGGTGGGGATCCGCTCCCCGAAGTCGGTCTTGAAGCTGTCGACCCCCATCGCCCGCAGCGGGCGCAGCTTGGACTGGAACCACTGCCGCGCCTCGGGGTTGGTGAAGTCGACGACGGCCAGGCCCGCCTGCCACAGGTCCCACTGCCACACCGAGCCGTTCGGGCGGCGCAGCAGCAAGCCCTGCGCCCTCGCCTCCTCGAACAGGGGCGAGGCCTGGCCGATGTAGGGGTTGATCCAGAGGCTGATCCGCAGACCGTCCGCCTTCAGGCGCGCCAGCATGCCCGCCGGATCGGGGAAGGTCCGTGGATCCCACTCGAAGTCGCACCACTGGAACTCACGCATCCAGAAGCAGTCGAAATGGACGACGCTGAGCGGGATCTCGCGCTGGCGCATCGCCTCGACGAAGCCCCTGACCGTCCGCTCGTCGTAGTCGGTCACGAAGGACGTCGACATCCACAGCCCGAACGACCAGTGCGGTGGCACCGGTGCCCGACCGGTGAGGGCCGTGTACCTGCTGAGGATCTCCTTCGGCGTGGGGCCGTAGATGACGAGGTACTCGACCTGCTCGCCCTCGACGCTGAACTGGACCCGCTCCACCGCCTCGGAGGCCACCTCGAACGAGACCCGGCCGGTGTGGTTGACCAGGATCCCGTAGCCGCCGTTGGTCAGGTAGAACGGGATGTTCTTGTACGCCTGCTCCGAGCTGGTGCCGCCGTCCTCGTTCCAGACGTCGAGGCTCTGGCCGTTCTTGACGAACGCGGTGAACCGCTCACCGAGGCCGTAGACGTTCTCCCCCACTCCCAGCGAGAGCTGCACCGACAGGTGCCGACGCCCCTCGGCGTCGGTGACCGTCGCCAGGCTGCGGGCGCGCTGGTGAGCCACGAGCCGCTCACCCGCCGCGAACTCCAGGTTCCAGTCCTGCCCGTCGGCGGCCACCCGGGCCGTCAGCCCACCGGTGGTCAGAGCGGCACCCTCGACGCCCCCGGTGACCGTGACCGGATGGTCGGCGACCTCGGCGAGCGGGAATCTCAGGGGCGGCCGGCCACCGCTGTGGTGGCGCACCCGTACCCGCACGACGTCGGGGTACGGCGAGTCCACCGCCACCGCGATCGTGGCCGCGTTGAGGGTGTCACCCCGATGTCGAACCCGCTTGGTGGCGGCGAGCACGTCGATCGACCGCTCGTGGGTCTGGGCGCGATGGGCCTGCTGGGCGTAGGTGGCGGTGACACCCGGACGCATCAGCCAGAAGCCGTCGGTGAACTTGATGGCGCACTCCTCGGACGGCGCCCGTCACCGGGCGGGGTGGGGCGTCACCCGCGGCACCGGGTGCGCCCTGGCGGGGGGAGAAAAGGCGACAGCGGACGACGCCGGCTGCGGTGCGGTCGGCGTCGTCCGCTGTCAGGGTTCGAGCGGTGTCTCGGCGGGATCGACGTCAGGTTCGACGACGCGAGACGGCGTCCACGGTGGCCGCCAGGATCAGCACGCCGCCGGTGACGAGGTAGTTCAGGCCGGCGGGCAGACCCAGCAGCCCCAGACCGTTGTCGATGACAGCGATCACCAGCGCGCCGATGGCGGCGTTCGAGAGCCGGCCCCGGCCGCCGAACAGGCTGACGCCACCGACGACGGCAGCCGCCACCCCGTTCAGCACGATCGTCTTGCCGGAGCTGGCCTCGACGTTGCCGATCCGGCTGGCGTCGAAGACACCCGACACGACCGACAGCACCGAGCAGGTCATGAAGGCGATGATCCGTACCTGAGCCACCTTGATGCCGGCGCGCCGCGCCGCCTCGGGGTTGCCTCCCACGGCGTACAGCTGGCGGCCGTAACGGGTGCGGTCGAGCACCTGGGTGCCCACCCACAGGATCACCAGCGTGATCGGGACGACGATCGGCACGCCTGCGATCTCCTTGGTCGAGACCGAGCGGTTGACGTTCAGCACCGCGACCGTGATGCCACCGACCACGGCGATGCCGGCGAGCTTGGCGAACAGCAGCTCGATCGGCCGGTTGGCCACCCCCGCGATCCGGCGGCGCCGACGGTCGAAGAGGGCGGTCAAGAAGGTCACCAGCAGTGCGACGGCGAGCATCAGCCAGCCCGCCCAGGGCGGCATGTTCTTGTTCATGATCGCGAGGATCTCGTTCGACTCGATCCGGAACACGCCGCCGTCGCCCAGCAGCACCAGCTGCAGGCCCTGGAAGCCGAGGAACAGGCCCAGGGTGACGACGAAGGAGGGCACGCCGACCTTGGCCACGAAGAACCCGATGAACCCTCCGATCGCGGCGCCCGAGAGCAGCGCCACGACGAGCGCCAGGATCCAGTTCACGTGGCCCTTGTTCACCAGCAGCACGAAGGCCGCCATGGTCAGGCCCGAGGTGACGCCGGCGGACAGGTCGATCTCGGCGATGAGGATGACGAACACGAGCGCCGTCGCCAGCATCATCAGCGTCGCAGCCTGGGTGAACAGGTTGGCGAAGTTGAGGGTGGTGAGGAAGAACTTGTTGAGGAACGAGAACAGGATGCTGAGCACGATGAAGCCGGCGATGGCCGGCAGCGCGCCCATCTCCCCGCCGCGCAGCCGGGAGAGGTAGTCGTCGACCTGCTCGGCGGACCGACCCTTCGTGCCCCGACCCGATGACGGGTGCCTCGGCGCTCATGCCACTCCCTCGACGTAGGTCTTGCTGCCAGTGATGTAGCCGACGACGTCGGAGTTGGTGGTCTTGGCCGTCTCGACGTCGGCGACCAGGTGGCCCAGGTAGAGCACGCTGATGTAGTCGGCGACCTTGAAGACGTCGACCAGGTTGTGACTGATGATGACGACCGCCACCCCGGAGTCGGCCAGCCGCTTGACCAGCTGCAGCACCTGCTCGGTCTGCGCGACCCCCAGGGCGGCCGTGGGCTCGTCGAGGATGACCACCTTGGCCTGCTGCAGCACCGAGCGCGCGATGGCGACGGTCTGGCGCTGGCCGCCCGAGAGCGAGGCGACCTTCTGGCGCACCGAGGTCACGGTACGCACCGACAGCGACTGCAGGGTGCGCGAGGCCTCGCGCTCCATGACGCCCTCGTTCAGCATGCCGGTGGTCATCTCTTCGCGTCCCAGGAACATGTTCTGGACGATGTCGAGGTTCTCGCACAGCGCGAGGTCCTGGTAGACGACCTCGATGCCGAGGGCGGACGCCTCCCGCGGGGTGTGCAGCTGCACCGGCTCACCCGCGAACTTGACGACCCCGCTGTCGTAGGGCTGGACACCGGCGAGACCCTTGATGAGCGTCGACTTGCCGGCACCGTTGTCGCCGACCAGCGCGGTGATCTTTCCGGCGTAGGCCTTGAAGTTGACGCCCTTGAGCACTTCGACCGGGCCGAAGCTCTTCACGACATCAGTCAGTTCGATCACTGGCACGTCCATGCAGGTGCCTCCACATTCTCGCGACGTCGACCGGCGTCCGGCAGCGGTCATAGGTGTGGCTGCGTCGGCCGAGAGGATCTGATCCTCTCGGCCGACGCAGCCTCTGGTCTAGCGGTGGATCGTTACTTCACGCCGTACTTGGTGCAGGCGGCGGCGAGGTCGGCGGTGCAGATCTCTGCGACCTTGGCGTCACCGGCGTCGATCACGGACTGGACCTTGTCCGGGCCGACCAGGATCGGCGACAGCGCCACGTAAGGGGTGCCGTCCTCGAGCTTCTTGTCGACGGTCGGCTTCTCGCCCTTCAGCAGCTTGATCGCCAGGTCCGAGGCGGCCTTGGCCTCCAGGGAGAAGGGCTTGTAGACCGTGGCGGTCTGCTTGCCCAGCAGCACGTTCTGCAGCCCGATCGGCGAGGCGTCCTGGCCCGAGACCGGGATCTTCTTGCCGTTCTTGTCGAGCACCGCGATGACCGCGCCGGCGTTGTTGTCGTTGGCGACCCAGACCGCGTCGATGTTGCCCTGCTGCGCGGTGTAGGCCTGCTCGAACGCAGTACCCGCCTTGGTGGCCTCCCACGTGCCCGGGGTCTCGAAGACCGGCTTGATGCCCGCGGCGGCCATGACCTTGTCAGCGCCGTCGTGGAACATCTTGGCGTTGCCGTCAGCCGGGTCGCCGCCGACGTAGACGACCTTGGCGGTCTTCGGGTCCTTGCCCGCAGCCTTCAGACCGTCGACGATCGACTGGCCCTCGAGGCCGCCGACCTGCTCGTTGTCGAACGACACGTAGTAGTCCGCACCGGGGATGGGGCGGTCGTAGGCGATGACCGGGATGCCCTGGGCCTTGGCCTTCGTCGTCACCTGGACGCCGGCGCCCTTGTGGTCGACGAGGATCATGACGCCACAGCCGCCGGTGAGCTCCTGGTCGGCCAGGGTGGCGTACTTGGCGGTGTCACCCTGCGCGTTCTGGATGTTGGTCTTGAAGCCGGCGTCCTCAAGGGCCTTCTTCAGGGCCGGGCGGTCGCCGTTCTCCCAGCGGTTGGACGTCGTGGCGTCCGGCAGGATGATGCAGGCGGTCTGGCTGCCCGCGGCGGCGCTGCTCGCGGCGGCACTGGTGGCCGCACCGGCTGCGCTGGACGTGTCGCCAGCGGCGGCCGAGCTGCTGCTGGAACCGCCGCAGGCGGTGAGCAGAAGGACGGGCGCTGCAGCCGCCACGGCGATGAAGCCAAGCGATCGTGCTGTCACGTTTGTTCCCTTTCTAGGTGGTGCGAGCGGAACCCTCCGGTGCTCCCGCTCGGCATCGACCGGGGCCCCTGCATCTTGTCCCAGCCGTCAAGGTGTTGCAGGATGTTAGCGGTCACATTTCCATAACATTGCCGTCCGTCACCTGGCTCCCGGGGACGCCGAGCGGGATCTTTGGCGCACCCGCGCGTCGAGACCGACACCTCGCACGGCTGGACCCCACTACCCCGGAGGACCGAGTTCGGCATGTCGAGCACCCAGCCAGGCCCGGTCCGCTACCCCAACCCACTGATCCCCGGGTTCCACCCCGACCCGAGCATCGTCAGGGTCGGCCCCGACTACTACCTGGTCACCTCGAGCTTCGAGTACCTGCCGGCGATCCCCGTCCACCACAGCACCGACCTGGTCCACTGGACCCAGATCGGCAACGTCTGCAGCAGCGCCGAGCAGCTGGGCCTGACCGACGTCCCCACCTCGGGCGGGGTCTGGGCCCCCACGATCCGGCACCGCGACGGCACCTTCCACCTGATCGTGACCATCGCGATGGGCCTGGGGTGCGTGCTCTTCACGGCCACCGACCCCGCCGGGCCGTGGAACCCCCCGGTCCTGCTGCCGGGCGTCGAGGGGATCGACCCTGACCTGGCGTGGGACGACGACGGCGTCGCCCTGGTGACCTTCTCGGGCCTGACGACTGCCGGCGAGCAGGCGGGCGCCCACCACGGCATCCAGCAGGTGCGCCTCGACCTGACGACCGGCCTGGCCCTCGAACCGGCGCGCCGGCTGTGGTCGGGCACCGGGCTGATGTTCCCGGAGGCCCCGCACCTGTACCGGCGTGACGGCTGGTGGTACCTCATGATCGCCGAGGGTGGCACCGAGCGCGGGCACAGCGTGAGCATCGCCCGCTCGCACCGCCCGGACGGCGACTTCGAGGGGTTCGCCGGCAACCCCGTCCTCAGTGCCCGCAGCACCGCCCGCCCGATCCAGTGCACCGGTCACGGCGACCTGGTCCAGACCCCGGACGGCGGCACCGCGATGGTGCTGCTCGGGGTCCGCCCCCGGGGTACGACCCGGGCCTTCTCGGCACTGGGCCGCGAGACCTTCGTGACCGGGGTGGAGTGGGTCGACGGCTGGCCGGTGGTCGAGCCCGTCGAGCTGCGCCCCCGCCCCGGCAGCACCGAGTACCGCTTCGACTTCGCCGACTCCCCCTCGCCCTTGCACGACCCGGGCTGGCTGGCGGTGCGGCGCGACGTCGAGGAGGTCGCCGACCTGACCTCGCGCCCGGGCTGGCTGGTGCTCACCGCCGACGGCTCCACCCTGGACGACGCCCGACCGTGCTTCCTCGGTCGGCGCCAGCTGAACCAGACCGCCGAGGTGGCAACGGTTGTCGACGCCTCGGCCGGGGCCGGCGGGCTCGCGGTCCGCTACGACGAGCAGCAGCACTACTCCATCCAGACCCGGGTCGTCGAGGGCCGCAACGAGGTCACCGCCCGGGCCCGGCTGGCCGGCATCCAGCAGGTCTGGCAGCTCAGCCTGCCGGGCGGGCCCATCGAGCTGCACCTCGACGCGGTCCCCGCTGTACGGGGGTACGACAACCCCGCCGCCATGACCTGCGACCTCGTCTGCCTGCGGGCCGTGTCCGAGGGCGTGACCCACACCCTGGCCGAGCTGGACGGCCGGTACCTGTCCGCCGAGACCGCAGCCTCGTTCACCGGGCGGGTCGTCGGGCTGTTCGCCGTCAGCGGCTCCCCCGCGTTCCGGTCCTACGTCTACCGCGGCAGCGAAGACTGAGATGAGCGCCGAGGATCGTCAGCGGCCGCCCGTCATGCAGGACGTCGCCCGGCTCGCCGGGGTCTCGCACCAGACGGTGTCGCGGGTGCTCAACGCGCATCCGAGCGTCAGCCCGGCCGCGCGGGAACGGGTCGAGAGTGCCATCGCCCAGCTGGGCTACCGCCGCAACTCGGCCGCCCGGGCCCTGGTCACCAGGGCCACCAACACCCTGGGCGTGATCACCGTCGACACCGCCGAGTACGGCCCGTCCCGCACCCTGGTCTCGATCGAGGCGGCCGCCCGCGCCGCCGGCTACCGGGTGCACTTCGTCAGCGTGCAGCGGGTCCACACCGACCGCATGGTCGATGCCATCGAGTACCTGATGGCCGGCGCCGTCGACGGGCTGATCGCGATCGTGCCGCTCGAGGCCGCCGTCCGCTCCCTGCGCGGGGTGCGCACCACGGTCCCGCTCGTCGAGGTGACCACCTCGGACCGGTGCCACGACGAGGACGTCGCGGTCGACCAGGTGGGCGGCGCCGCCGCCGCGACCCGACTGCTGCTCGACCTGGGCCACCGCACCGTCGAGCACGTCGCCGGACCGCCGGAGTGGCTCGAGAGCGGCGCCCGGATCACGGGGTGGCAGGACGCCCTGACCGCTGCCGGGGTACCGGTGCCGACACCCTTGACCGGCGACTGGTCGGCGGCGTCCGGTCATCGGGCCGGGCGCCGGCTCGCGCCCCGGGTGCGGTCGGGCGAGGTGAGCGCCGTCTTCGTGGCCAACGACCAGATGGCGCTCGGCCTGATGAGCGCCTTCCACGACGAGGGGCTGTCGATCCCCGCCGACGTCAGCGTCGTGGGTTTCGACGACGTGCCCGGGTCCGCCTACTTCGAGCCGTCGCTCACCACGGTGCGCCAGGACTTCGCCGAGGTGGGACGACGCTGCATCGACGAGATGCTGCGCCGGATCTCCGGCCGGGCGCCGCGGCCGCAACCACCGTTGCCGACCCAGGTCGTGGTGCGGGCCAGCACCGGCCCACCGCCGCCTCGCTAGCCGCAGCCGGACGACACGGCCGTGCTCCGGGCGGCGGCCCGACTCAAGCTCGACTAGGGCGTCAGCTGCGAGCGAGCTGGCGCAGCACGTACTGCAGGATGCCGCCGTTGCGGTAGTAGTTCGCCTCGCCGGGGGTGTCGATCCGCAGCACGGCGTCCAGCTCGACCACCGAACCGTCGGTCCGGGTGGCGGTGACGTGCACGGTGCGCGGCGTCGTCCCGTCGTTGAGGGCGGTGACCCCGGCGACGTCGAACGTCTCGGTGCCGTCCAGCCCGAGGGAGGCCGCGCTCTGCCCGGCCGGGTACTGCAGCGGCAGCACGCCCATGCCGATCAGGTTCGAGCGGTGGATCCGCTCGTAGCTCTCGGCGAGGACCGCCGTGACGCCGAGCAGCGCAGTGCCCTTGGCCGCCCAGTCGCGGCTCGAGCCCGACCCGTACTCCTTGCCGGCCAGGATCACCAGCGGCACCCCGGCCGCCGCGTAGGCCTGCGCGGCGTCGTAGATCGAGGTCTGCTCCCCCGCCGCCAGGAAGTTGCGGGTGAAGCCGCCCTCGACGTCGTCCAGCAGCTGGTTGCGCAGCCGGATGTTGGCGAAGGTGCCCCGGATCATGACCTCGTGGTTGCCGCGGCGGGACCCGTAGGAGTTGAAGTCGCCGCGGGCCACGCCGTGCTCGGCCAGGTACCGGCCGGCCGGGCTGTCGGCCTTGATCGAGCCGGCCGGGCTGATGTGGTCGGTGGTCACCGAGTCGCCCAGGCTGGCCAGCACCCGGGCCCCGACGACGTCGGTAACCGGCGCCGGCTCGGCCGGCATGCCGTCGAAGTACGGCGGCTTGCGCACGTAGGTCGAGTCGGGGTCCCACTCGAAGGTCGAGCCGGTGGGCGTCGGCAGCGAGCGCCAGCGCTCGTCGCCGCTGAAGACGTCGGCGTAGTCGCTGGTGAACATCTCCTGCGTGATCGACTCGGCGACCACCCGCTCGACCTCGACCGGGCTCGGCCAGATGTCGTGCAGGTACACCGGCCGACCGTCGCTGCCGGTGCCCAGCGGTTCGGTCACGATGTCGAGGTTCATGCTGCCGGCCAGGGCGTAGGCGATCACCAGCGGCGGCGAGGCCAGGTAGTTCATCTTGATGTCGGGGTTGATCCGACCCTCGAAGTTGCGGTTGCCGGACAGCACCGCCGCCACCGCGAGCCCACCGGAGGCGACGGCGGCCGAGACCTCGGCCGGCAGCGGGCCGGAGTTGCCGATGCAGGTGGTGCAGCCGTAGCCGACCACGTTGAAGCCGACCTTCTCGAGGTAGGGCGTCAACCCGGCGCGGTCGTAGTAGTCGGCCACCACCTTGCTGCCCGGCGCCAGGGAGGTCTTCACCCACGGCTTGACGGTCAGCCCACGCTCCACGGCCGCCTTGGCCAGCAGGCCGGCGGCGATCATCACCGACGGGTTCGAGGTGTTGGTGCACGAGGTGATCGAGGCGATGGCGACCGCACCGTGGCCGAGCTGGTAGGCCGAGTCGCCCTCACCGACGGTGACCGTGGCCCCCGGCGCCTCGGTGTAGGTGAGCAGGGCCTTGGTGAAGGCCTGCTTGGCCGAGGTCAGCTCGATCCGGTCCTGCGGCCGCTTGGGGCCGGCGATGCTCGGCACGACGCTCGACAGGTCGAGCTCGAGGTACTCGGAGTAGCGCACCACCGAGGCAGGGTCGTGCCACAGCCCCTGCTCCTTGGCGTAGGTCTCGACCAGGGCGACCTGCTGGTCGGAGCGGCCGGTCAGCCGCAGGTAGTCCAGCGTCACGTCGTCGATCGGGAAGATCGCGCACGTCGACCCGAACTCCGGGCTCATGTTGCCGATCGTGGCCCGGTTCGCGAGCGGGACGGCGGCCACCCCCTCGCCGTAGAACTCGACGAACTTGCCCACCACCCCGTGCTTGCGCAGCTGCTCGGTGATGGTCAGGACGACGTCGGTCGCGGTGGCCCCCGCCGGGATCTGGCCCGACAGCTTGAAGCCGACCACCCGCGGGATGAGCATGGAGACGGGCTGGCCGAGCATGGCCGCCTCGGCCTCGATACCGCCGACGCCCCAGCCCAGCACGCCCAGGCCGTTGACCATGGTGGTGTGCGAGTCGGTGCCGACGCAGGTGTCGGGGTAGGCCCGCAGCGTGGTGCCGCCGTCGGCGGTCGCCGCCTCGCGGGTCATCACGACCCGCGCCAGGTACTCGATGTTGACCTGGTGCACGATCCCGGTTCCGGGCGGCACCACCTTGAACTCGTCGAAGGCGCCCTGACCCCAGCGCAGGAACTGGTAGCGCTCACGGTTGCGCTGGTACTCCAGGGCCATGTTCTGCTCGACCGAGTCCTTGCGGCCGAACACGTCGATGATCACGGAGTGGTCGATGACCAGCTCGGCCGGCGCAAGCGGGTTGACGCGGGCGGGGTCGCCGCCGAGGGCGGTCACCGCCTCGCGCATCGTGGCCAGGTCGACGACGCACGGGACCCCGGTGAAGTCCTGCATGATGACCCGCGCCGGGGTGAACTGGATCTCCGTGTCGGGCTCGGCGTCGGCGTCCCACGCGGCCAGCGCCCGGATGTGGTCGGCGGTGATGTCGGCACCGTCCTCGGTGCGCAACAGGTTCTCGAGCAGCACCTTCAGGCTGAACGGCAGCTGCTCGGCACCCGGCACCGCGGCCAGGCGATAGATCTCGTACGTGGCCGCCCCGACCGCCAGGTCGGACCTGGCCCCGAAGCTGTTGCTGGCGCCGTTGCTCACCGTGGGCTCCTTCGACTCGAGGAATCGTTCGCCATCCTGCCGCACCACAGGATGTCTCGATGTCAAGGTATCCAGAAACTATCTCGATATCAAGACACTTCGGGGTCAGGGTGGGAGGCAGGGTAGGAGTCACGGAGGGAGTCAGGGGTAAAGGTGGCGACGCACTCCACGTGATGGGTCAACGGGAAGGTGTCGAACGCCCGCAGGCCGCTCAACCGGTAGCCGAGCCCGGCGAAGGTGTTCACGTCCCGGCCCAGTGCCGCCGGGTCGCAGGCCACGTACACGACCACCCGCGGCGACAGCGCGGCGATCGAGGTCACCACGGCTCGTCCGGCCCCGGCCCGCGGCGGGTCGAGGACGACGACGTCCGCCGACCCGGACCACGGCTCCACCTGGGTCGCCTGCGGCAGCACCCGTTCGACCGTGCCGGCCTCGAGCTGCACCTGCGGCAGGTCGTGCAGGCTGCGGCGGGCGTCCTGGGCCCCTCGGGGGTCGAGCTCGACCGCCATCACCCGGCCCTCGTCGCCCACCCGTAGCGCCAGTCCGGCCGTGAACAGGCCGACCCCGCTGTAGAGGTCGACCGCCCGCTCCCCCGGCCTCGGCTGCGCCGCCGCCAGGACGGCGTCGAGCAGGGTCTGGGCCGCACCGGGGTGCACCTGCCAGAACCCGCCGCCGCTGACCCGGAACGCGCGTGGCACGCCGTCCACCTCGACCTGCTCGCCGACCCAGGTGCGCCCGCGCACCCGCTGCAGCCCCTGCTTGGAGCGGCGGGCCAGGGACACCGGCACCGCCAGCGGCGGGATGTCGCGGGTGCCGGTCGCCCCGTCGGCCTCGACGACCACCAGCGGCATCTCGTCCTGCTGGGCGCTGTCGCCGACCACCACCTCGACCGAGAAGGCGTGCGGCCACCGCGTCCGGCCGACCCCCACGGCGTTCAGCTGCGGCCGGGCGATCGGGCACTCGGCCACCGGGACCACCTCGTGGGTGCGATGACGGAACATGCCGGGTCGGCCGGCACCGTCGATCGTGAACCGCACCCGGCTGCGCCAGCCCAGGCCGTCCACGTCACCGGGAACCGGCTCGACGACCAGACCCTGCGGCCACAGGGCGGCGAGCTCGGCGTCGTCCCGCTTGCCCAGACGGTGCAGCTGCTCGACCACGACGGCGGCCTTGAGCCGGCGCTGCCCGTCGACCGAGACATGCTGCCAGTCGCACCCGCCGCAGCCCCCCGGTCCCGAGACCGCGCAGCGCGGTGCCACCCGGTCCGGCGAGGGCTGCAGCACCTCGACCGCGTCGGCCCGCCAGAACCGGGCCGTCTCGTCGGCATCCGTCAGCACCGCCAGGACGACCTCGCCCGGCAGGGCGTGGCGCACGAAGACCACCCGCGATTCGAAGCGGGCGACGCAGCTGCCGCCGTGGGCGACCGGGCCGATCTCGAGGCGAACCTGGTCGCCGGTCTCAGCCACCGTCGTTGCCGTCTCCGAAGCCGTTGTCGGCCAGGCCGTCGCCGTCCCCTGCTCCCACCGCGGACGGCGGACGACGGACGGCTGAGGCGCGAGCCTGCCGGTCCCAGGCCGAGTCGGCCCGCTCCTCGAAGCCCTCGGACGACGACAGCTGCCACGGCACGCTGGCCACGACCACCCCCGGGGTGTAGCGCAGCCGGGTGCGCAGCCGCAGCGCACTCTGGTTGTGCAGCACCTGCTCCCACCAGTGGCCGACCACGTACTCGGGCAGGAAGACCACCACCAGGTCACGAGGGCTGTCACGGCGGATGCCCTTGACGTAGTCGATCACCGGCCGGGTGATCTCCCGGTAGGGCGAGTCCAGGGCCCGCAACGGCACCGGGATGTCGCGGTCGTCCCACTCCTGCTCGAGCCGGGCGGTCTCGTCCGGGTCGACGACCACCGTGATCGCCTCCAGGACCGAGGGCCGCGAGGCCCGGGCGTAGGCCAGGGCCCGCAGTGTCGGCTTGTGGATCTTGGAGACCAGCACGATGGCGTGCACCCGCGACGGCAGCACCCGGGCGGTGCTGTCGAGGTCGGCGGCGAGCTCGGTGCGCACGGCGCCGTAGTGCTTGCGGATGCCCAGCATCAGCAGGTAGAGCACCGCCATCGCGATCAGTGCCAGGTAGGCGCCACGGGTGAACTTGGTGATCAGCACGATCACGAGCACGACTCCGGTGATGGTGAGGCCGACGGCGTTCACCACCCGGGAGCGGATCATGTGGCTGCGCCGGGCCGGGTCGGTCTCGCTGCGCAGCAGCCGGGTCCAGTGCCGCACCATGCCGGTCTGGCTGGTGGTGAAGGAGATGAAGACGCCCACGATGTAGAGCTGGATCAGCTGGGTGACCTGGGCGTTGTAGGCCACGATCAGGGCGCTCGCCGCCGCCGCCAGCAGGATGATGCCGTTGCTGTAGGCCAATCGGTCGCCGCGGGTGTGCAGCTGGCGGGGCAGGAGGTCGTCCTTGGCCAGGATCGAGCCGAGCACCGGGAACCCGTTGAACGCCGTGTTGGCGGCCAGCACCAGGATCAGTCCGGTGGTCGCGGCCACCACGTAGAACCCGACGGGGAAGCCCGAGAAGATCGCCTTGGCGAGCTGGCCGATCACAGGGGTCTGCACGTAGCTGTCACCCACCGGTGTGCCGTCGGCGTTGAGCAGCTCCTCGCCCGGGAACTCGGCGAACCTCAGGTGCATCTGGTTGGCCAGCACGATGATGCTGATGAGCATCGTGATGGCCATGCCGCCCAGGAGGGCCAGGGTTGTGGCGGCGTTCTTGCTCTTGGGCACCCGGAAGGCCGGAACCCCGTTGCTGATGGCCTCGACACCTGTCAAAGCCGCACAGCCGGAGGAGAAGGCCCGCAACAGCAGGAAGCCCCAGCCGAGACCGGTCAGCCCGGTCGAGAACTCGTCCGAGGCCAGGATCCCGTACTTGGCGCTCTCGACCTCCCCGAGGTGGCCGGTGGCCAGCTGGACGAAGCCCACCAGCGCCATCCCCATGATCGCGATCATGAACCCGTAGGTCGGGATCGCGAAGGCGGTCCCCGACTCACGGACACCTCGCAGGTTCATCGTCATCAGGACGACCACCACGGCGACGGCGAAGGCGGCCTCGTAGCCCCGCAGCAGGGGTACGGCGGCTGCCACGTACTGGGCGCCTGAGGACACCGACACCGCCACGGTCAGCACGTAGTCGACAAGAAGGGCGCTGGCCACCGTGAGCCCGGCGGGGACCCCCAGGTTGGTGGTGGCGACCTCGTAGTCGCCGCCGCCCGAGGGGTAGGCGTGCACGTTCTGCCGGTACGAGAGCACCACGACCGTCATCACGAACGCGACCGCCAGCCCGATCAGCGGCGAGAAGGTGTACGCCGCCGTCCCGGCGATCGCCAAGGTGAGGAAGATCTCGTCGGGTGCGTAGGCGACCGACGACAGGGCGTCGGAGGCGAAGACGGGCAGGGCGATCCGCTTGGGCAGCAGCGTCTCACTGAGGCGTTCGCTGTGGACGGGCCGACCTACGAGCAGGCGCTTGAGCGCATCGGTGAGCGACACGGGACCTCATCGTAGGTGCCCGGCCCCAGCGTGTACGGTCGGGGCGTCGAGGAGTTGCGTTCGACACAGGCATCCGGCCCCACGGTCGGGTAGGACGGCAGGGCCGGAAGGGCCGGGACGAGTCAGTGCACTTCGTGATCATGGGCTGTGGTCGGACGGGCTCGACCCTGGCGCAGACCCTGCAGGACCGCGGCCACACCGTCGCAGTGGTCGACCAGAACCCCAACGCGTTCCGCCGCCTCGGTGAGCACTTCGCCGGCGCCATGGTCACCGGCCTCGGCTTCGACCGCGACACCCTGCTCGAGGCCGGCATCCAGGACGCCTACGCCTTCGCGGCGGTGAGCAACGGCGACAACTCCAACATCCTGGCCGCGCGTGTCGCCCGCGAGAACTTCGGTGTCTCGAACGTCGTCGCCCGCATCTACGACCCGGGGCGCGCCGAGATCTACCAGCGGCTCGGCATCCCCACGGTCGCCACCGTGCGCTGGACGGCCGACCAGATGGCCCGCCGGCTGCTGCCCGAGGGTGCGGCCTCGGAGTTCCGCGACCCGTCGGGCACGATCGTGCTGTGCGAGGTGCCGGTGC
Source organism: uncultured Actinomycetota bacterium (assembly GCA_963738495.1). Lineage (GTDB taxonomy): Bacteria > Actinomycetota > Actinomycetes > Actinomycetales > Kineosporiaceae > CAVTWW01. Next base: position 69,750 of record CAVTWW010000005.1, read on the forward strand.
ACCTCGGCTGGGTGGGGCGGCGGATGAGCACCCTCGAGGCCGCCACGTCGGCCCGGGTCTCGTTCCTGACGCCGCATGGGTGAGGGCCTGCTGCCGGACGCCGACACCGTCTACCAGGAGGGTGACCTCGTGCATCTGGTGATGCGGGACACCGACGTCACCGACCGTCCAGGCCCTGCTCGCCGCCGCGCCCGTCGAGGGGAGCCACTGATGCGCGTCGTGATCGCCGGTGCCGGCAGCGTCGGGCGTTCCATCGCCCGAGAGCTGCTCAACAACGGTCACCAGGTGCTGCTGGTCGACCGCGACGCCACCGCGCTGCGCCCCGGCAACATCCCGACAGCCCAGTTCCTGCTGGCGGACGCCTGCGAGATCAGCTCGTTGGCCGAGGCCGGCCTGGCCCAGTGCGACGTCGTCGTCGCGGCCAGCGGCGACGACAAGGTCAACCTGGTCGTCTCGCTGCTCGCGAAGACCGAGTACGGTGTGCCGCGTACGGTCGCCCGGGTGAACAACCCGAAGAACGAGTGGATGTTCGACGAGGGCGTGGGGCGTGGACGTCGCGGTGTCGACCCCGCGGCTGATCACGGCTCTGGTCGAGGAGGCCGTCTCGATCGGCGACCTGGTGCGGATCTTCACGTTCCAGCAGAGCCAGGCGACCATGGTCGAGCTGACCCTGCCTGCCGGTGCCCCGGTGGTCGGCACCCGGGTCGGTGACATCGAGTGGCCCGCCGACACCGTGCTGGTCTGCATCCTGCGCTCCGAGCGGCCGATCGCGCCCAGCCGCGACGACAGCCTCGAGGCCAACGACGAGCTGATGTTCATCACGGTCCCCGACAGCGAGGACGCCCTGCAGGCACTGCTGAGCCCGCTGCCGTCCAGGACCGTCTGACCCACCGGCAGGGCGTTCAGCAGGGCGTGTCAGCAGGCGTTCAGGTTCACCGTCCAACCCGTCGTCAGGTCGTAGCGGGCGAGGAACTGCAGCGAGCCGATGGTGCCGTCCCAGACGCTGCCCGGGGCGAGCACGACGTGCGTCCAGGTGATGGGCCACAGCACGGTGGGGCGTCGACGAAGCCGCCGCACTCGGCGCAGCCGCCGTTGACCCCTTCGACGAGCGCGGCCCGGATGGCGACCTCCGCGCCGGCCCGGGCGTCGGCGGCCGCCGTCGTCACGGTGGGGGTCGCCCTGGCCGCGAGTCTGCAGGGCGGCCAGGTCGGCGGCGAAGTGGCCGGCCGCCGAGGCGCCGTTGCCCAGGCACCGCATCAGGTCACGGCCGTGGTCACTGTCACGGGGCACCGGCGTCTCGCTCGCGTACTCCTGCCACCGGTTGAAGGCGTCGCGTCGCGACACCAGGTCGGCGAACACCAGCAGCACCGGTCGCAGCAGTTCGTCGGGCAGCCCGCCGGGCACCGCCGCCACCAGCCGCGTGCGGGGTGATCGCCGTGAGCGCGGCGACGTCGGCCTGCTCGATCCGGATCGTCCGGGCGTCGATCCCGGCGTTGACCCGGGCGCTGAGCGCCCGCAGGGCGGCGTCGACCCCACCGGCCTGCGCGACGAACGGGCCGAGCCGGGCCAGCGCCGTCCCGGAGTGGACGCAGCACCGCCGCAGGATCGCTGACGTCGAGGAGGTCACTGACGTCGAGGGGGTTCCACCGGCGGAGCACCCGGCCCCGAGGGCGGCGAGGAGCACCAGCACGAACGGCGAGGAGCGTTCCGGAGCGTAGGCATCGTCCGTTCCTGGCGCGCGCACGGCACACCTCCGTCCCGCGGCGCGGGTGACCCGGGACCGGCACCCACCCGCACCGTCCGGCTCCGACGCTACGGCCGTCGGTCCCGGTGGCCGGGCTCTAGGACCCGACCTAGCACAGTCGGTTCGACGGCCTCGAGCGGATCCGCCGGCCCGACCGCGCGGATGCGCGGTGCTGGTCGGACTGCCCGGTGCTCTCGGCCGGCTGCGGTGGCTCGACTGTGGGGACCCGCCGCACGATGAGCCAGGTCAGCAGCAGCACCACCCCGAACAGCGGCAGTCCCAGCGGCACCGACAGCACCCCGAGGGTCACGACGTGCTGCTGCAGGTACAGGGGCAGCTCGACCGCGAACCGCAGCCCGAACATGCCGGCCCACAGCCAGGTCGCCTGGCTGTAGACCCGCCGTCGCTCGGGTACCCCTCGCCACGCGGTCTGCTCCTTGAGCAGCATGCCGAGGACGAGCCCCACCAGCGGCCAGCCGGCCAGGGCGGAGCCTGCGTAGAGCAGGGCGAAGAAGGCGTTCTTGAACAGCGGCAGCAGGAAGTAGTCGGCGGCATTGCCGGTCCTCGAGGCGACGACGGCCCCCAGGCCCACCCCGAGCAGGCCCGAGACCGCCGGCATCACCGGCTGCCGGACGACGGCCCGGGCCAGCACCAGCACGACGGCGACGGCCAGCGCACCCACCAGGGAGGGGGTCAGCGCCCGGGTCAGGCCGTACAGAACAGTGAAGACGGTGACCGGCAGCACCGACTCGAGGAGGCCACGGACGCCGCCGACCGACTGCTGCCACGAGAACTCCTCGGCGACGGCCTGGGCCAGCCCGAGCCTGCGCGGGTCAGGCATGGCCGCGCGGTACGAGTTCGTAGCGGGGGTTGTAGATTGCCGGCTGCCCGTCCGAGGTGGTGACCAGGCCGTGCACCCGAACCCGACGTCCGGGTTCGATCCCGGCGATCTGACGACGGCCCAGCCAGACGACGCTCAGGCTGCCACTGCCGTCGTAGAGCTCGGCCTCCAGGGCCGGCACCCCGGCTCGCGGTCGAAGGGTCACGGACCGTAGCGTCCCACAGACGGTGACCTGCTGACGCATCGTGACGTCGGCGACCAGTGTGCCCCCGAGCCGGGTCGCATGCTGCTGCTCCTCCTCGGCGTGCACCTCCCCCTGGGAGGCGACCAGGCGCCCGAGCGCACTTCGCCATCGCGACCGGTGGACCGGACCGCCCGACGTCCCCGGATCACTCGTCATGATGCAAGCGTACGGCCGCCCACCGGCGCCCGCCCGAAGCCAGCCGGGTGAAGGTGACCCAGGCCCACTCGACCGGGTCAGCGCACCTCGGTGATCTCGGGGCCACGCTCGAACGGGTCCAGCGCGCCGCGTGCCGGCCCCTCCTGACTCGCCGTCCGAGCATCTGGGGCAGCAGCTCCCCCGGCAGCTGCAGCGACAACAGTTCCCGGGGAGCCATCGCCTCCTCACCGCGGACGACGACGATGTCACGCACCAGCGCCTCGACCTGGGCCGCAGCCTCGGCGTCGTGGACCGCCGCACCGTGGACCACCGCCCGCAGGAACCAGCGCGGACCGTCGATCCCCAGGAACCGGGCCGGCTGGGTACCGGTGCGCCCGTCGGCGGCCCGGACCGGGATCTTCACCAGCAGCTCGCGGCCGAAGACGCCCGGGACCTCGTCGACGGATCCGCCCTGCTGGGTGACCCCGGCCGCGATCTCGGCCCTGATCTCGTCCCAGATGCCTTCGCTGCGCGGGGCCGCGAAGGCCTGCAGCTGCACCATCGAGGCGCCCAGCTGCACCGTGGCCGCCGTGATCTGCCCGCTGGCCTCGTCGAGGTCGAGCCGGAGCTCCATGCCGTCGCGGCCGCGCAGGCGCAACGCCCCCAGGTCGAGGTGGTCGCCCACCTCGGGCCGCTCGGCCACGTCCCACGGACCGTCGGGCCGAGGGGTGAGCCCCAGCACCGACAGCGACCCGGTCGTGGTGGTCGTGCTCGGGCTCGAGGAGTCGTCGCCCGCGCTGTCGTCGCTCGGCAGACCGTCGTCGGAGGCGTCGTCACGGGCTCCGGCCACGTCGGCAGTCGCCTCAGCGCTCTGCTCGTCGTCCCCCCGGCCCCGTCGCCAGAAACTCACCTGAGTCCACCTTCCGGTCGTCCTGTCCCTTCACGCCCGCCCGCGGCGGGGGCGGGAGGGTTGCTGCTCGGAACCTAGCGCGAATCCCCCGGTCGACCCGAACCCAGCCTCGCCGCGCACCGCCGGCGCGAGCTCGCCCACCTCGACGAAGATCGCCGTGACGACCGGCTGCACCACCAACTGCGCGACGCGGTCGCCACGGCGCAGCTCGATCGGCTCACTGCGGTCGGTGTTGAGCAGCGTGACCCTGATCTCACCGCGGTAGCCGCTGTCGACCGTTCCCGGCGCGTTCACCACAGTCAGTCCGGCCCGCGCGGCCAACCCCGACCGTGGGTGGACGAAGCCGGCGTAGCCGGCAGGCAGCTCGAGCGCCACCCCGGTGCCGACCGTCACCCGGTGGCCGGGGGCGATCGTGACGTCGGCCGTGACGTACAGGTCGACCCCGGCGTCACCGGGGTGGGCGTAGCCGGGCAGCGGCAGGCCGCCGTCGAGCCGCAGCAGGGGCACCGCCAGCCGAGGGCATCTGTCCGTTGCTCCGTCCGGGTCGTCGTCATCGGGTCCATCGTCGTCCGCCGGGCGGGCCGGCGCCACCTCCGGCGATGCTCCGTGCCGCTGGGTGGCAGGCTTGCCCGGTGACCGATCCTCGCACCGACCGTGCCGCAGCTCCCCGACCACGACACGACGAGCGGCTGCGTCCCGCCGGCTGGGTCTGGGCGTCGGCGGCCGGGCTCTGCGTCTCGGCGGGCGTCCTGGTCGTTCCGGTGGCTGCGACCGCGGCACTGCCGGTCACCGCCGCGGTCGCCGTCCTGCTGGCCGTCGCACTGGTGCGCAGCAGCCCACGGGTGCGCGTCGACCCTCGGGCCTGCAGGCCGGCCGGGCCCGGCTGCCGTGGGCGGCCCTCGGCGAGGTCGCCCCGCTGGAGCCGGCGGAGATGCGCACCGAGCTCGGGGTCGGCCTGAACGCCCTGGCCTTCCTGTGCATCCGCGGCTGGGTGCACGGGCGGGGTCAAGGTAGCCGTCGCGGACGACGACGACCCCACGCCGTACTGGCTCGTCTCCAGCCGGCGACCGGCCGCTCTGGCGGCGGCGCTCACCGACCGCCGCTGACCGGCGGCCTCAGGCGGCGCACTCCTTGCAGATCATCTGGCCGCCCTTCTCGCTGGCCAGCTGGCTGCGGTGGTGCACCAGGAAGCAGCTGCTGCAGGTGAACTCGTCCGCCTGTCGCGGCAGCACCCGCACCGACAGCTCTTCGTTCGACAGGTCGGCACCGGGCAGCTCGAAGCCCTCGGCAGCCTCGATCTCGTCCTCGTCGACGGCGGCGGAGCCCTTGTCGACCCGGCGGGCCTTCAACTCCTCGATCGAGTCCTCGTTGAGCTCGTCGTCGGTCTTGCGCGGGGCGTCGTAATCGGTTGCCATGGATCCTCACACTCCGGAAAGTCTGTCGGGACGGCGGACAGGTCCTGATCGACCTCACCCGACGCCGTCTCACAGCGAAGCCCTGCATCATTCATGTGCGCTCCGGCCGCCCCCGCACCTTCGATGCGGGTTTGAGCCCGGGACGCGCACGGATTGTGCACCAACTTCAGCCCCCAGGGCGAGCGGGACCCCGATGGCATGCTTCGGCGTGTCCCCAGGGACCTCTCCGAGCACCTGCGATCACCCCAGTAGCGCCGCGTCGCCGCCAGATATTTCCCCGCGACGACGACCATTCGTTACCGGCCGAACCTGTCCGTATCCGGCTTCCTCGCCTAGCCTGCCTGAACCACTACAGGGAGGGGCGACCGCATGAGCACGTTCGGTCTGGAGCTGGGCCGTCGGGTGGTCGATGCCCGGCTGCGCTGCGGGAGGCCCGCGACCGGCGGCGACGACTATCTCGTCACGATCCGCGCCGGAGAGCTCGACACCCTGGTCCGGCTGGCCAGCGACAACGGGGTGCTGGTCGAGGCCGAGCCGCCGGTCTGAGCGCCGACAGCCCGAGTGCTGCCGGTCTGAGCGGGCCCGCGGCGCTCAGTCCACAGTCGGTCGGCGCCGAGGCCGGTGAGCAGGGCGTCGAGCGCGGCATGCAACGGGGCGCCGGCTGCCAGCACCAGCGGACCACCCGGGCGGGCGCCCGGCCAGACCCGTCACCGTGACGCCTGACTCCCGGGCCACGAGCATCCCTGCCGCCATGTCCCAGGAGTTCAGCCCCTGCTCGTAGTAGGCGTCCAGCCGGCCGCAGGCCACCAGGCACAGGTCGATCGCCGCCGAACCGAGCCGGCGGACGTCACGCACCTGCGGCAGCAGGGCGGCCATCACCGTCGCCTGCCGGCGCCGCTGGGCGGGCTGGTAACCGAAGCCGGTCCCCACCAGGGCCTGGTCGGGCTGGTCGGCGCCGGGGGCCGTCGGTCGGGACGCCGTCCAGGGTGGCCCCGAGCCCGGCGCGCCGCCGTCCAGGTCTCGCCGGAGGCGGGGTTGTGCACGCAGCCCGCCAGCGGCGCCAGGCGCCGACGGTGAGCACGTCACCGGTGACCACCGCCACGCTGACCGAGTAGATCGGCAGCCCGTAGGCGTAGTTGACGGTGCCGTCGATCGGGTCGACCACCCAGGTGAGCCCGGAGGTACCGGGCCGACCCGGTCCCCTCCTCGCCCAGCAGTCCGTCCTCGGGGCGCAGCCGCAGCAGCTGCGCACTGAGCAGCTGCTCACTGGCCCGGTCCATGGCAGTGACCATGTCGGTGGAGCTGCTCTTGGTGCCGGCGACCGCGACCCGGTCGGGGCGGTCACGCTGCACCAGCTCGCCCGCCTGCCTGGCCAGGCGCTCGGCCAGCTGCCGCAGCGCGGCGACCTCGTGGCGTCGACGGCAACCGGCCCGCCGGTCCGCCCGTCATGGAGCGGCCTGGCACAGGGCCGGCTGGGGGCCCCGCAGGTTGGGGCAGCAGCCGGCAGCGCACACCGGCGAGGACGCGGGCAGCCCCCCCACCGTGGCCGGGTGACCGCCTCGCCCCGGCGCATGCGCCGCGCGCTCGACCATCAGGTCGACCAGACCGGCCACGAAGCGGGGGTCGGTGCCGACGGTGGGCAGCCGCACCAGGTCGACCCCCAGCTCTGCGCCGTGGCCAGCGCCTCGGTGTCGAGGTCGTGGACGACCTCCATGTGGTCGCTGACGAAACCCACAGGGGCCAGCAGGACTGCGCCCACGCCCTGCCCCGCCAGGGCCTTCAGGTGGTCGTTGACGTCCGGCTCCAGCCACGGCTGCGCGGGCGGGCCCGACCGCGAGCAGAACACCAGGTCCCAGTCGGGGGCAGGCCGTCGAGCCCCTCGGCGATGCCGGCGGCCACCGTCGCTGCCACGTCCCGGTGCTGGGCCAGGTAGGCACCCGCCCGGTCGGCCCCGAGGCCTGCGCCATCGGCGACGGGCAGCGAGTGCGTCACGAAGACCAGTCGGACGGCGTCGCCATGGCTGGCCGACGCCACCGCAGGCGGCGCAGGCCGCGACGGCCTCATCGAGGACGGGGCCGGTGAAGTCGGCAGGTTGAAGTAGGGGCGGACCTTGTCGACCTCCAGCGAACGGCCTTCGGCGGCGAGGTCGCGACGGCGTCGGCGAGGTCCTCGCGGTACTGCCGGCAGCCCGGAGTAGCTGCTGTAGGCGCTGGTGGTGACCACGAGCACCCGGCGGGCCCCGTCCTGGTGGGTCGCCGCAGGGCGTCGGCTGACGAACGGGTGCCAGTTGCGGTTGCCCCAGTGAGCGGCTCGGCCAGGCCTCGCCGGTCGAGCTCGGCCCGCAGTGCGGCCAGCAGGGCACGGTTCTGGTCGTTGATCGGGCTGCGACCACCCAGCTGCAGGTAGTGCTCGGCGACCTGCTCGAGGCGCTGCCTGCGGGATGCCCCGGCCCCGGGTGACGTTCTCGAGGAAGGGCATCACGTCGTCCGGGCCCTCGGGGCCACCGAAGGACAGCAGCAGCAAGGCGTCGTAAGGTGCGAGGGGCGACACCGGGTCGAGGGGTCTGGGGGTCCACCCCCTCATCCTGGCAAGATCCGGGCACCGACGTGAGCGCGACCCACGAGTGGTGCCCCGATGGCGAGACGTCGGTCGCAGGCGTCGGCCGGGCACCGAAAGCGCGCCACGCCCGGTGACATGCTTCGCCTGGCCTGCGGAGGATGGCACAGTCAGGGGCAGCACGACGCGGCGGGAGGCGGACCATATGCACGAGCTCACGCTCGTCGGCGTCCACGAGGACGGGGATCACCTGATCCTCGCCGGACCCGACGGCGAGCAGTTTCAGCTCATGGTCGACGAGTCGCTGCGCGCCGCCGTGCGTCGGGATCGGGCCAGGCTCGGTCAGCTGCAGCTCCAGGACGGCAGGCTGCGCCCTCGCGACATCCAGGCGCGGATCCGTGCCGGTCAGAGCGCCGAGGAGATCGCCGAGGCGGGCGGGGTACCGGTCGAGCACGTCCGCCGCTACGAGGGCCCGGTGCTGGCCGAGCGTGAGTTCGTCGCCCGCCAGGCACGTGCGGTCCGGATCCGCCGTCCCGGTGGCAGCGCAGGCGGCTCGCCCACCCTCGGCGACCTGGTGACCGAGCGGCTCGCTGCTCGCGAGGTCCCGAGGGCGAGGTCGTCTGGGACGCCTGGCGCGGCGAGGACGGCTCCTGGGTCGTCGCCCTGAGCTTCGCGGCCGGCTCGCGGGACCGTCAGGCCCGATGGACCTACGACGCCACCCTGCGCCACATCACCGCCCTGGACGACGAGGCCCGCTGGTTCACCGAGGAGCCTCAACGGCGCCGGTCTCGACCGTGCTGCCGCCCCGTCGTCTGGTGCCGATCCGGGCCCACGAGCACGTCGGTCGCCCGGAGCCCGCCCCGCGGCGCCCTCCTGGACCGACGAGCCCGCCTGGCCGACGGCCGACTCGGCCGAGGCTGAGTGGACGCGACGAGGCCGGCAGCGGCGGGACCGGCGAGCTGCGCAGCCGCAGTCCGGCCGCCTCGGTCGACCTGCTCGACTCGCTGCGCGAGCGACGGGGCCGACGGCAGCGACCGATCGTGCTCGAGGAGGATCTCGACCCGTTCGAGACCGCGCCGTTCGAGCCGCCCTCGATGGACTGCTCACTGATCGACCCCGCGCTGCTCGAGCGGGGCTCGAGCGTGGCGCTGAACCGGCCGCCGCTCCCGCTCCCGCGGCGGCGAGTCGCGTGCGGGCGCCAACCACGCAGGGCCGTCGAACCACGGTGGGCGCCTCGCCGCAGTCCTCGAACCGCGGCGCCGACGGGCACTCGCTCCCCGCGAACGGTCACGACGGTCGTGGACGAGATCGCCCCACGCCGGCGAACTGGCAGAGCCGCGGCCCGCCGCGAGAAGTCCGCGCCGCGACCCTGGCCGTTGCCCTTGCCCTTGGTCGACGTCCGCCGGCCGAGGCGGACGTGGTCTCGGCCCAGCCGGCCGCCGATGCACCGGGGGCCGCCGCAGCAAGCGCGCCAGCGTTCCCAGCTGGGACGACATCGTCTTCGGCTCGCGCCGCGACGGACCGGTTCACCGGCCGCGGTCGCCACCTGGCCATCCGGTCAGCCCTTCCGTCGGCACTCCCGCGTCGGGTCAGCCCCGGTCGTCCAGAGCAGGGGGATCAGCTCTTCGGCCGCTGTCGAGGCCCCGTGCATCCCGATCATCGGGCGGTCGGTCGGGCCGAGCGATGCGGGAGTCGACGACGGCGACGGGTCGACCATCGTGGCGACGACGTCCCCGATCCCGGGCATCACCCATTCCTGCACGGCGCCGAACCAGCCCAGGCCGACCGCGTCCTGGCCGGGTGCGCACGTCGACGGCGGCGCCGAGCCGTGCCGCCAGGTGGTCACGACGTCCGCCGCGGCGCCCAGCTTCGCAGTACAGGTGCAGCGCCCTGGGCTCGCCCGCCGACCAGCCGGATCCCGGCCGCCAGCTCGGCGTCGTGTGCGAGGTCCCACCGGGCCGACATCGGTACGTCGACCATGCCGTGGTCGGCGGTGATCACCAGCAGGCATCCTGGCCCCAGCCGTTCGGCCAGCCGGGACGAGGGCGGCGTCGACCTGCTCGAGCTGCTCGCCCCATTGCCACGACTCGCACCCCTCGACGTGACCGATCTTGTCGACCTCGCCCCAGTACAGGTAGACCAACGTCGGGCGGGTGGCGGTCGCGATCGCCGCCACGGCCAGGTCGACCCGGGCCGATAACCGGTCGGCGGCGGCGAAACGGCCACCTCGCAGTGCCGCCTCGGTCAGCCCCGACCCGTCGAAGTAGGCGGGGCCGATCCGCAGCACGGCGCCGCCGGCCGCCTGCACGTCCTCGAACACGGTCGTGCCGGGCTGCCATCGCCGCGGGATCGACCTCGGGGTCCCAGGCCAGCTCGCTGAAGACGACGTCGCGGGTCAGGGTCGAGCACGTCGGTGCCCACCAGGCCGTGGCTGCCGGGGGGCGGCCGGTACCGAAGCTGCCCATGCTGGTGGCGGTGGTGCTCGGGATACCCGCAGCGCAGCACCCGGTGACCGATCCGACCGACGGCGTCGCTGCCGCGGGTACGGGCGGCCTCGAGGTGGTCGTCGCCGTCCCAGCGCAGCTGGCGCAGGAAAGGCGCATGGCCGCTGCGGCGGGCCAGCAACGTCTCGCCCAGCCCGTCCACCAGCACCACGACCGCATGCCGGGCCGAGAGGCAGCGTCAGCGCGGTCGGTCGTACCGGTAGGCCCACCGCCGCAGCGACTGCTGGCAGGACGTCGGCCAGCGAGAACCAGGGACCAGTGGGGTCCGACGTCACCGACGCGGCGCCGGGGTGGCCACTGCCACCGTCGCCGCGGACAGTGCCCGTGCGAAGGCCACGGCGTCCTTGACGGCCTCGGCGCCCTCGGCGTCCGAGGACAGCCGCAGCGTGATGTCGTCGGCGGTGACCGTGCCGCTGTAGCCGTGGTCGGCCTCGCAGTCCGGGTCGGCACAGCCGGCCGGCTCGAGGTCGACCCGGCTGATCGAGCCCCAGCCGATCGTCAGGGTCAGCTCGCGGGGGGTGTCACCACTGCGGTGCCGCTCGGGGTTGACCACCGCGTGCGAGAGCACCACCGACCCCACCCGGTGCAGCGGCACGGTCTCGGTGTTGGCCGAGGCGTACGGCTGCGGGCTCAGGGCGTCCGGGTCGTGGTCGTCGGCGTGGGCGACCACCAGACGGGTGGCGGTCAGCGCCAGCACGGTGACGTGACGACGGATCTCGTCACGGTCGAACGTGGTCTCGGGGTGGACCAGGTGGGCCCGCAACGGTTCGCCGGCGACGGCGACGTCGAGCACGTCCCACACCAGCTCGGGGTAGTAGCCGGCCCGTTCGATGGCCGCACGCAAGGTGGCCGGCAAGCCGGCGGCACGGTCAGAGGTGGTTCCGTGGCGATCCCGCACCTGGCCATCCTGCCATCGAGCGGGCCTTGCTGCTGCCTCCGGCGCGGGTCGTGATCGCCACACCGGGCCGGCTCACGGGCCCGCCAGGGGACCAGGCTCCCGCCGAGTCCCGAGACGGCGTCGGCCCGACTGCCCACCGGCGCGAGCCTGATCCGGGCACCCAGGACGGCCACCCCCGACTCGGTGACGACCACCGGGTTGAGCTCGACCTCGGCCAGCTCGGGCACCGCATCGGCCAGGCACGCGAGCCGCGCGACCAGGTCCTCGAGGGCAGCGACGTCGACCGTGCGCTCACCACGGTGGCCGAACAGCTTGGGGGCCGCCCGCACCGAACGCACCAGGTCGGCGACGTCGACGTCGGTCAGCGGCGCGATCCGGTGGGCGACGTCGCCCAGCAGCTCGCTGGCGTCACCGCCGACGCCGAACGAGACGACCGGCCCGAACAGCGGGTCCTCGGCGGTCCGCACCACGACGGCGACCCCGGGCGGGGCCATCGACTGGACGACGAGGTCGGCCCCGCCGAGCGGGGTCAGCCGTTCCTGCATGGTCGTCACCGCCTCGGCCACCTGTTCGGCGGTGCTCAGGTCGAGCCGGACCCCGCCGAGGTCGACCCGGTGCCGCAGGTGCTCGGCGGTCGCCTTGACGACCACCGGGTACCTGAGCCGCTCGGCGGCCTCCACCGCGTCCTGCGGGTCGGTGACGGCCAGGGCCGACCACAGGTCGATCCCGATGTGGCCCAGCAGCTGGCCCACGCGGCGAGGATCGAGCTCGAGCCCGTCGGGATGTGCGGCCAGGGACTGGTCGACGAGGGTCGTGACGGACCCCTCGTCACGACCCGGTGGGTCGACCTTGACGCCCTCGTCCCGGGCCCGCCACGCCACGTAGCCGCACACCGACGCCAGCGCCCGCACGGCCTCCTCGGGGGTCGGGTAGGCCGGCACCGGCCCGAAGCGACCCGGGTGTCGTGCCAGCTCGGCCCTCGCCTGTGCGGACATGCCCAGCAGACAGGCCAGCACGACCGGACGGGAACCGGCCGAGGCCTCGGGCGAGGGCGGCGACCACCTCGCTGGAGCGGGCCGCGATCGGTGGGCCGAACGCCGCCACCACCGCATCCACGGCAGGGTCGGCGCAGGCCGCCTCGAGCGCGGCCCGGAACTGCTCGGCCGTGGCGAGCACCGGCACTGCGACGGGACCGTGCACGACCGGAAGCCCGCGGGCCCGGCAGGCGTCGTCGACCAGGCTCGCCAGCGACTCGCTGTTGGCGACCACGGCGACCCGGTTGCCCTCCGGCAGTCCCTGGTGCAGCACCAGCTCGCTGACGTCGAGCAGCTGCCGGATGCTGCCGACCCGGATGCACCCGCTCTGCTTGAGCATGGCGTCGAAGGCCTCACGCGGGGCATGGCTGGCGCGCACCGCATGACCTGGTGGCACCCGAAACCCGGAGCCGCCACCCGTCACCACCATCACCGGCTTGGCCCGGGCCAGCCGTCGGGCGATCCGCGAGAACTTGCGAGGGTTGCCCATGCTCTCCAGGTAGAGGGCGACGGCGTCGGTGCGAGCGTCCTCCTCCCAGAACTGCATGCAGTCGTTGCCCGAGACGTCGGCGCGGTTGCCCGCCGAGACGAACGAGGAGACGCCGACCCCGCGTCGGGCCGCGTCGTCCAGCACGGCGACCGACAGCGCTCCGGACTGGCAGAACACCCCGAGCCGGCCCGGCTCCGGCAGGCCGCCCCGGACCGTGACGTCGAGCCGCACCCCGGGATCAGTGTTGATCATGCCCCACGAGTTGGGCCCGATCACGCGCATGCCGTTGGCGCGGGCCAGGCGCACCAGCTCGTGCTGACGGGCCAGGCCTTCGGGGCCGGTCTCGGCGAAGCCGCCCGAGACGACCACCAGGCCGCGCACCCCGGCCTCGGCGCAGTCTCTGACGACGTCGAGCACCGCCGCCGCCGGCACCGCCACCACCGCGAGATCGACGGGCCCGGGCACGTCGGCCAACCGGCGGTGGGTCCGCACCCCGAGCACCGAGTCGGCCTCCGGATGGATGACGTTGATCGTGCCGGTGAAGCCGGAGGCCAGCACCTCACCCAGCAGCGCGTGCCCGATGGTGCCGGGACGACGACTGACCCCGATGAGCACCATCGAGCGGGGCTCGAGCAGCACCCGCAGACTGCGGGCCTCGGCCCGGTGCTCCCGGGACTCCATGACCGCCAGGGACCGCTCGGTGGGGTCGATGTCGAAGGACACCGAGACCACGCCGTCCTCGAGGTGGCGGTCGACCTCGTAGCCCGGCGTCGGTGAAGACGCCGAGCATCCTGCGGTTCTGCGGCAGCACCTCCGCGACGAACCGTTCGATGCCGTTCTCGCGGGCGGCGGCCGACAGGTGCTCGAGCAGGACGGAGCCCAGGCCGCGGCCCTGGTGGGCGTCCGAGATGTTGAAGGCGACCTCGGCCGTCGCCGGGTCGATCCGGTCGTAGCGATCCGACCCCGATGATCGCCTCGTCCGACGGTGACCACCAGGGCCACCCGGTCGACGTGGTCGACATGGGTGAAGTGGTGCAGGTCACGGTCCGACAGGCGCGGCATCGGCGCGAAGAACCGCAGGTAGATCGACTCGGCCGACTGACCGGTGTGCAGGCCCTGCAGCGCCTCGTCGTCCTGCGGCAGGATCGGCCGCATATGGGCCGTCCCGCCGTCCCGAAGCACGACGTCGGCCTCCCAGTGGGCCGGGTAGGTGCGCTCAGCGTCCACGAACGACGAGCGTAGCCACCCACCGAGAGGGCCCAACGGCCCCGACGGAGTCAGATGACCCGGCCGGCGACCCAGCTGCTGGTCCAGATCTTGACCTTGGTCACGGTCTTGCCGCTGCGCGGGGAGTGCCAGATCATGCCGTTCCCGGCGTAGATGGCGACATGGTAGGCATGCCCACCGCTGACGAAGAAGATCAGGTCGCCGGGGCGGACGGCTGCCTTGCTGATGCGGTGGGAGGCCCGCAGCTGCTGCTGGGCGATGCGCGGCAGCGAGACCCCGGCCTTGGCGAACACGTACTTGGTGAAGCCCGAGCAGTCGAAGGCGCTGGGGCCCATCGCGCCGTACCGGTACGGCCGACCCTTGAGGGCCGCCGCCTGGATGAGCACCTTGTTGCGCACGGCGGTGGCTCGGGCAGCGGCGGCCGCCGCCGTGGTCGTGGAGGACGAGCTGGTGGCGGTCGTGGACACCGACGCGGCGGAGGCGGCCGGTGCCGTCAGGACGGTGCCGGTCAGGGTGGCGGCCGAGAAGGCCGCGGTGGCCGCCAGACCGAGCGCCATCCGTGAGGTGCGACTGCCGCCGGTACCGGGGGCGGTCAACAGGTGGCGGGGCGCAGACGAGCGTTCGGGCGCAGGCGAGCGCCGGAGGCATGGGTCGACATGGGTAGTGAGGTCCTTCCCGAGAGCCTGCGAAGTGAGCTGTCGGGTTCGGGCGGGAGGTGCCCGGTCGACCGTGGTCGACTTAACCCCGAGCCGGGGGATGGAGCTCCCGGCGAAAGTGGTTCCTCCGCTGCCGCCGATGGGGTTCGTCGAGGACCGCTCGAGCAGCTCCTCGCCGTGGGAGTCGGACGTCGGCGGCACTAGGCCTCGCCCGATCCCGGCGCTCCCGGATGGAGTCGCCGCAAACACCGTGCGCAGCCCGAAAGCGTTTCCGCAACCCCGATAATCATCCCCAACAGGGACCCTCATGTCGGACAATCGGGCGTGAGCATGTTCACAATCAATCCTGATAACCGACAAGGCGGGCAATACGTCGACATGTCAGGTAACGAAATAGTCACGACGCGCCGTGCGACCAGCGTGACACGCCGTCACGACACGGGGCCGGCAGGGTCCCCACCACCGCGCCACATGACACCCTCAGCCCGTGGAGCTGACCGAGGTCGTCCGTCGCCGGCGCATGGTCCGGGCCTACGACCCCGACCGCCCGGTCGACCGACCCACCCTCCTGGGCCTGCTCGACCTGGCCACCAGGGCTCCGAGCGCCGGCTTCACCCAGGGGTGGGACTTCGTCGTCCTGGAGACCGCCGAGCAGCGTGAGCGGTTCTGGAGCGCCGGCGCCGACCTCGGCGCACGCGCCGGACGCCTGGCTCACCGGGATGCGGACGGCGCCCGCGCTGGTGGTCTGCTGCTCCGACCCGCAGCGCTACCTCGACCGGTACGCCGAACCCGACAAGGGGTGGTTCGACCGCAGTCCCGACCGGTGGCCGGTGCCCTACTGGGACGTCGACACCGGCATGGCCGCCCACACCCTGCTGCTGGCCGCCGTCGACGTCGGGCTCGCGGGGTGCTTCTTCGGCGTCCCGGCCGAGCGCCTCGGCCAGGTGCGCGAGGCCCTCGGCGTGCCGGACAGACCGCAACCTGGTGGGGGTCGTGGCCCTGGGGCACCCCGCTCCCGACCGCCGCTCCCCCTCGCTGCGACGCGGGCGGCGCCCGCTGGCGGACGTCGTCCACCTCGGCCGGTTCGGCGCGGGAGGCCCGCACCGGCCACCGCGGGACTGACCACCCCTCCTTCCTGCTACCCCCGACCCCAGACCTGCAGTGCCGCCCGGCGCACCGCTGCGCTCTGGCCCTGCACCTGCAGGAACAGCGCCTCCCGGGCATGCCGCTGGGCCGGGTGCCCGGCAGCATCGCCGCGCCGGCGCAGGCGGTGACGAACGCGGCCGCCGCCTCGACCACCAGACGCCCGGCCTCGGCCCGCACCTGCAGCCGCCGGTCGAGCCCCTCCCCCGGCGCCACCTCGTCGAGAAGTCGGTAGGCCGTCGTCCGTACCCGCCCAACCTGCTCGTCCAACCGGCTCGCGGCGGCCACCGCCTCGGGTTCCTCCCGCTGCTCACCGTGGGCGCGCAGCCGGGACAGGATCGCGCTCGCCAGTCCGAAGACGGCGGGGTTGGCGTTGGCGGTGGTCCGCTCGTCGGCGGCCAGCCACTGCGCGACGGACGGCATCGCCACGACGTCACGGTCGCCGACCTGCAGCCCCGCCAGAGACAGGGTCACCGTGGCCGAACCGGCCAGGGCAGCCGTCGCCACCGGCCGGCTCGCGGTCAGCCCGCGCTGCGGGCGGGCCGGCAGCAGCGCCTGCACCACGGTGCCGTCCGGCGTCAGGGCGTGCACCAGCATGACGTCGTTGAGCAGCCAGCCGGTGTACCAGGGCAGGTCGCCGTCCAGCCGCCAGCCGCCGGCCACCCGATCGGCCCGGGCCACCCGCTGCGGCCAGCGGCGCAGCTGCGAGAACGCGATCCCGGCGACCAGGTCGCCCCGCACCAGCTGCGCCAGCTCGTCCGGGTGACCTCCCCCAGCCGTGAGCGCCCGGACGACGGCGTGGTGCTGCGCCTGCACGAACCACGTGGTCAGGTCGGCCCCGGCGACCAGCTCGCTGACCTGGCGCTGCACCGAGGGCGGCACTCGCGGCGCACCGTCGGTGCCGGTCGCGGCGATCCCGAACATCCCGGCGCCCGCCAGGGCCCGCAGGTGCGTGAGCGGCACCCCCTCGGCGTCGACTGCGGCGGCACCCGGGGCGAGCAGCCGGTCGCAGACCTCCTGCACCGCCACCGCGAGCGGGTGCTCAGCCAGTCCCGGGACGGACGGCGGTGCGGGCTCGGTCACGGCGCCATCCTGGGCCCGCCCGGCGGTCGAGGGCCACCGAGATTGACGCGGAGGCGGGTCGATGCCGGGCTCCAGGTGACCGAGGCGCCAGAATTGCCCCATGGCCACGTCGAAGAACCCGCCTGAGGACATCGTCGAGCGGATCGTCGACATCGACGTCGAGACCGAGATGCAGGGCGCGTTCCTGGAGTACGCGTACTCGGTCATCTACTCCCGCGCCCTGCCCGACGCCCGCGACGGCCTCAAGCCGGTGCAGCGCCGCATCCTCTACACGATGGCCGAGATGGACCTGCGGCCCGACCGGGCCCACGTCAAGTCGGCCCGGGTGGTCGGCGACGTGATGGGCAAGCTGCACCCGCACGGCGACACCGCCATCTACGACGCCCTGGTGCGCCTGGCCCAGGACTTCAGCATGCGACTGCCGCTGGTCGACGGGCACGGCAACTTCGGCTCCCTGGACGACGGCCCGGCCGCCTCGCGCTACACCGAGGCCCGGATGGCCCCACCCGCCGTCCTGATGACGGCCCATCTCGACGAGGACGTCGTCGACATGGTGCCCAACTACGACAACCAGCTGACCCAGCCCGAGGTGCTGCCGGCCGCCTTCCCCAACCTGCTCGTCAACGGCGGCAGCGGCATCGCGGTGGGCATGGCCACCAACCTGGCGCCGCACAACCTGGTCGAGGTGATCGGCGCCGCCCGCCACCTGCTGACCCACCCGCAGGCCACCCTCGACGACCTGATGCGCTTCGTTCCCGGGCCCGACCTGCCGACCGGCGGCAGGATCGTCGGCCTGGAGGGGATCCGGGACGCCTACGCCACCGGCCGCGGCGCCTTCCGCACCCGGGCGACGGCCACCATCGCCCCGATCACCGCCCGCCGCCAGGGCATCGTCGTCACCGAGCTGCCCTACCTGGTGGGTCCCGAGAAGGTGATCGAGAAGATCAAGGACCTGGTCCTGGCCAAGAAGCTGCAAGGCATCTCGGACGTCGTCGACCTGACCGACCGCGAGAAGGGGCTGCGGCTGGTCATCGAGCTCAAGGGCGGGTTCAACGCCGAGGCCGTCCTCGAGCAGCTCTACCGACTGACCCCGCTCGAGGACTCGTTCAACATCAACAACGTCGCCCTGGTCGACGGCCAGCCCCGCACGCTGGGGCTGCGCGAGATGCTCGAGGTCTACATCGGCCACCGCCTCGACGTCGTGCGGCGCCGCACCCAGTTCCGCCGCACCAAGGCCGACGACCGGCTGCACCTGGTCGAGGGCCTGCTGGTCGCGATCCTCGACATCGACGAGGTCATCGCGGTGATCCGCAGCAGCGACGACACGGCTGCTGCCCGCGAGCGGCTGATGTCGGTCTTCGACCTCACCCAGATCCAGACCGACTACATCCTCGAGATGCCGCTGCGCCGGCTCACCAAGTACTCGACGATCGAGCTCGAGCGCGAGAAGTCCGAACTGGCAACGACGATCGCCGAGCTCGACGCGATCCTGAACGACGACCGGCTGCTGCGCAAGACCGTGTCGGACGAGCTCGCCGACGTCGCCAAGACCCACGGCACCCCGCGCCGCACGGTACTGCTCGAGGCGAGCGGCACCACCGTGACCTCGGCACGGTCGGCCCCGCTCGAGGTGGCCGACGAGCCGTGCCTGGTGCTGTTCTCCTCGTCCGGGCTACTGGCCCGCACGGGATCGGCTGAGCCGCTGCCGACACCCGACCCGACCCAGCGGGCGGCGCACGACCTGGTCGTCTCGTGCGTGCCCGCCACCACCCGGGGCGAGGTCGCGGCCGTCACCAGCCTCGGTCGGATGGTGCGGGTGCCCGTGATCGACATGCCGGCGCTGCCGCCCACGTCGTCGGCCCCCAGCCTGTCCGGCGCGGCCCGCGTCGAGGAGTTCGTGACCCTGGCCAAGGGGGAACGGGTCCTCGCGCTGTGCTCGCTGCGGGAGGGCTCGCACGGCCTGGCCCTGGGCACCGCCTCGGGCGTGGTCAAGCGGGTCACCACCGACTACCCGCCCAACAAGGACTCCTGGGAGGCCGTCTCGCTGAAGGACGGCGACGAGGTCGTCGGAGCCGTCGAGCTGCCCTCGGCCGAGTGCGACCTGGTCTTCGTCACCTCCGACGCCCAGCTGCTGCGGTTCGGGGCCGACAAGGTGCGCCCGCAGGGGCGCACCGCGGGCGGCATGGCCGGGATCAGCCTGGCGGCCGGGGCGAGCGTGCTCTGGTTCGGCGTCGTCGACCTGACCGTGCCGGACGGCGAGTGGGCCAGCGTCGTGGTCACCGTCGCCGGCACCCGCGACGGCCTGCCCGGCACCCAGCCCGGGACGGCGAAGGTCACCCCCTACGCGGAGTACCCGGCCAAGGGTCGGGCGACCGGCGGGGTGCGGTGCCAACGGTTCCTCAAGGGCGAGGACGTGCTGCTGCTGGCCTGGGTCGGGCAGTCCCCGGCGCGTGCCAGCGCCGCCAACGGCAAGGCGGTGTCGCTGCCCACCACCGACTCACGACGCGACGGCTCCGGCACCCCGCTGCCCACCCCCGTCGCGGCGGTGGCCGGAGCGATCGGGACCACCCCGGTCACGGACGGACCGAGGGCCGACCGGCAGCCGAGCGAGCCGGAGTGAGCCTCAGAGCACCAGCGGCTTGATCGGGGCAGCGATCAGGGTCGGGTCGTTGCGCCAGTCGACACCGGGGACGTCGATGAACAGCTCGATCTCGTTGCCGTCCGGGTCGGCGATGTAGAGGCTGTGGGTCACCGTGTGGTCGCTGGCCCCCAGGACCGTCACGCCGTTGGCCTGCAGGGTCGCCAGGGCCTCGCGCAGCTCGTCGTCGCTGTCACCCACCTTCAGCCCGAAGTGGTACAGCCCGACCCGCCGTCCCGCCGGCAATGCGGCGGCGTCCGGACCGACCTCGATCAGCAGCAGCTCGTGGTGGGTGCGGTTGGACGGCGCGTTGAAGGCCGCGGCCGGGAACGGCAGCGGGTCGTCGCCCCCGCCGAGGATCGGCCGCCAGCCGAGCACGTCGCGGTAGAAGTGCACCGACTCCGCCAGGTTGCGCACGTAGAGCACCAGGTGCCCGAGCTCCTTGATCTGCACGACGACCTCCGACTCCCCGGCGTGCCGGCACCTGCCCGCAACGCCATCAATTGAATGTTCAAGTCACCCTACGGGAGGACGGATGAACTCTCAATCTCAGGCGTCGATGCGGTCGCGGTCGAGACCGGCCGCACCCTCGACGATGAAGTCCTTGCGAGGAGCGACGTCGTTGCCCATCAGAAGCTCGAAAACCCGCTCCGCAGCAGCGATGTCGGCCATCCGTACCCGGCGCAGGGTGCGGTGGCGAGGGTCCATGGTCGTCTCGGCCAGCTGATCGGCGTCCATCTCGCCCAGGCCCTTGTAGCGCTGCGGCGGGCTCTTGTGGGTGCGGCCCTTCTTGTCGAGGGCGGCGATGGTGCGGTGCAGCTCGGCGTCGCTGTAGGTGTAGATGTACTCGTTCGGCTTGGACCCCGGGTTCACGACCTCGATGCGGTGCAACGGCGGGACGGCGGCGAACACCCGTCCGGCCTCGACCAGCGGGCGCATGTACCGGAAGAAGAGCGTCAGCAGCAGGGTCCGGATGTGGGCACCGTCGACGTCGGCGTCCGACATCAGGACGATCTTGCCGTAGCGCGCGGCCTCGAGCTCGAAGGTACGGCCCGAACCGGCGCCGACCACCTGGATGATCGAGGCACACTCGCTGTTCTTGAGCATGTCGGCCACGGAGGCCTTCTGCACGTTGAGGATCTTGCCCCGGATCGGGAGCAGGGCCTGGAACTCGGAGTTGCGGGCCCGCCGGGCGGTGCCCAGCGCCGAGTCGCCCTCGACGATGAACAGCTCGGTGCGGTCCACGTCGTCGCTGCGGCAGTCGACCAGCTTCGCCGGCAGCGACGAGGTCTCGAGCGCGTTCTTGCGGCGCTGGGTCTCCTTGTGCTGCCGGGCCGCGACCCGGGTGCGCATCGCACCGACGACCTTGTCCAGCAGCAGGGCCGCCTGGGCCTTCTCGACCCGCTTGGTCGAGGTGAGCAGGGCGTTCAGCTCGCGCTCGACCACGGTGGCCGCGATCCGGCGCACGGCGTTGGTGCCGAGCACCTCCTTGGTCTGCCCCTCGAACTGCGGCTCGGCCAGACGCACCGTGACCACCGCGGTCAGGCCCTCGAGGATGTCGTCCTTCTCGAGCTTGTCGTCCTTGACGCTCACCTTCAGCTTGCGGGCGTTGTCGGTGACGACCTGCCGGAAGGTCTTGACCAGGGCCTGCTCGAAGCCGGCCAGGTGGGTTCCGCCCTTGGGCGTGGCGATGATGTTCACGAAGGTGCGGACGTCGCTGTCGTAGCCGGTCCCCCAGCGCAGCGCGACGTCGACGTGGCAGGTGCGCTCGACCTCGGTGGGGCTCATGTGGCCCCGGTCGTCGAGCACCGGCACGGTCTCGGTGAAGTCGCCCTCCCCCTGCAGCCGCCAGACGTCGGTCACCGCCGGGTCGGTCGCGAGGAACTCGGCGAACTCGGCGATGCCGCCGCTGTGGTGGAACACCTCCTCGTGCGGCCCGTCGGCCCCCGGGGTGTTCGCCAGGCCACGCTCGTCCCGCAGCCGGATCGCCAGGCCGGGCACCAGGTAGCTGGTCTGCCGGGCCCGGGCCACGAGCTCGTCGTAGGAGAACGCGGCCTCCTTCAGGAAGATCTGCCGGTCGGCCCAGTACCGCACCCGGGTGCCGGTGACGCCCCGCTTGACGGTGCCCACCACCCGCAGCTCGGAGCGGTCGACGTAGGGCGCGAAGTCGGCCCGGTCCATGGAGCCGTCGGCGGAGGCGGCGAAGACCCCGGGTTCGCCCCGCCGGAAGCTCATCGCATGGGTCTTGCCACCCCGGTCGACCTCGACGTCCAGGCGCGAGGACAGGGCGTTCACGACACTGGCGCCGACGCCGTGCAGGCCGCCGGAGGCGGTGTAGGAGCCCCCACCGAACTTTCCGCCGGCGTGCAGCTTGGTGTAGACCACCTCGACGCCGGACAGCCCGGTCTTGGGCTCGATGTCGACCGGCACCCCACGACCGTCGTCGCGCACCGTGACTGACCCGTCCTCGTGCAGCACCACGTCGATGGACCGGCAGAAACCGGCCAGGGCCTCGTCGACCGAGTTGTCGATGATCTCCCACAGGCAGTGCATCAGCCCGCGGGAGTCGGTCGACCCGATGTACATGCCGGGCCGCTTGCGCACGGCGTCCAGGCCCTCGAGCACGGACAGGTGCCGGGCGGTGTAACCGGCCGCAGCGGCGACCCTGCCGGCGGGGCTCTCGGTGTGGGAGGTCTGGACGGCCACGCGATGCTCAACTCCTGCAAGGGGACAGTCGTACGTGTGATCGAGGCTACCGGGCCGACAGGTGCGGACCCAGGAGGCGCCTCCGACGACACGAACACCCCGGTGGGCGCCGTTTCATTCCCGATCGCCCGATATCTGCGCCTACGCGCAGAGCGAACGCCCCCGGACGGCCGCAGCGGGAACGCGGACCGCCTGGTTGACTGTTGTGGGTATCAGATCGGCCGACAGGTCGATCAGTTCGTGACCGAGTCGGCACACCGGGTCGGTCACCACCTACGAGACGGCGCCCACGCCAGCGAAGGAGGCGGTACGTGAACGCCACTCTGACCAGTACCCCACTCACGGCGACAGACCGGTGCGACCGATGTGGCGCACGCGCCTACATCCGCGTCGTGCTGCCGGTCGGCGAGCTGTTGTTCTGCGCCCACCACGGCCGGGCCCACGACGAGGCCATCAAGGCACAAGCCGTCGAGGTGCACGACCACACCGAGAAGCTCGAAGAGACGGTCGCCACGGCGCCCACCGACGAGCGCTGACCCTGCCCCTTGCCCCAGGATGGGGCGATGGTGTTCGACTACGGGGGCTCACCGACGCTGTGGGTGGGCCTGCTGATCCTGGTCGGCCTGATGGGGATCGTGGTCCCGGTGCTGCCGGGCCTGGTCCTGGTCTGGGCCGCGGTGGCCCTGTGGGCCGTCCTGACCGCCACGCCTGCGGCGTGGAGCGTGCTGGCCGTGGTCACGGCGATCATCGTCGCCGGCACGGTGGTTCGGTACCTGTTGCCGGAACGTCGCCTCCGCGCCTCGGGCGTGCCGTGGACGACGAGCGCGGCCGGGGTGGTCACCGGGGTCGTCGGCTTCTTCGTGATCC
Source organism: uncultured Actinomycetota bacterium (assembly GCA_963738495.1). GTDB lineage: Bacteria > Actinomycetota > Actinomycetes > Actinomycetales > Kineosporiaceae > CAVTWW01. The sequence goes on from CAVTWW010000005.1 coordinate 92,841, forward strand.
CGGTGGTGGGCCTGTTCGTCGGCTTCGTGCTCGGGGTCTACGCGGCCGAGCGGATCCGCCTGCGCACCCATGCCCTGGCCTGGCCCTCCACGCTGACCGCGCTCAAGGTCGCCGGCCTCAGCGCCCTGATCGAGCTGGCCACCGGCGTGGTCGCCGCGCTGGTCTGGCTGGTCGCCGCCCTCACCGTCGGCTGACGCCCGGGCCTGCAGGCAGGAGCTCAGTCGAGGTAGTCGCGCAGCACCTGCGAGCGCGAGGGGTGCCGCAGCTTGGACATCGTCTTGGACTCGATCTGACGGATCCGCTCCCGGGTCACGCCGTAGACCTTGCCGATCTCGTCGAGGGTCTTGGGCTGACCGTCGGTGAGCCCGAACCGCATCGACACCACGCCGGCCTCGCGCTCGGAGAGCGTGTCCAGCACCGAGTGCAGCTGCTCCTGCAGCAGCGTGAAGCTGACGGCGTCCGCGGGCACGACCGCCTCGGAGTCCTCGATCAGGTCACCGAACTCGCTGTCGCCGTCCTCGCCGAGCGGGGTGTGCAGCGAGATCGGCTCACGGCCGTACTTCTGCACCTCGATGACCTTCTCAGGGGTCATGTCGAGCTCCTTGGCGAGCTCCTCGGGCGTGGGCTCGCGGCCCAGGTCCTGCAGCATCTGACGCTGCACCCGGGCCAGCTTGTTGATGACCTCGACCATGTGGACCGGGATCCGGATGGTGCGGGCCTGGTCGGCCATCGCCCGGGTGATCGCCTGGCGGATCCACCAGGTGGCGTAGGTCGAGAACTTGTAGCCCTTGGTGTAGTCGAACTTCTCGACCGCCCGGATCAGACCCAGGTTGCCCTCCTGGATCAGGTCGAGGAAGAGCATGCCGCGGCCGGTGTAGCGCTTGGCCAGCGAGACGACCAGACGCAGGTTGGCCTCGAGCAGATGGTTCTTGGCCCGACGGCCGTCCTCGGCGATCCAGTACAGCTCGCGGTGCAGCTTGGGGTCGAGCTTGACCTCGCCGTTCAGCTGCTCCTCGGCGAACAGTCCGGCCTCGATGCGCTTGGCGAGCTCGACCTCCTGCTCGGCGTTGAGCAGGGCGACCTTGCCGATCTGCTTGAGGTAGTCCTTGACGGGGTCGGCGGTCGCGCCGGCGGTCGCCACCTGCTGGGCGGGGGCGTCGTCGTCGTCGTCGGTGAGGACGAAGGCGCCCTCCTCCTCGTCGGGCTTGGCCTCGGCCTCGGGGGTATCGGAGTCCGTCTCGACCTCTTCGGTCACGGTCTCCTCGGCAGCGGTCTCCTCGGCAGCGGTCTCCTCGACCACGACCTCCTCGACGAGGGCCTCGACCGCGACGACCTCCTCGACGGCAGGCTCTGCCAGGTCGTCGATGTCGACGTCGAGGTCGACGGCGTCCGGCTCGTCGCCGGCCGGCCCGCCGACGGCCGGCTCACCGGCCGCGACCTTGGCGGCCTTGGCCGCAGGACGGCGGGACTTGGTGGCGCCCGGGCTCGCGTCGGCATCGGCCTCGGCAGCCTCGGGACGGGTGCGCGCGCGGGTGCGCGGAGCCACCTCGGCGGTAGCGGTCGCACCACTACGAGGACTGGTGGCAGCGACGGTCCGGCGGGGAGCCGTCACCGGCGCCACAGCCTCGTCCTCGGAGGGCGAGGTGCCCGGGGTGGAGTTCGTAAGCGGTCGGGAAGCGGAGACCGACGACACGGACAACCTTTCGTCGTGACACTGACGTGCACCGACCTCGCGGGGGCCGCGATGATCGAATGAGCACAGCGTGAACTACAGGGAGATGCAACTGCCCATTCTGACACGTCCGGCTCGAACTGTCGGACGACTAGCCGGAGGCGCGGGCAGCCTTGGCGGCCGCTTTGGCCGACTTCTTGTGGTCTCTGACCTTCTGCAGAGAGTCGGCGTCGACGACGTCGGCGACCGACCTGTACCCGGTCAACGCGTAGTCCCCCGCCGCCTGTTCCCAGCCGGAGGGTCGAAACCCTCGCTGCTTGGCCAGCAGAGCGACGAAGATCTTCGACTTCTGGGCCCCGAAGCCCGGCAGCGCGGACAGCCGACCGAGCAGCTCGGCACCGGACGTCGCCGTCGTCCACAGCTGTTCGGTGTGCCCGTCGTAGGTCTCGGTGATCGCCGCGGCGACGGCCTGCACCCGCTCCCCCATGCTGGCCGGGTAGCGGTGAACCGCGGGCGGGCCGGTCATCGCCGCCGTGACGACGTCGGGCGCCAGCGCGGCCATCGTCGCCGGGTCGAGCCGATCGACGCCCAGCCGGTCCGCCAGCAGCCGGGGCCCGGCGAAGGCACGCTCCATGGGGAACTGCTGGTCGAGCAGCATGCCCACCAGCAGCGCGAACGGGTCGCTGCTCAGCAGGGCGTCAGCCGCCGGCTCCTGGGCCAGGCACAGGGGGCGCGCCGTCGCCACGGTCAGCCCTCGGCCTTGACGGCCAGCACCGGGCACGGCGCGTCGAGCAGGATCCGCTGCGCGTTGGAGCCCAGGATCAGCTTGCCGACCGGTGACCGGCGACGCAGACCGATCACGATGAAGTCGGCGCCCACCTCCTCGGCGACCGCGATCAGGTCCTCGGCCGGTTCGAGCCCGCGCACCAGCTGACGCACCTCGGCCGAGATCCCCGCCGACGAGAGGTCGGCCTTGATCGCCTCGAGCTCGGCCTCGTAGCTCGCCGCCTCGACGGCGTCCAGCTCCTTGCCGCCCCGGTTGGAGTTGATGACGATCAGGTTCGTCTGACGAAGCCGGCACTCGCGAGCCGCCACCTGCAGGGCGGCACGCCCCTCGGCGGTCGGCACATATCCCACGACGATGGCCACGAGATGCTCCTCTTGTCCCACCGACCGGATCCCGAGACCCGGCCGGTGCACCGGGGCAACGCACACGACCGCCGGTCGGGACGGCCGTGTCCGTTCGTGCAACCTACTGCACGGGTGCAGCCGGGTCTGCCGGCCGGCCCACCTCGTCCCGAGCCTTCCCGAGCCGGACGACGGGACCGGACCGTACCGTGGTGATCGTGACGGCACACGACGGCAACGGCTGGGTCGACTGTCGCTGCGGCGGCCGGCACTGGGGACGCAACGGCGCGGCCGGCCTGGTGCTGATCAGTCGGCCCCGGGGAGTCGGCGAGCCGCCGTCGCTGCTGCTGCAGCTGCGCGCGGCCTGGACGCACGAGGGCGGGACCTGGGGGGTGCCCGGCGGTGCCCGTGACAGTCACGAGAGCATCGAGGCGGCGGCCGTGCGCGAGGCCGGCGAGGAGGTGGGCGTGGCCGGTCACGAGGTGGTGCTGTCCGGGCGTCACCCGGGGGCCGACCACGGCGACTGGTCGTACACCTACGTGCTCGCGACCGCGGTGTCGCCCGGCGGCGGGCCGGACCCGCGGGAGCCGGCCGAGCTGCGACCGGTGACGGACGAGAGCGACCGGATCGCCTGGGTGCGCCTCGACGACGTCGACTCGCTGCCGCTGCACCCCGGCTTCGCCCGCGACTGGCCCGACCTGGTCGAGCGGCTGCGCCGGCTGGCCGACGGGCACTAGCGGTCCAGCAGCTCCGCCAGCAGGTCGGCCACCGCCTCGGTCTCGATCAGGAAGCCGTCGTGACCGAAGGGCGAGGCGATGACCTGGACGCCGGGGCAGCCGGCGATCCCCTCGGCGATCTCGCGGTTCAGGTCGACCGGGTAGAGCCGGTCGGAGTCGACGGCCGCAACCGCGGTGGTCGCCGTCACCCGGCGCAGCGCCGCCGCCGTCCCGCCCCGACCCCGGCCGACGTCGTGGGAGTTCATCGCCTCGGTCAGCACCACGTAGGAGTTGGCGTCGAAGCGGCCCACCAACTTGTCGGCGTGGTGGTCGAGGTAGGACTCGACCGCGAACCGGCCGCGGCCACCGACCGGATGCTCCCCCGGCTGGGGCTTGCGCCCGAACCGCAGGTTGAGCTCGGCGCCGGAGCGGTAGGTGGCGTGGGCGATCCGCCGGGCGACCCCCAGGCCGAGGTGCGGGCCCTGCCCGTGCGGCGCGTCGTAGTAGTCGCCGTCGCGGAACCCGGCGTCGGCCCGGATCGCGGCCAGCTGCGGGCTGCACCAGGCGATCTGGTCACCGGTGGCGTAGGCACCGCTCGCCAGCACCAGCAGCCGCTCGACCCGCTCCGGTGCCCCCACCGCCCACTCGAGGGCGCGCATCCCGCCCATCGAGCCGCCGACCACCAGTGCCCAGCGGTCGATCCCCAGGGAGTCCGCCAGGGCGCGCTCGGCATCGACCTGGTCGCGCACCGTCAGGTAGGGGAACCGGCTGCCCCAGGCCGGCCGTGCGGGTCGGGGTCCGCCGGGCCGGTGCTGCCTTGGCAGCCCCCGAGCACGTTGGGCGCGACCACGAACCAGCGCTCGGTGTCGAGGGCCAGCCCGGGGCCGACGAGCGAGCGCCACCACCCGGGTGTCGGGTGGCCCTCGCCGCTCTCACCGGTGACATGGCTGTCACCGGTGAGAGCGTGCAGGACCAGCACGGCGTTGTCGCCGGCCGGGGCGACAGCGTGCCCCAGGTCTCGTAGGCCATCCGGACGGCGGGCAGCACCGCCCCGGACTCCAGGGCCAGGTCGCCGACTCGCAGAACTGCGGCGCACCTACCGGGTCACCCTCCGCCAGGCCCCGGTCACCGGCGGCAGCGGCAGGGGCTGCTGCGAGCTGCGCTCATCGACCGGTCCCGTCGAGCAGCGGTGCGGCCGAGGTCGTCATCGACGCCCTCCTCAGGCGGCGGCGGCGGCGAACCCCTGCTCGAGGTCGGCGAGGATGTCGTCGAGGTGCTCCAGCCCCACCGACAGCCGCACCAGGCCCGGGGTGACGCCGCTGGCCTGCTGCTCGGCCTCGGAGAGCTGGCTGTGGGTGGTCGAGGCCGGGTGGATCACCAGGCTGCGCACGTCGCCGATGTTGGCCACGTGGCTGTGCAGGGTGAGGGCGTTCGACGAACCGGCGTCCGGCCTCGAGGCCGCCGGCCAGCTCGAAGGCCAGCACCCCGCCGGTGCCCTTGGGGGCGTACTTGCTGGCCGCTGGCGTACCACGGGCTGCTGGGCAGCCCGGCGTAGGCGACCGAGGTCACCTCGGTCCGAGCCGTGAGCCACTGCGGCGACGGCCTGCGCGTTGGCGACGTGCCGCTCGATCCGCAGGCTGAGGGTCTCCAGGCCCTGGGCCAGCAGGAAGGCGTTGAACGGCGACACCGCCGGGCCGAGGTCGCGCAGCAGCTGCACCCGGGCCTTGAGGATGTAGGCCAGGTTGGCACCGAGCGCGCTGCCCACCCCGAGGTCGCGGGCGTAGACCAGGCCGTTGTAGCTGGGGTCGGGCTGGTTGTAGTTGGGGAAGCGCTGCGGGTCGGCGGCGTAGTCGAACCTGCCGCCGTCCACGATGACCCCGCCGATCGCGCGTGCCGTGCCCGCCCAGGTACTTGGTGGCCGAGTGGACGACGATGTCGGCGCCCCACTCCAGCGGGCGGAGCAGGTAGGGCGTGGCGACCGTGTTGTCGACGACCAGGGGCACCCCGGACCTCGTGCGCCACCGCCGAGACGCCCTCGATGTCGAGGATGTCCTGCTTGGGGTTGGCGATGGTCTCGCCGAAGAAGGCCTTGGTGCGGGGGGTGACGGCCTCGCGCCAGGAGTCGAGGTCGTCAGGGTTCTTGACGAAGGTGACGTCGATGCCCAGCTTCGGGAACGTGTAGTGGAGCAGGTTGTAGGTACCGCCGTACAGGCTCGGGCTCGCCACGATGTGGTCGCCCGCCTCGGCCAGGTTGAGCAGGGCGATGGTCTCGGCCGCCTGCCCGCTGGCCACCAGCAGGGCGGCGACGCCGCCCTCGAGGCTGGCCACCCGCTGCTCGACGGCGTCCTGGGTCGGGTTCATGATTCGGGTGTAGATGTTGCCGAACTCCTGCAGCCCGAACAGGGCTGCGGCGTGGTCGGTGTCACGGAACACGTACGAGGTCGTCTGGTAGATCGGCAGCGCCCGGGCGCCGGTGGTCGGGTCGGGTGTCTGCCCGGCGTGGATCTGGCGGGTCTCGAAAGCCCAATCGGGGTCGCTCATGACACACGCTCCTGGTGCCTGGGGGCACAGCGGCCCCGCGCTTGCCCCCGCCACCTCGGCGAAGGCCGGGTCATCACCCGGGGCACCCCACCGCGGTTGGAGGGTTGCCGGCCAGCAAGCCGGGGCTGAGACGCTGGCACTCATGACCTGGCCGAGAGGCTAGACGCCGCCAGGCCGTCTGGCCACCGGATCTCACCATTCGGACGACGCGACCCTGTCCGGCGGCGGTCCGGACGCGGCCACCTGGGTGAGCCACGGCGGCGGGACGGCGTGGCTCAGCAGCTGCTCGACCAGAGCAGCCAGGCGGTGCCCCGGACAGTCCCGCAGAGCCAGGTCGCACAGCAACCGGGCCCGCGCCGCCTCGCCCACCCACCAGGCCATCCAGGCCAGGGCGGCCAACGCCTCGGCCCGCTGCCCGCGGCGACGCCTGCCGGGCCACGGCGGCCAGCAGGATCCGGGCCTGCTCGGCGACACCCCGATCGGGCACCTCACCGCGAGAGCGCCTCAGCCAGCCCGTCGAGCCTCCCGGCCAGCAGGGCCCGAGCCGTCGCACCGCCACGAGCTCCAGGCTTGGCGATCGTCACCAGGAAGGCGTCCCTGGTGATGTGGTCGGCCAGGGCAGCCTCGGGCCAGAGTCCGCCGCCGGGGTGTCCGCAGGGGGACCCGAGCGACGTAACTCGTTCAGCCACAACCGTAACCACGTCGACCGCTGCCGATGTGGTCACGCGTTCACCGGAAGGCCCAGGTCGGTGGCCGGTCGACGCGCGACCCTGCGTCCGCCATCGGCCGGACGTCGGCCACGAGATCGGCCTCGGCCGCGACGCAGGACCTGCCGCGCAGCACCATGTCGGCCGCCACCGAGCTCGACCGCCACCGCCTCGAGCGGGTGACCCGTTGCCGGGCAGCACCTCTCATCGCCGCAGAGGTAGGACGCGAAGTGCTGTTGACCCACCTGGACGACGTCGAGCACCTCGAAACCGTCGGCGGCGAAGCCGTCGGCCAGGCGGCGCGCCAGGCGGGCGTGCGGCAGGACCTGGGGACGGTCGGTGACCAGCAGCACGACCACCGCGGTCGTCGTCGGTCCGCCGAAGCGGCTGCACCAACGCCTCGATCTGCTGCTGCCTCGTGCCGGCGCGGCGGTCGGTCGATCCGGGCCACCGCCCCTGCGAGCCGCGCCTGACGCATTCCCACCACCACGACGCTGTCGCGGGGCCGGAACCCGATCTGGAACCAGGCGTAGGCGATCAGGTCTGCCAGGGCCTGCGGTCTGCGGGGGGCGCACGTCGTCATGCCGCCACCCTGCCCACCGGCGGCCTGAGCCGACCGGCGTCGTCGTCCAGTTGTGGACGACGGGACCGTCACCCCCCTCTGGTGACGGAACAACGGCCCGGATGCCCCTGGCGCCGGCCGTCGGGCCTGGCCGTCAGGCAGTCGACGACCTGACCCACCACGATCCGTCATCGCCGTGCTCGGGACGCGAGCGGCTTCTCACCGGTTGCCTGCGCCTGTTCCCAGTCGAGGAACGCCTGCGCCTCCGACAGCAACGCCCCGGCCGAGAACGCCGCCACCAGGGCGTCGTCCCCCAGGCCCAGGATCGGCAGGATCAGCTCGGGGATCAGGTCGACCGGAGAGACGACGTAGACGAGGCCGAGCAGGGCGACCCCGACCCGGGACTTGTCCAGGAAGGGGTAGCGGCCGCTGAAGCCCGCGGACACCATGCGCGGGCACCACCCTCAGCAGGGTCAGGACACCGGCCTGACCCGGCTTGCGGCTACCGATGAAGGCCTTGGCGAGCGCAGTGAATGCGGCCAGGTGCTGCGGACGGGGCATTGAAGGACCTCCCATGTCGTCACCGTGCCGGGACGACCACCGTACGTCGGCGTCTCGTGACGCCACCAGCCCTAACGACCGGTCGCCGACCGGTTCCGCAACCGCGCCGGTTCCGCAACCGCGCCCGGTGTCCGCCAGGATGGAGCCATGACCCGCCGCGTCCGCCCGCAGCCCGTGGCCGGCACCTTCGTCATCGACACCGGGACCGCCTCCCTGGTTCCGGACCGGGACGGCCGCAGCGGCTGGACCATCTACGTCAACGGCATGGAGTCCAGCCATGTCGACCTCGAGGACCCCACCAGGGTCGACTTCGAGTACCTGCGCTGGATGGCCGACGCCATCGACGTGCTCGCCGCCGAGGGCGAGCCCCGTTGCGGGTGGTGCACCTCGGCGGTGGCGGCTGCACCTTGCCGCGCTACGTGGCGGCCACCCGACCGGCCTCCCGTCAGCTGGTGGTCGAGCTCGACAGCGCCGTGCTCGAGCTGGCCAAGCAGTCGTTCGGGCTGCGGTCGACCGGGCTGCTGCGGCTTCGGGTGGGCGATGCCCGCGCCGAGCTGGCCGCCCAGCCGGCGGCCGCGGCGCCGACGTCGTCGTCCGGGACGCCTTCGCCGGCAGCGAGGTGCCCGACCACCTGCACACCGTCGAGTTCACCGAGCTGGCCGCGCGGGCGCTTCGCGCGGACGGGGTCTACCTGGCGAACGTGGCCGACACCCCTCGGCTCGAGCTGGCCCGGCGTGAGGCCGGCGGCCTGCTGACGGTCTTCGAGCACGTGGCGCTGGTGGCCGAACCCGCCCAGATCGGCGGCCGCCGATACGGCAACGTCGTGCTGGCAGGGTCGCGGTGAACCGCTGCCGGTGGCCGGCATGGTCGCGCCGGCTGGCCTCCGGCGCCGTCCGGGCCCGGTTGCTCGACACCGGTGAGGTGAAGGCCTTCGCGGCGGGTCGCCGGCCCTACCTGGACGAGCCGGGACCGGCGCCCGGTCCGACTCCGACACGACCGGGTGGCCGCCGCTGCCCCACCGCCCACCGCGACGCGGATCCGGTGGCGGGTCGAGACCCGGGCGTGGCAGGACCGAGCAGGGCGCACGTCTGCGCCGGGCCGCAGGAGGCGAGCTGCTCGAGCGCTACGCCGGCGAACCCGAGCCCGGACCCGACCCCGACGGCGGGGATGTCGCGGTCTTCGTCGTGGCCGTCCATCCCGACAGCGGCGAGGCGGTGGCCTGCGGCGCGCTGCGGGCACTGGACGCCGACTGCGGCGAGATCAAGCGCATGTACGTCGTCCCGGCACACCGGGGCTCCGGGGTGGCTGCCGCGGTGCTCCGGGCCCTGGAGCATGCCGCCCGCGAGAACGGCTGGCGACAGCTGGTGCTCGAGACCGGGGCACCGCAACCGGAGTCGCTGCGCTTCTACGCCCGCGAGGGGTTCCGTCGGATCCATCCCTACGCCGGCTACCACGGCGGTTCCTCGGTGTGCTTCGGCAAGGAGCTCGAGTAGTCGAGCTCGAGCTCTCGACGGCTCATGCCGTCAGAGCTGGACGACGGTGATGCCTGCCACGCCCGCTCCTGGGGTGCCCAGGTCGACGAGCGCCTGGCCGGCGCCGTCCAGGGTGATCCGCCTGGTGACCAGCTCGGCGGGGCGCAGGACACCGGCGACCACCAGCTCGAGCAGCCTCGGGTAGGACCGCGGCGAGAGCCCATGGCTGCCGAGCACCTCGAGCTCGCCGCCGACGACCAGATGCATCGGCAGCTGCGGCCATCCGAGCACCGCGGGCAGCAGACCCACCTGCACGTGACGTCCCCGAGGGCGCAAGTGAGGCGATCGAGGCGGCACAGGTGGCCGGGCTGCCGAGTGCGTCGAGGGCGACCTGGGCCCCACCACCGGTGAGCCGTCGCACCTCGGCGCCGACCTCGAGCCCGTCGCCGCCACCGTCGACGGGCAGCACCAGCTCGGCGCCGAGCGAGCGGGCCAGACCCAACGCCTCGAGGTCCACGTCGACGGCCACCACCCGGGCGCCGGCTGCCCGGGCGACCGCCACCGCCGACAGTCCCACTCCGCCGCAGCCGTGCACCGCGACCCAGTCGCCGAGGCCGGCCCGGCCCACCTCCAGCACCGCCCGGTAGGCGGTCGCGTACCGGCACCCGAGGGCTGCCGCGTCGACGGCGAGCCCAGCCCCTCGGGCAGCGCCACCAGGTTGACGTCGGCCCGCCGGACGACGACGAGGTCGGCGAACGAGCCCCACTCGCTGAACCCGGGCTGGGTCTGCTGCGGGCACACCTGGTGGTCGCCGTCCCGACACTGCCGGCACCGCCCGCAGGCCTGCACGAAGGGCGCGGTGACGCAGATCGCCCACCTGCCAACCGGCGGCGCCGTCGACACGGTCACCGATCTGCGAGATGCGGCCGGCGAACTCGTGCCCCGGAACGTGCGGCAGCACGACGTCGGGGTCGTGACCGGCGAAGGCGTGCCAGTCGCTGCGGCACACCCCCGTCGCCTCGACGGCGACCACGACCCCGTCCGGCGGGCACTCGGGTCAGGGACGACTGCCGCACCTGGGGCAGCTGCCCGAACCTGTCGTAGACGACGGCCCTCATCACGGCACTGCAGAACGGTCGTCATGGTCAGAGCAGGGCCAGCTCGTCCGCGAGGTCGTCGAGCCCGAGCGAGCCCTGCGACAGCGCCGCCATGTGCCAGGCCTTGAGGTCGAAGACCTCGCCGCGAGACTCGTGCGCGGCCCTGGCCGCGGCTCGGCCGGCCAACCAGGCCCGCTCCCCCAGCTTGTAGCCGATCGCCTGGCCGGGCATGCCCAGGTAGCGGACGATCTCGCTGTCGAGGAAGTCGGCCGGACGGCCGCTGCGCCGGCCGAAGAACTCCCGGGCCAGGGCCGGCGTCCAGCGTCTGCCCGGTGGCCAGCGGCTCGCCGCGCCCCTGGTCGGCGGGGATCGGCAGGCCCAGGTGCATCCCGATGTCGATGACGACCCGGACGGCGCGCATCTGCTGGGAGTCGAGGTAGCCCAGCCGCGCCGCGGCGTCGGGCAGCAGCCCGAGCTCGTCGGCGAGCCGCTCGGCGTACAGCGCCCAGCCCTTCGAGGTTGGCGCTGACCCCACCGATGCTCGACTGGTAGCGGGACAGCTGCGGCGCCACATACATCCACTGCGCCAGCTGCAGGTGATGGCCGGGCACCCCTTCGTGGAACCAGGTGCTGACCAGGTCCCAGGTGGGGAACCGGGTCTCGGCCCATGGTCGGCAGCCAGGTCCGGCCCGGGTCGCGAGAAGTCCATCGTGGGACGGGTGTAGTACGGCGCGGCCGCCGTGCCCGCCGGTGCGATCACGGCCTCGACCCGTCGCACCGGCTCGGCCAGGTCCATGTGGATGCCGTCGACGGCCGCGACGGCGTCGTCCAGCAGCTGCTGCAGGTACTCGCGGACCGCCTCGACCCCCTCGATCGCGGGGCCGTGCTCGTCGAGGTGCGCCATGGCCTGCAGCGGGGTGGAGCCGGGCAGCACCGCCTCGGCGCCGGCGTACAACTCGGCGTCGAGGCGTCGCACCTCGTCCCAGCCCCAGGCGTAGGCCTCCTCGAGATCGAGGTCGGCGCCGGTCCAGTAGCGCGCCTGCCGCGCGTAGGTCTGGCGCCCGACCGGGTCGGGGACGTCGAGGGTGGCGGGCGCGTACTCCTGCACCAGCCATGCCGCATCCCTCCACCGCGGCGTCGGCCTGTGCGGCGGCGGCGGCCACCTCGGACTGCAGGCTCTCGGGGCACCCGGCACCGGCCCAGGTACTGAACCACCCGGCGCGCCTCGCCCCAGGTGGCCAGCTGGTCGATCGACGGTCTGCGACCTGGGCGGGACCCGCGAGCAGCCCCCGGTCACGTCCCAGCGCCAGACTCTGCCGCAGGCCGGCATAGGCCGGCTCGACCTGGGTGAGCCGGGCCGCGACGGTGCGCCAGTCGTCGTCGGTGGCGGTCGGCATCGCCAGGAACACCGCCCGCGCCGACTGCACCGGCGACCCCAGCGAGTTCAGGGCCCGCAGCCGGTCACCGGCAGCCTCGAGGGCCAGGCCGGCTTCGAGACGCTCCCGCAGCAGCCGGCCGCACCGCGTCGCTCGGGGTCGTCGGTCTACGACGCGAGGGGCGGCGGGACGCGACCTGTGCGGCGGCGAGCGCCACCAGAGCCCGTCGGGCCAGATCGGCCTCGGCGGCGATGCCGTCGGGCGAGAAGTCCGGCAGCCGGTCGGCCCCCAGGGGGGATCCCAGCTGGGTGGCCAGGATCGGGTCGAGAGCGGTCAGGGCGTCGAGGTAGCCGTCCGCGACGGCGCGCGGGGTGCCGGCGGCGCCGGGAATGCCGGCGGTCGCGGTCATCGGGCGCTCGAGCGGTGCCACAGGTTGATGCCCGGCCTCGACGGCGTGCTGGTCGATCCGGGTGAGCTCGTCGTCGGTCAGCGGCGGACCGTCCAGGCAGGCGAGGTTGGCGTCGAGCTGGGCGGTACTGCTGGCACCGATCAGCACGCTGGTCACCCGCTCGTCCCGCAGGGCCCACGACAGCGCCAGCTGCGCCAGGCTCTGGCCACGTTCGGCAGCCAGGTCGTTCAGAGCCCGCACATGTGCCATGGCGGCCTCCGACAGCAGCCCCGGGTCGAGCGACTTGCCTTGCGCCGCACGGGAGCCCGCGGGAATGCCTGCCAGGTAGCGGTCGGTGAGCATGCCCTGGGCCAGCGGCGAGAAGGCGATGCAGCCGATGCCCTCCTCCCCCAGCACGTCGAGCAGACCCTCCTCGACCCAGCGGTTCAGCATCGAGTAGCTCGGCTGGTGGATCAGCAGCGGCGTCCCCATCGAGCGCAGGATCGCCGCCGCCTCGCGGGTGCGCTCGGGCGAGTACGACGAGATGCCGGCGTACAGCGCCCGACCCGAGCGCACCGCGGTGTCGAGGGCCCCCATGGTCTCCTCGAGCGGGGTGTCGGGGTCGAACCGGTGGCTGTAGAAGATGTCGACGTAGTCCAGGCCCATCCGCGCCAGCGACTGGTCGAGGCTGGCCAGCAGGTACTTGCGCGAGCCGTGGTCGCCGTAGGGTCCGGGCCACATGTCGTAGCCCGCCTTCGACGAGATCACCAGCTCGTCGCGGTAGGGCCGCCAGTCCTGGGCGAACAGGGTGCCGAAGTTGCGCTCGGCGGCGCCGTACGGGCGGGCCGTAGTTGTTGGCCAGGTCGAAGTGGGTGACCCCACGGTCGAACGCGTGTCGCAGGATCGCCCGCTGGTTCTGCAGCGGGGCGTCGTCGCCGAAGTTGTGCCACAGGCCCAGCGAGACGGCCGGCAGCAGCAGGCCGCTGCGCCCGGTGCGCCGGTAGGTCATGGACTCGTATCGGTTCTCGGCCGCCACGTGGGTCATGGTCGCCAGCACTAGACGGCGGCCGCGACCGGGGCGAGCTGCTGTTCGAGGGTCGCCGACCGGCACTAGCGTGTGGCCCGTGCCGGCCGCCGACGACCCCTACCGCTCGCTCGACGGCCGCGGCCCAGCTGGCCGAGCGCACCGGCGTGGACCGCACCACGACGCCGTGGTCGTGCTCGGCTCGGGCTGGGACGGCGCCGCTGCGGCTCCTGGGGCGCACGGTGGCCGAGGTCGAGGCCGGCAGCCTGCCGGGCTTCCACCCCTTCTGCGCCCCGGGTCACGTCGACGTCCTGCGCTCGACCGAGCTGGCCGGACGACGACTGCTGGTCGCCCTGGGTCGTACCCACCTGTACGAGGGCCACGGCCCGGTCGCGGTGGCGCACACGGTGCGCACCGCCGCCGCCGCCGGATGCCGGCTCGCGGTCCTGACCAACGCCAACGGGTCGCTGCGGCCCGTCTGGGGCACCGGCACCGGGGTGGTGCTGCGGGACCACCTGAACCTGAGCGGGCGAGAGCCCGCTGGTAGGGCCCGCGGTTCGTCGACCTCACCGACGCCTACAGCCCCCGCTGCCGGGCCCTGGCCCTGGCCGCCGACCCCGACCTGGTCGAGGGCGTGTACGCGATGCTGCCCGGGCCGCACTACGAGACGGTCGCCGAGGCGTTGATGCTGCGCACCCTGGGGGCGGACGTCGTGGGCATGTCGACCGTGCTCGAGACGATCGCCGCCCGCGAGGCAGGCCTGGAGGTGCTGGCGCTGTCGGTCGTCACCACCGTCGAAGCCACCGGCGAGACCATCGACGGCGACGAGGTGGTCCGGGTGGCGCGGGCCGGCGCCACCCGGATGGGCGCCGTCATCGCCACCGTCCTGCAGCAGCTGCCCCCGCCCCACCGAGGAGAACCCTGATGAGCACGCTCGACCCCACCGTCGGACCCGGCGGCCTGACCGTCGAGGCCAACGGCATCAACGTCGTCGCCGAAGACGAGCGCAAGGGCGCCCCGCGCGACCTGTTCTGGCCGTGGTGCGCCGCGAACATCTCGGTGCTCGGCATCGGCTACGGCGCCTACCTTCTCGGCTTCGGGGTCTCGTTCGGGCAGGCCCTGGTCGCCGGGATCGTCGGCATCGTGGTGTCGTTCCTGCTCGTCGGGCTGGTGGCGACGTCCGGCAAGCACGCCTCGGCGCCCACGATGATCGTCTCGCGGGCCGCCTTCGGGGTGCGTGGCAACGCGCTGCCGGCCGCGGTGTCCTACCTCGTGCTGGTGGGCTGGGAGATCGTGCTGTGCGCCCTGGCCACCCTGGCCACCGCCACCGTCTTCGGGCGTCTGGGCTGGGGCTCGGGCGACCGTCACCAAGGTCGTCGCGTTCCTGGTGGTGACCGCCGTGATCATGGTGGCCGGCGTCGCCGGGTTCGACCTGATCATGAAGCTGCAGACCTGGCTCACCGTCGCCCTGGCGATCCTGACCGTCGGGTACGTCGCCCTGACCTTCCACAAGGTGAGCTGGACGGCGATCTCGGCGCTGCCCTCGGGATCGGCCAAGGCGTTCGTCGGGGCCATGGTCTTCGCCGTCACCGGGTTCGGGCTCGGCTGGGTCAACTCCGGCGGCGACTACGCCCGCTACCTGCCGCGCTACCGCCTCGGCGCGCGGCGTCGTCGCCTGGACCACGGTCGGCGCCAGTGTCGCCCCGGTCGTGCTGGTGCTCTACGGCCTGCTGCTGGCCGGCTCGGACCCCGAGCTCAACAAGGCGATCTTCAGCGACCCGATCGGCGCCCTCACCACGGTGCTGCCCACCTGGTACCTGGTGCCGTTCGCGGTCGTGGCCATCGGCGGCCTGATCGGTGGCGCGGTGCTCGACATCTACTCCTCGGGCCTGACCCTGCTGACCCTGGGCCTGCCGGTCAAGCGGTGGCAGGCCGCCTCGCTGGACGGCGTCCTGATGGTGCTCGGCACCATCGTCGTGGTCTGGCTGGCCGGCAGCTTCTTCGTCCCCTTCCAGGGGTTCCTGATCACGCTGGGGGTGCCGATGGCCGCCTGGTGCGGCGTCTTCCTGGCCGACCTGTGGCGCCGCAGGGGCAGCTACGACGAGTCGGCGTTCTACGACGCCGCCGGCCGCTACGGCGCCTTCGGGCTGCCCGCGATGGCGCCATGGTCGTCGGCGCCCTCGTCGGCTGGGGCCTGGTCACCAACACCTACGCCGCGTGGCTGAACTGGCAGGGCTACCTGCTCGGCCCGCTGGGGCTGGGGGGGCGGGAGGGCGACTGGGCCTTCGCCAACATCGGCGTCCTGGTCGCCCTGCTGATCGGGTTCCTCGGGCTATCTGGCCGCCGCCCGAGCAGAACCGGCGGAGGACCTGCCTGAGCCCTCGGACGACCCTCGCGTCCGGGCCACTAGGCTGGACGACGGCTGCGCCGACGACGTCGGGCCGTACCCGCAGGCGGCGGGGTTTCCAGGACAGTGACCCCGCCGGCAGCGGGGTTCCAGGACATTGACACCGGGGGAAGCGACCTCCGGCACGAGATCTACGGAGCCGACCATGACCGTTCGCCGTGTCGCCCTGCTCACCGCGGGCGGGCTGGCCCCTTGCCTGTCCTCCGCCGTCGGGGGGCTCATCGAGCGCTACACCGAGATCGCCCCGGACGTCGAGATCATCGGCTACCTCGACGGCTACGCCGGACTGCTGGCCGGGCGGCACCTGGTCGTCACCGACGAGGTGCGCGAGAAGGCCCATCTGCTGCACCGTTTCGGCGGCAGCCCGATCGGCAACAGCCGGGTCAAGCTGACGAACGTCAAGGACTGCGTGACCCGAGGCCTGGTCAGCGAGGGGCAGGACCCGCTGCACGTGGCGGCCGAGCAGCTGACCCGGGACGGCGTCGACGTGCTGCACACCATCGGTGGCGACGACACCAACACCACGGCCGCCGACCTGGCCGCCTACCTGCACGGCAACGGCTACGAGCTGACGGTCGTCGGGCTGCCCAAGACGGTCGACAACGACGTCGTCCCGATCAAGCAGTCGCTCGGCGCCTGGACCGCCGCCGAGCAGGGCGCCGTGTTCGCGCGCAACATCGTCGCGGAGCACTCCTCGAACCCGCGGATGCTCGATCGTCCACGAGGTCATGGGCCGCCACTGCGGCTGGCTGACCGGGCGCCACGGCGCTCGGAGTACCACGCAGTGGGTCGCCGACCAGGAGTTCGCCGGGTTCGGCAACGAGCCGCGCGGCTGGGACGTGCACGCGGTCTACGTGCCCGAGCTGGCCTTCGACATCGAGGCCGAGGCCGCCCGGCTGCGCACGGTGATGGACCAGGTCGGGGCCGTCAACATCTTCCTGTCCGAGGGCGCCGGCGTCTCGACCATCGTCGAGGAGATGCTGGCCCGCGGCGAGGAGCCGGCGCGGGACGCCTTCGGCCACGTCAAGATCGACACCATCAACCCCGGCGCCTGGTTCGCCAAGCAGTTCGCCGGCCTGGTCGGCGCCGAGAAGACGATGGTGCAGAAGAGCGGCTACTTCAGCCGCTCGGCGGCCGCCAACGGCGACGACCTGGCCCTGATCAAGCTCTGCACCGACCTCGCCGTCGACGCCGCGCTGCGCGGCGAGAGCGGTGTCGTCGGCCAGGACGAGGAGGCCGGCGACGTGCTCAGTGTCTGTGCCTTCCCCCGGATCAAGGGCGGCAAGGCCTTCGACACCGACGTGGCCGTGGTTCACCGACCTGCTGGCCGCCGATCGGCCAGCCCAAGGGCGCCAGGCTCACCGCCGAGCACTGAGCCTTGACCTTCTCCGTCGTGGCCCGCTCGGCCGAACGGCACGGCCTGGGGGGTGGCCGTCGCCTCGAAGTACCTGGCCGCGGCGCGACGGTCGGCGGCCGGCGGCCGCCGGGCACGGCGCCCTGGCCACCCAGGCCTGGGTCGAGTCGGCCTACAAGCCGCGAGGACTGGCCCTGCTCGCCCGGGGCCGGAGCGCCACCGAAGTCGTCCGGGCTCTGACCGAGACCGGACCGCCGGCCGGCCGTCCGTCAGCTCGGCGTGGTCGACGCGCCGCCGGCTCGGCGACCTTCACCGGGCCGACTGCTCGCCGTGGGCGGGCGGTCGCAGCGGGCCCGGCTACGCGGTCCAGGGCAACATCCTGGTCGGCGAGCAGGTGGTCGAGGCGATGGAGCGGGCCTGGCTCGACCGGTGACGCCGGCGCTCCGCTGGCCCGCCGGCTGGTCGCGGTGCTGGTCGCCGGTGACGAGGCCGGCGGCGACCGCCGCGGCCGTCAGAGCGCGGGCGTGCTGGTGGCGCGCACCGAGGCCGGGCCCCCAGGGCGCCGGGCCGGAGGCCGCCTGGAGCTGCGACCTGCGGGTCGACGACCACCCGCAGGCGGTGACCGAGCTCGACCCGGCTGCTCGACCTGCACGACCTCTACTTCGGGCGCCCCGACCCGGCCACCCTGCTGCCGCTCACCGGCGACCTGGCCGCCGAGGTGCGGCCGCCGGTGGCCCTGCTGGGGCACCCGAGCCTGGACGACTGGGCCGGGGTCGAGAACTACGAGAACCGGCTGGTGACGGGGGCGATCGACCCGCTGGTGCTGGCCGCGCTTCGGGCGGCAGGAACCGCTGCTCGGCACTAGGCTCCTGCAGCATGAGTGCCATCGAAGACATCCTCGCCCAGATCCCGGTCGATCAGGTCGCCGCGCAGCTCGGGGTCGACGCCGAGCCACTGCCGAGGCCGCACTGGCCACCGCCGTCCCCGCCCTGCTGAACGGCCTGAGCGCCAACGCCCAGGACCCGTCGGGCGCCGCCTCGCTCACCGAGGCCCTCGGCCAGCACGACCCGGCACTGCTGGACGGTGGTCGTCGACCTCAGCGGGCTCGACCCTCAGGTCGGCGACCGGATCGTCGGGCACATCTTCGGCGACAACCGCGACGCCGTGGTCGACCAGCTGGGCGCCTGCCGCTCGGCGGCCGCACGAGTGGCGGCAGCCTCGGTGGCTCACTGATCGCCAAGCTGCTGCCGATCATCGCTCCGATCATCCTGTCCTACCTGGCCAAGCAGGTCTTCGGGGGCGGCTCGTCGGGCGGGTCCACGACCGGTTCGTCGGGTTCCAGCTCCTCGTCGGTCGGCACTCCGGCGGCGGCGCCGTCGTCAGCGACGGGTCGGGCGGGTCGCTGGTCCCCGGCGAGGCACCGGTCGGCGGCAGCACCGGTCAGGACGCCGCACTCCGCCGGCCGTCGTCCGGTGGAGAGGGCGGCATCTCGATCACCGACATCCTGGGGCAGATCCTGGGTGGCGCTGCCGGGGGCAGCTCCGAGCGGCGACTCCCGGAGCGGGTCGGCCGGCGGCATCGACCTCGGCAGCATCCTCGGCGGCCTGCTGGGCGCCGGCCGCCGCTGAGCGCCACCCTGCTGGCCCGCGGGCTGGCGGCGGGCCACGGTGACCGGATCCTGTTCGCGGCCTCGACCTGACGGTCGCCGACGGCGATGTGGTCGGACTTGTCGGCGCCAACGGCGCCGGCAAGTCCACCCTGCTGCGGCTGCTGGCCGGCCTGAGACCGCCGGCGCGGGCACGGTCACGGCCTCCCCGGCCGACGCCCTGGTCGGCTACCTGCCGCAGGAGCCGCAGCGCCGTCCCGGCGAGACCCGTCGCGCGGCTTCCTGGCCCGTCGCACCGGCGTGGCCGCCGTCGCAGCTGCAGCTCGACACCGCCACCCGGGCCCTGGCCGACGGCGAGCCCGGCGCGGACGACGCGCTACTCGACCGCCCTGGAGCGCTGGCTGGCCCTCGGCGCCGCCGACCTCGACGAGCGGGCCGACGCAGTGCTGAGCGACCTCGGCGGCCTCGACCCGGACATGCGCGATGACCGGGCCTGTCCGGCGGCCAGGCGGCCCGGGCCGGGCTGGCCGCGCTGCAGCTGGCCCGGTACGACGTCTACCTGCTCGACGAGCCCACCAACGACCTCGACCTGGACGGCCTGGACCGGCTCGAGCGCTACGTCACTGGTCTGCGGGCCGGCACCGTGCGTGGTCAGCCACGACCGGGAGTTCCTGGCCCGCACCGTGACCCGGGTCGTCGAGCTCGACCTGGCCCAGCAGCAGGTCTGCGTCTACGGCGGCGGCTACCAGGCCTACCTCGACGAGCGCGAGGTGGCCCGGCGACACGCCCGCGAGGCCTACGACGAGTACGCCGGACCGCCGCGCCGACCTGACCGACCGGGCCCACATGCAGCGGTCCTGGATGGAGCAGGGCGTACGCAACGCCCACCGCAAGGCCAAGGACAACGACAAGCTCGGACGCAAGTTCCGCACCGAGACCACCGAGAAGCAGGCCGCCAAGGCCCGGCAGACCGAGCGACTGATCGAGCGGCTCGAGGTCGTCGAGGAGCCGCGCAAGGAGTGGCAGCTGCAGATGCAGATCGCGGTGGCACCCGCGGGCCGGCTCGGTGGTCGCCACCGCCCGTGGTGTCGTCGTCCGGCGCGCGGGGTTCACCCTCGGCCCGGTCGACCTGCAGATCGACTGGGCCGACCGGGTCGGCATCACCGGGCCCAACGGCGCCGGCAAGACCACCCTGCTCGCCGTCCTGCTCGGCCGCCTCGGCGCCCGACGAGGGCAGCGCCGCCCTCGGCCCGGGAGTGGTGGTCGGCGAGGTCGACCAGGCGCGATCGACCTTCGCCGGACGCCGCCACGCTGCTGCGCACCTTCGGCGAGCTGCTGCCCGACTGGCCCGACGCCGAGGTCCGCACCCTGCTCGCCAAGTACGGCCTTGGGGCGAGCCACGTGCGCCGCTCGGCCTCCGGCCTCTCGCCCGGCGAGCGCACCCGGGCGGGGCTGGCCCTGCTGCAGGCCCGCGGGGTCAACCTGCTGGTGCTCGACGAACCCACCAACCACCTCGACCTGCCGGCGATCGAGCAGCTCGAGCAGGCGCTCGACACCTTCCCCGGCACGGTGGTCCTGGTCAGCCACGACCGCCGCCTGCTCGACTCGGTGCGGCTGACCCGCCGGCTCGACGTGCACGACGGGCAGGTCACCGAGGGCCGCCGCCATGGCTGAGGTCGGGGCGGCGGCGATGACGCTGCTCGCCGAGGTGGCTGCGGCCGAACCTGGCCGTGGCCGCCGCAGCCGGACGCAAGGCCAAGACCGCGCTGCTGGCCGAGGTGCTGGGCACGGTGCGACACCGGAGAACTGCCGGTCGTCGTCGCCTGGCTCAGCGGAGCCACCCGGCAGCGCCGTACCGGCCTGGGCTGGGCCTCGCTGCGCGAGCCGCCGCCGGCGGCCGCCGTGCGCCGAGCTGACCGTGCGCCAGGTCGACGACCTGCTGCAGCGGGCCGCCGAGGCGTCCGGTCCCGGCTCGGCCACCGCCCGGCGCGCCCTGGTGCTCGAGCTGATGACCCGGGCCACCGCGGCCGAGCAGTCGCTGCTGACCGGGTCTGGTGCTCGGCGAGGTGCGCCAAGGGGCCCAGGCCGGACTGATGCTCGAGGCGGTCGCCGCGGCGGCCGCGCTGCCGGCAGCCCTGGTGCGCGGGCGACCACGCTTGAGCGGCGACCTGGCAGCGGTCGCGGTGTCCGCCCGCACCGGCGGCCGGGGCGACCCTCGAGGCGATCGGGTTGCGGGTGGGCACCCCGCTGTCGCCCATGCTCGCCGCCTCTGCCGTCGACCTGCCCACGGCCCTCGGCCGCACCGGGCCGGCCGCGGTCGAGGCCAAGCTGGACGGGGTCAGGATCCAGGTGCACCGGGACGGCGAGGACGTCGCCGTCTACACCCGCACCCTCGACGAGATCACCGACCGGCTGCCCGAGGTGGTCGAGGCGGTGCGGGCCCTGCCGCTGCGCTCGACCGTGCTGGACGGCGAGGTGATCGCCCTGCGGGCGGACGGGCGCCCCGAGCCGTTCCAGGTGACCGCCGCCCGCGCCGCCCGCCACGACTCGCCCGACGCCCGGCGCACTCCGCTGACCCCGGTGCTGTTCGACGTGCTGCACGTCGACGGCGAAGACCTGTGGGACGCCGATCGGCGCCGGCGGCGCGAGGTGCTGGCCGCGCTGGCCCCGCCCTGGCTGCTGGTGCCGCAACGGCTGGTCGAGGACCCGAGGCGGACGGGCCCAGATCGGCGCCGCGGCGGCCTTCTTCGCCGAGGTGCTGGCCGCGGGCCACGAGGGGGTGGTGGTCAAGTCGTCGTCCAGCGCCCTACGAGATGGGCCGACGCGGCGCCGAGCTGGGTGAAGGTGAAGCCGCGACACACCCTCGACCTCGTGGTGCTGGCGGCGGAGTGGGGTCACGGCGGCGCCGTCGGGGATGGCTGTCGAACCTGCATCTGGGTGCCCGCGACCCGGACGGCGAGTACGGCCCGAGCGGGTGGCTTCGTCATGCTCGGCAAGACCTTCAAGGGCCTGACCGACGCCATGCTCACCTGGCAGACCGAGCGGCTGCAGGCGCTCGCGGTCGGCTCCGACCGGTGGACAGTGACCGTCGCCCCGCAGCCTCGTCGTCGAGGTCGCCTTCGACGGCGTCCAGACCTCGCCCCGCTACCCGACCGGCATGGCGTTGCGGTTCGCCCGAGTGGTGGCGCACCGGCCCGACAAGCCTGCCGACCAGGCCGACACGGTCGCCGCCGTGCGGGCCGTCCATTCGGGCCGCGACCCGGCTGACAGAAGGCCGGTCAGGCGTTCTCCTGCCGACCTGAGTAGATAGTCCTCCAGATCGGCCAGGCCGTGCCAGACGTAGCTGCGCAGCCCCAGCAGCGACATCAGTTGCCAGCCGAGCCAACGGGGCAGCTCGGGCAACGTCGTCCGGACGGGCGGTCTGCGAGGCATCCGCTCCGGGTCGATCGCGGGCTCGCACCTGCGCCGCAACCGCCACCAGACGTACAGCGCCACGGCGACCACCAGGACGTCGACCCGCACCGTCGGTTGTGTCGGCACCGCCGAGACAGGGTATCTGGACCGACCGGGACGGTGCGGTGGTCAGGCCCGGAGCCGCCATGATGAACCGGGTGCTCGACGTCGTCCGACTGAGCCTGCACATCCTCGCCGCCTGCGTCTGGGTGGGGGGCCAACTCACCCTCGCCGGACTTCTGCCCGCTCTGCGTGCCATCGGCGGCGAGGCCCCCAAGCTGGTGCGCCAGGCAGTTCCGCCGGGTGGCCTGGCCGGCCTACGCCGTGCTGCTGGCGACCGGTATCTGGAACGCCGCCGTGTGGTCGGGCGAGAGCGAGCACGCCGGGAACGGTGGGCTGCTGGGCCTCAAGATCGCCCTGGTGCTGCTGTCGGGAGCCGCCGCCTTCGCCCACGAGCGGGCCGCCGACCGGACCGCACTGGCGGTCTGGGGAGCCCTGGCCGGGCTCGCCTCGTTGGCCACGCTGGTCGTCGGCGTGGTGCTGCGCAGCTGAGCCCCGTGAGGCGGGGCCGTCAGAGCGTCGCCTCGACCGCGGCGCTCGTTCTCGTCGGCCAGGAAACGCTCCAGCTCGGCGCCCAGCTCGTCGCCGGTGGGCAGCGACCCGGTGTCGGCGGCCAGCAACGACCGACCCTGGGACCCGACGAAGGCGTCGTACTGGTGCTCGAGGGAGTCACCATCTCGCTGATGTCGCTGTCGGCTGCCGCCTGCTCGTCGAGCAGTACCCTCACCTGCCGACCGGCGTCGGCCAGCTGCTCGCTCGGCAGCACCAGGCCGGTCAGGCGGTCACGGCACCGCAGCAGGGCCTCGGCGGCGACCGGGTAGTTGTTCTGCGCCACGTAGTGCGGCACGTGCACCGCGAAGCCGGCGGCCATGCGATCCCGCTTGGCCCAGTCGCAGCTCGAGCAGCCCGCCCAGGTTGCCCGGCACCCGCACCTGGCCCGACCCACGGCTGGTAGTCACGGATCAGCCCCGGGTCGGTGGCGTGCGCCGTGACGCCGATCGGGCGGGTGTGCGGCACCGCCATCGGGATCGCGTGGGCACTGACGGTCAGGCTCACGTCGTACCGCTCGACCAGCTGCCGGATGGCGGCCGTGACCCGCTCCCACTGGATGTCCGGCTCCGGACCCATCAGCAGCAGGAAGGATCGGCCCTCGGCGTCTGTGACCAGCGACAGCTCCAGCGAGTGGGTGTCTCGTAGCTGACCCAGTGGTCGCCGTCGAAGACCATGGCCGGGCGGCGGGCCCGGTAGTCGAGACCTGGTCGAGGTCGAAGCGGGCCAGGACGCGGTGGTCCAGCGTCTCGAGGATCTGCTCGGCGGCCAGGCGACCGGCCTGCCCGGCGTCGACGAAGCCGGTCAGGGCCACGATCAGTCACCGGCTGCTGCAGCTCATCGACCGCCGGCTGCTGGGCCGTCAGCTGGTAGAGCGTGCTCGGGTCGAGCACCAGAGTCCTCCCGTCCGCCCGCACCAGGTGCGGGTCGTGAGGAGAGGCTATGACCCGACGTTGCCGTCGAACGCGCCTCACCGTGAGGTCATTCTCCACCGACCGGTAGTCGACTGCGCCGCGCCACACGGCGTCGGACACGGCGATCACGTCGTCCTGGCATCGCCGGGCGGCTCGTCGAGGGTCGCCGAGCAGGTCGGCGACGGCTGCCGCGAGGAACAGCCCCTCACCGGCCCAGCCGGCGGACGGCCGTGCCCAGTCGCGCCACGCCGAGCCGGACGTCGACAGGAGGGTGCCCACGTGAGCAGGCTGGCCTCGGGCACGTGCCCAGCGCCGCCGGGTCGACCGTGAACCTGCGCGTCGACGAGATCACTCGACCACAAAAAGACGGTAGCGCCGCGATTCTCATCGCGGCGCCCGTCGTCCACAGGTTCAGAAGATGATCGGCTTGCGCATGACTGACTCCCGGGTGTGTGGAGCTCGGACTTCCGAGCCCGTGGGCGATCAGGTCGACAAGAGGAACATACGCGCATAACCGGATAAAGCAAGCCTAAGTCGACACTCCATCGTGTAGCCCCTTGAGCGCGAAGGGACACCACAGGATCAGCGGGCTGGGAGGACGCCGAGAACCGCCCCGCAGGACAACCGTCGGACACGCTCGAGCATCAGCCTGCTGGTCCGGCCACTCCACCGGAGGGTTCTGCGCCGTCGAGCTCGCCATGACCTACGCACCACCGACCAGGACCCGAGCACCGCCGAGCCCACCAGGGCGATCCTGGCCGCAGTGCGGCCTCCGATGCGGGCCCCACATCACTCTGGCGACCCGCATCACTCGCTGAGGCGCGGCGGATGCCCCGTTCCGGTCAATCCGGGTACTTTGGGTGTCACTGGCCGACCACCCGTGACCGGGACGGCCCACCGCACGCTCGGCGGCGCCCCGGGAGGACTCAGCGTGACCGACTCTGCTGCGACGCGTCGGCGGCCAGGCCGTGGCGATCGTGCTGTTCTCGGTCTTCGCGGTGCTGGTGCTCGAGGTGTTCCCACCGATCGGCTCCCTCGAGATCCACAAGGCGGCCGCCGACTTCGCCGACGCCTGGAAGAACGGACGACTGAACACCGTCGGGTACGACCAGGCCTCCGACCCCGAGACCGGCCGCGACGGCGACGCGGTGGCGCTCAACGCCTCCTGGATCGTCGCCGGGATCGAGTCGCCGAACGGCACCAGGCCCCGAGCGTGACGCTGGTCGGTGAGCCGAAGCAGGGGACCGACCACGAACGTCGCCGAGCAGGACCTGCGACGTCACCTGGACCCTGCCCGACGGCCGCCCCTGGACGTACACGACCACCGCCGAGCTGCGCAAGACCAACGAGACCTGGCGGGTGGCCTGGCACCCCAGCACCGTGCACCCGCTGCTGCGCCACGGCCTGGTCATCCGCACCCGCAGGGTGCTGGCGACCCGAGCGCCGATCAGGACGGCGACGGGGCCACCGATCCTGCCCAGCCCGCCTCACGGACCCCGCCGCCGAACTCACCGGCACGTGGTCACGGCGAGCCACGAGCTGGCCGAGACCGCCCCGCGACGGGCAGCCGAGGGTGACCAGATGGGGGCCTCGGGTCTGCAGCACCAGTACGACGAGCGACTGGCCGGCTCGCGGGCACCGAGATCAACTGCTGGTGACCGACCCCAACTACAAGCCCCTCAAGCCACTCAGCAGCCAGCTGTACCTCGATCCGCCCCGAAGCCCGGTCGGCCGGTGCACCTGACGCTGCAGTCCGCCATCCAGCGCGTGGCCGAGAGCGCGGTCGCCGCGGCGACGACCCCCACCGCCGTGGTCGTGCTCGACACCACGACCGGCGCGGTGCTGGCGGACGCCACCGGCGGATCCGGTGACGGCACCGACCTCGGGCTGCAGGGGCGGTTCCCGCCCGGGTCGGCCTTCCGCCCGGTGAGCCTGCTGGCTCTGCAGCGCCACGCCGGGATCACCGGTGACTCCCCCGCCCGCTGCATCCCGATCGGCTTCTCGGGTCAGGAGTTCCGCAACCCCTCGACCACCGTGCAGCAGGACGGCATCCCCTTCGACGAGGCCTTTGCGCGGGACTGCCCCAGCGCCTTCGCCGCGGCGGCGCGCCGGAGTCCTGACCGGCGACCAACTCACCCAGGCCGCCCGCGACCTCGGGTTCGAGACCGACCGTCGCCTCGAGAAGGCCCTGGGAACCCCCGCCTTCGGCGGGCCAGGTGCCGGTGGCCGGCAACCCGCTCGACGTCACCCAGGGCGTCTTCGGCACCGGCGCCGTGCTGGCGAGCCCGCTGAGCATGGCCCGCATGAGCGCGACGTGGCCAGCGGTGACCTGCCGGCCCCCGACCCTGGTGACCGATCCAGGGCCCGACCCCACCCACCCTGCGCACCAGCCTGTCCGGGCGCGGAGCGGGCCAACCTTCAGCAGCTGATGCTCGCCTCGACCCAGCAGGACGTCGCGCTCGAGCCGTTGCGGAACCTGCACCGGCCGGGGTACCGATGTCGCTGCCGTGGCCGGGGTCGCCGCTTACGGCGCTGCCTCGAGCGCCCCGCGGACGGTGTGGTGCACCGGGTACCGGGGCGGCTCGCCTTCGCGGTCATGGTCACGGCCGACGCGAGCGGCTCCGCCAGCGGCACCCCGGCGCCGGGGTCAGCGGGCCGCGGCACGGCACCGTCGGCGGCCGCCGCGTGGCCGCCGTGGCCGCGGCCTTGCTCGCCGGACTGCGGCGCCGCCTGAGCGGGGCGATATGGGGGCCGGTCGAGGACTGTGGGGGACCTCCCGCTAGCGTGTCCTGCATGGCCCGTACCCGCCTCTACAATGACGGACGACTGGTGCTCGAAGGCTTTCCGGTCGCCGACGTCAGCGAGCATCTCGGACGACGGCGGCACCGTCTGGGTCGACCTGGTGCATCCGGAGCGCGCCGAGCTCGAGCTGGTGGCCGACGAGCTCGGGCTGCACGGCCTGGCCATCGAGGATGCGACCTCGGCCCGGGAGCGGCCCAAGCTCGACCGCTACCCCGGTCACCTGTTCACCACGGCCTACGCCGTGCAGCTGGACACCGAGTCGGGAAGGCTGACCCTGCACGGGCATCTCGGCCTTCATCACCCCCACCGCCCTGGTGACCGTGCGCCCGGACGACGGGTTCCCCGTCGAGGAGCTGATGCAGCGCTGGGACGGCAACGCCGACCTGGCCGGGCACGGCAGCGCGTTCCTGCTGCACGGCCTGCTCGACTACGTCGTCGACACCCACTTCACGGCCGTCAGCGAGCTCGACGAGCAGATCGAGAGCCTGGAGGACCTGCTCTTCGACGACCGCCCGCACGACCGCGAGGTGCAGCGCCGCTCGTTCGAGCTGCGCAAGTCGCTGGTGCTGCTGCGGCGGGTGGTGCTACCGATGCGCGAGGTGGTGAACTCGCTGATGCGGCGCGACCTGCACGTGCTCGACGAGGCGATGGTGCCCTACTACCAGGACGTCTACGACCACGTGCTGCGTGCCGGGGAATGGACCGAGTCGTTGCGCGACCTGGTCGCGACCATCCTCGAGACCAACCTGACCCTGCAGGGCAACCGGCTCAACAGCATCATGAAGAAGGTGACGAGCTGGGCGGCCATCATCGCCGTCCCGACCGCGGTCACCGGCTTCTACGGCCAGAACGTGCCCTACCCGGGGTTCAGCCAACCCCTGGGGTTCTGGACGTCGACCGTCATGATCGTCGGCCTGTCCGGCCTGCTGTACTCGGAGTTCCGGCGCCGGGACTGGATGTGACAGGACAGCCGGCGATCCGGCGCCGGTGACCGGGGCTCAGCTCTCGACGCGCTGAGCCAGCAGGTCGAGCGCGGTCGCCCAGCGGTCGTGCAGACCGACCGCCTGCGCCCCGGTCAGATGCTGCTGGTTGAGGTCGAGCACCGTGGTGCCGCCGTCCTCGCGCAGGTCGAGCTCGACGATGCTCGCCGGGGCGTCGGCGTCGGCGTGCCACGAGACCCGCAGCTGTTCGAGGGGGTGATAGCTGCGCAGCACCCCGTGGGCGCCGTCCGCGCAGTGGTAGGGCTCGCCCTTGCCCCCCAGCACGGCCCCTGCCCCCAGCAGGGCCTCGGTCCCGACCGGACTGACGAGCACCTCCCAGACATGGGAGACCGAGGCGTTGACCCCGCGACTGACGCGGACCTCGACGGGATCTGTGGGATCGGCCTCGGTGAGAGGTTCCTGACCTGACATGGCGCCTCCTGCAACGCGAAGGAACTGTCGGTGACCCCATCTCACGCCCGTTCGGGTGGTCGCCACAAGTCCCCTGTTCCGTGGATCGCGTCACCCGCCTGCCTCCCATCGGGTGACGCCCGCGGCGGGCGGTCAACACCGCGACCCGACGGCCGACGGGTGGCCTGCCGCCACCATCGGGAGGTTCGTCAGCGTGGGCCAACGCCGGGTTCGCCGCACCCTTCACCTGGCCGCCGGGGCTGCTGCCGCGCTGTGCCTGGTCGGCGTGCTGCCGGCCCAGGCCGCCGAGGGGCTCGGCACCGACGCGGGCAGCGCCCAGGAGGCAGTGGCGTCCGACACGGTCGTCGTCGGCACGATCGAGCAGGCGGTGGTCGACCCCGCGGCCGAGTTCACCCGGACAGGCGGTCCCACCACGGCCGGCACCCGGCCGTCGGACCCGGTGCTGCAGACCTTCGTCCGCCTGCCCGGACGGCTGGTCCGACTCTCGGACGCCCAGGCCCACGGCCGACGCCCCCGTGAGGCGGTGACCGTCAGCCTGCGTCACGGGCAGGTGGCCGCCGTGACCGCCGGGTCCTGGCTGCCGGTGGGGGGCCGGCGCACCCCGCTCACCGCTGCGGCCACAGCCACCACGGCAGCCGCCGCCGCAGCCGCTGTCGCCGCCGCGGCCGCCCCCACGCTCGTCGCCCCCCCGGTGGCCGCCGGCGCCCACAACCTCGTCGTCCTGCCGGTCCACTGGGGCGTCACCGACGGCCAGACGGTCACCTCGCTGACCGCCCTGGCCCAGCAGACGGCGCGGTACTGGTCGCAGCAGTCCGGCGGAGCGGTCCAGGTCACGACGTCCGTACGGCCCTGGACCCGGATCGCCGACCCCGGCAGCTGCGACGCCGACCTGATCACCGGCCGAGCGCTGGCCGCGGCCGGACTGGCGTGGCCGACCTCGAGCCGTTCGCACGTGGTGTTCTACTTCCCCCGGCGCAGCGACTGCGCCTGGGCCGGGCTGGGCACGGTCGGCGGGTCCCTGATCTGGGTCAACGGGTATCCGCTCACCGACGTGCTGTCGCACGAGTTCGGTCACAACCTCGGGCTCGGACACGCCAACGCTGCGCGGTGCACGGACGCCGGCGGCACGCCGGTGCCGCTGTCGAGCACCTGCACCGTCGAGGAGTACAACGACGGCGCCGACGTGATGGGCTTCGCCCGCTACAGCGCCAGCGGCAGCCTCAACACGGCCCTGGGTGATGCCCTGGGGCTGGTGCGGACCGTGACCGCGGACCCGAACGCCCCGACCACGGTCACCCTCGCACCGCTGTCGGACGTCTCGGGCGTGCGGGCTGTGAAGATCCCGGTGTCGGCGGGCACCCTGTACGTCGACTTCCGGCCGGCCACGGGAGAGGACGTGCGTGAGCCGAACTGGGCCGGCGTGCAGGTCCACCTGCGACCTGCGGGCGCGATCCCGACGTCCCAGCTGCTCGACCTGCAGCCCGACCTCGGCAAGCGGGTCCATCCGCAGCTGTCCGCCCACCTGGTGTGGGTGGTGCCCGGGACCGGGCTCAGCCTGGTGGTCGACGCGACCGGGACGACGGCCACGGTGTCGGTGACCCCCATCGCCGGCGACGTCACGGCGCCCACCCCGGCGGCAGCCACCGCGACCCTGACCACCAGCCCCAGCGGTGTCGCCTCGGTGGACGTCAGCTGGACCGCCTCGAACGACGTCGGCACCGGCGTCGCCTCCTACACGGTGCGCGCCGGCAGCACGCTGCTGGGCCGTGCCGGGCCGTCGGACACCTCGCTGTCGGCCGTGCTCACCGACCCGACGGCGACCGTGCGGGTGGACGCCGAGGATGCCGCCGGCAACGTGAGCGCCGGCGCCGAGATCACCCCAGCCGACGGCGGGCTGGGCCCCGAGCCGCCGGCCGGGGGCGGGGGCGGGGGCGCCACCGCCCCGGCCGACACCACGGCACCCGGCGGTGTGCTTCTGGTACGGCCCAGCGCCACGTTGGTGCAGACCTCGCGCAGCGTGCTGCTCTCGTGGCGGGCGGCCACCGACCTCGAGTCGGGGATCGCCGGCTACCAGATAACGGCGAACGGGATCGTGCTGGGGTCGTTGGCGAGTCTCTCGGTGACGGTCACCGGACTGCCCGAGGGGCGGACCACCCTGCTCGTGGCGGCCGTCGACGGGGCAGGATTGGTGGGACCGGCCCGCCAGGCGACGGTGGTGGTGGACACCATGGCGCCGACGGCACCACTTCGGCTCGGCCTGAGCAACGGCGTCCTGTCCTGGGCGGCACCGGCCGACACCGGGACGGCGTTGCGCTACCAGGTGCTCCGGGACGGCACCCTGGTCGCGACCGGCACCGCCCGGTCCCTGAAGGTGGCGGTCGCCGTCGGCAGGCATGTCTGGACCGTGCGGGCCGTCGACACGGTGGGGCACGTGTCGCCGACGTCCCGGCTGACGGTGACCCGTACCGGAACGGTGATCCGAACCGTCGCCGGCTGACCGAGTCACAGCAGGCCCACAGGATCAGGACACGGGGCTGCTAGCGACCGGGGCGACAGTGGAGCCATGAACAGCAACCAGACCCCCGCCCCCGGCAGCAGCCACGACGGCGACCACCACGACAGGCGCACCCCGGTGTCGCCCTTCCGTCTCCCCCACGAGTCCGGCGGCACCACCCCTCGTGCCGCCCG
Organism: uncultured Actinomycetota bacterium; assembly: GCA_963738495.1. Lineage (GTDB taxonomy): Bacteria > Actinomycetota > Actinomycetes > Actinomycetales > Kineosporiaceae > CAVTWW01. Next base: position 123,330 of record CAVTWW010000005.1, read on the forward strand.
TCGGATCGCCCCCGCGGTGGCGCCGTCACCGAGCACCGGCTCGGACGACGTGCAGCGTGTGGCCCGGCGGCGCACCAGCGCCCGGCGCACCGTCTCGGGACTGAGCGTCGGCCTCGTGCTGGCGACCGGGGTCGGCGTCGGCGCGCTCACCTGGGCCGCCCAGCAGGCCGGCGCCGGGACCACCGCCGCCGCCACGACCACCGGCACCTCGTCCGGGGTCACCACCGACAGCACCGCCAGCGACGACAGCACGGTCACCGACGACAGCACCGCCACCGACGACAGCACCAGCGATGACAGCACCACCGGTACCGCGAGCACCACGTCGAGCACCGGCACCACGTCGTCCGGCGTCACGGTGACCGCGGCCTCGGGCACGGCCAACGCCGGCACCAACGCCTCATGACCGCCGCCCCGAGCGACCACGCGCCGGACCTGACGGCCGTCGCCGAAGCGGCTGAGCCGGCCGGGGCCACGTGGTCGACCTGGGGGCTGCAGGTACGCCTCGTCGTCACCGACCCGGCCTGCCTGCAGCCGGCCCGGGACCGGCTCGAGGCCGACCTGGCAGCGATCGACCTGGCCTGCAGCAGGTTTCGGGACGACGCCGAGGTCGTCGCTCTCGACCGGGCCGAGGGCGCCACGACCACGGTGAGCCCGCTGCTCGCCGAGGCGGTCGGGGTGGCGCTGCAGGCCGCCCACGACACCGACGGGGTCGTCGATCCCACGCTGGGGCGCCGGCTCAGCGAGCTGGGCTACGACCGCGACTTCGCCGGCCTACCCGGCGACGGGCCCGCCGTCCGGCTGGTCGTCGGCCGCAGCGCCGGGTGGCGCGACGTCGAGTTCGACCCCGCAGCGCGCACCGTGCGGATGCCCGCCGGGATCGGCCTCGACCTGGGGGCCACCGCCAAGGCGTGGGCGGCCGACCGCAGCGCCGCCCGCCTGGCCACCGCACTCGGGTGCGGCGTGCTCGTCAGCCTCGGTGGCGACCTGGCCGTCGCCGGTCCCCCGCCCGAGGGCGGCTGGAAGATCGACGTGCGCGAACGCCAGGACGACCCTGCCGCGGCGATCGTCGCCATCAGCACCGGCGGCATGGCGACCTCGGGAACCACCGCCCGCCGCTGGATGCGCGGCGGCGAGTGGCTGCACCACCTCATCGACCCGGCCACCGGCCTGCCCGCCGTCTCGCTGTGGCGCACGGTCACGGCCGCCGCGACCTCATGCCTGGCAGCCAACATCGCCACCACCGCCGCGATCGTGCGCGGCGGCCTGGCACTCGAGCACCTGCGTGCCGCGGGACTGCCGGCCCGGCTCGTGGACCAGGACGGCAGCGTCACCGTCCTCGGTGGTTGGCCGAGCGACACATGACCCGGAAGCCCGGACACCGGACGCGGACCCCGGACCCCGGACCCCGGATCCCGGACCCCGGACCCCGGACGCCGAACGCCGGAACCAGGTCTCCTCAGCTGGCCCCGGTGGTCGACCGGGTGGGCAGCCAGAAGCGCGCCACGTTCTCGACCGCGGGATGGCGAAGGCCCGCCTTCGGCTCGCCGAACCCCGTGACGATCGTGCGGGTGACCTGGCGCACCAGGCGCCGGTCCTCGGCGCCGGGCACGTCGCGACACTCGACGACGTCGAGGGCGCACGGCCACCGCATGGTGCCCGCGACGAAGACCCCGGCTCCCGAGGGGGCCACCCAGTAGACACCTGTGTGGGCGGTCGCTCCCCGACCGCCGCAGGGGTACTTCACGTAGGCCACCACCTGCTCGGGCGTGGGCCGGTCGGCCGAGGGGTAGACCCGGTCCGCCTCCGGCCCGACCAGCCCCTTCAGCCGCTGCCCGTCCTGCAGCCCGGTGCCCGCATACCCCCACCAGGTGGCGTCGCTCACCACCCAGTCCGACTGCGCCGGGAAGCAGTCGTAGCGCATGCCCGTCAACAGCTCCTCGGGGCGGGCCGCCGGCGCGTCCCGGAAGCGGGCCGTGGCGCCGTGCGGATCCGTGGTCGCCAGCGGGTCGAGCCTGGCCGACTTGGTGGTCACGATGGCCCGGTCACCGGCCAGCCGCACCCGCCAGTAGGCGGTGTTGGCGCCGAAGACCGCCAGGTTGGTGCCGCGCGCCACCGCCTTCTCGACCGTGTCGCGCAGTCCCGCCGTCCAGTACTCGGCGTGCCCGCCGACGACCAGCGCCGCCGCGCCGTCGAGCAGGGCCGGGTGCCGGGCCAGGTCGAGGTCGGTCACCCAGGCGACCGGCAGCCCCATGCCCTGGACGGCACTCGACACGGGGCTGTCGTAGGTCAGGAACCGACCTGAACCGAACCCGTCGGAGTACGGTCGGTCGAAGGACGCGGCTTGCGCCAGAACGGCTTTCGTGCGCTCGTCACCGTACAACGACGCCCCGCCCCAGCTGTTGTAGGCCTGCCAGGTCAGGGGGGCCGACATCACGACCACCCGACCCTGGCCGGTGGCGCTGCGCACGGTCAGGGGCACGTACCGCGAGGCGGCACCGGCGTCCAGGCGCAGCAGGTAGTGGCCCTCGGGCCAGCCTGCGGTGGCCACGGTGGTCGTGGCGGTCCAGGGCGCCCGCACCAGGTGCGTCCCTCGCAGCCCACCGGCATCGGGCACCACCCCGTTGTGGACCACCGCCGCCGGTTGCGCTGCGGCAGTCGCCGTACCCGCCCACACCTGCCGCGCGCCGACACCGGCATAGTCGCCGATCCGCAGGGCGCGCAGCCGGACGGTGGCAGTGGTCGAGCTGATGAACAGCCGTACCGGGTCCCCGGGGCGTACCGACACCTGGTCGGCGAAGGCGTCCAGACCGGGACGCCGTCCGGCGGTGGAGCCGACCTGCCAGCCCGGCGTGCCGGGCAGTGCCTCCTCGGCGGCCTCGGCAACGGACGCTGCCGCCGGGGTGAGGCGGGACCAGTCCCCCGCCGCCTGTGCCGCCGGCCCGTCGGCCGAGCTCGAGGGCGAGGGCGAGGACGTCGGCGCCGACGCGCCGTCGTCGTGGCGACCCAGCTGCAGCCAGGCATCGGCGCTCGCCACCAGTACCGCCGCGACCCCCAGGGCTGCCAGCACCTGCCACCGCCCCGTGGGCCGGCGCGCGGGGGGTGAGGCAGTCACGGTGATCGACCGTACCTCGTCGGGCGGCCGATCACCGCCCCGGCGATCGGTTAGGGATCACGTCGTCCGACCGGCCGGTGCCTCAGCGGTCGCGGTCCGCGTCGGCGGCCGTGGGGGTGCCGGCCGGGATCCACCGGCGCAGCAGCCCCGCCGTCCCGATCGCGCAGCCGCCCATGACGGCGATGGCGGTGGGCAGCGGCACGACCGTGACCACCCCGGCCAGCAGCAGCGGTCCCGACATCGACCCCGCGTCATGGAAGATCCGCCACACCCCCAGGAACTGGGCGCGACCCTGACGCGGGGCCACGTCGGCCGCCAGGGTCATCACCACCCCCGAGCCCATGCCGTTGCCGAGCCCCATCACCAGGGCCACACCGATCAGCTCAGCGGTGCTCCGGGTGAGCGGCAGCAGCAGGTGGGCGACGCCCAGCACGGCCATCGACGGCACCGCCACCGTCGCCCGGCCCCGGGTGTCCATCACCTTGCCCGAGGGGTAGAAGACCAGCGCGTCGACCAGGCCCGAGAGCCCGAAGACCAGGCTGACCGTGGCGGCGTCCAGGCCCAGGTGATCGGCCCACAGCGGGATCACCACCTGACGCGAGGCCCGGACCGCCCCGATGAGGACGCCGGTCAGCCCCAGGGTGCGCAGGGCACGGGCGTTGTCCCGCACCACGGCGCGCAGCCCGCCCGGCACCGGCACCGCGACCGGTTCGACGCCGCGCGGGTCCGGCACCCTGAGCAGCACCACGATCGTCACCAGGCAGGCCACGAGATGGACGCCGAAGGCCGCGGTCGGGCCGCCCAGCGCGATGGCCGGCGCCGCGATGAACGGACCGAGCACCATGCCGACCCGGAACATGCCGCCCAGGGTCGACAGCGCCCTGGCCCGCAGGTGGTGCGGCACCACGTCGGTCAGGAACGACTGCCGGGCCAGCCCGAACACCGCGTTGGTGGCGCCGATCACGAAGACCCCCACCACCAGGACGGCCAGGTTGTGCCACCACCAGCCCGCACCGAGGCAGAGGGCGGAGCCGACGGCCGAGGCCAGCAGGCTGACCACCATGGCCCGGCGCTCCCCCAGCCGTTCGGCGATCGCCCCGGCCGGGACGTCGGCCAGGACCTGCCCCAGCCCGAGCAGGGCCACGACGAGGCCGGCCTGCGAGACCGACGCTCCGAGGGAACGGGCGGACAGCGCCAGCGCCGCCGCCAACGCCCCCACCCCTGTGGCCTGCAGCCCGGCCGGCAGGAACGCGGCCACGGCCACCGATCTCAGGGTCACCTCACCTGGCTCGGCCACGACCCCATGGTGCCCGCTCGCCGCCGTCCACCCCACGTGGCCTTCGTGGCCCGGACGACGGCCGCGTCCACGGCCGGAATAGGAGGGGCCCCGAGCCAAAGCGCCCGGGGCCCTGGGTGCCCGGACGGGATGTCTTCCGAACAGATAGCCGGAACCTGGGCTCGCTTTGCCCAACGCTCATCGGCTGTTGACGGGCTTGTCGGCGCGTGAGCTCTTGGAGTGGGTTCCGGAAGCGAGGCCGTCCCGCTGGCAAGAGCCCAAAGTCCTGGCGTGGCATCTGCCGACGGCGTCGAAGTACAATTCCGCCATGACGGACGACCCCGCCGAGGGAGTGAACCCCAAGGACATCGAGGAGCTGGATCGGCTGTTCAAGGGGATCCTCGAGCAGTCAGGAATAGATCGCGAGGTTTTCGCGACAGACGCCGTGGGGATTACCGACTCCGTGAGCATCGCGGTGACGCCCGGGACCGTAGGGGGCAGGGCAGATATCCCGATTCCGGGCGTGGTCCTTGCTGAGGTTCAGGCGACCACACAGGCAACCCTGACGGTGACGGCCCTCGTGATCCCCGCCACCGTAGACGGGCCTACGTTCGACCGAATGCTTGACCTAGCCCGCAAGCTCGCGAAGTCAATCGGAGCGGGATACCTCGGCAATGCGATCTACGACGGCACCCATGACCAATTCATCGACGTGCTCCATTTCGTCGCCCTGGTCCTGAGCTACCTCCGCCCTTACCTCTGACAGACGTGCAGCAACCCCTGAACCATCGATCAGTCATAGCCAGCAACTGACGCAGACTCACAGCCGACTGGTGCGCAGTTGCTGCGGGCGCAGCGCGACGTGACGGACGTTGCGAGCCAGAACCGTTAGCGCTGCACCCGCGAGATCGCCCGACTCCAAGGTTGCATCAACACAGCAACGTTGCTTCAGGTCAACCGAGGCCGGCTAAGGTCTCAAAACGCTCCAGCCGAGCAGACACAAGGTGCTGCCGGCCGAGAACCAGACCGCGGCGGTGAAGAGCATGTGCTTCCTCGCTGCGATGGCGGCTAGTTGCTTGGCCTGTCGCCAGGCCTCGGTCCGCCGAGAGTCGGGAGCCAGGTGTTCAAGGGTTACCAGCGAGGCCGTGTTCACCCAGGGCCAGGCGTAGCGCGTCGCCGCCGTCGATGAGTGTCGTGGCAGTAGAACGGCAACGAGCAGCGCGTATGCGACTGCCAGCAGGACTACAGAGCCGGCCAAGACGATGAGCGCCTCGGGCCGCTGCGGGTGTCCCGACCAGAGACCACGCAAACTCCGCGCCGAGGAACTGACGCTGCCGAGTAGCACAGTCAGCGCAGCCAACAGCAGGCCACTCTTGGTGTCCGCGTTGCGGATCCACTCCCCCGTCTGACCGATCAGGAATTCGATGTCCGAGGTGTCAGTCGCCGCACTAGGGCCCGACGGAAGTGGTGTCGGAGGTTTAGGCCGCCTCTGCACCGAAACCATCCGTCGGCCAACGACCGCTGATGCGCCATTCGGTGTAGGCGGCCAGCCAATGAGCAGTCCAGGCGACCGCCGTCGCCGTCGTATGAACCCCGGGGCGCCAGTTGCTCGCGTCGGCGATGCACAGGTTGCCGGAGTTGTAGAGGTGCGGGGGTCGTTGTAGGCGACGTCCCACGGGACGTCCGAGCCCCCTATGCGTCGGGACGACCGACGGCAAAGACCGGTCGACGGCGGGAAGCACGATCACTTTGAAGCTGCCACGGCCAGTGTCGAGTTGCCCGAAGAACGCGTAGTCGTCATCCTCCCCGAACTGCACGAAGGTGGGAAAGTGGAGGGCCATCGCTGCCTCATCAGCCGCCCGCGCCGCTTCGTCGGTGATCCACCACGCGTCGGCGTCGTTGACCCACTCTCGCGCGGGGTCCTCCCCATCGTGAAAGCGGTGCGGCGAGACGGCCATCGGCGCAGGCGTGGACGTGTTCATCGGCGTAGGGTCGAGAACGACCTGGCCACCAACAGTGACGTAGCGAGGCACATCGATACCGACATGCGCGAGAAGGGTTGCGAGGGACATGCTGTTCTCCTAGTCGAAACAGACTGGAAGGCTTCGTGCTGGCTCCGAAGTCTGTGGAATCGAGACACACTTCACTGAACGCGAACCTCCGAAACGGGCTGACCACGCAACTCATCCGCGACACCCTGGATGTGCCGCAGATACTTGCCCAGCGACACGTCGTAGAAGTTGTAACTACGGGTCTGGCCTGCCCGGGTGTACTGGGTCGGCGAATCAGGATGCTGAGTGAGGTCTTCACCGGGCAACAGTGCCGCCATCGACTCACCCACGACGACTTCCCAAGCCAGCGCGGCCTTCTCGCACTTCGACGCGAAGTTGGCTGCAAAGCCCAGCACGTTGACCTCGCTGCCGGTTAGCGAACCGATCCGAACGAAGTCCAGACGTCCGTAGTCGAGTCCCGCACGGACCTGAACAGGCTCGATGCCTGAGAGGGTGAGCAACCCGTTGAGCGCGCTCTGAACCGCGTCTAGCGCCCATGCAGCGGCACCAACAGCTATGCCGGCGGCCCCTCGGGCATCAAGTTGACCAGCGCCGTCGAAGCACGCGAACACGCCATCCCCGCGAAAGCCGAGCACGTATCCGCCGTGCCGTTCGACAGTAGAGGCTAGTTCGCTGATCACGGCGACGTTGACCCTAATGATTTCCTCCGGCGAATCCCAAAGGACCTTGCGGTGAAGCGACGTAGATCCAGAAACATCGCCACGGCGTCAGTACTGCCGGTCGCCCCCAAGGGCAACGCGGAAAAGGAGGGATGGCCCAGCGATGTCGTCCTCGCCGCCGAGGCCCGCAGACTCTCCGCACCAGCGAGAGCCTTGCTCGTGTAGAGGTCGCTGCGCTCAAAGTCACTGATGCGCCGCATTACCGCTGAGGCAAACTCGTCGCGTGACTGAGCCAAGCCCTCACCTCCTGCCACTCGTCAAGTTGTCTACCGGCCGCCTCAACCGGTCCTGGTCGTGGGCCCCGGACCACTCCTCCACCTCTTGCGACTAAAGCGTCTGCGACAGCGCTTTGGCCGCCGACTTTCTCCGACTTGGTCGCCTTGGGGCTCCCAACGTCTTGCCGGCGGCCGAGGTCGCCCACGGGCCGGTCTGGTCGCGCGAGCCGGTCTGCACGAGCACGCTTGGCGCCGCCGACTTCTCCGACGTGGTCCCGTTGAACGAGCGCAACGTCCTACTCGATGCCGACGCCACCCTCAGTCCCGTCCGCCGTGAGTTCTGCGCCACGTTCACTATCTCCTTCCAAGTCGTTGCTTCCCGACCGGAAGGTGATCTCGTCCGGGCTTCGACGCCGCGCACGGACATCTCCGTCCAGGCCCCACCGCTGCCATCGCAGCGCTCAGCACCGCTGCCCGGCCCCCTCTCGAGGGCCGGGTGCGGGCTGCACGTTGTATCTGCTGCAATATCGCTCGCTTTCAGCTGCAGCCGCTGGTGCTGCCGCAGCCCTCACAGACGAAGCAGGAGCCGGCCGGGCGCATCTTGGTGCCGCAGGTGAAACACATCGGGGCGTCCGAGGCACGACCCTGCATCTTCTCGAGCAGCTCGGCGCTCGAGTGCACCTCGACCGGAGCGGCCTTGGCTGCCGTCACCGACTGAGCGTCCGTGGCGGCGGCCTCGACAGCGGCCGCCGAGGCCTGAGCAGCCTTGGCCTCCTTCACCGACGGGGTCGAGGAGGCGGACTGGGCGAGTGACTCCAGCTCCTCCTCGACGCTGTCCGCGTCGTCGTCCAGCGGTGCGTACGAACCGGTCTCGATGTGACGGGTGCGTTCGGCGACGCTGTGGATGCCCATCGCCGAGCGGGTGTCGAAGTCGAGGTAGTCCAGCGCCAGGCGACGGAAGACGTAGTCCATGATCGACTGCGCCATGCGCACGTCCGGGTCGTCGGTCATGCCGGCCGGCTCGAACCGCATGTTCGTGAACTTCTCGACATAGGTCTCGAGCGGCACCCCGTACTGCAGGGCGATCGAGATGGCGATCGAGAAGGCGTCCATCATTCCGGCCAGGGTCGAACCCTGCTTGCCGAACTTCAGGAAGATCTCGCCCAAGCCGTCGTCCGGGTAGGACCCGGCGGTGAGGTAGCCCTCGGCGCCGCCGACCGCGAACGAGATGGTCTGGCTGGGGCGACGCTTGGGCAGCCGCTTGCGGATCGGACGGTACTCCACCCGCACCGGCACGGCGGCAGCGTCGACCGGGGCCTCGGTCTTCTTGGCCGCGCCGTCGGACAGCGGCTGTCCCACCTTGCAGTTGTCGCGGTAGACGGCCAGTGCCTTCAGGCCCAGCTTCCAGCCCTGGAAGTAGACGTCGGCGATCTCGTCGACGGTGGCCGTCTCGGGCAGGTTGACGGTCTTGCTAATCGCGCCGGACAGGAACGGCTGGCAGGCCGCCATCATGCGCACGTGCCCCATCGGCTCGAGGGCCCGCTCGCCCATGGCGCAGTCGAAGATGTCGTAGTGCTCGCGCTTGAGACCTGGAGCGTCGACCACGTGGCCGTGCTCGGCGATGTACTCCACGATCGCCTCGACGGTCTCTTCGGTGTACCCGAGCTTGCGCAGCGCCATCGGGATCGTCTGGTTGACGATCTGCATCGAGCCACCGCCGACCAGCTTCTTGAACTTGACCAGCGAGAAGTCGGGCTCGATGCCGGTGGTGTCGCAGTCCATCATGAAGCCGATGGTCCCGGTCGGGGCGAGCACGCTGGCCTGGGCGTTGCGCCACCCCGACTTCTCGCCCAGCTTGTTGCCCAGCTGCCACTGCTTGGTGGCGTGGCGGTGGACGTCACCGTCGAGGGAGGTGACCTCGCGCAGGGCGTCGTTGGCCGCGGCATGCTTGCGCATCACGCGCTTGTGCCCCTCGGCGTTGTGGGCGTACCCCTCGTAGGGGCCGACCACGGCCGCGAGCTCGGCGGACCGCCGGTAGGCCGAGCCGGTCATCAGCGAGGTGATCGCCGCAGCCAGCGCCCGACCGCCGTCGGAGTCGTAGCCCAGACCCGAGGCCATCAGCAGCGCGCCCAGGTTGGCGTAGCCGATCCCCAGCTGCCGGAACCTGCGGGTGGTCTCACCGATCGGCTCGGTCGGGAAGTCCGCGAAGCAGATGGAGATGTCCATCGCGGTGATGACCAGCTCGACGGTCCTGGTGAAGGTGACCGAGTCGAAGCTGCCGTCGGCGTTCAGGAACTTGAGCAGGTTCAACGACGCCAGGTTGCAGCTGGAGTTGTCGAGGTGCATGTACTCCGAGCACGGGTTCGAGGCGTTGATCCGACCCGACTCCGGCGTGGTGTGCCAGTCGTTGATCGTCGAGTCGTACTGGATGCCCGGGTCGGCGCACTCCCACGCGGCATGGGCCATCTTGGCCCACAGCGCACGGGCGTCGACGGTCTCGATGACCCGGCCGTCGGTGCGGGCGCGCAGCCCGAAGTCGCCACCGGTCTCGACGGCTTTCATGAACTCGTCGCTGACCCGCACCGAGTTGTTGGCGTTCTGGTACTGGACGCTCGTGATGTCCTTGCCGCCCAGGTCCATGTCGAACCCGGCGTCCCGCAGAGCGCGGATCTTGTGCTCCTCACGCGCCTTGGTCTCGATGAACTCCTCGATGTCGGGGTGGTCGACGTCCAGCACGACCATCTTGGCCGCCCGGCGGGTCGCCCCGCCCGACTTGATGGTGCCGGCCGAGGCATCGGCGCCCCGCATGAACGAGACCGGGCCCGAGGCGGTGCCACCGCTGTGCAGCAGCTCCTTGGAGGACCGGATCCGCGACAGGTTGAGGCCGGCGCCGGAGCCACCCTTGAAGATGAACCCCTCCTCCTTGTACCAGTTGAGGATCGAGTCCATCGAGTCGTCGACGGCCAGGATGAAGCAGGCCGAGACCTGCTGCGGGGCGGGGGTTCCCACGTTGAACCAGACCGGGGAGTTGAAGCTGAACACCTGGTGCAGCAGCATCCAGGTCAGCTCGTGCTCGAACAGCTCGGCATCGGCCTCGGTGGCGAAGTAGCCGTGGTCGCGGCCGGCCTTGGTGTAGGTCAGCACCACCCGGTCGATGAGCTGCTTGAGGCTGCGCTCCCGCACGTCGGTGCCCAGCGCCCCGCGGAAGTACTTGGTCGTGACGATCGTGGAGGCGTTGACGCTCCAGAAGTCGGGGAACTCGACGCCCTTCTGCTCGAAGATCGTCTCACCGCTCCTCCAGTTGGTCTGGACGACGTCGCGCCGCTCCCAGGTCACCTCGTCGTACGGGTGCACCCCCGCGGTGGTGAACACGCGGTCGATCGTCAGTCCCTTGCGCTGGACCTTGGGGAGATCTCCCCGGGTCTTGCGACCCCCCTGGCCTGACGCTGTCTCGGTCATGTCTGCGGTTCCCTCTCGCCTGCGGTCGATGTCGGACTGGTGCTGCTGTGAGTCGTTCCGGGTCGTATGTTGCGAGGTCGTATGTTGCGAGGTCGTACATGGCGGGGTCGAGCGTCGCTGGGACGCAGACCCCCCTCGGATGGTCAGGTGCCGCGCAGCTGGGCGCTCACCCCGGGGCCGGCCGTGCTCGCCGCATCTCCGGACGAGGCGGCGTCACGTTCGACCCGCAGCAGGGTGATGGCGGACTCGAAGTCCTCGAGCGAGTTGAAGCCCTGGTAGACACTCGCGAACCGCAGGTAGGCCACCTCGTCGAGCTCCCGCAACGGGCCCAGGATGGTCAGCCCCACCTCGTGGGCGTCCACCTCGGCCGCACCCGTGGAGCGAACCGCCTCCTCGACCCGCTGAGCGATGAGGGCGAGGTTGTCCTCGCCGACCGGGCGGCCCTGGCAGGACTTGCGCAGCCCCGAGACGATCTTGGCCCGACTGAACGGCTCGGTGGCCCCCGAGCGCTTGACGACGGTCAGGCTCGCCGACTCGATCGTCGAGAACCGGCGGCCGCACTCGGGGCACTGACGCCGGCGCCGGATGGCGGTGCCGTCCTCGGTGCTGCGGGAGTCGACGACTCGCGAGTCGGCGTAGCGGCAGAAGGGGCAGTTCATCGGTGTGCCTCCTTCGGTGAGCCGACGTCCGTCGGTGAGCTGACGCCGACCCCTCCAGAGCGTGACGCTCCGTACCCGAGCCACACCCCGTGTGGATGAACCTGGGGATGACCTGTGGGTATCCCCGGTCCTGCTGGGGATGAACCTGGGGACTACATGTGGACGGCTTACAGCGGTGTAACTACTAGATGTAGGGGTAACGCTAGGCCGCCGCCACCAGCGATGCAAGCCGGACACGCCAGGCGCGTCACTCGCAATCCGGACAGATCCCCACCCGGAGGGCGACCGACCGTCATCGCCCGAACCGTCGATTCCTGGGACCGTCGACGCCTCAACCGAGGACGGGCAGTACCAGCCGGGTGCCCGTCGACAACGACGCCGACTCCAGGTGGTTGAGCTCTCGGATCCGGGCCACGGCGTCCCGGGGGTCACCGGAGGAGTCGACCTCGCCGGCGATCTGCCACAGGGTCTCCCCGGGCAGCACCACGTGGTAACGCACCGGCAGCGGGCGCGCGTCCCGACCGGCGGCGGCACTGCCACCCGCCAGCAGGACGACGGCCGCCACCGCGACCAGCAGGACCAGCGCCCCCAGCGTCGTCAGCACGGCCCGGCCCCGCCGGGTGAGCCGCAGCGCGGACGGCGTCGACGGGCGGTTCGTCGCCCGGCTCGGGATCGCCCTGTTCACCGTCATCGGGTTCACCGTCATCGGGTTCAACGTCATCGTGCTCACTGTGACCTCCGGCGTGGGGAAGGGATCGAACCTGTGTTCGATCGAACGCATGTCCAATGTCTACCACCGGCCTCCGACAGTTGCGAGACACGCTCGAACATATGTTTGAAACGTGTCGCCCCGCACCCGTACGGTGAGCCCATCGCCCCACCACAGGAGGTCACGATGACCCAGGTGTTCAGCCTTCCCGACGGACCCGCCGGCGGGGACGGCCTGACCGACCGGCAGCGACTGGTGCTCGAGACCATCAAGGAGTCGGTCGAGTCCCGGGGCTACCCGCCGAGCATGCGCGAGATCGGCGAACGGGTGGGGCTGACCAGCCCCTCGAGCGTCGCCCACCAGCTGACGACCCTCGAACGCAAGGGCTACCTGCGCCGCGACCCCAACCGTCCGCGTGCGATCGAGGTGATGCTGCCCGGCGAGCCCGCCCACGTCAGTGACCCCACCGACACCGCCGACGCCCGGCCGCAGCCGTCGTACGTGCCGCTCGTCGGTCGGATCGCCGCCGGTGGTCCGATCCTGGCCGAGCAGGCCGTCGAGGACGTCTTCGCCCTGCCTCGTCAGCTGGTCGGCGAGGGGCAGCTGTTCATGCTCAAGGTGGTCGGCGACTCGATGGTCGAGGCCGCGATCTGCGACGGCGACTGGGTGGTCGTGCGCCAGCAGCCGGTCGCCGACAACGGTGAGATCGTCGCCGCGATGCTGGACGGCGAGGCCACCGTCAAGACGTTCCGCCGCAAGGACGGTCATGTCTGGCTGCTGCCCCACAACCCCGCCTACGACCCGATCGACGGCGACAAGGCCCAGATCCTGGGGCGCGTGGTCGCGGTGATGCGGCGGGTCTGAGTCCACCGCCCGACCGATGAGGCTGTCGGTCGATCCGTGCCACAGTGGTGGCCGGGGCGGGCCTGGTCTCGTTGTGACGATGCCTCAGGCACTACCCTGTGTGCAACGGCAGTGACAGAAGGGTGATTCGATGCGCGCCACCGACCTGGACGCCACGGTGCGGCACGTCCTGGCCAGGCACCTCGACATGGCTCCCGACCAGCTCACCGCGGACGTCGACCTGGCTGAGGCCGGGCTGGACGACGACACCGCCCTGGTGGTCCTCGAGGACGTCGAGGACGCTCTCGAGATGCGCTTCCCCGACGACTTCTTCGACGGTCTGACGACCTACGCCGACCTCACGGCCGCCGTCCGGGTGGCCGTCGGGGCCTGACCCCGGCGCCCTACTGCAGAGCCTCGGCGACGCGGTCGAGCGGGTCGATCACGACCCGCGGCTCGGGCGCCTCGGCATCGATCCGTCGCAGCGCCGCCAGCGCGACCTCCCGGTCGGTGGTCGGCCAGAACGGCGGCAGCGACGCCCGCAGGAACGACGCGTAGCGCGCCGTCGCCAAGCGGGAGTCGAGCACGGCCACCACCCCTCGGTCTGCCGAGGACCGCACCAAGCGGCCGACCCCCTGCGCCAGCAGCAACGCCGCCTGGCTGGCCGCGACGGCCATGAAGGCATTTCCGCCGGCCCTGGCCACCGCCTGCTGGCGTGCCGTCGTCAGTGGGTCGTCGGGGCGCGGGAACGGGATCCGGTCGACGACCACCAGCTGGCAGGCCGAGCCGGGCACGTCGACGCCCTGCCACAACGACAGCGTTCCGAACAGGCAGGTGCGGGCGTCCCGGGCGAAGGCCCGCACCAGAGTGGGGGTCTGGTCGTCACCCTGGCACAGCACCGGCAGGTCGAGGCGTTCCCGCATCGTCTCGGCGGCGTACTCGGCCGCCCGCCGCGACGAGAACAGGCCCAGGGCCCGGCCCCCCGCGGCCTCGACGAGCGCGGCCAGCTCGTCGAGGGCCGCCTGCGACAGCCCGTCCCGGCCGGGAGGCGGCAGCTGCGCCGCGACGTAGAGGATCGCCTGGCGGCGGTAGTCGAAGGGGCTGCCGACGTCCATGCCCTGCCAGTCGGGCGCCTGCTCCCCGAGCAGCCCCACCGCCCCGGCGGTCGTGTCGAAGCTGCCGCCGGTGCTCAGGGTGGCCGAGGTCATCACCACCGTCCGTTCGGCGAACAGCTTCTCGCGCAGCAGTGCCGCGACCGACAACGGCGCCACGTGCAGGGTGGTCCGCACCTGAGCGTCGGAGCGGGTGAACCGTGACACCCAGAGCACGTCGTGGCTCTCGGCGCCCCCGGAGTTGCCGGCGATGCGTTCGGCGACGTCGTGCAGCTCGCTCACCGCGGCCCGCGCCAGCTGCCGCCCGGCGTCCGGGGCGGTTCCCGGCTCCGGCTTGAGCAACGGGTCGAGCACCCGGCAGGCGTCCCGGATCGCCGCCACCGCTGCCCCCAGCTGCTGCGGCAGGTGCACCAGTCTGCCGTCCTCGGTGTCGGCCAGGGCCACCCCGAACGCAGCGGCCGCGCCGTCCAGGTCGTCCGTGGCCCCGACGCCGGCACTTCGCGCCCGGCGGGCCGCCGCCTCGACCGCCCCCACTGTCAGCTCGTCCGAGATCACCGAGGTGACCCGGTCGGCCAGCTCGTGGGCCTCGTCGACGACCAGAAGGTCGTGCTCGGGCAGCATCTGCCGGCCCTCGAAGGCGTCGATCGCGACGAAGGCGTGGTTGCTGACCACGACGTCGACCTGGTGGGCACGCTCCCGGGCGACCTCGCAGAAGCACTCGGCCACCATGGGGCACCGCGACCCGAGACAGTCGTGGGCGCTGACCGAGACCTGGCGCCAGGCACGGTCGCCTACCCCGGGAACCAGCTCGTCACGGTCGCCCGAGGTGGTGGTCTCGGCCCACTGCCGCAGCCGCACCATCTCCTGCCCCAGCCTGGACGTCGGCGCCGGCGGGGCGAACAGCACCTCGTCGTCCTCGGGATAGCCCCCGGACAGCTTGTGCTTGCAGACGTAGTTGGCCCGGCCCTTCACCAGCTGCCAGGTGGGTCGCCGTCCCAGCAGGGGCGCCAGGGCGTCGGCGACACGGGGCAGGTCGCGGTCGACGACCTGGGCCTGCAGGGCGAGGGTCGCGGTCGAGACCACGACCGGACGACGGGTGTGCACGGCGTGCGACACCGCCGGCACCAGGTAGGCCAGCGACTTGCCGGTACCGGTGCCGGCCTGCACGAGCAGATGGCTTCCGGTGCGGGCCGACTCGGCGACGGCCGCCGCCATCTGCTGCTGCCCGGGCCGCTCGGTCCCCCCGACGGCGCTGACCGCCGCGGACAACAGCTCAGGGACGTCGGCGCTCACCCACGGAGCCTAACCGCTGACCGACCCACCACCCGGCGCGACGCCGGCGCTGTGGGCAACGGACGTCGGCCGGGGGACATGAGCAGACGGACATGGGCCGACATAGACGCGGACGGAGCGGGGGACGGCTGCCACCTACCGGGTGGCAGCGACCGCGTAATCCGACAGGGCCTCGGCCAGAGCCGGCCGCACCCGGGCCCGCAGCCAGGTGCCGGTCTCGTCGTGCCGGCTCTCGAGGACCTCGCCGTCGGTGTGGATGCGGTGCACCAGGTCGCCCCGCGAGTAGGGCACGACGACCTCGACGTCGACCAATGGCCTCGGCAGGGCTGCGGCCATCGCCTCGACCAGCTCGTCGAGGCCGTCACCGGTCCGGGCCGAGACCACCACCGAGCCGGGCTCGCGGCGGCGCAGCTGGTCGACGACCTCGGGCTCGGCGACGTCGGCCTTGTTGATCACGACCAGCTCGGGCACCCGTTGGGCGTCCACCTCGGCCAGCACGGTGCGCACCGCGACCAGCTGACCCACGGGGTCGGGGTGCGACCCGTCGACGACATGGACGACGAGGTCGGCGTCGGCGACCTCCTCGAGGGTGGACCGGAAGGCCTCGACCAGCTGGTGCGGCAGCTGCCGCACGAAGCCCACGGTGTCGGCCAGGGTGAACTCCCGGCCGGCCGGGGTGCGTGCCTTGCGGACCGTGGGGTCCAGGGTGGCGAACAGGGCGTCCTCGACGAGCACACCGGCCCCCGTGAGCCGGTTGAGCAGGCTCGACTTGCCGGCGTTGGTGTATCCCACGATGACGACGCTCGGCACCTGCCCCTTGCGCCGCCCCTCGCGCTGGGTGACCCGGGCGTTCTTCATGGCGGCGATCTCTCGACGCAGCTTGGCCATCCGGTTGCGGATCCGGCGCCGGTCGAGCTCGATCTTGGTCTCACCGGGGCCACGCGAGCCGATGCCCTCACCACCGGCCACCCGGCCACCGGCCTGGCGTGACATCGACTCACCCCAGCCGCGCAGGCGCGGCAGCAGGTACTCCAGCTGGGCCAGCTCGACCTGCGCCTTGCCCTCCCGGGAGCGGGCGTGCTGGGCGAAGATGTCGAGGATCAGGGCGGTCCGGTCGATCACCTTGACCTTGACGACGTCTTCGAGGGCACGGCGCTGAGACGGCGACAGGTCGCCGTCGCAGATCACCGTGTCCGCCCCGGTCGCTGCCACGATGCCGTGCAGCTCCTCGGCCTTGCCCGAACCCAGCCAGGTGCCGCGGTCCGGATGGTCGCGCCGCTGCAGCACCCCGTCGAGCACCAGTGACCCTGCGGTCTCGGCCAGGGCCGCCAGCTCACGCATCGACACTCGGCCTCGGTGACGGCGCCGGGGCCGCCAGACCGGCCAGCACCACCCGCTCGAGCCGAAGCTGGCGGTACTCGACCTCGGTGACGTCCTCGAGCTCGGTCGACAGACCGGCGACCCGGCGCAGCGCCTGCCGGTCGGCGAGGTCGAGCTGGTCGCCGTCGTAGCGGTCGTTCTCGTCGTTCAGTTCGGTATTCATACCCTTCCAGGGTCGCAGGCCGATGCGGCGCAGTCGAGCCGGTTACGCCTAGGGTGGCCCGGTGAGCGAGCAGGGACCAGACCCGCAGCCGGGGGGCCGGGGCGGCCAACACTACTTCTCGGCCCACCCGACCAGCCCGGACACCCCGCACGAGCTGCCGGTGACGCTGGCCGGTCGAGACGTCACCGTGCTGACGTCAGGGGGGATCTTCAGCCCCGAGCGGATCGACCTGGGCACCCGGGTGCTGCTGCGCGAGGCCCCCGCTCCCCGGCGACCGGTCAGCTGCTCGACCTGGGCTGCGGCTGGGGGCCGCTGGCGCTGACCATGGCGATGCTGTCGCCGGGGGCGACGGTGTGGGCCCTCGACGTCAACGAGCGGGCCCTCGACCTGGTGCGCAGCAACGCCCAGCGACTGGGTCTGCCCGGGGTACGCGCGGTGCGCGCCGACCAGGTGCCGGACGACCTGCAGTTCGACGCCATCTGGAGCAACCCCCCGATCCGGGTGGGCAAGCCCGCGCTGCACGCCCTGATGCTGCAGTGGCTGCCTCGCCTGGCCCCGGGGGGCCTGGCTCACCTGGTGGTGCAGCGCAACCTGGGGGCCGACTCGCTGCAGGCCTGGCTGCTCGAGGCCCTGTCGGTCGACCACGCCGCCGAACGGGGCGGGCGGCACTGGACGGTGCGCCGCCACGGCAGCGCCAAGGGCTACCGGGTGCTGACCGTCAGCGACGCCGACTGAGACGCCGACTGACCGGTCACCGCGTCCAGGTCGAGCTCACCGGTGGCGACGATGACCGCCGGGCCGATCAGCTCGACCCCTTCGCCCGCCGCGGCCGGCTGACCGGCAGGGACCTCGACCCGCAGCCGCCCCCCGGGCACGTCCACGGTCCAGCTGTCCGGACCGCCGGGGCCGGCCCAGGCACGAGCCGCCAGCGCTGCCGCCACGGCTCCCGTTCCGCAGGAACGGGTCTCCCCCGAACCACGTTCGTGCACCCGCATCAGCAGGTGCCCCCGCTCGCCGCGCTCGTGCACCGGGACCACCAGCTCGACGTTCGTGCCGTTCGGCGGCTGCGGCACGACCCGAGGGCCACGGCCGAGATCGGCGGCCTCGAGCATCGCCGGGTCCGGCAACGCGCACACCACGTGGGGGTTGCCGACGTCCACGCCGAGCCCGCGCAACGAGCCCGCGCCGAGACCCGCCACCGTCACCTCGGCGTCGTACCCCGCCTCGACCGCCACCGCCCCACCAGGTAGGTACCACGGGCCGAGGTCGACCCCGATCAGGTCGCCCCGCCGACCATCGACGCCGCCGTCCCGGGCACCGCCGCCGTCCCGGGCACCGCCGCCGTCCCGGGCACCGCCGTCGGCGACCAGGCGCAGCCGCTTGTCGCCGGCCCGGGTGGCCACCAGCAGGACGGCGCCCTCCCGCAGGTCCGCCTCGGCCACGAGGTGGTGGTCCAGCAGGTAGCGCACGAACACCCGGATGCCGTTGCCGCACATCTCGGCGATCGACCCGTCGGCGTTGCGGTAGTCCATGAAGAACTCGGCCCTCGATCCCACCGCTCCAGCGCCACCGACCGTTCCCAAGGCACCGACCGCCTCCGCGGCGCCGGTCCCGCCCAGCTCGCCGGCCGACAGGGCGGCCGTACGGACGACCCGGAGCAGGCCGTCGCCCCCCACGCCCGCCCGGCGGTCGCACAGTGCCGCGACCTGGTCGACCGACAGCGACAGCTCGCCCTCGAGGTCGGGGACGACGACGAAGTCGTTCTGGGTGCCGTGGCCCTTGGCGAAGGACAGCATGCGCATCACGTCAGCCTACGGGTGGGCCCGGATCCGGAACGGCGAGCACCCGTCGCCGGTGGCACCGCCCGAAGCACGACCGGTGTCCGCACCGACAGCACGGACGACGACCAGTGCCTGCGCCACCAGCTCGGACGGCGACACCGCGACCCCGTGCTCGTCCGCGGCCGACAGCCAGGTGATGCGGCGGTCCCGCCGCAGCCAGGACTCCTGACGGCGCACGAGCCGGCAGGTCGCGGTGACCGTCTCGGCCCGGGCGGTCACGTCGTCGATCTCGCCGTCCAGCAACCGGATCACCTGGGAGTAGCCGAGCGCCCGTGAGGCGGTCGGCGCCCGGCGCAGCCCCTGGTCGAGCAGCCGGCGCACCTCGTCGACGAACCCGTCGTGCCACATCTGGGCGACCCGGGCGGCGATCCGGGCGTCGAGCACCGGACGGGGCACCCGCAGCGCCAGCTGCACCGTCGGACGGCGATAGGCAGGCTCGGGCATCGTCGCCACGAACGGCCGGCCCGTCAGCTCGAGCACCTCGAGCGCGCGCACCACCCGTCGGCCGTTGCTGGGCAGGATGGCCGCCGCCGCGGCCGGGTCGAGGGTGTCCAGCCTCTCGTGCAGCCGCCCCGAGCCGACCTCGGCCAGCTCGGCCTCGAGCCGGGCCCGGACGGCCGGGTCGGTGGGCGGGATGGTCAGCTCGTCCAGGGCGGCCCGCAGGTACAGCCCCGACCCACCCACGACCACCGCGCAGCGCCCCGCTCCCACCAAGGAGTCGATCACCGCATGGGCCTGGGCCTGGTACTCGGCGACCGACGCCTCCTCGGCGATCTCGAGGACGTCGAGCAGGTGGTGGGGAACACCGAGCTGCTCGGCGACGGTCAGCTTGGCGGTGCCGACGTCCATGCCTCGGTAGAGCTGCGAGGCGTCGGCGTTGACGACCTCACCGTCGAGGGCCTTCGCCAACCCCAGGCCCAAGGCGGACTTGCCGGTCGCCGTCGGGCCGACGACCGCAACCACCGGCAGGGGCGAGGACACGTCCGAAGTCTGGCACGAGCCCGTGACACCCAGCCTGGGAGATCGCCGTGAGATCGCGGTGAACAGGCGTGGTGGACATGCGATCCCGCCGCCGGCGCGGCAGGATGAGGTGATCGTCCGACCGGGCGATCGCTCGGAGCCCCGCCGCGTGCCGGGGCCGCTACCAAGGGACAGCCTCACATGGGAATGTTCGACAACCTCGCCGAGCAGGCCACCAACCTGGCCAAGGAGCACTCGGACGTCGTGCAGAACGCCGTCGGCCAGGTGGCCGAGCAGGCCGGTGCCGCGATCGACAACGCGACCGGTGGCAAGTTCACCGACCAGGTCGAGAGCGTCACCTCGCAGGCCGACGACCAGGTCGGCAACTTCCTCGACAACGCCTGACCGAGGCGACGCACGCCTGACCGGCTGACGCACGCCTGACCGGCTGAGCGCGCACGCCCGACCGGCTGACGCACGCCCGACCGGCTGACGCCGGCCGACCACTGATGTGACGGCCTCTGATGTGACCGTGGCGCCGCTCCTGCTCAGGAGTCGGCGCCACCGTCACGCTCGGGAGGAGTCGTTCAGTCCCGGCGGAAGGTGGGCAGACCGAGGGCGACCGGCCGCGGGCCCGGTGCGCCCACGCCTGACCCCGCTCCCGCCGTCCCGGACGCCGCGGTCCCGGACGCCGCCCTCTCGGACGCCGCCGCCTCGGCGGCCGCTGCAGCGGCCGAGGCAGCAGCAGCCTCGGCTCGCTGCTGCCAGAGGTCGCCCGCTCGGGTCGTGCGCCAGGCGAAGGGCCCGCCGTCGAGCACCGCGTCCGCGATCAGATGGTGCGGCGCAGCGTGAGTGACCTTCACCGAGACGAGGTCACCGGGCCGCGGTTGGGGCCGGTCGCCGGCCGGCACCGCGAAATGGACGAGACGGTTGTCGGCGGCACGACCGCTCAACCGGTGGGTCGCGCCGTCCTTGCGCCCCTCACCCGCGGCGACCAGCACCTCGACGGTGCGGCCTACGAAGGCCTGGTTCTCGGTCCACGAGATCTGCTCCTGCAGGGCGACGAGACGCTCGTAGCGTTCCTGCACCACGGCTTTCGGCACCTGGTCGGCCATGGTGGCGGCCGGGGTACCCGGTCGTGGGGAGTACTGGAAGGTGAAGGCCTGGGCGAACCTGCGCGGCGGCGACCACGTCGAGGGTCGCCTGGAAGTCGGCCTCGGTCTCGCCCGGGAACCCGACGATGATGTCGGTGCTGATGGCTGCCTGCGGGATCGCCGCCCGCACCCGCTCGAGGATGCCGAGGAACCGTTCGCTGCGGTAGGAGCGCCGCATCGCCTTGAGCACGACGTCGGAACCCGACTGCAGCGGCATGTGCAGCTGCGGCATGACCGTGGGGGTCTGCGCCATCGCCTCGATGACGTCGTCGGTGAAGGCGGCCGGGTGCGGGCTGGTGAACCGGACCCGCTCCAGACCCGGCGATGGCGCCGACGGTGCGCAGCAGCTTGCCGCGAACGCCCCCTGGTCGCCGAACTCGACGCCGTAGGTGTTGACGTTCTGACCGAGCAGGGTGATCTCGACGACGCCTTCGGCCACCAGGGCCTGCATCTCGGCCAGGATGTCGCCCGGCCGGCGGTCCTTCTCCTTGCCGCGCAGGGCGGGCACGATGCAGAACGTGCAGGTGTTGTTGCAGCCGACGCTGATCGACACCCAGGCGGCGTAGGCCGAGTCCCGCCGGGTGGGCAGGGTGGACGGGAAGGTCTCCAGCGCCTCGAGGATCTCGACCTGGGCCCCTCGTTGTGCCGGGCCCGGTCGAGCAGCGCCGGCAGGGACCCGAGGTTGTGGGTGCCGAAGACGACGTCGACCCAGGGCGCCTTCGCGAGGATGGTGTGCCGGTCCTTCTGCGCCAGGCAGCCGCCGACGGCGATCTGCATGCCGGGGCGAGCGGCCTTGGCCGGGGCCAGCTGGCCGAGGTTGCCGTAGAGCTTGTTGTCGGCGTTCTCGCGGACCGCGCAGGTGTTGAAGACCACGACGTCGGCACTCGTCGCCGGTCACGGCCGGCACGTACCCGGCCTCCTCCAGCAGACCGGCCAGGCGCTCGGAGTCGTGCACGTTCATCTGGCAGCCGAGAGTGCGCACCTCATAGGTGCGGGCCTCGTCAGTGCGGGCCTCGTCAGTGCGGGCTTCGTGCGTACGGGCCTCGTCAGTGCGGGCCTCGTCGGCGTGGGCCTGGGAGTCCGGCGTGGTGGTTGTCGTCATGGCCATGCCAGCCTACGACCCCGACGAGCCCGACCACCTCGCGGCGAAAGGCCTCAGTCGTCGTCGAGCTCGGCGAGAGCGTCGTCCGGCACCTCGTCGAGCACCTCACGCAGAGCCCGCATCGCCGTCGCCGAGCCGTAGCCCTTGCGGGCCAGCATGCCGGCGATCCGACGGGCCCGGCGTGCGGGGTCGTCACCGGCCATGGACGGCAGCCGTCGCCGCACCAGCGTCTCGGGCGGCCTGCAGCTCGGTGTCGTCGTCGATCTCGTCGAGCGGCCGCCTGCACGGTCTGGTCGTCGACCCCGCGATGGCGCAGCTCGTAGGCCAGGGCCCGACGGGCGAGCCCCCTGCCGCGATGACGAGAGCTGACCCACTGCCGCGCGAACTCCTCGTCGTTGACGAGGTTGACCTCTGCGAAGCGGTCGAGAACGGCTTCGGCCACTTCGTCGGGGACCTCGCGCTTCGCCATCGCTGCGGACAGCTGGGCTCGCGGTGCGGGGCGCCATGGTCAGCTGCCGCAGCACGATGGAACGGGCGACGGTCGGCCGGATCGGCGTCGGGTGTCAGGTCGGCCGCGGTGCCGGGGACGGGCTGGTCGTGCCCGCCCCCGGCCCTGGCTCGACGGGAGCTGCGTGCCCGGATCGACCTCTCAGAAGTCGACCTTGGCCTCGGCCGCCGCGAGGTCGACCGCCGGGGCGTCGAGGGTGCGCCCCGATGCCGAGCTTCTCCTTGATGCGCTTCTCGATCTCGTCGGCGAGGTCGGGGTTGTCGCGCAGGAAGGTGCGCGCGTTCTCCTTGCCCTGACCGAGCTGGTCGCCCTCGTAGGTGTACCAGGCACCCGACTTCTTGACGATGCCCTGCTCGACACCGATGTCGATCAGGCCAGCCCTCGCGGGAGATGCCGATGCCGTAGAGGATGTCGAACTCGGCCTGCTTGAACGGCGGCGCGACCTTGTTCTTGACGACCTTGACGCGGGTGCGGTTGCCGACCGCGTCGGTGCCGTCCTTGAGGGTCTCGATGCGACGGACGTCGAGCCGGACCGAGGCGTAGAACTTCAGCGCCTTGACCGCCGGTGGTGGTCTCGGGCGAGCCGAACATGACGCCGATCTTCTCGCGCAGCTGGTTGATGAAGATCAGCCGTGGTGTTGGTGTTGCTCAGACGCGCCGGTGATCTTGCGCAGCGCCTGCGACATCAGGCGGGCCTGCAGGCCGACGTGGCTGTCGCCCATCTCGCCCTCGATCTCGGCCTTGCGGCACCAGGGCGGCGACCGAGTCGATGACGATGAGGTCGATGGCGCCGGAGCGGATCAGCATGTCGGTGATCTCGAGCGCCTGCTCGCCGGTGTCGGGCTGGGAGACGAGCAGTGCGTCGATGTCGACCCCGAGCTTCTTGGCGTACTCGGGGTCGAGCGCGTGCTCGGCGTCGATGAAGGCCGCGATGCCGCCCGCCTTCTGCGCGTTGGCGATCGCGTGCAGCGCGACCGTCGTCTTGCCCGAGGACTCCGGGCCGTAGATCTCGACGATGCGGCCGCGCGGCAGGCCGCCGATGCCGAGCGCGATGTCGAGCGCGATGGAGCCGGTCGGGATGACCTCGATCGGGGGCGCGGTCGTCGCTCGCCCAGGCGCATGACCGAGCCCTTGCCGAACTGCCGGTCGATCTGGGCGAGGGCGGCGTCGAGGGCCTTCTCGCGGTCTGCCGGTGCAGGCATCGTCATCTCACTTCGGGGACGGGCGCCGGCGGCGCCGCTTCTGGACTGGGCGCCGTCGGCGCCGCTTCGGGTCGGGGTGCGCATGCCGGTGACGCTAGACGAAGCCACCGACAGCCCCCTGCGACCCGACCTCACCTTGTGGACGAGGAAACATCGCGGGCGGCTGGGGACGAGACTAACCCGAACAGGTGTTCGACCGGATCCGACACGCCGCCGCTGCGCTCAGCGCAGCAGCAGCCGCTCCAGCCGCACCGAGGCGACCGCCAGACCCACCATCCCCATCGCCACCAGGTAGCCGAGGTGCCACAGCATGCCGACGTCCGGCATGCCCAGGCACAGTCCCCGGACGACGACCACCGCGTGGTGCAGCGGCAGCACCTCCACCGCCCACCGCACCGCCGGCGGATAGCTGCTCAGCGGCGCGAAGGTGCCCGAGAACAGGAACATCGGCAGCGTCGCCACGGTGATCAGGTCGAAGTCCTGCCACGACCGCATCCAGGTGGTGGCCGCCATGCCGACCCCGGCGAACGCCAGCCCCACCAGCACCACCGCGGGCAGCGCCAGCAGGGCCCACCACGAGCGCAGGTACCCCATCGCGGCCATCACCAGCAGGAAGGCCGCCGAGTAGACGGCGCCGCGCAGCTGGGCGAAGCCGATCTCGGCGACGGCGACGTCCCCGGGCCGCAGCGGCGTGGCCAGCACCGCGTCGTAGAGGCGGGCGTACTTGAGCTTGAAGAACACGTTCATGGTCGACTCGGCGACGGCTCCGTTCATCGCCGAGGCCGCCAGCATGGCGGGGGCGACGTACACGGCGTACGGGACGGCGACGCCGTCCCCGCGGTCGAGGGTGCCCACCAGCGCCCCCACCCCGATCCCCAGCGAGAACAGGTAGAACACCGGCTCGAAGAACCCGCTCACCAGGACCCACCGCTGCCGACGGGCCACGGTGAGGTTGCGCTCCATCAGCCTCCGGGCCCGCCCGAACCCCTGCGGCATCACCAGCTCGCCGAGCGAGCGCACCGTCGCGCCCAGCACGCCCGTCATCTCACTCCACGCCCGTCATCTCACTGCACCAGCTCGCGGGCGAACCGGCGCCTGGCCCACCAGCCGCCGACCAGCACCCAGGCCGACAGGTAGGCGAGGTGGGCCAGTAGCACCACCACCACCCCGGCGCCCCGGACCTGCCCCTGGGCCAGCGCCCGGCAGAGCTGGGTGCCGTGCCACAGCGGAGTCAGCGCCGCGAGCGCCTGCAGCGCCACCGGCAGCGAGCCGATCGGGAAGAGGGTGCCGGCGAACAGCGTCATCGGCAGCACCCCGAACCGGAACAGCACGATGAAGCCGGTGTCGTTCTGCTGCGTGATCGCGTACCCCATCACCGGCGCCGCGTGGGCCAGTCCCACCAGCACCGCCGCCGGCAGCGCCAGGACCACCCAGGGCGAGGCGAACGCCCCCAGCCCGAACCCGATGGCCACGAAGATCGCCGCCAGGATCGCCAGCCGGACGGCGATGAACACCAGGTGCCCCAGGTAGACCTGGGCGACCCCGAGCGGGGTGGCCAGCATCGCCAGGTACTGCCGCTGCCACTTCTTGGCCCCCATCACCGGCCAGGTGGCATCACCCACGGCGGTCATCATGGCCGCCGAGGCGAGGATGCCGGGGGCCACGAACCGGGCGTAGGGGCCGCCGCCGAGCGCCGCCGTCTGCCCGGTGCGGTCGACCAGCGCCCCGACCCCGACGCCGATGGCGCCCAGGTTGAGCAGCGGCCCGAGCACCCCCGAGACCATGGTGCCCCGCCACACCCGGCGCAGCCCGACCAGCCAGAACTCGGTGACCGACCACCAGCGCGGGGTCATGTCAGTCCACCAGCTGCCGGCCGGTCAGTCGCAGGAAGACGTCCTCGAGCCCGGCCCGGCGCACCAGTGACGAGGTGGGCCGCACCCCTCGGGCATGGACGGCGACCAGCGTGGCCTCGCCGTCGTCGGTGAACAGCAGCATGCGGTCGGTCAGCACCTCGACCCGCTCGGCCAGACCGGCCACCGACTGCTCGTGGCCGTGGTGGTCGTCGACGTCCAGGCGCAGCTCGAGCACCTCGCGGCCGACGTGCTCGGCGATCAGCGAGCGCGGACTGCCCTCGGCCACGATCCGCCCGCCGTCCATCACCACGAGCCGGTCGCACAGCTGCTCGGCCTCGTCCATGTAGTGGGTGGTCAGCACCAGGGTGACCCCGGCGCGCTTCAGCCGCGCCAGCCGGTCCCACACCAGGTGGCGCGCCTGCGGGTCGAGCCCGGTGGTGGGCTCGTCGAGCAGCAGCAGCTCGGGGTCGTTGACCAGGGCCCGGGCGATCGTGAGCCGTCGCTTCATGCCACCCGACAGCGGCTCCACCGGCGAGTCGGCCCGCTCGGTGAGCTGCGCGAACTCGAGCAGCTCGCCCGCCTTGGCGCGGGCGGCCGAGCGCGACAGCCCGAAGTAGCGCGCATACGTGACCAGGTTCTCGCGCACCGTGAGCTCCTCGTCGAGGTTGTCGCGCTGCGGCACCACCCCGAGCCGGGCCCGGATCGCGGGGCCGTGGGTGCCCGGGTCACGACCGAGCAGGGTGAGCGACCCGTCGGTGGGCGGCGAGACGCAGGCGATCATGCGCATCGTCGAGGACTTGCCGGCGCCGTTGGGGCCGAGGAACCCGAAGGCCTCACCGGCACGCACCTCGACGTCGATGCCGGCGACGGCGGTGAAGTCGCCGTACCGCTTGGTCAGTCCCCGAGCCTGGATCATCGGCCCCGCCCGGAGCCTGCGGAGCCTCCGCGGCGCGGGGAGCCCGGCCGGCTCACCGCCGCGGTGGCGGCCGGCGTGGGCGGGACGGCGTCGTCCCTGCCCCAGCGACGTTCGGCCGGCACGTCCATCTCGTCGCAGAGGGCGACCCAGACGTCACGGGGGTCGTCACCGGCCGCCAGCGCCTGGGCGCCGGTGCGGTGGCGCAGGCCGATCAGCACCTGGTCGTCGATGAGGGTCCGGCCGTACCCCGGGCCGAACTCGTCGTCGACCAGCCGCCAGAAGTCGCTGACCCGCACGATCGGGGATCATTTCACAGCGGGGGCGACGGCGGCGCCGCCGGAACGGGCCGTCAGCGCCGTCAGCGCCGAGACCGTCGCCGGGATCAGCAGCAGCCCCGCCGACCAGGCCAGCGTGTGATAGCCCCAGGCCTGCAGCACCGGACCGGCCAGCGCACCGGCCGAGGCGGCGGCCAGTCCCATCGTCAGGTCGGACAGGCCCTGCACCGTGGTGCGCACCTGCGCGGGCACCGACTCGCTGATCAGCGTCGAGGCGGCGACCACGGTGGCCGACCACCCCAGGCCCAGCAGCACCAATGCGACCCCCAACTGGACGGCGGCGTGCGCCGGGCTGGTGGCCGCGACCACGAGCGAGGCCGCCAGCAGCACCTGCCCCACCAGGATCCCCGCCGGGCGGCCCACCCGGTCGGCCAGCATGCCCATCAACGGGCTGGCGGCGTACATGCCGGCGATGTGGACGCTGATCACGACGCCGATCACGCGCAACGTGGCCCCGTCCCCGTGCAGGTGCACCGGGGTCATCACCATCACGCCCACCATCACCGCATGCGCGGTGGCGATGCTCGCCAGACCGGTCCTGGCGCCGGGGCTGGCCCGCACGACGGCCGCCGCGGTCCGCAACCCACCCGACGAGCTCCGCTCCCCGACCCCGGCGGCCGCCGCCCGGGCGGCCAGCAGCGGGTCGGGCCGCAGCCACACCTGGCTCACCACCGCGGCCGCCGTGAACGCCACGACACTGAACAGGAACGGCCCGGTCAGGGTGGGGATGCCCAGCCCGGCCCCCAACCGGCCCCCCAGCTCGGACAGGTTGGGGCCCAGCACCGACCCCAGCGTGCCGGCCCACATCACCAGGGCCAGAGATCGGCCCCGGTGCCCGGGCCCGGCGGCGTCGATCGCCGCGTAGCGCGACTGCAGCCCGGACGCCGTGCCGCCGCCGAACAGGGCGGCCGCGACCAGCAGCAGCCAGAAGTGCGAGGTGACACCGGCGACCACGCTCAGCGCGGCCCCGACCACCGCCACCAGGTACCCGAGCGCCAGGGCGGGACGTCGTCCTCGGCTCTGGGCGAGTCGAGCCAGCGGGACGGCGAGCAGGGCGGCCCCGATCACCGCCATCGTCTGGGCCAGGCCCGACCAGGCGGCCGAGCCCGAGATCTGCTGGGCCAGCAGGCCGTTGACGGCGATGCCGCTGGCGACCCCGACCCCGCCCACGACCTGCATCATCGACAGCACCGGCACCGCCCGGCGGCCGGCCCGTGACAGCTCGGCCAGCACCGACGGCGGTGCGGTGGTGGCGGGCGCGCTCATCGAACGAGCATGACAGGGCCGTCGTCGCCGATCACCGGCGGCCCGAAGCGGAGCCGGCTGTCGGTGGGGCCAGGCAGGATGGCGCCATGGCCCCCGACGAGCTCTCGCCCGAGCAGGTGCTCGCGCGGTTCTCCCCGGCCACCCGGGACTGGTTCGCGGGCGCCTTCCACGGCGCCACGCCGGCGCAGCTGGGGGCCTGGTCGGCGATCAGCCAGGGGCACCACGCCCTGGTGGTCGCGCCCACAGGCTCGGGCAAGACCCTGTCCGCCTTCCTGTGGGCCCTGGACCATCTGGCCACCACCCCGCCGCCGGCCGCCCCCAGCCAGCGGTGCCGGGTGCTGTACGTCTCGCCGCTCAAGGCGCTGGCGGTCGACGTCGAACGCAACCTGCGCTCGCCGCTGACGGGCATCCGGCAGGCAGCCGGCCGCCTCGGGCTGCCGGTGCCCGAGGTGCGGGTCGCGGTCCGTTCCGGCGACACCCCCGCCGCCGAGCGGCGCGACTTCGCCCGCAGCCCGGCCGACGTGCTCATCACGACGCCGGAGTCGCTGTTCCTGCTGCTCACCTCGCAGGCGCGGGCCAGTCTGGCCGGGGTCCGCACGGTGATCGTCGACGAGGTGCACGCGATCGCCGGCTCCAAGCGGGGTGCGCACCTGGCGGTGAGCCTGGAGCGGCTGGACGCGTTGCTCGAGAGCCCCGCCCAACGGATCGGGCTGTCGGCCACGGTGCGCCCGGTCGAGGCGGTGGCCCGGTGGCTGGGCGGTTCGGGTCCGCACCGGGTGACGGTGGTGCAGCCGCCGTCCACCAAGGTCTTCGACCTGACGGTGGTCGTGCCGGTGCCTGACATGACCGACCTCGACGCGGCGATGGGGCCCCCTGGTGCCCCGCGGCCAGGGGGGGCCGCCGAACCCGACCCGGCCGGGGCGGGCGGCCTCGACCTGTCCGGCCCGGCCGCCGGCGACCTGCGCCGGCCGTCGATCTGGCCGCACGTCGAGGAACGGGTGGTCGACCTGATCGCCGCCCACCACTCGACGCTGGTGTTCGCCAACTCGCGGCGGCTGTCGGAGCGGTTGACGGCCCGGCTCAACGAGATCTGGCACGAGCGGCAGACCGGTGCGGCGCTGCCGGTCGACACGGCACCCGCGCTCGTCATGGCCCAGTCGGGGGCGGCGGCGGGTGCCGCGCCGGTGCTGGCCCGGGCCCACCACGGGTCGGTCAGCAAGGAGCAGCGGGCGATCATCGAGGGCGAGCTGAAGGCGGGGCGGCTGCCGGCCGTGGTCGCCACCTCGAGCCTCGAGCTCGGCATCGACATGGGCGCGGTCGACCTGGTGGTACAGGTCGAGTCCCCTCCCAGCGTCGCCAGCGGGCTGCAGCGGGTCGGGCGGGCCGGACACCAGGTGGGCGCGGTCTCAAGGGGCGTGCTGTTCCCCAAGTTCCGCAGCGACCTGGTGCAGACCGCCGTGGTCGTGGAGCGCATGCGCGACGGCCGGATCGAGGCGCTGCGGGTGCCGACCAACCCGCTCGACGTGCTCGCCCAGCAGATCGTCGCGATGGTGGCTCTCGAGGAGTGGAACCTCGACGACCTCGAGGCGCTGGTGCGCCGGTCGGCCCCGTTCGCGACGCTGACCCGCGAGGTGCTCGAGGCGGTGCTCGACATGCTGTCGGGCCGCTACCCCAGCGACGAGTTCGCCGAGCTGCGGCCCCGGATCGTGTGGGACCGCCTCACCGGCACCCTCACCGGCCGGCCGGGCGCCCAGCACCTGGCCGTCACCAGCGGTGGCACCATCCCCGACCGGGGGCTGTTCGGGGTGTTCCTGGCCACCGACA
This sequence comes from uncultured Actinomycetota bacterium, assembly GCA_963738495.1. Classification (GTDB taxonomy): domain Bacteria; phylum Actinomycetota; class Actinomycetes; order Actinomycetales; family Kineosporiaceae; genus CAVTWW01. The sequence goes on from CAVTWW010000005.1 coordinate 153,246, forward strand.
GCACCTCCGGCGGTCGCCGGGTCGGCGAGCTCGACGAGGAGATGGTCTACGAGTCGCGGGTGGGCGACGTCTTCACCCTGGGGGCCAGCTCGTGGCGGATCGAGCAGATCACCCACGACCGCGTGCTCGTCACCCCGGCCCCGGGCCAGCCGGGCCGGCTGCCGTTCTGGCACGGAGACTCCCTGGGTCGCCCTGCCGAGCTGGGAGCGGCGATCGGCGGCTTCGTGCGCGAGCTGGTGGCCGCCGACGACGCCACGGCGCACGCCCGGGCCCGAGCTGCCGGCCTCGACGACTGGGCGGCCGACAACCTGGTGGGCTACCTGCGCGAGCAGCAGAAGGCCACGGCTCGGGTGCCTGACGACAGAACCGTTGTGGTGGAACGGTTCCGCGACGAGCTCGGCGACTGGCGGGTCGTCGTCCACTCGCCGTACGGCGCCCAGGTCCATGCCCCCTGGGCCCTGATGATCGCCGCCCGGCTGCGCGAGCGCTTCGGGGTCGACGCCCAGGCGATGCCCGCCGACGACGGCATCGTGCTGCGCCTGCCCGACATCGAGACCGAGGACGGCGGCCCGCCCGAGGTCACCGAGCTGGTCGTCTTCGAGCCCGACGAGGTCGAGGCCCTGGTCACCGACCAGCTGGGCGGCTCGGCCCTGTTCGCGGCCCGCTTCCGGGAGTGCGCCGGCCGGGCGCTGCTGCTGCCACGTCGCAGACCCGGCCAGCGTCAGCCCCTGTGGCAGCAGCGCCAGCGGGCGGCGCAGCTGCTCGAGGTGGCCGCCCGGTACGCCAGCTTCCCGATCGTGCTCGAGACGGTGCGCGAGTGCCTGCAGGACGTCTTCGACGTGCCGGCGCTGGTCGCACTGCAGCGCGACCTGGCCGGCCGCACGGTGCGGGTGGTCGAGGTCGCCACCACCGAGCCCTCCCCGTTCGCCCGCAGCCTGCTCTTCGGGTACGTCGCCCAGTTCCTCTACGAGGGCGACACCCCCCTGGCCGAGCGGCGAGCCGCTGCGCTGTCGCTGGACTCGACGCTGCTGGCCCAGCTGCTCGGCCGCGGCGAGGGTGCCTCGCTGCGCGACCTGCTCGACCCCGCCGCCCTCGAGCGCACCGAGAGCGAGCTGCAGCGGCTGGTGGCCGGACGCCGGCTCACCGGGGCCGAGGGGGTGGCCGACCTGCTGCGACTGCTCGGTCCGCTCACCGTCGACGAGCTCGGCCGGCGCACCCTGACCGCCCCCTGGGACGGCGAGGCCTCCGCCCCGCCCCCGGTGCCGAACGAGCAGGTCGAGTCCTGGCTGACCCAGCTGTCCGCCGGGCGACGGGTGATCCCGGTGCGAGTGGGCGGGCAGGACCGTTGGTCCGGCGTCGAGGACGCCGGACGACTGCGGGACGCGCTGGGCACGGCCCTGCCGATCGGCATCGCCGAGACCTTCACCGAGCCGGTGGCCGACCCCCTGGCCGACCTGCTGGCGCGTCACGCCCGCACCCACGGCCCGTTCGTGGCCGCCCAGGTGGCCGAGCGGCTCGGTCTGGGGGTGGCGGTGGTCGTCGACGGCCTGCGCCGGCTGGTGGCCGCCGGCCGGTTGGTCGAGGGTGAGCTGCGACCGATCGAGGCCGGGGGCGGGACCGGCCTCGACTACTGCGACCGCGAGGTGCTGCGCACCCTGCGCCGACGCTCGCTCGCCGCCCTGCGGGCCGAGGTCGAGCCGGTCACGGCCCAGGACCTGGCCCGGTTCGTGCCGCAGTGGCAGGGGGTGGGCTCGGGGCTGCGTGGGGCGGACGGCGTGCTGCGCGCGATCGAGCAGCTGGCCGGGGCGCAGCTGCCGGCCAGCGCCCTCGAGACCCTGGTGCTGCCGTCGCGGGTCAGCGACTTCGCCCCCGGCATGCTCGACGAGCTGACGGCGGCCGGCGAGGTGGTCTGGGCCGGCCACGGCGCCCTACCCGGCGACGACGGCTGGGTGAGCCTGCACCCGGTGGAGTTCGCCCCGCTCACCCTGCCCCTGCCCGACGCCGACCTGGTGCACGACGACCTCGCCCAGCAGGTGATGGGCGCACTCTCCGGGGGCGGCGCCTACTTCTTCAGGGCCCTGTCCGACGCGGTCGGGGGCCCCGACGACCCCGCTCTGGTCGAGGTGCTGTGGCAGCTGGCCTGGTCGGGGCTGGTGACGAACGACTCGTTGGCGCCGTTGCGGGCCCGCTTGTCCGGCGGACGGGCGACCCATCGCAGCCCCCGAGCGACCCCTCGCGCGCGCTACGGCGGCGGTCGGTACGCCGGCCTGCGGTCGGCGGGTCTGGCCGGCGGGCGGGCGGCGCTGCCCTCCCGCAGCGGTCCCCCCACCGTTGTCGGACGGTGGTCGCTGCTGCCCGCGCGCGAGAGCGACCCCACGCTGCGCGCCCACGCCGCCGCCGAGCTGCTGCTCGAACGGCACGGGGTGCTCACCCGGGGGGCCGTCGTGGCGGAGCGGTCACCGGGCGGTTTCGCCGCCACCTACCGGGTGCTGTCCGCCTTCGAGGACGCCGGCCGGGTACGCCGGGGCTACTTCGTCGAGGGCCTGGGGGCCGCCCAGTTCGGGTCGACGGGCGCGGTGGACCGGCTCCGGGCCATGGCCCGCCCACTCGGCAACGACCCCCTCCCCTCGACCGGGGCCTCCGGCAGGGGCGGGGTCGGTCGGGGCGCCGACGCCCCGCGTCGCACCGTCGTCCTCGCCGCCGCCGACCCGGCCAACCCCTACGGCGCGGCCCTGCCGTGGCCCGACCGCGGCGAGCAGGCCGCCTCCGGTCACAAACCCGGTCGCAAGGCCGGTGCCCTCGTGGTGCTGGTGGACGGCGCCCTGGTGCTCTACGTCGAGCGGGGCGGACGGTCGCTGCTGTCGTGGTCGGCGCTGCCCGACCTGCTGCAACCGGCAGCCGACGCCTTGGCCCTGGCGGTCCGGGACGGCGCCCTGGGCAAGCTGACGGTCGAGCGCGCCGACGGTGCAGCCGTGCTCGGCGGCGGCGGGCCACTGGCCGAGGCCCTCGAGGCGGCCGGGTTCCGCGCGACCCCCAAGGGCCTGCGGATCCGCAGCTGAGCGGACGAGGGGCGAGGAGTCAGAAGGCCAGGGCCTGCGCCCGGCGCCGGATCTCGGTCTTGTGACCGGCGATGAGCCGGCTCAGAGGGCTTCCCGGCAGGCTGTCGTCGGGGGTGAGCAGCCAGCGCAGCGCGGCGGACTCGTCGAACCCGCTGTCGAGCAGCACCGACACCGTGCCTGGCAGGTCGGGCATCAGCTGCCCGTCGGGCAGCAGGTCGGCAGGCACGCTGAGCACCGTCGGCGAACCGCGACGCACGGCCAGCAGCGCGTGGTCCTGCAGCAGCCGGCGAACCCGGCTGACGTCGGTGTCCAGCCGCTCGGCCACGTCGGGCAGCGGCAGCCATTCGGTCACCAGGGTCTCGAGGAAGGTCACATCGTCGTCCGACACCGGCACAGCATGCGGCAGCAGCGGGTCGGCTGTCATACCGACGCACCAGGACGCACCGCCCCGGCGACCCCGCTCACCCAATCCTCAGGGTCGAGGCGCGCCACTGGGCGTCGAACGTAGACTGCCGCGTTGTGGAGGCACGAGGTCAGGACGGTCTCGTCGGGCACCTGCTCGACGGGCGGTACAACGTCCTCGCGCGGGTGGCCCGCGGCGGCATGGCGACCGTCTACCAGGCCCACGACCGGCGCCTCGACCGCGAGGTGGCCCTGAAGGTCATGCACCCGCACCTGGCCGACGACCCCGCCTTCGTGTCGCGCTTCGTCAGCGAGGCCCGCTCGGCGGCCCGCCTCTCCCACGCCAACGTGGTGCAGGTCTTCGACCAGGGCGGCGACGGCGAGTCGCTCTACCTGGCGATGGAGTTTCTGGCCGGGCGCACCCTGCGCGACGTCATCGTCGACCGCCGGGTGCTGACGGCCCGGGAGTCGCTCAGCGTCTTCGAGCCCGTGCTCGCTGCCCTGACGGCCGCCCACCGGGCCGGCATCGTGCACCGCGACATCAAGCCCGAGAACGTGGTGCTCACCGACGACGGGCGGGTCAAGGTGGCCGACTTCGGCCTGGCCCGGGCCGTCAGCGGCGGCGCCACCCAGACCGGCTCGGTGATCGGCACGGTCGCCTACCTGGCACCCGAGCTGGTGATGCACGGCAGCGCCGACGCCCGCAGCGACGTCTACGCGGCCGGGATCATGCTCTTCGAGATGCTCACCGGTCGGCAGCCCTTCCCGGGCGACCTGCCGATGCAGATCGCCTACCGGCACGTGCACGAGGACGTGCCGGCGCCGTCCACGCTGGTCCCCGAGCTCGATCCCTCGCTCGACGAGCTCGTGCTGGTCGCCACGCGCCGGGCCCCCGACGAACGACCGGACGACGCCGCCGCCTACCTGCAGCTGGTGCAGCAGGTGCACGCGGGCCTGACCACCGAGCAGCTCGACCACCGCCCGTCGGTACCGGCGCCGGCGGCCGCCGTGGCGACCGGGGCCGGCTTCGGCCGGGTGGCGAGCGCGACGCAGGTGCTGGCCTCCGGGCAGAACGGCGCAGCCGACCCCGGCCAGCCGGGCCCGCCCGGTGGTCGGGGCGGCCCATCGCGTTCGCCCGTCAGCATGACGCAGGCCCTGCCCGAGGTGGCCGCGCTGCGTACCGCCCGCGCCCGTGCCGGACGGGACGACGCCGACGGGCGGACCCCGATCCACGCCGAGATCGCCGGCCTCGTGGAGCGCCGGCGACGCCGCGGCACGGTGATGCTGGTCTCGGTGCTGGTGGTGGCCGCCGTCCTCGGCCTTCTCGTCTGGGGCTGGGCCAGCGCCTACGACACCACTCCCACCCTCACCAATCTCACCGCGACCGAGGCCACCGACGCCCTCAGCAAGAAGGGCCTGGTGGCTGCACCCCAGTCGGGCGGTGAGTACAACGAGACGATCACCAAGGGCCACGTGTCACGCAGCGACCCCGCCGGTGGCGAACGGGTGCGCAAGGGGGGCACCGTCTCGTTCTGGCTCTCCCTCGGCAGCGCCAAGCGCACGGTGCCGACCATGAAGGGCCTCACCGTCGACAAGGCCCGCAAGGCCCTGGCGGACAAGCAGCTCACGCTCGACGACACCGCCGGCGGCAGCGACTACAGCCTCGAGGTGCCCGAGGGTGACGTGATCAGCTCGACCCCCGCTGCCGGTGCCGCCGTCAAGGTCGGCGACCCGGTCAAGGTCGTGCTCAGCAAGGGCCCCAGGTCGGTGCCGCTGGTCGACGTGACCGGCAAGAGCATCGAGGAGGCGACCCAGATCCTAGAGAAGGCCGGCTTCACAGTGCAGCCCGAGTACCAGCCCCACGGGGCCCCCTCGGGCCAGGTGCTGTGGCAGGACCCCCAGCCGAACGACGCGCAGCGCCAGGGCTCGACGATCAAGCTCGGGGTGTCCCAGGGAGACAACGTGACCATCCCCGACCTCAACGGCTACTCGGTCAAGGATGCACGGCGCGCCCTGCGTGACCTCGGCCTTCAGGTGCGGGTCGACAACGTCATCGGCGAGTTCTTCGGCGGGTCGGTGAAGTCGACCGAACCTGCGGCCAACACCACGGTCCCGAAGGACACCACCGTCACCCTGATCCTGAACTGACCTCTCGCGCCCGGTCGAGGCCGGTCCTAGCCCTGGCCCTGGCCCTGGCCCTGGCCCTGGCCCTGGCTCACTCCTGGTAGGACCAGCGCTGCTCGCGCCAGGGGTCCCCGACGGTGTGGTAGCCGCGTTCCTCCCAGAACCCCCGACGCGGCTCGCACAGGTACTCGATCCCCCGCAGCCACTTGGGGCCCTTCCAGGCGTACAGGTGCGGCACCACCAGCCGCAGCGGGAACCCGTGCTCGGGCGCCAGCGGCGCACCGTCCCGGTGCGTGGCCAGCATCGTCGCGTCGGCGGCGAAGTCGGCGATCCGCAGGTTGGCCGAGAAGCCGTACTCTGCCCACGCCATGACGTGCGTGACGTCGTCGGCCGGCGGCACCGCCTCGAGCAGGTCGGTGGCCAGGATCCCGCCCCACCGCAGGTCGCGGACCGTCCACCGGGTGACGCAGTGCATGTCGCCGACGAGCTCGGTGAACGGCAGGACGGCGAGCGCCTCGACGTCCAGGTGGTGCTCGTCGCCGTCCCGGGTGGCCCCGTTGACGGTCAGCCGCCACGACTGCGGCCGGAACTTGGGGACCGGGCCGTAGTGCAGCACCGGCAACGTGGCGGCCAGGCGTTGCCCCGGCGGCAGCGGCTGCTGTCCGTCAGGCTCCGACTCGCTCACGTCCCTCATCCTTGCACTCCGGCGAGGGTGCCCACGCCGCGGCGACGCCGCCGCACCGGGGCCAGGTCACGACGCGCACGGCTGCCGGGCGTCGCACCGGGCCCGCGGCCCGGTGCGACGCCCGCGGGTCAGCGCTCCGAGAGCATCTCGGCCACCAGGAAGGCCATCTCGAGGGACTGCTGGTGGTTCAGCCGCGGGTCGCACAGGGTCTCGTACCGGGTGGCGAGGTCGTCCTCGTTGACGGGCTCGGAGCCGCCCAGGCACTCCGTCACGTCGTCGCCGGTGAGCTCGATGTGCAGCCCGCCGGGCACCGTGCCGAGGTCCCGGTGCACCTCGAAGAACCCCTGCAGCTCGTCGACGACGTCGTCGAAACGGCGGGTCTTGTAGCCCGAGGCGGCCTCGAAGGTGTTGCCGTGCATGGGGTCGCACACCCACAGCACGTCGGCGCCGGCGTCGCGCACCGCCGCGACGAGGGCCGGCAGCGCGTCGCGCACCTTGCCCGCGCCCATGCGGCTGACGAACGTCAGGCGGCCCGGCTCCTGGTCGGGGTTCAGCTTCTCGATCAGCTCGAGCGCCTCGGACGGCGAGGTGGTCGGGCCCAGCTTGACGCCGATCGGGTTGCGGACCTTCGACATCAGCTCGACGTGGGCGCCGTCGAGCTGGCGGGTGCGCTCACCGATCCAGACGAAGTGGGCCGAGACGTTGTAGGGCGCCCCGGTGCGGGAGTCGATCCGGGTCAGCGGGCGCTCGTAGTCGAGCAGCAGCGCCTCGTGGCTGGAGAACAGGTCGACGGTGCGCAGTGCCTCGAAGTCGCCGCCGCAGGCCGCCATGAACCGCATCGCCCGGTCGATGTCGCGGGCGAGCACCTCGTAGCGGGCGTTCGCGGGGTTGGCGAGGAAGCCTCGGTTCCACTCGTGCACGTGGCGCAGGTCGGCGAAGCCGCCCTTGGTGAAGGCCCGCACCAGGTTCAGGGTCGAGGCACTGGTGTGGTAGGCCCGCAGCAGCCGGCGCGGGTCGGGCGTGCGGCTGGCCTCGTCGAAGGCGTACTCGTTGATCGAGTCACCCCGGTACGCCGGCAGCGTCACGCCGTCCCGGGTCTCGGTGGGCTTGCTGCGCGGCTTGGAGTACTGCCCCGCGATCCGGCCGACCTTGATCACCGGCATGCTGGCGCCGTAGGTGAGCACGACCGCCATCTGCAGCAGGGTCTTGATCTTGTTGCGGATGCGGTCGGCGGTCGCCTCGGCGAAGGTCTCGGCGCAGTCGCCGCCCTGCAGCAGGAAGGCCCGCCCCTGGGCGGCCTCGGCCAGCTCGTTCTTGAGGTGGTCGCACTCGCCCGCGAAGACCAGTGGCGGGAACGTGGACAGCTCGGCGCGCACCTGCTCGAGCACGACCCGGTCGGGCCATTCCGGCTGCTGCGCCGCCGGAAGGCTGGTGAAGGTGTCCAGCCCCGACAGCAGCGCGTCCTGCGCCGAGCCGGAGAGGGAGCTGATCGGGATGCCGCTGCTGGCCGGGCTCTGCATGAGACTCACCTGCCTAGGGTAGGTGAGAGCCGGGGTGAGACCGCGACGTGTTTCCTCATCCGGCCCTCGGCTGTGCGCCGGGTCACTCCCCCGGCCCACCGGCGCCGCCCTCAGCGGGCGGGACGCCAGAGCCCCTGGGCCTCGCCGTCGTAGGGCGCGACGACGGTGGTCACCTTGACGAAGTCGCTCGGGAAGCGCCGGCCGACCACCGAGGTCGCCTGGTCGGCGACGGCGTCGTCCTGCCCCTCGGGGATCAGCACCCAGGCGTGCTGCCAGGTCGCGGGATCCTCCTGGGCCATCGCGAAGGCGGCGGAGTTGCCCGGGTCGGGCCACCCCGGGAAGTCCGGCAGCAGCACCGTAGGAGCGCGGCCGTCGAGCACCAGCACGGACGCCGGGTGCCAGGTGAGGTCGAGCAGCGGGGTCCCGGCCTGCCAACCGGCCGAGGTCGCCCCGGCACGCAGGCCGTCGATCCAGGCCGCCGTCGGGCCGTCGACCATCACCGGCGGGGAGCCCGCCACCACGGTCCGCGGCAGGGTCTGCTCCTCGAACAGCGCGATCCGGTAGGGGGCGTTCACCCGGGTCACCGGCACCAGGACATCACCGAACGCCAGACCGACGACCGCGAGCAGCCCGACCAGCCCCAGGGCGCCCGGTCGCGGCAGCGCGCAGACCCCGGCGACCGCGGCCGCGAAAAGCACCACGTACCCGCCGGGCAGCTGGGTGGCGTACTCGACGTTGGTGCCGATCGGGTAGGCGATCCCGATCCCGAACAGGGCCAGGGCCAGCACCAGGGCCCGCCCGGCCGACGGTGCCCGCCAGAGCCCGGCGACCACCGCCACCGCCACGCCCACGAGCGCGACCAGCACCGGCGCCGAGGCCGACATGCCCAGCCCCGGCACCCCACCCGGGTACTCGTGCAGCATGCTCGCGGTCGGCACGGCGATCGCCACCCCTGCCGCCGCCACCAGGTAGCGCCAGGGATGCCGCACCCGGGCCCAGGGCAGGACGGCGGCAACCAACGGCGGCGCCAGCCACGGCAGGTACCCCCACGGCCGCTCGAGCACGACGTTCTTCAGGCCGGCGACCACCGTGTCGGGCACGGCACTGCCCGCGTAGTGGCCGGGGTCGACCAGCGCCATCATCTGGGTGACACGTCGGTAGGTGGCCACGGTGAACGCCAGGTCGTGCACCAGCAGAGCGTGCAGGCCCACCAGCACCACCCCGGTGCCGGCGGCTACCACCACAGCCCGGGCCAGCCCCAGACGCAGCGCCCTGCCCCCGAGGGCCACCAGCACCACCACCGCCACCAGCGACACCGAGGCCGCGGCGACGGCCGTCGTGGCCTTGCCGACGGCGGTCACGAACAGCCCCAGGGCCACCAGGGCCCCGGCCGGGGCTGCCCGCCGCCAACCCCGGTCGGCCTCGGCCACCGCCAGGACCAGGCCGGCCGCCAGCGCCATCTCGCCCATCGACGCGCACCAGTTGTAGCTGGGCGTGCGCACGTAGACGGTGTCGTAGCACAGGGCCACCGCCGCGACCGGCGCCGGCCAGGCCCAACGGGCGGGCAGCGACCAGGTGATCCCCGTGAACACCTCCGCCGCCCTGCGCAGCGCGACCGCCAGCAGCACCGCAGCCGCGACCAGCAGCAACGACGAGGTGAGCCGGAACCGGCCCAGGTCGGCACCGGTCAGGCGCCAGAGCAGGCCGGTGTACCAGCCGAAGGGACCGTTGAACGCCTTGTCCGCGGCCCACGGCTGGGCCGCCATCAGGTAGTGGCTCTCGTCCATCATGTCGAGCCCGCGGCCCGAGTCGGCCAGCACCGCCCACAGCACCGGAGAGGCCGCCAGCCAGGCCAGGACTGCGACCCCCAGGGCCGGCAACCAGGCGCGGCGACCCGGGGTCGTCAGGGCCGGCTCGTGCTGGGTGAGGATGGTCATCCGGCATCCTGCGTCACGGGCGGGTCCCGTCGCCGTCCGCCTCGCCGTCGATGCCCTGTTCGATCGCGTACCTGGCCAGCTCGACCCGGTTGTGCAGCTGCAGCTTGCTGAGCACGTTCTGGGTGTGGTTCTGCACGGTGCGGTGCGAGATCCCCAGTCGGTCGGCGATGTTGCGGCTGGTCAGCCCCAGGGCCACCAGGCGCAGCACCTCACGCTCGCGTTGGGTCAGCCGTGGGACGGCGGGACCGGGCTGCTCGGCGATCCGCTGGTACTCCCCCAGCACCAGGCCGGCCAGGCTGGGGGTGAAGACCGCCTCACCCAGCCCGGTGCGGTGGACGGCGTCGAGCAGCTCGGTCCGCGAGACCGACTTGAGCAGGTAGCCGCTGGCCCCGGCGGCCACTGCAGCGAGCACGTGCGGCGGCTCGGCGCTGGCGCTGAGCACCAGCACCCGGCACGGGTACAGGTCCGGCACCCTGCGGATGATCTCGACGCCGTCCAGACCACCCGGCAACTGCAGGTCGAGCAGCAGCACGTCGGGCCGGGTCGCCGGCAGCCAACGCAGGGCCTCGTGACCGTCGCTGGCCACCGCCACCACCTGGAAACCGGCGGCCGTCAGGTCATGGGCGATCGCATCCCGCCACATCGGGTGGTCGTCGACGATCATCACCCGCAGCGCCTGCGGCTCTGTTCCTGACTCGGCTCGCACGGACGCGGCTCGCACGGACTCGGCTCCCTCCGGCACGGACTCGGCTCCCTCCGACACCACACCCCCCGACATGATCACAAGGGTAGACGGACGACGGCACGAGGGACCCGTAGCTCGATCTCGGTACCCTCCCCCGGCCCGCCCGAGAACGCCGCCCGCCCGCCGACGGCGGTCAGCCGGGCCTTGATCGCGACGACGACTCCCAACCGTCCTTGCTCGACCGCCTCCTCGAGACGGCCGGGCGCGATCCCCACCCCGTCGTCGCGCACCGTGACCACGACGTCGTCCCCCTCCTGGTCGAGCAGCACCCAGGCTCGGGCACCGTCACCTGCGTGACGGCGCACGTTGTCGACGGCCTCACCGACGGCGGCCACCAGGGCATCGGCCCTGGTGGTGGGCAGCGCCACGCCCCCGGCCGGACCGGTGACGGCGACGTCCTCGGCCGTGAGTTCCGATAGCCGGCCCATGACGTCACTGCCCTCCCCGGAATGGTCGACCGGGGTGGCCTCCCGGGTCATCAGGGCGCGCAGCCGCTGCTCCTGCTCCCCGGCCAGGCGCGCGATGTCGGCCGCTTCGCCGCCGAGGGACTGCCCTCGACTGCGGGCGTAGGCGAGCACCTGCAGCACCGAGTCGTGGATGTCCGCCGCCAGCCGCTCCCGCTCCCGGGTGGCCGCGGACACGGCGCTGGCCCGGGCCAGGTCCCGGCGACCGGCTCGGAACAGGTCGAGGCAGTAGCCCCCCACGCATCCGGCCAGGAAGAGCAGCACGATGCTGTCGAGGGTCGACAGGCTGAGGCCCTGGTGCACCTCGACCAGGTCGGACAGGGCGACCACCCCGGCCGCCACGCCACCACCCGCCCACCCGGCCCAGACTGCCCAGGTGAACACGGCGGTGGCCGACCACACGGTGGGCAGCGTCTGCTCACCGTGCGCGATCCGTTCCGGGGTGTCGCAGACCAGGGTGGCCAGGACGGATCCGGCACAGATGACCAGGTCGGCGGCGATCCAGGCGCGCGAGGGGTAGCGCACCCAGAACCAGGCCGCCGTCCACAGCCCCATCAGGGCGATGACCGCCCATCCGACCGCCGGATGGGCGTAGAGCCGGTAGGCGTTCGCGTAGAGCAGCGCCGCGTAGACGAAGGTGAACGCCCGGAACACGCCGACGGCGCGCCACAGGTTGGCGTCCCCGGCGGCAGGTGTCGACCACCGCGCTCGGTCCCAGGTGGACCAGTCCGCCGCCTCAGGCGGGCCGACGCTCGGCGCCATCGCCGTCCCCCTCGACGACAGGAGGGATTGCCGTCGACCGCTCACCCGGCTCTTCATCGCCCTGAGGGTGCCCGACCCCGCCGTCGGCGGCGGTGTCGGTCGCAGTCGTGTCCCCCTGGCGGCGCAACCCGGGCAGATTCTGCAGGTTCGCAGGCAGGTTCTGCAGGTTCGCAGGCAGGTTCTGCAGGTTCGCCAGGGCCGGGAGGGTGGCCCGCTGGCGCCGGGCCGCGGCCGAGAGCCGTTCCTTCATGGTCGCGGCGTAGACGTCGGTGTACTCCTGCCCCGACAGCTCCATCAGCGCGTACATGATCTCGTCGGTGATCGAGCGCAGCACCAGCCGGTCGTCGGCCATGCCCTCGTAGCGCGAGAAGTCGAGCGGCTCGCCGAGCACCACCCCGACCCGGCGGATGTGGGGGATCCGCTTGCCGATCGGCTGCACCCGGTCGGTGCCGACCATGGCCACCGGGATCACCGGCACCTTGGCCTCCAACGCCATGCGGGCCACGCCGGTCTTGCCCCGGTAGAGCCGGCCGTCCGGCGAGCGGGTGCCCTCCGGGTAGATGCCCAGCAGCTCGCCGTTGCCCAGCAGCTCGAGGGCCATGGTCAGCGCCGCCTCGGAGCGCTCGCCACCGGACCGGTCGACCGGCAGCTGGCCGACGCCCTTGAAGAACCCCGCGGTGAGCCGACCCTTGATCCCCCGCCCGGTGAAGTAGTCGGCCTTGGCCAGGAACGTGACCCGCCGCGAGAGCACCAGCGGCAGGAAGATCGAGTCGGAGAAGGACAGATGGTTGCTGGCCAGGATGGCCCCGCCCTCCTCGGGCACGTGGTCCTCACCCTTGACCCAGGGACGGAACAGCGTCAGCAGCAGCGGTCCCAGCAGGACTCGCTTGAGCAGCCAGTAGAACACCGTCACCTCCCTCGACTCGCGCCTGCACCACGGCGGCTGCGGCACCTCGACCCGAGCCGCAGCCCGTGCCCCGACCCGTGCTCCAGCCCTGTTACCACGATGTGTCGCCCACTGTAGAGAGTGCGGGGTCCACCCGTCTGCGAGGTAGGCCCCGGCCATGGCGGTTCGCCCGACGGCATGCCACCATGGCCGCGAGGGAGCAGGCGGTCGTCGCCGCCCGTCGTCCACGTGGGGAGTCGAGTGTGACCGTGCTGACGGGAGCCGAGCCGTTCACCCATGACGGCGGCCGGGTCGGGGTTCTGCTCTGCCACGGGTTCACCGGCTGCCCCCAGAGCCTGCGCCCCTGGGCCGAGGCGCTGGCCGCCCGGGGATACACGGTCGAGCTGCCCCTGCTGCCCGGCCACGGCACCACCTGGCAGCACATGAACCGCACCTCGTGGCCGCAGTGGTACCGCGAGGTCGAGCAGGCACTGGCCCGCCTGACGGCCCGATGCGACCGCGTGGTCGTGGCGGGGCTGTCGATGGGGGGCGCGTTGGCGCTGCGTCTGGCCGAGCAGCACAGCTCGGACGTCGCGGGTCTGGTGCTCGTCAACCCCGCCGTGAAGATCGAGGACCCTCGACTGGTGATGCTGCCGGTGCTGCGCCGGTTGGTCCCCTCGCTCCCGGGGATCGGCAGCGACATCGCCAAGCCGGGGATCACCGAGCTGGCCTACGACCGCACCCCGCTCAACGCACTGGCCTCGATGCTCGACCTCTACCGGCTGGTGCGCTCCGACCTGCCCGCCGTCACCCAGCCGGTCCTGGTCTTCCGGTCCGCGAACGACCACGTGGTGCCCGCCTCCAGCACCGCCCTGGTGATGTCGTCGATCAGCTCGACGGACGCGACCGAGGTCGTTCTGGACGACAGCTTCCACGTCGCGACCCTCGACCACGACGCCGCTCGCGTCGTCGACGGCAGCATCGCCTTCATCGACCGGGTCTGCGCCTCGACGGCGGAGTCTCGATGAGCGGCGAGCGCGACCGCGACGGCGAGCTGCCGGAGGCCGGCGACCCCTCGACCGGGGCGGGAGCCAGCGCGGCGCCCACGGCCGAGCCGGCGCGACCCGAGCTCGACCTCGAGACCGCCTTCGCCGACATCGTGGCCCGCTACGGCGACCCGTCCCCCACGAGCGGCCCGTGGCCCAGCGCCGAGGACCTCGACCCGCACTCCGAGCCCGACCCGAGCCGGGACCGCGGCCCGGAGCCGGCCGCCCTCACGGTGCAGTCGGCGAGCCCGTCCACCTGGGCCGACCCGCCCGAGCTGGCCGCCCTGGACGAGCACTTCATCCCCCCCGAGGTGCCCCCGATCCGGGGTGGTGACCTGGTCTCGCGGCTGGCCTGGGCGTCCGTGATCGGCGGGCCGCTGGTGCTGCTGCTGGCCGCCATGATCGGCGGTGGGCTGCCGTCCTCCCTGCTGGCGGCTGCGCTGATCGCGTTCGTGGGTGGCTTCGTCGTGCTCGTGGCCCGGATGCCGGCCCACCCGCAGGGCGACGACGGCCAGAACGGCGCCGTCCTCTAGCGGGCAACGGGTCAAGTACCCGGCCGCGACGGCCGACACACTTCTCGGCGTCCACCCGAGGAGACCAGGTCCGGCCATGTCTGTGCCCGCGCCGGATCCTCGCCCGTTCGGCCGGATCCCCCCTGGCTGCTGTGGAGCCTGCTCGCCCTGCTCAGCGGGGTCGGAGCAGCCGGCGCTCGTGCCGCCGCCGCCGGCGACCTGATGAGGTTCGCCGCCGCCGGTGAGGCGATGGCGCGCGGCGACCTGGGGTCGGTCTACGCCGACCCGTGGATGCAGGCAGGGCCCTTCGAGATCCTGGGCAGCCTGACTATGCTGCCGCTGCCGTTCGAGCACCACAACAGCTTCCTGGAGGACAGCGGCTTCGGCGCCATGATCCCGGTCTGCCTGGTCGGCGGCGCCCTGATCGTCGCCGTCCTCGGGCTCACGTTGCGCTGGGCCCGCCGGGTCGGCGGTCTGCCGCCGGCGCCGGTGCTGGTGTTCCTGACCGTGGTGCTCGGGTTCGCTCTGCGGCTGCCGTGGCGCACCTTCGAGGGCGGGCACCTGGCCCAGGTCGTCGTCCCTTTCTGCTGGCTGTGGGCGGCACACGCGGCGACCCGGGGCCGGGTCGCGACGGCGGGCCTGGCCGTCGGGCTCAGCGCCGGCTGGGAGCCCTGGGGGGTGCTGGCGGCCCCGGTGCTGCTGCTCGACCCCGGGACGGATCTGAGGCACTGGCGAAGCGTTGCCGGCGCGGCGGCACGACTGCTGCGCGGTGGCCTCGCCCTCGCCGTCGGGGCGGTGCTGCCCTACGCCCCCTTCGCGGCGACCGGGCGCTTCACGCTCTTCGACCACCAGTGGTTCGCCCTGCGCGGCAGCCTGGTCGAGCTGTGGCTGGGCGAGACGGCGCCGGTCACCTGGGGGCTGCGGGTCGGTCAGGGCGGGTTGGCGTTGGCGGCCGGCGGCGCCGTCGCCCTGGCACTGCGCGGACGGCGCGAGGCCCTGTGGGCGGTACCGACGGCGGTGCAGGTCGTGCGGCTGCTGCTCGACCCGTTGGCCCTGGACTACTACTGGTTCCCGCTGCTGGTGCTGGCACTGGTCGCCGTGGCGACGCTGCCCCCCGCGCCACCCCGGGGGCAGGTCGTCACCACCGTCGCCCTGGTGCTGGCCACGCAGCTGCAGGCACTGATCCCGGGACTGCGGGCCCCGAGCCTGTTCGCGGTGACGGGTCTGGTCGTGGCCGCCGGCCTGCTGGTGAGCCGCGTCGTCCAGGCCCGGCAGGGGCCGGAGCAGGGGCAGGTGACGGCGCCGGTGACGGTGGCGCTCAGCCGACCCTGGCGAGGTCGGCCGCGCCCACCAGCCCTGCTTCGGGGCCCAGCGCAGCCTTGAGGATCTGCGGCTCGGGGCGGAAGCCGCGCCCGGTCAGGGTGCGGCGGAAGGACTCCCGGGCGGGCTTGAGCAGCAGCTCACCGGCGTCGGAGACCCCGCCGCCGATCACGAAGACCCCGGGGTCGAGGGCCGCCGCCAGGTTGGCCAGACCGACCCCCAGCCAGCGACCCACCTCGTCGAACAGCTCGATCGCGCAGGGGTCGCCGTCCCGGGCCGCCTCGGTCACCAACGGACCGACCAGGGCCTCGACGTCGCCGCCGACCCGCTCCATCAACGGCACGGTGACCGGCGAGCCCGCCCGGGCGAGCTCGCGGGCCTCGCGGCCCAGCACGTTGCCCGAGGCGTACTGCTCGAGACAGCCCCGGTTGCCGCACTCGCAGCGGTGGCCGTCGGGCACGACGACCATGTGGCCGAACTCCCCCGCCATGCCGTAGCGGCCGCGCTCGACCCGGCCGTTGGTGACGATCCCGCCACCGATGCCGGTGCCCAGGGTCACGCAGACCACGTGGGTCTGGCCGCGTCCGGCGCCGAAGCGCCACTCGGCCCAGGCCGCCGCGTTGGCGTCGTTCTCGACCACCACGGGCAGCCCGGTGGCCTCGGCGACCGCCGCCTGCAGCGGCTCGTTGCGCCAGGCCAGGTGGGGCGCGAACATCACCCGGGCGCGGTCGGCGTCGACGAAGCCGGCGGCGCCGATCCCGACGGCCACCACCTCGTGGCCGGCGCGCAGCTCGTCGACCACCTCGACGATGGTCGCCTCCACCGCCAGGGGGTCCCGGGACGGCGTGAGCCGGCGGGCGCGGGCCAGGACCTGGCCGTCCTCGTCGACCAGGCCGGCGGCCACCTTGGTGCCGCCGATGTCGACGCCGATCGCCAGGCGGTGGGGCCGGTCGCGGAGGGTGTCCGCGGGCGGCCCGTCGTGCTGCGTGCTCACCTGCCCTCGACCCGCTTGCGCAGCTCGTTCAGAGCGGTGTCGATGATGGTCTTCTCGGCCCGGCGCCGCAGCATGCCGATCATGGGCATCTTCACCTCGACCGCCAGGGTGTACGTCACCTGGGTGCCGCCGTCGACGGCCACCAGCTCGTACGCGCCGTCCATCGCCTTGAGCACCTGGCCGTCGACGAGGTGCCAGCTCACGGTGCCGGTCCCGTCCTCGTAGAGGTCCCAGGTGTAGGCCAGCGTGTAGGTGTCCCGGATCGCCCCGGCGTCCAGGGTGTAGCGCACCTGGTCGGCCCAGCCGTCCTCGTCGGTCACCAGGATCTCGACCTCGCGCACGGCACCGGTCCACTCCGGGTAGGACTCGAAGTCGGCGATGACGTCGAGCACCTCTTCGGGGGGTGCCGCGACGACGATGCTCGACTGCGTGCTGTCGGCCATGGGCGGCGCCTCGTTCCTGCTGCTGAGCCTCGGACGAGTCGCAGGGTATCGGCCCTCTCACCCACCCGGCGGACACCTCTGGGATGCGGGCCTGAAATGCTGCCGGCATGACCCTGGACGACGGCCTGCCCGAGGGCCCGGCCCTGCCCGACTGGCGGCCACGCGCCCGACCCGACCGGGTCGACCTGACCGGCACCTGGTGCCGCCTGGAACCCCTGGCGGCCAGGCACAGTGACGACCTGTTCACCGCCTCGGTCGCCCCGGGCGCGCCGGACCGGTTCCGCTACCTGCTCGAGGCGGAGCCGGACCGCGCCGCCCACGAGGCGTGGCTCGCCGGCGCCGCCACGAGCTCGGACCCGATGTTCTGGGCGGTCTGCGACGCCGCCACCGGCGTCTGCGGCGGGCGTCAGGCCCTGATGCGGATCACCCCGGAGCACGGCGTCGTGGAGATCGGCTCGATCATGTGGGGCCCGGGGGTCGCCGGTACGCAGGTGGCCACCGAGGCGCTCTACCTGACCGCCCGCCACGTCTTCGACGACCTGGGCTACCGCCGCTTCGAATGGAAGTGCAACGACCGCAACCTGCCCTCCCGCCGGGCCGCCCGCCGGTTCGGCTTCGCCTTCGAGGGCATCTTCCGGCAGGCGGTGGTGATCCGCGGGGTCAGCCGGGACACGGCCTGGTACGCCATGACCGACCAGGACTGGCTGCGCCTGCGCCCCGCCTACGAGCAGTGGCTCGACCAGGCCAACTTCGACGAGCAGGGTCGCCAGCGCCAGGCGCTGCAGGCCCGCACCCAGGCGGCGCCCGACGTGGCCGGCGACCTGGTCGCCCTCTGACGGCAGGTCACGACCGGACGAGGTGGCCCAGCACCCACATCGCGACCAGCAGCACGACGAGCACCGCGACAGCCCCGACGACGGCCCGCATCCAGGGTGGGCCGGTCAGGCCCAGCCATCGGGCGGCGGGCGACCCCCACGGCCGCTGAGCCTCGTGGGCCCGCAGCTGGGCCAGCAGCCGGTTCGCCGTCTCGTCGGCGCCGTCCCCCTCGCCCTGGTCCTCCTCCTCACGGGCGCCGGAGCCGGCTGCGGGGTCGTCGTGGTCACGGCGGGGGCGCGGCAGGACACCGGCCGGGTCGTCGGGCGCCCCGGGTTCGGGCTCCCCGAAGCGGGCCAGGCACTGCACGCACCACCCGGCGTCCTGCCGGTTGCGGGCTCCGCACAGCGGGCACCGGCCGTCAGGAAGCGGCGGGACAGGGGCAGAACTCACGTGGCGTTGATCGGGCGCTTCGACCCTGCCCTTGAGCCCGCAGGCCGGACGGCTCCGACGGAGCCGCGGTGGACTGCGGACAGCCGGGCCGATGGCCGTTAGGGTCGTCCTCACCCGCAGTGCCTGTGCGTGAGGCTGCGTCACGACAGAGCAACCGCCGTTCCGCGAAGGAGCCGACCGTGCGCGAGATCAGCGTCCCCGCCCTGGTGGCCGCTCGACCCGAGGCCAACCTGACCGACCTCGTGGTCGAGAACGCCGAGGCCTTCGGTCCCCTGGTCGGCTACCGTCGGCGCGGCGCGGACGGCCTGTGGCACGCGGTCACCTGGGCCGACTTCCGCACCCAGGTCGAGGCCGTGGCCAAGGGCCTGGTGGCCCACGGCGTCCAGCCCGGCGACCGGGTGGCCCTGATGGCCCGCACCCGCTACGAGTGGACCCTGGTGGACGTCGCCATCTGGTTCGCCGGTGCGATCACGGTGCCGATCTACGAGACGTCCTCGGTCGAGCAGGTGCAGTGGATCCTCAGCGACTCCGACGCCCGCCTGTGCGTCGTCGAGGGCGCACCGCACCGGAGCACGGTCGCCGCCGCCCAGGACCGCGGCGCCCCACAGGTGCCGATCCTGGTCATGGACGACGACGCCGTCGCCACCTTGACCGCCGCCGGCAGCGAGGTGTCCGACGACGAGATCACCCGCCGCAGAGCCACTCTGAACGGCGCCAGCCTCGCCACCCTGATCTACACCTCGGGCACCACCGGCCGGCCGAAGGGCTGCGAGCTGACCCACGCCAACTTCTACGAGCTGGCGGTCAACACCACGCAGCACCTGGCCCAGGTGGTGCGCGCCGACGACGCCAGCACCATGCTGTTCCTGCCGTTGGCCCACGTGTTCGCACGGTTCATCCAGGTGCTGTGCATCGCGGCCCGGGCCGAGCTGGGCCACAGCCCGGACGTCAAGAACCTGCTCGACGACCTCGCGGGCTTCAGGCCCAGCTTCATCCTCGCGGTGCCCCGGGTGTTCGAGAAGATCTACAACTCCGCCGAGGCCTCGGCCACCGCGGACGGCAAGGGCAAGATCTTCACCAGCGCCGCCCAGACCGCCACGGCCTACAGCCAAGCCCTCGACGCCGGCGGCCCCAGCATGCTGCTCAAGGCCAGGCACCTGGTGTTCGACAGGCTCGTCTACTCCCGGCTGCGCGGCCGCATGGGCGGGCGGGTCACCTACGCGGTCTCGGGCGGGGCGGCGCTGGGCACCCGGCTGGGCCACTTCTTCCGAGGGGCGGGCATCAGTGTCCTCGAAGGCTGGGGGCTGACCGAGACGACGGCACCGGCGACCGTGAACACCCCGGACGACTTCCGGATCGGCACGGTGGGGCGGCCGGTCCCGGGCGTCGACGTGGCCGTCTCCGACGACGGCGAGCTGCTGGTGCGCGGGGTCAACGTGATGGCGGGCTACTACCGCAACGAGGAGGCGACGGCGGCGGCGCTGAACGCCGGGTGGTTCCACACCGGCGACATCGGCGAGATCGACACCGACGGCTTCGTACGGATCACAGGTCGCAAGAAGGAGATCATCGTCACGGCCGGCGGCAAGAACGTGGCCCCGGCCGTGCTCGAGGACCGGCTCCGCGGCCATCCCCTGGTCTCGCAGTGCATCGTCGTCGGCGAGCAGCGCCCGTTCATCGGCGCGCTGGTCACCCTCGACGACGAGATGCTCACCACCTGGCTGGGCGCCCGCGGGCGCCCGTCGCTGACCGTCACCCAGGCCACGACCGACCCGGAGGTGCGGGCCGCCGTCCAGCTCGCGGTGGACGACGCCAACCTGGCGGTCAGCAAGGCCGAGTCGATCCGGGCGTTCGCGCTGCTGGACACCGACTTCACCGAGGCCGGCGGCCACCTGACCCCCAAGCTCAGCATCAAGCGGGCCGTGGTCACCGCCGAGTTCGCCGAGGCCATCGAGGGTCTCTACTCCGGCGGCTCGGGCGCGTGACCCCACCCGACCTCGGACCCGGCGAGGTGCCCGTCCAGGGCGGACTCGTGCAGGTCAGCGGCCTGCGGGTACGGTTCGGGCGGCTGGCCGCGGTCGACGGCGTCGACCTGCAGGTCGGCAGCGGACAGGCCCTGGCCCTGGTGGGGCGCAACGGCGCCGGCAAGTCGACCACCATGCGGGTGCTCGCCGGCGTCCTGCCCGCGGACGCGGGCTCGGTGGTGGTGGCCGGGCACGATGCCCGCCGCGACCCGTTGGCCGCCCGCGCGGTGGTGGGCTTCTGCCCGGACGTCGGTGGCCTGCTGCCCCGCGTCACCGGCTGGGAGCACCTGCAGCTGGCGGCCCGGCTGCGCAACCTGCCCGACTGGCAGCCACGGGCCACCGAGCTGCTGAGCCGGTTCGACCTGCTCGATGCCGCCGACCGCGTCTGCGCCACCTACTCGCACGGCATGGGACGACGGTTCTCGGTGCTGCTGGCCGCCTTTCACCGCCCGCCCGTCGTGCTGCTCGACGAGCCGTTCGACGGCGTCGACCCCTTGGGCGTCGAGGCCACCCTCGACGTGGTCGCCGAGCTGCGGGCCCACGGCAGTGCCGTGGTGATCTCGACCCATCTGCTCGACCTGGCGGCCCGGGCGTGTCCCGAAGCCGTGGTGCTGCGTCAGGGTGCCGTCGTGGCCCGAACGGCGACGCAGGGCCTGCAGGGGGAGCACGGGCACCGCACCTACCAGGACCTGTTGCGGTGACGGCCCCGGCGACGACCCCGGTGCCCGGTGCAGCGCCCGGTGTCGCCCGGACCACCACGCAGGTGGCAGCCCTGGTGCGACTGACCTTGTCGGGCGGGCGCGGACGGCGGGCCGCGCTGGGCCTCGGCGTCGCGGTACTGATCTCGATGCTGACCCTGGTCGCGGCGATCCTGGCCCCCCGCGAGACGTCGGGCAGGTTGGTGGTGCTGCTGCCCACCGCCTGGCTGGTGTTCCTCGTGAGCGTCAGCCTGACGGCGGGCACCAACGGAGGGCGAGGGCTGGCCCCCCGCGAACAGCTGGTGGCCTTTCCGGTGAGGCCCGCGGCCGAGTACCTGGGCAGCCTGCTGCTGGCGCCGGTCAACCTCTCGTGGCTGGTGCAGGCGCTGACCCTGCTGGCCGCCACCGGCTGGGTGCTGGGTCCGACCCCGAAGCTGGTCCCCGGGCTGACCTTGACCCTGTGGTGGCTGGTCACGGCCACGGTGTGCGCGCAGGCTCTGGGCTGGCTGGTCGAGCTGGCCCGCACCAGCGTCGCCGCGACCTGGCTGATGAGGGTGGTCCTGGCCGAGCTGGCGATCACAGCAGTCGTGGTGACCGGGCGCGACCAGCTGCTGCCGCTGCTGGACGCGGCTCCGACCAGCGCCGCGGTGGTGGCCGCCCTGGCCGGTACCTGGTCGGCGCAGTGGTGGCGGTCGGCCGCCGTGATGACCGGGTTGATCGTGGGTACCTGGTGGTTCGGCGTGATGCTGGTGGCCATGATCCATCGCCGTCCCGACCGGGCCCTGCAGCAGCTCGAGACCCGCCGCTACGACCGACGTCCCGACCCGACCGACCTGGGCCGGGCGCTGCGCCGGGCGGACCGCGCCTCGGTGTGGCGCTCGACCCCCCTGCGGCGAGGCCTGCTGGTGCTGGGGGTGGTGCCGGGGGTCTCGGCCGCGGTGGCCGGAGTGGGATGGGCCTACCTGGTGATGCTGCCGGCGCTGGTGGCGGCGGGCGCGGGCCTGCTGTTCGGGGTGAACGCCTTCGCCCTGGACGGCAGCGGCGCGCTGTGGCGGGCGAGCCTGCCGGTGCCGCCGCGCACCGAGCTGGCGGCCCGCATGACGGTCGTGGCCGAGGTGTGCCTGGCGGCGGTGGCCGTCAGCCTGGTCGCGGCAGTGTGGCGGGCGGGAGTCCCCAGCCTGGTCGAGCTGGCCACGGTGGCGATGGCCACCCTCGCCACGACGGCGCAGGTGGTGTCTCGGTGCGCGACCTGGTCGGTGCACCGACCGTACGCCGCGGCGCTGCGCACCGGTCGCGACCAGCCGGCACCGCCGGCGGCGATGATGGGCTACTCGGTCCAGCTGGCCTGGCGCACGACGGTGACCTCGCTGGTGATGATCGCGGCGGCGCAGGCGCACTCGTTGGTCGTCGTGGTGCTGGTGGGTGGCGGGATCGCCACCTGGTCCCTGAGCCGGCTGCTCGCCACCGCCCGAAGCTGGGATGATCCGCTCGTACGGGCCCGGGCCCTGGCCACGGTGGCCCAGGCCACCTGACCCGATGACACCTGATCTTGTGAGCGCATGCGCACCGTGGGTGAGCTGATGCACACTGACAGCGGCCACCGTGGCCCGATGGCCGGCAAGGAGGTGACCGATGCGCCACGCGCGACGACCTGAGCGCGCCGTCACCGGTCACACCGGCCCCGACGACAGTGGTGCTGCTGCCGTCGAGATGGCCATCGTCACGCCGCTGCTGCTGCTGCTGCTGTTCGGGATCATCCAGTACGGGATGCTCTTCCACACGATGCAGGCCGCCTCGGCCACCGCCCGCGACGCCGCCACTCAGGCCGCGACCGGCGTTCAGGACTGCGACACGTTCAGCGACGGAGTTCGGCGCGACGCCACCGGCAACGGCATCCCGACCAACCCCGCCCCTTGGGCCCTCCAGATGGACTACGACACAACCACCGGACAGCCCAACACCTATGGCACCGTGACCGTGACTCTGACCTACACGCCGCAGTCGTTCATCACGTTCATCCCCATGCCGGACCACCTGACACAGATTGCCGTCACACCCATCTCGGACCCGACCGAGATCAATGTCGCCTCCTGCGCGGTCAATCCATGATCAGGCGCGAGGACGACGAGGGAGCCGTGGCGGTCATCGTGGCGGTACTGCTCTCGACCGTCCTGTTCGTGGTCGCCGCGATGGCCGTCGACCTCGGGGAGGCCTTCAGCCGGCGCCAGATCGTGCAGGACGCCGCCGACCTGGCTGCACTGGCGGGCGCCGGCCGCCTGCCCGACGCCACGGCGGCCCGTACTGCGGCCGTCGCCTCGTTGTGCGACCAGGCCCACGGCCAGCCCCAGGACCTGGGGTGGCCGGCGACGATGTGCGCCGACCCCTCCTGGGCCGACGACGGCAACGAGAAGAACGGCGAGGTCACTGTCTTCGGGCCCGACGACAACGGCAACGGCTTCCGGGACGACGGCCGTCCGTTCAAGCTGCCCAACGACGACATCCGCGCGGGATCGACCGACGACGAACGACTGGCCGGCTCGTCGTCCCTGCCCGGGTCGGCGATCCGGGTACTGCCGCCGCCGTCCCACGTGACGTTCCACTTCGCCACCGCCGTCGGCATCCACGGCGTGGACGTCGACCGGGCCGCCACCGCCGCGATGGGCACCCCCAGCGGCCTGGGCACGCCCCCCTTCTTCCTCATCCCGTCGGACGCGGGCAAGGTCTGCATCCAGCTGGGGATCAACTGGGAACACCCGCCCACAGGGTGCACCGGTACCGCAAGGCGTGGCTACGTGGACGAACCACGCAACGAGACCCCCGAGGGGTCATCGACGGTCATCGAGCTGAACGTGGCTCTCGGGCTCGACCACGGCGTCGCTCCCTGGACGAGCCTGCCGGCGCCGCCCAACCCCACCCCGACACCGGCCCTGGCGTGCGCCGGCCAGAGCGGCACCTCCTTGAGTGGCGCCGGACTGCTGGCCGTCAACTGCCTTCACGTCGTCGCCACCGGGTTCGGCGTCCGCGGCCAGATCGAGGCCGGACTCGTCGGAACGGACGGTCGTCTTCGCCGGACCGACACCTGCCCCGGCGACAACAACACCGGCGGCACCGGCGGCGACTACTCAGGATTCGACGGCAACAGCCTGTTCCAGGAGGCCTTCCTCAGCGCGGGCAGCACAGCCACCACCTCGGACCTGCACAACTACCTGAGCACCCCCTCGGCCTCGGTGCCCCCGCTGCTGCAGGGTGCGCTGTCCTCGGCCGTGCTGCGTTGCCCGCGACTGCTCCTGCTGCCCGTGCTCGCGGTACCGACGGGTGCGACCGGCGTCCCGCAGCTGCCGATAGGTGGGGCTGCCTATCCGGTGGTCACCATGAAGTACCTGTGGGTCGGCAGCGACAGCGCCGGCAACGGCCTGGAGTTCGACAGCGACGGCAACCTGCGAGGAGTCCGCGGCTGGCTGCTCGACCCGGCGCTCTTCTCGACCCAGGTGTCCAAGAGCCTGGGGCTCGACCCCTATGCGGGCCTGGGCCTGCCTCGCCAGGTTCGCCTGGTGCACGACCGTGAGGACGCCCAGCCGGCGATCACCCCGCCGCTCGGCTCCTGACCGATCCCGCGGCGGGTCCCGCCTGACCGTCCCGCCGCTCGCCTGTCCCAGACCTACGGGCCGTCAGGCAGTGTGCGCAAACTGTTGATCATGACCAGCTCACCAGAACCTTGCGAAACGCCATGGAAGGACGGCGCGTCGCTGATGTTCGGGTGAGCGGGTCATGATCAATCAAGTCGCGGGGTGCCGCTTACCCGTCTCCGACGCCTGGAAGCACCCGTCCGGACCCGGTGACACACAGACAGCAATATCTCGTACGCAATCTGTCACCAATACCGCGCGCCGACCGCCCAAGCGCGTTACCCTCAGGGCTGCACGGCTGAGGTGGGGGATCCTCCGAACCGCTGACCGCGCGCTCCGAACCGCGATCCGCCCCGGCGGAGCGCCGCGAGACAGATCTGAGAGGCCATGGGACGGCGAGCACTACTGGTCATTGCCGCGATGCTGGTCGCCGCCTTCGGCACGGGCATGATCTGGCTCTACGTCAACGGCCTGCAGGACGAGGCGCGCAACCATGCCAAGACCGTTCAGGTCCTGGTGGCCAAGGCTGATCTCAAAAAAGGGGCCAAGGCTGACGACCTCCGCCCTGGCACTGACTTCGAACCGATCCCCGTCGCCAAGGACGTCGCCGGCGGCAACTACATCCTCGGATCCGATTTGAACGCCTTCAAGGGCAGAGTGCTGCTGGACAACATCCCCCAGGGCCTGCCCCTTCAGAGCACGATGTTCGGCGATCCCAGCAGCACCAAGGGAGTGATCGAGACAGGCAAGTACGGTGTCCAGATAGCGCTCGGCGATCCTATGCGTGTCACCGGCCTGCTGCAGCCTGGGTCGAAAGTCACGATCTTCAAGAACCAGACTGTCGGTGCCAGGACCACGACTTCGGTTCTGCTGTCCGATGTCACGGTCGTGACGACCAACGGGTTCTCCCCTGTCCCAGGTCAGGACGGTGCGGTGCCCAAGACCTTGGTGACCTTCCTACTCACGCCCGACCGACACGGCGAAACTGATCCACACCCAGTCGAAGGGTGTCGGCGCAGAACTCTGGCTTGCCCTTCAGGGGGATGGACCTGCGCCCTCTCCCGCTCCTACCGTCACGACCGACAACCTGATTTCGGGGGCGCAATGACCGCCATCTGCGATCTCGACTCGAGGATCGCCGAGTCGCTGCACATCAGCATCGGCGAGGCCGTGGTCATGACCACCCTCGACGAGCTGCGACGCCACCTCGACGCCGACCCGCACGAGGACACCATCGTGCTGGGGCCGACGGTCGACCAGATCTCGGCCCTGCGGATCGCCGAGGCGATGCGGGTGCAGCGCCCCTCGCTGGGCGTGATCCTGGTGCGGCAGCGGATCGACACCAGTCTGCTGGGCGACGCCCTGCGGGCCGGGGTGCGCGACGTCATCGACGAGCGTGACCTCGAGGGCCTCAACACCGCCGTCCGGCGGTGCCGTCAGCTGGCTGCCGCCCTGCGGGTGGCAGCCCCGGTCCAGGCGGCCGAGGGCGGTCGCCGCCGCGGCACCGTCATCACGGTCTTCTCGGCCAAGGGCGGCTGCGGCAAGACCACCCTGGCCACCAACCTGGCCGCCGTCCTGGCCGACAAGGGACGACGCGAGGTCGTCCTGGTCGACCTCGACCTGGCCTTCGGTGACGTGGCCATCGCCCTGCAGCTCTACCCGGCGCACACCATCGCCGACGCCGTGCCCCTCGGCGAGGACATCGACATGGCGGCGGTGCAGGCCCTGCTGACCCCGCACTCCCCCGGCCTGACCACCCTGGTCGCCCCCATCGACGACCCGGGTCGCGCCGAGTCGATCCCGGCGGTGCTGGTCTCGCGGGTGCTCGAGGTGCTGCGCGAGAACTTCGACTACGTCGTGGTCGACACCCCGCCGGCGTTCGACGACCAGGTGCTGGCCGCGTTCGACCTGTCCGACGTCGTGGCCCTGATCGCCACCCTCGACATCCCGGCGTTGAAGAACCTCAAGCTGACGCTCGAGACGATGCACCTGCTCAACTACCCCCGCGACCGTTGGCGGATCGTGCTCAACCGGGCCGACTCCAAGGTGGGCCTGTCGATCCCCGAGGTCGAGAAGACGCTGCGCACCACGATCAGCGCCCAGATCCCCAGCTCGCGCGACGTGCCGGCGGCGATCAACCGGGGCGTGCCGATCGTGCTCGACGACCCGCGCCACCCGGTCAGCCAGTCGATCAAGGCCTTCGCCGAGCGTCACGTGCTCGCCGACCACGTGCAGGCCCGCTCCGACATCGGCGCCCCGGACTCCATCGACCTGCGTGGCCAGCGTCGCGGCTTCCTGCGCCGCCGGAGCCGGGCATGAGCCTGGCCGACCGCCTGGCTCAAGCACAGCGCCAACGCACCGGCCAGGAAGGCCACGCGAACACCACCGCACCACCCAGCGAGGCGGCACCGCAGCGCACGCCCGCCCGCACCGCCGGCGACCCGTTCAGCGAGCTGAAGCGGCACGTCAACCAGCAGCTGCTCGAGACCCTCGGCCCCAAGCTGTACGACGCCCGGCTGACCCAGACCGAGCTCGAGCAACAGGTGCGTCAGACCCTGCAAGAGGTGCTCTCGATCGGCGACGTGCCGCTCTCGGCCGCCGACCGGGCGCGGGTCACCCAGCAGATCTCGGACGACATCCTGGGGTACGGGCCGATCGAGCCCTACCTGCGCGACGTCGACGTCACCGAGATCATGGTCAACGGCCCCGACCGCATCTACGTCGAGCGCGGCGGCAAGTTGCACGAGGTCGAGGGCCGGTTCGCCGACGAGGCCCACCTGCGGCGCACCATCGACAAGATCGTCGGCAGGGTCGGGCGGCGGGTCGACGAGTCCAGCCCCATGGTCGACGCCCGGCTGCCGGACGGCAGCCGGATCAACGCGATCGTTCCGCCGCTGGCGGTGGACGGCGCGCTGCTGACGATCCGCAAGTTCTCGGCCGACCCGTTGTCGATCGACGACCTCGTCTCCCTGGGAACGGTGACCCGCTCGGTCGCGAACCTGCTGGCCGCCGCCGTCCGGGGTCGGCTCAACATCCTGGTCAGCGGCGGTACCGGCGCCGGCAAGACCACCACCTTGAACGTGCTCTCGAGCTTCATCCCCGCCAACGAGCGGGTCATCACCATCGAGGACGCCGCCGAGCTGCAGCTCTTCCAGGACCATGTGCTGCGCCTGGAGGCCCGTCCGCCCAACATCGAGGGCGTGGGCGAGGTCAAGATCCGCGACCTGGTGCGCAACGCCCTGCGGATGCGCCCCGACCGCATCGTCGTCGGTGAGATCCGGGACGCCGCCGCCCTCGACATGCTGCAGGCCATGAACACCGGCCACGACGGATCGATCTGCACCGTGCACGCCAACAGCCCCCGGGACGTGCTCTCCCGGGTCGAGACCATGGTGCTGATGGCCGGCGTCGACCTGCCGATCCGCGCCATCCGCGAGCAGGCCTCCAGCGCCGTCGACCTGATCGTGCACCAGTCCCGGTTCAAGGACGGCGGACGGCGCGTCACCCACGTCACCGAGGTGGTGGGCATGGAGGGCGACATCATCACCCTGCAGGACCTCTACGTCTTCGACCACCAGCAGGGCTTCGACGAGCACGGCCGCAGCCGCGGCATGCTGCGCCCGACCGGTCTGCGCCCCAAGTTCATCGACAAGCTCGCGAACGCCGGTGAGTTCGTCGACGAGGTGCCGTACGGATACGAGCGGCAACCGCGGTGAGCCAGGTGACGGCCCTGCTGCTGGGCCTGGTGGCGGTGTTCGTCGGGGTCACCCTGGTGGTGGCCGTCGCACTCGGCGTCGGGTTCCGGTCCAGCGGCGCGGACGCCCGGTTCCGGCGCCGGCTCTCGCTCTACACCCTGTCCGGCCGGGCGGCCCGTGAGGCCCAGCAGCAGGCTCCCGTCGAACGCTCGCTGCTCGGCAACAGCGCCGTCACCCGCAGTGCCCTGGGCATGGCCGACCGGGTCGCCAGCCGGCGAGGGCTGGACGGCGTCATCGCGGGCCGGCTCGAGGCGGCCTCGCTGCCGATCCGCACGGCCGAGTGGATCCTCATCCATGTCGGGATCGCACTGGCCACCGCCGTCCTGCTGCTGATCCTGACCTTCGGCAACCCGCTCGCCGCCCTGATGGGTCTGATCGCCGGCCTGGCCGGCCCCTGGATGTTCCTGATCATCAGGGAGGGCCGCCGGGAGGCCGCCTTCCTCGCCCGGCTGCCCGACACCCTGCAGCTGCTCGCCGGCAGCCTGAAGGCCGGGCACTCCCTGCCGCAGGCCATCGACTCGGTGGTGCGCGAGGCCGAGGCGCCGATCTCGACCGAGTTCCAGCGGGCCTTGGTCGAGAGCCGGTTGGGCATGCCCATGGAGGACGCCCTGGAAGGCATCGCCGAACGCATGGAGAGCCAGGACTTCTCGTGGGTGGTGATGGCGATCCGGATCCAGCGTGAGGTGGGCGGCAACCTGGCCGAGCTGCTGCTGACGGTCTCGGACACCCTGCGGGAGCGGGAGCGACTGCGGCGCCAGGTCAGGGTGCTCTCGGCCGAGGGTCGGCTGTCCGGCGCCATCCTGTCGGGCCTGCCCGTGGTCTTCACCGTCTTCCTGCTGCTGGCGAACCCGCAGTACCTCGCCCCGCTGGTCTCACCGAACGGTCTGGTGCTGATCGGGGTCGCCGTCGCGCTGCTGGTCGCCGGGGTGTTCTGGATGAGCCGGGTCGTGAAGGTGGACGTCTGATGGCGACCATGCTGATGATCGGGCTGGCCTGCGTGGCGGCCGCCGTCCTGCTGCTGGCCCTGGCCCTGGTCGACCTGAGCGGCAACTCGCAGGTGCGGCGCTCGCTGGGCACCGTGGCCTCGCTCGGCTCGCGCAGCCCCTCGATCCGGGAGCAGGAGCTGAACCGGCCCTTCGTCGACCGGGTCCTGGACCCGACCGTCGCCTGGTTCGTCCGGCTCGGTCGCCGCTTCACCCCCGAGGACGGCGTCCACCGCATCAAGTCGCGCCTGGACCAGGCCGGCAACCCCAGCGGCTGGGACGCCGACCGGTTGCTGGGGGTCAAGGCCCTGGCCGCGCTGGTGGGACTGCTGCTCGGCTTCGTCGGCCCCCTGGTCGTGACCGCCACCCCGGTGGTCTGGGCCGGCTGCATCGTCACCGGCTTCGTGCTCGGCTGGTACGCGCCGAGCATCTGGCTCCACCAGATCGCCGCCACCCGCGGCCTGGCGGTGCGCCGCAGCCTGCCCGACGCCCTCGACCTGCTGACCATCTCGGTCGAGTCGGGGCTGTCGTTCGACGCCGCGCTCTCCCAGGTCGCCACCAAGACCACCGGGCCCCTGGCCGGAGAGTTCCTGCGGGTGCTCGGCGAGATCCAGATCGGGACAGGTCGGGTCGAAGCGATGCGCGCCCTGGCCGAGCGGACCGATGTTCCCGAACTTCGGTCCTTCATCGGTGCAATGATTCAGGCCGACGCGTTCGGTGTGCCGATCGCGGGGGTGCTCCGGGTCCAGGCGAAAGAGATGAGGGTCAAGCGCAGCCAGCGCGCCGAGGAGCAGGCGCAGAAGGTACCGGTCAAGATCCTGTTCCCCTTGATCTTCTGCCTGCTGCCCTGTCTGTTCATCGTCATCATCGGACCCGCCGCCATCCACGCACTGACGCTGATGGGAAGATCAGGAGGGTGAGGCATGGCGCGGCTGCTCGTGGTGTCACGGTCGATGGCCCTCGCCATGAGGCTGGCCGATGCCCACGAGGTCATCGAGTTCCCGATGGAGCGCGCCACCCAGCTCGCCCCCGGTGACGACATCGACGCGGTCGTGCTCGACGTCGGCGAACCGACCGCCGCGATCCAGGCTCTCGACCGGCTGCGAGGTGCCGGCTACACGACGCCCGTCCTGGTGGTCTCGGGCTACCAGCCGTCCTGGGCCGGACTGGTCGCGATCGACCTGCCCGCCGTGGTTGTCGTCCCGCTGCCGATCACGAAGGCGGCGTTGCTGCACGGGGTCGACGAGCTGACACGGGGGCGACCCAACCGGGCGCCGGCACCGCCGCCGCGGGGCTGGAACGGCCCTCGCCCCACCTTCGTGCCGGCCCCACCGCCGGTGCCGCAGACTGTGCAGGCGGCGTCACCGACGGCGTTCACGCCACCTGCGGTCGAGACGACGAGCTGGACGGCGCTGGTCGCACCGTCCTGGAACGAGCTGACCGGCACAGCGAGCCCCCCACCCCAGCACGGCGGGCTGTCGCCGGTGGCTTCCGGCCTCGCGTCGCCTCCCGACCCGGCCGGCGAGCCTGAGCCCGACGACGAGCCCGAGCCCCGCATCGACAACCCTCACCTCGACGACACCGGGGCCTTCGACGTCATGGCCGACCTCACCGACCCGGACACCGTCCTCCCCGCTGCAGAGTCGTCGGCGGCATCAGCGCCGGCGGCGACACGGGCAGCGGCAGCCACGGCCGGGCAGGGCGGCCCGGTCGCCGGGTCCGGCTGGCCGGCGGTCCCGTTCACCGCCGCGCCCTGGGCACTGCACCAGGCGTCGGGCGAGCATCGTGGCCGTCCCCAGAGCGGGTTCGCCGCACACCCGGCCGACAGTCCCGAGCACGCGGCGGTGCTGCAGCGACCCGAGGATCGACTCTCGGTCGAGCGCGCCCCCCTGGCCCCGCCCGAGCCCGAGGTGGCGGTCGCCGTGGGGTGGCCCGACCTCGTCGAGGCACCAGCTTCAGGCTCGGCTCACCCCGCGCCCCCGGCCCTGACCGGATTCGAACGACCTCTGCGCGAGCAGCCTGCGGCTGCCGAGCCCGCGCCGGACCCGGTCGAGGCCCAGGTCGAGGATGCGGTCGAGGACCTGGTCGTCCAGCCGTCGACCGACAGGGCATCCGTCGACGACGAACCACCGCAGGACGCCGCACCCCAGGGCACCGCGCCGCACGAGGTTGCGCCGCAGCACGTCGAGCCTCAGGACGCCGAGCCTCAGGACGCCGAGCCTCAGGACGCCGAGCCTCAGGACGCCGAGCCTCAGGACGCCGAGCCTCAGGACGCATGGGACGGCGACCCTGCGCCCGAGTCGGTCGGGCGGGTCATCGACCTCGACGCCGTCGCCCGTGGGGGCGGGTGGGCGGCTCAGGACTTCGACTGGTGGCGCCCGCTGCCCGAGGACGCCGAGCCGGAGCCGACCGCGACCGACGTCGTCGACACCCGCCCTCGGGTCGACCACTCGGAGGAGAACGCGTCGCAGGACCCGTCGGACGCCGAGGTCTGGGTGACCGACGACGAGGTCTGGGTGACGGACGACGTCCCCACGGCCGACGTCCCCACGGCCGGCGACCTCGCGGTCGAGCTGCGGACCGGCGGTATGCCGCCGGCGTCGAGCCCCATCCCGTTACCGGTGGCGCCCGAGCAGCAGCTCACGCCGCCACCGTTGCCCGTCGTCCCACCGCCGCTGCCGGTGAGGGTTCGTGGCGCCGTCCAGGAGGCGCCGCCGCCGTTCGAGGCCTTCCCGGCCCCGCCGCGCGACGCGACGCCGGTTCGCGGCCACCCGTCATCGGCACCCACCGTCGGGGTCGCGAGCGCGGCCATGCCCGCTTCGCCCGCGGCGATCGACACCAGTCTGTTCGAACCGACCGACGACACCTGGCAGCGCCAGCTGGCGGCGGCCACGGCAGCGGCCAAGGACCGCGGCGAAGCACCCCCCGAGGCACCGGCGCCGTCGCCCGCCCCCGAGCCGGCCCCGCCCAGCTACACCCTGCGCAGCGCTCAGGAGGTCAGCGAGTCGATCGCCGCGCGTAGGGCGCTGCTCGGCCGACCCGACCTGGTGCCGGCGCCGTCCATGCTCAGCCGGCGACTGGCCGGCCGGACACCCTCGACCACCGGGCTCTTCTCCCCGGCCGCGGCGCCGACCCCCGACGTCGCCACCGTGCCGCCGACCCTCGAGGAACCGGCCGACGCCGGGACCGTCCACGGGTGGACCACCCGCTCCGAGACCTCCGACCACCCGAGCAGGGACGGCGGGACGGCGGCGGCGCCGCTGCGCGTTCCGGTGCCGACGGATCCTGTCCCGGACGTGCCCGGCTCCCCGGCGGAGGTTGCTGCGGCAGACGCGACGGTCGACGACCACCTGCCGGCGGCCGCCCTGGTGAGCGCACTGGGCGAGCGGTTCGGCGAGCTGTTCGGGGTCGGTGACACGGCGCAGGTGCTGGCCGACGAGATCCTCGACCGGGTGCGGGCCGAGGCGGTCGCCGTGGTCGTCGCCGACGGAACCCGGTGGCGGGTCGCGGGCGGCATCGGGCTGCGGCCCCTGGAGCGCCGCCTGGCGCTGCCTGCCGACCACTGGCTGATCGCCGAGGTGTCGGACGACGGGCACGCGGTCCTGATCAGCGACACCGATGCGATCCGGCCGTCGCTGGCCGGTGCCCCCCTGGCGGCCTGGCACTACCTGCTGGCCGTACCGGTCCCCGGTCATCAGGCGATCGTCGTCCTGGCCCGCGGACCGCAGGCCGACCCGTTCGAGACCGCAGACGTCGCCCGGCTCGCTCCCGCCGTGCGCGAGGCGGCCGCGCTGCTGCGCAGCGCCCTGCAGACCCGCACCCTGGCACGCCGGATGGCGTCGTTGCGCGATCTGGCCGGCCCGCTCGGGTGACCCACCGACGACGGTCGTCGAGTGACATGACTACAGCCGATATGTAACTGACCAAACACAATCTGTGACATCATGCGGACCTGGCGGGATTCTCCCGTCCATGCCATCTGCGAAGAAGGTCCGTTGTGCTTGACGTGGTGCAACCCCGGCTGTGGGACATTGATCCCGTGCAGCTGCTGGGTCGTCGCCTCGGTGCCGAGTACCGCCCGATCGCCCTCCGTGCCGCCGTAATCACCTTCTGCGCCCTGCTGTCCGCCGCCCACATGAAGGTGGCACCGGTTGCCGACGCGACCTTCACGGCGTCCATCGCCACGGGCCTGCTGCTGCTGCTCGTCGGCACACTTTCGACGGTGCCGTTGCCGGCAACGGTGCCCCGGTGGCTACAGCCGCTGGGCGAAACGCTGGCAGCCAGCCTGGTGGTGGGCGCGCTCGGACACTCCACCGACGACTACGTGGCCTATCTGCTTGTTCCGCTCACCACCGCAGGCCTCACCGCCGGCCTGGGCGCGGCCGCCGCCTGCGCCGTCGTGTCGTCGCTGACATTTGCCGCCACGCTGCTGATGGGATCAGAGCGCTGGGCCCTGCTCGGGACGTGGCTGCCCCTGCTGGTGGCCGACGCGGGCATCTCAGGGTGGGCCAAGAGGGTTCTCGACTCCCAGCGGCCGACGGCCGAGTACGACGCGGCCTACGCCAACGCCCACCGGTTGCTGTCCGAGCTCAACACCGTGGCCCGCCAGCTGAGCCTGGGTCTCGACCCGCACACCCTGGCGAAGGCGCTCGTCGACGACATCCACGCGATCGTGCCCGGAATCCACACCACGGTGCTGGTGCGCTCCGGCGGGGCCCGCATGGTGCCGCTCGTCGGGGAGCCGCCGTCCGACCTGGCCGAGTCCGTCGTCCACGACGCCTGGGTGAGCGCCGACCTGGTGCGCCGCGGTCGCAACGGGGCCACCGTCGTGGCGATGCCGGTACTGATGGGCGAACGAGTGGTCGCCGTCGTGGCGCTGGGCGCCTCGTCGCAGGACCAGAACCTGGGCGAGGACTCGGTGAAGGCCTGCCGCGCGACGATCGCCGCCGCCGGCCCCCGCCTCGCCTCCGCCCTGCTGTTCGACGACGTCCGCCGCCTGGCCACCGTCGACGAACGACACCGCCTGGCCCGGGAGATCCACGACGGGATCGCCCAGGACATGGCCTCGGTCGGGTACCTGATCGACGACATCACCGCCACGGCCGGCGACGACTCGGTCAAGTCTCGACTGCGGGGCCTGCGCGAGCACCTGACCGGCCTGGTCGACGAGCTGCGGCTGAGCATCTTCGACCTGCGGGCCGGGGTCGACGAGTCGGTCGGCCTGGCCCGCACCCTCGGCGACTACGTGACCCGGGTCGGCTCGCAGGCCGGCCTGATCGTGCACGTGTCGACCGACGAGTCCCCCACCGCCTACCGGTGGCCACCGAGGTCGAGCTGCTGCGCATCGTCCAGGAGGCGGTCACCAACGTTCGCCGTCATGCCGAGGCGAACAACCTGTGGCTCACCGTCGTGGTCGACCCGCCACGGGCCCACATCGTCGTCGCGGACGACGGCAAGGGGCTGGGCGTCCCCCGGCCCGACAGCATCGGCATCACCGGCATGCGAGAACGGGCCCGGCGGATCGGGGCCGTCCTGACGGTCCGCAACCGGTCCCAAGGCGGTGGGGTCCTCGTCGAGGTCCTGCTGCAACCCGTGCAAGGCGCAACGTCAAGTAGCCAGACAGTCACAGATCCTGACAGTGTGACGCTCGTGTCAGACTCCGCAAGCGAGACGGCCCTGGCAGGCCGACAAGGAGGTGGGCCGTCGTGACGGGGGCCGTCGATCACATCAAGGTGCTGCTGGTCGATGACCACCAGCTGATTCGCGAAGGACTTCGCCGCGCGTTCGACCGCGCCGGGGACGTCGAGGTGATCGGCGAGGCCGGCACCATCTCCGAGGCCATGGACGCCCTCGAGCGGCTGGCCCCTGACGTGCTGGTCACCGACGTGCGACTGCCGGACGGCGACGGCATCGCCCTGGCCGAACGGGCCCGCCGCGAGACCCCGGAGCTGGGCATCGTGGTGCTGACCATGTACGCCGGGGACGACAAGCTGTTCGCCGCCCTGGACGCCGGCGCCTCGGCCTTCGTCGGCAAGAACGCCCCGGCCGAGGAGGTCGTGGCCGCCGCGCGCCACGCCGCCGCCAGCCCCCGGGCCTTCGCCGCCAAGGACCTGGGCGATGCCATGCAGCGGCGGATGAACGCCCCCGCCGGGCCCAAGCTGTCGCCGCGCGAGAAGGAAGTGCTGCAGCTGCTCGTGGACGGCCTGGCGATCTCGCAGATCGCCCGCCGGCTGTACATCAGCGAGTCCACCGCCAAGACCCACGTGGCCAACATCTACGAGAAGCTGGGTGCCGGCAACCGCGCCCAGGCCGTGATGGCCGCCGTCCGGCTCGGGCTGGTCGAGGGCCGCGAGCCCTGACGCGGCCTCCTGCCCACGGCGCAGGCCCCACGAACCGGCACTTCGCGACGCTCGCGAGGCCCGGCCTAGTCCTCACGCACAGTGACGGCGGAGGGGCCGACCGTCGTACCGTCGGTAGGGGCGTCACCGCGCCTGAGCAGGACAGATGAGCAGAGCCTCATCTGTTCTACCGATCTCGTCGCAACTATCTGTCGAACCGTAGTCAGCGAATGACAGCATGTAGCAGCACCCGGCCGACATCCTCCTCAGCCCATCAGTCAAGGGAAGGCTCCCGATGTTCCAGTACCTACGCAAGGTCACTCGCACCACCAAGGATCGCGGTGCCACGGCCGTCGAGTACGCGCTGATGGTGGCCGCCATCGCGGCGCTGATCGTCGGCGTCGTGTTCGGGCTCGGCAAGATCGTGCTCGGCGCGTTCAACCACACCTGCAGCTCGCTGAGCGCCGGCGCCAGCCTGTCGGCTGCGTCCTGCCCCGGCTGATTCGTGAGTGACCGGGAGCCGGGGGGCTTCCGCACGACCACGACCACCGTGTCGTCTGCAGAAGGCCGTTCCGTTCCCCGCGTCGTGACCGACGCGGGGAACGGGCGGCCTTCTGCTGCGTCACCGGCCGTCAGGCGGTCCCTTCCGGAGGGCTGGCGACCAGGCCCCGTCCAGATCGCGATCCTGGTGCTGTGCGCCGTCCTGGCCTATCTGGACGCGCGCCCGGTCAGCGACCTCGACTCGTTCTGGCACGTCGCCATCGGCCGCGAGATGACCGACTGGCTCGAGGTCTTCCGGCGGGGCGCGGCCGGCTACGGCACCGACTGGGTCGCGATCTCGCCCCCGCCGCCGTGGTCGAGCTCGGAGTGGCTCAGCGAGCGCGGCATGGCCGCCCTGGTGGACACCTGGGGCTGGCGGGCGCTGGTGGTGGCCAAGGTGCTCGTGGTGCTGACCGTCCTGGTCACCCTGGCGGCGGTGCTGCTGCACCGTCACCAGCGCTTCATCGCGGCCGGGGTCTGGCTGATCGTCGCGGCGACCGTGACCCCGCTGGCCGAGGACCGGCCGCAGACCCTGTCGATGCTCTTCCTGGTGCTGCTGGCATGGGTCTGCGTCCGCACCTGGGACGCCCGACGACCACCCCCTCTGGTCGCCGTCGCCGTGGGGGCCCTGGTGTGGGCCCAGTTCCACGGCATGTGGCTGATCGCACCGCTGGCCCTCGGGGCCACCACGGTCGGCCTCGCCCTGGACGCCCTGTGGCACCGGACCCCCCAGAACCGCGCGCTGGCCGTGCGCACCGGTGCGGCCGCGCTCGTCAGCCTCACCGGGCTGGTCAACCCGCTGGGCCTGTCGTCGTTGCTGCTGCCGCTGCGGTTCAAGGACGCCGGCGCCGTGATCAGCGAGTGGCACCCGACGACGCTCTACCTGCCGCACACCATCGCCTGGGTGGCGGTGATCGTGCTGGCCGTCGCCGGATGGGTGATCGGCCCCCGCCCCTGCCTGGCCGAGCTGGTCTACGTGGCGACCTGGGGCGTCTTCGGGGCGACGACGCTGCGCAACGCCATGCTGGCGCTGCTGCTGCTGGCGCCGGTGCCCGTGGCAGCCCTGCACCGCAGCTTCGGCGCCCGCTGGGATCGCAGCGTCCGGGCGAGCGGCCCCCGGGAGAGCCGACTGCTCGCCGTCGCCACCGCCGCGGTCGCCACGGCCATGATCGTCGTCCCGCTGTGGCAGGTGAGTCGCACCGACCCCCTGAAGCTGGCGGAGGCGAGGCCGATCGGCGAGCGGTTGTCCCACCGATCGACTCCGGTGAACGTGCTCAACGACTACAACGCCTCCGGTCAGCTGGTGGCCTTCGCCGGCGGCAAGGTGCGCCTGGTGGTCGACGGCCGGTTCGACATGTGGGGCAAGGCCGGCGTCGACCGGATCAGCGCCATCCAGCAGCTGCGGGGCAACTGGCAGCAGGAGCTGGTCGACCTCAAGGTGACGGCGATGGTGATCAGCAGTGGCTCGCCGCTGGCGCAGCACCTGGCGCACGACACCGTCTGGCGCCAGACCGACAGCAACGGCCAGTGGGTGCTGCTCGAGAAGACCGCAGCCACCCCCTGACCTCGCTCCCCTTGACCTGGCGCCGCTGACCTCGCTCCCCCGACCCAGCGCCGCTCGACCCAGCGCCGCTCGACCCAGCGCCGCTCGACCCAGCGCCGCTCGACCCAGCGCCGCTGACCCGCGCCGCCGGCCGGCGCGCCTAGGCTGCGCTGGTGCGCACCATGGCGGGTCCGGCGGTGGTCCTGGGGGCCATGACCGCCGCCACCGTCAGCGTGGTGCGGTACGAGCCCTGGATCGTGGCCACCTACACCGCAGCGGCAGCCCTGCTCGCCGCCACCTGCCTGCGGCGCTCAGGGCGCCCTAGCCCCCCGGTTGCCGGCCGAGCCACGAGCCCGGACGGCGACCCGTCGGCCGCCACACCCGACAGCAGGGCCCTGGCAGCCGCTGTGGCGGCCTGCGGGCTGCTGGTGGCCCTCGTACCCGGATTCACGTATCTGAGGCCGCACGCGGCCACCACGGTGCGTCTGGTGTGGTTGGCGACCGCCACGGTCACGGCCGTCGTCCTGCTGCTCGGCGAGGTCGTCACCACGCGGCTGGCGCGCGCCGGCGATCGGGGACCCCGGCCTGCGGTGCCGGCAGCCGTGCTGGTGGCAGGCCTCGGCCACGTCGTGGCCTCGATCCTGCTGCTGCGAGGCGACCCCGCCCCAAGCATCGACGTCTGGTACACCCTGCAGGGCGCGGCCGACGCCCTGGCCGGCGGCCGCGACATCTACCGCGAGGTCTGGCTGGCCCCGCCCGGGGTGATGGCGGCCTTCACCTACCTGCCCTGGACGGCGGTGCTGCTGGCCCCGGCCCGCTGGCTCACCGGCGACGTCCGGGTCGGTCTGGTCGTGCTCGGCCTCGGCAGCGCCGCGCTGGTCGGCGGGCTCGGGCGGGCGGGCACCGGTGAGCAGCGCCGCCGCGCCGCCGCTGCCGGTGCCCTGCTGCTGCTGCTGCCGGGCAGCGCCACCCAGATCGAGCAGGCCTGGACCGAGCCCGCCCTGCTCGCCCTGCTGGTCGCGGCGGCGGTGGCCTGGCGCGCCCGACGACCGTGGGTCGCCGCCCTGGCGCTGGCGGTGGCGCTGGCCAGCAAGCAGCACGTGGCGCTGCTGCTGCCGTTGCTGGCCGCCTGGCCGCAGATCGGGCTGCGCCGCACCGGCAAGGTCGCCGTCCTGGCGGGTGTCCTCGTGTCGCCCTGGCTGCTGGTGGACGCCCGCTCGATGGTCGACGACACCGTCGGGGTGCTGCTGCGCTACCCACCGATGGACTTCGCCGACACCTGGGTGATCGCGGCCAGGCACACCCTGGGGTGGACGCCGAACCTGGCGGTGACGGGGCCGGTCCTGCTGGCGGCGCTCGTGCTCGCCGTCCGGGGGGTGCGGCGCGACGGGGTCGGCCTGGGCGAGCTGGCCCGCTGGGCGGCCTTCGTGCTGCTGGTGGCCAACCTGCTGAACAAGCAGGGCTTCTACAATCAGTTCTGGCTGGTCGCCGCGCTGGTGGTGGCCTCGTGGGCGGTGCCCGACAACGACGACAGCCGGGCCCACCAGGCCGAGACGAAGGACGACGGCACCGTCCCCGCGACGACCCCGGCGGCCACGGCCGAACACGTCCCCGACCGATCGGCCGAGCTCGCACCGGTCGCCGGACCCGCACCGGTCACCCCCGCCGCCGCACCGCCGGCACCGCCGGCCTTGCTGGCATCGCCGGCACCGCCGGCACCGCCGGCCTTGCTGGCACTGTCGGAAATCCCTGCCACGCAACGATAGTCGGCGACCAGGCCGGCCGGACCGCGCCCCTCGGCCAGCACGGCGGCAGCCACCCAGGCCGCCGCATAGGCGGCGTCCAGGTCCTCGGGTGCAGTGTCGCCCGAGGCGAACGTGGCATCGGCGGGCAGGTGGCGCGGCAGCCGGCCCGAACGCCGGGCAGCGACCGCGGCCCCCGCGATCTCGGCGTCGCCCACCCCTGCGCCCTGGTAGGCCAGGAACTGCGCGACTCCCTCCTGCAGCCAAAGCGGCACCGGGCGGCGGGTGGCCCCCCGGACCGCGACGTGGGTCAGCTCATGGGTCAGCACCACCGACCGTCCGGTCGGGGTGAGCCGGGCGAGCTGGGCCAGGTCGACCACGACCCGGTCGGCGGCACCGACGTCGCCGGACGACGGCGCCGTGGGCCACTGCCCGGTGGTCACCGCCGCCCAACGGCCGACGGCGGCCAGCCGGGCCGGGTCGTGGGGGTCGCCCCCGAGCAGCCGGACCTCCTCACCTCGGTCCGCCGGTGCCAGCAGCACCAGGTGCCGTCGCCAGCCGGACCCCCAGAGGGCGTCGACGGCGGCGGCCGACCGGTCGGCCAGGGCTGCCAGCGCCGCGGCGGCGGTGGTGGCGTCGGCCCCACCCGACGACACGACGGCCACCCGCCCCGACGTGGTCACCGTGACGTCACCCAGGTCCCAGAGGTCGACACCGGAGGGGTCCTGCGGCAGCGGCTCGTCAGCGACCACCAGCCAGCTCGGTGCGGCACCGTCGGAGGCAGGGCGCAGCTGCATCAGACGCTGCCGGACGACGTCCCGCGTGTCGCCCGCCAGCCGGTACCGCAGCTCGACGGGCAGCATCACGTCAGCGGTCCCGACGGCAGCCGGCCGTGGGTCGGCGACGGGCCGGTAGCGCCAGGAGACGACGGACAGGGCGGACAGCTGGTCGTACCGCCGTCCCTGGGCCGGTCGTGCGGCCGGGACCGCTGTCGCCGTCCAGGCAGGGCGATCGTGCGTGAGCAGCGCCGTGGCGCGGGCGGCCAGCAGGGCCGAGAACTGCCGGGGCCGCTCGTCCGACAGATGGTCCGACAGATGGTCCGACAGATGGTCCGACAGATGGTCCGACGGGTGGTCCGACGTCGTCCGGCCGGACGCACTGCGGACCGAGGCGCAGGAGGCGAGCGACATCGTCACCAGGGCCATGACCGCCGCCAGGCACCCGGCGGTCAGTCGCCGCACGGGGCCGGGCGGGGCACAGTGACGGGCTGTCAGACGCGCGTCGCCGCGATGATCTGGTCCATCCGAGCCGGCGCGATCCGGACCACGTCACCGGTGTGCGGCGCGTGGATCATCAGCCCCTTGCCGATGTAGAGGCCCTCGTGCCCGAAACCGTGGAAGAAGATCAGGTCACCGGGCTGCAGGGACGAGACGGACACCCGCCTGCCGGCGTTGGCCTGGTCGGCCGCCACACGAGGAAGGCTGACCCCGCCCCGTGCCCAGGCCTTCAACGTCAGGCCGCTGCAGTCGTAGGAGCCGGGCCCCGTGTCACCCCAGCCGTAGGGCTTGCCGAGCTGGGCACAGGCGAAGGCGATCACGGCGGACACCCGGGCGCTCGGGCTCTCGATCGCGACGTCGCTGCACTTCATCATGCCGCTGGTGGGAACAGTCACACCGAGCGTGGTGAGGGCCTGTCGGTCGAGGCTGCGACTGGCCCTGGCCAGGGCGTCCCGCTCGGCCCCGGTCATGCGTGCCAGCAGCGCGTTCGTGGCCGCGATCTTCGCCGTGATCTGGGTCTTGAGGGTGGCCAGCTGGTTCGTCGCATCGGTCAGCGACTTCTTCTGGGCAGCCAGGTCGGCCTGGTCGGCCTCGAGGATCTTCTTCTCGGCCACGACCCGGGCCACTGCCCGGGCCTCCCGGTCGCTCACGCTGGCCATCAGACCGCCGGCCGCGAGACGCGCCTGGGGGTCGTCGTCGAGCAGCAACGACAGCGCCTGCAGGTCACCGCTCTTGTAGGCCTCGGCTGCCAGCCGGGCCAGCTTGGTCATGGCCGCATCGACGATCCTGCGCTGCTGGGCGACCCGGGTGTTGGCCGCCGTGGACTGCACCTGGATGGCGGCCAGCTTGTCGCGGGTGCCGTTGTACTTCTCGGTCGTCGCCTCGGCCTCCTGCCGCATGGCAGTCAGCTGGGCCTGCACCTGGGCGACGGTCGGCTTGGGCGCGGCCGCAGCCGGGCCGAGGGAGCCTGCCAGTCCTGCAAGGACCAGGACGGCGGCAGTGGCGAAAGCCGCCCGCCGGACCCGCCGAGCCGTCATCAGGCGGACGGTGGGGAAGGCCGATTCGGAGATGCCGTCACTGGTCCGCGTTTCGCTCGAGGACAAGGCGTCGATGCTCCATTCCTGACGCAACCCCCGGACCTAACGCCGTGTTCAGGTTCTCGTGACCTGATCGTGACGCCCGACGGGTGGAACCCTAGCCCGTTCGGTGGAGGTTGCCCAAGTCACCATGCCCGTCTCGCGAGTAAGGAAATGATAAGACCAGGCAAAGGTCCCTTGTTGTCAGGGTATCGACCACACCCGCAGTGACGTGGCTCACGCGACTCAGCCGGTCGCCCTATGCCGCCGGTGGACCGTCGGGTCGACCGGCGGGTCGACCGTCCGACCGACTGCCTGGTCGGCAGCCAGGGGCAGCAGCCGCAACGGCGGAACCAGGCCGGATCCGGCGAGGACGGCGATCGCCGCCTGCTCGGCGCCGTCCAGCTCGACCCCCTTCGTCGTCGACGGCGTCCCCAGCAGCACGCTGACCACGCAGTCGCCGCAGGCAGGGCCACGTACCGCGCAGGCGTCGCAATCAATGATCATCTGGGTGCTCCTCGGCTGGTCGGGGGCGAGCAGCACGAACGGTAACCGCGCCCACCGACAGAACCCCTCGCTGCCGGCGCGGTGCCCTGCAGCCGGGCCGGTCTCAGCCTCGGGCGAGCACCGCCAACAGCGCCGCCGAACCCACCGCCCGCGCCCCCGCGGCGCTCACCCCGGCGGCGACCTCGCCGTCCGTGCTCACCACCACCACCGGCCGGCCGGCCGGCTCGGCGCGCACGATCTCGCGAACCAGGTCGTCGGCGCTGCTGCCGGGTGACGAGAAGACCACTCGTACCCCCTTCACCAGGCTGGCACCCGGTCCGGTGCCCGCCACCTGGGCGCCGTCGAAGCAGCAGGTGACCTCCGCGCCGGTCCGGGCGGCCAGCGCCGCCAGGGACTCGACCAGCCGGCGCCGCTGCTCGACCAGGACCAGGGTCGGGTACCCCGTCTTGGTCACGTTGTAGCCGTCGACCACCAGATGCACCCGCGCCAGGCCCAGCAGCTCGAGCAGCAGCCGCCCCTGGTCGGGCGTCACCGCACCGGCAGGGGCCGCCGCCGCGGCCGGCGGCACCACCGTGTCGGCGGGCCTCAGCCCGTGCTGCTCCAGGGGCGGCAGGGCCAGCTCCCGCCGCAGCCCGTCCGCCGCGCCCACCACGGTGTCGAGCAGCAGCCGCACCCGCACGTCCTCGAGCGAACGCGACTGCCGGGTGGCCCGACGCAGCTGGTCGAGCTGCGCCGCGGCGTGCTCGGACGACGCCGCGGCCACGGCGGCCCGCTGCTCGGCGGCCGCCTGCTTCCCCCGCGCGGCGGCCACGGCGAGCTCGGCCTCCTGCTGGGTCGTGCGCGCCTG
This sequence comes from uncultured Actinomycetota bacterium, assembly GCA_963738495.1. Taxonomy (GTDB): domain Bacteria; phylum Actinomycetota; class Actinomycetes; order Actinomycetales; family Kineosporiaceae; genus CAVTWW01. The sequence goes on from CAVTWW010000005.1 coordinate 196,367, forward strand.
CGCCCGCGCCCGGTCGGCGTCGGCGCGGTGACGACGCAGCTCGCGCCGCAGCTGGTCCACCTGTTCGGTCAGCTGGTGCACCGCCTGCTGCTGCTGCGCCAGGTCGGTGGTGAGCCGGCCGACCTCGGCCCGCACCTTGGCCTCGTCCTCGGCCGCCCAGTGCACCGCACCGGTGGCGACCAGCTCACGCTCGAGCTCCTCGAGCCGGGTGCGCAGCCGGCCGATCAGCTGCTGCCAGCCCTCGGGTCGCCTCAGGTAGACCTCGCACATCAGCTCGGCGACGGCGTCGGGATCGGTGACGGCGTCCGGCTCGGTGGCCGCGCCGGTGAGCGCGCCCGCCTGCGGGCCCTCGGGGGACCCGGCACCGGGTTCGTCGCCCAGGGGCCGCCAGGCCAGGGCCACCTGGGCGCGGAACCCGGCGTCCGAGGCCAGGACGGCGAGCAACGGGCCGGCACCGCTGACGGCGCGCCGCTGGGGGAGAACTCCCGCACCCTACGGAGCGGAGCCGGGCAGGTGGCCGGCGGGATCTCGCCGACGACCTGGGCGGCCAGCACCGCGAGCCGGCGTCGCACCGGCGCCGGCAGCACGACCTGCGACTCACCCATTGCGCAAGCCTAGGTTGTCGGACCCCGGCCCTAGGGTCCGGACCGTGGCCGACCGCACACCGACCCATCCCGCAGGCCGTCAGACCGCGCTCGCCGGTGTCCAGACCTCGTTCGACGACCTCGGCACGCCGTTGGCGGAGGCCACCTTCGTCGTGCTCGACCTCGAGACCACCGGCGGCTCGGCGGCCGAGCACGCCATCACCGAGATCGGCGCCGTCAAGGTGCGCGGCGGTGAGGTCCTCGGCGAGTTCCAGACCCTGGTGAACCCCGGGGAGCCCATCCCCGCGTTCGTCGCCGTCCTGACCGGCATCACCAACTCCATGGTCGCCACGGCGCCACGCCTGGGCGCCGCGCTGCCGCCCTTCCTCGAGTTCCTGCGCGGCAGCGTCGTGGTGGCCCACAACGCCGGGTTCGACATCTCGTTCCTGAAGGCCGCCTGCGCGGCCACCGGGCACCCCTGGCCGCACCCCACCGTGGTCGACACCGTGCATCTCGCCCGAGGGGTGCTGGCCGACGACGAGGTGCGCAACTGCAAGCTCTCGACCCTGGCCACCCGGTTCGGGTCCCCCGTGACCCCGGACCACCGGGCCCTGCACGACGCCCGGGCGACGGTGCACGTGCTGCACGCGCTGATCGGGCGGCTGGGCAACCTGGGGGTCGTGACGGTCGAGGAGCTGGCGGCCTACAGCGGCCAGGTGCCGGCCGCACGGCGTCGCAAACGACGGCTCGCCGACGGGCTGCCGCACTCCCCCGGCGTCTACCTGTTCCGCGACGACCAGGACCGGGTGCTCTACGTCGGCACCTCGGTCGACCTGCGCACGCGGGTGCTCAGCTACTTCACCCGGGCCGAGAAGCGAACCCGCATGACCGAGATGCTGACGCTGGCCCACCGGGTCAGCGCCGTGGTCTGCGAGACGACCCTCGAGGCCAGGGTCCGCGAGCTGCGCCTGATCGCCGAGCACGCACCGCGCTACAACCGCCGCTCCCGTCACCCCGAGCGACGTCCCTGGGTGACGCTCACCGACGAGCCCTTCCCGCGGTTGTCGGTGGTGCGGCGGCCCCCGCAGCACGACGGCGTCCATCTCGGGCCGTTCGGGTCGAAGCAGCAGGCCGAGCTGGCGATCGCCGCCCTGCACGAGGCCTTCCGACTGCGCCAGTGCGGGGGGCGTCTGCCCCGGCACCCGGCGCCGGGTGCCACCGCCTGCCTGCTGGCCGAGCTGCGTCGCTGCGACGCCCCCTGCGTGGGAGGCATCGACGAGAGTGGCTACCGGCAGGTGGTCTCGGCCGCCGCCGGGGCGATGGTCGGCGACGCCCGACCGGTGACGGCCGCCGTGCAGGCCCGGGTGCAGCGGCTGGTGCAGCAGCAACGGTTCGAGGAGGCCGTCGTCCACCGCGACCGGCTGCAGGCCTACCTGACCGGGTGCCGGCGCACCCAGCGCGCCGCTCCCCTGGCGTCGTCCGCCGAGCTCGTGGCCGCCCGCCGACTGCCCGACGGCGGCTGGGAGCTGGTCCTGGTGCGGTACGGCCGCCTGGCGGGCAGCACCCGATCCCCTCGGGGCGCCGACCCGATGCCCTACGTCGCCGCACTGAAGGCGAGCGGCGAGCAGGTGACGGCGGCGGTGGCGCCGCACCCGGCCGGTTCGGGCGAGGAGTGCGAGCAGGTGCTGGCCTGGCTCGAGCAGCCGGGGGTGCGGCTGGTCGAGCTGGACGGCGAATGGTCCTGCCCGGTGCACGGCGCCGAGGGGGTCGATCTCGCGACGCCGGGCACCGTGGACGACCGGTTGAGCCCTAGTCTCGGTGCGAGCCGGGTGAACATCTCCCTCGGCCGCCACGACGCGAAGGAGCCGGCGTGATCACCGCGATCGTCCTCGTCAAGACCGATGTGCAGGCGATTCCCGAGGCGGCGGCAGCCATCGCGGCCCTCGACGGGGTCAGTGAGGTCTACTCCGTCACCGGCGACGTCGACCTGGTGGCGATCGTGCGGGTGCGCGAGCACGACGAGCTGGCCGACGTCGTCGCCGACCAGCTCAGCAAGGTGCCCGGGGTCCGCGAGACCACGACCTACCTGGCGTTCCGCGCGTACTCCCGCCACGACCTCGAGGCGGCGTTCTCGCTCGGCTTCGAAGAGGCCTGAGGGTTACGAGCTGCTGGCCGCGGCCCAGCGCTCGAGCACCCCGGCGGCGGCCCCGCTGTCGACGGCCTCGGCCGCCTCGACCAGCGCCGCGAACAGCAGCTGCGGCAGCGGGCCGCGCCCGGCACCGTCGACAGCCACCAGTCCCGCGGCGGCGTTGAGCAGCACCGCGTCCCGCACCGGGCCCTTGTCGCCGGCCAGCACCGACCGCACCACTGCGGCGTTCACGGTGGCGTCGCCGCCACGCAGGTCGGCCAGCTCGACCCGGGGCAGGCCCAGGTCGAGAGCGTCGACCGTGGTCGGGTCGACGGTGCCGTCGGCCACCACCCACACCTGGGTGGGGGCCGTCGTCGACAGCTCGTCCAGGCCCTCGGTGCCGCGGAAGACGAGGGCCGATGCCCCGCGCGCCGCCAGTACCCCAGCCATGATCGCCGCCATCCGCGCGTCGGCCACCCCGATCGCACCGGCCTTCGGCTGCGCCGGGTTGGTCAACGGCCCCAGGAAGTTGAACGCGGTCGCGATCCCCAGCTCGCTGCGGGTGGGCCCGGCGTGGCGGAACGCCGGGTGGAACCGTTGCGCGAAGCAGAAGGTGATGCCCACCTCGGTCGCCAGCTCGGCGACCCGCTGCGGGGTCAGGTCGAGCCGCACCCCCAGCGCCTCGAGGACGTCGGCCGAGCCGGAGGCCGACGACGCCGCCCGGTTGCCGTGCTTGACGACCCTGCGGCCGGCGCCGGCCACCACCAGGGCGGCCATGGTCGAGATGTTGACGGTGCGGTGACGGTCGCCCCCGGTACCCACGACGTCGACGGCCGGCCCGGGCACCTCGATCCGGACCGCGTGCCGCAGCATCGAGGTGACCAGACCGGTCAGCTCCTCGACCGTCTCGCCCTTGCTGCGCAACCCGACCAGGAAGCCGCCCAGCTGGCTCGGGATGGCCTCGCCGGTCATCACCGAGTCCATCGCCCACTCGGCCTGGGCCGCGGTCAGGTCACGGCGTTCGACCAGCGCCGTCAGCAGCTGCGCCCAGGTCGGCGCGTCGACGTGGTCCCCGGCGGCGAGCACGGCTCAGCCGAGCCGCTGGCGGGCGAGGTCGGCGACCGCCTGGGCGACCGCGATCGGGTCGAGCGGGTGCGGGACGGCGAGGTCGGCGCGCGACCAGGTGGCCAGCCAAGCGTCCTGCGGGCGACCGGTCAGCACCAGCACCGGGGGGCACTGGAAGATCTCGTCCTTCAGCTGCTTGCACAACCCCATGCCACCGGCCGGGACGGCCTCGCCGTCCAGCACCAGGACGTCGAGTCCACCGCCGTCGACGGCATCGATCGCGGCCTTCGGGGTGGCGACCTCGGTCCAGCGGATGAGCGGCAGGTCGGCTGCTGCCCGCCGCCCCACTGCCAGCCGGACCGACTCCCGGACCTCGGCGTCGTCGCTGTAGAGCAGCACCGACATCGTCGGCTCCGCAGCGTCGTCGGGGTGACCGTGACCGTCGTCGGCGGGGTGCGCGGCCACCGACACGGCGGAGCCGGACGCGTCCGGGTGGTGCTCGGCCGTCGCCTCGACCGGGTCGGGACTGGTCGTCATGACTGCACTCCTGCTGGGATCGAGGCGGGGCGCCCATGGCTGCCTTCACGGCGCGAGCTGCATGCTATCGGTGCCTGCGACGCGACCCCGGCGCGCCGTGCGGTCACCCGGCCGCACACTCGGTCGGGCATGTGGCAATAATGACCCACGTGGCGTCTGCATCCGTTGTCGAAAGCCCCTCGTCGCACCTGAGCGTCAACCGACCGGACATGGTCCAGGTCGGGACGATCGTGTGGCTGGCGAGCGAGCTCATGTTCTTCGCCGGTCTGTTCGCGATGTACTTCACGTTGCGAGCGGTCCGCGCCGACGAGTGGGCCATCGGCCCCAACCAGCTGAACATCCCCTTCTCGCTGGCGAACACCATCAACCTGGTGCTCAGCTCGGTGTGGTGCCAGATGGGCGTGTTCGCCGCCGAGCGGTTCCAGTCCCGCACCCGCGCCGACCGGTGGTGGAAGCTGTGGATCCGCGAGGAGGGCTTCCGCAGCATCCTGACCACCTGGGGGATGCGGGAGTGGTACGTGCTCACGTACGCCGCCGGCTCGCTGTTCATCGCGGGCCAGGTGTACGAGTACGCCAACCTGGTCAGCGAGGGTCTGACACTGTCGTCGTCCGGGTACGGATCGGTCTTCTACATGACCACCGGGTTCCACGGGATGCACGTGACCGGCGGCCTCATCGCGTTCCTGCTGGTGATCGGGCGCAGCTTCGCGGCTCGCCGCTTCGGTCATGCCGAGGCCACGAGTGCCATTGTCACGTCGTACTACTGGCACTTCGTCGACGTGGTCTGGATCGGCCTGTTCCTCGTCATCTACGTCCTCAAGTAGTTCGCGATGACCGCCGCCCGGGGATCCGCATCAGCCCTGACCCCACCCACCGGTCGTCGAGCCATCGACACCGCCGTCCGACCTGGAGAGCGACCGTGACCGCACTGGCAGCCAAGCGACGGCACCCCCTCGCCGGCGGCGTCGTCGTCCTGCTCGGACTGATCGTCACCGGGCTGCTGTACGCCGCCTTCGTCCCGTCGTCCGCGGGTGCCGCCACCGGCACGGACGACGTCGCCGCAGGCAAGGCCCTGTTCCTGGCCAACTGCTCCACCTGCCACGGCACCAACGCCGAGGGTCGCGCCAACGCGCCGTCGCTGATCGGGGTCGGCGCGGCCGCCGTCGACTTCCAGGTGAGCACCGGGCGCATGCCGTTGGCCGCGACCGGTCCGCAGGCGCCCCGCACCAAGAACATGTTCAGCGAGGACGAGACCCGCCAGCTGGCGGCCTACGTCGCCTCGTTGGCTCCCGGCCCGGCCGTCCCGACGGACGCCGACACCGACACGTCGAAGGCCGACCCGGCCAAGGGCGCCAAGCTCTTCCTCACCAACTGCGCCATGTGCCACAACTTCGCCGGCAAGGGAGGCGCCCTCACCCGGGGCAAGTACGCCCCGTCGCTGGACGACTCCTCCCCGCGCGTGATCTGGGAGGCCATGGTCAGCGGCCCCCAGTCGATGCCGGTCTTCAACGACTCGACCGTCAAGCCCGACGAGAAGCGCGACATCATCGCCTACCTGACCACGATCCGCCAGACGCCCACCCCCGGCGGCTGGGACCTCGGGTCGCTGGGACCGGTGAGCGAGGGTCTGATCAGCTGGCTGGTCGGCCTCGGTCTGCTCGTCGGCTGCGCGGTCTGGCTGGGCGCCAAGTCCTCATGAGCTGCCATCTCGTACTCGGTATCGACCAAGCCGCACCCACCAGGACGGATCGCAGGGCATGAGCGAACTCGACCCCACCCACGGCGAATCGCACGGATCAGCCGTCGCCCCGCACGGCGAGGCGTTGCCGGAGCGGTTCCCGAACCCGGGACTGCCACCGCACCGCCCTCGCATGACGGACGTCGACCCGCAGGCGGCCCGCCGGGCCGAGCTGCAGGTCGTCGCACTGTTCGTGGTGTCGGTGGTCGGAACCGTGGTCACCCTGTGGGCCTACTTCAGGTTCCAGCTGGACGGCGCCACCCTCAACGACTTCCAGGCCAATGTGAAGGCGTCCACGCTCTGGTTGGGCGTGGGCATGTTCCTGGCCCTGATGGGGATCGGGCTCGGCGCCGTGCACTGGGCCAAGACGCTGATGCCCGACACCGAACGCACCGAGCTGCGCCATGTGCAGCGGGGCAGCGAGGCCGACCGTGCGGCTGCGGTCGCCATCCTCAAGGAGGGTTCGGCCGAGTCCGGCGTCGGACGGCGGCCGCTGATCCGCAACGCCCTCCTCGGCGCCATGGCCCTGTTCCCGCTCCCCGGGCTGGTGCTGTTCCGCGACCTGGGGCCGACCCCGGGCGACAAGCTCAGCCAGACGCTCTGGGAGAAGGGCACCGCCTTGGTGATCGACGGGCCTGACGCCCGCAGGATCAAGGCCTCCGACCTCGAGTTCGGCTCCGTCGTCCATGTGCTGCCCGAGGGCCTCGAGAAGGCCGAGCATCTGCTGGACGAGAAGGCCAAGGCTCCGGTGCTGCTGATGCGTCTGGACCCCGCGTTGCTCAGCGAGGAGTCCAAGGCCGGCTCCTACAACGGCATCGTCGCCTACTCCAAGATCTGCACCCACATGGGCTGCCCGGTCGCGCTGTACGAACAGCAGACCCACCACCTGCTCTGCCCGTGCCACCAGTCCACCTTCGACCTCACCAAGAACTGCGAGGTCATCTTCGGCCCGGCCAAGCGGGCCTTGCCCCAGCTCGACATCGAGGTCGATGCTGAGGGGTACCTGGTCGCCAAGAGTGGGTTCAAAGAGCCCGTCGGCCCGAGTTTCTGGGAGCGCTCATGACCACGACGACAACCGCGAAGGCTGCCGCGGGTCTGGGCAACTGGGCCGACGAGCGGGTGGGCGCCAGCAAGGGCGTCAAGTTCCTGGCCCGCAAGATCTTCCCGGACCACTGGTCGTTCATGCTCGGCGAGGTCACCCTCTACAGCTTCATCATCCTGCTGCTCACGGGCACGTTCCTCACGTTCTTCTTCGTGCCGAGCGCTGCCGAGACGGTCTACAACGGCTCGTACCTGCCCCTGAAGGGACAGGTCGTATCGGAGGCCTACGACTCCACGGTGCGGCTGTCCTTCGACATCCGCGGCGGGCTGCTGATGCGGCAGATCCACCACTGGGCGGCCCTGCTGTTCGTGACCGGCATGATCGCTCACATGTTCCGGGTGTTCTTCACCGGCGCGTTCCGCAAGCCACGTGAGCTCAACTGGGTGATCGGCAGCATCCTCGCCCTGCTCGCCCTGATCGAGGGCCTGGCCGGCTACTCGCTGCCGGACGACCTGCTCTCGGGCACCGGCCTGCGGATCACCTCGAGCATCATCCTGGCGATCCCGGTGGTCGGCTCGTACATCAGCTTCTTCCTCTTCGGCGGCGAGTTCCCCGGCGAGGCGATCATCCCCCGCTTCTACACGATCCATGTGCTGCTGCTGCCGGCCATCTTCCTGGCCCTCATCGGGGCCCACCTGGTGATGCTGGTGATCCAGAAGCACACCCAGTTCCCCGGCCCGGGTCGCAGCAACAACAACGTGGTCGGCTACCCGCTCTTCCCGATCTACGTGGCCAAGGCCGGCGGCTTCTTCTTCATCGTCTTCGGCGTGACCGCCCTGCTGGGTGCCCTCTTCACCATCAACCCGGTGTGGGCGTTCGGCACCTACGACCCCTCCCCCGTCAGCGCGGGCTCCCAGCCCGACTGGTACATGGGGTGGCTGGACGGCGCGGTCCGGCTGACCCCGGGCTTCACCGAGTTCGTGCTGGGTGGACACACCTACTCGTTCAACATCCTGATCCCGGCCGTGCTCATTCCGGGGGCGCTGACCACCTCGATGCTGCTGTACCCCTGGATCGAGCAGTGGGCGACAGGCGACAAGGGCGAGCACCACCTGCTCGACCGGCCCCGCAACGTACCCACCCGCACCGCGCTGGGCGTCATGGCGATCACGTTCTACACGTTGCTGTGGATCAGCGGCGGCAACGACATCATCGCCTCGGCGTTCCGACTGTCCATCAACGACATCACGAACGCGTTGCGGCTGCTCATCTTCGTCGTCCCGCCTGCGATGTTCTTCGTCACCAAGAGCATCTGCCTCGGTCTGCAGCGCAAGGACCGCGAGAAGGTGCTGCACGGCCGCGAGACCGGCACCCTGGTCCGCACCGCAACCGGTGAGTTCTACGAGGTCCACGCCCCGCTGGACGCCTACGCCCGGTGGAACCTGGTGCAGCACGACAGTCACCGGGTGATGGCTCCGATCGAGGCGGCCGACGCCAACGGGGTCCGTCGTCCCGGTGCCGCCTGGCAGAACGCCAAGCGCAGGCTCAGCTCGTTCTACTTCGAGGACCGGATCGCACCGGTGACTCCGAACGAGCTGGCGGCGGCTCACCACGACCACGCAGACCACAGCGACGACGACGGCAGCCACGACGCCCTCGAGTCCGGCGCCGAGACCACCCAGCACTGAAGGCGCGGCCCTTGGTCGCACCCTGTGAAGAGGGCCCCACTCTGCTGGAGTGGGGCCCTCGGGCGGCGATGGAGTTCGCCGGGGATCTCGACATGGTCTCCTCACTGCCCAGACAACTGCGCCGGTAGAACCTGCGCGGAAGGGCCTCAGTCCGTGGTGTCGTCCCACTCCTCGACCGACTTGTTCCACTCGGTGTAGCCGTTGCCCCACTCCAGGGGCCGGCTGCTGTTCTTGTAGACGACCACGTCGCCCACCTGCGAGAAGTCGTAGAGCCACTTGGCGTTGCTCGTGCTCATCCCGGTGCACCCGTGGCTCACGTTGGCCCGGCCCTGCGATCCCACCGACCACGGCGCCGCATGCAGGAACTCACCGCTGTACGTCAGTCGCAGCGCCCAGTTGACCAGGATGTTGTAGTAGTTGGGGTCCTTGGGGTCGGTGCCCGTCGTGGCGGCGTCCATCCGCACCTGGGACAGCTTCTCCATGACCACCTTGGTGCCGGCCCGGGTACGGAAGCCGGCCATGCCCGTCGTCACCGGGATCGACCGCACCGTGGCGCCGTCCTGGGTCACGGTCAGTGTGTGGGCGGCGACGTCGACGGTACTGATCTGGCTCTTGCCCACCGTGAACGTCGAGGTCACCGTGCGCCGCCCCCACGCACCGGGTGCCAGCTCGACCCCGGAGGTGGCCGCCTTGACCACGACCTTCGTACCGGCCGGCCAGTACTGCTGAGGGCGCCAGTGCACCTCCCGCGAGGTCATCCACCGCCACGACCCCGCCACCTGCGGGGTGGAGGTGACCGTCAACGCGGCCTCGGCCGCGGCCCGGTTCTTCACCGACTGCGTGAAGGTCACGATCACCGGCATACCGACCCCGACGACCCAATCGTCGCCGGGGATCAGCGTCGAGGACACGAGGGACGCCGCGCTCTTGGTGGTGAATTTGCGCACCTGGTCGACGTCGACGCCGTCCTCGCCGGCCGCCTTGACCGTGAGGGTGTAGGACCGGCCGGGTGCCAACGGGTCGGTGTTGTGCCACGAGGTGCCTGCCGGGTCGAGCTCACCGGTCACGGTCGACGACGAGCCGCTGCCGTTGCCGCTCCCGTTGCCGCTCAAGGTCACCGAACGCAGCGTCCCGTGGGCCACCGCCACCGTCACCGGGGAGTCGGCCCGCACCGAGGTCGCCTCGTCGGACGGCGAGAGCGTGAGTGCCGCCGGCTGCGCCGCAACGGTACTGGCAGGGGCCGAGCTCTCGGTGCCGGACGTCGACGAGGTGGCGGTCGCGCCGGACCCGCCTGAGGACGACCCGGTCCCGCTGCCGGAACCCCCAGGCCCGGAGGTCCCTGAACAGGCGCCCACCGCAAGGAGTGCGGCGACGACAACAGCGGCACGTACCTTGCGGGACAACGTCACGTCGGCTCCTGGCGACCCAGAGGAATGACCAGCCCGGAGTTTACCTTCCCTGGAGAGGGCCGACCCCGAGATCCACGAGGCTCAGTGCGCGTGCTCGCCGCGGTAGAACTCGAACACCCAGCCGACGAGGGCGACGGCACCGAGAGCGGCCCCCACGAAGCAGAGCCAGAACCCGGCGGCCAGTCCGGCGAAGATGATCGCCGCCCCCAGGGCCAACGGCATCGGCCACCACGAGTACGGGGCGAAGCTGCCGAGCGGGCCCGCGCCCTGGGCGATGACGCCGTTGAGGTCGTCCTCCGGGCGGGGGTCGATGTGGCGCCCCAGGTAGCCGAGGTAGGCCCCGATCAGCGCGGACAGGCCGGCGGTGAGGAACAGGGCTGCCGCCCCCACCGGTTCGTGCCATCTCGTTATCACGCCGTACGCACCGGCGACGATGGCGAAGAACGCGCCACCCCACCCGAAGATCCGGGTCTCGACCTTCATCTGAGCTGAGCCCTTCCGTTACGCGTGGTCGGTGCCGAGACGAACCAGCATGGCTTCGTCGGCTTCGGTGGCCTCGACGGCAGCCGCCTCGGGGTGGTGCAGGTCGAACGCGGGGCGCTCGCTGCGGATCCGCGGCAGGGAGTCGAAGTTGTGACGCGGCGGCGGGCACGACGTGGCCCACTCGAGCGAGCCGCCGTAGCCCCACGGGTCGTCGACGGTCACCTTGGGTGCGCGAGTCGTGGTGACGTAGATGTTCCACAGGAAGGGCAGGAAGCTGATCGCCAGGATCGCCGCCCCGACCGTCGAGATCTGGTTGTACAGGGTGAACCCGTCCTCGGGCAGGTAGTCCGCGTACCGGCGGGCCATGCCCTCGACCCCCAGCCAGTGCTGGATCAGGAAGGTGGTGTGGAACCCCACGAACGTCAACCAGAAATGGATCTTGCCCAGCCGCTCGTTGAGCATCTTGCCGGTCAGCTTGGGCCACCACAGGTAGAAGCCCGCGTACATGGCGAACACCACGGTGCCGAAGATGACGTAGTGGAAGTGGGCCACGACGAAGTAGCTGTCGGACATCTGGAAGTCCAGCGCCGGCGTCGACAGGATGATGCCGGTCAGGCCGCCGAAGAGGAACGTCACCAGGAAGCCGATCGACCACAGCATGGGAGTCTCGAAGGTGAGCGACCCCCGCCACATGGTGCCGATCCAGTTGAAGAACTTCACCCCGGTCGGTACCGCGATCAACATGGTCATGAACGCGAAGAACGGCAGCGACACCTGACCGGTGACGTACATGTGGTGGGCCCAGACCGCCACCGACAGGGCGCCGATCGAGATGGTCGCGAACACCAGGCCCTTGTAGCCGAAGATCGGCTTGCGGCTGAAGATCGGCAGGATCTCGGTGACGATGCCGAAGAACGGCAGCGCCAGGATGTAGACCTCGGGGTGACCGAAGAACCAGAACAGGTGCTGCCAGAGCATGGCGCCACCGTTGGCCGGTTCGAAGATCTGCGCCCCGAAGCGGCGGTCGGCCCCCAGGCCGAGCAGCGCGGCGGCCAGCGGCGGGAACGCCATCAGCACGAGCAGGCTGGTGACCAGCACGTTCCACGTGAAGATCGGCATCCGGAACATGGTCATGCCCGGGGCCCGCATGCAGATGATCGTGGTGATGAAGTTGACGGCACCGAGGATGGTGCCGAAACCACCGAGCGCCAGACCGAAGATGCCCAGGTCGCTGCCGACCCCGGGGCTGTAGGTCGCGTTCGACAACGGGGCGTACATGAACCAGCCGAAGCTCGCCGCCCCCTGCGGGGTGAGGAAGCCGGCGGCGGCGGTGAGTCCGCCGAACAGGTACAGCCAGTAGGCGAACATGTTCAGGCGCGGGAACGCGACGTCCGGGGCGCCGATCTGCAGCGGCATGATCGCGTTGGCCCAGCCCGCGAAGGCCGGGGTGGCGAACAGCAGCAGCATGATCAGGCCGTGCATCGTGAAGAACTGGTTGTACTGCTCCTTGGTGCCGAAGACCTGCATGCCCGGCTGGAACAGCTCGGCCCGGATGGCCAGGGCCATCACACCGGCGAGCGCGAAGAAGACCATCGAGGTGGCCAGGTACAGGTTGCCGATCACCTTGTGGTCCGTCGTGGTCATCCAGCGGACGACGGTCTCACCCTTGCTGCGCCGCGCGGGCGCCCCCAGTGTGGTGGGTTGTGCGATCGCGCTCATCAGTTGTTCCCACTCTCGCTGACGAAGTGCGTGGCCCCGGGAACGGCGCCGCCCTTGGGGGTCTTCTCCCGGCCGAGGTTGGTGTCGAGCTGACCCACGTTGCCCGCCGTCTTGAGCGCCGCCATGTGGGCGTCGTACTCGGCCTGCGAGACGACCTTGACGTTGAAGAGCATCTCGGAGTGGTATTCACCGCACAGCTCGGCGCACTTGCCCCGGAAGGTGCCCTCGCGCTGCGGGATCACCTGGAACTTGTTGTCGACACCCGGCAGCACGTCCATCTTGTAGAGGAAGGCCGAGATCCAGAAGGAGTGGATGACGTCACGGGAGTAGAGGTGGAACTCGACCCGCTTGTTCACCGGCAGGTACAGCGTCGGCTGGGTCGCCTCGACGCCGGGCTTGCCGTTCAGCTCGGCCTGCACCCCGGTCTCGTAGACGTCGTTGTCGGTGTAGTTGAAGTCCCAGCTCCACTGCTTGCCCACCACCCCGATCGTCAGGTCGGGCGTGGCGGAGGTGTCGGCGATGGCGGCGTCGTCGCGCCAGGTGAAGACGTAGAGCACCGCGATCATGATCAGCGGGATGATCGTGTAGAGGATCTCGAGCGGCACGTGGTAGCGCACCTGGTCGGGCAGACCCACGTCGTCACGACGGCGGCGGTAGGCCACGACACACCACAGCATCAGGCCCCACACCAGCACCCCGACCAGCAGGGCGGCGATCCAGGAACCGACCCAGAGGTTGAGGATCCGGTCGGTCTGGTTGGTGGTCTCGTGCGTCGAGGGCATCCACCCGGTGGCGGTCTGGCTGGTGCACCCCGACAGCACCGCAAGCACGGGAAGGGCGATCACGGCGCCGATGCGACGACGACCACGCGACCGGCGGCTCAATTCAAGCGAACGCAAGGCGGCCTTCCCAGGTATCGACCCGGCTCGCACCGGGCACACCACTGACGACTGCTGCACAGTACCGCCTCGGGGCCGTCGCACCGGCGGCCGGGTCGGCCACGGCGGGTCGGCGCGTCGGGCCGCGCTCACGGGCCGGGCCAGGCCGGTTCGGGGACGGCGACCACGCGCTTCACCAGCTGCAGGTAGGTCGCCCGCGGCACCTCCTCGACGCCCAGCCGGGCCAGATGCGGCGTCTGCCACTGGACGTCGACCAGGCGCCCCGGCACACCGTCGGCGGCCATCAGCTCGACCAGGGCGACCAGCGCCACCTTCGAGGCGTCCCGGCGCCGGTGGAACATGGACTCCCCCGCGAAGAGGCCGCCGACCCCCACGCCGTACAGGCCCCCGACCAGCTCGCCGCCGGCCCAGCACTCCACCGAGTGCGCCCAGCCCAGCTGGTGCAACCGTCGGTAGGCGACCTCGATCTCGCGGGTGATCCAGCCGTTCGGCCGGCTCGGGTCGGCGCACCCGGCCAGCACCTGGTCGAAGGCGGTGTCGACACGCACCTCGAAGTCGCGCATCGACCGTCGTAGGGAGCTGCTGACCCGCAGCCGGTCCAGCTGCAGCACCCCTCGCGGGTCCGGGCTCCACCAGCAGACCCCGCCCCGCCGCCCACGCCGTCCCATCGGGAACAGCCCCGTCCGGTAGGCGGTGAGCAGGGTTCCCGGCTCGAGGTCGGCCCCCACCGCCACCATGTCCTGACCCGCAGGCATGGCCTGGACGTCGAAGGTCCAGCCGGTGGCGGGCGGCTCGAGCGGCACGGTCAGTCGGTCAGGCCCGACAGGTGCGGTTCGAGCTCGGCGGCGGCCGCGGCGCCGTAGGCCGTGGCGAACCGCTCGAGCACCGCAGCGCGCCGCAGCTCGTACTCCTGGGTGCCGACCGTCTCGAGCACGTGGGTCGCCAGGAGCGCCCCCACCTGCGCACTACGCTCGGGCCCCATGCCCCAGGCGGTGCCGGCCAGGTAGCCGGCCCGGAACGCGTCCCCCACCCCGGTCGGGTCCTCGACCGCGTCGGTCGCCACCACCGGCACCCGGACCGGGTCGGCGTCCTTGCTGGTGATGACGATGCCGTCCTTGCCGTGGGTGGTGATCCGGGTGCCCACCCGGGCGAGCACCTCGTCGTCGGTCCAGCCGGTCTTCTGCGAGATCAGCGCCGCCTCGTAGTCGTTGCTGAACAGGTAGGCGGCACCGTCCACCAGCCGCCGGATCATGGGACCGTCCGACCAGGCCAGCTGCTGCGAGGGGTCGGCCGCGAAGGGGATGCCCCGCTGCCGGCACTCCTGGGTGTGACGCACCATCGCCTCGGGGTCGTTGGGGCTGACCAGCACGAGGTCGATCGGGTGACGGGCCGACAGCGGCGCGAGCTCGATGCCGCGGGCCTCACTCATCGCCCCGGCGTAGAACGAGGCGATCTGGGCCTGGTCACGGTCGGTGGTGCAGACGAACCGGGCGGTGTGCCGGATCGTCGAGGTCAGGACGCCGGAGCAGTCCACCCCGTGCCGCTCGAGCCACGACCGGTAGTCGGTGAAGTCCTCACCGACCGCCCCCACCAGCAACGGGTCGAGCCCGAGCATCGCCAGACCGAACGCGATGTTGGCGGCCACCCCGCCCCGGCGTACCTGCAGGTTGTCGACGAGGAACGACAACGACACCCGCTCGAGCTGCTCGACGACGAGACTGTCGGCGAACCGCCCGTCGAAGACCATCAGATGGTCCGTGGCTATGGATCCGGTGACCGCGATACGCACCCGGGCACGCTACCCCGTCCGGCGCCCTCGGGCGTCAGCGTCGTGCACAGGTACGAGCCCCGCCGAGGTCAGGCGAGCGGCCCGACCTCAGTGGAAGCTGTCACCGCAGGCGCAGCTGCCCTGGGCGTTGGGGTTGTCGATCGTGAAGCCCTGCTTCTCGATGGTGTCGGCGAAGTCGATGCTGGCGCCGTCCAGGTAGGGGGCGCTCATGCGGTCGATGACGACCTCGACACCGTCGAAGTCGCGGGTCAGGTCACCGTCGAGGGTGCGCTCGTCGAAGTACAGCTGGTAGATCAGGCCCGAGCAGCCGCCGGGCTGGACGGAGACCCGCAGGCGCAGGTCGTCGCGACCCTCGAGCTCGATGAGGCTGCGGACCTTGGTGGCGGCAACCGGGGTGAGCAGGACGCCGTGCTCGGGCGCAGCCTGGTCCTGAAGGCTCGTGCCGATGCTTTCCTGGGTGCTCATCAGTGGTCTCTCCGTCGTCGTGGGCGGGATCGCTGACCCAAGAATAAGGCCAGCCCTTGCCCGTCAAGGGTGTGGCTCCTATGCCGAACACCGCGACCGGGCGTTCTACTCCCGCCAGGTCACTCCGGCACGACCTGCTGCGGGGTGTCCTGTCGCGGCCGCGACGGCGACCAGGTGCGGGCCACCCGCTCGGCGCGAGCGGCCAGGGTGGTGGCGGGGTCGGCCATCGCCGCGGCCACCCCCGCCTCGTCGTCCGCCACCGGGTACACCCCGCTGAACCCGGCGGTGGCCAGCTCGCGCCGTCCGACCATCAGCCGGCCCGGCACCGCGACCACGGGCGTGCCGACCTCGAGGGCGGCCTGGGCGACCGCATGGGTGACCTTGCCGTGCAGCGACTGCCAGTCCAGCCGTCCCTCCCCGGTCACCACCAGGTCGGCGGCAGCGGCCCGCGCCGCGAAGCCGACCGCCTGCAGCACCGTGGCGGCCCCGGGCCGGCGCCGGCCACCGAGCAGCTGGACGGCGAAGCCGAGGCCGCCGGCGGCGCCGGCCCCCGCAACGGCGGCCAGCCCGCCGGCGCCGGTCGCCGGCAGCCCGAGGGCCGTGGCCGTGGCCCAGGCCCAGTCCGCCAGGCACCGCTCCAGCTGCTGGGCCTGCTCGGCGGTGGCGCCCTTCTGCGCCGCGAAGCCGGCGCTGGCGCCGGAGAGCCCGAGCAGCGGCACGTCGACGTCGCTGGCGGCGACCAGGACGCCGTCCCACAGCTGCCGCAGCCGCGGCAGCCAGTCGAGCTGCCCGGCCGACAGCCCCAGCAGCGCCGCACCGCCGGCGCGCAGCCGCGCCAGAGTCGCGGGCTCCCCCAGGCCGGCCGCCTGCGCCAGGGCGGCCACCAGCCCGGCGCCGCCGTCGTTGGTCCCCGACCCGCCCAGCCCCAGCACCACCCGGACGGCGCCCGCCTCGCGGGCGGCCAGCACCGGGGCGGCCAGGCCGGCGGTGGTGGTGACGGCCGGGTCGCGCCGGTCGAGCGGCACGAGGTGCAGCCCGCACGCCTGGGCGGTCTCGAGGTAGGCGGTGAGCTCGCCGTCGGCGCCGGGCTCGCCGTCGGCGCCGGGCATCAGCACCACCTCGACCGTCACCGCCTCGCCCAGCGGCCCGGTGGTGGCGACCGGCAGCCGGCGTCCACCGGGTCCGGCGGCGTCGGCCAGCACCTCGACGAAGCCGGGGCCGCCGTCCGACAGCGGGCAGAGGTCGACCACGTCGTCGCCCGCCTGCCGTGACCAGCCGGTCGCCAGCGCCCGGGCCGCCTCGGCGGCGGTCAGGGTGCCGGTGTAGCAGTCGGGGGCGAACAGCACGCGCATGGGCCCATCCTGCAGGGACGAGAGGCTGCGCGGCCCCGGGCGCGGCGGCTGCATCACGCGTGTGGGTGATCCAGTCACGATCCGTACGGGCCGACAGTTACGTCATGGCGCTGATCCTGCGACCGGGCATGCGGCTGATGCGCCGACTCGGGATCGCGGGCAAGTTCGGCCTGCTGGCCGTGCTGCTGGCGGTGCCCCTGGTGGTGAACGTCACGGCCTCGATCCGGGAGACGAACCTGCGGATCGGCTTCACCTCCCAGGAGCGTGCCGGCCTGACGCTCACCCGACCGCTGGTGCACCTGCTGGTCGAGGTCGCGGTGGTCCGGGACGCGGCCCTGCGGGAGACCGCCCCCGAGCCCGCCGCCGGCACCGTGGTGGTCGACGTCGACGCCGCCGACGCCACGGTCGGTGAGGACCTCGGCGTCCACACCGTCTGGCGCCAGATCCGGCCCGGGCTGCGCGACCTGTGGGAGCCCGGCCTGAGCCACTCGGCCCGGGCCGCCTCGGCGGCCACGGCCATGAAGCAGATCGAGGACCTTGTGGTCCGGATCGGCGACGTCTCCAACCTCGACCTCGACACCGAGCTCGGCAGCCACTACCTGACCACCGCCCTCATCGACGACGTCCCGCAGCTGGTGCGCGCCGTCTCGGACGGTCAGGTCGTCCAGGCCGACGCCGCCAACTCCGCGGGCGCCGACGCGGACCGCCGGGCCGCCACCGCAGCCGTGGACGCCGCCGCCCGCCAGCTGAACCTCGACGTCACCACGGCCGTCAGCAGTGCCGACGGCGCCAGGACCCGCTCGCAGGTGACGCCCGCGCTGTGGGCGATGACCAACACGATCACCGCCTTCACCCGCGCCGTCAGCGCGAACGTCGCGGTGGGCTCGAAGGCCTCCCCCACCTCGGGCCCCGCGGGCTCCAAGGTGGCCAACGCCGATGCCCAGGCCGTCCTGGCCAGCACCACCGCGCTCAGCGGGGTGCTCGCCGAGGCGGCGGACGCCGTCATGGCCGAACGCCAGGACCAGCTGTGGCAGGCGCAGCGCGACCCCCTGGCGCTGACCCTGCTCGCCCTGGTGGTGGTGGGCTACCTCTTCCTGTCGCTGTTCCGGGCCACCACCCGGGACGTGCGCAGCGTGCTCGAGGGGATCAGCACCGTCACCAGCGGGTCGTTCCACCAGGACCGCGCCCTGCGGGGCTCCGACGAGTTCGGGCAGATGAGCCGGGCCGTGGTCTACGCGGGCGACCAGCTGACCGCCAAGGTCAGCGAGCTGCGCTACCGGGCCACCCACGACGACCTGACCTCACTGGCCAACCGGGCCCTGTTCCTGGAGAAGACCGAGGAGGCCCTGTCCGGCACCAGCGTGCAGGTGGTCGTGGGGGTGATCAACCTCGACGGGTTCAAGGACATCAACGACACCTTCGGCCACGACATCGGTGACCGGGTGCTGCGCACCGTGGCCGCCCGGCTGCACCGGTGCTCGCCCCGGCGCAGCGTGGTGGCCCGCCTCGGCGGCGACGAGTTCGCGGTCCTGATCACCGAGACCCGCGAGGGTTCCGGTCCGCACCAGTACGCCAAGCGCCTCGAGCAGGCGCTCGCCGAACCCGTCGACATCGACGGACGGCGGGTGCGGCTGCGGGCCGGGGTGGGCATGGCCCACTGCGCCCCCGGCGAGATCCCGGCGATCGAGCTGATCCGCGACGCCGACGTGGCCCTCAACGTGGCCAAGGACCGCGGCCGGGGTCACACGGTGTACTTCGAGCCGAGCATGCAGGACCGCACCCGGGAGCGCACGCACCTGTCCGCCGACCTCGTGCAGGCGGTCGACCGCGGCGAGCTGCGGGTGGTCTACCAACCGTTGGTCGACCTGGCCACCGGCACCATGCACGGCCTCGAGGCGCTGGTCCGGTGGCAGCATCCGGTCCGCGGTGACGTCTCGCCGTCGGTCTTCGTGCCGCTGGCCGAGGCCACCGGGGTGATCGCCCCGATCGGGCGCTGGGTGCTCGAGCAGGCCTGCCGCCAGCTCGCGACCTGGCAGCGGGCCTACCCCGACAGCTACCCGCTCACCATGGACGTCAACCTCTCGACCGACCAGCTCGCCGAGCCCACCGTGGTGGCCGACGTGCTGGCCGTGATCGGCATGACCGGCATCGACCCGACGACCCTTGTGCTCGAGATCACCGAGTCGTCCCTGGTGCGCGACCTCGACAACGCCACCCGACGGCTGCGCCAGCTGGCGACCGCCGGCCTGCGGCTGGCCCTGGACGACTTCGGCACCGGGTACTCCTCGCTCAGCTACCTGCGGCAGCTGCCGGTGAACGTCCTCAAGATCGACAAGGCTTTCGTGGACGACACCGACCCCGACGGCCAGGCGTTGCTGCGCAGCATCGTCGACCTGGGGATCGGGCAGGGCCTGCAGATCGTGGCCGAGGGCATCGAGACCCTCGACCAGGCCCGACTGCTGCGTGACGCCGGCTGCCACCTGGGGCAGGGGTTCCTGTGGTCGCGTCCCCTCGAGGCCGACGAGATCACTGCCCTGCTGCGCCAGGGCGGCCAGCTGCAGCCGATCCCCCGCACCGACCCCGGGCTGCCGGCCGACCTGCCGCTGCAGCGCAGCGCCAGGACCACGGTCGAGCCCCGCGACTGAGCCTCGCCCGAGGCGCTCAGCCTGCCGTCGGGGCCAGGCCGGCCAGCAGCAGGGTCTCGGCCAGGCAGGCCTTGGCGAACTCGCCCAGGTGCAGCGACTCGTCGGCGCCGTGGGCACGGGTGTCCGGGTCCTCGACCCCGGTGACCAGCACCGCCGCCTGCGGGTAGACCCGTTGCAGCGCAGCGATGAACGGGATCGAGCCACCGACCCCCATCGATACCGGCGCCGTGCCCCAGGCCTGCTCGAGGGCCCACCGGGCGACGTCGTAGACGGGGCCGTCGACGTCGCCGGCCCAGGGTGAGCCCGTCTCGCCGAGCTCGACACCGACCTGGGCCCCGAACGGGGCGTGGGCGAGCAGGTGCTCGCGCAGGGCCTCGAAGGCGGCGTCCGGGTCCTGCCCGGGGGCCAGGCGCAGCGAGAACTTGGCCCGCGCGACCGGCTGCAGGGTGTTCGAGGCGACCGCCACCGCAGGCACGTCGATGCCGATGACGCTGATCGCCGGTCGGGTCCACAACCGCGACAGCAGGCTGCCGGTACCCACCAGCTCGACGCCGTCCAGCACCCCGGAGTCGGCCCTCAGCTCGGCCTCGGTGTACGGCAGCTCGGCGGCCTCCCCCACGTGCAGCCCGGCCACCGCGACCGTGCCGCGCTCGTCCCAGAGGGTGTCGAGCAGCCGGACCAGGGCCATGGTCGCGTCGGGGACCACGCCCCCGTACATGCCGGAGTGCAGCGCGTGGTCGAGGGTGCGCACCTCGACGACGCCGTCCACCAGCCCGCGCAGGCTCGTCGTCAGCGCGGGCTCACCGATCCGCCAGTTGCCCGAGTCGGCCACCACGATCACGTCGGCCGCGAGCCGGTCGCGGTGGGCGGCCAGGAACGCCTCGAAGGTCGGTGAGCCGATCTCCTCCTCCCCCTCGACGAAGACGGTGACCCCCACGGCCAGGTCGTCGCCGAGGGCCCGCAGCGCCGCCAGGTGCACCAGCACCCCGGCCTTGTCGTCGGCCACGCCGCGTCCGTAGAGCCGCCCGTCCCGCTCGGTCGGCTCGAACGGCTCGCTGTGCCAGGCGTCGGCCCGGCCGGGCGGCTGCACGTCGTGATGGGCGTAGAGCAGCACGGTCGGCGCCCCGGCCGGGGCGGGACGACGGGCGACCACGGCGGGAGCCCCGCCCTCGACGCGTAGCACCTCGACCTCGGGCAGACCGGCCTCGCGCAGCAGGTCGGCGACGAAGGCCGCGCTCGCGGCCACGTGGGTCTGGTCGAACGAGGCGGCGGAGACGCTGGGGATGCGGGCCAGCGCCTCGAGGTCGACCCGCAGCTGCGGTGCGAGCTCGTCGAGGCGGACCCCCAACCCGGCCACGTCGACGGAGGAACGGGTCGAGACCTCTGATGACATGACGTCACGGTATCCGTCCGGCGTACCCTGGCCTGGTGTTCGGACGAGGCAAGAGCGACCGGGTCGGCGCCATCACCACCACCAAGCCCGCGAAGGGGGTGGCGACGGACACCTCCGTCGACGCCAAGGGGGGCTCCCCCGGGTCAGGCTCGTCGGGGGCGACCTCGACCGGCAAGGGGCGCCCGACGCCGTCGCGGCGTGAGGCCGAGCAGCGCAACCGGCACCCGATCGTGGCCACCCCCACCGTCGGCCCCCACGCCACCAAGGCCGAGAAGAAAGCCGCCAAGGCCGCCGAGCGCGAGCGCTGGAACCTCGAGCGCACCCAGCAGCGGGCGGCGATGCTCAGCGGTGACGAGAGCCACCTGCCGGCCCGCGACAAGGGGCCGCACCGCCGCTGGGCCCGCGACTTCGTCGACGCCCGTCACAACCTGAGCGAGTACTTCCTGCCGGTCTCGTTCGCCGTGATGCTGGTGACGCTGGTCCCGGTGAGCTACGTGCGCAACTACTCGGCCCTGGTGCTGTACGGGTTCATCGTCGTGGCGCTGATCGACACCGCCCTGATGACCCGCAAGCTGGTGCGCGGCGTCGAGGCGCGCTACCCCGGCACGGGCAGGTCGCTGCGGTACTACGCAGTGATGCGGGCCCTGCAGATGCGCCGGCTGCGGCTGCCCCGGGCGCAGGTGGCCCGCGGCGCCTACCCCAAATAGGGCACCTGCCCCAAGTAGGGCACCCGCCCCAAGTAGCAGGGCCGGACGCCGCCGGGCCCGAGCTCAGGTCGCGGCCCGGGCTACTGGGGCGGACGCAGGCTCATCGCCCCGTACACCAGCTCACCGTCGTGCAGCAGGCTCACCTGCTCGACCCCCTTGGCCAGCAGATCGCGCCAGTACTCCCCCACCCAGCTCTCGGCGTCCGCCTGGTTCGGGAACGGCGTGGTCGGGAGGTCGGGCGCACTCAGGTGCGTCCCGTCGGCGGCTTCGAACTGCCAGGTCCAGGCATCCATGGGGGTCACGGTAGCCGCGCTGGCTACGCTCACGCCTCGTGAAGCTATGGGCGCAGGACGACGCCGTCCTGATCGGCACCTCTCACCAGCCCTGGCCGGTGACCGGGTGCGGGTGCCTGACCTGCCGGGCCGGCGCCGCCGTGGTCCCCGGCGCCGGAGTCGTGGCCGGCGCCGCCCCGACGGAGCTGAGCTGGGGACCGCTGACTCTGCTGCCCGACGGGTATCGCGGCGCAGGGCAGGGGGCGGCGTCCCCGCTCGCACCCGGCGAGACCGTCGAGGTCCACGGCGTGCGGCTGCTGGCGTTGCCCGGACCGACACTGGCGCCGGGCGCCGACTGCGTGCTGGTGGCCGGGCGCGGCGGCCGCAGCCTGCTGTGGGCGCCGGTGGCCGGCCCGTTGCCGGAGGAGACCCTGCACGCCCTGCAGGACGGCGGCCTCGACGCCGCCGTCCTCGACCTGCGGGGCGCGACCGGCCCGCCGGACCCGGTCGGGCTGGCCCAGGAGGTGGCACGCCTGCGGGCGGTGGGGGCGCTGGCCGAGGGGGCCCCGGTCCTGGTGGTGGGGTGGACCCACGAGAGCGACCCGGCGCAACTGCAGCCGCTGCTGTCGACCTGGGGCCTGACCACCGCAGTCGGCGCTGCCACCGGTTGCGAGCCGGCTTCGACGGCCCACAGCGGCACGCCGTCGCAGACGGGAGGGCAGCAACCGTGGCGCACGCTGGTGCTGGGGCCGGCGTCCTCGGGCAAGTCGCGGTACGCCGAGGCGCTGCTCGCCGCCGAACCGGCGGTCGACTACCTGGCGACCGGTGCGCCGCCGTCCCCGGACGACCCGGAGTGGACCGCGAAGGTGGACCGCCACCGGCAGCGCCGGCCCACCTGGTGGCGCACCGTCGAGTCGACCGACCTCGCCGCCGTGCTCGCCGTCCCGGGCGCACCGGTCCTGCTCGACTCGCTCGGCACCTGGACGGCCGCGACACTTCAGCGCTGCGGAGCCTGGGACGATGTGCCCGACTGGCAGCAGCAGTGGGAGCAGGAGGTGGCCGCAGTGGTGCAGGCCTGGCGCGGCAGCGCTCGCCGAGTGGTCGCCGTCGGTGAGGAGACCGGGTGGGGCGTGGTGCCCCCGAGCAGTGCCGGCCGCATCTTCCGGGACTGCCTGGGCGAGCTCTCACGACTGCTGGCCGACCAGAGCGAACGAGTGGTGCTGGTGGTCGCCGGCCGCCCGCTCGACCTGACCCCTGCAGGAGGTACCGCGTGAGCGAGCCCGTCGATCTCGACGTGGTGGGCGCGACGATCAGCGCTCCGGACGCCGAGGCCGAGGCCACCGCCCTGGGTCACCTCGGCATCGACTCGGCCGGCACCGACCACTCCGGTCGCGGCCACGGCCGCCTCGCCGAGCTGGCCGCCTGGTGGGCGGGGGTCCGGGGCGACGCCGCGGCCGCGCCGCCGTCCGAGGTGGTGCACCTGTGCGGTCCGGACCCGGCGCGCCTGAGCGCGGCCGACCCCGGCGCTCGCCTGGTCGCGCTGCCGGGCGAGGGGGACGTCGACTCCGCACTGCGCACAGGGCTGCGCACCGCCGACGAGCTGGCCGACGCCGGCGTCGAGCTGGTGCTGCTCACCCTCGACGACCCGTTGGGGGCCCGAGTGGTGATCGCCGAGCTGATGGGCCTGGACGCCGTCGAGTCGGCCGGCTGGCCCGCCGCGCGCGGTCTCGACGACCAGGCGTGGATGGCCGAGGTGCTGCTGCTGCGTGACGGGCTCGCCCGCACCGACGGCACCCGTGGCAACCTCACCGACCTGCTGACCGCGGCGAACACCCCAGTGGTCGCCGCGGCCGCCGCCGCCGTGGTGCAGCTCACCTGCCGCCGGGTGCCGATCCTGATCGACGGCTTCGGGGCCGGGGCCGCGGCGCTGGTGGCCCGGCGCACCAGCTTCGGAGCGGCCCGCTGGTGGCAGGCCGTCGACGGCGGCGCCGACCCGCTCCACACCCGCACCCTGGCGTCGCTGAACCTGACCCCACTCACCCAGCTGGGCCTGACCAGCAGCGACGGCACGGGCGCACGACTCGGCCGGGCGCTGCTCACCCAGGCGGCGACCCTGCTCGTCGACCCGTGACCTCGGCCGGCAGTCCCTCGTCCGAAAGCGGGTCGTCCGGCAGTGGATGGGCAGACGCGGCACGGCTGGCCCTGGGCACCTTGACCGCGGTGCGGGTATCCCCGCCCCGCGTCGTCGACCGTCGTGCCGGCGGCCGGGCGGCCCTGCTGGCCCCCTGGGTGGGCGTGGGTCTCGGCGCCGCTCTGGCGGTTCTCGCCGCCGGCGCCGACCGGCTGGGCGCCGGCCAACAGCTGACGCTCGCCCTGGTCCTGGCCACCTCGGCCCTGGCGACCCGCGGGCTGCACCTGGACGGCCTGGCCGACACCGCTGACGGGCTAGCGGCCTCGTACGAGCGCCGGCAGGCCCTCGCCGTGATGCACCGCGGCGACGTCGGCCCCGCCGGCCTGGCCGCCACGGTGCTGGTGCTGCTGGTGCAGCTGAGCGCGGGCACCCAGGCGATCGAACGGCACGGGGTGACGGCGATCGTGGTCGCCTGGATGCTGAGCCGCTGGGCGATCACGCTGTCGTGCGTCCGTGGCGTCCCCGGTGCCCGACCGGACGGCCTCGGTGCCATGTTCGCCGGCACTGTGGGGATCGTGGGTGGGGTCGCGACCAGGGTTGCGGTGACGGTGGTCGCATTCGTGGTGCTGGGGACCGGCCTGCCCGGCACCTACCTGCCTGGCACCTCGGTGCCGGCGGAGGGCCTGAGCATCGCCGGTCTGGCCCCGGCCGTCGTGGCAGTCGTCGCCGTCGCGCTCGCCGTCCCGCTGCTGGTGCGACGGGCCTACCGCCGGTTGGGAGGTGTCACCGGCGACGTGCTGGGGGCGGGCGTCGAACTTGCCCTCACCGCCGCGCTCGTCGCCCTCGCCCTGGCCTGAGACTCACCCCCGGGGTGGCACCCAGGCTCAGCGCGTCTGGACGGCGACGAACGGCGGCTTGGTGACGGTGCAGGCCAGCAACCGCCCGCGCACGTCCAGGCTCACCTGGTCGCCCTGCGCCAGGCTCGGGTCGAGCAGCGCCAGGGCGATCCCCTGCCGCAGCGTCGGCGAGAAGGTGCCGGACGTCGTCCGCCCCACCACGACGCCGTCGCGGACGACGTCCATCTCGGCGCGGGGCACGCCGCGGTCGGTGGCAAGCAGCCCCCAGGCGACCCGCCGTGGCCCGGCGGCCTTCTCGGCGAGCAGGGCGTCACGGCCCCAGAAGGCCGGTTTGCGCCACCCGACGGCCCACCCCACCCGGGCCTGCACCGGGGTGATGTCGAGCGACAGCTCGTGCCCGTGCAGCGGGTAGCCCATCTCGGTGCGCAACGTGTCCCGGGCGCCGAGCCCGACCGGCAGCCCACCCTGGGCACGGACCGCGGCCAGCAGTGCGTCCCAGACCGCGACGGCGTGCTGCGAGGCGACCAGCACCTCGTAGCCGCGCTCCCCGGTGTAGCCGGTGCGGCACACGGTCACCGGCACCGGCTGCCCGGTCGGGTCTGTCCAGACGGCGTCGACGAACGACATGTAGTCATGCCCGGCCGGCAGCGCCTCGGCCGCCATCACCTCGTCGGCCAGCGGGCCCTGGACGGCCAGGACGGCGACGTCGGCGTGCCGGTCGGTGATGCCGACACCGGCCGGGGCCGCCGCCTGCAGCCGGCGCACCACCTCGGCGGAGTTGGCGGCGTTGGGGATCAGCAACAGGTCGTCGTCCGCCCGCAGGTAGACGATCAGGTCGTCGACCACTCCGCCGTTCTCGTTGCAGCACAGCGTGTACTGGGCCTGTCCGGGCGCGATCCGCTCCAGGGAGTTGGTCAGGCACCTGTCGACGAAGGCCGCCGCGCCGTCCCCGCGCACCTCGACTGTGCCCAGATGGCTGACGTCGCCGATCCCCACCCGCTGCCGAACCGCCTGATGCTCCTCGATGACGCCGGCGCCGGCGTACTCGATGGGCATCTGCCAGCCGCCGAAGTCCGCGAGCTTGGCGCCCAGGTCGACATGCCGCTCGTACAGAGCCGTGTGCCGCAGTGTCATGGCGGCAACCTACTCCGCGCGCTGGATAGCCTGACGGGGTGCCTCAGACCCTCGCCGCACCGCGTGTGCCGCAGCTGATCCTGTCCGCCGCCGCCGCTCACACAGTCGCGGCCGACGTCCTCGTGGTCGCGATCGCCCAGGGGGACGACGGACCCGTCGTCCTCGGTGAGCTGAGCCCGGCGCTGAGCGGCCTCGTCGAGTCCGGCGCCACGCTGCTGGCGGTGACCGGCGCCCCCGACTCGGTGACCCGGCTGCCGAGCCAGGGACAGGCGGCAGCGCCGCTGCTGGTGCTGACCGGCGTGGGCAAGCTCGCCGCCACCCACACCCTGTCGGGCGAGGGCAGCGCGCAGCACCGCACCCTGGAGGCACTGCGACGCGCCGCCGGGGCCGCGGTGCGCTCGCTGTCGGACCTGGGCCGGGGCGGCCGGGTCAAGGTCGCTCTCGCCCTGCCCACCCCCGACCTCGACCACGTCACCGCCGTCGCCGAAGGCGCCCTCTTCGGCGGCTACACCTTCACCGCCTACCGCAGCTCGCCGTCGCCGGCCAAGGGGGTGGGCATCGTCGTCGTCCTCACCGCGGCAGCACGCCGGGGCGAGGCGAAGGCGGCCGCCCATCGCGCCGAGACCGTCGCCGCAGCCGTGGCCGGCGTCCGCGACCTGGTCAACACCCCGCCCTGCGACCTCTACCCCGCGGTCTTCGCCCAGCAGGCCCGGGCAGCGGTCGCGGGCCTGCCGGTGACCGTGCGGGTGCTCGACGAGACGCGGCTGGCCAAGGACGGGTACGGCGGCCTGACGGGAGTGGGCCAGGGCTCGGTGCACCCGCCCCGGCTGGTGCGCCTGGACTACCGGCCGGCCGGGGCGAGCCACCATGTCGCCCTCGTGGGCAAGGGCATCACCTTCGACTCGGGCGGGTTGTCGATCAAGCCGGCCGCGGGCATGGACGCCATGAAGAGCGACATGGCCGGGGCCGCCGCCGTGCTGCACACCGTGGTCGCCGCGGCCCGGCTCGGCGTGGCCGTCCGGATCACCGGGTGGCTGGCCCTGGCCGAGAACCTGCCCTCGGGCACCGCGATGCGACCGTCCGACGTGATCACCATCCGCGGCGGGCGCACCGTCGAGGTGCTCGACACCGACGCCGAGGGCAGGCTGGTGCTGGCCGACGCCCTGGTGGCGGCGGGCGAGCTGAAGCCCGACGTGATCGTCGACGTGGCGACCCTCACCGGGGCGCAGCCGGTCGCCCTGGGACGACGCGTGAGCGGCCTGATGGCCAACGACGACGCCCTGCGGGACCGGGTCCACCGCCTCAGCGAGGCGGTCGGCGAGCAGATGTGGCCGATGCCGCTGCCCCCCGAGCTGCGGGCCAGCCTGGACTCCCCCGTGGCCGACCTGGCCAACAAGGGCGACCGCTTCGGCGGCATGCTCGTCGCCGGGCTGTTCCTGGCCGAGTTCGTCGGCACCCGGCCCTGGGCCCACATCGACATCGCCGGCCCCGGGTTCAACGTCGGCTCCGCCCACGGCTACACCGGCAAGGGCGGCACGGGTGCCGCCGTCCGCACCATGCTCGCCCTCGCCGAGGACGTCGCCGCCAACGGGCTGTGACCGCCCGTCCGAAGCGCCGGGGTCGGAATGTCACACCGCGTGGATGTGACCCGCACCGGTCCGAGTGACAGGATGACGGCAGCCGGCCCGACCCACCGCCGCGTGCGGTGACCATCCGACGAGGGAGCACCTGTGTCCGACGCTGGACCCACCCACGACATCGTGATCCTCGGTGGCGGTAGCGGGGGCTACGCCGCTGCTCTGCGATCCGCCGAGCTGGGCCTGTCGGTCGCACTGATCGAGCGCGGCAAGCTGGGGGGCACCTGCCTGCACAACGGCTGCATCCCCACCAAGGCGCTGCTGCACGCCGCCGAGGTCGCCGACTCCGCCCGCGAGAGCGCGCAGTTCGGGGTGCGGGCCAACTTCGAGTCGATCGACATGGCCGGGGTGAACAGCTACAAGGACGGCGTCGTCGCGCGCCTCTACAAGGGCCTGCAAGGACTGGTGGCGAGCAAGAACATCACCTTCGTCAACGCGGAGGGCCGACTCGTCGGGCCCACCACGGTCGAGGCCGACGGGCAGCGCTACACCGGCCGGCACGTGGTGCTGGCCACCGGCTCGTACGCCCGCTCGTTGCCCGGTCTCGAGATCGGCGGCCGGGTGATGACCAGCGACCAGGCCCTGCAGCTCGACCACGTCCCGGCGCGGGTCGTGGTGCTCGGCGGCGGGGTGATCGGGGTCGAGTTCGCGAGCGTGTGGACGTCGTTCGGCTCGCAGGTCACCATCGTCGAGGCGCTGCCCCGGCTGGTGCCGAACGAGGACGAGGCCTGCTCGAAGGCGTTGGAGCGGGCCTTCCGCAAGCGCAAGATCGCGTTCAAGACCGGCGTCCGGTTCTCGGGCGTGAACCAGCACGACGGTGGGGTGACGGTCTCGCTCGAGTCGGGCGAGACCATCGAGGCCGACCTGCTGCTGGTGGCCGTGGGCCGCGGCCCGAACGCCACCGGCTTCGGCTACGAGGAGCAGGGCGTGGCCATGGACCGCGGCTTCGTGCTCACCGACGAGCGGCTGCGCACCAACGTCGCCGGGGTCTACGCCGTCGGCGACATCGTTCCCGGTCTGCAGCTGGCCCACCGCGGCTTCCAGCAGGGCATCTTCGTGGCCGAGGACGTCGCCGGCCTCAACCCCCCGCCGATCATCGAGTCCGGCATCCCCCGGGTCACCTACTGCGAGCCCGAGGTCGCCTCGGTCGGCCTGACCGAGGCCCAGGCCCGCGAGCAGTTCGGCACCGAGGCCGTCACCACCTACGAGTACAACCTCGGCGGCAACGGCAAGAGCCAGATCCTGGGCACCAGTGGCTTCGTCAAGCTGGTGCGCCAGGTCGACGGCCCGGTCGTCGGCGTCCACATGGTCGGTGCCCGCGTCGGCGAGCAGATCGGCGAGGCCCAGCTCATCGTGAACTGGGAGGCCTACCCCGAGGACGTCGCCCAGCTGGTCCACGCCCACCCCACCCAGAACGAGGCCCTCGGGGAGGCCCACCTGGCCCTGGCCGGCAAGCCGCTGCACGCCCACGCCTGACCTCAACGACGAAGGAGAGCACCACCGATGCCGCACTCCGTGCAGATGCCGGCCCTGGGTGAGAGTGTCACCGAGGGCACCGTCACCAGGTGGCTCAAGCAGGTCGGTGACCGGGTCGAGGTCGACGAGCCGTTGCTCGAGGTCTCCACCGACAAGGTCGACACCGAGATCCCCTCGCCGTTCTCGGGGGTCGTGACCCGGATCCTGGTCGCCGAGGACGAGACCGTCGCCGTCGGCGCAGTGCTCGTCGAGATCGGGGACGGCAGCACGGACGGCGGCGCCGCACCGCAGGCGGCCCCCGAGTCCGCCGCAGCGCAGCCGGAGGCAGCTCCCGCGACCGAGCCCGCCCCGGAACCGGCACCGGCACCTGAGGTCCCCGTGGCGCAGACGCCTGTGGCGCCTCCCCCTGCGGCCGAGGAACCCGTCGCCCAGGCACCCACCGCGCCTGCCGAGGCGGGCGCCGGCACCCCGGTGTCGATGCCGGCCCTCGGCGAGAGCGTCACCGAGGGAACCGTCACCCGGTGGCTGAAGCAGGTGGGCGACCAGGTGGCCGTCGACGAGCCGCTGCTCGAGGTCTCCACCGACAAGGTCGACACCGAGATCCCCTCCCCGGTGGCCGGTACCGTCACCCAGATCCTGGTCGCCGAGGACGAGACCGTCCCGGTCGGCGCCGTCCTGGCCCTCATCGGTGGCGCCGCAGCCGCCGCCCCGGCCGCTCCCGCCGCCCCTGCCGTCCCCGCACCGGTGGCCGCGCCCGTCGCGGCACCGGCAGCGGTCGCCGCGCCGGCTCCGGCACCGGCAGCGGTCGCCGCTCCGGCTCCGGCTCCGGCTCCGGCTCCGGTCGAGCAGGAGCGTCAGGTGCTCGAGCCGGAGTCGGGCGAGGACTCCTCGGTACCGAGCCCCGCCCGGGACCTGACCACCTACGTCGCCCCCCTGGTCCGCCGGATGGCGGCCCAGCACGGTGTCGACCTGACCTCGCTCGAGGGCAGCGGGGTCGGCGGCCGGATCCGCAAGCAGGACGTGCTCGACGCCGCGAAGGCACGGGAGGCCACGGCGGCCGCCGTCGCCGCCGCCACCGCAGCCGTCACCGGCGGCGGCTCGGCCCCGGGGAGCGCCGCGGCCGCGGCGCCGGTGATCTCGGCCAAGCGGGGCACCACCGAGAAGATGTCCCGGCTGCGCAAGGTGATCGCCGCCCGCATGGTCGAGTCGCTGCAGGTGTCGGCCCAGCTGACCACGGTCGTCGAGGTCGACGTCACCAAGATCGCCCGGCTGCGCACCAGGGCCAAGCGCGACTTCGAGGCCCGTGAGGGCGTCAAGCTGTCGTACCTGCCGTTCTTCGCCGTCGCGGCCGTCGAGGCGCTCAAGACCTTCCCGGTGCTCAACTGCAGCATCGACGGCGACGAGATCGTCTACCACGGCGAGGAGAACCTGGGGATCGCGGTCGACACCGAGCGCGGTCTGCTGGTTCCCGTGATCCGCGGCGCCGGCGACCTCAACATCGCCGGGGTCGCCCGCAAGATCAGCGACCTCGCGGAGCGCACCCGGACCAACAGGATCACCCCGGACGAGCTGGGCGGCGGCACCTTCACGCTGACCAACACCGGCAGCCGGGGCGCCCTGTTCGACACCCCGATCATCAACCAGCCGCAGGTGGCGATCCTGGGCACCGGTGCCGTGGTGCGGCGGGCCGTGGTCGTGGACGACGTGGACGGCGGCGAGACGATCGCGATCCGTTCCATGGTCTACCTGGCGCTGTCCTACGACCACCGCATCGTCGACGGCGCCGACGCGGCCCGGTTCCTGGTGACGGTCAAGCAGCGGCTCGAGGACGGCGCCTTCGAGTCCGACCTGGGTCTGTGACGGCCGGCATGCCGCCGAACCGCGTGCCGTCGAGCCGAGAGCCCGTGACGGCCGGCATGCTGCC
Organism: uncultured Actinomycetota bacterium; assembly: GCA_963738495.1. Taxonomy (GTDB): domain Bacteria; phylum Actinomycetota; class Actinomycetes; order Actinomycetales; family Kineosporiaceae; genus CAVTWW01. Next base: position 227,441 of record CAVTWW010000005.1, read on the forward strand.
GACCGGGGCGACGCTGTAGGGCTCGGCAGCCATGGAGGTCGCCGGGCGCGAGGTGAGCATCACCAACCCCGACAAGGTGATCTTCCCTGCCACCGGCTTCACCAAGGCCGACCTGATCGGGTACTACCTCGGGGTCGCCGAGGGGGCGCTACGGGGGGTCGCCGGGCGTCCGATGATCCTCAAGCGGTACGTCAAGGGGATCAGCCAGGAGGCCTTCTTCCAGAAGCGGGCGCCTGAGAAGCGCCCGGACTGGGTCGAGGTGGCCGGGCTCAGTTACGCCTCGGGCACCTTCGCCGACGAGGTCGTGGTCAACGACGCGGCCGCTCTGGCCTGGGTGGTCAACCTGGGCTGCGTCGACCTCAACCCGCACCCGGTGCAGGCCCACGACCTCGACCACCCGGACGAGCTGCGGGTCGACCTCGACCCGGTGCCGGGCGTGCAGTGGCAGCAGATCGTCGACGTCGCCCTCGTCGTCCGGCGAGGTGCTGGAGGACCACGGGCTGACCGGCTGGCCGAAGACCTCGGGATCCCGCGGCTTCCACATCTACGCCCGGTTCGACCCGCGATGGAGCTACCCCAAGGTGCGGCTGGCCGCTCAGACGGTGGCCCGCGAGGTCGAGCGGCGAGCCCCGCACCTGGCCACCAGCCGGTGGTGGAAGGAGGAGCGCGAAGGCGTCTTCGTCGACTTCAACCAGAACGCCAAGGACCGCACCGTGGCCTCGGCCTACTCGGTGCGTGCCACCGCCGACGCCCGGGTGTCGACGCCGCTGACCTGGGACGAGGTCGCCGACTGTCGACCCGAGATGTTCACTCCCGCCAGTGGTTCTGGAGCGATTCGCGCAGCTCGGTGACCCCTGGGCGGGCATGGACGACCGCCACCGGATCACTGCAGCAGCTGCTCGACCGCGCGGCCGAGCTGGGCCCGGCCGAGAAGGCACCGACGGGGCCGGACGGCAGCGGACGGCGGCAGCCCCAGATGCCGCTGGTCGAGATCGCCCGCGCCAGGACCAAGGAGGAGGCGATGGCCGCGACTCGAACGGTGGAAGGAGCGTCACCCCGGCGTCCTCGGGCACTTGGAGCCCGCCGACGTGCTGGTCGACGGCATGCGCGGACGCAGCTCGCTCTGGTACCGGATCAGGGTCAACCTGCAGCACGTGCCCGAACCCGATCGGCCTGCGCAGGAGCCCCTCGAGGTCGACTACAACCCCTGGGAAGGAATGACCTGGTGAGAGTCGCCGTCACCGGTTCGTCCGGTCTGATCGGAACCGCGCTGGTCGAGCACCTCACGGCCGGTGGCCACGAGGTGGTGCGACTGGTCCGTCGTCCGGCTCGCGGCACCGACGAGGTGACCTGGGACCCGACCCGCGGCGAGCTTGACCCTGCCGCCCTCGACGGGGTCGACGCCGCGGTGAACCTGGCGGGTGCGGGAGTCGGCGACCGCCGCTGGACCCTCGCCTACAAGCAGCTGATCCGCAGCTCGCGGCTCGACGCCACCCGCACCCTCGTCGCCGCCCTGTCGGCGATGCCCACCCCACCGCGCGTCCTGGTCTCGGCCTCGGCGGAGGGGTTCTACGGCGACCGCGGTGACGAGGTGCTCACCGAGCACTCCACCGGTGGCGACAGCTTCCTCGCCGACGTGGTGCGGGACTGGGAGGCCGAGGCCCACCGGGCCGAGGACGCCGGGATCCGGGTGACCACCGCCCGCACCGGACTGGTCATGGCCCCCCGGGGCGGCGCCTTCGCCAAGGTGCTGCCACTGGCCCGCCTCGGCCTGGCGGGACCGCTCGGCTCGGGGCGGCAGTGGTGGGCCTGGATCACGATGCCCGACGAGGTGGCCGCCCTCACCCATCTGCTCACCCACGAGGTCAGCGGGCCGGTCAACCTGTGCGCCCCCGAGCCGTCGCGCAACGGCGATGTGATGCGGACCCTCGGGTCGGCGCTGCACCGCCCGGCATTGCTGCCCGCCCCCGGCTTCGCCCTGCGGCTCGTGCTCGGCGAGTTCGCCGACGACGTGCTCGCCAGCATCCGCATGAAGCCACAGGTGTTGCAGGACAGCGGCTTCAGCCATCAGCACGCCGACCTGCAGGACGCCGTCCGCTGGCTGGTCGGCTGAGCCCGCGCGGAACGGGTCGGCACCGATCGGCCTGACGGTCAGGTCTGTTCGGGCAGCGACTGGACGACGGCTACCCGCCATCCGTCCGCCAGAGGCGGCG
>CAVTWW010000006.1:0-11744 GCA_963738495.1 uncultured Actinomycetota bacterium
GGGCCGGTTGTCGTCAGGGTCCAGGGCCATCAGCCGGGTCCCGCAGAGGGTGGCGGCGTCTTGGAGGTCGTCGGCGTTCTTCAGCCCGCCGAACAGCAGGAGGCTGGCGGTGTTGCCGAGGATGGCTTCGGCGCGGTCGCGGCCCCAGGTGTCGCGGAGTTGGGCGATGGATTGGGCGGCGATGTGGATGGTGAACCCGCGTACCGCCCATGTCGGCGGTCCAGTCGTGCAGCGGGATCGGCCCACACGTCAACGGGGCCTCGTCCAGCAGCGCCGTCATCGGCGGATCCAGCCGCCCATCCGGGTCGCGGCGGCGGCGATCATGCGGACCTGGTGGGCGACCTCGGCGGTGAGGGCGCCGAGGAGGGTGCGGGCGCCGCCGTCGCGGCCGATGAGGTACAGGGAGTCGCGTTTGCCGGCGACGAACGCGTTCGACGTCGAGGAAGTCGGGGTCGTCGAGGTTGGCGTCGCCGATCTCGGCGGCGGTGGTGTCGTTGAGCCACCGCAGCGCCGGCAGCATCGTCGTGGTGATCGACGTCAGCGTCCGCTCGTTCGTGGCGTAGATGGACCGGACGTCGGAGGCCAGGGCCCGCTCGTTCGCCGCACCTGAGTCGGCGAGGGCCTGGAGGATCTGTTCGCGGGCCAGGGCGTCGGCGGGGCTGATCCAGTCCAGGACGGTCCGCAGGTTGCCGCCCTGCAGGGCAGCGGCGTGCATCAGGACGGCCGAGCAGGCCGCGGGCTTGGGCGTCCCACCGCTCCCCCTCACTCGACCCACCCTCCGGGATCAGGTCGGCGGCGCGGCGCAGGGCGGTGGCGTAGTCGGTGCACCCGGCCAGCGACCGACCACCGCACCGTCGAGGGCAGGCCACCGAGGCCGGTCGGGTTGAACACATCGACCCGGCCCTTGCGCGGCCCGGGCGCGTTCGGTGTGCTCCAGCAGGTCCTTCCGGCTGGAAGTGACCAGCAGGGCGCCGGGGGCGTCCAGGCCGTGGCAGGCCAGCGACAGCGACTTGCCCGACCGCGGCCCACCCAGGCGCAGGGTCACTTCCTCGCAGGCCGACCAGACGGTATTCCCCGACTGGGATGAGGCCGGCGGTGACCAGGCGAGTGGCATAGGCAGTGACCGGATGAACCGGCGCAGCAGGTACGGCCGACGCCGCAGCGAGGGCCTGGGCACCGTGGCCCGCCTTCGCATGGCCGTGGTGCCCGCCATTGCACCGACGTCCATCCAGGTGGCGACGCCACCGGCGTGCTGGGAGGCGCGGTCGCGGCGGGCGACCCAGGCACCGGTCGAGACCACGGGGGCCAGGTGGCGACCCACCAGACCAGGACCACCGAGCCGGCGAATAGTGCACTGCCCGTGGTCGAAAGCTCGTCAGGTGGGGAGCCGCGGCCAGCGGCTGGTCAGGAGGCGAATGTGAGCAACGCGGCGGCGGCAGACAGGGCACGGGGCGGCAGTGCCGAACGGCGCGTGCGAGGCGAAACAACATATGGATCAGTCCTTCGGGTCGGGTGTGCGAGGCGGCGAGCCGGGCCTTTCACGAGTCAGCGTCAAAGGCCCCGGCCGGCGCTAGGTCAGGGGGCGAAGTCGGTGCCGCAGATGAGCAGGTGATGGGCCCGAGGGCACGGACGGCGGGCGCGACGCTGATGCGTCGTCCGCATTCGCAGCGGCAGGTGCTGGCCTCCTTGGCGGGCCGGTCGGCCTCGCCGTCCTCGTCGCCGTCCGGCTCGCCGTCTGGGCCCTTCTTGCCGGGGCCGGTGAGACGCCGAGGGCGCTCTCGGCGTAGCGGTGGATCGTCAGGGCTACGAAAGATGGGCGATCTCGGCGGCGTACTCGGCGGGCGTGGCCTCGGGGACGTGGGTCTCGGGCCACCGATGACCGGCACCTCGCGGACGTCGAGCCGATCTCGCCGGCCAGAGTCTGGAATCGGCGGTTGTGGTAGCGGCCCTGCCGGCTGGTGTCTTTCACCGACCGGACGTGGGCCAGCGCGTGGGTGGCCTCGTGCAGCAGGGTCCCGAGGACGTCGACCGCTCCCGGGCCAGACCTTCGCCGCCGACGAACACCTCGGGCAGCCGCGCACCGTCGTGGTTCCAGCGCATGGCCGCGAAGTGGCCGAGTCGCACGGCGCCGGGCTTGACGCCGATGGTTCCGGAGGCGAGCACGATGACGACGGCGGGCACCTCGGGGTTGCGGGCCCGGATCGCCGACCAGGTGGCTTCGAGGGCGGCGACGACCGGCGCCGAGAGGGCGGCGTCCAGGGTCGTGCGCGGGGGGCTGTCGAGTTCGACTGGCGTGATGGTCATCGGGTTCTCCTTGTCGCTGGTGGCCCGGCGTCCTGCAGGCCGTGGCCGGGGCTGGTTCATCCGCAGGACGCCGGGTGCTGGGGGTTCTCTCGCTGGACTGCCCCGTGGGGGGCTGGGTCCGGGCCGCCCCGCTCGTCGGGGCCGCCCGCGATGCGGCTCGTCACCGGCGTCGGTAGGGGCCCTGCGTCCAGGGCCGGAGGGGTCGGCCGTTCGTACAGCGCAGCGGGTCTTGGCGCAGGCAAGATCGTGCGAACGGCTGCGCCCCGTAGTGCCCTGGACGTGGGGTGGCCGGCGCTGGTAGCCGCCCCCCACTCGGTGAGCGCCGAGACCGACTGAGCCACGGGCGTTCACGCGGCGTCGTCGCCGTCGACCGGGATGACCCAGCCGATCGCGTTCCACTGCCGCAGCTGGGCGATGACCTCCGCCTCGGCCTGCAGGGGATCGAGCACCTCGGCGGCAGCGGGCTGACGGGGCGGATGGACGGCAAGAACGCGGACCCGCCGTCCGTTCACCTTCACGTGGGAGCCGACGGTGACCTGACGCCGCTCGCCCGCCGGAGGGTTCGGGGGCGTCGAACTGGCTCGGCCGACGGAACATCGCGGCCAGCTCGTCCTGCCAGACGATCGCGGCCAGGCCGACGACGATTGTCAGGCCGGGCAGCCAGATGTCCCACTGCCCGCTCATCGGGCACCGACTGTGGCCGATGCGGTGACGGCTGGCACGAGCGCGGCGCATCCGCCGCAGAGTTGGAACGGCGCTCCCGCGATCGGGTGCGGCCAGCTGGTGGTGGCGGCAGCGTTGCGGCAGGACTCGCAGACCTGCCGGTCGGTGTCGATCGAAGCCATGACGGGTTCCCTTCCAGGTGGTTTCGGGCATGACGGGGTAGAGCCGGGGCGTGCCGGCCCTGTGGAGGCTTGGTGGGTTGCGGTCCCTGACCGCGGTGACTAGCGCTGCTGCAGGTGACTCAGCACCGGGGCGAGCAGGTCTTGCAGGACTGCGGTGCCGAGCAGGGCGGCCACGGCGTACCAGTAGGTGACGGGGTCGATCAGGGGGAACTTGCGCCGTGGGCTGCGGCTACCCGGGTCGGGTTGGCCAACGGGCCTGGCGCGGAACTCCGAGGATCGCCGGCTCATCGCGCACTCCCCCGCTGCTCGATCTGTGGCTCGGCGAAGCCCCACGACTCGGCCGCGCGCTGCCTCAACTCGTCGGCGCTCAACCCGGGGGTCGAGTAGGTGTCTCGCCGGGCTCGGGCCTCGGCGTCCGCGATCACCTGCAGCGGGCGGCATCGGGCCAGCCGCTCGGCGGTCTCGCGAAGGACGGCAACGCCCTGGTCGTAGCCGTTGCGCAGCCCGGCCAGGTAGGCGACGAAGGCCTCGTCGCTGAGGGTGTCGGGGTCGATGGACGGTGAAACCGGCGACTGCCCGTCGTCCCGCTCGGGCGGTTTCATGAGGTCGCCTCCCGGCTCGCGAGCCACGCCGTGGCGAACTCCTCGAGGACGACGGTGTGGCCGGCGCTGGCGGTGGCGAGCAGCTCGTCGACGAACTCGCGGGGAACCATCGTCTTGCGGCCGATCTTGACGGCCGGGAACTGCCGGGCGTAGATGCGGCGGCGGATCGTCATCTCGGAACAGCCGAGCTTGGCGGCGACCGACCGGACGGTCAGCAGCGGATGGTCCGCGGGTAGCGCGAGCCGCGGGAGGCGGCTGCGGAGTGCGCTCTGGGTCATGAGGGGCTCCTGAGTTCTGAGGGGGTGAAGCGGGGCAAGCAGGTCATTCAGTGCGATAGGACCATCTTGGCCAGCTTGGCTAGTCATGTCAAGTGGGACAGCTTGCCCAGTCAAGTTGTTACGCTTGATGCATGGAACTGGACCCCGACGACGGCAGGCCGCCCTACCTGCAGGTGGCCACCCAGCTGAAGGCTGCGATCGCCACCGGCAAGCTCAAGCCGGGCGAGAAGCTGGCCTCAGGCAACGAGATGGCTCAGGCCTACGGGGTGGCTCGGCAGACGATCCAACAGGCCCTGCGCGTGCTGCGCGACGAGGGCCTCATCGTGTCCCGCCAGGGATCGGGCACCTTCGTCAAGGCCCGCACCGAGAAGCCGGTCGGCCTGCGCCCGCCCATCGAGGCCGCCTTCGGCGCGGACGACGTCACCATCGACTTCGCCGGCTTCTCGGGCGAGACGCTGGCCGGCGCGATCCAGGAGCCACTCGACAAGATCCGAGCCGGACGACTGACGCCGCGGTCAGTGTCGATGCGGGTGCTGGTGCCAGACGCTGACCGCGAGTGGGGCCTGCCCTGCCTGCAGGAAGGGCTCGCCGACTCCCCCGCCTTCCGGGAGCGGGCCGCCGGCATCGTGACGCGCAGCCTCAACGCGATGTCGTCGTCCCTCGACGAGCTGCAGAAGATGGGCCTGATCGACCGGGCCTCGTTCGAGGTGCGCACGCACCCGACGTCAGCGCACTTCAAGTGCTACATCCTCAACCGGCGCGAGGCGTTCTTCGGCTTCTACCCGGTCACCGAGCACCAGGTGACCTACAAGGGCCAGGACCTGCCGATGTGGGACCTGGTCGGCAAGGACGCCGCCTTGTTCCACTACACGCGCGGGGACGACGAGACGATGGGCGGCCTGTTCATCGAGCAGGCCCAGGGCTGGTTCGACAGCATGTGGAACCACCTCGGCAGTCCGCTCCAGCCGTGAGCGAGACCCTGCAGCAACTGATGGCACGGGTGCGCTGCGTGCTGCTCGACTTCGACGGCCCGGTTTGCTCAGTCTTCGCCGGCTGGCCCGCGCCCGAGGTCGCCGAGTCGGTACGGTCTCGGCTACTAGCCGAGGGATTGCCGCTTGGCGAGGCGGGCATGACGGCGAATGACCCGCTGGAAGTCCTTCGTAACGCCAATCAGCGCTCAGAACCCGGTGGACGACGGGCCGAGCAGTTGCTCGCCACCGCCGAACTGGAGTGTGTGGAGTCGGCGACGCCCACACCGGGTTGCGAGGAGCTCCTGCTCTCGGCCCTTCAGCGAGGATTACCGGTAGCGGTCGTCAGCAACAACAGCGGCCCTGCTGTCCGTTCCTACTTCGAGAGTCACGCCCTCGTCGACACGATCAGCTTCTTCAGTACCCGCGACCCCAACGACGCCAGCCTCATGAAGCCGAATCCCCGCCTTCTCGAGGTCGCCTTGGCCGCCCTCGGTACCGCACCCGCCGACGCTGTCATGGTCGGTGACTCCGCTGGCGACGTCAGGGCCGCTCAAGCCGTTGGAGTCCCTGCTGTCGCCTATGCCAATAGGCCGCAGAAAGTCCAGACACTCGCTGAGCACCAGCCCGACCATCTGATCCGTTCTATGTACGAGCTGACCCGAACAAGTTGATCACAAACTTCATGGTTCGGCTGCCATCTCCAACCGAAAGGGCCGAGCGAGAGGAGTACTGCCTACCTGGCCGTGCTAGGAGCCTGGTAGGTAGCTGACTATTTGGGTGTTAACAGAATCCGGGAGCTCGTTCAAGTGGGCAAATTCTTGTCGATGGTAGGGGCGAATGTTCTGGCTATTGGGACAACCTACGTCCATGTGCGTATGTGGCGCGACCCAGCCTTTCAGCGCAGAATGGCCAGGGATAATCAGAACCCTATCTTCTCCAAGAACTTCAACGAGAAGTTCAACAGAAGTCTCCTCTTCTTGGCAATCTCAGAATGTGCCATCGCAATGTTCGTCGACGTCCTTATTGTTGGCCAATCCACTTCTGGAGCATCGCCGGCGCTTTATGAAGGAATAGCTTTAGGCCTGCTCATTTTAGGGATTGGGGCTTTCGTCGTTCAGTTGATTGTTGCGGCCTCGGGTCGTCCAAGATGGGCCATGCCCCCGCACCTTCGCTACCACAAAGAGAATTCACCCGAATCTTGCTGATTGGCGCCGCCGCACTAGGAACGAGGCGGCGATGAGCCACCAACTTCCCCCTGTGCCACCGCGACAGGGATCGGATCCTCGATGATCGCAGTAGTGGTTGGCCTCATGCGGCTCATCGCCTGACCAGGGATCTCTACGGAAGGTCAACTATGGTTTCCCGGCAATCGCGTCGATCGCCTTCACCGTAAAGACTCTCGCATTTCTGAAGCGCACTGGGGTGAACCTGATTGCGGACGGGCGAGATGGCGTTAGGACTGGTTCCGAACCCTGAAGGCTCTGAGCTCGTCTCGCCGCATGCGAAACAGTTTGGAGTTCATACCAATCAGCCTCACGGTCCACCAAGCTGCACCGATGAACCAGATGACCAATAGCACGTCCGCGGCTACTACCCAGCCCTCTTGTCCTATCGAGACAATTGCGACGAGTACAAGCGAGACCAAGGCGCCCGAGTACGCGATCCACCTATTCACGTAGATCCTGTACTGCCTAAATTCATCGGAGAATGCGAACTCCGAATCCGGTGGAACGTTCATCCCAAGGTGTCCCATCCCGAGGGCGACATCGACTTCGCCTCGCTCCGTGGTCACAATAGCGACAGCCCTTGGTGAAGGTCCGGACAGATCCCATCGTTCGTTGGGGCAACGCCTCGCCTCCGCCAGGCTGCCACATGTCCCCACCCGCCCGATCTCTACGGGAGGTCAACTCTGCCCAATCGGGGCACGTCGACCTCATACTGCGATGCATGGACGGCGGCCGACCTGTAGTCGCGCGGGTACGCGGATGGTTCACCCTGGCTCCTGGCGAACGCCCCCTGTCTCGTATCGTCCTGCTCTACTTCGCCCCGGTCGTCGTGTTCCTGACGGTCGGTGCCTTCGTAAGTCTGATCCTCGGAACGTTACCCAAGGGCGGGCGACTCTTCAGCCTGGCCGGACTCGCCTACGGCGTCGCCATGGCCTGGCCCACCGTCCAGATCGTCCGGCGTCGTGGCAATCCCGCCCATCTGCTGGTCCTTGCCCTCATGGTGGTTCCCACGAACTGGGTCGACGCCTGGATGATCGACCGACCCGCCCCCCGGTGGACGTCCGCGCTCATCCCCTTGTGCATAGCCGGCGGGGCAACGTTCGACCTGGTCTGGCGCCGCTACCGCAGAGTGCATCCGAAGCCGATCATCAACCAGCTCCCGCCAACCCCGGCCCTGATGTCGCCTGTCCATTCGTCGCATGGCCGGGGAACCCTGGAGGCGCTGCGCGAAGAGCTACGCACCCACAGGTCGGGCCCGGTCAGCATCTGGGTTCCCCACACCCTCACCTTCGGCGGCACACCAGTGGCCGACCAACCCGACGGCCTCGCCGAAGCCCTGCTCCAGGACACGGCACTGGACGCCGGCCTACTCCCCGACGGCCACACGGCGGGTCAGGAAGGCACCACGTTCCACTACCGCCACCCACAACCTGTGGAGCATCAGCAAGGACACCTCACATGAGCACTCACGCCGGCCGCGCTGTCCTCGTCGCACTTGGGCTGGTGGGAGTCGCCTCATTGGGCGGCTCTTTACCGACGGTCGTCGGCCACGTCGGCCTTACCGTAACCGCGGCCGGGGACCCCATAGCCGTGGTCGACGGCTATGGGGTGGGGTCACGCCTTAGCCGTCAGCCGTCGGGTAGTCCCTGCCTTGTGAGCGTCGGCGCGCCTTCCACGCCGGTGCGGCATGATGAGGCACGTGGCCGAGCACTACCCCTGCCCCTGCTGCGGGCATCTCGTCTTCGCGGAGCACCCAGGGTCGTACGAGATCTGCCCCATCTGCTTCTGGGAAGACGATGCGATCCAACTTCGCTGGCCGGACTACACCGGGGGCGCCAACCGCCCGTCGCTTCGGGAGTCGCAAGTCAACTTCGCACGCTTCGGCGCCATGGAGGAACGCTTTGTGGCCATGGTGCAAGAGGCAGGACCTGAGGACCGGCTGGACCCGAGGTGGCGGCCTATCGATGACGCCACCGACCTGTTCGAGCCGCCTGGTTCGAACGCAAGACCGTGGCCCGCTGACCGCACGGCCCTCTACTGGTGGCGACCGAGCTTCTGGCGTCCTTGCTCAACCCCGAACGCTTAACCCCGCCGCGCGAGGCCCTCTGGCTTTGGGACGACACCGCCCTCGACCAGCACCCCCGTCTGGGCAGCACCCCCGAGCGCGTCACCGAGCTCCTCTCTCAGATGCCTCCTACGTGACGCGGCACCAGTTCGGAGACACGCCCTGCCTGCCTGTTAACTGACGCCACGGAGGACAACGATCCAGCGGTGACCGGACCTTTCGATGACGCCAGACTCGCCGAGAGCTGCGACAGCCCTCTGAGCGGTGGAGCGGGCCACCGCGAACCAAGTGGCGATCTCATCGACAGTGGGAACTAGGTCCCCGGGTTGCAGCTTGCGGCCGGCGATGGCGTCGCCGAGCGTCTTGGCGATGACTCTGTAGTTCGACACGCCTGGGATGACCGGCGTGAGGATGTCACTGATCGGGTAGGCCGCCCGCGGCAGAGCCGTTGACACCGCATCGTCAACGGCAGGGGTCGGGGCGATCGCGGCCTGCTCGGTCCGCAAGCGGGCCATGTCGGTCGAGAGTTGTTCCACTGCAACGCGATCGGTCGACTGCATCCAGTGGGCGTAGACCTTGAGAGTGGTTGCTCCCCCGTCACTGTGGCCCAATCGGCCGGCCGTCGTCCGCAGATCGACCCCTGCGGCCAGCAGTTGCGTGGCGTTGAAATGGCGCAGATTCTTCAGCGGCTCCGTGATGCCCAATGGGTCAGCGACCTCGCGGTAGCCTCGGGTGAAGTGATCCGGGTGCCACGGTCGCTCGCAGGCCGGGTCCGGGCTGAACAAGAAGGCGTCGTCCGCAAGTTGAAGCCTGGCCGGCACCAGGCCGCCTGTCGCTGAACCTTGAAGTCGCGCAGCATCTGCACCGTGAGGCCATCGAGCGAGAGCCGGCGGTCGTCGTCCGTCTTGGTGGTCTTCAGCCGCCGCTCCCCCGACCGAACGACGTAGTTCCAGGCGATGGTGACGAATCCGCGATCGAGATCGACCGCATCCCAACGCAGGGCCACGAGTCGCCCCGACGGGCCCCGGTCGTCGTGGCCAGCCAGAGAAACATCGCCCAGCTCGATCGAGGCGGCCCAGGCATACGTTCAGCAACTGGGCCACCTGCTCCTCCGCCGGCGGGAGTGCCCGTCTGCGAGTCAGTTTCGGCGGGTGCGCGTAGTCGGCCTGGTTCTTCTCGATCGAACCCCAGGGGGACCCCGTAGCCCAGGGCGGAGGACAGGATGGCGTGGATGCGGCGAACGCTCGAAGCCGCCATCGGCTTGCACCGGTGCGGGAGCGCAATGGGCTTTTGAGCGCAGTCGTGAACGCTCGGCCTTCTCGGTGAGCGATTGCAGGGCCGGCTGTCGCACAAGAATGTTGCAGCGCCTCAGGTGGGTGTAGAGCCGGTCGAACAAGTCGACCCGATGTCTGCAGCTTGCGCAGCGGTCATGTCCCCAAGCGCCGGCCGGATCGTCCTGACGCACATACCCCTGGAGTGGTCTCCATCGTCGACAGCTCGAGATCGGCGACCTCCATCGACCGGTCTCAGCAGCAGGCGGAGAGTGTGCCGGAGTCGATCGGGTATTTGGCCTCACCCTCCATCTGCGTCGAGCAGCCGCTCGCGGGCCTTGATGGCCCTGCTTCCGCGCGACGGCGTGAGGGATCTCCCCTTGAATGTACCGTCTTGGCTGCCCGTGATCGGGTCCTTGCCGGCGTAGACGTGCCACCCGGAACAGGCCGCTCTTCAGCACCTCGATCGACCCCGTAGCCATGCCCGGACCGTACGCCGATCCGAGGAAGGGATTCCACGAAGTGATTCCACAGGTTTGGCTAGCCAAGCCGTTCAAGCGAGCTCGAATGTGCCTCTGAACTGCGGTTTTGCTGGAGCCGCCTGTGGGAATCGAACCCACGACCTACGCATTACGAGTGCGTCGCTCTGGCCGACGGAGCTAAGGCGGCGCGTGCTCCCCGGGGGTCGCACGGTTGTCGAGTATAGGCCCCCGACGGCGCCGGGCGACGCAGCCCGCAACGCCCTCGCGCGGCCCATGAACCGGCCACGCCTTGCTCAGCTGCAGGTCACGTCGTGAGCCGGCACGACGCCGTCCAGCAGGTACTTCTCGATCACGTCGTCCGTGCAGCTGCTGCCTCGGTGGTAGCCCACGTGCCCGTCCCCCTGCCGGGTGAGCAGCCGAGCGTTGCTCAGCTGCGACGCCAGGCCCTTGGCCCACTCGTAAGGGGTCGCCGGGTCGTTGGTGCTGCCGACCACCAGGATCGGCGCCGACCCGGTGGCAGTGATGCGCCGGGTCGGCGTCACCTGGGGGGTGGGCCAGACGGTGCACTGCAGGGCCCCCCAGCCGAACAGACGCCCGAACGGCGGGTACTTCTGCTGCAGCCGCCCGGCTTCGGCGGCGATCTGCTCGACCGAGCGCGACTCACCGTGGTCGAGGCAGTAGATCGGCCCGTACTGCTGCAGTGTCGGGCCGTAGTGCCCCGAGCTGTCCCGCTCCGAGGTACCGGTCGGCCAGGGCCAGCATCGCCGTCCCGTCACCACCGACCGCGGCTGTCAACGCCTGGGTCAGGCGGGGCCACAGCGACGGCGAGTACAGGGCGTACATCAGGCCGGTCTCCAGCAACGACTCGGTGAGCTGCCGCCCGCTCGTGGTCGGAAGCGGTGCGCCGTCCACCTTCTGGGCAAGCTGCTCGAGCTGGACGACGGCGTCGTCACGACTGCCGTGCAGCGGGCAACCCTGCCGGCTCAGACAGTCGTCGAGGTACTTCTGCGTCTCGAGGGCGAAACCCTTGGCCTGACCCTCGGTGTACTGCGCCGAGTCGAGGGCAGGGTCGATGGCGCCGTCCAGCACCAACCGTCCTACCCGCCACGGGAACAGCTGCGCGTACCAGGCGCCCAGATACGTGCCGTACGAGGCCCCGAGGTAGCTGAATGCCTGGTCACCGACGACCGCTCGCAGCACGTCCATGTCCTTGGCTGTGCTGACGGTGTCGACGTGCCGCAACAGCGCACCCGACCCCTGCTTGCAGCTCTCGGCGTAGCGCTTCGCCTCGCCCACGAGGTGAGACTGCTCGGCGTTCGAGTCCGGGGTGCCGTCCTGGGAGTAGTAGGCGTCCAGGGCCGAGTCGGGCAGGCAGGTCGTGGCGGACGACGACGCCACCCCCCGCGGGTCCCACGCCACCAGGTCGAACCCCCCGCGCACAGCCGTGTAGCCCGAGGCCGCACTGCGCAGGTAGCCGACCCCGGACACCCCCGGACCCCCCGGGTTGACGAACAGGGATCCGCGGCGAGGCCCGCTCGCCGCCACCCGGATCACCGACAACCGGATCGTCGGCCCACCCGGATCTGCCCAGTCCAGCGGCACCTGCACGCTCGCACAGGTGAAGTCGCCCCGACAGTCGGCCCAGTTCGGCTTCTGCCCGTAGAACGAGGACAGCGCCGGGTTCGCGGCCGGGTCGTCGG
>CAVTWW010000007.1:0-531435 GCA_963738495.1 uncultured Actinomycetota bacterium
CCGGACGGTTCGGCTGGTCTGGCCGCGCTTGTGGTCGAGCGAGGTCATCTGGTCCTGCACACCCATCGGGTATCTGCCTTTCCAACCCCCACCACGGCACGGGCGGGCCTAGCCCCGCAGTCTGGCCTCTGCGACCCCCGCAAAGCCAGTCAGCCAGGCATGTCGTGCGCCACAGCCGATCTGTCCCGATCTGTCCCGTCAGGCCTTCAGTGACCAGGTCACGCCGTCCGGGGTGTCCTTGACCTCGACGCCGGCGGCCACCAGCCGGTCCCGCACGACGTCGCTGGTGGCGTAGTCCTTGGCCGTGCGGGCGCGGGTCCGCAGCTCGAGCAGCGCCTCGACGTAGGGGCCCACCTGCTGGCTCGGGTCACCGGCGCCGGCATGGGCCAGCTCGCCGAGCCGGACGACGCAGCTGCGCAGCAGCCGGCGGGCCCGGGCGCCGTCGTCGCTCTGCAGGGTGTCGGTGCTCCAGTCGACGATGGCCTGCTCGAGGTCGAGGACCGCGGCCACGCAGGTCTCGACGTCCTTGGCCGCCAGCGCCTCGTCGAACCGCACCCGCAGCCGTTCGGTCGCCGCCGCCAGCGACCCGTCCATGGGGTCGGTGCTCGAACCGGGACCTGCGGTCGACCCGGACGGGGAGCCCGACCCGGAGTCGGACCTCGAGCCCGAGCTCAAGCCCGAGCCGAAGTCGGAGCCCACCCTTGTGCTGGAGGTCGCGGCGGTGCCCGAGGCCCTGGCCCGTGTGCCCGGGGCCGGGTGACCGGCCAGGGCTGCCGTCAGCTCGGCCAGGGTCAGCGTCGAGCCCGTGGGGTAGACGGTGTCGAGGCCGCGGTAGCGGGCCGTCAGCCCGCCGGTGCCCAGCACCCGGACCCGCACGAGCGCCGGGTCGACCTCTGTGTCCGGACCGGTGCCCGGACCGGTGCCCGCTGCCTCGCCGAGACCAGTGACGACCGCGGACAGGTCGAGCTCGACGGCCGTGTGCTCGTCGACCCCGAGCACGCCGACGCCGTCGGGCAGCATGGCCTCCAGCAGCTCGAGCCGTTGCTCGCCCAGGTAGCAGAAGCGGGTGTCGTAGCCCCCGCCCTCGGCGTTGTCGTAGTGCGGGACGACCGCGACGTCCAGCCCGGCCAGCTGCTGCAGCAGACCCAGCCCGGTCGGCCCACTCGGGGTCCTCGCCCGCCTTGTAGATCTCGTAGACCGGGATCGTCGCCGTGCCCACCGTGCAGGCGGCGGCCGAGCCCACGACCAGGGTGCCGCCGCGGTCGCACGACGTCGGCGATCGCCGCGCGGGACCGGGGTGTCCTGCCACTGCCGCAGGGCATAGGTGGGGCAGCCCGGGCCCGGCGAAGACCCACCCCGCCTCGACCGAGCAGGGCCAGGGCTCGCTCCCGCTCGACCACCGGCTCGTCGGCGCGACGCCAGCGGGCCACCTCACCGGGGTGCCCGACCGAGGCCGCGAAGTAGTCCTGGGTCTCGGCGACCAGGTCGTCGGCGTTCGCCTGGAACCCGAACGGGGTGTCGAGCATGACGGCCGCGCCGGTCGCCGACCGCGGCGAGGATCTCGCGGTGCGGCTTGACCATCGTCGGCGCCGTCTCGCCGGACCCCATGATCACCAGCGCGGCTCATCGAAGGCTCCGTTCGGCTCGGTCGGACAGGGTCAGCAGGTCGGCGGCCAGCGGCCTCGGGCTGCTGCACGTGCACGTCGTGGTCGGCACCCGGGTAGGCCCGCACCTGGGCGTCGCCGAGCGCGGCCTGCGCGACGGCGACCGCCTCGCCGCCCAGGGCGGAGGGCACCAGCAGCACCGGCACCCTGACCTGCGGGTACAGCTCGGCGGGGTCGAGTCGCAGCATCGACCCCAGGATCGCCCGGTGGTGGTCGCGGCCGAGCCGGGCCCGCACCCCGCCGTCCTCGAGCTCGACCAGGTTCGCCAGGGTGCCGGCCAGGCCCTCGTCGGACCAGTCCGGATGCCCCTCGCGGATGCGCTGCGCCAGGTCGCGGTGGCGCAGGCCGTCGAAGGACGGCGGCGCCATCGCTGCCCACGCCTGCTGCTCGTCGGCGAAACGGTCGGCCAGGTGCAGCCAGCCGCCGTCGACGCAGGCCACCCCGGCCACCAGGTCGCCGCGGCGGGCCGCCAGCGCCAGCACGACGTTGCCGCCCCAGGACTGGCCGACCACCACCGGCGGGCCAGTGAACCGCCCGGCTCGCTGCTCGGCCTCGATCAGCGCTGCGAGGTCGTCGGCGCAGGTCAGGGTGTCGTAGCCGGACGGCGGCGCCCCGGAACGGCCGTGGCCGCGCTGGTCGACCGCGACGGCGAGGTGCCCGGCGGCCGCCAGCTCACGGGCGACGCCGTCCCAGGTGCGGCTGTTCGACGAGAGCCCGTGCACCAGCAGGAACGGGGCACCGGCGGGAGCGCCGGGCGGCTCGGTGCTGCGGACGGCCAGGCGCAGCCCCTCGGGGGCGCCGGGTCGAGAGGTCAGGACGACGTCGGAGTCTGTGGGCACTCCCTGAGGCTACGTCGCCCGACCGACAGCCCCGCCCGCCCGACAGCCCGCCCGCCCGACAGCCCCGCCCGCCGGGCTCGGACGGGTGGAGGGCGGTGGGGTCAGTGGCCCAGGATGCCCAGGGCGGAGGATGCGGCCAGGCCGAAGACGCCGCCCAGGACCACGCACCCGAGCGTCACGTAGAGGCGGGTCCGAGACCCGGCCTCGCCCCCCGAGAGGTCGGCGCGGACCAGCCGGGGCACCCGACCGACGTAGGCGAGCACGTGGACGGCGGCGAACACGAACCAGGCGTAGAAGCCCAGCTTGTGCAGCTCCTCGAGCTGGTGCCGCAGGGAGCCCGAGGTCATCACCGCGACCAGCCCGGTGAGCAGCACCTCCCCGGTCAGCAGCACCAGCACCGGGGCGATCACCCGCAGCAGCATCGTGGGCGGACCGGCCTGCTGGTAGGCGGGGTCGCCCGTGTAGTACTTGGCGAACCGGTACCCGGTGCTGGCCAGCTTCTGCGCCAACGGCACGAACAGGACCAGTCCCACCAGGTAGTGCAGCGGCTTGGCGCGCAGGACCAGCGGGTCGGGGCCCATGCCGGTCCACATCATGGCGATGGTGACCCCCTCGGCGAGGAGCAGCGCGAACAGCACGCCCCCGGCCCACGCCGTCCAGCGCTCGTTCTGGTCGGTCCCCGCCAGGGGAGCCTGCTGCGTCGTCACCGAGGTCTGCACGTCGACCAACGGTAGTCGAGGTCTCGGCGGGTCGAGGCGCCAACGACGATGATCGCCGGGTTCTCGCAGTGACTCTCAGCATTCACCCAGCCACGAAGACGCCTTCCCGGTGGGGCCGGCGGGTGATGACCATGGAATCTCGGGGATGGTGTCAAGTGGCCGAGGTCCCGTTCCGATAACGTTCATCGACATGTGGGCAAGTGGTCCACGTCACTACGGTGAAAAGGCTTACGGTTCATCTCATGGCATTCACGCTCTGGCTCAGCGCCGAAGAGGAGCGCATCCTCGAGAAGATCATGCGCGTCGAGGGCACCCGCAACAAGGAGCAGGCCGTCATCAAGGCCATCCGTGACAAGGGCGCCTCGCTCGCCACCCTGCCGGCCCTCGACGGGGACGCCATCCCCGCCGAGACCATGCCGGTGACCAGCTCCGTCGAGGTCTCCTCGAGCACCCTCGTCGTGGACGCCCCCACGCTCACCTCGCTCGACGCCCGGGTCTCCGCAGGCTGACCTGACGGTCAGGCCACTCGGTGGCCGCTGCGGCTCGGCACTGCCCGCAAGAACGCCGGCGGGGCGAACCCCCGCTCGGCGAAGGCCGCGGCCACCGTGGTGGCGCACGCCGTCACCCGGTCGCCGGCCACGAGGGCGATCGCCGAGCCGCCGAACCCGCCCCCGGTCATGCGGGCACCCAGTGCCCCTGCGGCGCGGGCGCTCTCGCAGGCCAGGTCGAGCTCGGGGCACGACACCTCGTAGTCCGTGCGCAGCGACGCGTGCGAGGCGTCGAGCAGCGGGCCGAGGTGCGACAGCTGGTCCTGCCGCAGCAGGTCGGCCGCGTCGCGCACCCGCGCGATCTCGGTGACGACGTGCCGCACCCGGCGCACCAGCTCGTCGGCCTCGGGCTCGGCACCCAGTCGCTGCAGGGCCGCCGGCAGGTCGAGCGGGTCGAGGTCGACGAGCTGCCGGACGCCGAGCAGCCGGGCCGCCTGCTCGCACACCGCCCGGCGTGAGCCGTACTGCCCGTCGACCAGGGCGTGGTGCGCCCGGGTGTCGATCACCAGGACCTCGAGGCCCGCGGCGCCGGCCGAGAAGGGCACCTGGGTGATCGAGAAGTCGCGGCAGTCCAGCAGCATCGCGTGGTCGGCGCGGCCGCGCAGTGAGGCCGCCTGGTCCATGCCGCCGGTGGGGGCCCCGGCGATGAGGTTCTCGGCGTCGACGCACACGGCCGCCAGGGTGGCCCGGCCGGCGTCGTCCTCGCCCAGTCCGAGGCCTGCGACGTCGTCCAGGGCGAGGGCGACGGCCCCTTCGAGGGCGGCGGACGACGACAACCCCGACCCCAGCGGCACGAACCCGGCGACGGCGGCGTCGAAGCCGGGCACCGTGCGGGCGGCAGCGCCCAACCGGCGGCGCAGCGCCCAGGGGACGCCGACCACGTAGCCGGCCCAGCCGGCGTCGATACCGGGCTCGACCTCGTCCAGCCGGCCCTGCCATCCCTGGCCGGCCTGCTGCGAGGCCACCGACACCAGGTCGTCGTCCCGGCTCGCAAGTGCCACGAACGTATTGTGCGGCAAGGCGAACGGCAGGCACAGGCCACCGTTGTAGTCGACGTGCTCGCCGATCAGGTTGACCCGGCCCGGGGCGGCCCAGACGCCGTCCGGCTCGCGCTGGAACCGGCTGCGGAAGGCCGCCACAGCGGCGGACACCCCGGTCGCGTCGTCCGGCTCGGGGTACCAGACAGGGCGGGTCATGAGGCGACCTCGCGCAGGCGGGCGGCGATGTCCTCGGGGCGGGCGTCGTTCACCCAGGCGCCCATGGCCGACTCCGAGCCGGCCAGGTACTTCAGCTTGCCGGCCGCGCGCAGCACCGAGAACAGCTGCAGGTGAAGCCGTCCCAGCTCGCGGCCGGCACCGACCGGGGCCTGGTGCCAGCCGGCGATGTACGGCAGCGCCGTGACGCCGTCGAAGTAGCGGTCGGCCCGGCGCAGCAGCTCGAGGTAGACGTGGCTCAGCTCGTCACGCTCGGCCTCGTCCAGGGCCGCCAGGTCGGGCACGTCGCGGTGCGGCGCCAGGTGCACCTCGACCGGCCAGCGGGCAGCCGCCGGCACGTAGGCCGTCCAGTGCTCGCCGCGCAGCACCACCCGGCTGCCGGCGCGCTGCTCGGCCGCCAGGACGTCGGCCAGCAGGTTGCCGCCGGTGGCCGCCCGGTGCGCCGCGGCCTGGCGCAGCAGGGCGTCGGTGCGGGGGGTGACGAACGGGTAGGCGTAGATCTGGCCGTGGGGGTGGTGCAGCGTCACCCCGATCTCCTGACCACGGTTCTCGAAGCAGAACACCTGTGCCACACCGGGGATCGCCGACAGCTCGGCCGTCCGGTCGGCCCAGGCCTCGACCACGGTGCGGGTGCGGGGGGCGGTCAGCGAGGCGAACGAGGCGCCGTGGTCGGAGGTGAAGCAGACCACCTCGCAGCGGCCGGTCCCGGGTTGGGTGGGCCACAGCGGGTCGCCGTCCACCAGGCGGCCTCGCCCTCGGCCCGGGTGCTGAGCGAGGGGAAGCGGTTCTCGAAGACGGCGACGTCGTAGGCGGGTGCCGGGATCTCGGAGGGCTCACGGCCGACCGTGGTGGGGCACAGCGGGCACTCGTTCTTCGGCGGCAGGAAGGTACGGGTGTTGCGGTGCGAGGCGATCGCCACCCACTCCCCGGTCAGCACGTCCCACCGCAGCTCGCTGCCGCCGCCGGCGGGCGGCAGGTCGCGGGTGTCGGTGGTGCGTCGGGTGGCGAGGCCGGCGACGTAGTCGGGGGAGTCGTCGTAGTACAGCAGCTCGCGGCCGTCGGCCAGCCGGTCCCGGGTGCGTCGCACCCGTCCCCCTGCCAGCAGGTCGCTCACGGCCGGCTCGGTCGTCAGGCTCGTATGCGTCCACTGTCGTCAGGACCAGCTGCCCGGCCTGCGCGGACACTGCTCGGCGGGCGTCCGGGTCGAGCCCCTCGTCGGTGACCAGCACGTCGACGTCCTCGAGGCGGGCCATGCTGCTCAGTCCGACGACTCCCCACTTGGTCGAGTCTGCGGTCACGACAACCCTTCTGGCAGAGGCGATCAGGGCCTGGTTGGTCTCGGCCTCGACCAGGTTCGGCGAGGTCAGGCCGGCGCGCTCGTCGACCCCGTGCACGCCGAGGAACAGCCAGTCCACGTGGATCGAGCGCAGCATGGTGACCGTGACGGGCCCCACCAGGGCGTCGGACGGGGTGCGGGTGCCGCCGGTGAGGATCACCGTCAGGTCGTCCCGACCGGTCTCGTGCAGGGTCTCGGCCACCGGCAGCGAGTTGGTCACCACCGTCAGGTTGGGGATGCTGCGCAGCTCGCGGGCCACGGCGTGGGTCGTCGTCCCGCCCGAGATGCCGACGCTGTCGCCGGGCTGCACCAGGGCGGCGGCGGCCCGCGCGATGGCGGCCTTCTCGAGGGTCTGCAGGGTCGACTTGACGGCGAAGTCGGGCTCCTCGGTGCTGCGCCCGGTCAGAGCGGTGGCGCCGCCGTGCACCCGGGCGACCAGGCCGCGACGGGCCAGGACGCCGATGTCGCGGCGCACGGTCATGTCCGAGACCCCGAGCAGGTCGACCAGGTCACCGACCCGGGCGCCCCCGGTCAGGCGAACCTGTTCGAGGATGCGCTCCTGACGCTGGCGAGCAAGCACGTCGTGCCCTCCCTTGCCGTGGCTGTCGGCGACAACAATGCCGTACCTCGGCGAAAAGTCAACAGAAACCAACATGGCATTGCTCGATTGGCCCACGGCCGTCGTCCGACCGTACTGACGCCTCCGAGCGGGCCCGGTCCTTCGCCCGTGGCTCGAAGTCGGCCGATCGAGCCCGGCCTGACCGCCTTTCGGAGCTATGCATCGATTAGGTCACGGCCCGGTCACGACTATTGACAAAGTTCGTTGTTGAGCGATCGGATGTGCACATTGTGGCGAGCCGTGTTCGCTCGTGTTCGAGAGAGTTCGGCTGCTCACCCGGTCTGTGCCAAAGGAGACACACACATGACTCGTCCCCAGTCCGAAGCCGAATACCTGGCGCGCCTGACGCCCGCCTCGGTCGCGGCGACGTCCCGCCGTTCGCTGCTGCGTGGCGCGGTGGGTACCGGTGCCGCCGTCGGTGGCGCCGCTCTCCTGTCCGCCTGCGGCGGCTCCAGCTCCAGCTCGTCGAGTGCGGCGGCCGGCAGTGTGTCGGCGGGAGCGGCGACCTCCGACACCGGCGCCGCCGGGGCCGGCGGTGAGGTCTCGTTCGGGTCGAATGCCTCGGACCCCGTGCCGAAGAAGATCATCCTGGCCCTCACGGATGCGTTCAAGGCGGCCTCCGGCACGTCCGTGAAGATCAACACCCAGGACCACGGCACCTTCCAGGAGAACATCAACAACTACCTGCAGGGCAAGCCGGACGACGTCTTCACGTGGTTCGCCGGCTATCGCATGCGCTTCTTCGCCGCCAAGGGCCTGATCGGCGACGTCTCGGACGTGTGGAGCAAGTTGCAGGGCTTCAGCGACGGCTTCAAGGCCGCCTCGACCGGCGACGACGGCAAGCAGTACTTCGTGCCGAACTCGTACTACCCGTGGGCGGTCTTCTACCGACCGTCGGTCTGGAAGGAGAAGGGCTACACCGTCCCCAAGACCATGGACGAGCTGAAGACCCTCTGCCAGAAGATGCAGAAGGACGGCTTGAACCCGATCGCGTTCGCCGACAAGGACGGCTGGCCGGCGATGGGCACCTTCGACGTGCTCAACATGCGCGTCAACGGCTACGCGTTCCACATCGACCTGATGGCGCACAAGGTGCCGTGGGACGACCCGAGGGTGAAGAAGGTCTTCTCCACCTGGGCCGAGCTGCTGCCCTACCACCAGGCCGACCCGCTGGGCCGCACCTGGCAGGAGGCGGCGCAGTCGCTGCAGAACAAGAAGTCCGGCATGTACCTTCTCGGACTGTTCGTCACGGAGCAGATGACCGCCAACCTCGACGACGTCGACTTCTTCACGTTCCCCGAGATCGACTCGACCATCGGCTCGGACGCCCTCGACGCCCCGATCGACGGCTTCATGATGGCGGCCAAGCCCAAGGACGAGGCACGGGCCAAGGCCCTGCTGGCCTGGCTCGGCACCAAGGAGGCCGGTGACGTTCTCGGCAAGACCGCCCCGACCACGCTGATCGCCAACTCGGGCAGCAGCACCGCGGCCTACACCGCGCTGCAGAAGAAGTCGGCCGAGCTGGTCGGCTCGGCCAAGAACATCGCCCAGTTCCTCGACCGCGACACCCGGCCGGACTTCGCCTCGACGGTGATGATCCCGGGCATCAAGACGTTCCTGCAGAACCCGAAGGACATCGACGGGCTGTGCAAGAGCATCGAGGGCCAGGCCAAGACCATCTTCACCGCCTGACAGGTCCACTCCGCCGCACAGGCGGGGCCCGGCCCGGTGGCAGCGAGAGCTTCACCGGGTCGGGCCCGTCCCATCAAGGGGGTACCGATATGAGCATCGGTGGCGATGTACCACTCGTGGCGCCGGCGACCGTGGCGCCGTCCAAGGGCATCTCCCACTCCGGGGTCCCGAAGGGCGGTCGTGTCCGTCGCCTGACGGGGGGCGACCGGCTGGTCGTCATCGTGATGGTGACGATCCCCCTGATCCTGACCATGATCTTCGTCGTGCTGCCGGCGCTGGCGTCGGTGATCCTCTCGTTCTCGAGCTGGGACGGCATCGGCGGCTTCGACAAGATCAAGTGGATCGGGTTCACCAACTACGAGAACGTCTTCACGAACTACCCGCCGTTCTGGCCCGCGATGCAGCACAACCTGCTGTGGCTGGCGATGATGTTCTTCGTCGCGACCCCGCTGGGCATGTTCCTGGCGGTGCTGCTCGACAAGGAGATGCGCGGCGGCCGGCTCTACCAGACCCCGATCTACCTGCCGGTGGTGCTCTCGCTGGCCCTGGTCGGCTTCATCTGGCAGCTGCAGTACTCCCGCGACTTCGGTCTGCTGAACGCGATCCTGCAGTACTTCCACCTGCAGAGCCCGGACTCACCCGTCGACTGGTTCGGCGATCCGAACATCTCGCTGTGGGCCGTCATGGTGGCCGCCGCCTGGCGACATGCGGGCTACATCATGCTGCTCTACCTGGCCGGGCTGAAGGGGGTCGACCCCTCGCTGCGCGAGGCCGCCTCGGTCGACGGTGCCACCGGGGTGCAGACCTTCTTCCGGGTGGTGTTCCCGGTGCTGCGCCCGATCAACATCATCGTCGTGGTGATCACGGTGATCGAGTCGCTGCGGGCCTTCGACCTGGTCTGGATCGTCAACAAGGGCGGCAACGGGCTCGAGCTGATCTCGGCCCTGGTCACGCTGAACGTCGTGGGCGAGGCCAGCCGAATCGGCTTCGGCTCGGCACTGGCCACGATCATGCTCGTCATCTCCGTCGTCTTCATCGCCATCTACCTGGCGACGATCTTCCGCGAGGAGGAGCAATGAGTGCGATCGCCGCGACGCCGCGGGAGCGGACCGCCGACGAGATCCGGGCGCTGCACAAGGCGGGCCGGCGCAAGCTGACACCGGGCCGGGTGGTGCTGCACGTCTTCCTGGCGGTCACCGCCGTGGTGTGGGCGTTCCCGGTGCTCTGGGCCGTCATCAACTCGCTGCGCGACTACACGTTCACCTCCGAGCACGGTTACGTGTCGTGGGGCGGCTTCACGCTGAAGAACTTCAGCAACGCCTGGGAGCAGGCCGATTTCGGTCGTCACTTCATCAACTCCCTCATCATCACCGTTCCCGCCGTGCTGCTGACGCTGCTGCTGGCCTCGGGGGTCGCGTTCGTGATCGCCCGCTTCAGCTGGCGGCTCAACCTGCTGATGCTCGGCCTGTTCACGGCCGCCAACCTGCTGCCGCAGCAGTCGCTGCTGATCCCGCTGTTCCGGCTGTCGATCGCCGTCCCGCTGCCGGCCTGGATGAACGACGTCGAGAAGCTCTACGACTCCTACTGGATGCTGATCCTGGTCAACGTGGCGTTCCAGACCGGTTTCTGCGCCTTCGTGCTCAGCAACTACATGAAGACGCTGCCGAAGGAGCTGTACGAGGCCGCGATGGTGGACGGCGCCAGCATCTGGCGGCAGTACTGGCAGCTCACCCTGCCGCTGTGCCGGCCGCCGCTGGCGGCGCTGGCGACCTTGGAGGTGACCTGGATCTACAACGAGTTCTTCTGGGCCACCGTGCTGATGCGCACCGGTGAAAAGTTCCCGATCACCAGCGCCCTGAATGCCCTCAAAGGCCAGTTCTTCACCGACCTCAACCTGCTGGCCGCGGGCTCTATCATCGTGGCGCTGCCCACGCTGGTGATCTTCTTCGCCCTGCAGAAGCAGTTCGTGGCCGGACTCACGCTGGGTGCCAACAAAGGTTGATCTCCATGACTTCTCGTCCGGTGCTGCTGCGGGCCGCCGGGGTCGCCGTCCTGCTTTCGATCCCCGAGGAGGGCGACTCGTTCGTAGACGGTTCGCCCGTGGACGGTTCGCCCGTCGGTGCCGGGTTGGCTCAGGTGCTGCACTGGGGGGCCGACCCCGGTGCCCTCACCGGCGACGAGCTCGCGCGGCTGGTCGACGACCTGACCGGCGTCGCCGTCGGTCACAGTGCCCACGACCTGCCGTGGCCGCTGACGCTGCTGCCGGGCGAGGTCGACGGGTGGTCGGGGCGGCCGGGACTGGCGGGCGATCGCGACGGCGGCGACGTCTTCCCGCGGTGGACCACCGCCGGGCACCACCTGACGGTCGAGCCGGACGGCGCCCAGCTGCTGCAGGTCGAGGCGCGCGCCGAGGCCGCCGGGCTGGCGCTGACCACCCAGCTGCGGCTGGAGCCCTCGGGCCTGCTGCGGCTGCGGCACACGATCACCAACACCGGCAGGACCCCCTATCGGCTGGGGGGCCTCGCCGTCCTGCTGCCGGTGCCCGACCAGGCCGGTGAGCTGCTCGAGCTGGCCGGACGCTGGTGCCGAGAACGCTCACCGCAGCGCAGCCCGTTCTGGCAGGGCTCGCGGGTGCGCGAGTCCCGCCGCGGTCGCACCGGTCACGACGCGACGCTGCTGATGCTGGCCGGCGTTCCTGGCTTCGGGTTCGGTCACGGCGAGGTCTGGGGCACGCACGTCGCCTGGAGCGGCAACCACCTGCACCTGGCCGAACGGTTCGCCGAGGGGGCCGGCTCGAGCGGGGCCGGGGTGATCGGTGGTGGTGAGCTGTTGCTGCCGGGCGAGGTCCCCCTCGCCCCGGGCGAGCAGTACACCTCGCCGTGGGTGGTGTTCAGCTACAGCGCCACCGGGCTGGACGGCGTGACCGCGCGGCTCCACCGCCACCTGCGGGCCCGGCCGAACCACCCGCAGCGCCCGCGGCCGCTGGTGCTCAACACCTGGGAGGCCGTCTACTTCGACCACGACCTCGAGCGGCTGACGGTGCTCGCGCGCCGGGCCGCCGAGATCGGGGTCGAACGGTTCGTGCTGGACGACGGCTGGTTCGGCGCCCGGCGCCACGACCGGGCCGGCCTGGGCGACTGGTACGTCTCGCCCGACGTCTGGCCGGACGGGCTGCGCCCGCTGGCCGACCGGGTCCGTGAGCTCGGCATGGAGTTCGGGCTGTGGTTCGAGCCCGAGATGGTCAACGTCGACTCCGACCTGGTGCGGGCCCACCCGGACTGGGTCCTGGGGCCCTCGCCGCGGCCCGGCCACGGCACGGACGACGAGCGGCTGCCGCGCCCGTGGCGGCACCAGTACGTGCTCGACCTCGCGGTGCCGCAGGCCTACGACTACCTGCTCGAGCGGATCGACGCGCTGGTCCGCGAGATCGGCGTCGCCTACATCAAGTGGGACCACAACCGCGACCTGCACGAGTCGCTGCACGCCGGGCCTGACGGGGTGCGCCGGCCGGGGGTGCACACCCAGACGCTCGCGCTCTACCGGCTGCTCGACGAGCTGCGGCAGCGCAACGCCGGACTCGAGATCGAGGCGTGCTCCTCGGGCGGTGCCCGCGTCGATCTGGGCATCCTCGAGCACACCGACCGGGTCTGGGCCTCGGACACCAACGACGCGCTCGAACGGCAGCTGATCCAGCGGTGGACCGGGCTGCTGGTGCCGCCCGAGCTGGTCGGCAGCCACGTCGGCCCGCCTCGCTCGCACACCACGGCCCGCATCGCCGACCTCGGGTTCCGCCTGGTGACCGCCCTGTTCGGGCACGCCGGCATCGAGTGGGACGTCACCACCTGCACCCCGGACGAGGTGGTGCAGCTGCAGCGGTGGGCCGCGTTCTACAAGGAGCAGCGGGCCTTGCTGCACTCCGGCGACGTGGTGCGGGCCGACCTGGCCCGCCCGGACGGCACCGACCACGACACCCTGGTGCACGGCGTGGTGGCCGCCGACCGTGGCGAGGCGATCTTCGCCCTGGTGAGGCTGACCACCTCGGCGGAGTCCAGCCCGGGGCGGGTGCGGCTGCCCGGACTCGACCCGCAGGCCCGCTACGAGGTGCTCCGCTGCGACGACGCCGGGGTGGGCACGGGTGCGAGCAACGCCGAACCCACCTGGTGGCAGCGAGGCCGGGCCACCGCCACCGGCGCCGTCCTCGCCTCGGTCGGTCTGCCCGCCCCACTGCTGCACCCCGCCCAGGCCGTCGTCCTGCACGTCCGACGCCTGCCCGCCTGACCCCTGACCACCCTGACCCCCACCCCTCAAGATCAGCGGTTCCGCGGGGTTTCCCACCGGATTCGTGTGGAGAACCCCGCTGAATCGCTGATCTTGGGATGTTCAGGGGGTGGTCAGGCAGGGGAGCGGGTCACCCAGATCTGGCGGACGCCGCACTCGCCCGGCGCGTCGATCTCGCACCGCTCGGAACGGTCGAGGGTGTAGCCGAGCCTGGCCGGTACCGCGCCGCTGGCGACATTGGCCCGGTCGTGGTGGATCTCGACCCGCTCGATGCCCGGCACGGCGAAGGCGGCGGCGGTGAGCAGTCGGCTCGCCTCGGTCGCCAGGCCCCGCCGGACGGCGCCGGAGTGCACCCAGTAGCCGATCTCGAGCGCCCCCGGACCGGCGCGCCCCATCAGCCCGACGGCACCGAGGACGGCGTCACTGTCGGGGCGGGCGATGCGGTAGTTGAACGTCGTGTCCTGCGCGCGCGCCGTCACCGAGCGGGCCACGAACTCCTCGGCGGCGGCGAGGGTGTAGCCGTCCTGCACCCAGGGCATCCACGGCCGCAGGTGCTCGAGGCTGGCCAGCACGGCGGTGGTCAGCTCGCGGGCGTCCTCGGGCCGCCAGGCCGTGAGCTCGAACCGGCCACCTGCTGCGTCGACGCCGGCCAGCGTGGTCGGCGGGGTGGCGGCGGTCGCGGTCATAGTCCCAGCGTGATGATCGACAGCCAGTGGTGGCAACCGAGAATCGCGCGGTCGAGGGTCACGAGGGTCGGACGTTGTCGTCCCCGGGGCCGGACGCGATCGCCACCGGGTCGGACGCGGCCGCCGCGGGGTCGGAACCTGTCGCCGTCCGGGGGGCGACTGGTGCCAGAATGAGGCCCATGCCGTCGACGTCGACCCCACCTGCTGCGTCGACCTCACCTGCTGCGACGGGGCTGCCCCGCCTGTTGTCCGGCATGCAGCCCACGGCGGACTCGCTGCACCTGGGCAACTACCTGGGTGCCCTGGTCAATTGGGTGTCGTTGCAGCAGACCCACCAGACCTACTACTTCATCGCGGACCTGCACGCGATCACGGTGCCGCACGACCCCGAGCTGCTGCGCACCCGCACCCGGCTGACGGCCGCCCAGTACCTGGCGGCCGGGGTCGACCCGAGCCACAGTGTGGTGTTCGTGCAGAGCCAGGTGCCGCAGCACGCCCAGCTGTCGTGGGTGCTGCAGTGCCTCACCGGGTTCGGCGAGGCCGGTCGCATGACCC
This sequence comes from uncultured Actinomycetota bacterium, assembly GCA_963738495.1. GTDB lineage: Bacteria > Actinomycetota > Actinomycetes > Actinomycetales > Kineosporiaceae > CAVTWW01. Next base: position 14,151 of record CAVTWW010000007.1, read on the forward strand.
AGTTCAAGGACAAGTCCGGCAAGGACGGCGCCGACCGCGCCAGCGTCGGGCTCTTCACCTACCCGGTCCTGCAGGCGGCCGACATCCTGCTCTACGACGCCGCCCGGGTGCCCGTCGGTGAGGACCAGCGGCAGCATCTCGAGCTGACCCGTGACCTGGCGCAACGGTTCAACACCCGGTTCGGCGAGTCGTTCGTGGTGCCCGAGCCGCACATCGTCAAGGCCACGGCCAAGATCCTCGACCTGCAGCGGCCCGAGAAGCAGATGAGCAAGAGCCTGGGCGGCCAGGGTTGCCTCTACCTGCTCGAGGACCCGGCCGCCAACGCGAAGAAGATCAAGTCGGCGGTCACCGACACCGGCCGCGAGGTCGTCTTCGACCCTGAGAACAAGCCCGGCGTCTCGAACCTGCTGACCATCATGTCGGCGTTGACCGGCACCACGGTCGAGGCCCTGCAGGAGCGGTTCGTCGGAGCCGGCTACGGCGATCTCAAGAAAGAGGTCGCCACCGCGTTCCTCGACTTCGCCGAGCCGTTCCGCGACCGGGTGCTGGCGCTGATGGCCGACCAGGCCACCCTCGACGACATCCTGGCCGACGGCGCCCGTCGGGCCCGCGAGCAGGCCGGCCGGCGCCTGGACGACGTCTATGCCCGCATCGGCTTCCTCCCGGCCGGGCACTGAGCGGTGGGCGCGGTGTCGCCGACCATGGGCATCCCGATGACCAGCCCACCTGTGACGGGCCGGGTCAGCATCGGGGTGTCGTTGGCGATCCCGGACCCCTGGGGCGAGCAGCTGCAGTCGAGCCGAGCCTCGTTCGGTGACCCGCAGGCGGCTGCGGTACCGCCGCACGTGACGCTGCTGCCTCCGACCGAGCTCGAGGCCGACGAGGTCGAGGCCGTCGAGCGCCACCTGCGGGCGGTCGCCGCGGGGCTGGCCCCGTTCCGGATGCGCCTGGCCGGCACCGACACCTTCCGGCCGGTCTCGCCGGTGGTGTTCGTCAAGGTGGTCGAGGGGGGCGAGCACTGCGACCTCGTGCAGCGGGTGGTCCGCACCGGGCTGCTCCGGCGTGGGCTCTCCTTTCCGTACCACCCGCACGTCACGGTGGCCCACCACCTCGACGACGACTCCCTCGACCTGGCCCTGAAGACGCTGTCCGACTTCGACGCCGAGTTCGAGGTCTGCGCCTTCGTGCTCTACGAGCACGGCACGGACGGCGTGTGGCGACCGCGGCGCCGGTTCGTCTTCGGCGAGGTCAACGCCGCATGATCGCCGGGCTGACGGCCCAGGTCGGCCGGGCGCTCGGCTGGTGGGACCGCACGACCCCCGGGCGGGTCTGGGCCCGGTACGGGCGCACCCGGGCCGCCCTGCTGGCCGGCGGCATCGCCTACGCCGGGTTCTTCTCGATGTTCCCGGCCCTGGCGGTCGCCTTCACCGTGCTGGGGGTGATTGCCGACTTCTCGGTCGACCTGCGACAGCGGGTGGCGGACGCCGTCAACAGCACGTTCTCGACCGTCGTGATCGGACCGGGTGGACTGACCACGGTCGAGTCGCTCACCCAGGCCAAGGTGCTGACGGCGTTCGGCCTGGTCAGCCTGGTGCTGCTGAGCGCGACCGGGCTGGGGTGGGTCTCGAGCACCCGGGAGGGGATCCGGGCCGTCTTCGCGTTGAACGGCAACGGCAGCCTGGTGGTCGCCAAGCTGTCCGACCTGGCCGCGCTGCTGCTGGTGGGGTCGGCGGTGGTGGCCTCGATGGTTGCCACGGTCGCCCTGACCATGGTGTCGGGCGACGGCGTCAGCCGGTTCCTGCTGCAGATGCTCGTCGACCTGGCACTCATCGGGTTCGACTCGGTGACCTTCCTGTTGCTGTTCAAGTGGATCAGCCAGGTGCCACGCAGCCTGGGTCAGCTCTACCCGGCGGCGCTGGCGGGTGCCATCGGCATCTTCGCGCTCAAGCTCGCCGGCACCTTCGTGGTGCGCTGGGCCTCGGGCAACAAGTTCCTGGCCAGCGTGACCGTCGTGGTCGGGTTGCTGCTGTGGTTCAACCTGGTGGCGCGACTGACCTTGCTCTGCGCGGCTTGGGCGGCAGCCACGACTGATGCGCCGGGCGTCACCGAGTTCGACCCGGTGACCCCGGTCCCGGTCCCGGTGCCGGTTGCCCGGGGGGCCCACGGGTCGCCGTCCGCTCGGGTGGCGGCTGCCGAACGGGACCGTCAGGCGCTGCTCGAGGCCGGGTTCGACCTGCCGCCGTCCGTCAGTGCCCGGTCGCAGGACCGGGTGGTGCTGGCCGCCGGGGCCGTGCTCGGCGCCGCTGCGGTCGCCACCCTGGGCCTGCTGCGGCGGTCGGCGGTCTCGATGCTGCGTCCCGGCCGGCAGTGAGGACGGCGGGCGACCGGGTCGTGCCGTCGGTCGCTCATGCGGACGAGCTCGGCCCGGTGCTGGACGTCGAGCCGGTGGGAAGGACCACGAAATCGCGGACGCTCCAAGCCATCTCGTCGTCGATGGCGTCCTTGATCCAGTCGATCGTCGCACTCACAGGGATCCCGGTCGCCGGGTCGTAGCTGATCGCGACGTCACCGCTCGCCTCCTTCTCGGCTCGAGCCGCTTCGGCCAGCAGGGTGTCGATCGTCGGAGCGTCGGCTGTCGTCATAGGACCGTCGCCCGAGCCGGACGGGGGCTCGCCGTGCCAGGCGGTGACCTTGCCGTCGACGACGGTGACCTGCCCCGGCACCAGGCCGCAGAAGCAGCTGGGCAGGTAGGTGAACCGGTAGGAGCGCGGCCGTACCGCTGTCCAGCGCTCCTTCGCCGAGGTGGCGGCCCCGATCGGGCGCAGCACCGTCGAGCCGTCGGTCACGGCATCGCCGCGCGTGGGGGTGGGGCCGTCGGTCGTGGTGCAGCCGGCGGTCAGGCCGAGGACGACGACCGAGATGAGCGCCGACGTCGTCGAGGCCGGCCGCGCAGTCAGGTGAGGCACCTCGGTGGGACGGTCCGGCACCCGCGCAGGTTCCGGTGACTGCCGCGAGCCCCAGGGGATGAGCCCTCTCAACGGCGTCGTCGTCGACGTCGTCGTCCCGCCTGGGCTGCCGCCGCGACCAGGCCGCCGCCGAGGGCGGCCACGGCGAACCCGGCCCAGAACTGCCAGGACGCGTGCAGCAGTCCGGAGGAGGTCGGCGACCGGGCCCACCGTGCCCGGTCGGGGGGCGCCGGTCCCGCCGTCCGCCGCGACGGCCGCGTCGATACCCGCGCCGGTACTCGGGTTCCCGGCGCTGCCGCCCGCGGCTGCCGTCGGGACGGAGGTCGGGCCGCGGGGCGGCGGGCTGTCGAGGTCGGCCACGGGTTCGACACCCGCTGCCGTGCCGCGGGCGAAGGCCCAGTCGAGCAGGGCGGCGACCTCGCGCCAGGTGTCGCCGTCGGAGTGCAGCAGGGTCACCACGTAGCTCGTGCCGCCCCGGGTGGCGCTGCCGATGAACGACCCGCCGGCCGCCACGGTGTAGCCGTTCTTGACCCCCGTGGCGCCGGGGTAGTTGTGCAGCAGCCGGTTGTGGTTGGCGATCAGGTAGCCGGGGTCCTTGCCGGGGGACGGGCTTCGCCCGGGAGCCGCCGACGGGGTCGGGATCCTGCCGGGGAAGGTGTAGCTCATGGTGCGCGAGTAGCGCTCGAACTGCGGGTCGGCCAGCGCGGCCCGGCCGAACAGGGCCAGGTCGAAGGCGCTGCTGACCTGACCGTCGGCGTCCAGGCCGGAGGTGTTGACCACTGCGGTGTCGTGGGCGCCGAGTTGCTCGGCGACGGCGGTCATGCGGGTCCTGGCCACGTCGTCGCCCCCTGCCAGGAACGCCAGCGCCTCGGCGCAGTCGTTCGCGCTGCCCATCAGCAGCCCGTGCCAGAGCTGGTCGCCGGTGTAGTGCTGGCCGGGCACGATGCCGGCCCGGGTGCCGTCGACGAGGGCCTCCTGGTCCCGTCCGACGTAGGCGGCTGTGGCCGGAACCACCGGCAGCAGCGCCAGTGCGGTCAGCACCTTCAGGGTGCTGGCCGGCGCAAGCTGCCGGTGGGCGTCGCACTGCGCCAGGACGGCGCCGGTGTCCAGGTCGGCCACCAGCCAGCCGCTGGCCCGAACCACTCCCGGAGCCGGCAGACCGGCGGCGACCAGTGGGTGCGGGCACACGTAGAGGGCGTCGCGCTGCGCCGACGACAACGAGGTGGGCGGGGTGGGTGAGGCCGAGACGGCCGCAGCGGCGACCGGCCTGGGCGGCGCGGCGGTGGCCGCGGTCAGCAGCGGCAGCGTCAGCGCCCAGCCGACGGTCACAAGTACCCGGCGCATCGGGCCAGACAACCACAAGAACTGAGGCGTGTGGTCCGCCGTCCTGCCATGGCCGTTGTCAACTGATGGGCGAGTCGTCCGGTTCGTGGTTACGGTGGCTCGCGTGCAGTCGCTTTGGGTGATCGTTCCGGCCGGTGGGGCCGGCACCAGGTTGTGGCCGTTGTCGCGGGCGGGGGCCCCCAAGTTCCTGCTCGACCTCACCGGGGCGGGGCGCACCTTGCTGCAGCAGACCTGGGACCGGCTCGAGCCGCTGGCGGGTGCCGACCGGATGCTCGTGGTCACCGGCCAGGCCCATGCCGCGGCCGTCGCCGAGCAGCTGCCCAAGCTGCCGGCCGACCACCTGCTGGCCGAGCCCTCGGCCCGCGACTCGGCCGCGGCGATCGGGCTGGCCGCCGCCGTGGTCGCCGCCGAGCAGCCGGACGCCGTCGTCGGCTCGTTCGCCGCCGACCATCTGATCGCCGACCAGGCCGCCTTCGCCGAGGCGGTGCGCCAGGCGGTGCTCACCGCCGAGCACGGCTACGTCGTGACCCTGGGCATCGAGCCCACCTACGCCGCGACCGGTTTCGGGTACATCCACACCGGTGAGGTGCTCGGCATCGAGGGGGCGCCGCAGGCCCACCAGGTGCTGCAGTTCGTCGAGAAGCCGGACGCCGTGACCGCGGCCGGCTACCTCACCGCCGGTGGTTACCGCTGGAACGCCGGCATGTTCGTCGTCCGGGCCCAGGTGCTGCTCGACCAGCTGGCGGCGCACCGGCCGGCGCTGCACGCGGGGCTGCTCGAGATCGCCGCCGCGTGGCGCACCCCGCACCAGCAGGAGGTGCTCGAGCGGGTGTGGCCGACGCTGGAGAAGGTCGCCATCGACTACGCGGTGGCCGAGCCGGCCGCGGCGGCGGGCAGGGTCGCGGTGGTGCCGGCCGACCTCGGCTGGCACGACATCGGCGACTTCGCGGCGCTGGCGCCGTTGGTCGCCCGCTCCTACCCGACCGGCCTGGGGCGTGAGCTGCGAATACTGGGCGACCACGACCAGGTCTCGGCCAATGATGCCGGGGGCCTGGTGGTCGCCACCGGCGGCCGCCGGGTGGTGGTGCTGGGCCTGGACGACGTGGTCGTCGTCGACACCCCGGACGCCGTCCTGGTGACCTCGCGCGAGAGCGCCCAGCAGGTCAAGGCGGTCGTCGACGCGCTTCGGGCCGCCGGTCGCACCGACCTGCTGTGATCGGCTCGCCGTCCCGGCCTCGGCTGTGACCCAGACGGCACGTACGACCCGGCCGGGCAGGTCAGGGCGCCGGTAGCCTTCGACACACGGCGAAGGAGGCAGTCATGGTGGAACGAGCTGGTCGCTCGGGCGAGCCCGCGGCGCGGCTGAGTGAGTCGGGGCTGCCGATCGAGCCGGTGTACGGTCCCGAGGCGCTCACCGGCTTCGACCCCGACGCCGCGCTGGGCCGACCGGGCGGCTACCCCTTCACCCGGGGCGTCTACCCGAGCATGTACACCGGCCGGCCCTGGACGATGCGGCAGTACGCCGGCTTCGGCAACGCCAAGGAGAGCAACGAGCGCTACCACCAGCTGGTCGCCGCGGGCACCGGTGGCCTCAGCGTCGCCTTCGACCTGCCGACCCAGATGGGCTACGACTCCGACGACCCGATCGCCGCCGGCGAGGTGGGCAAGGTCGGCGTGGCGATCGACTCGATCGACGACATGCGGATCCTGTTCGGCGGCCTGCCGCTCGACAGGATCTCGACGTCGATGACCATCAATGCGCCGGCGGCGGTGTTGATCCTGCTCTACCAGCTGGTCGCGGCCGAGCAGGGGGTGTCGGCCGACCGGCTGACCGGCACGATCCAGAACGACGTGCTCAAGGAGTACATCGCCCGCGGCACCTACATCTTTCCGCCGAAGGCGTCGTTGCGCCTGGTCAGCGACATCTTCGCCTACTGCCGCACCGAGCTGCCGCGCTGGAACACCATCTCGATCTCGGGCTACCACATGGCCGAGGCCGGGGCGACGCCGGCGCAGGAGGTCGCCTTCACCCTCGCCAACGCGGTCGCCTACCTGCAGGCCGCCCAGGCCGCGGGCCTGGGGGTGGACGACGTGGGCCCGCGGTTGTCGTTCTTCTTCGTGGCCCGCACCACGCTGCTCGAGGAGGTCGCCAAGTTCCGGGCGGCCCGTCGGGTCTGGGCCCGCATCGTCAAGGAGCGGTTCGGCTCGACCGACCCCAGGTCGCAGATGCTGCGCTTCCACACCCAGACCGCCGGCGTCCAGCTGACCGCGCAGCAGCCCGAGGTGAACCTGGTGCGGGTGGCGCTGCAGGGACTGGCGGCGGTGCTCGGCGGCACGCAGAGCCTGCACACCAACTCCTTCGACGAGGCGCTCGCGCTGCCCAGCGAGAAGGCGGCCCGGCTGGCGCTGCGCACCCAGCAGGTGCTGGCCCACGAGACCGACGTCACCGCCACCGTCGACCCGTTCGCCGGCTCGTACGTCGTGGAGTCAATGACGGACGCGCTCGAGGCCGAGATCGTCGCGCTGATGGGTCAGGTCGCCGAGCGTGGGGGAGCGGTCGAGGCGATCGAGCAGGGCTTCCAGAAGGGCGAGATCGAACGGTCGGCCTACCTGGTGGCCCAGCAGATCGACGACGGCGAGCGGGTGGTCGTCGGGGTCAACAGGTTCACCGTGGACGCCGAGGAGCCCTACACCCCGTTGCGGGTCGACCCGGCCATCGAGACCCAGCAGCGGCAGGCGCTCGCGGCGCTGCGGGCCGAGCGGGACGGCGCAGCCGTGTCGGCCGCGCTGGCCGAGCTGAAGGTGGCTGCCGCCGGCACCGACAACGTCATGGTGGCGATGCGCACCGCGCTCGCCGCGCGGGCCACCGTCGGCGAGGTCTGCAACGCACTGCGCGAGGTGTGGGGCACCTACACCCCCGTCAGCCACTTCTGACAGACCTGGTGGAATACCCGGCCCTCTCGGTCTCTTGTGTAATGTACGGACATCCGGATACTAGGACGCAGAGTTGTCGACGAAGGGAGCAGTCACCGCATGATCGCCGTGTCGGTCGCGCTGTTCCTGCTGGTCGGGCTGTCCCTGGGGCTGCTCGGTGGTGGTGGCTCGATCCTGGCGGTGCCGGTGCTGGTCTACGTGGCCGGTCTCGACGTCCACCAGGCGGTGACCATGTCGCTGGTGGTGGTCGGCACCACGAGTGCGGTGGCCGTGGTGCCGCACGCCCGGGCCGGTCGGGTACGGTGGCGCACCGCACTGGTCTTCGGGATCGCCGGCATGGCCGGCGCCTACCTCGGCGGGCGCCTGGGCGCTCACATGCCGGCCGACGTGCTGCTGGTCGCCTTCGCGGCGATGATGCTGGCCACCTCGGTCGGCATGCTGCGCGGACGACGGGCCGACACCGGCACCGTCGGTGAGCTGAGACCGGTGCCGGCCGTCGCGCTCGGGGTCGCCGTCGGCGTGGTCACCGGCTTCGTCGGTGCCGGCGGCGGGTTCCTGATCGTGCCCGCCCTGGTGCTCGTCGGCGGCCTGAGCATGTCGCAGGCCGTGGGCACCTCCCTGGTCGTCATCGCCGTCCAGTCCGCCGCCGGGCTGGCCGGGCACCTGTCCGGAGTGAGGCTGGCGTGGCCGCTGGCAGCGGCGGTCACCCTCACGGCGATCGCCGGCAGCCTGGTGGGCAGCCGGTTCAACGGCCGGATCTCGCCGACCCGGCTGCGCCGCGGCTTCGGCGTCCTGGTGTTCGTGATGGGCCTGGCCGTGCTCGCCGGTCACCTGGCCGGCGTCCGGGGCCTGCTCGTCGTCCTGGCCGTGCTCACCCTGGCGGCCGCCGGGTCCGGTGCCCGCGCTGTGGCCGCCAGGCGTCGCCGTCCCGCCGCCCTCTCGTTCGAACCCGTTCTGCTGCAGACTCTCTCCGCTCGATCCGCACACCGTCAGGAGCCCTCCATGTACTTCGCCCAGTACTACCTCGACTGCCTCTCGCAGGCCTCCTACCTCATCGGCGACCAGGTCAGCGGCCAAGCCGTAGTGGTCGACCCGCGCCGCGACGTCGCCGAGTACCTGGACGACGCCGCGGCCCACGGCCTGACGATCGTCGGGGTGGTCAACACCCACTTCCACGCCGACTTCCTCTCGGGCCACCTCGAGCTGGCCAAGGCCACCGGCGCCTGGATCGGCTACGGCCGCCTCGCGCGGGCCGAGTTCGAGACCAGGCCGCTGTCGGACGGCGAGCGGATCGTGCTGGGCGACGTCGTGCTCGAGATCATGGAGACCCCGGGGCACACCCCCGAGTCGGTCAGCGTGCTGGTGTACGCCCGTGCCGACGACCAGGTCGCCTACGGGGTACTGACCGGCGACGCCCTGTTCATCGGCGACGTGGGCCGGCCCGACCTGCTCGCCTCGATCGGGGTCACCGCCGACGAGCTCGGCGTGCAGCTCTACGACTCGATCCAGCGCAAGCTGATGGGCCTGGACGACGCCGTCCGGGTGTTCCCGGCCCACGGTGCGGGCTCGGCCTGCGGCAAGAACCTGTCGACCGCCCGCCAGTCGACCATCGGGGAGCAGCGGGCCCTGAACTACGCCTGCCAGCCGATGAGCCAGGAGCAGTTCGTCGCGCTGGTGACCGCCGGTCAGCCGTCGGCCCCCGAGTACTTCGGCTACGACGCGATCCTCAACCGCAAGGACCGGGTCGTCTTCGACGCCGACCGCGAGCTGCTCGAGCTGGACCCGGTCGCGATGGCCGCCGCGGTCACCGACGGGGCCGTCGTGCTCGACGCCCGCGAGCCGGTCGAGTTCGCCGCCGGCCACCTGCGTGGTGCCGTCAACGTGCCGCTCGACGGCCGGTTCGCCGAGACCGTCGGCATGGTCATCAGCCCGCAGGACGCCGTCGTGGTGATGGCGCCCGAGGGGCGTGAGGCCGAGGTCGCGGTGCGGCTGGCCCGGATCGGCTTCGACAAGGTCGCGGGCTACCTGACCCGCGGCGAGGCCTACCTGATCGACCACCCCGACCAGGTCGAGATCGCCAGCCGGCTCACCCCGCACGACCTGGCCGAGGCGATGGCCGCCGTCCCCGCCGCGACGGTCGTCGACGTCCGTGGCGCCGGCGAGCGCGAGGGCGGAGCGGTGCCGGGCTCGATCCACGTGCCGCTGGCCGAGCTGCGCCGCCGGCTCGACGAGGTGCCCGCCGACCAGCCGGTGGTCCTCTACTGCGCCGGCGGCTGGCGTTCGAGCGTCGCGGCCAGCCTGCTGCGGCTCGCCGGTCGGCCGGACGTGTCCGACCTGCTCGGCGGCTACAACGCCTGGCAGGCCACCCATCCCGTCGCCGGCTGAGCGGCCGGGCCGGTGGGACGCCCTACGCTGGGGCCGTGGCAGGAGCAGGGGGGGCGGCACGACCGCTGGACCGCGGCAGCGCCCTGCCGCTGTGGGCGCAGCTGCACGACGACCTGGTGCCGGCGGTTGGCGGCGGGGGCGTTCGTCGAGGCCTTCCCGGGCGAGCACGACCTGGTCGCCGAGTACCGGGTCTCCCGTCACACCGTCCGCGAGGCGGTGCGGCGACTGCGCGAGGACGGCGTCATCGAGTCCGGCCGCGGGCGGCCGACCACGGTGCGGGCCGGGATCGAGCAGCCGTTGGGCAGCCTCTACTCGCTGTTCCGCGAGGTCGAGGCGCGCGGCATGGTGCAGACCAGTGTGGTGCTGGCGCAGAGGCAGGTGAGGGACGCCGCGGCCGCCGCGGCCCTGGGTCTGCCGGACGACGAGCCGCTGTTCCACCTGGCCCGGGTACGGCTGGCGGACGACGTGCCGCTGGCGCACGACCGGGTCTGGCTGCCGATGACGATCGCGGCGCCGCTGCTGGACGCCGACTTCGGCCGCAGTGCGCTCTACGACGAGCTGGCCGCCCGCACCGGGGTGCGGCTGACCGGCGGCCGGGAGCGGATCACCGCGACCGTCCCCGGCCCTGCCGACCGCGAGCTGCTGCAGGTGCCCCGCGGGGTGGCCTGCCTGTCGGTCGAACGGACCGGTCTCGTCGCGAACCGGGCGGTCGAGCACCGGCTCACCATGGTGCGCGGCGACCGCTGGGCGGTGGTCGCCGACTGGTCGGGCCGCGGCTACAGCGTGGGAGCGGTGGCCGAGTCGTGACCGGCGTCTACCATTGCTGAGGGTGAGCCAGCCTTCCTTGGCTGAGTTGGTCGCCACCTACGCTGACGAACTTCTCGCCGTCCGGCGTGATCTGCACGCCCACCCTGAGATCGCGCATCGTGAGGTGCGCTCCACCGCCCTTCTCCTCGAGCGGCTGACCGGTGAAGGGTTGGCGCCGCAGGCCCTGCCCGGCACCGGGCTGGTCTGCGACATCGGCGAGCCCCGCGGTCGCACCGTCGCGCTGCGCGCCGACCTCGACGCCCTGCCGCTGCCCGAGACCACCGGGCTGCCGTTCGCCTCGACCGTGGCGGGCATCAGTCACGCGTGCGGTCACGACGTGCACACCGCCGTCGTGCTCGGCGCCGGGCTGGTGCTCGCCGAGCTGGCCCGGCTGGGGCGCCTGCCCGGCCGGGTGCGGCTGATCTTCCAGCCCGCCGAGGAGGTGATGCCCGGGGGCGCCCTCAACGTGCTCGCCGGGGGCGGCCTGGACGGCGTGGACCGCGCCTACGCGCTGCACTGCGACCCGGCGGCCGAGGTCGGCTCGGTCGGCTGTCGTCCCGGGCCGATCACCTCGGCGTGCGACCTGGTCACGGTGCGGCTGACCGGGGACGGCGGGCACACCTCGCGCCCGCACCTGACGCAGGACCTGGTCTTCGGGCTGGCCCAGGTGATCACCCAGGTGCCGGCGGTGCTGTCCCGGCGGGTCGACCCCCGGGCCGGCGTCGCCCTGGTGTGGGGCCGGGTCAGCTCCGGTGCCGCCCCGAACGCCATCCCGGGCGCCGGCGAGGTGTCGGGCACCCTGCGGTGCCTGGACGTCGGGGTCTGGGCCAGCGCCGCGGCGCTGGTCGGCGACGCCGTCCGCGAGGTGGTGGCCCCGTACGGGCTGCATGCCGAGATCGAGCACGTCCGCGGCGTCCCGCCCACGGTCAACGACCCCGACGCGGTGCTGCTGGCCGAGGAGGCGGTCGAGGCCGAGCTGGGCGAGGGGCACATCGTCCTGGCCGAGCAGAGCCTGGGCGGTGAGGACTTCGCCTGGATCCTCGAGAAGGTGCCGGGCGCCATGCTGCGGTTGGGCACCCGCACCCCGGGAGGGCGCCGGTTCGACCTGCACCAGGGTGACCTGGTCGTCGACGAGGCGGCGATCGCGGTCGGCGTCCGGGTGCTGGTGGCCATCGCGCTGCGCGAGCTGGCGCACACGGGCTGAGACGGTGTTCGGCCGTTCCGGTGGACCTCGCTGGGCTCGTCCGGGGCGGGCGGGGCGTGACGGGCCGGTTTCAGGTGTGATTCCGGACGCAACGGGCGGTGACGCCACGCTCACGGCTGGCAGAGCTTGCCAACCGGGCCGGGTGAATCAGGTCATCTTCGCCGGTAACGGTTCGGCCAACGCCCCCCATGCGTGACCCACGGCGCCACCTGGGCAGATAGCCTCGGAACCGTCGCGGCTGCCCGTCAGTCGCATGCGCACCGACCCACGGGTCAGGCGCTCTGTCGGAACAAACGAATGGAGACACCCTTGCGTCGGGTGACCAGTCTCGTCGCGGTGACAGCTGCCGCGACCCTCGCCCTGGCTGCGTGCAGCACCGGGTCGAGCTCATCCTCTTCCTCCTCCGCGCCCGCCACGGACGCCGCGTCGACCTCGAGCTCGGCGGCGGCCCCGGCGAGCTCGGCGGCCACCGCCATCAAGGTCGGCCTGGCGTACGACATCGGCGGTCGCGGCGACAAGTCGTTCAACGACTCGGCCGCTGCCGGCCTCGACAAGGCCAAGAGCGAACTCGGCGTCGAGATCAAGGAGCTCTCGGCGACCCAGGGCGAGACCGACGCCGACAAGGAGACCCGTCTCAAGCTGCTCGCCGACGGTGGCTACAACCCCGTCATCGCGGTCGGCTTCCTCTACGGCAACGCGCTCAAGAAGGTCGCGGCCGCCTACCCGAAGACCCAGTTCGGCATCATCGACTCCGTCGTCGACGGCGCCACGAACGTCAACGCGGCCTGACCTTCGCCGAGGAGCAGGGCTCCTACCTGGTCGGCGTCGCCGCGGCCAAGAAGAGCAAGTCCGGCAACGTCGGCTTCATCGGCGGCTGCATGATCCCGCTGCTGCAGAAGTTCGAGGCCGGCTTCGTCGCCGGCGCCAAGGCCGCCAACCCGGCGGTCAAGGTGCAGGTCAAGTACCTGTCGAACCCGCCGGACTGCAAGGGCTTCAACGACCCGGCCGCCGGCACCGAGACCGCGAACGGCATGTACGACGCTGGCGCTGACGTGATCTTCGCCGCTGCGGGCGGTTCGGGCACCGGCGTCTTCCAGTCGGCGAAGGCCAAGGCCAAGATCGCGATCGGTGTCGACTCCGACCAGTACACCTCGGCCGCAGCCGACCTGAAGCCGGTCATCATGACGTCGATGCTCAAGCGGGTCGACACCGCCGTGTTCGACTTCGTCAAGTCGTTCAAGGACGGCTCGCCGCTGGCCGGCGTCCAGGTCTTCGACCTGAGCAAGGACGGCGTCGGCTACGCGACGTCCAACTCCGCGGCCCTGCCGGCGGACATCACCAAGGCGATGGACGACGCGAAGGCAGCGATCGTCGCCGGCACGATCAAGGTTCCGAGCGTCCCGACCGAGCCCGGAAGTAACGCTGCCTGCTGCACGGCAGGCCAGCACACCAGCACCACCGAACCGCTGTGATCGACGGGCTCGGGGACACGGCATTGTGCCGCCCCCGAGCCCGTCGATGCATCGCACCCCAAGGGAGGGGCATTGTCCGAGCAGGCGCCGGCCGCGGTCGAGCTGAAGGGCATCACCAAGCGCTTTCCCGGGGTGGTGGCCAACAAGGACGTCCAGCTGCGGGTGGCGCCGGGCACCGTGCACGCGGTGATGGGTGAGAACGGCGCCGGCAAGTCGACGCTGATGAAGATCCTCTACGGCATGCAGCAGCCCGACGAGGGTGTCATCGAGGTCGAGGGCCGGCCGGTCACCTTCCACTCGCCGTCGGACGCGATCGCGGCCGGGATCGGCATGGTCCACCAGCACTTCAAGCTGGCCGACAACTTCACCGTGCTCGAGAACGTCGTCCTCGGCGCCGAGCCGGGCGGGGCCATCCGGCTCGACATCGCCGCCGCCCGGGCGCGGATCCTCGAGATCTCGGACCGGTACGGCCTGGACGTCGACCCCGACCCGCTCGTGGCCGACCTGGGCGTCGGCGCAGCGGCAGCGGATCGAGATCCTCAAGGTGCTCTACCGCGGCGCACGGATCCTCATCCTCGACGAGCCGACCGCGGTCCTGGTGCCGCAGGAGGTCGACGAGCTGTTCGAGGCCCTGGCCGAGCTCAAGGCCGAGGGCCTGACCATCATCTTCATCTCGCACAAGCTCGACGAGGTGCTCAAGGTCGCCGACGAGATCACCGTGCTCCGCGCGGGGCACCACCGTCGCCACTGTGCTGCCTCGCGACACCACGGCGCGCAAGCTCGCCGAGCTGATGGTCGGCAGCGAGCTGCCGTCGCCGCAGACCACCACCTCGACGGTCACCGACCGCGAGATCCTGCAGGTGCGCGACCTGACGGTGCGGGCCCAGGACGGCCGACCCCTGATCGAGAACATCAACTTCACGATCCACGCCGGTGAGGTGCTGGGGATCGCCGGCGTCGAGGGCAACGGCCAGGCCGAGCTCGTCGAGGCGATCATGGGAATCCGGGCGGCCACCGGCATCGTCGAGCTCGACGACAAGGACATCGTCGGCCGCTCCACCCGCTGGCGCCGCGAGAACGGGGTGGCCTTCATTCCCGAGGACCGCAACCGCCAAGGGCTGCTGATGGAGTCCCCGATCTGGGAGAACCGGATCCTGGGTCATCAGACGATGCCTCCGAACGCCAAGGGACAGCTGATCGACCGGCGGGGCGCCCGGGCCGACACCGAACGCATCGTGCGCGAGTACGACGTGCGCACGCCGTCGCATCGACGTCACGGCCTCGGCGCTGTCCGGCGGCAACCAGCAGAAGCTGATCGTCGGCCGTGAGATGGCCTCGCAGCCGCGGCTGCTGCTGGCCGCCCACCCGACCCGCGGCGTCGACGTCGGCGCCCAGGCCGCGATCTGGGACCACCTGCGGCGGGCCCGGGCCGAGGGCCTGGCGGTGCTGCTGATCAGCGCCGACCTCGACGAGCTGATCGGCCTGTCCGACAGCATCAAGGTGATCCTGCGGGGCCGGCTGGTCGCCGACGCCGACCCGGCCACCGTCACCCCCGAAGAGCTCGGCTCGGCGATGACCGGGGCCGGGGCCGCTGCCGAAGGAGCCGCGTGATGTCCGGTCTGGGAACGCGGTTCGACCCGCGGCGGCTGGGGCTGGCCGTGGTGGCGCCGTTGATGGCCTTCGTGGTCGCCGATCGCGTTGTCGTCGGTGGTGCTGCTGGTCGCCGGTCATTCGCCGGTGGAGGCCTTCTCGCAGATGTACAGACTTCGGCATCAAGCCCGAGCAGCTGGTGCAACACCCTGAACAAGGCGACGGGGTACTACCTGGCGGCGCTCGCGGTGGCCATCGGGTTCCGGATGAACCTGTTCAACATCGGCGTCGACGGCCAGTACCGGCTGGCGGCGATGGCGGCGGCCGTCGCGGGGGCGGCTGTGGTCCTGCCGGTGGGGCTGCACGTGCTCGTTCATCATCGTGGTCGCGGTGCTGGTCGGGGCCGCCTGGGCCGGGGTCGCCGCCGTGCTGAAGGTCTATCGCGGGGTCAGCGAGGTGATCTCGACGATCATGCTCAACTTCATCGGCGACGCCCTGGTCGCCTGGATGAACACCCCCGACGTCTTCGCCGACGGTCGAGAACAACACCTTGAAGACCCCCGACATCGCCCGCTCCGGGCTGGATGCCCGGGTTCGACACCTCGGGTGGTCAGGTCTACGGCTTCGTGACCGTGTCGGTCCTGGTGGGCCTGGGCTACTGGTTCCTGCTCAACCGCACCCGCTTCGGGTTCGACCTGCGGGCCAGCGGCGCCAGCGAGCCCGCCGCCGTGGCCTCCGGCGTCGACGTCAAGCGGATGGTGCTCACGTCGATGCTGCTCTCGGGCGGGGTGGCCGGGCTGGTGGGGCTGCCGCTGCTGCTGGGCGCGAGCCACTCCTACGGTCAGGACTTCCCGTCCGGGATCGGCTTCACCGGCATCGCGATCGCCCTGCTGGGCCGCAACCACCCGGTCGGCATGGGGTTCGCGGCGCTGCTGTGGGGCTTCCTCGACGTCTCGAAGCAGATCCTCGATCTGCAACGGCGTGCCGAAGGAGATCGTCACGATCATGCAGGGCATCATCGTGCTGGCCGTCGTGGTGGCCTACGAGATCGTGCGCCGGATCGGGCAGGCCGCTGAGCAGCGCCAGGTCGCTGCGCGGGTGGCTGACGGCTCGGACCGGCCGGCGCGGCCGGCGGCGGCCAACCCGGCGCCACGGCCGGGGCGGTGGCCTGATGGCGACGACAGCGACCAGGCCGGCAGCCCCTGCTCCCGGCGGCGCAGGGCGACATCGCCGGGGTTGACGGGCAGCCGGACCCTGCGAGCGGTGGCCCTGGGCCTCGGGGTTGGTGCTGGTGCTCGCGGTGACGCGGGTCGCCTCCGGCGCCGACGACCTGACCTCGGTCGGCACCGCCGGTGCTGCGCTGCGGCTCGCCGTCCCGCTGCTGCTCGTCGGCCTGGGCGGGCTGTGGGCCGAACGGGCGGGCGTGGTCAACATCGGTCTCGAAGGCATGATGGTGCTCGGCACCTGGTGCGGCGCCTACGTCGCCCTCGACCACGGCCCGTGGGCCGGCATCGTCGCCGGAGCGGTCGGTGGGGCCCTGGGTGGCCTGCTGCACGCGCTGGCCACCGTGACGTTCGGGGTCGACCACATCGTCTCGGGCGTCGCGATCAACCTGCTCGGCCCGGGCGTGGCCCGGTTCCTGTCGTCCCTGCTGTTCACCGGCCGCGGCGGCGGTGCCACCCAGTCGCCGCAGGTACCGCAGCCCGAGACGTTCACGGTGCCCGGCCTGTCGTCGGCCTTGGACGGCCTGGCGGCGAAACACATCTTCTTCGTCTCCGACCTGGCCGGCGTCCTCGGTGGCATGGTCACCGGGGTGTCCTGGGTGACGCTGCTGGCGATCCTGCTGGTGCCGGTGACGTTCTACGTGCTGTGGCGCACCCGGTTCGGGCTGCGGCTGCGCTCCTGCGGTGAGAACCCTTACGCGGCAGAGTCGCTCGGCGTGAACGTCTCGCTCTACAAGTACATCGGGGTGGTCGCCTCCGGGGCCTTCGCCGGCCTGGGTGGGGCCTTCCTGTCGTTGGTGGCCACCAACATCTTCCGCGAGGGACAGACCGGCGGCCGTGGCTTCATCGGCCTGGCGGCCATGATCTTCGGCAACTGGCGGCCCGGTGGGTTGGCCCTGGGGGCCGGGCTCTTCGGCTTCACCGACGCGCTGCAGCTGCGCCAGGGGGAGACCAGCGTGCACGCCCTGCTGCTGACGATGGCGATCCTGCTGGCGCTGTACGGGTTCTGGCTGCTGCGCAAGCGCCGCCTGGTCGGTGGTGGGGTGGCGCTGGCGTGGCTGTCGTGGTGGGGGTCGTCTACGCCTCCACCAGTACGGTGCCGTCGCAGTTCACCCTCGCCACGCCCTACGTGACGACCCTGCTGGTGCTGTCGCTGGCCAGCCAACGGCTGCGGATGCCGGCGGCCGACGGCCAGATCTACCGCAAGGGCAGCGCCAAGTGAGCGATGCCGCTCCGCGGGACACCGGTGCCGGGGCGGGCCGCGAGGTGGACTGGGCCGCCCTGCGGCAGGCCGCCCGCGCGGCGGGCGGACGTGCCTACGCGCCCTACAGCCGGTTCTCGGTGGGGGCTGCCGCCCTGGTGGCCGACGGTCGCACCGTGGTCGGCTGCAACGTCGAGAACGCCTCGTACGGGCTGGGACTGTGTGCCGAGTGCGGCCTGGTCAGCGCCTTGTGCGCCAGTGGCGGCGGCCGCCTGGTCGCCGTCTGCTGCGTCGGGCCGGACGGCGAGCCGCTGATGCCGTGCGGTCGCTGCCGCCAGCTGCTGTTCGAGCACGGCGGGGCCGAGCTGCTGGTGGAGTCGACCGAGGGCGTCGTCCGGCTGGGGGCCCTGCTGCCGAACGCCTTCGGCCCCGAGATACTGGCCGACCGCAGCGTCCGACTAGCGTCCAACTGACGCAGCCGTGCCTGAGTGGGGAGCAACCGATGAGTGAGCCGTTCGCGGCCGTCGACGTCATCATCCGCAAGCGCGGCAAGGGTGAGCTGAGCGACGAGCAGATCGACTGGGTGGTCGACGCCTATACCCGGGGCGTGGTCGCCGACGAGCAGATGTCGGCGCTGGCGATGGCGATCCTGCTCAACGGCATGACCCGCCGCGAGATCGCCCGCTGGTCGAACGCGATGATCGCCACCGGCGAACGCATGGACTTCTCGCGGCCTGGGCCGGCCGACCGCCGACAAGCACTCCACCGGTGGCGTCGGCGACAAGATCACGCTGCCGTTGGCGCCGCTGGTGGCCAGCTTCGGCGTCGCGGTGCCGCAGCTGTCGGGCCGGGGGCTGGGGCACACCGGCGGCACCCTCGACAAGCTGGAGTCGATCCCCGGCTGGCGGGCGAACCTGAGCAACGACGAGATGCTCGCCCAGCTGCAGGGGGTCGGCGCCGTCATCTGCGCGGCGGGCGCCGGGCTGGCGCCCGCCGACCGCAAGCTCTACGCGCTGCGCGACGTCACCGGCACCGTCGAGTCGATCCCGCTGATCGCGACCTCGATCATGAGCAAGAAGATCGCCGAGGGCACCGGCTCGCTGGTGCTCGACGTCAAGGTCGGCAGCGGCGCGTTCATGAAGACCGTGGACGACGCCCGCGAGCTCGCCCGCACCATGGTCGACCTCGGCACCGACGCCGGCGTGCACACCGTCGCCCTGCTCACCGACATGTCGACCCCGCTCGGCCTGACCGCCGGCAACGCCCTCGAGGTGCGCGAGTCGCTCGAGGTGCTCGCCGGCGGCGGCCCGCCCGACGTGGTCGAGCTGACCCTGGCCCTGGCCCGCGAGATGCTCGCCGGCGCCGGCATGCCCGACGTCGACCCGGCGCCGGCGCTGGCGAACGGCCGGGCGATGGACAGCTGGCGCGCCATGATCGCGGCCCAGGGCGGCGACCCGTCGGCGCCGCTGCCGACCGCCCGGGAGCAGCACGTCGTGCTGGCACCGGCGGACGGGGTGCTGGTCCGCCTGGACGCCCTCGCGGTCGGGATCGCCGCCTGGCGCCTCGGCGCCGGCCGGGCCCGCAAGGAGGACCCGGTGCAGTTCGGTGCCGGCGTCGAGCTGCACGCCAAGCCGGGCGCCCCGGTCGTGGCCGGGCAGCCGCTGCTGACCCTGCACACCGACACCCCGCAGCTGTTCGAGGCGGCGCTGCGCGACCTCGACGGCGGGTACACGATCGCACCGGACGGGTCGCGCCCGCCCGAGGCTCCGCTGGTGATCGAGCGCGTCGCCGCCCCATGAGCCCGGACGGCGGGGATGCTTGCCCGGTGAGGCAGCACCGATTGATGAGCACCGATGAGTGAGCACCGATTGATGAGCACCGATGAGTGAGCACCGATTGATGAGCACCGATGAGTGAGCAGCGGCGTCGTCCCGAGTCGGTGTACGGCCACGGCGCCGAGCCCGACCCACGGTTCTCGATGGCCAACGAGCGCACGGCGCTCGCCTGGGTGCGTACCGCGCTGGCCCTGGTGGCCGGGGGCATCGGATTGACCTCGCTGACCAGGCTCGCCGGGCTGTCGCGTGGCATGGACTGGCTGGCGGCGGCCATGTGCGCCGCCGGGGGCTGGCTTGCGGTGTCGGCAGTGCTGGGATGGCGGCGCCGGGAGTTGGCCCTGCGCACCGGTGAGCCGTTGCCGTCACCAGTGGCACTGCCGTGGCTGGCGGCCGCGGTCGTGGTGGGTGCCCTGGTACTGGTGGCCGCGGTGCTGACCGGGTGGGCCCACGCGTGAGCCCGGCGCCGGCCGGCGACCCGGCGGCCCCGGTCCCGCGGGACCCGGGGCTGCAGCCGGAACGGACGTCGCTGGCCTGGCAGCGCTCCGGGGTGAACGCGGCCCTGGTGTCAGGGTTGGCGGTGCTGGTGGCCCTGCATCGGGCCGAACCGGCGCTCATCGTGACGACGGCGGTGCTGGCAGCCGGCAGTGCTGCCGTGGCGGGAGTCACTGTGTGGCAGGCCACCCGGGACCGCGGAGCCGGTCGCCCGGTGCCCGCGGGACCGGGCGACCGGTTGCTGGCGGTCGCCCTGGTCGTCGTGTCTGCGGCGGTGGTCGGAGTCGTGCTCGCGCTGACGTGAGTAGGCTCGCGCCAGGTGGGAGGGAGTGGTCAGTGACTCGAGCGAGGGTGGGCACCGGTGGCGTGGCGCTCGGGCTGGTGCTCGCGGTGACGGTGACCCTGGGGCTCACGGGCTGCTCCGGTGGCTCCGCGACCGCGACCGCGACCGCGACCGCGACCGCGACCGCGACCGCGACCGCGACCGCGACCGCGACCGCGACCGCGACCGCGACTGCGGCGGCGACTTCAGGGTCGGCGACGGCGGCCGACCCGGTGGCGAGCACCCCTCGGGTCACGGCGTCGGTGACGGTGATCCCGTGCGAGCGGCTGAGCTCGGCGCAGGTGGCGCTCTGGCTCGGATCGCCGGTCACCACCACCGTCCCGGCCGACCTGGCGGCGGTGGGGGAACAGGGCGACGGGTCGGCGATCCAGAAGCTCGACGGCTGCCTCTACCAGGGCGCCAACGGCAGCCTGGGGTACGACGTGCTGTCGCTGGCCGGGTGGTCGACGGCCACCCAGGTCGACCTGGTGAAGCATCAGATCCCCGAGACCTCGGGCACCCAGGCGTTCGACCCCGGGATCGGGGCGCACAGCTACGGGTTCACCTCGCCGATAGGGGCCTCGGTGTTCGCCGTCGTCCATGTGCTGGCCGACGACCGGCTGACGACGGTCAGTCTGACGCTGCAGGGGGCCACGGCGGCGGTGGCCGGACAGCGAGCCGTCGTCGCCGCCAGGGCCCTGACGCCCTGAGCCCAGGGGTCAGGGTCCAACAGGAGGGCCTGATGGCGGGGCGGCGGGAGACGCGGTCGGGGCCGGTCCGACGGCGAGGTAGCGTCGGGGTATGACGATCCGACTCGGCTACCAGATCCCCAACTTCAGCTACCCGGGCGGCACGCCGTCCATCGCCTCGACGGTGATCCAGCAGGCGAAGGACGCCGAGAACGCCGGGTTCGACGCGGTTCTCGTGATGGACCACTTCTACCAGCTGCCCGGGCTGGGCACGCCCGACGAGCCGATGCTCGAGGCCTACACCCTGCTCGGCGCCCTGTCGGGGCACACCTCGCGGATCCAGCTGTCGACGCTGGTGACCGGCAACACCTACCGCAACCCGACCCTGCTGGCCCAGACGGTCACCACTCTCGACGTGATGAGCGGCGGCCGGGCGGTGCTGGGCCTGGGCGCCGGGTGGTTCGAGCTGGAGCACCAGCAGCTCGGCTTCGAGTTCGGCACCTTCACCGACCGTTTCGAGCGGCTCGACGAGGCGCTGCAGATCATCGACCCGATGCTGCGCGGGCAGCGACCGACGCTGGCGGGCAAGTGGTACCGCGCCGAGAACGCCATGAACGAGCCGCGCGTGCGCGACGACCTGCCGATCCTGATCGGCGGCTCGGGGGAGCGCAAGACGTTCGCCTACGCGGCCAAGTACGCCGCCCACCTCAACCTGATCTGCGACGACACCGCGATCCCGACCAAGCTCGAGGCCCTCGCCCAGCGGTGCCAGGAGGCCGGCCGGGACCGGGCGACCCTCGAGACGAGCTACCTGGCGTTCATGTTCCTGGCCGAGACCGACGAGGCCGCGCGCGCCTTGCACCGCGACTACGGCCTGGCCCGGGGTGTCGACTTCGACGCCATGGACGACGACGCGCGGGCGGTGGCCACGGCTCGCCACTTCGTCGGTGGCCCGGATTCGATGGCCGAGCAGATGCAGCGCCGCATCCTCGGCCCGGGGGTCGACGGGATCATCGTCAACATGGTCGCCAACGGTCATGTGCCCGGCATGGTCGAGCTGGCCGGCAAGACCCTGTCACCGCTCGTCCACGGCTGAGGCGGGGCCGGTCCTCAGGACGGGGGTTCGCCGGTGGCGACCGGACGGCAGGGGTCGGCGCACCACTGCGACCACGACCCGGGGTAGAGCGCTACCCGGTCGAAGCCGGCGATCGCCAGGGCCGCCACCTGGTGGGCGGCGGTCACGCCCGACCCGCAGTAGCTGACGACGGTGAGGTCGTCGCCGACCCCGAGGTCGACGAACCGTCGGTGCAGTACGTCGGGGTCGAGGAAGCGGCCGTCGCCGTCCAGGTTGGCCGCGGTCGGGGCGCTGAGCGCGCCCGGGATGTGCCCGGCCACCGGGTCGACCGGCTCGACCTCGCCCCGGTAGCGCTCGCCGGCGCGGGCGTCGAGCATCAGCACCTCGGCGTCGCCACCGCCGTAGCGGCCGTACTCCTGGGAGTCCTCGATCACCACGGCGGCGACCTCGTCGGCGTCCATCACCGGTAGGTGGCCGGGGGAGAGCACGACGTCGCCGCGCGACGGGCGAGTCGGGCCGGTCTCGAGCGGCAGGCCGGCACCGCGCCAGGCGGCGAGGCCGCCGTCCAGGATCAGCACCTGCTCGAGGCCGGCCCAGCGCAGCAGCCACCAGGCCCGGGCGGCCGAGAGGGCCCCGGCGTCGTCGTAGACGACGACCCGGCTGCCGCGGCTCAGGCCCCAGCGACGGGCGGCGTCCTGCAGTCGGGCCAGGTCGGGCAGCGGGTGGCGGCCCTGGGCGGGCGAGGGCGGCCCGGCCAGCTCGTGCTCGAGGTCGACGAAGACCGCGCCCGGCAGGTGGCCCGCCAGGTAGCGGTCCTCGCCGTCGGTCAGGCCCAGCGCCCAGCGGACGTCGAGGATCACGGGCAGGTGACCGGTGCCGGTCGGGGCTGCGGCCTCGGCCGCGGCGGTGACCTCGATCAGCTGAGCCAGGTCGTTGGCGTCGATGAGCACGTTCACCCCGCGAACCTACCCGGATCCTCGGACGGGACAACTCAGTCCATGGCCTCCCGACCGGCCTGGGCCCAGCGCCCGCGCGTCAGTGGTCGAGGCGCCGCGGCCGCTGGCTAGAGTCGTAGAGGTGACCACCCCTGCGAACGACTTCGTCGCGGCGGCCCCGAAGGCCCTGCTGCACGACCATCTGGACGGCGGGCTGCGGGCCGCGACGATCGTCGAGCTGGCCGCCGAGGCCGGGCACGAGCTGCCCACCACCGACGCGGTCGAGCTCGACGCGTGGTTCCGGCGGCAGGCCGACTCCGGTTCGCTGGTGAGCTATCTCGAGACGTTCGTGCACACGGTCGCCGTCATGCAGACCCGCGAGCACCTGCACCGGGTGGCCCGCGAGTGCGTCCTCGACCTGGCGGCGGACGGCGTCGTCTACGCCGAGATCCGTTACGCCCCCGAGCAGCACCTGACGCGCGGCCTGTCGTTGGACGACGTCGTCACCGCCGTCAGCCAGGGGCTGTGGGACGGCGCGGGTGAGGCCGCGGCGGCCGGCACGCCGATCCGGGTCGGGTCGCTGCTGACCGCGATGCGGCATGCGGCCCGGGCGAAGGAGATCGCCGAGCTGGCGGAGCGGCACCGGGACAAGGGGGTCGTCGGGTTCGACATCGCAGGGGCCGAGGCCGGCTTCCCGCCGTCCCGGCATCTGGACGCCTTCGAGTACCTACACCGCATGAACATGCACGTGACCATCCACGCCGGTGAGGCCTTCGGGCTGGCCAGCATCTGGGAGGCGGTGCAGGTGTGCGGCACCGACCGCCTCGGGCACGGGGTGCGCATCGTCGACGACATCGTCACCGCGCCCGGGCTCGACCGGTACGGCCACCCGAACGCCGAGCTGGGCCGGCTCGCCGCCTGGGTGCGCGACCAGCGGATCCCGCTCGAGATGTGCCCGTGGAGCAACGTGCAGACCGGCGCGGCGGCCTCGATCGCGAAACACCCGATCACGCTGCTGAAGGACCTGCGGTTCCGGGTGACGGTCAACACCGACAACCGGCTGATGTCGGGCACGTCGATGAGCCACGAGCTGCGCTCGCTGGTCGAGCAGGCGGGGTGGACCGTGAACGACCTGCGCTGGGTCACGATCAACGCCCTCAAGAGCGCGTTCATCCCGTTCGACGAGCGGCTGGCGATCATCGAGGACGTCGTCAAGCCCCGCTACGCGGCCCTCGGCGCCACCTGAGCCGCTCCTGCGCCTGCCGCAGGGCGCCGAGGAGTCACAGATTCCCGTTCTGAGTCAATCGGATCCGTCATCTGCGACCCCTCGGTGAGGGCGTGAGGGTTCGTAGCGGCTCAGGACGGCTTGGGCGGTGCGCATCAGCTCGTCGCGGACCTCGGGCGGCTCGAGCACCTCGACGCCGTCGCCCACCATGAACAGGCCGCTGACGGCGGCGCCGACAGCCCGGAACGTCAGGTCGAGCACGACCCAGCCGTCGTCGTCCGGGGGCGGCGCCTCGGGGGCCGGGCCTTCCCGCCGTCCCTCGGTGACCCGTAGCACCAGGGCGACCATCGAAGCCTTCACCCGCAGCCTCACCGGCACCGGTTCGCGGCCGCGCTCGACCTGGCCGCGCAGCCGCTGCCACACCTCGGCGAGGTCGACGTCCGGCCCGCGGACCGGGTCGGCGGTCACCCGGGCGTCGAGCACCCGGTCGACCCGCCACAGCCGCTCGGTGCCGCGGTGACGGCCGACGACGTACCACAGGCCCGCCTTGACGACGAGGCCGCACGGGTCGAGCAGGAAGTTCGCGGTGCGCAGGTCGCCGTGGCGGTAGCGGATCTGCAGCCGCCGCTGCTGCCAGACGGCGTCCTGCACGACCTCGAGGTGCGGCGTCCCGGGCAGCTCCCGGTACCAGCCGGCATGGTCGACCAGCACCCGCTGCCGCGCCTGTTCGGCGGCGCCGCGGTGCGAGGCCGGAACCGCGGCGACCAGCTTGTGGACGGCGCTGGCCAGCGCCGAGCCCATGCCGAGGTCGTCGGGCACGGCCCGCCCGGTGAGGGCGACCAGGGCGCGGGCCTCGGCGGCCGTCAGGCCGGTCATGTCGGTGCGGTAGCCGGGCAGCATCGTGATGCCGCCGTGACGGCCCTGCTCGGTGAAGACCGGCACCCCGGCCGCCGACAGCGCCTCGACGTCGCGGTAGACGGTGCGCACGCTGACCTCGAGCTCGCGGGCCACCTGCGGTGCGGTCAGCCGGCCGCGTGACTGCAGCATCAGCAGCAGGCTGAGCAGCCGGTCGGAGCGCATGACTGATCCTCTCGCGAATACCTGACCGTGGGTGTCAGGTATTCGCGACAGGATCGTGCCATGACCACTTCTGAGGTACGCCCTGACGCCCGCCCCGACCCTCGCCCGAACCTGTTCGCCGCCGCCGACCAGGTGGTGGCCCTCGTGGCCGCCGCCGGCCCGGGCGACCTCGACCGCCCCACTCCCTGCCCCGACTTCGACGTCCGCGCCATGGGCGGGCACCTGCTCGCCGTGCTGCGCCGCATCGTGCACGTCGCCGGCGGCGGGCGGGCCGACGAGCTTACCCGCATGGTGACCGACGTGCCGGACGCCGACCTCGCCGCCGCCATGGCCACCGATCGGGACCTCATGGTCGCCGCCTGGCAGGGCCCCGACGTGCTCGAGGCGATGATGGTGCTGCCCTGGGGCACGATGCCCGGACGGGGCGCGGCGTTCGGTTACACCCAGGAGCTGACGACCCACGGCTGGGACCTGGCCTCGGCCCTGGGACGGCGCGAGTCTCTCGACCCGCAGCTGGCGCAGGCAGTGGTCGGCCTGGCTCGCCAGGTGGTGCCGGCCGAGACCCGCGGCGGCCCGATCCCGTTCGGACCGGTGGTGTCGGTCGCCGACGACGCCGGACCCTACGAGCAGCTGGTGGGCTGGCTCGGCCGCGATCCGAAGTGGTCGACCGACTGAGGTCGGACGCGCTGGGAAGGCCGGCAGAGCCGCAGCCGCCAAGGCTGGCAAAATGATACTGAGCGCCCTGGCAACCTGATACTGAACTGCCTGGCAAAATGATACTGAGTCATCTGGCAACCTGATACTCTGATTGGGTGCGACCCAATGAGCCGCACCCAATCAGAGGCTTCGCGGCAGGCTGAAGCCGAGGGGCGCGGAACGGGGTCGGCATGGCTTTGGTCTTGAGGCATGCCGAGGTCGTCATTCGCGAGGCGTTGACCGATACTCGCGTGGTTCTGGTCAACGGAGCCAGACAGGTGGGCAAGAGCACGGTTGTCCGCACGATAGCCGACTCCAGAGGCATGGTCTGGCGCTCGCTGGACGATCCGGTCGCTCGCGAGGCGGCGCGCCAGAACCCGTCCGACTTCGTGGACCTTGCTCCGATGGTCATCGACGAGGTGCAGCGGGAGCCGGACCTGTTGCTCTCGATCAAGCATCGGGTCGACACACGCAATCAGTCGGGCGATTTCCTGCTCACCGGCTCGGCCCGCGTGTTCGGTCTTCGTGGAGTGCCCGACACCATGCCCGGTCGAGTCGAGACTGTTGAGCTATGGCCGTTCTCCCAGGGGGAGATCGGCGGGGACCCTGACCGCTTCGTAGACGCTGCTTTTGCGCAGGGGCCCGACCTCAGACTCGTCTCGTCGTTGCGCCGTCACGACTATGCCGAACGTGTTGTCAGGGGTGGGTTGCCTGAAGCAGTGGCTCGCGACGCTCCTGCTCGGCGCGGGCGTTTCCTGAGCAACTATGTCGCCCAGCTCATCGACCGAGATGTGGGTGAACTCGCAGACATCGAACACCTTCAAGCGATGCGCCAGTTGGTCCGCCTCGTCGCCGCACGATCTGGTCAACCGTTGGTGCCCGCCACGTTGGCCAACGAGCTGGGGATCCACCCCCGCACAGCTTCCCGCTACTTGTCCATGCTCGAGCTGATCTTCATGATCAAGCTGGTCCCCGCCTGGTCACGCAACCTGAAGACCCGGGTCACGGGGCACCCGAAGGTGGCCATGGTCGATTCAGGTGTGGCGGCGCAACTCGTCAGGGCGTCGGCGGAGTCTTTGACGAGGCCGGAGGCCCCAATGGGGGG
Organism: uncultured Actinomycetota bacterium; assembly: GCA_963738495.1. Lineage (GTDB taxonomy): Bacteria > Actinomycetota > Actinomycetes > Actinomycetales > Kineosporiaceae > CAVTWW01. The sequence goes on from CAVTWW010000007.1 coordinate 40,731, forward strand.
TCTGCTCGAAGGGTTCGTCCTGATGGAGCTGGCCCGGCAGCTGAGCTGGAGTCAGACGCCGGCACACCTGTATCACTACCGCACCCGTGACGGCGTCGAGGTCGACGCCCTTCTGGAAAGCTCGGACGGAAAGGTGGTCGCGGTCGAGGTGAAGGCCTCGAGCACAGTCCGGGGAGAGGACTTTCAGGGGTTGCGCCATCTCAAGCAGCGACTTGGCGACGACTTCGTGGTGGGCATCGTGCTCTACACCGGCGAGCAGACGCACTCGTTCGGCTCAGATCTGCTGGCCATGCCTTTGAGTGCGCTCTGGCAGGTCGGCTCGACTGCATGACATGAACAGGTCGGGTGGCCTTCACGTCGCGTCAACCGCTGATCGAAGGATCGTCAAGGGGGCGGTCACCGGATTTGCCCAGGGTGCGCAACACTCGTTCGGCCCCTGGGAGGGTGAGCGGGCGACAGCCGGCGTCGACCCATCGCTGAACCTGGGCGCGCTCGCCCCGGGCCAGGCCCAGGCCACGCCTAACCAGTGTCAGCGGGGGCTTGCGTGACTCGACCAGGTCTCGGGCGAATCGGCGTGCGAACGTCTGGGCCGGGTGCATCTGCAGGCAGAGGGCGTCGGCCAGCAGGCCCGCCTCACGGCAGGCCGTCACCAGGCAGGCCGCGAAGATGCCTTCGGCCACCAGCACCGGAGCCCCGGCCAGGTCGAGTCGGGAGTGCCCGGTCCGCCGTGAGGTCGCGATGTCGTACGTGGGCACGTCCGCGGAACCCTGCCGGCAGAGCAGGGACAGGGTGGCCATCGCAGCGCCCGCGTCCCAGCTGTCCGGGTGGTCCCAGTCGACGATGCCGAACCGGTGCGGCAGCTGCGGGTCGTCGCCGTCGCGGTAGAAGTGGTCCAGCGCCAGCACCGGCAGACCGACGCGACGGCACAGCGACGTCTTGCCCGACCCGCTGGCCCCCGCCAGCAGCACGACACGTGGCATTCGAGCAGGGTAGTCAGTCAGCGGCCTTTGGGGTGCCAGACGGTCTTGGTCTCGGTGAAGGACAGGGCCCGGGCGGGCCCGGGTGGTGTCGCCGTCCAGTCTTCTTCTCCGCCTTCGACGGGGCGGCGCACCCGGGTGAGGGTGGCGGCGGCGGCGCGTTCGAGCGACGCCCAGTCCAGGTCGTCCTCGTCGGGCAGTCCTGAGGCGCCGGTGAGGTCGAGGGCGTCGACGTCCTCGTGCGAGGCCAGCCACGGCGCCAGCTCGCCCGTGAGGCCGGTGAGAATGTTGATCACCCCGCCGGGCACGTCGGACGTCGCCAGCACCTCGCCCAGGGTGACCGCCGGCAGCGGCCGGGTTTGCGACGTCACGACGACGCACGTGTTGCCGGCCGCCACGACCGGGGCCACGACCGACACCAGACCGAGCAGCGACGACGCCTGCGGCGCCAGGACGGCGACCACACCGGTCGGCTCGGGCACCGAGAGGTTGAAGTAGGGCCCCGCGACCGGGTTCACCGATCCGGCCACCTGGGCCAGCTTGTCGGTCCACCCCGCGTACCAGACCCAACGGTCGATCGCGGCGTCGACGACGGCGCGGGCCCGCGCGGCCGACAGGCCCTCGGCCCGGGCCACCTCGTCGGCGAACTGGGCGCTGCGGCCCTCCATCACCTCGGCCACCCGGTAGAGCACCTGCCCGCGGTTGTAGGCCGTGGCCCCCGACCAACCCGCGACGGCGCTGCGTGCCGCGACGACGGCGTCCCGGGCGTCCTTGCGGCTGGCCTGCGCGGCGTTGGCCAGGAAGCGGCCCTTGGCGTCGGCCACCTCGTAGCTGCGCCCGGACTCGCTGCGCGGGAAAGCGCCACCGACATAGAGCTTGAACGTCTTGCGCACGTCGACCCTCGCTGTCGAACCCCGCCCAGGCGTCGCCGCCATCTCAGGCCTCCTTCACGTAGCCGGCCAGTCCGTGCCGGCCACCTTCACGCCCGTAGCCGGACTCCCGGTATCCGCCGAACGGGCTCGTCGGGTCGAACCGGTTGAACGTGTTGGCCCACACCACGCCGGCTCTCAGCTGGTCGGCCATCCACAGGATCCGCGAGCCCTTCTCGGTCCAGATGCCGGCCGACAGTCCGTAGGGGGTGTGGTTGGCCCGAATCACCGCCTCGGCCGGGGTGCGGAAGGTGAGCACCGACAGCACCGGGCCAAAGATCTCCTCGGTGGCGATCCGGTGCGCCGGTGCGACGTCGGTGAAGACGGTCGGGGCGAACCAGAAACCCTTGTCGGGCAACGCGCACGCCGGGCTCCAGCGCTGGGCGCCCTCGGCCTCACCGGCCGCCGACAGCTCGCGGATCTTGGCCAGCTGGTCGGCCGAGTTGATGGCGCCGACGTCGGTGTTCTTGTCAAGCGGGTCCCCGACCCGCAGCGTCGCCATCCGCGCCTGCAGCCGGGCGACGACCTCCTCGGCCACCGACTCCTGCACCAGCAGCCGCGACCCGGCGCAGCAGACGTGGCCCTGGTTGAAGAAGATGCCGTTGACGATGCCCTCGACGGCCTGGTCGATCGGGGCGTCGTCGAAGACGATGTTGGCGGCCTTGCCGCCCAGCTCGAGGGTGACCCTCTTGCGGCTGCCGGCGACCGCGGCGGCGATCTGGCGGCCGACCTCGGTCGAGCCGGTGAACGCCACCTTGTCGACGTCCGGATGGGCCACCACCGCGGCGCCGGTCGCGCCCGCCCCGGTCACGATGTTGACCACGCCCGGCGGCAGGTCGGCCTGCTGGCAGACCTGCGCGAACAGCAGCGCCGTCAGCGGCGTCGTCTCGGCCGGCTTGAGGACGACGGTGTTGCCGGTCGCCAGTGCCGGCGCCACCTTCCAGGCCAGCATCAGCATCGGGAAGTTCCACGGGATCACCTGCCCGGCGACCCCCAACGGCAGCGGGGTGCCGTCGGCGTCGAGCGCGGCACCCGAAAGGCCGGCCCAGGCCAGCTTGTCGGCCCAGCCGGCGTAGTAGAAGAAATGCGCTGCGGCGAGCGGGATGTCGACGTCGCGGGACTCGCGGATCGGCTTGCCGTTGTCGATGCTCTCGAGGACGGCGAACTCCCGCGCCCGCTCCTGCAGCAGTCGCGCGATCCGGAAGAGGTACTTGCCGCGCTCGGCGCCCGACATGCGCGACCAGGTGCGCTGGTAGGCGCGGCGCGCCGCCGTCACCGCGGCGTCGACGTCGGCCTCGCCGGCGACGGCGACCTCGGCGAGGTGCTTCTCGGTGGCCGGCTCGATCGTGGCCATCGAGCCACCGTCGACCGGGTCGACGAACTCACCGCCGATGAACAGGCCGTAGTGGTCGGCGATCTCGACCACCGCGCGCGACTCCGGCGCGGGGGCGTACTCGAAGGGCGACACTGCTGCTCCTGGCCTCGTGCTGGAACGGGTCTTGTCGGTCGGGGTCATGACAGCGTCAGCCGGTCGGCGGCGGCGTAGGCGCCGATCGCCTGCCGGCGACGCTGCAGCAGCAGGTCGTTGAGCAGGGACGACGCCCCGAGGCGGAACCGGTCGGGGGTCAGCCAGTCGGGACCGGCGACCTCGTTGACCAGCACCAGCTGCTTGATCGCGTCCTTGGTGGTCCGCAGCCCGCCGGCGGGCTTGACCCCGATCGCCTCACCGGTCAGGGCGTGCCAGTCGCGTACCGCCTCGAGCATCACCAGCACCACCGGGGGAGTGGCCGCCGGGCTGATCTTGCCGGTGCTGGTCTTGATGAAGTCGGCCCCGGCCAGCATCGCCAGCCACGAGGCGCGCCGCACGTTGTCGAGGGTGGCCAGCTCGCCGGTCTCGAGGATCACCTTCAGGTGGGCCGGGTAGCCGTTGGGGCTGCTCGCCTGATGGCAGAGCTCGCGGACGGCGACGATCTGGTCGAACACTCCTGCGTAGTCGCCGGACAGGAACGCACCCCGGTCGATGACCATGTCGATCTCGTGGGCCCCCGCCTCGACGGCGTCCTGGGTGTCAGCCAGCTTGACCCGCAGACTGGCCCGCCCGCTCGGGAAGGCCGTGGTCACCGCCGCGATCTTGATGTCGGTGCCCGTCAGGGCCTGGCGGGCGACGCCGACCAGGTCGTTGTAGACGCAGATCGCCGCCACCTGTGGCACCCCGGCGTCGGTGGGGTCGGGACGGCGGCCCTTGGCGCACAGGGTGCGCACCGTGCCGTGGGTGTCGGCGCCCTCGAGAGTGGTGAGGTCGACCATGCTGATCGCGGTGTCGATCGCCCACAGCTTGCTGGCGGTCTTGATCGAGCGGGTGCCCAGGGCCGCGGCCCGGGCGTGCGCCCCGACCTCGTCGACGCCGGGCAGGGCGTGCAGCCAGTGCCGCAGGCTCGCGCCGTCCAGCTTCGGGGCCGCCACGATGTCGCGGGCGCGCTCGCGTACGTCCAAGCTCGTCACCCCAGGAGTCTAGGCGGCGGCCGTCGTCGGACTGCTGGCACATGTCGCCAGGGTGTCGCCGATCCTTTGTCGGGCCACTCTGTCGGGCCACTCGGTCAGGCCGCTCGGTCAGGCCACTCGGTCGGGCCGGTCGGTCGGGCCACATGGTGAGGGCGCTCGGTCAGGTCAGCCCCAGTGCCGCGGTCAGGTCGGAGCGGACGGCGGCCAGCAGGTCTGCGGCGTGCTCGCGGGCGGCCGCCAGCCCGGCGCGACCGCCTGCCACCGGCACCACCGCCTCGAGGTAGCACTTGAGCTTGGGCTCGGTGCCGCTGGGGCGCACCACGACACGGATACCGCCGTCGGTGCGGTAGCGCAGTCCGTCGGTGGGCGGCAGCCCGCCGTCCCCCTCGGCCAGGTCGTCGATGCCGGCCACCGGCTGACCGCCCAGGACTGCGAGCGGGGTGGCCCGTAGCAGGGCCATCGCGGCGCCGATCAGCGACAGGTCGGCCACCCGGAACGACAGCGGCGAGGTCGCGTGCACCCCGTGACGAACGGCCAGGTCGTCGAGGGCGTCCAGCAGGCTGCGGCCCTGCGACTTCAAGGACGCCGCGAGCTCGCAGACCACCAGGGCCGCGCTGATGCCGTCCTTGTCGCGCACCACGTCGGGGGCGACGCAGTAGCCGAGGGCCTCCTCGTAGCCGAACCGCAGCCCGGCGACCCGCGAGATCCACTTGAAGCCGGTCAGGGTCTGCTCGTGCCGGGCGCCGTGGGCGGCGGCGATCCGCGCCAGCAGCTGCGACGAGACGATAGAGCAGGCCACGACGGCACCCGGACCGCCGTCGCCGCCGCCGTCGGGACCCGCCCAGCCACGGGTCGCCAGCAGGTGCTCGCCGAGCAGGGCGCCCAGCTCGTCGCCGGTCAGCATCCGCCATCCAGCGGCACCGGCAGCGGCACCGGCACCGGGACCGGTCAGCGGGACGGCGACGGCGCAGCGGTCGGCGTCCGGGTCGTTGGCGATCACCAGGTCGGCCCCACGCTCCCGGGCGGCGGCCAGGGCCAGGTCGATGGCGCCGGCCTCCTCGGGGTTGGGGAAGGCGACCGTGGGGAAGTCCGGGTCGGGCTCGGCCTGTTGCGGCACCAGGTAGGGCGCCGCGAAACCCGCGGCCACCAGGGCCTGCTGGGCCACCTCGCCGCCCACCCCGTGCAGCGGCGTCAGGACGACGTCGAGCTCGCGCGGTCCCGGCGCCACCAGCGCGGTGACCGCGGCGAGGTAGTCGGCGACCAGGGTGTCGTCGAGCACCCGCCACCCGCCGTTCGAGCGAGGCACGGCCCGGGCCGGGCCGACGGCGGCGATCTGCTCGGCGATCCCCGCGTCCGCGGGCGGCACGATCTGGGCGCCCTGGCCGGGGGAGGGGTCGACCCGCCCGCCCAGGTAGACCTTGTAGCCGTTGTCCTGAGGCGGGTTGTGCGAGGCCGTCACCATCACCCCGGCGTCGGCCTGCAGGTGCCGGACGGCGAACGCGAGCACCGGGGTCGGCAGTCGCCGGGGCAGCAGCAGTGCCTCGCCGCCGGCGGCGGTGACCACCGCCGCGGTGTCGCGGGCGAAGACGTCGGACTGGTGCCGGGCGTCGTACCCGATGACCACCCGCGGCGGGCGCGGGCTGCTGCCGGTCCGCTCGACCCGCCCCCCCGCGGCGATCCGGCGTCCCTCGGGGTCGTGCCCCTCGGGATGCTCCAGGTGGTCCACCTGGTCCCACAGGTAGGCGGTCAGCCCGGCGGCCGCCGCGATCACGACCGCCCGGTTCATGCGGTTCGGGCCGGCGCCCAGTGCGCCGCGCAGCCCGGCGGTGCCGAACTCGAGGGTGCCGGCGAACGCGTCGGCCAGCGCCGTGACGGCGGCGGCCGACGACTCGCCGTCGCCGTCCGCCGCCTCGCCGTCGCGGTCCGCCGCGGCCAGCAGGGCGTCGAGCTCGCCCTGGGTGGTGGCGTCGACGTCGTCGTCGCGCCAACGCAGCACGGCGGCGCGCAGCTCGGGCGACAGGGTCGGGCTGGGGTGTGTCGGCGTCGTCACCCCGGCAACCTACCCGCGCCGCCGGGCCAGCGGGACGGCGACCTCTGGTGTCCTTTCGTTGGAATGGCTGAGCCGATAGCAACGATCCGCCACCAGAGGTCGTTCAGCGCCGGGACGCGGGCAGCGGGACTGGGGTGGTCAGTGGGGGAGGCGGTGCAGGGGGAACGGGGCCGTCAGCGGCAGCACGACGTTGCGGTCGGTGGGCGTGCCCTCGAGTGGACCGCCGGCGCCGGCCCAGGGCACGTTGGCCGCGATCTCGCGGTGCAGCCCGGCAAGCTGGGGTCGGGTAGCAAGACTGCCCGGGGCCAGCGGGGAGTCGTGGTCGACCATGGTCGCGATCACGGCCAGGGTGCCGTCGCCGCCGTCCACGATCTCGACCACCCGGGTCTGGCACGGCCAGTCGACGACGGCGCAGGTGGTGACGTCCCAGAAGCCCCGGGTGGGGTCGTACGGGCTGCGCCGGGCCCGCACCCCGTTGGTGTGGGTGTGGCCGTTGATCCACAGGATGACGTTGCCGAACCGGTGCACCAGGGCCTCGACGGCGGGGGCCCCGACCATGTCGTCCCCGGACAGGCCGGTGCTGACCCCTCGTTCGTTGGTGAGGGTGTCGAGGCCGTGGTGGCTGAACAGCACCACCAGCCTGTCCTCGGCGCCCGTGGTCACCTCGCTGCCGTCGGCGGCGCGGTAGCGGGAATGCACCTCGACCAGCCGCTGCTCGAGCCAACGCAGCTGGGCGACGTCCAGGGCGCCGTCGGCGCCGCCGGCGAGCACCGTGGTGTCGAGCGCGAGGTAGCGCACGGCGCCGGCGTCGTAGCTGTAGTAGGCGGTGCCGTCCGTGACGTTGGTGTCGTCGAACCCGTGGCCGAACGGCCGAGAACCGTTGCGCAGGTGGGCCTCGACGAACTCGCGGCGGCTGACCGGGCGGCGGTCGGCGTCGGCGGTGACGTCGCGCGACGGCCCGTCGAGGAAGACGTGGGCGGCCTCGACGAACATCTCGAAGGCGCCGTCCTTGTCGATCTCGCCGGCCAGCTCGACCGGCTTGCGGCCACCGACCAGGGCCCGGGCCAGCTCAGGAGTCATGCGGCCGACGCCCTGGATGAGTCCTTCGTGGTTGCCGAAGCAGCCCAGCCAGGGCAGGGTCAGCCCGCTCGACCGGAAGCTCTCCAGTGCCCGCTCCAGCATGCCCGGCAGGTGCGGGAAGGCGTAGCCCTGGCGGAACAGGTCCGGGCCCACCACACCGTCGGGCCCGGGGCCCTCGCCGTCCGGCCGCCAGAACACGGTGTCCGGCCAGCTGGTGGTCTGCACTCCCTCGTAACGGTTTCCGCCCGAGCGGGGCCGCACCAGCCCGCCGTCCAGCAGGGCGAGGAAGTTCTGCAGCTCGTTCCACTGGGCGTTGTCGATGGCGTCGCCGGTCGTGATCGCCAGCTGCAGCTCCCCGCCGCTGGCGGGGGCGTGGGTGAGCCGGTTGAGGGTGCGTACCGTCGCGTCGATCGCGTGGGCGGTCAGGGCCTCCTGCGGTCGCTGCACCGGCACCAGCAGCCGGAACCGGGGGTCGGCCCACTCGCGGTTGAAGAACTCGAACCGCGCGGGGGACTGCACGTCGGCCAGCTGCAGGTCGGTGATGTGGGACAGGCAGGCCAGCGCGGACGACGGGTCGAGGCGGCGCCCCTGCCAGTGCTGAGCCGCCCCGGGCAGCAGGTCCTCACGCACGGTGTGGGCCTCGCCGTCGGTCAGGGCCAACCGGCGGTAGGGCCCCATCACCCCGGCGGCCGTCACCTCGCCGGCCACCAGCCGGCGGTCCAGGGTCAGCGGAGGCGCGACGGTGGCCGAGGGGTCGGGCGGGTTCAGGCCGGACATGGACAGCGGCTCACTTCGAACCAGCGGTGACCAGCACCGGTTCGGGCCGGACGGTGACCCGCACCCGGCTGCCGACCGGGTGGTCGAGGGCCTGGGACGTCGGCAGCTGCGCGACGACCAGGCCGTCCTCCCCGAGATCGACGCTCAGTCGGCTGATCGGCCCCAGGAACGAGGAGGCGAGCACCTGTCCGACGACCCCGGCGCCGCCGGCTGCGGTCCCGACGGATCCGTCGGGACCGTGCCCCTCGGGGAGGGCGGTGACGGTGACCGACTCGGGCCGCACGTAGGCGATGCCCCCGCCGGACGTCGACTCGGCGACCACCGGCACCCGGGCGCCGAGCACCGAGGCGTGGCCGTCGCTGACCGTGGCCGGCAACCGGTTGGTCAGGCCGACGAACTCGGCGACGAACGCCGTGGTGGGCCGTGCGTAGACCTCGGTGGGGGTGTCGAGCTGCTCGAGGCGACCGGCCCGCATCACACCCACCCGGTCGGCGATGGACAGGGCCTCTTCCTGGTCGTGGGTGACGAACAGGGTCGTGATGCCCACCTCGAGCTGCACCCGGCGGATCTCCTCGCGCAGCTGCACCCGGACCTTGGCGTCCAGGGCGGACAGCGGCTCGTCGAGCAGCAGCACCCGGGGCTGGATCGCGAGGGCACGGGCCAGGGCCACCCGCTGCTGCTGGCCGCCCGACATCTGGTGGGCGAACCGGTCGGCCTGGGCCGAGAGCCCCACCAGGTCGAGCATCTCGCCCGCACGGCGGTCCCGCTCGGCGCCGCCCACCCCGCGCAGCCGCAGCCCGAAGGCCACGTTCTGGCGGGCGGTCATGTGCGGGAAGAGCGAGTACGCCTGGAACACCATGCCCAGGTCACGCTTGTTGGTCGGCACCTGGGTGATGTCCTGACCGCCGACCACCACCCGGCCGCCGTCTGCGTCCTCGAGGCCGGCCAGCAGCCGCAGCGCCGTGGTCTTGCCGCAGCCGCTGGGGCCGAGCAGCGCCACCAGCTCGCCCGGGTGCAGCGTCAGGTCGAGGCCGTCGAGGGCGATCACCGAGCCGTAGCTGCGACGCAACGACTCCAGCCGCACCTCGACACCGGCGCGGGCGGCAGCGGTCGTTTCGGGCATCGGGTCAGCCCTTTCTCGAGAAGCGTCGGCTGCCGAGGAACGAGAGCAGCAGCAGCAGGGCGAAGGCGAACAGCAACGAGGCCTCCGAGACGGCGAACGACAACGAGGCGTCCGACTGGCCCAGCTGGTTGATCGCGACCTGCAGGTTCACGTAGTTGAGCAGCGAGGCGAAGGTGAACTCGCCGAGCACGATGGCCACGCACAGCAGGCCGGCGTTGAGGATCGCAGCCGCCATGTTGGGCACGATCACCCGGTTCATCACCGAGAACCAGCCGGCCCCCAGGCTGCGGGCGGCCTCGGCCAGGGTCTTGACGTCGATGGCCCGCAGGCCGGTGTCCAGGGCCCGGTAGACGTACGGCAGCGTCAGCACGACGTAGGCCAGGGTCAGGATCAGGATCGTGTCGGTGTGGAACAGGTAGGTCTCCCACTGCGCCATCCAGCGGTAGATCGGGGCCAGGCCCACGATCAGCACGATCGGCGGGATCGTCAGCGGCAGCAGGCAGATGAACTCGATCGCGCGGCCCAGCCGGGGCGCGCGCAGCTGGGCCCAGATCAACGTGGGCACCATCAGGACCAGGGTGATCACGCTGGTGAGGGCCGCCAGCTCGAGGGAGTCGACGATGGGCTGCCGGATGCGGTCGTCGCTGACGATCTGCGCCCAGGCGTCGAAGGTGTGGGGGGCGTCGATGCCGGTGCCGCGAGTGCTGAACTCGAGCAACGACAGCAGGGGCAGTGCGAAGTAGACGCCGAGCACGGTGAGTACCACGACGCGCAGTGCCTGCAGCTTGCGTCGGGCCCGGGCCCGCGGGGCGGGTCCCGATCTGCCCGCGGTGACCGGATGGGCCGACGACGCAGGCACCGCCGGCTCGGCGGCGCTCACCGCAGCCATCGGGACGCCCGTCGCTGCAGCAGGGTGTTGAGGGTCATGATGACCGCCACGATGACGATCATGCCGAGGGCCAGGGCCTTGCCGATGTTCTCGCGGCCCAGGATCACCTCGCTCGAGAAGGTGTTCGAGATCTGCAGCGGCACGATGGGTGCGCCCTGGCTGATCAGCGCGGCCGCGGTGGCGTAGGCCGAGAAGGCGTTCGCGAACAGCAGCAGCAGCGCCCCCAGGAACGGCGGCGTCAGGATCGGCAGCGCGACGTGCCGCCAGTAGTCCCAGGTGGTGCCGCCCAGGCTCTCGGTGGCCTCGCGCCACTGCGGACGCACGCCGTCCATGGCCGGCAGGAACACCAGCACCATCAGCGGGATCTGGAAGTAGGCGTAGACGAGGATCAGGCCGTTCAACCCGAACAGCCAGGTGCCGGACAGGTCGACCACCCCGGCGTTCTTCAACGCCAGCGTGACCAGACCCTCGGAGCTCACGGTCGCGATGAAGGCGAAGGCCAGCGTGACGCCGCCGAACTGGGCCAGCACCCCGCAGATCGAGGTGACCAGCTTGCGCAGGGTGCCGTCGGGGTTGCCGGTGGCCACCACGTAGGTGAGCAGGGCGCCGAGCAGGGCTCCGAGCCCGGCCGTCACGGCCGACAGCACGAGGGAGTTGACGAAGGAGTCGATGACGTACTGCTCGCCCAGCTCGGCGAGGTTGCCCAGCGTCGGCCGACCGGCGGCGTCGAAGAACGCCTGGAAGCCGACGATCACCGTGGGCAGCACCAGGAAGAGCCCGGTGTAGAGCAGGAACGGCGTCGTTCCCAGCCAGGACAGCCGCAGTCGCCGTCCCCCACTTGCGGCGGGGACGGCGACTGCGGCAGCGGAGTCCGTCACAGGGTCGGACCGGTCAGCCGATGGCCTTGGCCCAGTTGGCGGCCAGGTAGGTCTTGGCGGCCGTCGCCTGGTCGGGGCTCAGGAACACCGGGGTGCCGCTGACCTTGGGCAGGGCACCGGCAGCGGCGGCGTCGATGGTGCCCGCCTTCGCCATGGCGTCCATGCGGACCGGACGAGCGCCACCCTTGAGCCACAGGTTCTGGCCGGCGTCGGAGTAGAGGAACTCCTCCCACAGCCGGGCGGCGGCCGGGTGCGGCGCGTCCTTGTTGATGGCCTGGGCGTAGTACCCACCGAGCACCGCGTTGTCCGGCACGAAGACCTTCCAGGTCGGCACGTTCTTGACGGCGCCGGCCGACAGGTAGTCCCAGTCGAAGACGACCTGGGTGGTACCGGCCTTGATGGTGGCCGTCGAGGCCTTGACCGCGACGAAGTTGCCGGCCCCCTTCAGCTGCTTGAAGAAGTCGACACCCTTGCTGATGTCGCTCACCGAGCCGCCGCTGGCCATCGAGGCCATCATCACGCCGTTGAGGGCGGCGTTGGCCGTGGTGGGGTCACCGTTGAGGGCGACCTTGCCCTTGTAGGCGGGCTTCAGCAGATCGGCGATGGACGTCGGCGCCGGCACCTTGGCGGAGTCGTACCCGACCGACATGTAGCCGCCGTAGTCCTGGAACCACAGGCCGGTCGACTCCTTCTGGGCGTCCGGGATGTCGGCCCAGGTGGCGACCTGGTAGGGGGCGAAGACCGCGGTGTTCGCCAGGGCGACCGCCATGCCGATGTCCACCACGTCGGGCGCCCGGTCGGTGCCCTTGTTGGTGTTGATCGCGTTGATCTCCTCCTGGCTCGAGATGTCGGGCTGGGCGGAGGTGACCTTGATCTCGGGGTACTTGGCCGAGAACGCCTTGATGATCTCGCCGTAGTTCGCCCAGTCCGGCGGCAGGGCGATGACGTTGAGCTTGCCCTCGGTCTTGGCCGCCGCGACGAGGGCCTCCATGCCGCCGAGGTCGGCGGCGGACTTGGCGGTCTTGGCGTCGGCGGCCGGCGCGCTGGAGGTGCTGGCGGCGCCGCCGACCGAGGCCGCGCTCGACGAGGACGACGAGCTGCTGGTCGGCGGGGCGCAGGCGGACACCAGGACGGTGGCGCCTACGGCGAGGGTCAGGGTCAAGCCGGAGAACAGGCTCCGACGGGGGCTGGACACGTGTGGTCCTCCAGGGTGCGAGGTCGACGCCTAATCGTTTAGGTCGCGGTCAGTCTCTTAGCGTGCCCAAGGGGTGTCAAGGGCCGTTGTCGAGTCGTTGTGAACCGTGCCATTACCGCCTCGACCTGCGATGACGCGGATGCGGCGCGGGTGTTGCGGCAGCGTGAACAGGCGGCGCCAGCGAGGCCCGCTCGACCATGGTCACCGGCTCGACGTGGTCGGTGCGCAGGCCGGGATCGAGCAGTCGCTCCATCACCGCCCGACCCAGCGCGCGACGGTCCACCCGCAGCGTAGCCATCGGCGGGTCGAGCAGCTCGGACGTCGGCAGGTCGTCGTGCCCGACCACCGAGACGTCCACCCCGATCCGCAGACCCAGGTCACGGGCACTCTGGTAGATCGCCTGGGCGGTGTAGTCCGAGTTGGTCATGATGGCGGTGGGCGGGTGGGGCCCGGACAGGGCCCGGGCGGTCGCCGTCCGCACCGCCTCCAGGGTGAGCGGCGCGGTCAGCACGCTGCCCCGCAGCCCCAGCCGTCGGGCGGTCCGACGGAACCTGGTGAGCCGGTCCGGGTCGGCCATCAGGGCGCGCGGGGCGCACAGGAAGGCGACCCGCTCGTGGCCCAGCTCGGCGATCCGGGTCAGCGGCAGGTCGACCGCCGCCACGTTGTCCGGTCCCACCCGGGGCACGTCGGGCACCAGCGGGTCGGGTGCCCCCGGGCCCGGCGCCAGGGTGGCGTTCAGGGCGACCGCCGTGGTGCCCCGGGTCAGCCCGGCCCACAGCTCGAGGGACTCCCCGTTGCCCACCGGTGCGATCGCCAGGCCGGCGCAGCGATGGGCCGCCAGGCTGCGCACGTGCTCGCGCTCGAGCTCGAGGGAGTACCGGGAGTTGGCCAGCACCAGCGTCACCCCCGCCTGGGCGGCGACCTCCTCGGCGCCGCTGACCACATCGAGGAAGAACGGGTTCGCCAGGTTGCGCACGACCAGGCCGTAGCTGGACGCCAGTCCCCGACGCAGCGCCTGCGCCTGGGGGTTGGCCCGGTACCCCAGCCGTTGTGCGGCCTCGACGATGCGCGCCCGGGTGCCCGCGGCGACGCCGTCCCTGCCGTTGAGGGCCACGCTCGCCGAGGCGACCGAGACCCCCGCCGCAGCCGCGACGTCGCGCAGGCTGACGGCGCCCGCCGGCGGGGTGGTCATGGCGTCATGCTCGTGGCCGCCCGGCTCAGAGGCGCTGGACGACGCGCGCCAGCATGGCCCCGACCCGTTGGGCGGCCTCGCGGCCGGCGGCGATCACCTCGGCGTGGTCGAGCGGGGTCGCCGAGATGCCCGCTGCGAGGTTGGTCACCAACGAGATGCCCAGCACCTCGAGCCCGGCCTCACGGGCGGCGATCGCCTCGAGGGTCGTCGACATGCCGACCAGGCTGCCGCCCATGATCCCGGCCATGCGGACCTCGGCCGGCGTCTCGTACTGCGGCCCGCGGAACTGCACGTAGACCCCCTCGGGCATGCCCGGCTCCAGCTCGTGACAGATGCCCCGCAGCCGGGCGGAGTACAGGTCGGTGAGGTCGACGAACGTCGCGCCCTCCAGCGGAGAGGCACCGGTCAGGTTGATGTGGTCACTGACGAGCACCGCGGTCCCCGGCGTCCAGCTGGTGTCGAGGCCGCCGCAGCCGTTGGTCAGCACGATCACCCGGCAGCCCGCGGCGGCCGCCGTGCGCACCCCGTGGACGACGGCGCGCACGCCCCTGCCCTCGTAGAAGTGGGTGCGGGTGCCGAAGACCAGGGCGCGGCGGTCGCTGTCGCCGATCTGCACCGAGCGGATCGTGCCGCTGTGCCCGGCGACGGCAGCGGCCGAGAAGCCCGGCAGCTCGGTCGTCGCGAAGGTGGCCAGGGTGGTGCCCAGCAGGTCGCCGGCCGGGGCCCAGCCCGAGCCGAGCACCAGAGCCACGTCGTGCCGCTCGACACCCGTGAGCTCGGCGATCCGGGCGGCGGCGGCCGCGGCGACGGTCGTGGGGTCGACCGCCGGGTCGTCGAGCGCGGCGGTGGGCGAGGTGGTCGGCAGGCCGGTTGAGGTCACGCTGCGGATCGTAGGCGGTCGACGGCCGCTTCGGCCATGCTCTGTCCGGCCGTCGATCCGGCCTCCTGTGCGGCCGTCGAACCAGCCGTCGAACCAGCCGGGCCCACTCGTTCAGCGGCAGGGGCGGGAGCGCAGGTCGGCGACGTACTCGCTGGGGGCTCCCGCGGCGTCGGCCGCGTCGGCCAGCATGTGCACGTACTGGGCGGCGGGCAGGCCGCCCTCGTAGTCGTTGAGCACGTAGAGCCAGGCGGTGACGTCGCCCTCGAGGGTGCTCACCCGGACCCTGATCTTGTTCCAGAGCCCGATGTCGACGCCCTCCCACTCGTCGAGCACCTTCTCGTCGGCGGGGGTGAGGTCGTACAGGGCCACGTAGACCTGGTGGCCGAGGTCCTCGACGACGGTGCTGAGGGCGCCGTCCCAGCCGGTCGAGTCGCCCCCGAAGGTGAGCCGCCAGTCGACCAGCCACCCGGTGCTCATGAGGGGGGAGTGGGGCGCCCGGAGCGCCATCCGCTCCGGGTCGAGATTGGTGCCGTACGCCGCATACACCGCCACGGCGAAAGTCTAGCGATCGACCGGCCCGCGATCAGGGGAGCGCGCCCTGGCTGCGCAACGAGTCCTCGACCGCCGGCTCCACCCGGCGGGCGGCGGCGCCGGTCAGGTGGCCGTCAGTGTCGGTCAGGTGGTCGGGCAGGTCGTCGCGGGCAGCGGCCGGGGCCGACGCGGTGTGCAGGGTCGTCGCTTCGTGGGCCAGGGCCCGGCTGGTGCCGAGAATCGTTGCGGCGACGGCGATCACCGGCACCATGACGGCCAGCAGGCCCACCTGCAGGCCGAGTGAGGGCCGCAGCGACAGCAGTCGCGACGAGCGGATCGGCTGCTCGACCAGGCGCGACGTGACCCACGCCGGGCCGGCCGAGGCGAGGACGACGACCAGCCGCTGCGGCCACGACAACGGGCCCAGGGCCGCCTCGGTGAGCACCACCGCCGGCCAGTGCCACAGGTACCAGGTGTACGAGAGCCGGCCGATCTGCTGCAGGGCCGGGTGGCTGAGCAGCTGCGCCGCCGAGCGATGCCGGGCGCTGCTCACCAGGACGGCGACCGTGCCCATCGTGGGCAGCAGGGCGGCCACACCCGGGTAGCTGGTCGTCGCGTCGAAGCCGGCGACGGACACCACGATCGCGGCCAGCCCGGCCCAGCCGACCGACGGTGGCACCGACAGCCACGGGGCGGTGGCGACGGTCGTGGCTCGCCGGTCGCGGCGGCTGAGCGGTTGTGGCTCGCGCATCCCCGACGACCGTCGACCGCTGCGCGACCAGCGGTCGGCCGTGGCCGGGACCGGGCGTCGTCCGGCCGGTGTTGCCGACGGGACCGGGCGGCGTCCGGCCCGGGTCGGCAGCGCGGTGGGCAGCACCAGGGCGGCGAGGGCGCCGAGGCCGAACTGCCAGGCCCGGGTCGGTGACCCCAGGAAGGCCAGTGGCGCGCTCGCCGAGGTGAACCACACGTCGAGCACCAGCGATCCGGCGGTGACCGCGGCCAGGGCGGCGACCAGCGGTGAGCGGCTCGGGCGTCCGGCCCGGCGGTGCGCCGCTGCCAGCAGCACGAACAGGCCTGGCCACAGCAGGGAGAACTGCTCCTCGACCCCGAGCGCCCAGTAGTGCAGCACCGGGCTGACCGCCGGTCCCTGGCTGAAGTAGTCGGTCTGCAGGCTCACGAACCGCCAGTTGCCCAAGAGGAAGGTGGCGGCCAGCACGTCGCGGGCGGTGTCCTGCAGGCGCAGCGGCGGCAGCACCAGCCACCCGGCGGCGAGCGTCGCCACCAGCACCACCGCGGCAGCGGGCAGGATCCGACGGGCCCGGCGGGCGTAGAAGTCGGTCAGCGAGACGCGCCCGTTCGCCTGGGTGGCCAGCAGCAGGCCGGTGACCACGTAGCCCGAGATGACGAAGAAGACGTCGACCCCGACGAAGCCGCCCGCCAGGTGGGGCACGTGGGCGTGGCAGACCAGCACCAGCAGGACGGCGACCCCGCGCAGCCCCTCGATGTCGGGACGGCGCGGAACGGTCGTGGCACGCACGTGCGCGACGGTGACACTGCGCTGTGGGCGGCCACCCTAAGCCACGGTCAAAGTCGTCATCGTGGGCCTCGAGTCGCCGGGGTGCTCGACGTGCCGGGTGCAGCGGAGCTGTGGCCGTAGGCGAGAATCGGCCCCGTGACAGCTGCAGCACGTGTCGTGGTGATCGGTGGCGGACCCGGTGGGTACGAGGGGGCGCTGGTCGCCGCCCAGCTGGGGGCCTCGGTCACCGTCGTCGAACGCGACGGTCTGGGTGGGGCCGCCGTGCTCACCGACGTGGTGCCCAGCAAGACCCTGATCGCCACCGCCGAGGTGATGACCCAGCTGGCCGGCGCCGAGCAGCTGGGTCTGCGGCTGCCGTTCGTCGCCGGTCATGACCGGGCCGTGGTCGACCGGGCTGTGGTCGACCGGGCCGTGGTCGATCTGGCGGCCGTCAACCAGCGGGTGCGGACCCTGGCCCAGGCCCAGTCCGACGACATCCACCACCGGCTCGAGGCCGAGGGGGTCGAGGTGGTCGACGGCACCGGTGTCCTCGACGGGCCGGGGCGGGTGGTCCTCACCAGACGCGACGGCACGACGTCCCGTCTGGAGGCCGACACCGTGCTGCTCGCGGTGGGCGCCCGGCCGCGCACCCTGCCCGAGGCGATGCCGGACGGCGAGCGCATCCTGTCCTGGACCCAGCTCTACCAGCTCGACGAGCTGCCCTCCCGGCTGGTCGTGGTGGGGTCCGGGGTGACCGGGGCCGAGTTCGCCAGCGCCTACGACGCCCTGGGCTGCGAGGTGGTGCTGGTCTCGAGCCGGGACCGCGTGCTGCCCGGTGAGGACGCCGACGCCGCCCAGGTGATCGAGGACGTCTTCCTGCGGCGCGGCATGCAGGTGCTCTCGCGCTCGCGGGCGCAGTCGGTGGTGCGGACCGCCGGTGGGGTCGCGGTGCACCTGGCCGACGGCCGGGTGGTCCAGGGGTCGCACGCGCTGCTCGCGGTGGGGTCGATCCCGTCGACGTCCGGGCTGGGTCTGGACAGTGCCGGGGTGACCACGAGCGAGGGCGGGCACATCACCGTCGACCGGGTCTCGCGGACCACCGCCCGCGGCGTGTACGCCGCCGGTGACTGCACCGGGGTCTACGCCCTGGCGTCGGTGGCGGCGATGCAGGGCCGGATCGCGATGTGGCACGCCCTCGGCGACGCCGTCAGCCCGCTCGACCTGCGCACCGTGGGGGCGACCATCTTCACGGCCCCCGAGATCGCGACCGTCGGGTGGTCCCAGACCCAGGTCGAGTCCGGCGACGTGCGGGCCCGTTGCGTCAAGCTGCCGCTGGCCACCAACGCCCGCGCCAAGATGCAGGGCATCACCGACGGTTTCGTGAAGCTGTTCTGCGGGGTGCGGTCCGAAGAGGTGATCGGCGGTGTGGTCGTGGCGCCCCGGGCCAGTGAGCTGATCTTCCCGGTGACCCTGGCGGTGGCGCACCGCATGACGGTCGACGAGGTGGCGCAGGCGTTCTCGGTCTACCCCTCCCTCTCAGGCTCCATCGCCGAAGCCGCCCGCCGCCTCCACGCCCCCACCTGACCGCCCTGCCCCTTTCCCTGATCCATCGGGGTGAGTGAGAGTCGCGTTTCGGCTGGGGACACGCAGATTTCGAGTCCGAACTCGACTGTCGCTCGGCGAATCGAGCGCTAAACCGACTCTCGATCGTCGACTGCAGCATCAACCTGACTCTCGACCGGAGACTGCGGAATCGACTCGACTCTCGACCGGAGACCGCGGAATGACTCGACTCTCGATCGCTACTTCGGGCGACACCCCGACCGTCGATCGGTGACTGCGAAGTCGACTCGACCCTCGATGGGTGAGTCACAGAGTCGGAAGGAAGCTTCGTGGCAGTTCAGACGAGGGCCGCCCGTAGGGACTCGAGCAGTCGACGAGGTCGCCGGAGCACGTCGTCCGCGGTGAACAGCACGACGCGCCACCCGGCCTCCTGCATCCGACGGATCCGCACGATGTCCGTCTCCCACTGGGCACGATCGGTGCGGTGGTGGTCGCCCTGGTACTCGGCGGCCACGCGCCTTCTGCGCCAGACGAAGTCGGGCGTGGCGAGCCATTCACCCGTTCGTGGGTCGTGGACCTCGATGTTAAGCTCCGGCTCCGGCAGGCAGCCACGCAGCATGATCAGCCTGGCACGCGACTCCATCGGGGAGCGAGAACCGGCCCGTACCAGGGGCAGCGCCGACCTCATGGCCTGCGCGCCCCGTCGTCCGGCTGCGCCGTCCACCGCGCAGGTCAGCTCCGGCAGGCCGCACTCGCTGCGTCGCAGGATGGCGTCCGCCGCGACGACGAGGTCGTCGACCGCCCACGTGGCGGCCAGGTCGAGCCACGTGGATGTCGGGTCGCTGACCCGGAGGCCGCCGACGGTGAGGACGGCCGCCGGGGCTCCGCGATGGCCCAGGACTCCGGCGCGGCCGACTCTGGGGGACCCGGGCGGGGTCATGACATGGACGACGTCGTCGTCGTTGTGCTGCAGCGGCATGGGGAGCTCGAGCAGCTGGGCGGCGGTGTCGTGGCTGAAGACCGCGGTCGACGGCAGCACCAGGCCCAGCGCCCGCAACCGTTCGGTCGGCGTGACGTACGGCGAGCTCGACCGCACGCCTCGACAGGGCCGGCCCAGGTCGGCACCTCGCAGCCGGCCCACCCCCACCCCGAGTGCCTGCGCCTGGGTCACCCGGAAGACGTCAGGCAGGTCCGCGGGCAGGGCGTAGTGGTCGGTGCGCATGCGTCGAGGCTGGCCGAGTGGTCGGTGTCGCCGCTGCGGCTGTCCACAGGTCGCCGACCGGAGGCGGCGACCGCGGGACTGGTGACGAGACATCGTCGACGCAGGAATGCTCCGAGGGTCAGCAGGGCGGCCAGGTCCTGGATACCGCTCACCAGAGTCGAGTTGCTGCTGAGCTTCCCGACGAGAGTCGCATTCGGTACAGGGGCAGATGGTCGAGAGTCGGGGTGTGGCTGGGGTCGCCGGGTGAGAGTCGAGCTGTGAATGGGAATCTGCGTGTTCCCAGCCGAAACGCGACTCTCAGTCCAGGTGGGAGGGCCGGGTGGGTGAGGGAGGGCGGTCAATCCTTGATCTCGCAGATGTGGGCGCCGTTGGTGAGGGTCTGGCCGACGGTGGCGCTCAGGCCCGTGACGGTGCCGGCCTTGTGGGCCGTGAGCGGCTGCTCCATCTTCATCGCCTCGAGCACGACGACCAGGTCGCCGGCGGCGACCT
The DNA here is from genome assembly GCA_963738495.1 of uncultured Actinomycetota bacterium. GTDB lineage: Bacteria > Actinomycetota > Actinomycetes > Actinomycetales > Kineosporiaceae > CAVTWW01. The sequence goes on from CAVTWW010000007.1 coordinate 60,524, forward strand.
GCTGACCGTCCTCGACCGCGATCCGCACGATCGTGCCCTGCATCGGGCAGGTCAGGGCGTCACCGGACGCCGCGGCGGCCGCAGCCTTGCCGCGGGTGCGCTTGGGGGCGGCCCGCAGGCCACCGCCCGGGCCGGACGACGCCGCCGAGGCGATCGCGAAGTCGCCGGGCAGGCTCACCTGCAGCCGCCGTCCGTCGACCTCGACCACCACGGTCTGCCGGCCGTTGCCCGCGCCGTGACCACTGCCGCCGTGACCACCGCCGCCGTGACCACCGCCGCCGTCGGTCGCTGCCGCCGTGGCTGCTGCGGCGTCCAGGTCGTCGGCCGACGGCACCCACGGGGCCAGCCCCCCGGCGAACTCGGTCTCGATCCAGCGGGTGTGCACCGTGAACCGGGCATCGCCGACGGGGGCGAACGCCGGGTCGGCGACGACGGCCCGGTGGAAGGGGATCACCGTGGGCAGTCCCTCGACGACGAACTCGGCCAGCGCCCGACGGGCGCGTTCGAGGGCCTGCTGCCGGGTGGCTCCGGTGATCACCAGCTTGGCCAGCATCGAGTCGAACGCGCCGCCGATCACCGACCCCTGCTCGAAACCCGAGTCCAGGCGCACCCCGGGCCCGCTCGGCGGCCGCCACACCCGCACCGTGCCGGGCTGCGGCAGGAAGCCGCGACCGGGGTCCTCGCCGTTGATGCGGAACTCGATCGAGTGTCCGTGGATCTCGGGGTCGTCGTAGCCGAGCAGCTCGCCGGCCGCGAGCCGGAACTGCTCGCGCACCAGGTCGATGCCGGTCACCTGCTCGCTGACGCAGTGCTCGACCTGCAGCCGGGTGTTGACCTCGAGGAAGCTGATGACGCCGTCCGGCCCGACCAGGAACTCGCAGGTGCCGGCGCCGACGTAGCCGGCGGCCCGCAGGATCGCCTTCGACGCGCGGTACAGCTCGTCGCGCTGGGCCTGGGTCAGGAACGGCGCGGGCGCCTCCTCGACCAGCTTCTGGTTGCGCCGCTGCAGCGAGCAGTCCCGGGTCGAGACCACCACGACGTTGCCGTGGGCGTCGGCCAGGCACTGGGTCTCGACGTGGCGCGGGTGGTCGAGGAACCGCTCGACGAAGCACTCGCCGCGGCCGAAGGCGGTGACCGCCTCACGCACCGCCGAGTCGTACAGCTCGGGGATCTCCTCCAGGGTGCGGGCCACCTTCAGGCCGCGACCGCCGCCGCCGTAGGCGGCCTTGATCGCCACCGGTAGTCCGTGCTGCTGCGCGAACGCGACCACCTCCTCGGCGCCCCCGACCGGGTCGGTGGTGCCGGGCACCAGCGGAGCGCCGGCCCGCTGGGCGATGTGGCGGGCCTTGACCTTGTCGCCGAGGACGTCGATCGCCGACGGTGGTGGGCCGATCCAGATCAGCCCGGCGTCGATCACCGCCTGGGCGAAACCGGCGTTCTCGGCGAGGAACCCGTACCCCGGGTGGACGGCGTCCGCCCCCGTCTTGGCGGCCACCGCGAGCAGCTTGTCGACCGACAGGTAGGTCTGCCCGGCAGTCACGCCGTCCAGGGCGAACGCCTCGTCGGCCAGGCGCACGTGCAGGTCGTCGCGGTCGGAGTCGGCGTAGACCGCCACCGAGCCGAGGCCGGCGTCCTGGCAGGCCCGGATCACCCGGACGGCGATCTCGCCGCGGTTGGCGACGAGCACCTTGGTGAGCGGGCGGATCGAAGGGACCGTGGCCGCGGGTGCCGGGTCCGACGCGTCAGTCGACATGACCGCAGCGTAGTAACCGCGCGGCCGTCGCGGTGAGGCTACGGGGTGGTGCAGGACACGTGGCGTCCCGGTCCGCGGCCGCTGCCGTACGGGGGGTGCGCGCCGTACTACCGTGACGTCATGGCTGAGCTCATCGACGAACCCGCCTCCTTCCCGGCCCCGGGCGGCAAGGTGATCTCGGAGTACGTCGGCCGGCTGCGCACGGGTACCGACGGCGTCAGCGTGGCCCGGATGCAGGCGCCACCCGGCTGGCACGAACCGGCCCAGACGCCCGAGTTCGACGAGGTCACCCTGGTGATCACGGGCAGCGTGCTGGTCGACACCGCCGAGGGTGTCATCACCGTCGGCCCCGGCCAGGCGGTGCTCACCCCGGCGGGGGAGCGGGTGCGCTACCGGGTCGGCCCCGAGGGCGCCGACTACGTGGCGGTCTGCGTGCCCGCCTTCGGCGCCGAGCTGGTCAACCGCGAGGGTTGATCCACCGGACGGCGTGAGCTTCTGCCCGTCCACCGGACGGCGGAGATCGGCCGCTCCCGGGAATCGTGCTCAGGCCGGCACGGTTGAGCACGACATGGCAACTCTGACGATGACCAGCACCAACCATGACACGACCGTCGAGAACGGCATCGTCGTCATCGACTTCTGGGCGAGCTGGTGCGGGCCGTGCCTGCGGTTCGCGCCGGTCTTCGAGAAGGTGAGCGAACGCCACCCGGACGTCGTCTTCGCCAAGGTCGACACCGACGCCGAGGAGCAGCTCTCGGCGCAGTACCAGGTGAGCTCGATCCCCACCCTCGTGGTCTACCGCGACGGCATCCCGGTCTTCGGCCAGCCCGGCGCGCTGCCGGAGCCGGCCCTGGAGGACATCCTGCGCCAGGTGCGCGAGCTCGACATGGACGACGTCCGCGCCCGCTACGCCGAGCAGCAGGCCGCCGCCCAGGCCTGAGCCGGCGACGACCTACCCGGCCGCTGCCCGCAGCGCCACCGGACTCACCCGGCGCTGCCCGCAGCGCCACCGGACTCACCCGGCGCTGCCCGCAGCGCCACCAGACTCACCCGGGCGCTGCCCGCAGCGCCACCAGCAGACCGCGGTGGTCGCTGCCGGTGACCACGACGGTGTCGACCGACTCGACCCCGATCCGGCGGCTGACCATGGCGTGGTCGACCGACAGCACCGGCACCGGCAGCCAGGTGGGCCAGGTCGGTCGCAGCCCACGCCCCAGCACCTCGGCGGCGTCGCTGAGGCCGGCGGCGGAGAAGGCGCGGAACTGCCGGTGCCACGGCATGGCGTTGAGGCTGCCCAGCACCACCAGGTCGCCGTCCGTCCGGGCCCCGACGTAGCGCACCGTGGCCAGGTCGTCGGCCCACGCCCGGGCCCCCGCCGTCAGAGGCGGTGCCACGTGCATCGCCAGCAGGGTGAACGGGGCAGCGCCGGCCGGCGTCATCACGACGCGGGCGGCCGGCCAGTGGGTGCCGGGCAGCGGGGCCGAGGCGGTGACGTCGAAACGGCCCCAGACGCCCATCCCGCCGTCCGCCGCATCGGCCACCCCGGTCGGGGGCAGCTGCACCGAGCGGGCCTCGAGCAGCCGGTCCAGGCCCGCCGCCGTCAAGGTGTGCGAGAGGGTCGGGGTGAGCTCGGTGACCACCAGCACGTCGACCTGCTGGCTGCGGACGGCGGTGACCACCGCCTTCGGGTCGACGTTGCCGTGATCCCCGCAGACCAGCAGCAGGCGGACGGTCGGCCCGGTGCTCGAGCGAGCGCTCTGGTCGTCGGGCGCCGCATAGCCGAGCACGAAGACCCATGGTGCCGCGGCGGCCAGCACGGTCGCGGTCAGCGGCACCCAGCGGCGACGGCGCAGCACCACGGTGACCAGGGGGACCGCCGCCACCGGGATCAGCGGGATCAGGGAGGCGGCCGAGACCACGACGGTGCCCACGCCCCACAGGTCGACCAGGGGGGACAGGCAGGTGCCGGCCCAGGCGAGCAGCAGCAGCGCGAGGATCGTCAGCCGGTCGAGCAGGGGAGCGTGCAGTCGTCGTCCGGCGGGTACCCGGGCGGTGCGGGTCTCGTGGGGCTGCGGGGCGCGGCCGGAGCGGGTCGACTCGGCCCGGCGCCGCTGGGCACGCCCACCGACCCCCGCTGACGGGGTGGTGGCAGGGTCACTACTGTCCGTAACTATCGGGACGGAGCGTGATCTGGCCACGGTGGCAGGCTACGTCGTCGCGGCCCGCGATGGGGGGTCGAGGTGGCCCGAGATCGTCGGTGGCAGCTCTGCCAGGGCGCGCCGGCAGCGGGACTCGACGTCGTCCAGCTCGCGCAAGGTGACCTCGATGTCGTGACGGCGCTGCTCGAGCTGGGCCCGGCGGCTGCCGATCTGCTCGAGCAGGTGACCGAGCTGGCCGCGCTCGCCGACCGGTTGGTCGTACATGTCGACGATGCGGGCGATCTCGGTCAGGTCGAAGCCCAGCCGCCGCCCCCGCAGCACCAGGGTCAGCCGCACCCGGTCGCGGGCGTGGAACAGCCGCTGGGTGCCGCGCCGTTGCGGGGCCAGCAGCCCCTCGGCCTCGTAGTAGCGCAGGGTGCGGTGGGTGACCCCGAAGGCGTCGGCCACCTCGGCGATGGTCCAGGGCCGGTCGCCGTCGGCCGATGAGGCGGTGAGGTCGGCGAACTGGCCGGGGAGCTCGGCCGATGAGGCAAGGGGCGGGTCGCTCGGTTGCACGATTCCCAGTGTGCCTGGTCCGACGGCTATATTGACGTTGACGTCAACGTCAAGTGACGGACGTCGCAGAGGAGGGGCCGTGTTCGAACTGTCGCCCGAGCTCGAGGACTTCCGGCAGGTGGTGCGCGAGTTCGCCGCCGACCACGTGGCACCGCACGCGGCGCAGTGGGACGCCGAGAGCCGGTTCCCGGTCGAGCTGGTACCGCTGATGGGTGACCTGGGGCTGTTCGGGCTCACCGCCCCCGAGGAGCTGGGCGGGTCGGACGCCGGCATGACCGCCCTCTGCGTGGCCATCGAGGAGCTGGGCCGGGTCGACCAGTCCGTCGGCATCACGCTGTCGGCCGGGGTCGGCCTGGGCATCAACCCGATCCTCACCTACGGCTCGGCCGAGCAGCAGAAGCAGTGGCTGCCCGACCTGGTCGCCGGCCGGGCCCTGGCCGCCTTCGGGCTGACCGAGCCCGAGGCCGGGTCGGACGCCGGCGCCACCCGCACCCGGGCCCGCCTCGACGGCGAGCAGTGGGTGCTCGACGGCGCCAAGGCGTTCATCACCAACTCGGGCACCCCGATCACCAGTGTCGTCACCGTGACCGCCCGGACCGGCACCCGCGACGACGGCCGTCCCGAGATCAGCGCGATCCTGGTGCCGGCCGGCACCCCGGGACTGGTGGTGGAGCCCGCCTACCGCAAGCTGGGCTGGCACGCCTCGGACACCCACGGGCTGTCGCTGGCCGACTGTCGGGTGCCGGCCGCGAACCTGCTCGGGCAGCAGGGGCGCGGGTTCACCCAGTTCCTGGCGACGCTGGACGACGGGCGGATCGCCATCTCGGCGCTCGCGCTCGGCCTGGCCCAGGCGTGCCTGGAGTCCTGCCAGGTGCAGGCCCGCACCCGGGTGGCCTTCGGCCGCCCGATCGGGGCCAACCAGGGGGTGGCCTTCGCGGTCGCCGACCTCGCGGTCGCGGTCGAGGCCGCCCGGCTGCTCACCTACAAGGCGGCCTGGCTGGCCGAGCAGCAGCGGGCCGGGCGCCGCCGCGCCGCCGAGGTGCGGCAGGCCGCGGCGGTGGCCAAGCTGCACAGCACCACGGCGGCCGTCGATGCCACCCGCACGGCGACACAGCTGTTCGGCGGGGCGGGCTTCGTCGAGGACTCCCCGGTGGCGCGGTACTACCGTGACGCCAAGGTGCTCGAGATCGGCGAGGGCACCAGCGAGATCCAACGACTGGTCATCGCCCGTGGCCTCGGCATCCCGGTCGAGTGAGCGAGGAGGCGTCGGTGACTGAGTCCGGTGGCGTCGACGTGACCCCGGCCGGGGTGCGGCGACGGGTCGAGGCGGCCGTGGCCGCGACGGCGGCGCCGTCCGCGGCAGGGGCGGCCCGGCTCGCGGCAGCCGGCAAGCTCGCCGTCCGGGCCCGGATCGCGGCCCTGGTCGACGACGGCAGCTTCGTCGAGGACGGCCGGCTCGCCAACGCCCTGGCCGACAACCTGCCCGCGGACGGCGTGGTCACCGGTCGCGGCACCGTCGACGGCCGGGCCGTGGTCGTGGTCGCGAACGACCCCACCGTCAAGGCCGGCTCGTGGGGTGCGCGCACCGTCGAGAAGATGGTGCGGGCGACGGAAACGGCTCTGCGCGAGGAGCTTCCGGTGGTCTGGCTGGTCGACTCCGCCGGTGCCCGCATCACCGACCAGGTCGAGCTGTTCCCCGGCCGCCGGGGCGCCGGGCGGATCTTCCACCACCAGGTGATGCTCTCGGGCAAGGTGCCCCAGGTGTGCTGCCTGTTCGGGCCGTCGGCGGCGGGCGGCGCCTACATCCCGGCCTTCTGCGACGTCGTGTTCATGGTCGAGGGCAACGCCAGCATGTACCTCGGCAGCCCGCGGATGGCCGAGATGGTGGTCGGTGAGACGGTCTCGCTCGAGGAGATGGGCGGCGCCCGCATGCACTGCACCGTCTCGGGGTGCGGCGACAACCTGGCCGCCGACGACGAGGACGCGATCGAGCAGGCCCGCATCTGGCTGAGCTACCTGCCCGGCAACTGGCGCGGCACCCCGCCGGTGCACCTGCCCGAGGCGCCGGCCCGGCAGTTCACCGACACCCTGGTGCCGGAGCGGGAGTCGACCCCGTTCGACGTGCACGAGGTGATCGAGGCCCTCGTCGACGCCGACTCCTTCTTCGAGGTCAAGCCCCTGTTCGCCGCCGAGCTGGTGGTGGGGTTCGCCCGGCTGGAGGGTCGCAGTGTGGGGGTCGTGGCCAACAACAGCGCCGTCCGGGGCGGGGTGCTGTTCGGCGACTCGGCCGACAAGGCGGCCCGGTTCGTCTGGCTGTGCGACGCCTTCAACGTGCCGCTGGTCTACCTGGCGGACGTGCCCGGGTTCATGATCGGCAGCGAGGTGGAGCGGGCCGGGATCATCCGCCACGGGGCCAAGATGATCACTGCGATCGCCGAGGCGACGGTGCCACAGGTGTGCGTGGTGCTGCGAAAGGCCTACGGCGCCGGGCTGTATGCCATGGCGGGGCCGGGGTTCGGGCCCGATGCGACGCTGGCGCTGACCACGGCCCGGATCGCGGTGATGGGCCCCGAGGCCGCGGTCAACGCCGTCTACGCCCAGAAGATCGCGGCCATCGCCGACCCCGTCGAGCGGCAGGCGTTCGTGGCGCGGCAACGGTCCGAGTACGAGCAGGACGTCGACCTGATGCGGCTGGCCGCCGACCTGGTGATCGACGCGATCGTCGAGCCGGCCGACCTGCGGCGCGAGCTGGTGCTGCGGCTGCGCTACGCCCAAGGCCGGGACCGGCACTTCAGCGACCGCCGCCACGGGGTCCCACCCGTCTGAGCGCCCCGCCGTCACGACGTCCGCTCAGAAGGGCGGGTCAGCGCATGTTGCCGGTGTGGCCCAGGGAGTAGCGACCCGGCTGCGGCCAGACCGCGAGCCCGTGCGGGCCCTGGCCCACCTTCACCGTGTGGATGACCGTGCCGGTGCGGGTGTCGAAGACGTAGACGAGGTCGCTGTAGCGCCCCGACAGCCACAGCTGCGACCCGTCCGCGGTGACGCCTCCCATGTCGGGCGAGCCGCCGCCGGGGATCTTCCAGAGGGCGGTGACCTTCAAGGTCGCGGCGTCGACGACCGAGACCGACCCCTCGCCCCGGTTCGAGACGTACATCGACCGCGCGTCCCGGCTGGGGTAGACGCCGTGCGCGGCCGCGCCGGTGTGCAGGAAGCCCCGGATCGTGAACGTCGCGGCGTCGATCAGCCAGACGCCGTTGCGCAGCATGTCGGCCGCCAGGAAGGTGCGCCCGTCCGGGGTCAGGCGCACGTCCTGCGGCATGCACGAGACGCCCTTGCCGATGCTCGCCGCCGGCCCGCCGAGCGGCACACCGACGCCGACCGCGGTGGCCCCGGCGGTGGGGACGGCGTTGAGGTCGATCACCTTGAGCACCCTCGACCCGTCGGCCGGCACCACGATCAGCTTGCCGCTGAACTCGCAGCTGGCGACGAACGCCGAACCGTCGGCGGTGAAGTCGGCGTGGTTGACCCCTGAGCAGGGCACCGACAGCACGTGCTGGATCGCCATCGTGTGCGGGTCGCGGAAGAAGATCTTGTGTAGTCGCTCGGCCATCACCATGGCGTGCTTGCCGTCGGGGGTGAAGTAGAGGTTGTAGGGGTCGACGACGCTGACCGGCTTGCCGGCGTCGCCGGTCAGGGGGTCGATGGGGATCAACGTGTCGCCGGCGTTGTCGTTGACCCACAACGTCTTCAGGTCCCACGAGGGCACCACGTGCTGCGGCAACCGGCCGACCGGGATGGTGCGCACCACGGCGAAGGTCGTCGGGTCGATCTCGGACAACGTGTTCGACTGGGTGTTCGGCACGTACACCAACGGCCTGGCCGCCGCCGCGACCGGCGACAGGTGGCCCACCGAGGCCGCCGCGTAGACGTCGGTGCCGGCGGGGGCGACGGCTCTGGCTGCGCTCGCCGAGGCCGGGCCGCTCGCCGAGGCTGAGCCGGTCGCCGTGGCCGACGCGCCGGCCGAGGCCGCCCCCGTTGCGCCGTCCGAGCCGGACGACGACTGCGCCGCCCCGGCGCTCGAGGCGCCGCCGTCGGAGGGGCTGCCGGGGTCACCGGCGAGGCTGCACGAGCTCAGGCTGAGCAGCAGTCCCAGCCCGGCGGCGACGACCGGCAGGGCGCGCGGGCGCGCTGGGGTGGTGGTCCAGCGCATGCTCAGCCGCCCAGCAGGGTCGTCGCGGTGACCGCCCGCAGGTTGCGGGAGTGCAGTGTCGCCAGGATCGCCGGCATCGCGGTCAGGGTGCCCTGGTGGCCCAGGTGCAGGCTGACGATCGAGCCCGGCTTGACCTTGGCCGCCACCGCCTTCTCGATGGCGGGGGCGCCGGGGTCGGTGTAGTCGAGCGGGTCGAGGTCGTAGCCGAGGCAGGCGCCGTAGCCGGCGGCCACGGCAGCCGCCCGAATCGTGGCGTTCGAGCTGGGGGTGCCGCTCGGGCGGAACCAGCGTCCCGCCGTCCGGGTCAGGGCGCGCAGCTCGGCCGAGCACCGCTGGATCTCGGTCGTGACCACCGGCGCCGCCAGTCGGGGCATCGTCTGGTGGCTCCAGGTGTGGTTGCCCAGTTCGTGGCCGCCGTCCAGGATCAGCTTCGCCTGCTCGGGTGCAGCCGCCAGCCACTGGCCGATGGCGAGCACCGTCACCTGGGCCTTGTGCTCGCCCAGGATCGTCAGCATCCGTTTGAGCAGCGCCTCGTCACCGGCGCCGTGGAAGGTCAGGGCGACGGCGCTGCCGGTGCGGGGGCCGTGCACGATGTCCGGCCCGGCTGCTCGAAGCAGCGTCGAGGACGCCGAGGGACCCGCCGACGCAGAACCGGCGGACGGCGTCGTCACGGGGGCGGTGGTGCCACCGGTGGGGCCCGCGGCGGTGGCGGTGGCGCTACCGGTGAAGGCGGAGCATCCGGTCAGCGGGACGGCGACGGTGGCCAGTCCCGCGGCCAGCACGGCCCGGCGGGTGGGAACACTCGGTGGCACGGTTCACCTTACGACGGGGTCGGGACCGCTCCCGACAGTCGGTGACGGCGCGACCATGCTGCGTGATCGACCTGATCGTTTGCTGGATGTCTCGCAGGCCCGCCGGCCCGCAGCCCCGCTGGCCCGCCGGCTCAGCGCCGGTCCTGGGAGAGCCGGTCGACGAAGGTGGCCAGGTCGACGGCGTCCCCGAAGTACAGGCCCTGCCCCACGTCGGCCCCGGCGTCGGCCAGCAGGCGCGCCGTCCGCTCGTCCTCGACCCCCTCGCCGACCACGACCATGCCGAGGCCGTGAGCCATCGCGACGGTGTGCCGCACCAGGGTCTGGGTGCGTCGATGGGCCAGGTCGACCACGAACTGCCGGTCGAGCTTGAGCTGGTCCAGGGGCAGCTCCTGCAGGTAGGACAGGGTGGCGAAGCCGGTGCCGTAGTCGTCGAGGGCGACCTGGACCCCCAACCGCCGCAACGGTTCGAGGGCGGCGGCGACGCTGCGGCCGTGGGTCAGCCGCACGTCCTCGGTCAGCTCGAGCTTCAGGGCCCGCCCCGGCAGGTCGTTCACCTGCAGCTCGTGCATCACCAGCTGCAGCAGGTCGTGACGCACCCCGTCGGCACGCACCCCGTCGGCACGCACCCCGTCGTCCGGCGCCCCGTCGTATGGCGCCCCGTCGGCCGGCGCCCCCTCGTGGTGCACCAGGTCGTCGACCGACACGTTCACGCTGATGCTGACCTGGTGCCCGGCGTGCCACCAGGTGGCGCAGGCGGCCAGGGCCTGGGTGAGCACCAGGTCGACCAACGGCTTGGTCAGCCCGGTCTGGGCGACCAGCGGCAGGAAGGCCGCGGGCAGCAGCACCCCGTGCTGGGGGTGTCGCCAGCGGGCCAGGGCCTCGGCCCCGACGACCACCCCGCGGGCCAGGTCGACCTGCGGCTGCAGGTGCACCTCGAGCTCGCCGTTGCCCACGGCCTGGCGCAGGTCGGCCATCCGCTGCAGCCGGCCCGGGCCGGGGTCCCGGCTGGGGTCGTAGCAGGCGATGCCGGTGTCGGTGCCCTTGGCGTCGTGGACGGCGGCGTCGGCCTGGCGCAGCAGGTCCTCGGGGTTGCCGAAGGGCAGCAGGCAGGTGGCCACCCCCACGCTGGCCTGAACGAACACCGGCTGCGGTGCCGTGGCGGCGCCGAGCGGCACCGCGAAGGGCCGGGCCAGTGAGTCGCGCAGGGCGCCGGCCACCCGCAGCGCGCCCTGCTCGTCGGCCCCGGGCAGGACGACGGCGAACTCGTCGCCGCCCAGCCGGGCCAGCACCTGCTCCGAGCGCAGCACGGTCTGCAGACGCTCGCCGACCTCGGTGAGCACCTGGTCGCCGGCATCGTTGCCGAGGGCCTCGTTCACCTCGCGGAACCGGTCGAGGTCGACCAGCAGCAGGGCCATCCGGTCGGCGTCGGCCACCCGCCACCCGCCGTCCGGGCTCGCCTCACCACCGGGGGCCAGCGCCCGAGACAGCGCCTGCCGCGACGGCAGCCCGGTGAGCTCGTCGGTGCCCCAGCCCTCGAAGGGGCCGTGCCAGGTGCCGGCGCTGCGCGCGATGGCCACCGTCAGGGTCGCCAGCGCCAGCAGTGCGGCCGCCTGCGCCGTGCCGCCGGTCAGCTGGCCCAGGACCAGCAGCCCCAGGGCCGAGCCGATCGCGACGACCGGCAGCAGCGTCGGCTGGGACGGCGGCGTGAGGCGGCGCTCGACGGCGCGTCGTCCGCGCAGGCAGGTCAGGGTCGCCGCGACGGCGATCACCAGCAGGCCCGACAGGCCGACCGCGGTCTGCCACGCCGGCAGCGACCGGCCGGCCAGCGGGCCACCGGTCAGCACCACGGCCACCCGAGCGCTCACCGAGTGGTCGACGGCGACGAGGGTGGCACCCACCGCGAGGGTGGTGGCCGTCAGCCCGGCGGCCGACCCCGCGAGGGCGGCCCCGGCCAGCAGGGCCGCGGCGCTCGCGGTGGCCAGCGGGCCGATCCCGGCGGCGACCCCGGCGGCCATCGCGCCGAGCGCCACCACCAGTGCCTCGCCCCACCGGCCGCTGCTCCAGCGGGGTCGGGTGGATCGGGCCAGCAGCCAGACCCCGAGCACCGCGAGCAGGTCGGAGCCGGCCCGCGACCAGGGTGCCCACGGAGCCACCGACACCACCAGGGCGGCGCTGAGGGCGAGCCAGGCGGTGCGGCGCACCGGCATCGGCTCGAGCAGGGCCGGCAGCACGCACAGGCCCGCGGCGCCGAGGGCTGCGGCGGTGCGCAGGCCACCGGGCTGTGCCAGCGCCATGGCCAGGACGACGACCTCGACCGCCAGGGCGAGGACGGCGACCGTGGAGACCAGCGTTCCGAGCGACTGCACCGTCGCGGCACCTCGCCGCTCCGGCTCGGACCGGTCGGTGCTGCTGGTCGGCGACCCCACCGGGTCAGTGTGGCCGGTGCGCCGGTCGCGGCCAACTCAGGTGGCACGCGGTTACGCCGAACAGTGCCTCAGTCCCTCCGCCACAGGTCCGGCCAGGACCGGCCCAGGCTCACGGCCAGCTCACGCAGCAGTGCCGGCGAGACCCCTACCACGCTGTGGTAGTCCCCCTCGATGCCGGTGACGTAGGCCGCACCGCGGCCGTCGATGCAGAACGCGCCGGCGACGCCGAGGGGTTCGCCGGTGGCGACGTAGGCGTCGATCTCGGCGTCGTCCAGGTCGGCGAAGTGCACCGTGGTGGCCACCGCGCCGCCGGTGCTGCCACCCCCCGTCGCCAGGTCGACCAGCCAGTGCCCGGTGTGCAGCACGCCGCTGCGGCCGCGCATCGCCTTCCAGCGCAGCCGGGCCTGCTCGGCGTCGGCCGGCTTGCCGTGCACCTCGCCGTCCAGCTCGAGCACCGAGTCGCAGCCGAGCACGAGGGTGTCGTCCTCGCACCGGGAGGCGACCTGCTCGGCCTTGGCCCGCGCCAGCAGCAGCGCGACGTCGGCGGGGTCGCTGACGCCGTAGGCGGCCACCACGGCCGGCTCGTCGACGTCGCTGACCCGCACCACCGGGTCGAGCCCGGCGGCCCGCAGCACGGCGAGCCGGGCCGGGGACGCCGAGGCCAGCACCAGTCTCACGAGGCCGGCCACGGGGTGATCCGGTCGTCGCGGCTGTAGACCGTGAACGAGTCCCCGCGCGAGAATCCCACCAGGGTCAGCCCCGCCTCGGCGGCCAGGTCGACGGCGAGCGAGGACGGCGCCGAGACCGCCGCGATCACCGGCAGCCCCGCCGTCCAGGTCTTCTGCACCAGCTCGAACGAGGCCCGTCCGCTGACCTGCAGCACGTGCCCGGTCAGCGGCAGCCGGCCGGCGGCCAGGGCCCAGCCCACCACCTTGTCGACGGCGTTGTGCCGGCCGACGTCCTCGCGCAGGCAGAGCAGGCGGCCTTCGGCGTCGAACAGCCCGGCGGCGTGCAGCCCGCCGGTGCGGTCGAAGACCCGCTGGTCCTCGCGCAGGCGCGTCGGCAGGGTGGCCACCAGGACGGCGGCCAGCGTCAGCGGGTCGCCACTGACGTCGAAGGCCGACCGGGTGCGTACCGCGGCCACCGACTCCGACCCGCAGACCCCGCAGGCGCTGGAGACCAGCCGCCGGTTCTGCTGCCGGGGCGGCTCGACGCCCTCGGCGAGCACCACCTCGACGACGTTGTGGGTGGGCAGCCCGTCGGGGCCGGTGTCGGCGTCCGGGCAGTGCCGCACCGAGACCACCTGGTCGGGGGAGTGCACGACGCCCTCGCTGACCAGGAACCCCAGCGCCAGGTCGAGGTCGTGCCCCGGGGTGCGCATGGTGACGGTGTAGGGCTCGCCGCCGACGTGGATCTCCAGGGGCTCCTCGACGGCGAGGGTGTCGGGGCGCCGGGTGGTGGTGCCGTCGGCGCGCAGGCGCACCACGGGACGACGCACACTGGCTCCGGTCACGGGACGATGCTATGTCTGGGCGATGCTTTCTCGGCAGCTCGACTACCTGGTGGCCCTGGCCCGCGAACGACACTTCGCGCGGGCGGCGGCGGCCTGCCACGTCAGCCAGCCGTCGCTGTCGGCCGGCATCGCCCGCCTCGAGGCCGAGCTGAAGGTCACGATCGTGGTGCGGGGACACCGGTTCGTCGGGTTCACCCCCGAGGGGGAGCGCGTGGTGGCCTGGGCCCGCCGCGTGCTGGCCGAGCAGGAGGTGCTGCGCGACGAGCTGGCGGCGCTGCCGAGCGGGCTGACCGGCACCCTGCGGGTGGCCGCGATCCCGACGGCGGTGGGGCCGGCGTCCCTGCTGACCAGCAGCTTCTGCGCCGAGAACGCGGCCGCGCGGGTGTCCCTGACCACCTCGTCGTCCCGGCAGATCGTGCGCGGCCTGGCCGACTACGACCTGGAGGTAGGCCTGACCTACGTCGACGGCGAGCCGCTGGGTGAGGGGGTGCGCAAGGTGGCGCTCTACCAGGAGCGGTACCTGCTGCTGACCCCGGACGACGGCCCGTACGCGGGGGCCGAGCAGGTGACCTGGGCGCAGGCGGCCGAGCTGCCGCTGTGCCTGCTGTCCCCGGTGATGCAGCACCGGCGGATCCTGGACGCCAACTTCGCCGCCGAGGGTGCGGCCGCCCACGCGGCGGTCGAGACCGACACGGTCTCGGCCCTGTACGCCCACGTCGGCACCCATCGCTGGTCGGCCGTGATCGCGCAGGTGTGGCTGCACCTGTTCGGGGTGCCGGCGGGCATGCGGGTGGTGCCGTTGAGCCCCCCGCCGCGGGAGTACTCGGTGGGGCTGGTGCTGGCCGACCGCGAGCCGGCCTCGGCGCTGGTGCGGGCCTTCCTCGAGGTCGCCGGTCGGGTCGACCTGCGGGCGATGGCCGACGCCCTGGTCGACGAGCACCTCGGCGACAGATAGGCGACAGATGGGCGTCAGATGGGCGTCAGATGGGCGACAGATGGGCGTCAGATGGGCGACAGATGGGCGACAGATAGGCGGGGGCTGTTGACCGATAGCGGAAAACGCTGCTGGCCGACGGGACAGGCGTGCCCGGCGTCGGTCAGGATCGGGGTATGACCGCCATCACATCCGAGACCGGACGGCGCCGGGAGCGCGGCGCGCCCCGGGCGGTGTCGCCCGAGGCTCCGGCCGAGGTGGTCGCCGCCGTGGCGGCCGCCCTGACCGAGCACGCCGGACGGCGCGGGCCGCTGCTGCCGGTGCTGCATGCGGTGCAGCACGCCCTCGGTCACGTGCCCGACTCGGCGGTGCCGCTGATCGGCGAGGGGCTCAACCTCTCGCGGGCCGACGTGCACGGGGTGCTGACCTTCTACACCGACCTGCGGCGCACGCCCGGTGGTCGGGTGGCGGTGCAGGTCTGTCGCGGTGAGGCCTGCCAGGCCGTGGGAGCGGCCGAGCTGGTGACGGCGGCGCAGCAGCGGTTCGGCGTCGAGCTCGGTGCCACCACCGCCGACGGTGAGGTCAGCCTCGACGAGGTCTTCTGCCTGGGCAACTGTGCCCTGGGCCCCAGTGCCCTGGTGACCAGTGCCCTGGTGGCCGGGCAGTGCCTGGGCCGCCTGAACGGCGCGGACGGCGCCGAACGCCTGGCCCGAGCGGTCGCCATGGCTGACGCAGGGATCGCCGGGCCGGAGGTGTCGTCGTGACCGAGCATCTCGTCTACGTGCCGGGCGACACGGCGGCCCGCTCGGTCGGCGCGGACGACGTCGCCACGGCCTTCGGGTCGGCGGTGGCCGCCGCCGGTGGCCGGGTCGTGCGCAACGGGTCGCGCGGGTTGTTCTGGCTGGAGCCGATGGTCGAGGTGGTGACCGGCGGCGTCCGGCACGCCTACGGTCCCGTCGAGGCGGCGGACGTCGAGAGTCTGCTCGCGGCAGGGGTTCTCGACGGCCAGGCCGAGCACCCGCTGGCGCTGGGGGCGGTCGAGGCCCTGCCTGCGCTGCAGGGCCAGCAGCGGGTGACGTTCGAGCGGGTCGGGGTGATCGACCCGCTCGACCCGGCCGACTACCAGGCCCACGGAGGCCTGGCCGGGCTGCGGGCGGCGCTGGCGATGACGCCCGCCCAGGTGGTCGAGGAGGTCGTCGCCTCGGGCCTGCGGGGCCGCGGTGGCGCCGGTTTCCCCGCAGGCATCAAGTGGCGCACGGTCGCCGCTGCGCCGGTGCCGGTGGCCCTGGGTGAGACCGCAGGGGCCAAGTTCGTGGCGTGCAACGCCGACGAGGGCGACAGCGGCACGTTCGCCGACCGCATGCTGATGGAAGGCGACCCGTTCTCGACCCTGGAGGGCATGGCGATCGCGGCGTACGCCACGGGCGCCACCGAGGGCTACGTGTACATCCGCTCGGAGTACCCGGCCGCCGTCGCCACCATGCGGCGTGCGGTCGAGGTCGCCCGCGAGCAGGGGTGGCTCGGCCCCGACGTGCTGGGCTCCGGGCTGGTGTTCGACGTCGAGGTGCGGGTGGGGGCCGGCGCCTACATCTGCGGCGAGGAGACCTCGATGCTCGAGAGCATCGAGGGCAAACGCGCTGTGGTGCGGGCGAAACCGCCGATCCCGGCGCTGCAGGGCCTGTTCGGGGCACCCACCGTGGTCAACAACCTGCTCACCCTGGCCACCGTGCCCGCGGTGCTGGCCGGGGGTGGCGCGGCCTACGCGGCCCACGGCATGGACCGCTCCCGCGGCACCCAGGTGTTCCAGCTGGCCGGCAACGTCGCCCGGGGCGGCATCGTCGAGGCCGCGTTCGGGATCACCCTGCACGAGCTCGTCGAGACCTGGGGCGGCGGCACGGCGTCCGGCCGCCCGATCGGCGCCGTCCAGGTCGGTGGCCCGTTGGGCTCCTACCTGGGTCCGGACCAGCTCGACCTGGCGATGGATTACGAGACCTTCGCCGCGGCCGGGGCGATGGTCGGTCACGGCGGCATCGTCGTGTTCGACGACACCGTGAACCCGATCGCCCAGGCCCGGTTCGCGATGGAGTTCTGCGCCAAGGAGTCGTGCGGCAAGTGCACCCCCTGCCGGGTGGGTGCGGTGCGCGGCGTCGAGGTGATCGACAAGATCACGGCGGGGGTCGACGCCGACGCCAACCTGGTGCTGCTCGAAGACCTGTGCGAGCTGATGACCGACGGATCGCTGTGCGCAATGGGCGGTCTGACCCCGATGCCGGTGCGCAGCGCCGTCCGGCTCTGGCGCTCCCGCGCCGAAGCCGAAACGGCAGCGGGCACGACAACTGACTCACCTGCGGCTGTCGCCGCGATGCACCACCAGGAGGCCTGACATGACGATCACCCAGGACGCCGCCACCGCGGCCGCCCTCGCCCAGCCGGGCGCCCCGGCCGAGCGCGACCTGGGTACCCCGGCGCGCGCCGGGCAGACCTCGGTCACCGTGACCGTCGACGGCCGCCAGGTCGTCGTCCCGGCCGGCACCTCGGTGCTGCGGGCGGCGGGGACGGCGGGCGTCGAGGTGCCCAAGCTGTGCGCCACCGACTCCCTCGAGGCGTTCGGCTCCTGCCGGCTCTGCCTGGTCGAGGTGGACGGCATGAAGGGCACCCCGGCCTCGTGCACGACGCCGTGCGCCGACGGCATGGTGGTGCGCACCGACACCCCACGGGTCGCCAAGCTACGCCGCGGCGTGATGGAGCTCTACCTGTCGGACCACCCGCTGGAGTGCCTGACCTGCTCGGCGAACGGCGACTGCGAGCTGCAGGACATGGCTGCGGTCACCGGCATCCGCGACGTGCGGTACGGCTACGCCGGCGAGAACCACGGCGACGCCGCCACCGACCACTCCAACCCGTACTTCGACTTCGAGGCGAGCAAGTGCATCGTCTGCTCGCGCTGCGTGCGGGCCTGCGACGAGGTGCAGGGCACCTTCGCGCTGACCATCGGCGGCCGGGGTTTCGAGTCCTCGGTGGTCGCCGGCCAGGGGGAGGGGTTCCTGAGCTCGGACTGCGTCTCGTGCGGGGCCTGCGTGCAGGCCTGCCCGACCGCCACCCTCAACGAGAAGACCGTCGTGCAGCTGGGCATGCCCACCCGCTCGGTCGAGACCACCTGCGCCTACTGCGGGGTCGGTTGCTCGTTCCGGGCCGAGGTCCAGGGCGAGGAGGTGATCCGCATGGTGCCGTCCAAGGCGGGCGGGGCCAACGAGGGCCACTCCTGCGTGAAGGGCCGGTTCGCCTGGGGGTACGCCACCCATCAGGAGCGGGTGCTCGCGCCGCTGGTGCGGGACTCGATCGACCAGCCGTGGCGCGAGGTCACCTGGGACGAGGCGATCGGCACCGTCGCGCGGCGGCTGCGCGAGATCCAGACCGAGCACGGGGTCGGCTCGATCGGCGGCATCACGTCGTCCCGCTGCACCAACGAAGAGGTCTACGTCGTGCAGAAGATGGTGCGCGCGGCGTTCGGCAACAACAACGTCGACACCTGCGCCCGGGTCTGTCACTCACCGACCGGCTACGGGCTCAAGCAGACCTTCGGCACCTCCGCCGGCACCCAGGACTTCAAGTCGGTCGACCAGGCCGACGTCGTGCTGCTGATCGGGGCCAACCCGACCGACGGCCACCCCGTGTTCGCCAGCCGGCTCAAGCGCCGGCTGCGCCAGGGCGCCCAGCTGATCGTGGTCGACCCGCGCCGGATCGACCTGGTGCGCACCCCGCACATCGAGGCCGCCCACCACCTGCAGCTGCAGCCGGGCACCAACGTCGCCGTCGTCAACGCGTTGGCCCACGTCGTGGTCACCGAGCACCTGATGGACGACGACTTCGTCGCACAGCGCTGCGAGGGCACGCCGGAATGGGTCGAGTTCATCTCTCAGCCCGAGAACAGCCCCGAGGCGCTCGAGGCGGTCAGCGGGGTGCCGGCCGAGCAGGTGCGGGCCGCGGCCCGGCTCTACGCGGGCGCGAAGAACGGGGCGATCTACTACGGGTTGGGCGTCACCGAGCACAGCCAGGGCTCGACGATGGTGATGGGCATGGCCAACCTGGCGATGGCCACCGGCAACATCGGCCGCGACGGCGTCGGGGTCAACCCGCTGCGCGGGCAGAACAACGTGCAGGGCTCCTGCGACATGGGCTCGTTCCCGCACGAGCTGCCGGGCTACCGTCACGTCAGCGACGACGCCGTCCGGCAGACCTTCGAGACCCTCTGGGGCGCAACGCTGCTGGCCGAGCCGGGACTGCGGATCCCGAACATGTTCGACGCGGCGATCGACGGCAGCTTCAAGGCCCTGTACATCCAGGGTGAGGACATGGCGCAGTCCGACCCCAACACCCAGCACGTCGCCAAGGCGCTGTCGTCGATGGAGCTGGTCGTCGTCCAGGACCTGTTCCTCAACGAGACGTCGAAGTTCGCGCACGTGTTCCTGCCGGGCACCTCCTTCCTCGAGAAGGACGGCACGTTCACCAACGCCGAGCGCCGCATCAACCGGGTGCGCCCGGTGATGAGGCCGAAGAACCTCGACGCGACCGGCGCCGGCAAGCACGAGTGGCAGATCGTCTGCGAGGTGGCCCAGGCCATGGGCTACCCGATGACGTACGAGCACCCGAGCCAGATCATGGACGAGATCGCCTTCACGACACCGACGTTCGCCGGGGTCTCGTTCGAGCACCTCGACCGGGTCGGCAGCCTGCAGTGGCCGTGCAACGCGGCGGCGCCGGAGGGGACCCCGATCATGCACATCGACGGCTTCGTGCGCGGCAAGGGGCACCTGATCCCGACGCCGTACGTGGCGACGCAGGAGCGCTCGACGCGCAAGTTCCCGCTGATCCTGACCACCGGTCGGATCCTGTCGCAGTACAACGTCGGGGCGCAGACCCGGCGGACGGCGAACGTGGTCTGGCACCCCGAGGATCTGCTCGAGATCCACCCGCACGATGCGCAGCTGCGGGGCATCGCCGACGGCGCCATGGTCACGGTCGCCTCGCGGGTGGGGACGACGACGTTGCGGGCGCAGATCGCCGAGCGGATGCCGGTGGGGGTGGTGTACACGACGTTCCACCACCCGGTGTCGGGCGCGAACGTGGTGACCACCGAGTTCTCGGACTGGGCGACCAACTGCCCCGAGTACAAGGTGACCGCGGTCGAGGTGACCGTCGGCACCCACGCCGCCGACGGGGCCGACGGGACGACCGCCGGGGCGGGGGTGGGTCACTGATGCCGGTCGCCGACCAGGTGCGGATGGCCAACGACATCGCCCGCCAGTTCGCCCATCTCGACGCGGACAAGGCGGTCGGCGAGATCGTCACTCACCTGCACTCCTTCTGGGACCCGCGGATGCGTGCCCAGCTGCAGCAGGCCGTCGACCAGGGGGCCGAGGGTCTCGACCCCCTCGTGGTCGCGGCCGTCACCCGGGGCATCTGAGGCTTCGTTCCTCTGTTAGGGGACGTCCCGCCTGCCTCCGAACTGCCGGCAGGTTCCCAAGGAGGGGTCAAGGGCTGGGGGTTCCGGCGCGGAGCAGGGACCCGCGACCGGTCGCCCAGGAGGGGTGCCCCGCCATGGAGCCCGCCTTCGAGCCGGGGACGGTGTAGACGTCGATGCCGTGGTCGATGGTGGTGAGCACGATCTCGAGGGTGCCGTTGCCGTCGAGGTCACCGATGGACGGCGCCGCCGCCGCCCCGATCCCGTTGCCGTCGCGCTGCTGGTGCGAGAGCGCCAGGTTGGCGACCGAGGCGCCCTTGGCGGTGAGCACCACGAGCCGTCCGCTGCCCACGGTGAGGCCGTAGACGCCGAGTACCAGCTCGGGCGCGCCGTCGCCGTTCAGGTCGGCGGCGCTGACCTCGGAGGCGAAGGTGCGGGCCTTGCCCGGGGCGAAACCCCAGCGCCAGAGCCGCTTACCGGTCGAGCTGATCGCGTAGACGTAGCCGTCGTTGCCGGGGAAGACGATGTCCGGCCTGTGGTCGCCGTCCAGGTCGACGACCGTCGGTGAGGGCACCCCGCTCGGCTGGGTACCAGTCGCCGTCCGCCCGCACCACCGGCTTGCCGGTCACCGGCAGCGTCTCGAAACCGGTGTGCCGCCGGGCCGAACGTGCGCCACCGTTCTGGGCGCCGTCCAGCACCATCACGGCGTAGGACTGGGTCTCGTACGGGTCCTTCTGCTCGACGTTCGGGATGCCGATCACCTCGGCGTACCCGTCGCCGTCCAGGTCGGCGACGGACGGCGGTGAGGCGGTCCACTGCAGCCACGACGTCGTGGCCACCGCCGGCCAGGCGCCGGTGTGGGAGTGCCACTGCCGGTCCTCGACGGTGGGCGACAGCCACCTGATGAACTGCCCCCAGCCGAGCCGCTTGCCGGCGAACCCACTGGCGCGGTTGGTGTACCAGCTCGAGGCGAGCACCGACGTGCCGTCGTGGTTGAAGACGTTGATCGCGTGGTTGTCGTACGTGACGACGATCTCGAGCGGCTTGTCGTCGTCGAGCTGGCCGATGCCCACGTTCAGGCCGTAGGCGCCGTAGCCGTGGTTGCCGGCGCCGTTGAAGCCGGCATCGTTGCCGGTGCCCGACAGGGTGTTGTACCTCGGCCAGGCGGGCTTGTGGCCGGTCGCCGGTTGGTAGAGCCTGCCGTTGGCCGCGAACACGAAGACCTGGGCGCCGGTGGCCGAGGTGTTGGTCGTGGTCGCCACCACCTCGACCGTGCCGTTGCCGTCCAGGTCGGCGGCCGCCAGGCCGCGCACCTCGGGGGTCTGGCCACCGCTGACGACGGACGCCGGCCAGCCCTTCTTCAGCGCCAGCTTCCCCGAGCGCCACTCGTAGGCCACCACCGAGCCGGTGCCGCCGACCACGATCTCGAGGACGCCGTCGTGGTCGAGATCGGCGACCACCGACGGGGCGTACACCCGACCCTTGCTGGTCGAGGCCTTCGACAGCAGGCTGCCGGTCGCGGAGTAGACGTAGGTCGAGTAGAACGGCGCCACGATCTCGAGCGTGTGGTCGCCGTTCAGGTCGACCAGCGAGGGCGAGCTGAACCAGCCGGTCTGACCGGGATCCAGGTTGCGCACGAACACGGGAGCCTTGGGGGCCGCGGCCGTGGTGAGTCCCTGGGTGACGGCGCCGGTGCTGACCGAGGCGGTGCTGCTCACCTCGGCCGACCCGGCGATGCCGGCCCGGCTGGTGGTGCCGGTGCCGTTCCCCGCCGTGCTCGGCGTCGAGGGGGAGTAGCCGGGCAGCATGTCGCGACTGCAGCCGGTGACCAGGGCAAGCGCCAGAGTGACCAGGGCCGCCGACACCGCCAGGCTCAGATGGCGCCTGTCGGTTCGCGGCATGGGCCCACGGTAGACCCCCGGTTCCTCTTGGACGATCCGGGATCCGTCCGCCCTATCCGGCCCGGTCAGGCCCTGTCCGGCCCGGTCAGGCCAGCGGGCCGGCAGCCTTGACCGTCACCCGGCAGCCACCCCCCGGCACGTAGGTCATCGGGACCTCGGTGACCGTGGTGATGCGTACCTGGGCCTCGTCGCAGCCCGCTCGAACGGCGGCGCTGACGGCTTGGGCGCGGGCGTCGTCCAGGCATGCTTCGCGGGAGGAGGAGTCGTAGCTGTAGACCCGGTCGACCATGCCTGAGGCTTCGGCGATGCAGGCGCCATAGGCGTTGGCCACGGCGAAGTTCTCGGGACGGAGCACACCGGAGACCCCGGGGACGCCGTCGGGGATCAGGTGGGCGCCGCCGCCGACGGCGAGCAGGGGGATGGCGTCGCGGCTGGATTTCATGCGGTCGGCGAGGATGGCGATCTGAGCGTCGACCCAGGCGAGGGCGGACGTGACGGTCGCCATGTCGAGGTGGCCCACCTTCGCGGGGTCACCGAAGCCTTGCAGGCGCCCGGCGGCCAGTGAGATGTCGGACAACGTGAGGGTGTTGCCGCCGACGCATCGTGCCTCGGTGCTGACGGCGTATCCCACCGAGTCGGGTCCGATGTTGAACCCGTCCACTGTGTAGGGCTCGCCGCCCCGGACCACCGTTCCACCGCCGAGCCCGATGGAGATCAGGTCCGGCATCCGGAAGTTGGTGCGCACGCCACCGACCTCGATCGCTGCCGAGGACTCGCGGGGGAAGCCGTCGACGAGGATGCCGGCGTCGGCCGAGGTGCCTCCGACGTCGATGACGATCGCGTCGTTCACCCCGGCCAGGGCGCATGCTCCACGCATCGAGTTCGTGGGGCCCGAACCGAGGGTGAGGACGGGGAACTTGCGCGCCTCGTCGGCGGTCATCAGGGTGCCGTCGTTCTGGGTGAGGTAGGAGTCGACGTGGAGCCCGTGGCCGATGAGTGCCTGCTCGAACCCGGAGACCACCTTGTGGGCCACGGTGAGCAGGGCGGCGTTGAGGATGGTCGCGTTCTCGCGCTCGAGCAGGCCCAGGGAGCCCACCTGGTGGCTGAGGGAGACGGAGAAGTCGGCGCCGAGCTCCTCCTCCAGGATCTGGCCGGCTCTGAGCTCGTGCTCCGGGGAGGCCGGGCTGAAGGCGCCGGCGACGGCGATGGCCGAGCAGCCCTTGGCGATCGCATCGGCGGCCAACCGCCGTACCGCGTCCTCGTCGAGGGGCGCGATCTCGGCGCCGGTGTACTCGTTGCCGCCATGGATGATCTCGACGTGGCCGATGACGAGGCTGCGAATGTCCTGGGGCCAGGCGACCCCGGGGGTGACACCGAGCGAGGACGGTGCGGCAAGCCTGAGCACCGCCACCTTCTCGAGCCCGCGCCGTTGGATGATCGCGTTGGCGGGGTGGGTGGTGCCGAGCATCGCCTTGGTGACGCGAGAGGTGTCGATGTCGGCGAGGACGGCCTCGAGGGCGGCCCGGATGCCGTCGATGGGCTCCGGGGTTGTCGCGGTCTTGACCGACCGCACCACCCGTCCGGCGGAGTCGATGGCCACGGCGTCGGTGTTGGTTCCGCCGACGTCGATGCCTACGCGCAGTTCAGTGTCGGTGTTCATCGGGGCAGCTCCACGAAGTCGATGTCGTAACCGAATGCCTTGGGTCCCACCAGCTCCAACATGCCGTCCTGGTGCCACTCGGGGGCACACGGCATCCCGATGACCACTGCCCGGTGCCCATAGGCGATCGCTTCGGTCGTGATCGGGTCCCAGCTCTCGCAGTCCAGCAGGCAGATCAGGTTGGGGGTGGTGATGACCGGTTCGCCGTCGAGGAAGGCGATCAGGTTCTCGTTCTGGACCTCGATGCGCATGGTCGAGGCGCTCCCGTCAAGGGGCTCCATCGTGATGGTCGACTTGGCGAAGCCGTCGGTCGTCCGTCGGTGGACGTCGACGACCTTGCCCGTGAAGAACTCGACGGAACCGGACTCGGCGAGGAAGGTCTGCCATGCCCCGTCCACGCCGTTCTTGACGGCCCGCAGGAGCCGACCGATGGTGACGGCGTAACTGAGGGAGCCCTGAATGCCGTGCTGGGCGATCTGGGCTGCGGTGAGGGGATAGCAGCTGATGGCGTTCGCCAACCCGAGCTGGATGACTGCCGTGCGGGCCAGGGTCTCAGCGATCTGGTTCGTCGTGGTCTCGAAGACGCACTGGTTGCCCTTCTCGTCGGCGACGGAGAGTGGACCGGCGGGCAGACCGGCGAGGGTGAAGACGGTCATCTCGATCTGAGGGAAGGCCCGTCTCATGGAGTCGGCGTTGACGATCGGCAGTCCCATCTCTGCTGCGGTGGCGATGGGGATCAGGGTGTTCATCCCGCCGACCTCGATCGGCATGATGGCCACCGGTTCCTTGCCTAGGTAGCTCGCGAGAGCCTTCACCGAGCCGATGAACTCGGTGCCGGACGGGATCTTCTCGAGGATCACGGTGGGCGCACCGATGACGGCGGTGGTCAGGACCAAGGCGTCCGGTGGAAGGTCTTCGGCGTTCACGACCTTGACGGGACCGAACCTCTCGATGGCCTGGTAGGCGACGAGCTTGGCGATGTAGGGATCGCCGCCGCCGCCGGTTCCCAGCAGCGTGGCGCCGAGACACAGGTCCTCGATGTCGTCGAGGGTCAGGACGTCCATGCATACTCCTCGTCCGGGACGGGATGTCCCTGGCCTGTCGTGCCGGGTGGTGGGGTCGACGTGGGTCGGATCGTCGGGGGTCGACTCATCGCGGATCGCGGCTGACGAGCGGCTCGACGGCTGGAACCCAGGAGTCCATCTCCTCGAGGGCGGGACCCTCGAACCCGCCGGCCTTGCTGTGGGTCCAGCCATGACGATCGGCGATGTCGGCGAGGAACTCGGCGTACCGCAGCGGCGCCACGATGGCATCGACGACGGGGACCCCGAGCTCCTTCTGGACCTTCTGGTAGAAGCCGAACTCGATCGTGCAGCCCAGCACGATCACGTCCGCGCCGTCCTGCTCCACCGCAAGGCGAGCCTCCTCGAGGATGCGTTCCTCGGTGCAGGCCGGGTCCTGCTGGAACTCGCTCACCGTCATGCGCAGCACGCGGAAGGAGGCCAGCCGATCGGCGAATCCGTACTTGGCGACGTTCTCGTGCATC
Organism: uncultured Actinomycetota bacterium; assembly: GCA_963738495.1. GTDB lineage: Bacteria > Actinomycetota > Actinomycetes > Actinomycetales > Kineosporiaceae > CAVTWW01. Next base: position 85,454 of record CAVTWW010000007.1, read on the forward strand.
TCGGGGATCCACTTGTGGCGCCCCACCAGGATCGAGACTCTCTCGCCCAGCGTGTTCGCGATGTGCAGGCACGCCTCGGCGGGTGCCGTGACCGCCATCGTCGTGGCGATCTCCTTGGCGGCGCGCAGGAACGGGTCGTAGAAACAGCCGATCACTGCTGCGTCGTACCCCTGCTGCTCGGCCCAACGGATGGCACCGACCGTCTTGGCGGCCATGACCATCTCGTAGGCGTTGTACTCCAGGTGCTGGGGCCCTGGCGCCGGGAAGGAGGCGACATCGATCCGCGTCTCGGGACGTGCCTCTGACCGTAGAGCTTCACCGATCGGCGCGTCATAGGCGCTCGTGCCGACCGGGTTGACCCACAGAATCCGCTTACCCATTCGAATGACCTCCGATGATCCGTCAGCTGGTTCTTGACCGTGTCCAGGCGTCGACTCCGACGGCGACCAGGATGACCAGGCCCTGGATGACGCGTTGGACGACGGGGTCGATGCCGTTCAGGTTGAATCCGTTCACGAGGACGGCGATGAACAGCACGCCGACGATGGTGCGCCAGACGGCGCCCTGTCCGCCCGCGATCGAGGTGCCACCGACGACGACCGCGGCGATCACCGCGAAGACGAAGCTGAAGTCGTCGGAGGCCTGAGCGCTCAGGGATTGGCTCGACTGGATCGTGCCGGCCAGCCCTGCCGCGAGCCCGCCCGTGGCGAAGCAGGCCCAGAGCACGCGGGGGACACGGACCCCGGACAGGCGCGCAGCGTCGGGGTTGCCGCCGGAGGCGAAGACGTAGCGTCCGGCGCGGGTGCGCTCGAGGATGAACCACGCCAGAGCAACGATCACCAGGGCGACCCAGGTGGCCGAGTTGAGCCCGAGGACCTTCGTGGTGGCGAAGCCACGGAACCCGAGATCGGTCGGTCGCAGGATGCTCTTGTCGCTGACGATGTAGGCCAGGCCGAAGAAGATGAACGAGGTGGCCAAGGTGGCGATGAATGAGTTGATCTTCAGCACGGCCACGACGAGCCCGTTGAGCGCCCCGGCCACCAGGCCTGCGGCGAGCCCGGCGAGGACGGCTGCGGTGAGGGAACCGGTCGAGTTCTCGACCCGCAGGGCCACGAGCGGGCTCAGGATGAAGACGGCGCTCAGTGAGACGTCGAAGCCGCCTGAGATCACGGTCAACGTCGTCACGGCGGCCACGATCAGGACGGTTGCCTGCTGGTCCAGGATGTTGCGCAGATTGGTGGCGGTGGCGAAGTTCTCGGTCGTCAGCGCGAGCAGCACGAAGAGCAGGATCGTCACCCAGACGATCGCGTAGTCGCGCAGGATCCGCATGAGGGCATGCGTTCCCTGACGCACTCCGTCAGCGGTGCCGAGAGAGCTCATTCCTGCTCCTTGTGCGTTTCGTATTCCGGGACCGCGCCGAAGGCTGCACGGATCACGTTGGTCTCGTTGATGTCGTTGCCGGCGAGCTCTGTCACGACCCGACCTCCGCGCATCACCAGGACTCGGTGAGCCAGGCCGATGACCTCCTCGATCTCGGAGGAGACGACGAGGACCGCCAGTCCCTCGCCGGCCAGACGTGCCACCAGCTCGTAGATCGCGCGCTTGGCGCCGACGTCGACGCCGCGGGTCGGCTCGTCGGCGATCAGCACCGTGGGCGTCCGGAAGAGCGATCGGGCGAACAGGACCTTCTGCTGGTTGCCGCCCGACAGCGCCGAGACAGGATGGTCCTGCGTCAGGGTCTTGACGCCCATCCGCTCGATCGCATCCGCGGTCCGCCGGGTCTCTTCCTTGCGCTTGACGACCCCGAGCCTGGTCAGGAGGCGTAGGTGGGGGAGCGTGATGTTCTCCCTCACCGCGCGGGTCTGTTGCAGACCTTGAGCCTTGCGGTCCTCGGGGATCATGGCCACGCCCCGGGCGACGGCTCCCGCGGGGTGGGAGACCTCGAGTCGCTGCCCGTCGACGAGAACGAGGCCGCGATCCGGCTTGTCGGCGCCGTAGATGCAACGCGCGAGCTCGCTGCGCCCGGCCCCGACCAGCCCTGCCAGGACGACGACCTCGCCGGCTCGAACGGTCAGGGAGACGTCTTCGAAGACGCCGTCCCGCGACAGTCCCTGTACCTCGAGCACCGTCTTCGCCTCGCCGTCCGGCAGCTGCTTGGTGGGGAACGTCGAGTCGAGCCGGCGACCGATCATGGCCTCGATGACGCTGGAATGGGTCTCGTCCGAGGTCGGTGACGTGCGGACGACCCGACCGTCGCGCATGACGGTGACGATGTCGCTGACGCCCAGGACCTCTTCGAGGAAGTGGGACACGAACACCACGGTGGTTCCGGCCCGGGCCAGCTGACGGACGATCCCGCACAAGGCCTCTGCCTCGTGCGCGGCCAGACGGGCGGTCGGCTCGTCCATGACGATGAGTTCGGCATTGCGGGCCAGGGCTCGCAGGATCTCGACCTTCTGCTGCATGGCGATCGACAGATCCCCTGCGAGGGCATCACCGGGCACCTCGATGCCGCTGGAGGCGACCAGCTCGTCGAACCGTCGCCGTTGTGCTGCCCGGCGGACCACGGGACCGATGTGGTCCTCCCGCCCGAGGAAGACATTCTCGATGACGGGCCTGGCCGGGACCAGCGAGAGCTCCTGGGCCACGATCGTGAGCCCGAGATCGAGTGCCTGGCGGGGCGACCGGAACTCGACCGGTCGCCCCGCCACGATCAGCTCGCCACTGTCCGCCGTGTGAACCCCGGCGATGAGCTTGCCCAGCGTCGACTTGCCCGCGCCGTTCTCCCCGACCAGGGCGTGCACAGTTCCACGCTCGATGGTCAGGTCGACGTCAGCCAGGGCGGTGGTTGCGCCGAAGCGTTTGGTGACCCCTCGAACCTCGACATGCTGGGTGGCTTTCATGGGAGCGCCTTTCGGCTCAGCCGGCCCACTGGGCGGTGAACTGGGCCACGTTCGCCTTGGTGACCAGGGCGTCGTCCGGCAGGGTCGACCCGGCATCGACGCCGCCCGATTTCGTTCCTGCCGTGATTCCCTTGAGGAGCCCCTCCAGGGCCAGCGTGCCCTCGGTCGCAGGAGCACCGAAGACGGACCCGAACCACGTCCCGTCGGCGACACCCTTGAGCGCCGGCGCCGACCCACCGAGACCGATCAGCTTCACCGAGGTCTTGCCCGCGTCCTTGAGGGCGAGCTGGGCACCCTGTATCGACTGGTCCGAGCCGACGACGACCTCGAAGGTCGGTGTCTTCTGGAGCACGTCCTGGGTCGCCTTCAGTGCAGCGTCCGGCCCGAGGTACTTGCCCTCGGCCTCAGCAGCCACCTTGATGTTCGGGTTGGCGGCGATGGTGGCGTCGAAGCCCTGCTTGAGCGCGGTGTCGAGTGGGGTGCCCTTGATGCCGTAGAAGTAGAGCACCCGGCACGGGTTGACGTTCTCGCACGCCTTCAGCGTCAGCGCACCGAGTCGCTGGCCCGACTTCAGCGGCGGCGCAAGGACCGAGATGGCAGGACCATCGAACTGCGGGTCGGCGGTGTCGAGTTTGGTGCCGATGATCTGGTTCAGGATCGCTACCTGGATGCCCGCCTTGGTGGCTGCCTGCAGGTCGGGGATGATGCCTGCGCCGTCGACCGAAGCGATGACGATGCCCTTGTACTTGCCGGCCGCGATGATGTCCTGGATCTGCTTGGACTGCTCGCCGGGCTTGAACTGCGCGTCGAACTCGGTGATCTTGACGTTGTTCTTGGTGGCCACATCGTCCATGGCCTTCTTGGACGAGGCGAGCCAGGTGTTCGCCGAGCTGGCCGACAGGTAGGCGACCTCGACCGGCCCCGCCGGTGCCGACGAGGAGGCCGAGGCGGCGACCGAGGCGGCGACCGATGCGGCGACCGAGGACGAAGTAGATGAGGACGACGAGGTCGAACCGCCGCACGCACTGAGCGCGATTGCTGCCGCAGCGACGGCCGCGGCAGCCCCGAAGCGGGTGGTCACAGGACCAGCCATGCCGAATACCTCCGAGAATGGGGCGAAGCGCGAGTGCTCCGCCGAGGTTCCCGAAAGGTAGAAGGATGCGCCGGACCTAAGAAGGGGCGTCGTGCACAAGCGGTGCCGCCCTGTTGGGCTAGGTGCCCAATTGTTCAGTCCGACGCAGCCGGACGACACGGCAGGCAAGCTGAACGGCGAGACGTTCGTCGGGGTCGTCGAGGTCGACCGCCAGCAACGACCTGGTGCGTTCCATTCGGTTGATCACGGTGTTGCGGTGGATGTGCAGCGCGTTGGCCGTCAGGGTGGGCGAGGACTGGTTGTCCAAGTAGGCCTCCAGGGTCGGCAGGAGCTCGCCGTGAGGGTCCACACTCACCAGAGGTCCGAGCAGGGTTCGGGCGAATTCGGCGAAGGAGTCCGAGGCGTACCAGCCCAGCAGGATGCGCTTGACCCCGAGTTCGTCGATGTGTTCCACGGCTGAGCCTTGGGCGCCGCCCATGGCCATGGCCATGGTGCTCGCCTCGCGAGCCTCCGCAAGGCTTCGCTGCAGGCCGGACAGCGATGGATACGGTCGGCCGACACCGATGAGCAGGCTCACCCCCCGATGGGTGGTCGTGAACCGCTCCACAGCCCCGCGAAGAGCTGCGGCGACGTCCCGGTAGCTGCTTGTCGGCGGTTCGCTCTGTGTCGAGGTCCACAGCGTCCAGCCGTCGGGCCGCTCGATGAGGGGCGCCTTCACCCCGTTGTCCTGCAGGGCCCGTGCCAGGTCGTCCGTGAGAGCCAGGATGCGGAGCTGATCGACGTCTCCGGCCGCCAGGATGTGCACCGCCGTGCACCATCCCCCGACCCGCCAGCCGAGGACGCCGATCTGTTCGAGCAGCGCCGGCTCCGGGTGGTCCGCCGATGCAGTGATGGCGTTGAGGACGCCCAAGCGAAAGCGGGCGTCCCGTTCCCGCTGCAGGCGTTCGGCCACCAGGCGAGTGCCGACCGCCCAGGCGGCGACCTGCAGTACGTCGGCCGCGGTCCGGCTCCACACCTCAGTGGCATCCCGGCGGCGCAGAACGAGCCAGAACGAGGGGTTCTCACGGGGGGCGAGACTGATCGGATGGACCACCTGGGTCCTACCGTCCAGCTGAGACTTCATGGGGACGGGCAGGCGATCACGCTCGGCGAGTGGCGGATCCAGCGGGCTTCCGGCGACGACCGCGCCCTCGATCCCGATCAGTGAGGCCGAGGCGTCCAGCAGGGGCGCCAGGGCGTCGAGAGCGCCTGGAACGCCACCTGAGTCGGTGGCCCGCCTGAGAGTCTCGAGGGAGCTGACGATGATGCGGCTGACAGCTGCGGTGGGTGAGAGGACGACTTCTCGAATCGTGTCGCACAGGCCCAAGGCGTCGCCGCCGGGGATCGAGAGCAATGGAGTCCTGAGCTTGTTGGCCAGGCGCGTCGTCGCCAGGCCGATCGGGCTGCGTGAGCCGACGACCACGAGCGCGGCCCCGTCGCACTCGGCCAGCCGCCGCAGTGCGACGTCGATCTGGTAGGTGTCACTGCGCAGACTCGTCCCGTCGAGCACCAGGACGCAACCGGTGGGCAGCGAGAGCGTGGCCGACCCGGGCGAGGCGGCCGCAGCCTCCTTGATGACCCGGTCCAGGCCCTCCTCACCGCCGAGCAGGACGGCAGCAGCAAGGAACACCTCGGCCTTGAGCTGCCTGACAGAGACCGGTTGAGCCGAATCCCACATCGTGGTCACGGCCAGATCGTGACACACCCGTGGGTCGGCATGCCCAACCAGCAGATCTCAGCAGTGCGATCTGCCCATGTGCGTCCCTGATTCCTGGTCCTACCGTCATCGCGAACCTGGCGATCGGCCGAAACGGTAGACATACCGGGAGGGAAGCATGGCCCGCGTCCTGCAGTTCAACGACATCGGCGGACGACGACAACTCGACTACGTCGACCTGCAGCCACCGGAGCCAGGGCCCGGGGAGGTCCGGTACCGGGTCGAGGCCTACGCGATGAACCGGTCCGACCTGCTGTTCCTCAACGACGAGCACTACTCCGTGGCCTCACTGCCTTCGCGCATCTGTTCCGAGGCGTGCGGTGTGGTCGAGGCCCTGGGCGCCGGGGTCGTGGGGTTCTCACTCGGAGATCGGGTGACCTCCATCCCCTTCCATCACGACCAGGGGATGCGGTTCAACGTCGCGGGGGAGTTCGCCCTGACACCGGCACGTCATCTCATGCACTGGCCGACGGGCTTGACCAGGGTCCAGGCCTGTTCGATCACGATGCAGTACCTGACCGCGTACTACCCCCTCCGGGAGATCGCGACGGTGGGACCCGCTGACACCCTCCTCGCCACGGCGGCCTCCAGCAGTGCTGGTCTTGCCGCCGTCCAGATCGGCAAGCTGCACGGATCGCGGGTGGTGGCCACCACCCGCGACGGTTCGAAGTCCGCGGCGATCCTGGCCGCCGGTGCGGACCACGTCCTGAGGTCGGACCACGAGGACCTGGGCCGGCGCCTTCTGGAGATCACCGAGGGGGTGGGCGCCACCGTGGCCTACGACCCTGTGGGTGGGGGATTCCTGAATACCTACGTGCGTGGGCTGTCCGTCGGTGCCACGGTGTTCCTCTATGGCACGCTGACCAGTTCACGACTCGATCTGGACCTGGTGGAGCTGGTGCGACGCAAGCCCACCCTGTATCCCCATTCGCTCTTCAACCACGTCAACGACCCGGCGTCCGTGGCCCGTGGCATCGACTACGTCACTCGGCATCTGGGCAACGGCGACCTCCGGCCGGTGATCGGCCGAGTCTTCAGGTGGGACCAGGCGCTGGAGGCATTCGACTACCTCGCCGAGCATCGCCATTCCGGCAAGATCGTCGTAGAGGTCGATCACCACTAGCCGGCAGGCAACGCTCGCAACAGGAACTGCATCATCGTGTCGAAGGTGACTTGGACCGCATCAGCCTCGCCGAGTCGCCGGACCAGCAGGTCACCCAGCTCCGCCAGGTCTGCGGGCCGGGACAGGCCCTGGACGATCGGGAGGGTGGAGAGGTCGACCAGGAGCCCGGTGAAGATCGGATCCACGGTCGCGGCGACGTCGTCGATGAAGTCGGGCCCCAGGGCGACATGTTCTGCCCCCACCAGGGTCACGGCGTGCTCGACATGGTCCACGTAGTGGTGGATCGTCGGCTCGTCGTGCAGGAAAGGGCCGAAGGCGTTGAGGGCGACGAAGCCGCCCGAGGCCGCCACCGCCCGAATCTGGTCGTCGGTGAGGTTTCTCGGATGATCCTGAAGGCTGCGACACGAGGAGTGCGACGCCACGAAGGGCTTCTTCGCGATCTCTGCGACGTGCCAGAAGCCCGCCTCTGAGAGATGGCTGACGTCCAGCACCATCCCCAGCTGCTCCATGTGCGCGACGGCATCGACTCCTAGCTGAGTGAGGCGTCCACCCGTGTCGCGCTCGCCGATGCCGTCGGCCATCATGGTGCGCCGGTTCCAGGTCAGCGACGACATCCTGACCCCGGCGCGGAACAGGGTGTCGATCACCTCGACGTTCGACCCGACCGGCTCGGCACCCTCGATGGCCAGGACCAAGGCGGTCCGGCCCGAGTCGATGATGCTCTGCAGCTCGGCGGCGGTGTGGACGATGCCGACGTGCTCCTGGTGTACCTCGGCAAGGTGATACGCCTCTTCGATCATCAGCAGGCACCGTCGCAGTGCGCCCTCACCGATGAACTGCTCCTCGGTACACACGGGCAGCACCTGCAGCCGCACCCCGCCGTCCCGCAGCTGCCCCAGCCAGTAGTCACCGAACGGGTCCGCATGCCCCCGCTCGCGCAGGTGCCGAACCGCCAAGAGCAGGTCGTCGTGGCAGTCCGCCATGGGGAGGCGCACGTGATCAGCTCCCGACCGAGACAAGGACGTCGTCGAGTGCCTGTCCGTCGTAGTACAGGAAAGCCTGCGACAGTCGACCGGCACGGGCGGTGACGATCGAGCAACCCGCCACGTCCAACGCCCGGGCATCGGGCAGGGCCGGCGTCCCGAGCATCCGCCATCTCACGCTGACACGGTCGCCGGCCGGGACCATGTCGATGATCTCGCGTCGATAGTCGGGGTAGGCGAGGAACAGAGCCGCCATCGCAGCCCGATCTTCATCGGCGGAGGCGACACCGACCCTGCCGTTGACCTCGACCAGCAGGTCGACCGAGACCAGTGCAGCGAGCAGGTCGAGATCGTGCGCGTTCTCGGCCTCGTTGTAGGCGCGGTAGGTGCCTGCGGCATCCCCTGGAGTCACGTCCACCTGCACTCCCACTCCGACGATGACCAGGCGGTAGCCCCACGTCCCGGCTCTCGAAACCTAGAGGGGACAGGCCTGCCGAGGCATAGGCGAGGCGCCCACCCATTGGCCGGGTCGTGTGCAAGGCGCCCAACGAAGCTTGTGTTCGTGAGGCGTCGTCGGGATGAGGCAACGGGCTACGAGCGGGACCGCCGCCACCACAGCCCGCCGGCCACCAGCAGCGTCACCGCCAGGGCCCCGACCACCAGGGGAGTGGCACCGCTCTCTGTCGTGCTCGGCGCCGGAGCCAGCGGGCTGGTGTCGAGGGAAGGCGAGGCCAAGGCCGCGGACGGGGTGGAGACCACAACCGAGGTCGTCGTGGATGCGGTGCTCGACGACGAGGCCTCCGCTGAGGCTGAGGTTGCCGTGGTCGTGGTCGCTGCGACCGGCAGGGTGAGGATGAAGCGGAAAGCGCCCGAGATCGGGTGGCCGTCGACAGAGGTGACCCGCCAAGTCACGGTGTAGGTGCCGCTGCCGAGGTCGGGCGGCATCGCCGCTGCCACGGTGGTCGTCTTGACGGCGATGTCTGCCACGGTGGTGACACCGGCCGGCCCGTCGACGCGCACCTTGGCACTGCCGGGCAGGACGTCCTCGTTGAAGGTGAGCTTGACCGACCTCGGGGCCGCGGTCAGCTTGGCGCCGTTGGCCGGGTCGCTGGCCAGGAACCGGGCATGGGCCTGCGCCGCACCGGCGGTGGCCACCAGCATCGCCAGGGCGAGAGCCAGTCCGGCGGTCAGCGTCGTCAGCGCAAGGGCCGCCGGGGCCTTCGTCCCGGCGCGGGCAGCAGGGCGCGGGGTCATGAGTTCGCCACCTCCTCGACCAGGACCCGCGAGCCCCGACGGGCCGCGAGCTGGGCCGTCTCGAGCACCGTCTGCACCTGCAGGGCGTCGGCGAAGTCGGGGATCGGCACGACCGGCCGCAGCCCGCTGTGCAGCTGCAGCAGGTCGAAGGCCTGATGGGCGAAGGTGTGCTCGTACCCGATCGGATGGCCCGCCGGCCACCACAGGCCCACCCACGGGTGCCCGGCCTCGCCATCGCTGACCTCGACGGTGGTCCACCCACGGGTGAGGGCGTCGGCGCGGGCGTCGTAGACGCCGAGGCGGCCCATCTCGTCGAACCAGAACCGCAGTGCCCCGTGCTCACCGTGGATCTCGAAGCCGTGGTGGTTGTGGTAGCCCGTCGCGTAGCGGGTCGCCTCGAAGGTGGCCGTCGCCCCGCCGGACAGCCGGCCGACGAAGGCGACGGCGTCGTCCACGGTGTGGCTCGCGTCGAAGGTGACCTCGACGCCGCCGGCTACCTCGACGACCTGCTCGCCGGTGACGAACTGCACGGTGTCGACGATGTGGGCGGCGATGTCGCCGAGGGCTCCGGAGCCGGCCCGGGCGCCGTCGAACCGCCAGGCCGCCGGCGCGCCCTGGCCCCACTGCTGGGCGTAGACGGCCCGCACGTGCCGGATCGGGCCGAGCCGACCGGCGGCCACCAGCAGGTGCGCCAGGGCGATCGCCGGCACCCGCCGGTAGCTGAACCAGACGCTGGTGCGACCTGGCGCCTCGGCTGCGGCGGCCGCCATCGCCCGGGCGTCGGAAAGGGTTGCCGCCAGGGGCTTCTCGCAGGCCACGTATCGACCCGCTGCCAGGGCCGTCAGGGCCAGCTCGCGGTGGCTGTCGTTGGGGGTGGTGATGTCGACCAGGTCGATCTCGCTGTCGGTGAGGACCGCGGTGAGGTCGGTGGCGGCATGGGCGAAGTCCCAGTGCCGGGCGAAGTCCGCCGTCCGGGTCGCATCGCGACCCACGACGGTGTGGCGCACGGGTGTCAGGGGAGGGTCGGCGAACCGGGTCACCTGCTGCCAGGCGTTGGCATGGGCCCGCCCCATGAACCCGGTTCCGACCATGGCGACGGCGAGGTGGGAGCCCATGGACAGCGACCCTACCGAGAGACCTGTGCACGCCCTGAACCGGGGCTCAGGACAGCAGGCCCTTGATGTCCGAGGCGCTCAACGACACCGAGGCGAAGGCTTCGCCGTCCATCACGCTGTCGAACAGGGCGGCCTTGCTCGCCTTCAGAGCCATCACCTTCTCCTCGATGGTGTCCTTGGCGACCAAGCGGTACACCATGACCTTCCTGGTCTGCCCGATGCGGTGGGTGCGGTCGACGGCCTGGGCCTCGGTGGCGGGGTTCCACCAGGGGTCGAGCATGATGCAGTAGTCGGCCTCGGTGAGGTTGAGCCCCAATCCGCCGGCCTTGAGACTGATCAGGAAGACCGGGGCGTCGCCGGTCTTGAACGACGTGATCACCTTGGCCCGGTTGCGGGTGGCACCGTCGAGGTAGCAGACCTCGACCCCCGCGGCCTCGAGCCGGGCTCGGGCCGCGGTCAGGAACCGGGTGAACTGGCTGAAGATGAGGACCCGGTGGCCCTCGGCCACGATGTCGTCCACCTGCTCCATCATGACGTCGAGCTTGGTCGCCGAGACGCCGGCATGGGCCGCGTCGACGAGAGCCGGGTCGAGGCTGGCCTGACGCAGCAACGTCAGTGAGCGGAAGATCTCGAACCGGTTCTTGTTGAAGTCGCCGAGCAGTCCCAGGACCTTCTGCCGCTCGCGGTGCAGGTAGGTCTGGTAGATCCGCCGGTGCTTCGGGTTCAGGTCGACCTCGAGGACCTGCTCCTGCTTGTCGGGCAGGTCGGTCAGCACCTGGTCCTTGGTGCGGCGCAACATCAACGGCCGGATCCGGCGACGAAGCTGGGCCAGCAGCTCACCGTCGCCGCCCTTCTCGATCGGGGTGCGGTAGTACTCCGTGAACCGGGTCGGGTTGGCGAACAGGCCAGGTGCGGTGATCGACAGCAGCGACCACAGCTCCATGAGGTTGTTCTCCATCGGGGTGCCGGTGATGGCGAGCTTGAAGGGCGCCGGCAGCTTCTTGGCGCACTGGTAGCCGCGGGACTGGTGGTTCTTGACGAACTGCGCCTCGTCGAGAATCATCCCTGCCCAGTCGTGGGCCTCGTACTGCTCGTACTCCAGTCGGAACAAGGTGTAGGAGGTCACGAGGATGTCGGCGCCCTGGGCCACCCCTGCCACGTCGGCCCCGCGCCGTGCCTCGGTCTCGGCGATCGTGGCCACGGTCAGGTCGGGCGCGAACCGAGCCGCCTCGGCCTTCCAGTTCGAGACCACGCTGGTCGGGGCCACCACGAGGAACGGCGGCATGTGCTCGCCCTGGGCCTGCGCCAGCTCGCGCACCTGACAGACCAGAGCCAGGGTCTGCACCGTCTTGCCCAGGCCCATGTCGTCGGCGAGGATCCCGCCCAGCCCCAGGTCGTGCAGTGCCGCCAACCATTGGAAGCCGGCCAGCTGATAGGGGCGCAAGGTGGCCGCCAACGTGGCCGGTGGTGGGCGGTCGACGTCGACCTCGGCGGTGACCAGCTCGCGCAGCGCACGCTGCCACTCGGCGGCCTGTCCGGCGATCACGCCCACTCGGTCGAGCTCGGACCACAGGTCGGCCTGGAAGCGGCTGAGTCTCATGGTCCCGGCGGGGGAGTCCTGCAGGGCGCGCGCCTCGGCGATGAGGTCGGCCAGGTGGCGAAGCTCGTCGCGGTCGAGGCTGAAGTAGGTGCCGTTGTCGAGGATCAGGACGTCCTGCTGCTGGGCCAGGGCGACGAACAGATCGGTGAACGGCACCGGCTGCCCGCCGACCGAGACGGTGATCGCCAGGTCGAACCAGTCCCGGTCGCCGTCGGCGCCCCCGGTGAAGGTGACCCGGGGCGGCTCGCTCGCCTCGACGTAGTCCTCGGGGTCGAGCGGCTGCGACCGCTCGGTGGCCTCGGTCGGGTCGACCGACACCACGACCTCGACCTCGGGCACCTGCTGGAGGCCGGGCAGGACCTCACGCAGGAGTGCGATCATGGCCAGCCCGCTCAGCTCGACGGACGGCAGCAGCCGGGCGCCGCCGGTCGACATCGCCGCGCCCGTCGCCATCGACCCACCTGTCGCCAGCAGGCCGGCCGCCGAGGACGCCGACACCACGGGCAGCACCTGCTGCAGGACGGCGGCCTCGGCAGCGGCGTCCCGCTGGGCGTCGCGCTCGGTGGGGCGTCGCTGGTCGTGCTCGACCCACAACGGCTCGTGGCGCACGGTCCTACCCATGGCGTAGACCCAGTCCCAGGTGGCCGTGACCTGGTGCCCGGCGCGGCGCTGCACGCTCAGGCGTAGCCGCGGCGGTGCCGGCTGCGGCAGTGACAGGCCGTCGTCGCGGGTGAAGACGGCAACCCGCTGACGCAGCTGGGGGTAGTACTCGGTCAGGAAGCGGTCCTGGTCGGGCTCCGGCACCGTGATCGCCCCACCCAGCAGCAGCTCGCGCAGCTGGTCGTCGACAGCCTCGGTGACCGGCGCCAACCTCAGGTCGAGGGCGGAGCTCGTGGCCAGTCGGGCGGGGTTCGGCTGCCACCAGGCCAGGCCGTGGGGCGGGTGCCCGATCGGGATCGAGGACTCCGTCGGCACTCGGTGGGTGCCGACGGTCAGCATCGGGTCCAGGACCAGGGCCCCGGAGGTCGTCGAGACCTCGACGCAGACCGTGGCCGTCTCGGTGCACAGCTCGACCGGTGAGTCGTGCCGGTCGGCGTACACCAACGGGAGCCCGGCTTCGCTCACCTCGGCCAGCAGGTCCCAGATCCGGCGGCTCGGGAAGGTGTCGAGGTAGAGCACCTTGGTGGCAGGTCGGTAGTACGAGGGACTGTCGTCGAACAGGTCCTGCAGCGCCTGGATCTCGGACAGCAGCTGCAGGTGGCGACGATGCTGCTCGCCGGCGCCGTACCGCTGGTAGGACAAGGTCGACCACGTGATTCCGGAGCGCACCCAGCCCTTGGCCCCGGGGATGACCGGCCGCATCGCCAGCCGCACCCTGTCGGCCTTCGCGGTCCCGGCCCGCCCCGCCCCGTCGAGGAGTTCGAACTGCAGGCCCACCCTCGCCGGTGCCGGACGTGAGGTCGTCGTCGCCGTCGGGCCGATCGGGGTGGCGAGCATCGCCAGCCGACGTTCCCACCGGGACGACAGGACGGCGGCGGTGGGTTCGGCCTCCGACAGGTCACGCCGAACCGCGCCGGTGGCATTGCCCTCGGCCTTCAACGCGACGAGCAGGACGGCGACACCGTGGCGGCACGGAGAGGGAGCCACACACGTGCAGGCGGTCGCCAGCCCCTTCAGCGTTCCGTCGCCGTCGGCCTGCACCATCGCCAGGGCGGACCGTGGCCCACCCTCGGCGTCGCGGACCTGGCCGAGTACCTGCCCGGTCGCCATCCCGCCGCTGATCCTCGCGACCAGGTCGCCGTCCACCAGCTGTCTGGCCTGCAGGAAGACCTTCGTGCCGACCCGGGACCGGAGCTGCTCCTCGGTGTCGGTCAGTTGCAAAGTGGCCATTCAGGACACCTCGACCGGCCGCGATCCATGCATGTCGGCAAGGTATCTCAGCCCCCACGACATCCGAGCAGGGTCGCCCACAGTCGGACGGCGAAAATGCTGCTGCGGCCTGCCGGTCACCACCAGCCCGACGTCCGCCAGGTGATCGCCGAGCGCAGGGCGGGGCCGAGCGAGACCGACCAGAGCGGACGGCGGGAGCGGCCGTCGGGGACGGCGTCGCCGGCAGCGGAGGTCGCGGCTGCCGAGCCGGCTGCGGCGCCGGCGGCAGCCGCGCACGAGAGCACCGTCACGACCGCAGCCACCTCGGCCGGGCCGGCGCCTCCAGTGATGACGAACCGCGGCCGGTCGCCGTCCACCTCACCCGCCTCGCCGCTCACAGCGGGATGTTCCCGTGCTTCTTGGGGGCCCGGTTGGCGCGCTTGGTGCGCAGCATGCGCAGTGCCCGGGCGACCTGGCCGCGGGTGGCCGACGGCTCGATGACCGCGTCGATGTAGCCCCGCTCGGCGGCCATGTAGGGGTTGGCCAGGGTGTCCTCGTAGTCGTCGAGGTAGGCCTTGCGGGCCGCCTCGACGTCGCCGCCGGCGGCCTCGACGTCGTGCAGCTCGTGGCGGTAGAGGATGTTGACGGCGCCCTGGGCGCCCATCACCGCGATCTGCGCACTCGGCCAGGCCAGGTTGACGTCGGCCCCCAGGTGCTTGGAGCCCATGACGTCGTAGGCGCCGCCGTAGGCCTTGCGGGTGATGACGGTGACCAGCGGCACCGTCGCCTCGGCGTAGGCGTAGATCAGCTTGGCGCCGCGGCGGATGATGCCGTCCCACTCCTGGTCGGTGCCGGGCAGGAAGCCGGGGACGTCGACGAACGTGAGCACCGGCAGGTTGAACGCGTCGCAGGTGCGCACGAACCGGGCGGCCTTCTCGCTGGCGTCGATGTCGAGGGTGCCGGCCAGCTGCATCGGCTGGTTGGCCACCACCCCCACCGGGCGGCCCTCCACCCGCCCGAACCCCACGACGATGTTGGGGGCGAACAGGGCGTGCACCTCGAGGAACTCGCCGTCGTCGAGGATGTGCTCGATCACCCGGTGCATGTCGTAGGGCTGGTTGGCCGAGTCGGGGATCAGGGTGTCGAGCTCGAGGTCTTCGGAGGTCACCTCCAGCGCCGCGTCGGCGTCCGGGCCGGCCGGGCCGAGCGCCGGCGGGTCGCTGAGGTTGTTGCTGGGCAGGTAGCCGAGCAGGGCGCGCACGTACTCCAGGGCGTCGTCCTCGTCGACGGCCAGGTAGTGGGCGTTGCCCGACTTGGTGTTGTGGGTGCGGGCACCGCCCAGCTCCTCGAAGCCGACGTCCTCGCCCGTCACGGTGCGGATCACGTCGGGGCCGGTGATGAACATGTGCGAGGTCTTGTCGACCATCACGGTGATGTCGGTCAGGGCGGGGGAGTAGACGTGACCGCCCGCACTGGCCCCCATGATCAGCGAGATCTGCGGGATCACGCCGCTGGCCTGCACGTTGCGCCGGAAGATCTCGCCGTACAGGCCGAGGGAGACCACGCCCTCCTGGATCCGGGCCCCGGCGCCCTCGTTGATGCCGACGATCGGGCAGCCGACCCGCATCGCCAGGTCCATCACCTTGACGATCTTCTCACCGTAGACCTCGCCCAGGCTGCCGCCGAAGACGGTGGCGTCCTGGCTGAAGACCGCGACCGGGCGACCCTCGACGGTGCCGTGGCCGGTGATCACGCCGTCCCCGTAGGGCCGCTTCTTCTGCAGCCCGAAGTTGCGCGAGCGGTGCTTGACCAGGGCGTCCAGCTCGACGAAGGACCCCGGGTCGAGCAGGCCCTCGATGCGCTCCCGGGCGGACTTCTTGCCCAATGCCCGGCGCTTGGCCAGGGCCTTCTCGCCGGCCTGGTGCTGGGCCTCGTCGGTGCGCTGCCGCAGCTCGGCCAACCGGCCTGCGGTCGTGTGCGCCTCTTCGGACGACGGGGCTGCCATGGCTCCTCCACTGCGGCGCTGACGTGCTCTTGCGACATGCTCCGGCGACGTGCTCCTGGCCGAGACTAGTCGCCCTGGTGGCTCGGATCAGGGCCTCTTCCGGCGGCACGCGTCACACTGCTCGGGTCGTCGCTCACCTGCCCGGCGACCTCGCCGTCCGTTGCCTTACGCTGCCGCTCGTGGACCCGGTCATCGAGTGGCGTGTGGAGCATCGGGGCGTGACCGGCTCGACGAACGCCGACGTCCGCGAGCGGGCCCGGGCCGGCGAGCGCCAGGGCCTGGTGATCAGCGCGGGCCTGCAGCAGGCCGGGCGCGGCCGCCTCGACCGTGACTGGACCGCCCCGGCCGACACCTCCCTGGCCGTCTCGGTGCTGCTGCGTCCGGACGGCGCCCCGGCCAGCCGGCTCGGGTGGTTGCCGCTGCTCGCCGGCGTGGCCGTCGTCGACGCGCTGACCCCGTTGCTGCCGGGCCGGGTGGTCCTGAAGTGGCCCAACGACGTGCTGGTGCGGGGCGAGGACGGCGAGTACCGCAAGATCTGCGGGGTGCTGGCCGAGCTGATCGCCCCCGCGCTGCCGTGGGACGGCCCGGCCCCGGCCGACCTGCCCACCCCGGCGGTCGTGGTGGGGGTCGGCATCAACGTGAGCCAGAGCAGCGACGAGCTGCCGGTCGCCACCGCGACGTCGTTGCGGCTGGCCGGCGCCGACCCGGTCGAACCGGCCCGACTGTGCGAGCTGTGGCTGGCCGCGCTCGACCGTCGCTACCGGGCCTGGCTGGCCGCCGGCGGCGACGCCGAGAGCAGCGGTCTGGTCGCCGACTTCCGCCAGGTGTGCCTGACCCTGGGCAGCCGGGTACGGGTGCAGCTGCCGCAGGGTGGCCTCGTCGAGGGGCTGGCCCGCGACGTCGACGGGTCGGGACAGCTGGTGCTCGACGTCGACGAGGCCGGGGGCCGGCGGCGGATGGTGCTGGCCGCCGGCGACGTCGTCCATCTTCGGCCCGCTGCGTCCTGACGGCAGGGCGCCGGCAGGCCGTGACGGCAGGTGCGACGGCGCGGCGTGGCGCTCTTCGATCTGTGAGGTGGCAGGGCGCGTGCCATTCTGGGCGGTATGGGCTTTCCGACCAAGCTGCTGGGCCCCGACGAGCACCTGGTGCTGGTGCTGCGCCGGCACGCGAAGGTGCTGTTCTGGCCGGCAGTGCTGGTGATCGTCACGGTGCCGGCGGCCACCTTCCTGTCGGCGCTGGTGCCGAACGGCGACGCTGCAGCTGTACGGCCGCGCCGCCATCGTGCTTGTGGCGGCGCTGGTGCTGCTGCGCTGGGCGGTGTGGCCGTTCCTGCGCTGGTGGACCACCACCTACGCGATCACCGACCGTCGGCTGGTCATCCGGTCCGGGGTGTTCGCGCGGTCCGGGCACGACATGCCGCTGTCGCGACTGAACGACGTCTCGTTCTCGCACGGGGTGATCGGTCGCATGCTCGGCTTCGGCACCCTGGTGGTCGAGTCCGCCGGTGAGCGCGGCCAGCTGGTGCTCGACGAGGTGCCCAAGGTCGAGCAGGTGCAGCGCACCCTCTACCGCCTCTCGGACGACGTCCGCGACCGCGCCGCCCGTGGTGACCGCAGCGGTCCCTACGACGACGACGCCGGTGGCTACCAGGGGCAGGACGGCGACACCGTGCAGCTGAGCCGTGGCGGCCCGCGGCGCGACGGCAACGACAACCAGACGATCCAGTTCGACCGGACCCAGGCCCTCGACCAGGGCGACCAGCCCGACGGCCGCTGAGGCGCGGGAGTCGGCGAGGTCGGTGTCTCCACGGCGACGGCTCACTCTGGCCACGATGGTCGCAGCGGTGGGCGGGGTCGCGACCACCGTCGTGGTGGGGCTGGGCGTCGCTGCGCCACCACTGGTGATGCGTTGGCGTCGGTCGCGTGGGTGCCGCCGCTGGGGCCTGCGCCAGGACCTACGAAGGTGGCCTGGGGAGACGAATGTCCTGCACGGAACCAAGATCAATCAGTAGGACCGCTCCCCGCGCGTACTCCTTGGCTCCGGTGGTCGACACCATTTCCAGCCAGGCCCTCTTCGCCTCTTCCGGTGAGCCGAGCTCGGAACCCGATGAAGACAGCAGTACCCATCTGCTGCGTACCCCACGCGCGTCGGAAAGCATGTGTACGTCCAGGTGAGCAACAAGGAGGGGACCTAAACCTTGGGCGACGGCGACGGTAGAGCCGTCCGGTAGCCAGGGCCCCGGCGTTGTTGTGAGATGTCCGTTTTGGGGTGATGGTGTGGTTAGATTCCGAAGACGTTGAAGGCGTCGTGTCGGTGGTGGAGGTCGCGGCGGGCGTGGGCGATGTTGGCGCGGCCGGCGAGGCGGAAGGCGCTGACTGCGAGGTTGCGGAAGGTTGCCAGGGCTCGGGGCGCGGTGCCGGTGCGTAGCTGGGAGCGGTCTTCGTCGAAGGAGACGTCGCGGACCCAGTGGAGGCGGTTTTCCACGACCCAGTGCCGTCTTTCGTAGTGGTTGAGGTGTGCCGGGTCGGCCAGGTCTGCGGGCATGCTGGTGATGCCGTACACGATCTCTTTGCGTGTCATGACGCCGTCCAGGCCGCCGGTGTCGCGGCGCAGCCGGAATGCTTGCGCCGCACCGGGGAACAGGGTGTCGTCGGCGGGTGCGACGCGGATGGTTCGCCGTTCGAGGCGCCCGTGTCCGCGGTCGTCGATGCTGTGGGTGGTGGGGGCCCATTCGCTGTCCGGGCCGGCCAGCAACGCCTGCGCTGCGGCCCGGGCGATCGGCTGGTTGCCCTTGATGATCAGGACGTAGTGCCCGCCCAGGTCACCGGTGATCAGGCGGGCGGTGGCCTTGGTGGTGTGCAGGGCGTCCAAGGTCCACACCATCGCGGGCAGGTTGAGGTAGGTCAGCAGGTCACGGGCGGCCACACCCTCACCACGTTTGGACGGGACCTGGCGTTGCCCCAGGACCGCGCCGCTGGCGTGGTCGATCGCCGCGACCAGGAACACCGGCCCGGCATCGGTGCGTGCGCCCCGCAACGCCTTGCCGTCCACGGCGGCACCGGGCAGCACCCCGTGCGGGACAGGGTGTTCGACAGCCCGCCGCAGGGCACGGCGCTGCTCTCGCTCGGCCGGGCCCGACGTGGGCGGCAGGACCGGGACCGGTGCCACACCTCGCGTGACATCAGCGACCCAGTCGCCGACCGCGCCGTCCAGGGCATCGGCGTCCAGGGTGCCCAGCACCCGCCGGAACGTCCGCTCACTGGGCACCACGAACCGGCCCTCGAACGGATTCCACCGAGCTCCCAGCCGGGCCAGCTTGTCCTGCGGGGCACCAGCCGACCACTGCCAGATCGCCGTCACCGAATCCGAGCCGACCACCAACGTCGCGCACGCGGTCAACGCCAAGATCAACACCAGACGGTGACGCAACCCCCTGCACCGGCGCAGATCCCGAACCTGCGACAACCGTGCCACCAGAGCCGACTCCACCCCACCCGAGACCTCACCCGGGCCGGCGCAGGACTCCGCCTCCCACCGTGCCCAACCGGCCAACTGGTCAAGAACAGGCTTCAACAGGCACGATGCAGACACGAGCGCGGCTCCCTGGGTGATCTTCAGGCTTCGACACCCGAAAGATCACCAGGAGCCGCGCTCCCACGTCAGAACGCCACGCCGCACACACCCAAACCCGGACACAACCCAGACGAGAGAGATCCGGTCGAGAGCTCTCCGCCCGTCATGAAGGGCAGATGCGCACCGCCACCCAGCCCACATCCACCGGATTGGAGCTGGAGGGTTATGCGAAACTCCTGACGCGTAGGACCGATCCGGCTCTCTCCCAGAGGTTTCGGACAATACACGACACGCCGCGACAAATGCGAGGCAACGGCTTCCCCGATCGATACAAAGGAGGTGACTGGCCGAAACCTCTGATGATGGAGAAGCCGTTGCGGTTCGAGCGTATGTCAGGACTGGACGATGAGCAACTTGACGAATTGGAGTTCCGGGTCGCGGGATTGCTCGAACGGCCGTGGGACAAAGGTGAGGGTCGCCCGCGTGAGCTGTCGGTAGCGTGTCGCTCCGTTGAACTTTGCTTCTGATCTTGTACTACTGCAGGCAGTCTCTCTGTGTGATGAGGAGTTGCTGTCTGTGACTGGTACTACGCTCGCGTTGACGATCGACGCCCTGGTGTTGGGTGAGTCGCTGTCGTGGAACGTGTTGGAGTCGTGCATGGTCGACATGTCGCACGAGGTCCCTGCCCTGGCGTTGGCGTTGGTTCTGGAGGACGCGCAGGAGCGGCTGATCGAGGCGGTCTGCGGGCGACGGTGGATGCCGGTGCCGGGTGTGGTGGTGCCCTTCGCGTGTCCGGGGTGCGGGGTGCGGGAAGGGTTCGTGCGCAAGGGGAAGCGGACCCGCCCACGCAAGCTGCGCACCGCCGCTGGGACGGTCGAGCTGATCGTGTGGCATGTGGGCTGTCGCGACTGCAAGAAGGTGTTCTCCCCGATGCTGGTGATGCTCGGGCTGTCCGGTAAGCGGCGCACCGACCGGCTCAGCCTGGACCTGGCCGAGCTGGGCACGCAGATGTCGTTCACTCGTGCGGCGGCCGTTGACCGACAACTCGCCGGCACCGGCGCCACGGCGGGGCAGGCCCACAATGCGATGGCCGACGTGGCCGCGCTGCTGAGCGGTGCGGGCCCGTCCGAAGCCGACGACTTCCACGGCGACGACCAGCCGACCGATCAGGGCGGCGGTGGCCCTGAAGACGGCGACGGCGGCGCGGCTGGTGGTGGTGACACGGCCGCAGCGACGGGCTCGGACACGGACACCTGCGGTGCGGGCCAGTCATTTGTGGCCACCTGTGATGCGGCCGAGCGGCTGGAGTGCCAGAGTCTGCGGATACCGGTGTTGGGGCCTGCGGTCACGTCCCCGACGGTCGTGCTGCTGGACGGGACCGGCGGGCGGGCCGGGGACAAGACCAACGGCGTGCCGATCAATCTGGCGATCGGGTTGACCGGCCGCTCGGGTCCACGCCGGCGCCGCCGGGCGCACACCCACCTGCTGGGCCTGACCGTCGGTGAAGACTGGTCGATGATGGGCGCCCAGCTCAAGTCCGTCGCGTCACCGGCCCTGGTGGTGCTCGACGGGGAGAACGTGATCACCATTCTGGCGCAACGACTGTGGCCCAATACGCCGATCCAGCGCTGCTGGTGGCACCTACCCCACGGCCTGCGTAAGGCGTTCTACGTCGACGACGCGCACAACCGGCACGTCAACCCGAACTGGGCCCGCACGATGGCCGGCGAGCTGGCCGAACTGCTGCGTCAGCAGATCCGCCACGAACACACCACCACCCAGGCGCTGGCCGACTGGGACGCCTTCACCGCCAGGGTCCCGGCGGCCTTGACCAGCGCCCACGCCTACCTAGACGCGGCCCGCCCGCACGCGTTCACCTGCCTGGACCCCGCCGTCCGCAAGGCACTGGCCCACCTCGGAGGCCCCGAACTGGCCACCGGCGTCATCGAACGACTGATGCGAGAGATCAACGCCCGCACCGACATCGGCGGGGTCCGATGGTCCATCGCCGGCCTCCGCGACCTGCTCACCGTCCTGACAGCCCGCACTCTGCGACACCCGGCCTGGACCGAAATCCACAGAAACACCCACCCAGCCAATACAATCCAATTCCGCCTGCAGAAGTTCAACGCAACGTGACGCTACCGAATCCACTCGGAGTATGCGGAGCCTCTAGAAATCATAAGAGCCGTTTCGCTCAAAGGCCCCAAGAACCTTACCGGCGAGAGGCCATCTAGACTCGCTCTTGCGGAAATGGCCAGGTCCTCAAGGCGGTAAACGACGGACTCTGGCCAAACCTGTCGGGAATCGGTCGGGATCGATGCCCCACGTAGACTGGCCAGCAGTCGCTGAGGGTTATGCGAAACTCCTGACGCGTAGGACCGATCCGGCTCTCTCCCAGAGGTTTCGGACAATACACGACACGCCGCGACAAATGCGAGGCAACGGCTTCCCCGATCGATACAAAGGAGGTGACTAAGCCAAACCTCTGATGATGGAGAAGCCGTTGCGGTTCGAGCGTATGTCAGGACTGGACGATGAGCAACTTGACGAATTGGAGTTCCGGGTCGCGGGATTGCTCGAACGGCCGTGGGACAAAGGTGAGGGTCGCCCGCGTGAGCTGTCCTTGCGAGAGGCGCTTGTCGTGGCGTGCGGGTATCTGCGCCAGAACATCATCGAGGATGTGTGGGCTGACATCTTCGACGTCGACCAGTCGACGGTGTCGCGGTACATCACGTTCCTGACACCGCTTGTCGAGAAGGCGACGCAGGAGGACCGGCCGACCGTGGAGGAGGCGACCGAGGCGACCAGGGACGCGATCGCGCTGGTAGACGGCACGCTGTGGCCGTGCTGGTCCTGGGACGGCGTGGATGAGCTGTGGGCCGGGAAGTACAAGACCACCGGGCACGGCTCCCTGATTGTCACCAACCTTCGGGGGCGCATCACGTTCGTGTCCGAGCCCGTCACAGGCAATCGCACGACATGGCGAAACTGAAGGGATCCACGGTGGAGAAGATCCTGAAGGAGGCGGGAGGGGTATTCGGCGACAAAGGGTTCATTGGGACCGACTACATCACCACTCCTATCCGAAAGCCGATATGCCGCAAGCTCCTGGAATGGGAACGTGAATGGAACAATCAGGTGAGTTCCTTCCGTGCACCAGTCGAGCGGGCCATCGCCAACCTCAAGACATGGCGGATCCTTTTCACCGACTACCGCCGACCACTGAAGACCTTCACGTCGTCATTCCGCGCCGCAATCGGTCTCTACTTCTTCAAGGAGGGTTTCGCATAAGGCTCGCTGCCCATCTCGACTGATATCCTTCGCCCCGACGGCATTTGGAATTAATCTTAGAACGCCATCTGCGGATAGAACCGCCACGCCGCTTGTATCCGGGCCAGTGCTCACGTTCAATACTACCCGCCCAGTGGCGGACAATATGGAATTGACTGCCCACCCGGAGGGAACCGGGATACTCTTTCCGCCGACATGGAGTATTCCCTTGCGAACAAAGGGCACACGAGCGTCACCGACCTCCGGAGGTTTGGATATGGAGACAGAAGTCTGTGTAGGTGTCGGAGTTGCCGTTTGCACAGCAATTGGCACATCCTCGCGGATCCACTTCTTAATAAGTGACTGCCCAGCGACCGCTCCCACCAGGACAGTTCCTAGTGGCAACGTCAGCATCAGGACACGTCTACGGACCACTTTCCCCTTGGCCGCCTAGATCGCCACAACTGCAGCATCAGGCTTCATTCCGTGATGTCCTGCTACCCGCCCCAACTCGTCCTTGAGTGACCCATCGTAGTCTGTACTCATGAAGAAGACCCCTTCTCCGCTCGCTTTAGTTCATCCATAGATATCCGACACTTTGCCAGGGCGCGCGATGAGTATCCCTTCACTGTACCAACCGAACAACCCAGGATCTGGGCGATCTCCTTCTCGGTTAGGCCTTCGTAGTAACGCAACAGTTGGTGACCGGTGAGGGTCTTGGTCAGTTCCGGATGGTCATACAGGCTGTATCGATCATGGACGGCGATCCCGGTGAAGGAGGTGAGTACGCCGAAGGCTTTGAAGGTGGCCAGGTCCCGTCCGCCGAGGAAGTACAGGGTGTGCAGGTCGGTGGAGGCCGACAGGATGTGCTTCTTCGTCCCGGCCGGCCCGACCCGCAGCGTGGTCTCGTCGAACCCGACCACGTAGGAGGCGGTGATCAGTGTCTTGATCAGGGCCACGACGTCCTTGACCGCGTCCGCGGCCCGGGCCAGCATCCCGTGCACGAACCCGGTCGAGGGCTTGGCACCGGTGACGTCGGCGATCAGTTGGGCGCACCGCTCGACCGGAACATGCTGGAACACCAGCAAGTAGACGACCAGCGCCCGAAGGTTCGCCCCGTAGCTGATCGGTGCGTCGGCGACGTCACCGGGGCGGGCGCCGACATGGGCACGCCCGCAGCCGCAGCGGCTGCGGTGCAGGTCGTGCTGGACCACCGTCGCTGTCGTCAACGGCACCTCATGCACCTGATGCGAGCGGGCGATGCCCTCATCGAGGGCGTCCGCCAAGTCGGCACCGCACCCACAGGCACCGCTCGCGTAGTGCGCGACCACCTCATCAGGGCTCTGCCGCCAAGCCAGACCCGCCCCCGGCGCACCGGGCCGCTTGCCCCGCTTCCCGCCGCCGGCCCCCCGCCGGGGTGGAGCCTTACGACCAGGCACATCGTCACTGGACGGGGGCATCGAGGAGTTCCCACTGTTCCGGGAGGCAGCTCGTTCCAAGTCGGCGATCCGCTTGTCCTGCACCGCGATCCGCTCGTCCTGCACCGCGACCCGCGCCATCAGCGAAGCGTTCACCGCGCGGAGCTCACCGATCAGCGCGAGGAGACCCCCACGCGACACGTCCTCCAACCCCGGCACGCCAGGAGTCAAACATGATCAAACCAGCCTCGCCAGCACCGACACGCGGGCAGCCGCCACCGGAATGACCTGAATGTCTACCCGATCGGCCCCAGCATTCCTGCATATCACGAACTTGTCAACTAGCAATTGCTGATTGCTGGCACCGCGCGCCGGATCGGCACTAGCGATCAGCGACCTCGGGTCGTCTGAATGGATCGAAATACTTCCGCCTGGACCTTGACACCTCAGTCCCGCTGGACCTTGACACCTCAGTCCCGGCTGCGTCAGGTTCTGCAACCATAGCTGATTGCAGAACTCAGTAGGGAGTTCCGCGCAGCGGTATTCGGGAGGCGACCATGAATTTTCCTGGCCGAAAACTGGGCCTTGCTATCCTATCCGCGCTCGCCCTTCTTGTTCCTATGGCGACGGGCTCCCAAGCCGCCGCCCTTCGCCCCACGGCTCCTAGGGTTGCCGTCAAGGCCAGCTCAGCACTCGGCTATCAGGTATTCGGTGCTCAGTGCGTGACGATCGCAGGTAAAAAGGTTTGCTGGCCAGGCGCCACGCTCGGCCACTATGTGGCTGGAAGTGGGAAGGTAATTACCTACCAGTCTGCGGTCGTGGAAGACAACTGGGGCGGCGGGACAGCAGGCGGCAACTTCTGCAACTGGCGGATCGACTGGGAGTATCGGGACACCAACGGCGCTGTCTACTTCACCGACTGGGGGCCCATGCACTATACGTGTGAGGGTCTGTACTATACGATAGGACGGTCTGACCCGAAATATCGTGTCGTCGGCAAATATGGCGCGGTATGTGCCGTGCTGAACACGAATGGAGCTCGGGTGGCGGCGCAGTGTCACTTCATCACGGCCTAGTTGGCTCTGCGCCATATTCCAATGGCGAGAGGGTTGTCGGAATGCGGAACGGACTGAAGTCACTGGGCACTGGGACTAGTCTCGTCCGATTGTTGTTCTTCCTGGGCGGCGGCTATGTCGGAGCCATGCTACTTGCGGCTCTCCTTCAGATCGTGGGCCTCCCTCTCTCCGGCGAAGTGACGGCAGTAGTAGCCGTCGTGCTGGGGATTGGGTTAGGTGCTTGGACTGAAGTTCGTATCCGAAGAATGCGGTCTCGGAGGACTGGCCTAGACTGAATCTGACCCCGAGCCATGCGGTCAGTTGGAATAGCTGGCCCTTGGAAGTCGGTACCCGCGTCAACGGCCGACAGGATCGGGGATCTGAAAAGGCTTCGCTGTCTCAGAAGGGGGGCCAGGGTTGGACGCAAACTGCGTCTTACCCTGGCCCCCTTCCAGTGGAGACGAGGGACTTGAACTCTTGTAAGTATTCGGTCGTGGTGTGGAGTTGAGGGTGGGCACGACGCGCCCGGGATGCTCGGTTGCTGATGTGACGGGCCCCGGCGTGTTTGGATCTTTGGGGTGCGCCACGAGGCGCTGGTTGTTCGGACGGAGGTGAAAGACCTTCGTGGCTCTGCCGTCGTAGCGGTGGGGTCAAGTTGGAGGCAGTCTGAACCGTGAGTCGGCGGGGAGGACAGGAGCAGCCTCGACGAAGTCGGGTCGGCTCAGCACTGCCGGATGGGTCGGGCCCGGTGAGCGAGACGAGAAGGTATACGCAAGGAACCGGTGTTGTTACGCCTCTTGAATTCAAACCAGGAGCCCTATGCGAAACCCTCCTTGAAGAAGTAGAGACCGATTGCGGCGCGGAATGACGACGTGAAGGTCTTCAGTGGTCGGCGGTAGTCGGTGAAAAGGATCCGCCATGTCTTGAGGTTGGCGATGGCCCGCTCGACTGGTGCACGGAAGGAACTCACCTGATTGTTCCATTCACGTTCCCACTCCAGGAGCTTGCGGCATATCGGCTTTCGGATAGGAGTGGTGACGTAGTCGGTCCCAATGAACCCTTTGTCGCCGAATACCCCTCCCGCCTCCTTCAGGATCTTCTCCACCGTGGATCCCTTCAGCTTCGCCATGTCGTGGCGATTGCCTGTGACGGGCTCGGACACGAACGTGATGCGCCCCCGAAGGTTGGTGACAATCAGGGAGCCGTGCCCGGTGGTCTTGTACTTCCCGGCCCACAACTCATCCACGCCGTCCCAGGACCAGCACGGCCACAGCGTGCCGTCTACCAGCGCGATCGCGTCCCTGGTCGCCTCGGTCGCCTCCTCCACGGTCGGCCGGTCCTCCTGCGTCGCCTTCTCGACAAGCGGTGTCAGGAACGTGATGTACCGCGACACCGTCGACTGGTCGACGTCGAAGATGTCAGCCCACACATCCTCGATGATGTTCTGGCGCAGATACCCGCACGCCACGACAAGCGCCTCTCGCAAGGACAGCTCGGTAGCGTCACGTTGCGTTGAACTTCTGCAGGCGGAATTGGATTGTATTGGCTGGGTGGGTGTTTCTGTGGATTTCGGTCCAGGCCGGGTGTCGCAGAGTGCGGGCTGTCAGGACGGTGAGCAGGTCGCGGAGGCCGGCGATGGACCATCGGACCCCGCCGATGTCGGTGCGGGCGTTGATCTCTCGCATCAGTCGTTCGATGACGCCGGTGGCCAGTTCGGGGCCTCCGAGGTGGGCCAGTGCCTTGCGGACGGCGGGGTCCAGGCAGGTGAACGCGTGCGGGCGGGCCGCGTCTAGGTAGGCGTGGGCGCTGGTCAAGGCCGCCGGGACCCTGGCGGTGAAGGCGTCCCAGTCGGCCAGCGCCTGGGTGGTGGTGTGTTCGTGGCGGATCTGCTGACGCAGCAGTTCGGCCAGCTCGCCGGCCATCGTGCGGGCCCAGTTCGGGTTGACGTGCCGGTTGTGCGCGTCGTCGACGTAGAACGCCTTACGCAGGCCGTGGGGTAGGTGCCACCAGCAGCGCTGGATCGGCGTATTGGGCCACAGTCGTTGCGCCAGAATGGTGATCACGTTCTCCCCGTCGAGCACCACCAGGGCCGGTGACGCGACGGACTTGAGCTGGGCGCCCATCATCGACCAGTCTTCACCGACGGTCAGGCCCAGCAGGTGGGTGTGCGCCCGGCGGCGCCGGCGTGGACCCGAGCGGCCGGTCAACCCGATCGCCAGATTGATCGGCACGCCGTTGGTCTTGTCCCCGGCCCGCCCGCCGGTCCCGTCCAGCAGCACGACCGTCGGGGACGTGACCGCAGGCCCCAACACCGGTATCCGCAGACTCTGGCACTCCAGCCGCTCGGCCGCATCACAGGTGGCCACAAATGACTGGCCCGCACCGCAGGTGTCCGTGTCCGAGCCCGTCGCTGCGGCCGTGTCACCACCACCAGCCGCGCCGCCGTCGCCGTCTTCAGGGCCACCGCCGCCCTGATCGGTCGGCTGGTCGTCGCCGTGGAAGTCGTCGGCTTCGGACGGGCCCGCACCGCTCAGCAGCGCGGCCACGTCGGCCATCGCATTGTGGGCCTGCCCCGCCGTGGCGCCGGTGCCGGCGAGTTGTCGGTCAACGGCCGCCGCACGAGTGAACGACATCTGCGTGCCCAGCTCGGCCAGGTCCAGGCTGAGCCGGTCGGTGCGCCGCTTACCGGACAGCCCGAGCATCACCAGCATCGGGGAGAACACCTTCTTGCAGTCGCGACAGCCCACATGCCACACGATCAGCTCGACCGTCCCAGCGGCGGTGCGCAGCTTGCGTGGGCGGGTCCGCTTCCCCTTGCGCACGAACCCTTCCCGCACCCCGCACCCCGGACACGCGAAGGGCACCACCACACCCGGCACCGGCATCCACCGTCGCCCGCAGACCGCCTCGATCAGCCGCTCCTGCGCGTCCTCCAGAACCAACGCCAACGCCAGGGCAGGGACCTCGTGCGACATGTCGACCATGCACGACTCCAACACGTTCCACGACAGCGACTCACCCAACACCAGGGCGTCGATCGTCAACGCGAGCGTAGTACCAGTCACAGACAGCAACTCCTCATCACACAGAGAGACTGCCTGCAGTAGTACAAGATCAGAAGCAAAGTTCAACGGAGCGACACGCTACCGTGGATTCCTGGGCAAGGGGACACTGTGTTACGCAAATTCCCGGGGAACGGTTACCCGATCGACTTGGATGCAACTGGAAAGAATTGGATCTCTGGCTCGACTGAAACAGGAATGGTTTATCGTCTAAGTCGGGATCTAACCGTCCAGGCATGGTCGATCAAGGTGCCGGAATTGGTCGACGGAGCTTTCAGTTCTGATGGATCATCAATTGTGCTTTCAACTGAGTCGAGTGTCTCGGTGATTGATTCGAAGTCTGGAGTCGCGCTAGGAGATATGCAAGGGATTGCTGTTGGGAGTTGGAGACTTCTCGCTTGGGAAGACGCAGACACCATCCTGATGACAGATGACCGATTCTCCACTCGAGATCTCTATCGCTGCCGTGTTTCGGACCGTAAGTGTGGAGCGCTCCCTGATCGTGTGGTCGCCTCCAGGAGTCGCTAGCGGGAGTTTCCCCCTTAGTTTGATCTTGAGGTCGTTGGGTTGGCGTGGCGATGGCCGGATGTGGCCCGTGACCTGGGTGGATGTGCGTGTCGGTGGTGGGCTCGCGCGGCCCGTGGGTGTATTACCCATAAATGGCCTCGATCGTGGGGAAGAAGCGCGGGAACCAGACGTACTACTACTACTTGGTGACCTCGGCTCGGGTTGACGGCAAGCCGCGGATCGTGGAGCAGGAGTATCTGGGCACTGGTGAGGAAGTGGTGGCGCGCCTGTCCGGTGATCGGGACGGGATGCCGCAACGGTTGCAGCACAAGGGGTTCGGGGATCTGGCCGCGGTCTGGACGACACTGACCCGGTTGGGGTCGCGGCCGCGATCGACGAGGCGGTCGGAGCCCGGCGTTCGGACGCGGCCGCGTCGGTGGGCACTTACCTGGCGTTGGCGATCGCCAACAGCGTGGTAGCCCCGTGCTCGAAGCTGGCGTTCGCCGACTGGTGGGCCACCACCGCCGGGCCCCGGTTCACCAACGTGGGCTGGGCCGTCTGCGGGCACCGCAACTTCTGGGACGCGATGGACACTCTGGACGCCGTCACGCTGGCGGCCGTGGAACGTGTGATCGCCGCCCGGATGGTCAGCGAGTTCGGGCTGGACCTGTCCGCGCTGGCCTTGGACATGACGAACTTCGCGACCTTCATCGACTCGGGTAACCGCCGGGCCCCGATCGCCCAACGCGGGCACGCCAAGCAGAAACGTACCGACCTGCGCCTGGTCGGGCTCGGACTGGTCGTCACCCGCGACGGCGGGATCCCGGTGCTGTCCCACGCCTACGCCGGCAACCGGCCCGACGTCACCCAGTTCACCGCCATCATCGATGAGCTGGTCGCCCGATACGGCGCCGTGGCCGACCCTGCGGGACTGTCGGTGGTCTTCGATGCCGGGCAGAATTCCGAGGCCAACTTCACCTACTGCCCCTCGGGTTCCTGATGGCGGCGACCTCCGGGGCGCTGCCGCCGGCCTGGCTGGTACCGCTCTCGGTGGGTGGTACCGGGGTGTACCCGGCGACTGCCGCGGCGACGCCCGTTGCGGGACCGCACAGCGGTGCTCGCGGGGGCCTGCGCGGCCTCGGCGTTGCTGACGGCGGTACCCGGACTGCCCTGGATCCTGCTGACGCCGGCAACGGTGGCGCTCGCGACCCTCCCGGTCGCGGCGGCGCTGCTGCTGGCCGGGGTCGCCGGCGGCAGCCCGTCTCGGGGAGACTGGGCGGGTGAGCGACGCGCAGCGGCAGGAGCACGGGCAGGAGCACGGGCAGGAGCACGGGCAGGTACAGGTGCTGCGGCACGGGGACGGCGGACACGTCGTCGAGCTGGTGCTCGACCGGCCGGGGTCGCTCAACGCGCTGTCGACCGAGTTCGCGGTCGCGATCACCGAGGCGGTCGCCAGCATCGCGGCGCAGGTGCGGGCGGTGGTGCTCTCGTCGAGCCGGGACCGGGCGTTCTGCGTCGGCGCCGATCTCAAGCAGCGGCACGGCTTCACCGACGACGACCTGCGTCACCAGCGCGAGGTGTTACGCGCTCTGGCGAACGCGTTCCTGCGGCTGCCGGTGCCGGCCGTCGCGGCCGTTGAGGGCTACGCCCTGGGCGGCGGGTTCGAGCTGGCGCTGCTGTGCGACCTCGCGGTGGCCGGGTCGGATGCCGTCCTGGCGCTGCCCGAGGTCTCGGTGGGGGTGGTGCCGGGGCTCGGCGGCACCCAGCTGCTCACCCGCCGGATCGGGGCCGCACGCGCCGGCGACCTGATCTACACCGCCCGCCGGATCACCGCCGAGCAGGCCGTCGCCCTCGGCGCCGTCGACCGGCTGGTGCCCACCGGGCAGGCCCGCGAGGCGGCCCTCGAGCTCGCCACGACCATCGCCGGCCACTCGCCGGTGGGAGTGCGCAACGCCAAGCGGGCGATCCTGGCCGGGCGTGACCGGCCGCTATCCGAAGGCATGGACGTCGAGGACGCTGCGTGGCGTGCCACGGCCTTCAGTCCCGACCGGGCCGAGGGTGTCGCGGCGTTCGTCGAGAAGCGTCGACCCGTCTGGCCCGGCGAGGGGTAGCCGGGCACACCGACCGGTCTCCTCGTCCGGATGGTGACCTTCGTCCGCTGTCGTCGCCGCGTCCTCGCGAACAGACTCGGGGGGAGCGGAGGTCACCCATGACGAACCCGACGGCGACGGCCATCCTGACGGTGGCCGGTCTGGACGCGCTGATCGATGCCCTGCGCGCCCGCGACTTCACGGTGATCGGTCCCACGGTGCGTGACGGTGCCCTCGTCCACGCCGAGATCACCGGTGTGGCGGACCTTCCGCAGGGCGTCGGGGACGAGCAGGACAACGCGCACTACCGACTGCGGCAGCGGGGCGACGA
This sequence comes from uncultured Actinomycetota bacterium, assembly GCA_963738495.1. Taxonomy (GTDB): domain Bacteria; phylum Actinomycetota; class Actinomycetes; order Actinomycetales; family Kineosporiaceae; genus CAVTWW01. The sequence continues at coordinate 116,464 of CAVTWW010000007.1, forward strand.
GGCCGTCTTCGGCTACACCGCTCCCGCGCAGTCCTGGAAGTCGGTGCTCTTCCCCGCCCGGGAGCTGCTGCGAGGCAGCAGGGACGACGAGTCGGCCGCGGACGGCGGGTATGCGTTGTTCGGCGTGCGGTCCTGCGACCTGGCCGCCATCGCGATCCTCGACCGGGTGCTCCTGCAGCGCGCGGCCGTCGACGTGCACTACGCCCGTCGTCGCGCGGGCACCTTCGTCGTCGCCGTCGCGTGCACCGAGCCGGGCGGCACCTGCTTCTGCGCCTCGACGGGTACCGGCCCCGAGCCCGGCACCGGGTACGACCTCTGCCTCACCGAGCTGCTCGCCGGCGGCCACCGCTTCGTCGTCGCCGTGGGCAGCGAGCTCGGGGCGCAGGTTCTGGCCGACATCGGCTCGGCGCCGGCCCGCCCCGAGGACGTCGCCGCCGGGTCGGCCGCCGTCCGGGCCGCGGTCGACCACATGGGGCGCACCCTCGACACCGACGGGTTGCGGGACCTGCTCTACGACAACGCGGAACACCCGCAGTGGGACGACGTCGCGACCCGGTGCCTGGCCTGCACGAACTGCACGCTCGTCTGCCCGACCTGCTTCTGCACCTCGGTCGAGGACGTCAGTGCCCTGGCCGCGCCCCCGCAGCGCCTGCGTGTGTGGGACTCGTGCTTCACCACGGACTTCTCCTACCTGCACGGCGGCAGCGTCCGGGGGTCGACCTCGGCCCGGTACCGGCAGTGGGCCACCCACAAGCTCGCCGCCTGGGTCGACCAGTTCGGCACGTCGGGCTGCGTGGGCTGCGGCCGGTGCATCTCGTGGTGCCCGGCTGCCATCGACCTCACCGCCGAGGTGGCGGCGATCCGGGCCGCCCCGCGACCGGTGACCGGCCCCCGTACCGCTGCTGGGACGACCGCACGTGTCGGGACGGCCGCAGCTGCCGGGACGAAGGAGTGACCATGACGTCGACGACGGTTCTTGCCGAGCTCGACTTCTTCGCCGACCTGGACGACGACGTCCTCGCCCGCATGGCCGGGTGCGGTCAGGGCACCCACATCGCCGCCGGTGCCTACCTGTTCGAGCAGGGCCAGGCCGCCGACGCCTTTTACGCCGTGCGTGACGGGCGCGTCGCCATCGAGGTGCACGACCCGCGCGGGGGCCGGATCGTCATCGACACCGTCGAGGCCGGGGACGTCGTCGGCTGGTCCTGGCTGGTGCCGCCCTACCGGTGGCTGTTCGACGCCCGGGCCGTGACCGCCGTCGAGGCGATCATGTTCGACGCCGACTGCCTGCGCCGCAAGTGCGACACCGACACGACGTTCGGTTACGCGCTGCTGCAGCGGATCACCTGGGTCATGCACGAGCGGCTGCAGGCGGCACGGGTACGGCTGCTCGACCTCTACGGCTCCCCGCGATGACCGGCGCCGCCCCGAGCCCCGGCTCGGTCACCGGGGTCCTCGACCCGATGCAGTCGCGCCCGTTCCGGGTGCTGGCCCACCGTCAGGAGACGGACGACACCGTGACCCTGCGGCTCGGGCCGGACGACGGCGTCCCCCTGACGTTCGCTGCCGGGCAGTTCGCGATGCTCGGCCTGCTCGGCGTCGGTGAGGTACCGATCTCGTTCAGCGGCGTCCCGGGCGCCGCGGTGCTGCAGCACACCGTGCGCGACGTCGGCGGGGTGACCCACGCCCTGGTCCATGCCCGCCTCGGCGACCTGCTCGACGTGCGCGGGCCGTACGGCACGAGCTGGGACGTCCTCGACAGCCTCAACGGCACCGCCAGCACCGCCAGCACCGGCGCCACCGACAGCATCGACGTCACCGGCGGAGCCGGCGGCACCGACGTCTCCGGCGGCGCCGGCATCGTCAGGGACGTCGTCCTCGTCGCCGGTGGGATCGGTCTGGCACCGTTGCGCCCGGCCCTGCTGGACGTGCTGATGCACCGCGAACGTTTCGGTCGGGTGGTGGTGCTGTACGGCGCGCGCAGCCCGGCCGACGTGCTGTTCGCCGACGAGCACGACACCTGGCGGGCCGCCGGGGTCGAGGTCGCCGTGACCGTCGACTACGGGCCGCCCGGCTGGGCAGGGCGCGTCGGGCTGGTCACGGCGTTGATCCCCAAGGCGGGCTTCGACCCCTCACGGGCGCTCGCGCTCGTCTGCGGGCCCGAGGTGATGATGCGCTACGCGGCCGCTGCTCTCGTCGATCGCGGGGTGGCGCCGGACCGGGTGCGCCTGTCGATGGAACGCACCATGAAGTGCGGCGTCGGTCTGTGCGGGCACTGCCAGCTGCGGGAGCTGTTCGTGTGCGTCGACGGGCCGGTCCTGCCCTACGCGCAGCTGGAGTCGTTGCTGCGCCTGCGGGAGGTGTGAGATGAGTACTGCCGTCGTCCCGCCGGTCCGTCCCCGCGTGGCGGTGTGGAAGTTCGCCTCGTGCGACGGGTGTCAGCTGACACTGCTCAACTGCGAGGACGAGCTGCTGGCGATCACCGAGGCGGTGGAGGTCGCCTACTTCCTCGAGGCGACCCGGGCCGTGGTCGAGGGCCCGTACGACGTGTCGCTGGTCGAGGGGTCGATCACGACACCGGCTGACCTGCAACGGATCCAGGAGGTGCGCCGGGTCTCGAAGCGGGTCGTCACCCTGGGGGCGTGCGCGACCAGCGGGGGCATCCAGGCGCTGCGCAACCTCGCGGACGTCGAGGAATGGCGCGCGTCGGTCTACGCCCGGCCCGAGTTCGTGGCGACGCTGGACCGGTCGACGCCGATCGCGGCGCACGTGACGGTCGACGTCCAGCTCTACGGCTGCCCGGTCGACAAGCGTCAGCTGCTCGAGGTGCTCGCCGCGTTGGTGCAGGGGCGAACCCCGCGCCTGCCGTCGTACAGCGTCTGCGTGGAGTGCAAGCGACGGGGGACCGTCTGTGTCGCCGTCGCCGGCGGGACGCCGTGCCTGGGGCCGGTCACCCGCGCCGGCTGCGGGGCGCTGTGCCCGGCGTTCTCGCGCGGCTGCTACGGCTGCTTCGGCCCGCAGGACACCGCCAACACGACCTCGCTGACCGACAGGCTGACCTTCCTGGGCATGCCGCGCCGCGACGTGCAGCGGCTGCTGCGCACCTATGCGACCGGTGCCGAACCGTTCCGCCGCGAGAGCGCCCGGTTCGACGACCTCACCCCAACCACCGCCACGGCCACGGGCACCGGCACGGCCACGGCCACGGGCACCGGCACGGCCACCGGTGAGGGCGCGGTGAGGTCATGAGCCACGACTCGGGTCAGCCGCCGAACGACCCGCAACGCAGCGACCGGACCGTCCGGGTCGAGATGCTCGCCCGCGTCGAGGGGGAGGGCGGCCTGCACGTGACGGTGCGCGGCGGCGAGGTCGTCGACGTCCAGCTCGTCATCATGGAGCCGCCGCGCTTCTTCGAGGCGCTGCTGCGGGGCCGGGCGCACACCGAGCCGCCCGACATCACCGCGCGGATCTGCGGGATCTGCCCCGTGGCCTACCAGATGAGCGCGTGCCAGGCGATCGAGCAGGCGTGCGGCGTCGTCGTCCCCGAACCGGTTCGGCTGCTGCGGCGGCTGCTCTACTGCGGTGAGTGGATCGAGAGCCACGCGCTGCACATCTACCTGCTGCACGCCCCCGACTTCCTCGGCCACGAGGGCGCGATCGACCTGGCGACCACCCACCCGGACGTCGTGCGTCGTGGGCTGCGGCTGAAGAAGGCCGGCAACGCGCTGATGTCCGTGGTCGGCGGGCGTTCGGTGCACCCGGTCAACGTGCGGCTCGGCGGCTTCTACCGGATGCCGTCGCGCGAGCAGCTGGCCGAGGTGCGCGCCGGTCTCGCCGAGGCGTTGGACGACGCCGTCGCCACCGTTCGCCTGGTCGCAGGGTTCACGTTCCCGCAGTTCGAGCAGCCGCACACCTACCTCGCGATGCGGGCCGACGGAGGGGTACCCGCTCGAGAGCGGGTCGCTGGTCACGAGCGACGGTCTGGCGTTCCCGGCGCGCGGAGTACCTCGAGCCATGTCGTCGAGGAGCACGTCGAGCGGTCCAACGCGCTGCACGCGCGGCTGGACGGGCGGCCGTTCGTCGTCGGGCCCCTGGCCCGGTACAGCCTCAACCACGACCGGCTCTCGCCGCTGGCGCGCGGGCTGGCGGAGGAAGCCGGGCTGGGCCCGGTGTGCCGCAACCCGTTCCGTTCGATCGTGGTGCGCGCCGTCGAGCTCGTCCACGCGGTCGAGGAGGCGCTGCGCATCATCGACCTGTGGGTCGGCTCCCCGACCCTGGCGTCGTCCCCGGCGTCGGTCGCCGTCCCGGCGCGGGCGGGGACCGGTCACGGGGTGACCGAGGCGCCCCGCGGCGTCCTCTACCACCGGTACACCCTGGACGACGACGGCACGGTGCTGGCGGCGACCATCATGCCGCCGACGTCGCAGAACCAGCTGAGCGTCGAGGCGGATCTGCGCGTCTTCGTGCAGAGCCACCTCGACCTGCCCGAGCCGGAGCTGACGCACCGGTGCGAACAGGCGGTGCGCAACTACGACCCCTGCATCTCCTGCGCCACGCACTTCCTCACCCTGACCGTCGACCGTGGGTGAGGACGTCGTGGAGGCGACCGTGCGGCGTCCCGGGCAGCTCGTCGTGGGCGTCGGCCACCCCGATCGCGGCGACGATGCCGTCGGGCCCTTGGTCGTCGAACGGGTCCGGGCGCTGGTGGGGTGCGACCCGGACCCGGGGGGCACCCGGACGCTGAGGCAAGACCTGGTCGTGCACGCAGACCCGACCTGCCTGCCGGAGCTGTGGGAAGGGGTCGCGCTCGCGGTCGTCGTGGACGCGGTGCGCTGCGACCGTCCCGTGGGCAGTGTCGTCGTGCGCGACCTTGCCATGCCCGCGGCCGCTGCCCTCGGGCGGGACCCACTCGTGGGGGCGCCCCGGTGGGCGAGGGGTGGGACTCACGCGCTCGGGGTCCTCGAGGCGGTCGAGCTGAGCCGGGCGCTGGGGACGCTGCCCCCCGTGGTGATCGCCGTCGGAGTCGTGGCGGGCGACGTCGAACCGGGAGCGGGCCTGTCGCCGGAGGTGGCGGCGGCGATCGACCGGGCGGCCCAGCTGGTCGTCGCGGTGCTCGCTAGCGCGCAGCGGCGACGGGCTCGTCGCTCGACACCGGCTGGGTCTCGGTGAAGACGAAGCGCCGGTAGGCCCAGAACCGGAACAGGGTGCCCAGGCCGATCCCGATCAGGTTGCCCGAGATGTTGTCGGCCAGGCTCGAGGTGAAGCCCAGCAGGTCGTGCGAGATCGCCAGGCAGGCGACGGCGATCAGCATGCCGATCACGTTCATGAACACGAACTGCGCGAGCTCGCGCACCGGGGTCGCCTGGCGGCGGCGGCGGAAGGTCCAGTGCCGGTTGCCGACCCAGGCGACCAGCGTCGCGATCGACGCCGAGATCAGCTTGGCGGCCTTCTCGTGACCGTCGAGCGGCGGGAGGCCGTCCCCGGCCACAGCGAGGTGCACAGCAGGTTGAACAGGCCGACGTCGGTGACGAAGGCGACGGCGCCGACGGTGCCGAACTTGATCGCCTCGCGGTACACCAGGTCGAGCGCGGCCCTCAGCCGCGCGACCAGACCGACTCTCGGCACGCCGCTGCTCACCCGCAGAAGCCTACGTGCCCACCTGCGCCGTTGGCGATCTCCTCCTGTTCAGTGATGCCTTCGAGCACGTTAAGACCTCGCCCCTTACGCTGACCCCGTGCTGGCCTCGTCGTCCGAACTCGCCTCCTCCGAACTCTCGTCGACCGATCTCTCGTCGACCGATCCCTCGGCGTCCGGCGCCCCGGGCGGGTTCCCGGTCGTCGGGGTGGTCGGGGGCGGCCAGCTGGCCCGCATGATGCAGCCCGCCGCGGTCGCCCTCGGGCGTGCAGCTGCGGGTGCTGTCCGAGGCGCCGGACGCGAGCGCCGCCCAGGTGGTGCCGCGCTCGCCGGTCGGTGACCACCGTGACGAGGCCGCCGTCACCGCCTTCGCCGCGGACGTCGACGTGCTCACCTTCGACCACGAGCACGTGCCCGGCGACCTGCTGGCCCGGCTCGAGGCCGACCGGCGTCGCCGTCCGGCCCGGCCGCGCCGCCCTGGCCCACGCCCAGGACAAGATCGTGATGCGGCGCCGGCTCACCGAGCTGGGGGTGCCGTGCCCGCGCTGGGCCGTCGTCCACGACGAGGCCGAGCTGACCGCCTTCGCGTGAGCTGGTCGGCTGGCCGGTGGTGCTCAAGACTCCCCGCGGCGGCTACGACGGCAAGGGCGTGCAGGTCGTGGACGACGCCGCGTCGGCGTCCGACTGGCTGGCCCGCAGCGGGGCCGACGGGCTGCTGGCCGAGCAGAGGGTCGACGTTCACCCGCGAGCTGGCGGTGCTCGTCGCCCGCAGCCCGTCCGGTCAGGCCGCCGCCTGGCCGGTGGCCCAGACCCTGCAGGTGGACGGCGTGTGCCGCGAGGTCGTCGTCCCGGCCCCCGACCTGGACGACGACCTGGCCGTCGCCGCGACCCACATCGGTCTGCGCATCGCCGGCGAGCTGGGGGTGGTGGGGGTGCTGGCGGTCGAGCTGTTCCAGACCGCCGACGGCGCAGCCGGGCAGAGCTCGGAAGGCGAGGGCGGCGTGCTGGTCAACGAGCTGGCGATGCGCCCGCACAACAGCGGTCACTGGAGCATCGACGGGTCGGTGACCAGCCAGTTCGAGCAGCACCTGCGGGCGGTGCTCGACCTGCCGCTGGGCGACCCGCGGGCCCGGGCGCCGTGGACCGTGATGGTCAACGTGCTGGGCGGGGAATTCCCCGAGATGTACCACGCTTATCGGCACGTGATGGCTCGCGACCCGGGCGTCAAGGTGCACATGTACGGCAAGGACGTGCGGCCCGGCCGCAAGGTCGGCCACGTCACCGTCTGCGGGGACGACCTCGACGACTGCCTGGAACGGGCCCGGCACGCGGCGGACTACCTGACCGGCACGATCAAGGAGTGAGCATGGACGCGACAGAGGTCGGCACGGGCCTCTGGTCGGCGAGGGGTCCTGGTCGGCGCGGGCCCCTGGTCGGCGTCGTCATGGGGTCGGACTCGGACTGGCCGGTGATGGAGCAGGCGGTGCTCGCGCTCGAGGAGTTCGGCGTCGCCCTCGAGGTCGACGTCGTCTCGGCTCACCGGATGCCCACCGAGATGATCGAGTACGGCCGGACGGCGCACCGCCGCGGCCTCAAGGTGATCATCGCCGGGGCCGGTGGCGCCGCCCACCTGCCGGGCATGCTGGCGTCGGTGACGCCGCTGCCGGTGATCGGGGTGCCGGTGCCGCTGCGCCACCTGGACGGCATGGACTCGCTGCTGTCGATCGTGCAGATGCCGGCCGGGGTGCCGGTGGCGACGGTCTCGGTCGGCGGCGCCCGCAACGCCGGCCTGCTGCCGGTGCGGATCCTGGCGGCCGGTGACCCCCGGCTGCAGCAGGCCATGCTCGACTTCCAGGCCCAGCTGCGTACCGAGGCGATGGACAAGGGGCAGCGGCTGCGGGCCCGGCGCAGCCAGCCGCTGGGTTTCGGCACGGCAGGGTCTGGGACGGCGGGGTTCGGCACGGCGGGGTCCGGGACGGCGGGTGGCTCGGCATGATGCCCACCGGTCGGCTCGAGGCGTTCAGCGACGGCGTCCTGGCGATCATCATCACGATCATGGTGCTCGAGCTGAAGGTGCCCGACGAGCCGACCTTCGAGGCGATGCGCGGCGTGAGCGGCCCCGGGCTGCTCACCTACCTGCTGAGCTTCATCTACATCGGCATCTACTGGAACAACCACCACCACCTGTTCCAGCTGGCCGGCCGGGTCACCGGCGGGGTGCTCTGGGCCAACCTGCACCTGCTGTTCTGGCTCTCGCTGGTGCCGCTGTCGACGCGCTGGCTCGAGGAGAGCCATGTGGCCCTGCAGCCGACCGTCGCTTACGGCGCCAACCTGCTGGGTGCGGCGATCGCCTACACGATCCTGGCGGTCACGCTGCAGCGCTGCGAGGGGCCGGAGTCGGCCCTGGTACGGGCGATGGGCACCGACGTCAAGGGCAAGCTCTCGCTGGCGCTCTACCTGAGTGGGATCGCCCTGGCGTACGTGAAGCCGTGGCTGGGCGTGGTGCTCTACGTGGTCGTGGCCCTGATCTGGCTGGTGCCCGACCGCCGCCTCGAACGCGCGCTGCAGGCCGAGGCCCTCACCGACTGACTAGGACTCCTGGATGCGCCTTGCGTGCCGGGACGAACTCCTGCTCCACACCCAGGTGGATCTCCCAGCCACCCGCGCGGAACCAGCACCCACCCCTGGCGGCGAGGACCGGCGGCTTCGTCAGTTCGCTCATGCCCAGCACTGCGCCGTAGAACTGTCGCGCGACGTCCTCCGACCCCGGCGGAACGGCGAGCTGCACATGATGCAGGCCCGTGAAGGTGTCCTGCATCTTCACTCCCACACCTCGAGCTCGGCCTCGGTCAAGGGCTCGTAGAAGGCGTCGGGCACCGGTAACGGGATGCCACCGAGCTCTCGCTCCAGTGGCTCCGGAATCCCCGCGGACTGAGTCATCGTCCCAATGTGGTCGGCCACAAGGTTTCGGTCAATCGTCGGCGGTCGATGCCGACGTCACTTGGCGGCGGCGATGGCCTTGATGGTGGCGAGGTCGTCGGTCTGCAGGGCCTTGAAGAGCGTGAGCGCCTGAGGCCGGTCCCACTCGACGGCCTCGCCGGCAGGGGTCTGCAGGGCGGCGTTCGCGACCGGAACCGTCAGGGTGACCCCGTCGCCGCCCGAGACGCTGCGCATGCCGAGCACGAACTGCGCGACCCCGACCGGTGACATGCCGTCGTCCGTCGTCAGTGCGTTGCCGCCCGCCGTCGCCGCCGGTACCGCGCGCCAGGGCACGAACAGCACGGACGGCGACAGCGTGGTGCTCGCGATCGCTGCCAGCACCTGACGCTGCCGCTCCACCCGGCCCAGGTCGCCGCGCGGGTCGGCGTAGCGGGCCCGGGCATAGCCCAGTGCCGTCGTGCCGTCCATCTGCTGGCAGCCCTTGGCCACGTCGATGTGCGCCTTGCTGTCGTTCAGGGCGGTCTTGACGCAGACCCGCACGCCACCCACGGCGTCGACGATGTCGGCGAAGCCGCCCAGTCCGGTCATCACGAAGCCGTCGATGTGCACCCCGGTGACGTTCTCGAGGGTCTGCACCAGCAGGGGCGCCCCGCCGAACGCGAAGGCCGCATTGATCTTGTTCTTGCCGTGACCGGGGATCGGCACGTAGGAGTCCCGGGGCACGCTCACCAGGACGGCCGCGCCGTGGGCCGGCACGTGCAGCAGCATGATCGTGTCGGTGCGCTGACCGGCCACCTGCCCGGTGCCCAGCTTGGCGCGCTCGTCGCGGCTCAGACCGGCTCGGCTGTCGCTGCCCACCACCAGGTAGGTCTGCCCCGACCCGGCCGCCGCCCTGGTGCCGGTCGGCATGGCCGGTATCCGGGCCAGGTGCGACCAGGCCAGTGACCCCAGGAGTACGGGGTAGACCAGCACCACGACCGCGACGAGTGCGACCACCCACGGCCAGCGTCGGCGCCGTCCGCGCGGGCCTGCATTGCCGGCGGCGACCGGCGGTCGTCGCGGACCCGCGGGCCGCGCGGCCGAGGCCGGGGCGGGGGAACGGGGCGGCGGCGTGCTGCGGGACAGGCCCTCAGGTGGTGTCACGTCGGGGTCAGGACGGTGGAACTGCAGGCCCGGACCGGCCCGGTAGACCGTGCCCTCACGTCCGGGGTCAGGCGAGCGACCGCGTCCCCATCGCACCCTGCTCATGTGCTCGAGCCTCTCACGCGATCCGCAGGGCCGCTGACTCGATCTTGGGGCAGGTGTCCATGACGACGTCCAGCCCGGCCTGCCGGGCACGTTGGGCGGCAGCCTCGTCGACGACCCCCAGCTGCAGCCACACCGCCTTCGCGCCGACGGCGATCGCCTCGTCGACCACAGCCCCGGCCAGGGCGCTGCGGACGAACACGTCGACCACGTCGATCGGGCCGGGCACATCGGCGAGGCGCCGGTAGCCGCGCTCGCCGTGCACGGTCTCGGCCCTGGGGTGCACCGGCACGATCGTCATGCCGCGCTGCTTCAGGTACCGCGCGATCGACCAGGCCACCCGGCTCGGGTTCTCGCTCAGCCCCACGACGGCCCACCGGGCCGGTGTGGTCAGCAGGCGGCGCATCACCTGAGGGTCGTTGGGCATGCCCCCAGTGTGCCCCGCTACCGTGTGGACCATGACTTGGCTCGTGACCGGCGGCGCCGGCTACATCGGTTCACACGTGACGCGCTGCCTGCTGGAGTCGGGGCGCGACGTCGTCGTCCTGGACGACCTGTCGAGCGGGCACCGGCAGTTCGTCGACCCCAAGGCGCGGTTCGTCGAGGGCTCGATCGTCGACCCGGCCGCGGTCGCGGCCGCCCTGACCGAGGACGGTGCGGCCGTCGCAGGAGTGATCCACCTGGCCGGCTACAAGTACGCCGGGGTCTCGGTGCAGCGGCCGCTGCACACCTACGACCAGAACGTCACCGGCACCATGGTGCTGCTGCAGGGCATGCTCGACGCCGGCGTCCACCAGCTCGTCTTCTCCTCCAGCGCGGCCACTTTCGGGACGCCGGACGTCGACCTGGTCACCGAGACCAGCCCCACCCGACCGCAGTCGCCGTACGGCGAGAGCAAGCTGATCGGGGAGTGGCTGATCCGCGACGTCGCCAAGGTCGCCCCGCTCGTGCACACCAGCCTGCGCTACTTCAACGTCGTGGGCTCCGGCTACGACGACCTCTACGACACCAGCCCACACAACCTGTTCCCGCTGGTGCTCAAGGCACTGACCGAGGGCCGTACCCCCACCGTGAACGGCACCGACTACCCGACGCCGGACGGTTCGTGCGTGCGGGACTACGTGCACGTGCACGACCTGGCGCTGGCCCACGTCGCGGCCGCCGAGGCGCTCGAGGCCGGCCGGGCGCTCGAGCCGGTCTACAACCTGGGCAGCGGCGACGGTGCCTCGGTCCTGCAGATCATGGACGCCGTGCGGCGGGTCACCGGCATCGAGTTCACCCCTGAGACCAGACCCCGCCGCCCTGGTGACCCGGCCCGGATCGTGGCCACCGGCGAGCTGGCCTCGCGTGACCTGGACTGGACCATGCGGCACTCCCTCGACGACATGGTCGCCAGCGCCTGGAAGGCCTGGCAGGTCGCCGCCCAGGCATGAGTGCCGTCGCGTGAGCACCTCGGCCGAGGAGCCGGTGACCGGGGCGAAGGACGACCGGGCGTTCACGGCTGCCGAGTCGCCCGGGCAAGAGACGTCCACCTGGCAGGAGCGGCGACGGGCGCTCGGGCTGAGTGTGCAGTCCCGCCGCCTTCGCTGGTGGTGGGCCGCTGCCCGCCGCCGCCCGGGGCTGGCAGTGCTGTTCGTCGGGCAGGTGTCCGCGTTCCCGTTGATGATGCGGTGGCACCCGGGCGCTCTGATGAGCAACGTCGTCCAGGCGGCGGTGCTCTTGTTGACGCCCTTGACGCTCGTGGGGTGGCGCATGCGCATCGCGCACACTTTGGAGCAGGACGACGAGCGGGCCGAGCGTCGACAGGTCCGGCCCCCGATCGCCATCCGGGACCCCGAGGACTATCCAGCCACTCTGCGGTGGCGGTCGGCCAAGGTCGGGGCCTTGGCGACGGTCTTGGGGTTCTTCGCAGCCTGCGGGGCGTTCTTCTTCGTCCTCGCAGTGGTGGTTCCCCGCCAGGGCGGCCCCGATGGCTGGATCTTCACAGGCATAGGGTTGGCCTGCCTCGCTCTCGGGTGCGGGTCTGTCGCTTGGGAGCTGCGCTTGATCCGACGCCGGCTGAGAACCAGCCATTCCGTGGCCGCCCGCGTCCTGGGCTTCGTGCCCGACGGGCAGTACGTTGTCGTCGAGAGTCTGGACGGCGTGCGGCGTGCAGTGCTCCAGACCTTTGGACACCATGCGTTGCGGGCCGGCGACGAGGTGGCGTTGCTGGGTGAGCTGGAGCCCGTCGACACGCAGTTCGCCAAGAAGAAGCGTCTGCCCTACGCGCTGAGCGGACCGTTCGGGACCGTTTGGGGTGGTCGCCTCTCGCACTGGCTGCTGCCCGAGAACCTGCGGCCCTACCAGCCTCAGCCGGGGAATCCGGAGGAGAAGTGGTCCACCGTTCGAGCTGAGATTCAGGCGCGGGGGCGGCCGAGGGCGCGGTAGGTCCAGCCGGCTTCGCGCCAGGCGACGGGGTCGAGGGCGTTGCGACCGTCGAGGATCACCGGTGAGGCGACGATGGCGCGCAGCGCCGCCGGGTCGAGGTCGCGGTAGACCTGCCACTCGGTCAGCAGCAGCACGACATCGGCTCCGGCGCAGGCCTTCTCGGCGCTGTCGGCGAAGGCCAGCTCGGGCCAGGCGCGCTGCGCGTTGGGCACCGCTGCCGGGTCGGCGACCATGACCGAGGCCCCCTGCAGCCGGATCTGGGCCGCGACGTTGAGGGCGGGGGAGTCGCGGACGTCGTCGCTGTTCGGCTTGAAAGCCGCGCCGAGGACAGCCACCTGCTTGCCGCAGGAACGAACCGCCGCACGACGTCGCGCGCCAGCTCGACCATGCGGGAGCGGCGGCGCATGTTGATCGCGTCGACCTCGCGCAGGAACGTCAGCGCCTGGTCGGCGCCCAGCTCACCGGCCCGGGCCATGAACGCGCGGATGTCCTTGGGCAGGCAACCGCCGCCGAAACCGAGCCCGGCGTCGAGGAACTTGGGCCCGATCCGGTCGTCGTGGCCGATCGCGTCGGCGAGACGGGTGACGTCGGCGCCGGCGGCCTCGCACACCTCGGCCATCGCGTTGATGAACGAGATCTTGGTGGCCAGGAAGGCGTTGGCGGAGGCCTTGACCAGCTCGGCGGTCGGCGTAGTCGGTCGATCAGTCGCGGCGTCCCGGCGGCCAACGCCGCGGCGTAGACCTGCGTCGAGCAGGGCCGGTCGCCTCGGCCTCGGCCGCCTCGGCCGGCAGGCCGTAGACCAGGCGGTCCGGACGGCCGGGTGTCCTCGACCGCGTAGCCCCTCGCGCAGGAACTCCGGGTTCCAGGCCAGCGATCGCGCCCGGGCACGGCCCGCTGCAGACCTGCTCGGCCAGTCGGGCCGCGGTCCCGACCGGCACGGTCGACTTGCCGACCACCAGGTCGCCGGGGCGCAGGAACGGCAACAGCCCCGTGACGGCGCCGTCCACGTACCGGGTGTCGGCGGCGTTCTCGCCCTGGCGCTGCGGGGTGCCGACGCAGACGAAGTGCACCATGGGTGAGCGGCCTGAGGTGTCGGAACACGTTGCCAGGGAGCTGATTCGGTGGTGAAGGTGATCCGCCCGGTAGCCACCGCGCCGGTCAGCAGCTCGCCCAGGCCCGGCTCGTGGAACGGCGCCCGCCGGACGAGAGCGGCTCGACCTGCGAGGCCGACAGGTCGACCCCGACGACGTCATGACCCAGCTCGGCCATCACGGCGGAGTGGACGGCGCCCAGGTATCCCAGTCCGATCACCTCGAGCGCAGGCACGCCGTCGACCCTACCGGCGTCGGCGCGCAGTGCCGGCGTTCCTCAGTACCGGCGTCGGCGCGCAGTGCCGGCGTTCCTCAGGATCGGCGATCCGGCGGCAGTAAGGTTCTGCCAGGTTGGACATGCGCTTCGGACTCTTCGTTCCTCAAGGCTGGCGGCTCGACCTGGTCGGCATCGACCCGGCCAGCAGTGGCGGCGATGCTGGCGGTGGCCCGCTCGCCGAGGCCGGCCCGTTGGGAGTCGATCTGGGTCTACGACCACTTCCACACCGTGCCGGTGCCCACCGACGAGGCCACGCACGAGGCCTGGACGCTGATGGCCGCCTTCGCCGCGGCGACCAGCCGCGGGTGCGCCTGGGCCAGATGTGCACCTGCATGGGCTACCGCAACCCCGCGTACCTGGCCAAGGTCGCCGCGACCATCGACATCATCAGCGGCGGCCGGGTCGAGATGGGCATCGGCGCCGGCTGGTACGAGCACGAGTGGCGACGCCTACGGCTACGGCTTCCCGACCGCCGGCGAGCGGCTGGCGATGCTCGACGAGGGCGTGCAGATCATGTCGGCGGCCTGGCGGGACGGCGTCGCGACCCTCGCCGGTGAGCACTACCAGGTCGACGGCGCGATCTGTCAGCCGCCCGCGCAGGGCCGCTGCAGGACGGCGGCATCCCGCTGTGGATCGCCGGGGGCGGGGAGAAGAAGACCCTGCGGACGGCGGCGCAGTACGCCGAGTACACCAACTTCGACGGCACGCTGAGCCGGCTTCACCCACAAGTGCGAGCCGTGCTCGAGGCAGCACTGCAAGGACCTGGGCCGCGACTTCGCTCAGATCGTGCGCTCGGCCAACTACAACGTCGTGATCGGCCGCGACCAGGCCGAGGTGCGGACGCCTGGCTGGACGGCGATCGAGGAGCGCGGCCGCCCGTTCATGGCCCCCGAGATCGTGGCCAGCCGATGCGGGGCTGCGCGGCGGCCCCCTGGTCGGCACCCCGGAGCTGATCGTCGAGCGACTGCGGCAGCTCCAGGCGGCGGGGATGACCTACCCGATCCTGTACTTCAGGAGGTCGCCTACGACACCAGCGGACATGGAGTTGTTCGAGCCCACGGTGATCCCGGCCCTGGCCGGCTCCTGGCGCGGTAGTATCGCGCCAGGTGAGCGCCTCCGACGCCGCACTGGCGGCCTTACCCGCACTTCGCGCTGCCCACCGAGCACGCCGAGCTGCGCGGCTACGTCCGTGAGCTGAGTGAGGCCAAGATCGCGCCGCATGCCGCGGAGGTGGACGAGCAGTCGCGGTTCCCGCAGGAGGCCTACGACGCCCTGCGTGGCGCCGACTTCCACGCCCCGCACATGCCCGAGGCATACGGCGGGCTCGGGCGCCGACGCCCTGGCCACCTGCATCGTCATCGAGGAGGTGGCGCGGGTCTGCGCGTCGTCGTCGCTGATCCCGGCGGTCAACAAGCTCGGCACGATGCCGCTGATGCTGGCCGCGAGCGAGGACGTCAAGCGCGCTACCTGCCGCCGGTGGCGCGCGGTGAGGCGATGTTCTCCTACGGCCTGTCCGAGCGCGAGGCCGGCAGCGACACCGCGAGCATGCGCTGCCGCGCCACCGCCGGACGGCGACGACTGGCTGCTGTCGGGGCAGAAGTCGTGGATCACCAACGCCGGGGTCACGCGAGTACTACACCGTGCTCGCCGTCACCGACCCGGACGGCCCGCGCGGCGGCAACGTCGAGCGCCTTCGTGGTCGAGAAGGCCGACGCCGGGTTCACGTTCGGGGCCCTCGAGCGCAAGATGGGGATCAAGGGCAGCCCCGACCCGCGAGCTGCTGTTCGACGACGTCCACCTGCCCGGCGACCGGCTGGTCGGCGAGGTCGGCGACGGGCTCAGGATCGCGTTGCGCACCCTCGACCACACCCGGGTCACCATCGGGGCGCAGGCGGTCGGCATCGCCCAGGGCGCCCTCGACGCCGCGGTCGCCTACGTCAAGGACCCGCAAGCAGTTCGGCAAGGCCGTCGCCGAGTTCCAGGGCCTGCAGTTCATGCTCGCCGACATGGCGATGACCCTCGAGGCCGCGCGCCAGTTCGTCTACGTCGCCGCGGCCAAGAGCGAACGGCAGGACGACGATCTCGCCTTCTTCGGCGCCGCCGCCAAGTGCTACGCCTCCGACGTGGCCATGCAGGTGACGACGGACGCCGTCCAGCTGCTCGGTGGTGCCGGCTACACCAAGGACTTCCCGGTGGAGCGCATGATGCGGGACGCCAAGATCACCCAGATCTACGAGGGCACCAACCAGATCCAGCGCCTGGTCATGGCCCGCTCCCTGCTCCGCTGACCCGCCGTGGTGTCAGGAGCGTTCGCGCTCTCGGTCACCGATCCGTGGGCAGACTGACGTCATGACGGTCTGGGACGACCCGGCCGGCGTCCTGACGCTTCCGGGCGGGTCGCGGGTGCGGGGACGGCGGTTGTCGGCGCCTGCCTGCGACGCCGACTTCGCACTGTTGCTGGCGGCCGGGCCGACCCCACCCTGGCCGTACCGGCGAATCCGCTGGCCGGACTTCTGGGTGCCCTCGGACGGCGACGATGCCCGCGACGCGCTGCGCGGGGCCCATGCCCGAGCGGTCGCAGGGGAGCGGGTCGAGGTCGCCTGTCACGGCGGTGTCGGTCGCACCGGGACCGCCCTCGCGGCACTGGCGGTGCTCGACGGGCTGCCGGCCGCCGAGGCGGTGGCGTGGGTGCGCCGCGGCTACCACCCTCGGGCGGTCGAGACCCCCTGGCAACGCTGGTGGCTGCGCACCCTCGCCTGACCTGTCCCTGACAGTCCCGACCGGTCCCGACCGGTCCCGACCGGTCCCGACCGGTCCCGACCGGTCCCGACCGGTCCCGACCGGTCCCGACCGGTCCCGACCGGTCCCGACCAGCCCTGGCCACGCCCCAGCCATGCCTCATCAGCGTCGAGTGGTCACAGTTAGCCGCGTGGGACGGGCCCGTTCCCATCGAGTGGTCACAGTTGGCCGCCTCGGTCGACGAGAGGCGGGCAATTGTGACCACTCGATGCGGGTGGGCGTTCCTGAGGCGGCCGATTGTGACCACTCGGCGAGGTGGGCGTTCCTGAGGCGGGCATCGGTGACCACTCGGGGGGCGACGACGGGACGCGAAGCCATTCCGCTCGAATCGGTCATACGTCGGCCGCGCCTTCCGGGTGGAGCGGGCGCGGCTGGCGATACTCGACGAATGGCACAGCGACCCCCGACGGTGACTCGACGGGGTACCTCTGTGCGCCGGGACCTGATCGACGTGGACGAGGCGAGGCCGGACGCCGCGGCAGGTGTCACCCACCGTTCTGCGGGGACCGCGACCGGGCCGATCACGCTGCCCGCCCGTCATGCCAGCAGGCTGCACCAGGCTCCGCGGGCCGTCGGCGGTCCCACCCTCGACCCGTTGCGCAACCCGCAGGCGCTCTCGCCCGCGCTGCGCCTGCGCCGGGCGATCTACCTGATGGTGCTCACGATGCTCGTGCCGGGCAGCGCCCAGGCGGTGGCCGGCAACCGCCGCCTGGCGAAGGTGGCCCTCGGGGTCTGGCTGACGGTGGTGGTGCTGGCGCTGCTCGCCGTCCCGACCGCCTTCCTGGCCCCGCGCCTGCTGGTGTCGCTGGCCACCAACCCGCTGCTGCTGGGGTTGGTCACGGCGGCCTGCTTCGCCGCCGCCCTGGCCTGGCCGGCCCTGGTGCTCGACACCTGGCGGCTGACCCGCCCCCGGCTGCTGCCGCAGCGGCAGCGGCTGAGCCTGACGGCACTGACCCTGGCCTGCGTGCTGCTCACCAGCCTGCCGCTGGTCGGTACCGGACGACGCACCTGGGCCGCGGCCGACCTCATCACCGGCATGTTCGGTACCGGCAGGTACTCGGCGGCCGTGGACGGCCGCTACAACGTGCTGCTGCTGGGCGGCGACGCCGGTCCGGACCGGGTCGGTACCCGACCCGACAGCATGACCCTGGCCAGCATCGACGCCGAGACCGGCCGGACCGTGCTGGTCAGCCTGCCCCGCAACCTCGAGGACATCCCGTTCCCCGACTCCTCGCCGGCCCACGCCGCACTGCCCCACGGTTGGTCCTGCGGCGACAGTTGCCTGCTCAACGGCCTGTACACCTGGGGCCAGGAGCACAAGGCGCTCTACCCGGGGGTCGCCGACCCCGGCGCCGCCGTCATGAAGGACGCCGTCGAGGGCATCACCGGACTCAAGGTCAACTACTACGTGCTGGTCGACCTGGCCGGGTTCCGCGACGTGATCGACGCCATGGGCGGCATCACGGTGACCGTCAACGAGCGGGTGCCGATCGGTGGCGGCTCGTCGAAGGTCTCGGGCTACATCGAGCCCGGCACCCAGCACCTCGACGGCTACCACGCACTGTGGTTCGCCCGGTCGCGGCACGGGGCCAGCGACTACGCCCGCATGCAGCGCCAGCGCTGCGTCATGAACGCGATGGTCGGACAGCTCGACCCCGCCACGTTGCTGTCGCGGTTCCAGAGGATCGCCGCCGCCGGCACCCGGGCGATGCACACCGACCTGCCCGCGAGCGAGCTCGCCACCTTCGTCGACCTGGGCACCAAGGCCAAGAGCCACAAGATCAGCAGCGTGCAGCTCGTGCCGCCGCTGATCAACCCTGCGCGCCCCGACTTCACGATCATCCGCGACCGGGTGCAGGCCGCCGTCCGGACCGCCCAGCAGGAGCGTGACGCGCCCCCGGCCCGCAAGGCGCCCCCCGCCTCGGCCAAGGCCGGCGCCACCGGGACGACGGGGGGCACCGGGACGACGGGGGGCACCAGGACGACGGGCGGCACCGGCTCCGGAGGTGCTGCGGGAGGCAGCGGCGGGGCGGCGGCGCAGCCCGGTCCGGGGCCGTCCGGCGGTACCGACATCAGCTCGGCGTGCAGCGCCGTGTGAAGCACGGCCCCGCCGTCCACTACCGTCCTTCGTGATGCCCGAGAACTCGTTCGCGCCGCCCGAGGGCCAACCCGTCGCCGCCGGGTCGTCGGGGGACGCCGGTGCCCGCCCGCCCGGGGTCTCGGTCGTGGTGCCGGTGCTCGACGAGGAACGTCATCTGCGCGAGGCGGTGGCGCGGATCCTGAGCCAGGACTACCCCGGCGAGCTCGAGGTGGTGCTCGCCCTGGGCCCCTCCAAGGACCGCACCGACGCCGTCGCCGCCGAGCTGGCGGCCGCCGATCCGCGGGTGCGCAGCGTGCGCAACCCGACCGGTCGCACCCCGGCCGGGCTGAACGCCGCGATCGGTGCCTCGCACCACCCGATCGTGGTGCGCGTCGACGGCCACGGGCTGCTGGCGCCCGACTACATCGCCACCGCGGTGGCGCTGCTCGAGCAGACCGGCGCCGCCAACGTCGGCGGCATCATGGCCGCCGAGGGGGTCACCGACTTCCAGCGGGCGGTGGCCCGGGCCATGACCAGCGTGTTCGGGGTCGGCGGGGCCCGGTTCCACACCGGCGGCCAGGCCGGCCCGGCCGACACCGTCTACCTGGGCGTCTTCCGGCGGGAGGTGCTCGAGAGCCTGGGCGGCTACGACGAGTCGTTCCTGCGGGCGCAGGACTGGGAGCTCAACCACCGGCTGCGCGAGGCCGGACACCTGGTCTACTTCTCGCCCCGGCTCTCGGTCACCTACCGCCCGCGCCCGAACCTGTCGGCCCTGGGCCGGCAGTACTTCCACTACGGCCGCTGGCGCCGGGTGGTGATGCGCCAGCACCCCGGCACCGCCAGCCTGCGGTACCTGGCCGCCCCCGCGATGGTGCTCGGCTGCCTGCTCGGGGTGCTGCTGGCGCCGCTGTGGCCGTGGGCCCTGCTGGCCCCGCTGGGCTACGCCGCCGGCGTGCTCGTCGCCGCCGCCCTGACCGCTCGCGGGCTGCCGTGGCGGGCGGCACTGCAGCTGCCCGCCGTCTACGCGAGCATGCACTGGGCCTGGGGGATCGGCTTCCTGACCAGTCCGCGGCTGCTGGGGCGCCCCGAGACCGTGCCGGTGCGGCGACCCTCATGAGGATCCTGATGCTGGTGGCCACGTCGCTGGCCACCGACACCCGCGTGCTGCGCGAGGCGACGACGCTGGCGGGGACGGCCACGCCGTCCACGTGATCGGCAAACAGGTGCCCGCCGGCTGGCAGCCACCGGCCGGGGTGACGGCCTCGAGCGTGGGGGCCTCGTCGGTGTTCCGCGCCGAGGGGGCGCCGTCGCTGTCGCGGCGCCGGCTGCCGGCGCACCTGCGGGTGGCCCGCTGGCTGCTGCTGCCCACCCACCGCAACCAGGCCTATGCCCGCTGGGCCGCCGGGGCCGAGCGGGACGGCGCGAGCCGCGAGTACGACGTCGTCCACGCCCACGACTTCACGGCGCTCGCGGCCGGTCTGGCCCTGGCCCGTCGCCGCGCGGTGCCGCTCGTCTACGACAGCCACGAGCTGTGGTCGGGCCGGCCCCGGATCGGGCGGCCCACGCCGTGGCACACCTGGCGCGAGCGTCGGGCCGAGGCGGCGATGGGGTCGCAGGCGGTCACCGTGATCACGGTGGGGGACGGGGTCGCGGCGGCGCTGCGCAGGGCGTTCGGGTGGCAGCACGTCAAGGTGGTGCGCAACAGCTTCCCGCTGCCCGAGACGGTGGCGACGCCGCTGCCGGCGCCGGTCGCCGGCGTCTACGCCGGCCGGCTGGCGCCCTACCGCGAGCTCGAGACCATCGCCGCCGCGAGCCGGCGCACCGACCTGCCGCTGCGGCTGGTCGGCCCCGCCGACGAGACCTGGCTGGCGGGGTTCGACCCGGCCGCGGCCACCGTCGAGGCGGCGCGGGACGTCGCCGGGGTCGACACCCTGCTGGCCGAGGCCGGGCTGGCGCTGGTCACCCATTCGGACAGATGGGCGAACCATCGGCTGGCGATGCCCAACAAGCTGTTCCATGCCGTCCACGTGGGGGTGCCGGTGGTGGCCACCGACGTCGGTGAGCTGGGCG
The DNA here is from genome assembly GCA_963738495.1 of uncultured Actinomycetota bacterium. GTDB lineage: Bacteria > Actinomycetota > Actinomycetes > Actinomycetales > Kineosporiaceae > CAVTWW01. Next base: position 137,027 of record CAVTWW010000007.1, read on the forward strand.
CCCTGGTGCGCAAGCACGGCGTGGGGGAGCTGTACACCCCCGGGGACGCCGAGTCGCTGGTGGCCGCGATCGCCCGGGCCCGGGCCCGCTACCCCGAGCTCGTGGCCGCGGTGCGACAGGCCCTGCCGCAGCTGTCGTGGCCGGCGGACGCCGAGGTACTGCTGGGGATCTACCGGGGGCTGGCCGAGGGGCGACGGCGGGTGGAATCGTGAGCCCGGCCCTGATCGGGGGTCCTCGCGCTATTCTGGGGCGTTCGCCCAGTTGCCGGTGTGAGTCCGGCCCGACCGAGTGGCCCGAGGACTGATCCGTGCGCCCTGCCAGCCCCGCCGCCCGGGACGAGTACACCAGCGAGCGGCACGTCTACGAGCCCCATCGGGCTGGGCTGCCGCCGTTCCGACCCTACTTCCGCGAGCTGTGGCGCCGCCGGGGGTTCGCCTTCGAGCTGGCCCGCACCCAGATGCACGCCGCCAACACCGACACGGTCTTCGGCCAGGCCTGGCTGGTGCTCAACCCGCTGCTGCTCGCCGGGGTCTACTACCTGCTCACCGACGTCATCGCCGGCTCGAAGAACCGCGACCCCAAGACCTTCTTCGCCACGCTGACCTCGGGCCTGTTCCTCTTCTACTACATCACGGGCAGCATCCAGTCCGGGGCGATGGCGGTCACCCAGGGTGGTCGGCTCATCCTGAACACCTCGTTCCCCAAGATGCTGCTGACCATCTCGACGGTCTATCAGGCGTTCCGCCGCTACCTGCCGACGCTGGCCGTGTACGCGGTGATCCACGTGGTCTGCGGGCAGCAGGTGGGCTGGCAGCTGCTGTGGTTGCTGCCGATCCTGGTGATGGCCACGATGGCGGGCCTCGGGCTGGCCAACCTCTTCGCGACCCTGCAGGTCTACTTCCGCGACACGGCGAGCTTCCTGCCGTACTTCATCCGGATCTGGCTCTACATGTCGCCGGTGCTCTGGGTGATCCCGGCCCCGGGTGACACCAGGGTCAGTCACCTGACCGACGTGCTGATCCAGTACAGCCCGGTCAACCCGGTCTTCGGGATCCTGGCGAGCCAGGGACAGGTCCTCATCGACCACCGCAGCCCCGACCCGATGTACATGCTGCTCGGGTTGGCCTGGTCGACCGGCCTGCTGGTCGCCGGATCATTGATCATGATGTCGAGGGAGCGTGAGTTCGCTGTCCGCCTCTGAGGTTTCGGTCGGCTCCCGAGCCATGCCCCAGGGGCAGGACGTCGCCATCCGGGTGCGCAACGTCGACGTCACGTATCGCACCAGCCTGCAGAAGGTGCCGACGCTCAAGAGCGCCATCGTCAGGCTCGGACGGCGCGAGCGCATCATCCGCGAGGTCAACGCCCTGCGCGACGTCAGCTTCGACGTGCCGCACGGCAAGGTGATGGGCGTCATCGGCGCCAACGGTGCCGGAAAGTCGACCCTGATGCGCACGGTCGCCGGCATCCTGGCGCCGTCCGCAGGTCGGATCGAGGTCAACGGTCGGGTCAGCACGCTGCTGGCGCTGGGCGTCGGCTTCAACGCCTCGCTGTCGGGCCGCGAGAACGTGACTCTCGGGGGACTGGCGCGGCGGCCTGTCCCGCTCCGAGATCAAGGCGAAGTACGAGGAGATCGCGGCGTTCGCCGAGCTCGAGGACTTCATGGACATGCCGATGCGCACCTACAGCTCGGGCATGTACAGCCGGCTGGCGTTCGCGGTCGCCGTCCACATGGACCCGGACATCCTGATCATCGACGAGGCGCTGTCGGCGGGTGACGCCCACTTCAAGCAGAAGGCCGCCGACAAGATGAACGAGCTGGTCGTCGAAGGCGCGCACGATGCTGCTGGTCAGCCACGCGCTGGGCACCATCAAGGACATGTGCGACGAGGCGGTCTGGTTGCACAAGGGCAAGCTGATCCGCCAGGGCCCGCCCGACGAGATCATCGAGGCCTACACCAAGTTCCTGCAGGTCGGCGAGGACGCGATCACCCTCGAGGACTTCTGAGGCAGTGGTGTCGGTCGCCTACGACGTCAGCATCGTCAGCAGCGGCCACGACGTGGCCGATGCCCGGCTGCACCGCGAGGTGGCGGCCCTGCAGCGGGCCGGCCTGACGGTCGAGGTCCTGGGCCTGGGGCAGGCCTCGCTGGGTCCCGCCGGGGCGGCGGTGACGACGTGGCAGCGCGGCAGCATGGTGCACCGGGGGTTCCGCGCCGTCCGGCTGCCGTGGTCGGCCCGGGGCCGGGTGCTGGTGACGCTCGACCCGGACGTCGTGCCGGCGGCACTGCTGGTGGGGCGGCTGCGGGGACGCCCCGTGGTCGCCGACGTGCACGAGGACTACGTCGCCCTGCTCGCCGACCGGCCGTGGGCCCGCCGCGGTCGCGGCCCGCTGCGGCTGCTGGCGGGCCGCTGCATCGCGCTCAGCGGCAGGGCGGACCTGACCGTGGTGGCCGACGACCACGTTCCGCCGCTGCCGGCCGGGTGCCGTCGCCGGGTGGTGGTGCGCAACCTGCCGGACGCCGCGAGCCTGCCGATCCCGATCCCCGCCCCCGACCGGCCCCCGCTGCGAGCGGTGTACGTCGGCGACGTGCGCACCAGCAGAGGCCTGCGCGACATGGTCGAGGCGGTGGCGGCTGCCCCGCCGTGGCAGCTGGACATCGTCGGCCCAGTGGCGGCCGCCGACCTGGACTGGCTGGACCAGCGACTGGCGGCACCCGATCTGCGCGCCCCAGGCCCCTCGGTGAGGGTGCGGGTGCACGGGCGCCAGCCACCGGGCCGGGCCTGGCAGATCGCCGCCGGCGCCTCGGTGGGCATGCTGCTGCTCGCCGACACCCCGGCGTTCCGGGACGCCGTCCCGACCAAGCTCTACGAGTACCTGGCCTGCGGCATGGCGGTGCTGGCGACCCCGCTGCCCCGCGTGGTGCCGATCATCGCCGACACCGGCACCGGCACCGGCACCGGTGATCCCTCACCGGGCGTGCTTGTCGACGACGCCGAGGCGGCCGCGGTCGTGCTTCGCCGCTGGGCCGACGACCCGGCCGAGCTGGCGGGTCTGCGCCGCGCGGCGCTCACCTACGCCGAGCGCCAGCTGCGCGGCGCCTCGGTCTGGGACGGGCTGGCCACCACGATCGCCGAGCTGCTGCCACTGGCCGCCTCGCCCCGGTGACCGCTGAGGTCAGGTCGGGGGGCGAACCGGGTCACGGCGGCGGGCAGGCCGCTGAGGGCGACCAGGGTGGGACGACGGCGGGCGGCCAGCCACGCGGCGGGGACGGCGGCCTGGTCGACCGCGACGACGACGTCCGCCGCCTCGATCAGGGCCCGGGTGACGGGGTCGCGGTGCAGCCGCAGGGCGCCGGGCAGGCGGTCGGGGTCGAGGCGCAGCGTGCGCCCCGGCCCGGAGCCGTCGCTCAGCCACGCGGCCAACCGGCGGAGCAGGGCACCGGTCCGCGGGGGACCGCCCGGCAGGGCATGGACGGCGTCCAGCGTGGTGGCCAGGGCGTCGCAGGCAGGGTGCCGGCTGACCAGCTCGACGCGGGACCCGTTCTGCTGCAACGCCCTGACCCCGGCCACCAGGCCGTCGCCGGGGACCGACGGTCCCGTCGCCACCAGCAGGACTCGCCGCACCGGGACACCGTCCCCCTGGCTCGCAGCGGCGCTGTCGGCACTGTCAGGACCTTCGACACCGTCGGTGCTGCGCCCGGGGTCGGCGGTCACCGCCCGCCGCCCTTCGGTGCCGCCCACCGGCCGATGAGACCACGACCTGACCACGACGAGCCGCCGCCGGCCGGGTGCCGGTCGCCGTGGCCCTCGACCAGCGCTCGCAGCGCGGCGATCCGCGGTGCCAGCTGCTGGTCGCGACGGAACCGGTGGGCCACCTGCTGGGCCGCGGCGGCGGCCTCGTCGGCGTCCGGGCGGCGGGCGTCGGCCGCGGCCGACGCGAAGGCGGCGGCGACGGCCGCGGGGGACAGGTCGGCCGCCGGGTGCCACCGGGGGTAGTCGGCCAGGATGTCGGCCGCGGCGTTGCCGGGGTCGAGCACCGAGACCACCGGCAGTCCGGTCGAAAGGTACTCGAAGACCTTGCCCGAGGTGATGTAGCGACCGCCGCCGAGCAGCAGCACCAGCACGTCGAGGTTCTGGTAGCACTGCGAGACAGCCGTTTTCGACACCGGACCGGCATACTCGACACCGGCCCCGGCGGCGGCGTCGACGATCGCCGCCAGGGTGGGGTCGGGGGTGGCGTAGTAGCCCAGGTAGCCGAACAGGGTCAGCGTGGCCCCGGCCGACGTGGTGTCGGCCGCCCGCGCGAGCGCCCAGCCGTCCACCAGGGCCTGCAGCGGCACCACCGGCGTCATGGTGCCCAGGTAGCCCACCCGCAGCGCGCGGTCCGGTCCCGGTGCCACGGGGGCGGGCAGGTCGTGGTCGTAGCCGTTCATCACCACGTGCATCCGCTCGGCCACCGGCGGGTAGGTGTCCGCGTGCCACCGCCGCAGCGGCTCGTTGACGAACCACACCTCGGCCGCGTGCGCGAAGGACTTGGCCTCCGCCAGGCCCGCCGCCGAGTCCGGGGCGTGCAGCCGGCGTCCCGAGTAGGTGTGCAGGGTCCAGGCGTCGCGGTAGTCCACCACGTAGGGCACCCCGTGCTCCGCCAACGCCTGGGCGGCCGTCACCGACACCTGCGGGTTGGTGGTCACCACGGTCAGGTCGACCGGGCGGTTCTGGTGCAGCCGCAGCACGGTCCGCTCGAGCTCGCGTCGCCACGGCCCGTAGCCGACCTCGGGGAAGGCCCGCAGGTCACGCCGGGCCCGCAGCCTGCTCCACAGCCGCGGCAGCAGCACCCGCAGCAGCGGCCAGTGGCGCAGGTCGGTGTCCTGGGCCGGCCACTCGAAGGGCACCCGCAGCACTCTCACCCGGGGATCGACCTGGGCCTCCAGGGCCGGGTCGGTGCCGGTGACCTGGGCGAACACCTCGCGCGGGGCGGTGATCACGCTCACGTGCCAGCCCGCAGCGGCGAAGGCGTTCGCCGTGGCCAGGGCTCGGTGCACCCCGCCGGTGCGGGACGGCGGGAAGCCCCAGGCGACGTACACCACGTGGGGTGCCGTCCGGACTGTCAGCAAAGTGACTCCCTGGCGCGTGCGATACCTTGACGGCGCCAGGGTAGGGCTAGCAGAGGGAGTGTGCCGTGGCTGGCATCCAGCCGAGCGCCGATGTCTCGCCGTCGGCCAGCATCGGCGAGGGGTCGTCGGTCTGGCACCTCGCCCAGGTGCGGGAGAACGCGGTCCTGGGGCCGAACTGCATCATCGGGCGCGGCGCCTACGTCGGCCCCGGGGTCGTGATGGGGGCCAACTGCAAGCTGCAGAACCACGCCCTGGTCTACGAGCCGGCGGTGCTCGAGGACGGCGTCTTCGTCGGCCCGGCGGTGGTCTTCACCAACGACCACTACCCCCGTTCGGTGAGCCCGGACGGCACCCTGAAGCGCGGCGACGACTGGGAGGCCGTGGGCGTCACGGTGCGCACCGGTGCCTCGATCGGTGCTCGTTCGGTGTGTGTGGCCCCGGTCACGATCGGCCGATGGGCGCTGGTGGCAGCGGGTGCCGTGGTCGTCAAGGATGTGCCCGACTTCGCGCTCGTCGCCGGGGTCCCGGCCCGGCGGATACGATGGGTCGGGCATGCGGGCGAGCCGCTCGAACCTGCCGGCCCGGGGCGCTGGCGTTGCCCGAGCACCGGCCGTGAGTACCTCGAGTCCGGCACCGGTGACGACGTCACCCTCACCGAAGCCCCAGTCACCGAAGCCCCATGAACCCCAGTGCCCCGGAGGTAAGCGCGTCATGAGCGCCGTCATTCCTGCTGCCCGGCCGATGATCGGCGACGACGAGCGCGAAGCCGTGGACCGTGTCCTGCGCAGCGGCATGATCGCCCAGGGGCCCGAGGTCGCTGCGTTCGAGAGCGAGTTCGCCACCCAGCTCGTCGACGGCCGCACCTGCGTCGCCGTCAACTCGGGCACCTCGGGCCAGCACCTGGGCCTGCTGGCGGCAGGCGTCGGCCCGGGCCACGAGGTGATCGTGCCCTCGTTCACCTTCGCCGCGACCGCCAACTCGGTCGCCCTCACCGGAGCCACCCCGGTCTTCGCCGACATCGAGCCGGACCACTTCTGCCTGGACGCCGCCGCGGTCGAGGCGGCGGTCACCGAGAACACCGTGGGCATCATGCCGGTGCACCTGTACGGGCACCCGGCGAACATGGACGCCCTGGGCGTCGTGGCCGCCGAGCACGGCCTGCAGATCTTCGAGGACGCCGCCCAGGCCCACGCCGCGTCCTGGCAGGGCCGTCCGGTCGGCAGCTTCGGCAGCTTCGCCATGTTCAGCCTCTACCCGACCAAGAACATGACTTCGGGCGAGGGGGGCATGGTCTCGTGCGCCACCGACGAGATCGCCCGCATGATGCGCCTGCTGCGCAACCAGGGCATGGAGAAGCGCTACGAGAACGAGGTCGTCGGCTTCAACGCCCGCATGACCGACGTCCACGCCGCCATCGGGCGGGTGCAGCTGGGCAAGCTGGCCGGCTGGACCAAGCAGCGCCAGGACAACGCCGCCTTCCTCGACGCCCACCTCACCGGTGTCGTGGTGCCCCCGGTCGCGGCCGGCGCCACCCACGTCTACCACCAGTACACGATCAGGGTCGCCGAGGACCGGGACCGGTTCGCCCGGGCCCTGCTCGACGAGCACGGCGTCGGCACCGGGGTCTACTACCCGATCCCCAACCACCGGCTGCCGTCGTTCCAGCTCGAGCTCGACCTGCCGCAGACCGAGAAGGCGGCCGCCGAGGCGCTGTCGCTGCCGGTGCACCCCTCGCTGAGCCAGGGCGACCTCGAGCGGATCGTCACCGCCGTCAACGCGCTCGCGGCGGCGGGCGCCTGATGGCCGAGCTGACCCGCACCCTGCGTGCCGGGCTCATCGGCCTGGGCATGATGGGCCGTCACCACGCCCGGGTGCTGCGCAGCCTCGACAGCGTCGAGCTGGTCGCGGTCGCCGATCCCGGGGGCGACCCCCACGATGTCGCCGGCGGCCTGCCGCTGGTGGCCTCGGTGGAGCAGCTGATCGCGGCCGGCGTCGACTACTGCGTCGTCGCGGTGCCCACCGCCTACCACGAGCAGGTCGGGCTGGCCCTGGCGGCGGCCGGGGTCCACGCCCTGGTCGAGAAGCCGCTGGCCCAGGACGGCGAGTCGTCGGCCCGCCTCGTCGAGGCCTTCGAGACCGCCGGCCTGGTGGGCGCGGTCGGTCACATCGAGCGCTACAACCCGGCCCTGCAGAACCTGCGGCAGCGGCTGTCCAACGGTGACCTGGGCAGCGTGCTACCAGGTGGTCACCCGCCGCCAGGGCCCGTTCCCGGCCCGGATCGCCGACGTCGGCGTCGTCAAGGACCTGGCCACCCACGACATCGACCTGACCGCCTGGGTCACCCAGCAGCAGTTCCGGTCCGTCTCGGCCCGGACCGCACTGAAGTCCGGTCGCGAGCACGAGGACCTGGTGGCCGTCGTCGGCCAGCTCGCCGACGGCACCGTGACCAGCCACCTCGTCAACTGGCTGTCGCCCATGAAGGAGCGGGTCACGATCGTGACCGGCGAGCGGGGGGCCTTCGTCGCCGACACCCTCAGCGCCGACCTCACGTTCTTCGCCAACGGCCTGATCCCGACCACCTGGGACGGCGTTGCCGCGTTCCGGGGCGTCGCCGAGGGTGACATGATCCGGTTCGCCTTCCCCAAGCCCGAGCCGTTGCGCACCGAGCACGAGGCGTTCCGGGACGCCGTCCTGGGCAAGAACCACGACATCGTCACCATGCGGCAGGGACTGGCCACCGTTGCTGTCGCCGAGGCGGTCCTCACCTCGGCCCGGGAGGGCCGGGTCGTCGACCTGTCGGTGGAGTGAGCGGCCCCCGCTCGCGCGGGTCGGTCCCCGGCGCACCCGGAGGGATCGAACGGCGACGGGTGCCCCGCGACGAGCGGGGCACCGGTGAGGAGCTGCTCGGGCCGGAGGAGGTCGACGACTCCGACGCCGCCCTGCTGGCCGACCACTCCAGCGTGCACGTGGCGCCGCGGGTGGTCATGTTCCGCCCGGCCGGGGTCGAGGCCGACACCCGGGCCAAGAAGATCGCCCTCAGCCTGAGCCGCGCCGGCTACGAGGTGGTCCTGGTCAGCGGCGGTCCGCCGCTGGTCGAACGCACCGAGCGCCGGCTCGGGCCGGTACGGGTGATCTCGGTCCCGGTGCCGACGACCGCCCGCGACCTGCGCAACATGCGACTGGCGGTTCGTCGGCGGCGCATGCTGCGGGTGATCGACTGGGTCACCAAGGACGAGTACGTCACCAGGGCGGCCGAGCTGCGCGGCGCCGTGAACCGGGCACGCGACCGGCGGCTGGTGGAACCGACCTCGACGCCGGCCAAGGTCGACCACGTCGTGGCCCGGGCACTGTTCATCGGTCGTCGGCTGCGCTGGCGGGCCCAGGGCAAGGTGGACCGGGTGGTCCGGGGCCTGTGGCGCCGCTGGGACCAGCAGCGGGTGCGCCACACCTGGCTGGCGACGGACGCCGGCAGCATGCCCGAGGTCCTGGACTACACCACGGCGTTCTCGCCGGTGCTCGACGAGCTCGAGCCCGACATCATCCACGCCCACCACCCGACGGTGCTGCCCATCGCGGTCCGCGCCGCACGCCGGGTCCGAGGCTGGGGCCGGCCCTGCCATGTCGTCTACGACGCCCGCGAGAACTTCGCGGGCATCCCCGAGGGCGAGCAGGGGACGGCGCGCCGTCATCACGTGCTGCTGCGGTGCGAGCAGCGGGGCATCAGCGGTACCGACGCCGTGATCACCGTGTCGGCGCCGATCGCGACCGAGCTGCAGCGTCGCTACCGGCTGCCGCAGCTGCCGGCCGTGCTGCTCAACGCGCCACCGCGCACGGTGCCCGCGCCCGAGGCGGACGCCGCCGGCTCCGACCACGACGCCGCAGGCGCCGGGTCGGCGCTGCGGCCCTCGCTGCGCCGCGCCGTCGGGCTGCCCGAGTCGGCCACCCTGCTGGTCTACAGCGGGGGCGTCAGCCACGCCCGGGGCATCGAGGTGCTGGTCGACGTCCTGCCGCTGGTGCCGCAGGCCCATCTGGCCCTGGTCACGGTGCCGTTCCCGCACCCGTCGGCGCCGGCCCTGCTCGCCCGGGCCGCCCGGCTCGGCGTCGCCGACCGGCTGCACCTGGTGGCACCGGTCGGTCAGGACGACCTGATCGACTACCTGGCCAGCGCCGACGTCGCGCTGCACCCGCTGCCAGGGGGCACCCCCAACCACGACCAGGCGCTGCCGAACAAGCTCTTCGAGTACCTGCACGCCGGGCTGCCGCTGGTGGTCAGCGATGCCGTCCTGATGGCGGAGTTCGTGCGCAGCAACGGCCTGGGCGAGGTCTTCCGCACCGACGACGCCGCCGACCTGGCGCGAGCGGTCAACCGGGTGCTGGACGGCGGCGGGGCCACCGCCTCGCGGGCCGAGCTGACCGCCCGCTACTGCTGGCAGCAGCAGGAGCCGACCCTGGTGTCGCTGTACCGCTCGCTGGTCCCGGTGCCCGTCGTCCACGACCCGGGCCCGCCGTCGCCGCGGTTCCCCGACCTGGACGTCACCGAGGCGCCACCGACCCTGGACGAGACCGACGACCCGGGGGTCGTCAGGAACGAGCAGATGGCATGAAGATCGTCAGCATCGTCGGGGCCCGCCCCGAGTTCATCCAGGTGGCGCCGCTGTGCTGGGCGCTGGAGGACAGCCCGCACGAGCACGTCGTCGTCCACACCGGCCAGCACTACGACCGGCTGATGTCGGACGTGTTCTTCAGCGACCTGCGCCTGCCCGCGCCCGGTGTGATGCTCGGGGTCGGCTCGGGCAGCCACGGCGTGCAGACCGGCCGGATCCTGGCCGAGCTCGACCCGGTGCTGGCCGACCTGGCCCCCGACTGGGTGGTCGTCTTCGGCGACACCAACTCGACCATCGCCGGGGCCCTGTCGGCGGTGAAGATGCACCTGCCGGTGGCCCACATCGAGGCGGGGCTGCGCTCGTTCAACCGGGTCATGCCCGAAGAGATCAACCGGATCATGACCGACCACGCCGCCGACGTGCTGTTCGCCCCCACCGAGGGCGCGGTGCGACAGCTGGCGAGCGAGGGCCTGGCCGAGCGCACCCACCTGGTCGGCGACATCAAGACCGAGGTCACCTACGCCGTCCGCGACCTGGTCGCCGGTCGTGAGCTGCAGCTGCCCGCGGGGGTCTCGCCCGACGAGCCGTTCCTGGTGGCGACCCTGCACCGGGCCGAGAACACCGACGACCCGCAGCGGCTGGCCGCCCTGGTCGAGGGCCTGGCCCGGGCACCGCACCCGGTGGCGCTGCTGGTGCATCCACGGCTGCGCGACCGCTGCGCCGCCCTGGGCATCGACCTGCACCAGGGCGCGCTGCGACCGGGGGAGCCGTTGGACTACCCGTCGATGGTCGCGGCCGTGATCGGCAGTGTCGGGGTGGTCACCGACTCCGGCGGCCTGCAGAAGGAGGCGTTCCTGCTGCAGCGCCAGTGCACCACGGTGCGCACCGAGACCGAGTGGGTCGAGACCGTGGACCTGGGGTGGAACGTGCTCTGCCCCGACCCGGCCGACCTGCCCAAGCTGCTCGAGCGCCCGGTTCCCGAACCCAGCACCGCCCATCCCTACGGCACCGGCGACACCGCGCAACGGATCGTCGACGTGCTCCCCTCCCTCTCCCGCACTCCTGGCGCCGGCGCTCCCGCCGCCGGCCACACCGGATCCTGAGGCCCATCGTGAAGATCACTGTCGTTGCCCTGGGAAAGATCGGGCTGCCGCTGGCGGTCCAGTTCGCCAGCCGCGGTCACGAGGTCGTCGGTGCCGACGTCAGCGCCGGCGTGGTCGACCTGGTCAACCGGGGCGTCGAGCCGTTCCCCGGCGAGACCGACCTGGGCGTCAAGCTCGCCGAGGCGGTCGCGGCCGGGCGGCTGAGCGCCACCACCGACACCGCGGCCGCCGTCGCGGCCAGTGACGCCGTGGTGGTCGTCGTCCCGTTGTTCGTGGACGGCGACGGGGTGCCCGACTTCGCGATGATGGACGCCGCGACCGCCTCGATCGCCGCCGGGCTGCGGCCCGGAACCCTGGTCAGCTACGAGACCACGCTGCCGGTGGGCACCACCCGCCACCGCTTCCGGCCGGCGCTGGAGACCGGCTCCGGCCTGACCAGCGGTCGCGACTTCGACCTGGTGTTCAGCCCGGAGCGGGTGCTCACCGGTCGGGTGTTCGCCGACCTGCGGCGCTACCCCAAGCTGGTCGGCGGCCTCGACGAGGCCGGCGCCGCCAAGGCCTGCGCGTTCTACGAGGCGGTGCTGGAGTTCGACGAACGGCCCGACCTGGACCGGCCCAACGGGGTGTGGGACCTGGGCAGCGCCGAGGCGGCCGAGATGGCCAAGCTGGCCGAGACCACCTACCGCGACGTCAACATCGGCCTGGCGAACCAGTTCGCCCGCTTCGCCGACCGGCACGGCATCGACGTCCACCAGGTGATCGCTGCCAGCAACTCCCAGCCCTACAGCCACATCCACCGGCCCGGCATCGCGGTCGGCGGTCACTGCATCCCGGTGTACCCGCGGCTCTACCTGTTCAACGACCCGGACGCCACCGTCGTGCGCGCCGCGCGGCAGGCGAACGCCGAGATGCCCGCGTACGCGGTCGGCATGCTCGAGGGCGCCCACGGCGACCTGCACGGGGTGACGGTCGCCGTCCTGGGTGCCTCGTACCGGGGCGGGGTCAAGGAGACGGCGTTCAGCGGGGTGTTCGGCATCGTCGACGCGCTGCGGGCGCGCGGGGCCCGCCCGGTGGTGCACGACCCGATGTACACCGACAGCGAGCTGGCCCGGCTGGGCTTCGAGGCGTTCCACCTCGGTGACACCGCCACTGCCGCCGTCCTGCACACCGACCACGCCGAGTACCGCGCCCTGGCGCCGAAGGACCTGCCCGGGGTGCGCACCATCGTCGACGGGCGGCACGTGCTCCATCCCGCGGACTGGCCCGAGGTGACCGTGCGGGTGATCGGGGTCGGATGACCAGCTCGGTGCGGATCTCGGTGCCGACGCCCTGGTACCCGGCGCCGTTCGACCGCATGGGCGGCTCGTTCGTGGCCACCTACGCCCGGTTGGTCTCCCGCCTGGGGGGCCCGGTCGAGGTGGTGCACGCCCAGGAGTGGGCGGCCGGGGCCGAGGCTGCCGCGGCGGTGCTGCGACCGGCCTTCGACACGGTGCTGGACGTGGCCGCGGCGCACCGCTCCCTCGTCGTCCCCGGTGCCTTCGGCCCGGTGCAGCGGGTGCCGGTCCTCGTGGTGGGCGGGCAGTCGGTGCCGCAGCGCGCCGAGGCCGCCGTCCGCGACGTGCGCCGGGCGCTCGGCCGGCTGGACGGTGAGATCGTGCACGGGCACGTCGGCTACCTGGGAGGGCTGACGGCGGCCCGCCTCGCCGAACCGGGCGCCGCGGTCTTCGCGACCGAGCACTCCTCCGGGGTGCGCGACCTGCTGGCCGACCCCCAGGGCCGTGACCAGTACGCCGAGGTGCTCGAGCGTGTCGAGCGCCTCTACTGCGTGACGTCGCTGGTGCGCCGGCAGGTGCTGGACGTGCTGCCGCAGTACGCCGACCGGATCGAGGTGCTGCCCAACCCGGTCGACTTCGCCGGGGTGCCGCGCCGGCCGAACCCCCCCACCGCGCTGAGCCGCTGGGTGTTCGTGGGCGCGCTGGCCGCCGCGAAGGGCGTCGAGCGGCTGGTGCAGGCCTTCGTCGTCGCGGCCCGGCAGGATCCCGCGGTCGAGCTGACCATGTTCGGTGACGGCCCCCTGAAGGACCGGTTGCTCGAGATCGCTCGTGACGGCGGGGTCGCCGACCGGCTGCACCTGGCGGGCCGTGTCCCCCACGACGCGGTGCTGGCGGCACTGCCCGGCCACGACCTGCTGCTGGCCCCCAGCGAGTACGAGACCTTCCACCTGGCCGTCCTCGAGGCCGTCGCCGCCGGACTGCCGGTGGTCGTCACCCGCAGCGGCGGGCCGCAGGAGACCCTGGCCGGGCTCGAGGACCGGGTCGGCCGGTTCGTCGACGTCGAGCCGGGCCCGGAGCAGCTGGTCGAGGCCTGGCGGGAGCTGGGTGCCGACCTCGCCGGCCTCGACCTGGCCGGCGCGGCACGAGAGCTGGCGGCCCGCATGAGCCCGGACGCCGTGCTGGCCCGGCTGGCCCAGGCCTACGGCCTGCCCGTGCCCGACCACGCCCCGGAGCTCACGTCGTCGTCCACCGCGCTGCCGCCCACCTCGCCGGCGCTCACGTCGCGGTCCACCTCGCTGCAGCACGCGCAGACCCAGCGGCTGGTGGTGCTGGCGGTGTCGGGCTGGCGGCGCTACAGCGTCCGTGAGGAGCTGCCGCAGGCGGCCGACCTGGGGGTCCCGACCCTCGTCGTGACCCGGGACGGCGAGCTCGCCGCCCTGGCCGACAGCCTGGACCAGGCCGTGGTCACTCCCGAGGCCCTCAACGACCTGCCCGCCCTGCGTGGCGGGGTGCCGGCCGCAGGGACGGTGCTGGCACCGGCGGGCGGGAGCGTGATGACCCCCGTCGGTGGGACGGTGGTGACCGGTGCCGTCCGGGTGCGCCGCCTCGCCGGGGGCCTGCGCCGCCGGTTGCAGGGCCGCCCGGCCGGGGTCGGGTCCGGCAACGGCGCCGGGGCTGCCGGTGGTGCCGCCGCCGGTGGAGCCGCGGCCGGTGGTGCTGCGGCCGGTGCGACGGTCGACGGTGCGGAGCTGGCCGAGGCCGTCGGGGGAGCGACCCTGCTGCTGACGGACGTCCAGTCGGCCCCGGTCGCCGCCCGGTTGCTGGCCCGGGACCCGAGCTGCACGGTGATCGTCGAGCTGCCCCGCGGTGGCGGGCACGGCGCGCTGCCCGACGGTCTGGAGCCTGCCCTGTGACCGGGCCGGCGACCGGGCCGGGCGAGGGGGCTCGTCCGCATCTGGTGATGCTGGTGGCCAACGACGTCGTCAAGGACACCCGGGTGCGCAAGAGCGCCCTTGCGGCCGCCGCCATGGGACTGCGGGTCACCCTGGTGGGGCTGTCGCCGGACGAGCGGCGCTGGTCGACCCACCTCGGTGATCACGTCGAGATCCTGCGGGTGCCGGTCGACCACCGGCTGCGTGACGCGCGGGCCGCGACGGTGGCCCGTCGTCGCTCCGGGGCGGTGTGGCCCTGGGTGGCCGACCCCGAGCAGGACCAGCTGACCCGGCTGCGGCTGGCCCTGGCGGCCCGGCAGGCCGTGACGGCGGACGGGGTCACCGCGCCGTTGTCGCGCGTCGTGGCCAAGGCCCGCCGGTTCGCGCTGCGGGCCCGCTCCGTGGGGCGGCGCAAGGGCGCCGCGGCGTCCGCCCTGGGGTACCGGGCCTGGGCGAAGGGCCGCTCCCGGCTGCCGACGTTCGGTGACCCCGGCCGGGTGCTGCCCGAGGTCGACGACTACGAGCTGGTGCTGGGGCCGCTGCTCGACCTGCTGGCCCCCGACCTGATCCACGCCCACGACATCCACTTCGTCGGGGTGGTCGACCGGGCGGTGGCCCGCCGGCGCGCCGCCGGTCAGGTGTGCGCCTGGGTCTACGACTCCCACGAGTGGGTCAGCGGCATCGCCCAGTACGGCAGCCGCACCAACCGGGTGGTCTCGGCGTGGGCGCGGCTCGAGGCGGGGCACATCCGCCGCGCGGACCGGGTGGTCACCGTCAGCGACCCGATCGCCGAGGCGCTGCAGCGCAAGTACCGGTTGTCCCGCCGTCCCGACGTGGTGCTGAACGTGCCGATGCTCGGGGTGGGTCGGCCGGCGGCCGGGGGAGTGCGGGCCGTGGCCGGGGTGCCGGACGGCGCCCCGTTGCTCGTGTTCAGCGGGGGCATCACGCCGGCGCGCGGGGTCACGACCGGCGTGGAGGCGCTGCAGCACCTGCCCGAGGCGCACCTGGTGGTGGTGTCGACGCCGTCGGTCCACACCCACGGTGCGGCGGCGGTGCGCCGCCGGGCCCAGGAGCTGGGGCTGACCGAGCGGGTGCACGTGATCGACCCGGTGCGGCCCGACGAGGTGGTCGACTTCCTGGCCGGTGCGGACGCCGGACTGATTCTGCTGCACCACTTTCCGAGCCACGAGATGGCGCTGCCCAACAAGCTCTTCGAGTACCTGCAGGCCCAGGTGCCGGTGGTGGTCAGCGACTGCACGGCCCTGAAGCAGTTCGTGTCCCGGGAAGGGATCGGCACGATCCACACCGCCGGCGACGCCCGGGCGCTGGCCGAGGCCTGCCGGCAGGTGCTCGACGACATCGACACCTACCGGTCGCGGTGCGCCGACCCGCAGCTGCGGGCCCGTTACACCTGGCAGGCCCAGGCGGCGATCCACCAGCAGGTGTGGCGCGACCTGCTGCAGGCGACCCGGCCCGAGCTGGCGGCGGCGCTGCCGCCGGCCGAGCCGCTGCCCGACGTCGAGCCCGCCGAGACCACCGGGCCCGTGCGCGCCGGGCGCCCCCAGGGCTCGGTCGGCCGCAGCGGAGCGGGTGCCGGTGGCGACGTGCCCCTCGAGCCGGTGACCCTGGCGATCGGTCCGTTGAACAGCGCCGGGCAGGCCGACGCCTGGGCCCGCGCGGCCGAGAGGTACCTGCCCGACGTGCGGGGCTGGGTGGTCGCGGTCCGCAAGGGCACGTACGACTACCACGCCGACGAGGTCGTCGAGCGGGCCACCCACCAGCGGGACGTCGACTGGCAGTTGCGCCTGTCGGCCCGGCTGGCGGCGCAGGCGACGCATGTGATGCTCGAGGCCGGTCGCCCGCTGCTGGGCGGGCTGAACGGCCGGGACGCCGTCGCCGACGCGCAGGCGCTGACCCGGGCCGGGCTGGCGGTGGCGGTGGTGTGCCACGGCTCGGAGGTGCGCAGCCCGCGGCGGCACCGGGCCTCGCACCCGTTCTCGCCGTTCGTCGACCCGCGCGAGGCGCGCACCAGGGTGCTGCAGTCGCAGGTCGACGTGCTGCTGGCCAGGCTGGACACCTTCCGTGGGCCGATCTTCGTCTCCACCCCCGACCAGCTGGTCGACGTGCCCCGGGCCACGTGGCTGCCGGTGGTGGTCGACCTGGACGGCTGGCCGCTGCAGCCGTCGATCCTCGGACCGGGACGTCGTCCGCGCTTCGTGCATGCGCCGTCCAACCCCTGGCTCAAGGGCAGCGACCACGTCGAGAAGGTGCTGCGGCCGCTGGCCGACCGCGGCCTGATCGACTACGAGGTGGTCAGTGGGGTGGGTCCGGAGCAGGCCGCCGAGGCGGTGCGGCGGGCCGACGTCGTCGTGGACCAGCTGCTGCTGGGCCTGTACGGGGTGCTGGCCTGCGAGGCGATGGCCAGCGGCAGGCTGGTGCTGGGCCATGTCGGCGACGCGCTGCGCTCGCGGGTGCCCGCCGAGGTGCCGGTGGTCGAGGTGACCCCGGCGACCCTGGCCGAGACCGTGCAGCGGGTGCTCGACGAGCCGGACTGGGCGCGCGGGCGGGCCGGGTGCGGCCGGTCCTTCGTCGAGACCTGGCACGATGGACGTCGCAGCGCCGCCGTCCTGGCTCCGTTCCTGGGCCGGGCGTCGGGGGTGTCGTCCGGCGCCGTGGGGCAGGCGGAGGACGGCGACGAGGAGAGGGGGAGTCGTGACGCGTAGGCCGCACGTGCTGTTGCTGGGGATGCAGTTCCCGCCCGCCCGGGGCAGCGGGGTCTATCGCATCCGCAGCTGGGCGAACCACCTGGTGCGCAACGGTTTCGACGTCACGGTGCTGGCCGCCGACCGGCAGTACTGGGACGACGTCACCGGCGAGCTCGACCCCGAGCTGGCGAGCACGGTCGACCCGGCGGTGCGGGTGGTCGAGGTCGACGTGCCGCACGAGCACCTGATCCAGGACCTGCGGCGCATGTCCTGGGCCCACGCCAACTTTCCCCGGATCTACCTCAAGACCCACACCCGGCTGCGCGAGAAGATCTTCCCCGAGGTCTACGCCCCGCTGCTGCCGACGTTCGTGCGCAAGGGGCTGGCGGTGCACGCCCGCAAGCGGGTCGACCTGGTGCTCGCCACCGGCAACCCGTACGCGCAGTACGGCGCCGCCTACGAGCTGGGCCGGTTGCTGCGCCGTCCGTTCGTCGTGGACTACCACGACCCGTGGACGCTCGACCTGTGGAAGGAGGAGGACGCCTTCCCGCCCGGCCATGCCGCGTTCCGGTGGGAGCAGAAGATCATCGACAGGGCGGCGTTGGTGATCACCGTGAACGACCCGCTCGTCGAGTGGTACCGGCAGCGGTATCCGCAGGCGGCCGACCGGGTGCGCCTGGTCGAGAACGGTCTGGCGCCCGAGGTGGTCGGGGTGCCGACCTGGCAGCCGGTGCCGGCCGACAAGCCGCTCGAGGTGGGCTTCCTCGGCACGATCCGCAACGACCTGCCGCTGGCGGAGTACCTGGACGGCTGGCAGCTGGCCCGCAAGGAGCCCGAGCTGGCCGACGCCCAGATGAACTTCTACGGCTACCTGGGGTTCTTCCGGCAGCAGACCGAGGTGATCCGGGCCCGGATCGAGGCAGGCGTGGACGGGGTGCAGTACTGCGGCCCGGTGCCGCAGCCGCGGATCGCCGAGATGTTCTCCAGGACCGACGTGATGGCGATGCTGCTGACGTCGTCCCGGTACGTCACCGCGGGCAAGGGCTACGACTACATGGCCTCGGGACGCCCGGTGGTCGGGGTGCACGACCCGCGCAACCACACGACCGAGGTGTTCGCCGACTACCCGTTGTTCTACGGGGCGGTCGCGGTGACGCCCGAGGCGATCCGGGACGCGTTGGTGGCGGCGGCGCGGGCCGCGCGCTCGCAGACGCGGGAGCAGTTCGAGGCCTGCCGGGCCGAGGCGCTGCGTCACACCTGGGACGCGACCATGGCCCCGGTGGCCCAGGAGCTGAGGGGGATCATCGGTGGCTGAGAACTCGTCCGCCGTGGGAGCGCCCACCGGGAGTGCGCCGTTGAGCGGCCGGGTGATCGCGATCGCGGTCGTCGACCGGCGCCGCAACGCCATGGTGAACCTGCTCACCCGGGTGGCCGAGGCGGGCGGCGAGGCGGTGCTGCTGACGGCGGACGGCGGCAAACCCGCGGTGGCCAACCCTGCGATCCAGCGGGTCGACCTGGTCGAGCGGGAGCGCCGGCTGCCGGTCAACCGGGTGGCCGGGGTGTCGCCGTCCCGGCTGGTGCGCCGGCTGACCGGGCGCAAGGGCGGCGGCGCGTCCTGGGCCTGGCGCCGGCTGAGCGGCAGCCGCCCCTACCGGGTGATCCGGCCGTGGATCCTGTGGCGGGCGCTGCGCCCGATGGTGGCCGAGCTGGCCCCGGAGCGCACCGACCACGTGATGCTGGTCGGGCTGGAGTCGTGGCCGATCGTGTGGAACATGTTGCGACGCAACGAGTCCATGACGTACAGCTACGACCTGCCGGTCGGTTACATCGACCGGCTGCGCGCCCAGAACGGCCTGTCGGACAAGGTCGCCGCCGGCTGACCCGAGCCTGGCCGGGGCTGACCCGAGCTTGGCAGGGGCTGACCCGAGCTTGACAGGGGCTGACCCGAGCTTGACAGGGGCTGACCCGAGCTTGACAGGGGCTGACGGGGGCGGCGCCGGCCGACCCAGCTGGGGGGTCGGGCTCAGCCGCGCAGCGCCGCCAGCACCTGGGCGGCGGCGTGGCCGTCGCCGTACGGCTGGGACCGGGTACTGGTGGGCGCCGGCCGGGCCGCAGCCTCGTCGACGCCGACCAGGTCGGCCGCGAGGACGTTCCAGCCGTCGTCCAGGGTCTCGACCCATTCGGTCTCGGTGCGCAGGGTGGTGCAGGGCACACCCAGCAGGAACGCCTCCTTCTGCAGGCCGCCGGAGTCGGTGACCACCCCGGCGGCACCCATGACGGCGCGCACCAGCTGCGGGTAGGGCAGTGGGTCGCTGACGACGACGCGGCCGCCGGTCAGGTCGATGCCGTGCTGGGCGGCGCGGTCGCGCAGCCGCGGGTGGGCCAGCAGTACCACCGGCACGGGCACGCTCGCCAGGGCCTTGGCGACGGCGGCCAGTCGGGCCGGGTCGTCGGTGTTCTCGGCCCGGTGGATCGTCGCCACGACGTAGGGGGCGGTGGCGGCGACGCCGTCCGGCAGTGCCGGCGCATGGCCGGCGACGGCGTCGCGCACCAGGTGACAGACGTCGGTCATCACGTCGCCGACCAGGCGGGAGCGTTCGGCCAGGCCCTCGTGCGCGAGGTGGCCCATCGCGACCAGGGTGGGGGCCAGCAGCAGGTCGGCGGCGTGGTCGGTGAGCACCCGGTTGTGCTCCTCGGGCATGCGCCGGTTGAACGAGCGCAGGCCGGCCTCGAGGTGGGCCACCGGCAGGTGCTGCTTGACCGCCGACAGGGTGCCCGCCAGGGTCGAGTTGGTGTCGCCGTAGACCAGGGTCCAGTCCGGACGGTGCTCGTCCAGGACGGCGTCCATCGCGGCGAGCATGGTGCCGGTCTGCACGCCGTGGCTGCCCGAACCGACGCCCAGGTGCACGTCCGGGTCCGGAATGTGCAGGTCCGAGAAGAACGCGTCGGACAGCAACGCGTCGTAGTGCTGCCCGGTGTGCACGATCACGTGCTGCACGTCGCCCGCCGCCGCGAAGGCAGCGGCGACCGGCGCCAGCTTGACGAACTGCGGCCGGGCCCCGACGACGCTGAGTACCTTCACGGACCCACTCTAGGACGGGTCCACCCGATCGGCCCTGCGCACTCGCGACGCGGCGACCGATGGGACAGGGGAGACATCCGCAGTCCCAGATCCGCCGCTCGAGACATCCGCGACCCCGGGGGAGGCCGGCACGTGACCGACGTCCTGACCGCTTCGCCCACGCCGCCGGAGGGCGCGGGCTCGGGTGGTCGTCGGGTGCGTTCGGGACGGCGTCGGGGGTACTCGGTCCGGGGTCCGGGTCGACGACGCGTCGCCGCGGTCGCCGTGGCCGTGGTGGCGCCGTTGGTCGCCGTCCAGCTGGTGATCGCGCCGGTGATGGCACTGGTGGGCGCGAGTGGGGCGGCAGCGGCGGCGCCGGCCCCGGCGGGGGTGCGGACGGGGACCGCCCAGGTGAGCGGCTCCGGCTTCGGGCACGGCGTGGGCATGTCGCAGTACGGGGCGCTGGGCATGGCCAGGGCCGGGGCCTCGGCCACCCAGATCCTGCAGCACTACTACACCGGGGTCACGGTCGCGGCGTACCCGGACAACCGCGACGTCCGGGTCAACGTGGTGCACAGCGCCCGCACCCTCACCCTCGGCTCGACCGCGCGGGCGGCGAACGGCGGCAGCTGGCGGCTCTCGGCCGCCGGGCGGGCTCCGCAGGTGCTGGGGCCGGACGACAGTGCCTCGCTCACCGTGGCGAACGGGTCGGGCGCGAACGGCGCGAACGGCGCGGGCGGTTCGGGCGGTTCGGGCGGTTCGGGCGGCATGGTCGCCGTCGTCGTCCGGCACGGTTCGCTGGCACTGCCGGCCTGGACGGCGTCGGCGGTGACGGTGCAGTGGGCCGGCACCCGGGCCCTGCCCGGCCCGGCCACCACCCTCGACGTGGTCTCGCGCCGGATCGGCAGCAGTACGACGAAGCAGCGTTCCTACCGCTGGGGGACCGTCCAGGTGAGCGCGGTCGCGGGCGCGCTCGAAGCGGTGGCCGCGGTCGGACTGCACGAGGAGTACCTGCGCGGGGTGGCCGAGGTGCCCTCGTCGTGGCCGCCGGCGGCCCTGCAGGCCCAGGTTGTGGCGGCCCGCAACTATGCGCTGGCCGCGGCCACGGCGCCGCGCCCGGCGTGCGGGGGCTGCCAGCTCTGGGACGACCAGCGGAGCCAGGTCTACGTCGGCTGGGAGAAGGAGTCCGAGCGCGGGGGCTCGCCCAGCTTCGGCGAGCGGTGGGTCGCTGCGGTGCGCGCCACCGAGCTGTCGGCGACGACCGGTCTGTCGGTGCTCTACCAGGGCAGGCCTGTGGTCGCCTACTTCTCGTCGTCGACCGGGGGGCGGACCCGGGACGTCCAGGACGTGTGGGGCGGCGGGGGGGTGCCCTACCTGCGCAGCGTCGCCGACCCGTGGAGCCTGGACGGCAGCCTGACCTCCTACGCCCGCTGGAGCCGTTCGGTCAGCGTCGCCCGGCTGCGCTCGGTGTTCGGGCTGTCCGACCTCGTGTCGGTGCGGGTCAGTGCCCGGGACGGCGGTGGCGCGGCCCGCACGGTCACCGCCAAGGCGTCTGACGGAGCCACGGCCAGTGTCAGCGGGGAGCGGTTCCGCGCGGCGTTGGGGCTGCCGGGTAGCTGGGTCGCAGCGGTCACCCTGCCGCTGCCCCCGGTGACGCCGCCGCCCGCGCCGCCGCAGCCCGCGCCGTCATCGGCGCCCTCCAGCTCGTCCCCGTCGTCCGGTTCGGGTGCCGGGGCCGGCGGCGGCACCGGCGGCGGCACCGGCACGGCGGCCGTGCGGGACCCGTTGGCCGGCCTGAACGCCGCGGTGGGCGGGGCCGTCCGGGCGGTGCCGCCCGTGTTGGTGGCCCGCGGCCTGCCCGTCACCGAGTGGTCGGCGGGGCGCCGGGTCGTCGCCGGTCGGGTGGTGACGACGGCCTGCGCGGGGTACGACCACAACGGCTACCGCTGCCTGGTGAGCATCGACGGCAGGGCCGACCACGCCACCTACTTCCATGCCTATCTGCGGGCCTGGTTCGGCGGACCCCTCACGACCGTGGGACGACACGTGGTCGCCGGTCGGGCGACGTCGACCCTCTGCTCCCCGGCCGCCACCGGTGCCCGGCTCTGCCGGTTGCTGACCTGGACGCCGAAGCCGGCCGGTTCGAGCGCTGCCGGAGCCGGGCGTTGGGTGGTGTCGGCGGTTACCCACCTCGGCGGCGGCTGACCTCTGGTACCGTTTCGAGCAATTGCTTCAATCAATTGATTGAAACGGGTGGGGATCATGGCGACAGCAGGAGCCAGGCGCTCGGCGATGGGATCGGTCACGCCGATCGCGGGGGGTCCGAAGGCCGGTGGGTCCGTCGTGGGTGGGTTCGTCGTGGGTGGGTCCAGGGCCACCCGTACCCGGCAGGCGTTGGTGGCGGCCGCGGTCGAGGCGTTGTGCCAGCAGGGCTTCTCGGGCGCCAGTGCCCGCGACATCGCCCGCCGGGCGGGTTCGACCCAGTCGCAGGTCTTCTACCACTTCGGCACCGTCAACGACCTGCTGCTCGCGGCGCTCGACGACGTCTCGGCCCGACGGATGGCGGTCTACGCCCCGTTGCTCGACGCGGCGCGCACGCCGTCCGACCTGATCGCCACCGCTCGCACCGTCGTCGAGGCCGACGTCGCCGAGGGCGACCTCAAGGTGATGGTCGAGATGATCGCCGGCTCCACCCAGGTGCCGGGCATGGGGCAGCAGGTGGCCGAGCGGTTGACGCCGTGGTTCGCCTTCGCCGAGACGGCGGTGCGCAAGGCCACCGCCGGGCTGCCCTTCGGATCGCTGCTGCCGGCGCGCGACATCGCGCATGCGATCGTCGCGGGGATCCTGGGGCTCGAGCTGCTGGCCAGCCTCGGGGGTGAGAATGACCGCACGACAAGGATTCTCGACCAGCTGGCCAGACTCGCGGCGCTGGTACCGGCTCCCCGGGGCCGGCGATGAGCGGGCAGCGGGGCCGGGGGGCGACCGGTGCCCTGGTGGCGGTGACGGGGGCGTTCAGCTACTCGGGGGAGGCGATCGCCGACGAGCTGCTGCGCCGCGGGCACCGGGTCCGCACGCTCACCGGCCATCCGGGTCGGGCGCCGGGCGACACCCCGATCGAGGTGGCACCGCTCGACTTCACCGACCCCGACGGCCTGCGCCGCTCGCTCACCGGCGTCCAGGTGCTCTACAACACCTACTGGGTGCGGTTCCCGCATCCGGGTACCCCGTTCGAGGCGGCGGTCGACAACAGCCGGCTGCTGTTCGAGGCGGCGGCGGACGCGGGGGTCCCGCGGATCGTGCACGTGTCGATCACCAACCCCGACCCGGACAGCCCCTATCCGTACTTCCGGGGCAAGGCCGTGGTCGAGCAGCACCTGCGGACCACGGGGGTGCCGCACGCCGTCGTCCGGCCGGCCTTCTTCTTCGGGCGGCGGTGCGTGCTGATGAACAACATCGCCTGGCTGCTGCGTCGGCTGCCGCTGGTCGCCGTGGGGGACGGCGGCGGCTATCGGGTGCGGGGCCTGCACGTCGACGACCTCGCCCGGCTCTGCGCAGACCTGGGCGACCCGGACGGCGTCGAGTCGGTCGGCGGGATGGTCGGCGGGAGGGTCGTCGACGGGGTCGGCCCGGACCGGCCCACGTTCCGCGAGCTGGTCGAGCAGATCCGCGACGCGGTGGCTCCTGGTCGCCCGGTCGTGACGGTGCCGGGGCGAGTGTTCGAGCCGCTCACCGGGGCCCTGGGCACCGTGCTGCGGGATCGACTGCTCACCCGTGACGAGTACCGCGCCATGGCGGCCGGTCTGGCCGACTCGTCGGCCCCGGCCACGGGAGCCACCCGGTTCGGTGAATGGCTGACGAGCCAGGCCGACACCCTGGGCCGCCGGTACCTCAACGACACCCGTTCCTCACGATGACGAGCGGGTCGGGCGCGCCGAGGCCGTCACCGCGCGGGCGGCTGCTCGTGGTCGGCTACGTCGCGACGGTGGCGGCGCTCGCCGCCGCCAGCTTCTCGGATCCTCAGGGGCAGGTCACCAGGCAGGAGGTCGCAGTGCTGCTGCTGACCCTGCCGGCCGTGGCGCCGCTGCTGCCGGTCCTGTACGTGGCGGGTGCGACGGCCTGGAACCTCACGGGGGCGGCAGAGGGTAGCCCGATGTGGCCGGTGACCGTCACCTACACCCTGGTGTTCGTCGGGATCGCGGTGGCGAACGCCTGGCTCGTGACGACGCTGTTGCGGACGACGTGGCGCCGCCTTCGGCGGGTGGTGGCCGGGCGTCGCACTCCCTGAGCCGCCACTGCAGGCGGCCACCACGGACGGCCCCACGGACGGCCCCCACCTGCTGCCGGCGTCGGCGCCGAGTCCGGCCACGTGGCCCGTGAATGTCCGGACCCGGCGGGCGCCTGGGCGTTGACCTCGCCGTTGTCCTGGCCGTCCTCCTTCGCCGCCGAAGGGGGTGCCTCTCGGGTCAGTCGTCGAGGGGGAGTTGTTGTTGTCGTCCGATGGTTTGGCCGAGTCGGCGGGCGGCGGTTTCGGTGTCGGGGAGGGTGTTGCGGCGGGGGGTGCGGGTGGGGTCGATCCAGGAGGGGGCGATGGCGTAGGGGATGCCGGCGCGCATCTGCAGGGTCCAGTGGCCGGTGTGGATGAGGGTGTGGTGTCGTCCGCAGACCAGGGCCAGGTTGGTGATGTCGGTGGTTCCGCCGTTGCGCCACCAGGTGATGTGGTGGGCCTCGCAGGCGGAGGGCGGCATGGCGCAGCCGGGCACGACGCAGCCGCGGTCGCGGGCGACGAGTGCGGTCCGTTGGGTGGGGGTGGCCAGGCGTCGGGTGCGGCCGAGGTCCAGGACGGCGCGGTCGGGGCCGAGGACGACGGTCTGCAGGTCGGCGTCGCACAGCAGCCGCCCGAGCGTCCCGGCGGTGATCGGGTCCCCGGACTCGCTCTCGTGAGCCAGTCCCGGTGGTCCGGCCGGTCTGTCTCCCGACCGACCCGGTGGATCTTCCGGTGTGCCCTGTCCTCGCGGGTCGTGTCCTCTCGGGTGCTGTCCGCTCGGGTGCTGTCCTCTCGGGTGCTGTCCTCTCGGGTCCTGTCCCTCTCGGGTCGTGTCCCTTCGGGTCGTGGTCCGGTGGGTCCTGGCCTCCCGGGTCCTGTCCTGCCGGGTGTGGGTGGTCCCAGGGGTCGTGCCGGTCTGGTGGCCGCAGCGGGAGCCCGTGGTGGTCGAGGGGGCCGGGGGTGGTGCGGCGGGCGGCGGCGGCCTGTTCGGGGGTGGCGGTGATGACCACCTTCACCAGCGGCGCCGCGGGCTGGCACCCGGGGCCGCCCTCGGCCAGGGACGGGTAGTGGGCGCGCAGGGCCGCCTCGCACAGGGCGGTCAGGGCATCGACGTCCCGCATCCCCCGGGAGCGGTCGTCGCGGATCGGGAACGCCTGCTGCCCGGGCACCGCCCACCCGCCACCACCACTACTGACACCGTCACCATTGCGGCCGCCGCGGCCGCCGCCGCCGCCGTCGCCCCCGTCACTGCCGTCGCTGCCGTCGCTGCCGGTGTGTCGCTGTCGGTGTGTCGGTGGTGTCGGTGGTGGGGTCGGGGTGGTGGGCGGTCAGGGACCGGTAGTGGGCCAGGGCGGCGCGCAGGACGGCGGCGGAGGCGGGGTCGAGCAGGCCCCGCAGGCTGGTCATGCCGGTGGAGTCGGTGACCAGGGACAGGGTCCGCCGCTGGTAGGCGAGGGGGTCGAAGGAGTCCTGGCCGTCGGGGTCCAACGCGGCCAGCAGCTCTTTCGCGATCCGGTCGGTGGTCGTGGGGGAATGCCGCCGTGACGTCCGCGTCAAGAACACGTCGATCTTCACCCGCCCCGACACTCCCCGGGCGTCGACCCGGTTGGCGAGGTGTTCCGGGACCCGGGCCAGGCACCGGACCGCGACATCGACATGGGCCCGGGTCACCAGCCCGGCCGCCAACGCCGCCCCCAACCGCGGCAGCCCCGCCACCCCACCACCCAGACCGGCGGGCCGGCACCCGCACCGGCACCGGACCCGGCGGCGGCGCCGGCGCCGGCGGTGGCGCCGGCACCGAAAGCGCTGCCCTGCGACCCGGCAGCGCCGGTGATGTCACCGGCCGCGGCGCTGACCCCGTCCGGGTCAGCCGTGGCAGCTCGGTCGGGGTCACCCGCGCCATCAGCATCACCCGCCTCGGCAGTGGCGGCCGGGTCGGTCTCGGCGAGCAGGGCCGCGTCGTACCCGGCACCGGCCGGGTCGAGCTGACGGGCCGCGGCCACATCCGAAGCAGCCACCCCCGCGGCGTGGTTCAGCTTCTGGGTCAAGAACGCGAACCCCGTCCGCCGGCTCACCCCCGGCACCACCCCCGGGCTACGGTCGAACTGGGACAACACATGCAGGTACGCCGCCTCGGTCGCCGTCCGCGCCGCCACCATCGCCGCCATCAGCTCACGCTGCTCGGTCGCCGACAACGTCACCATCGAGGCACCCGAGGCCACCGCCGCCGCCGCACCCAGAGCCTGCACCGCGACCACCAGCTCAGGAACCCCACCACCCCAACCCGAACCATCGGCGCACCCGCCGGGCCCTGGCTGCTGGTCGTGTCCCACACCCACAACCTACAAGCCACCACCGACAGTCTCCCGAAGACGGTGTTCGACCAAACACGCTGCGCGACAATGCGATCAGACTGACTTGGGGACGGAACAACGACCGTGTCGCGTCCCGGGGCAGCATCGCCGCAGCCGCTCGCACCGTCGCGGCAGCCGCTCGCCCCGTCGCCGCAGCTGTTCGCACCGTCGGATCCGTCGGGCGGCTAGTCTCGCTGGTGTGACGAGTCCTCAGCAGTGGCCTGGGGCCGCCCAGGCGTACCAACGATCATGGGCTCGACTGTGTGCCGGCACAGTGGAAACCGTTCTGGCCGACATCGGATCGGCGACGTCGGGCCAGCTGCTGGACGCCGGCTGCGGAACCGGGAACGTGTCTCGGGAGGCGGCGCGGCGCGGGTGGTCAGTGGTCGCCGTCGACGCGGACGCGCAGATGCTGCGTGTGGGCCGGGACGAGTGTCACGGGCTGCCGATCGGATGGGTCCGGTCGGCGCTGCCGCAGTCAGGTCTGCGGAACGCCGGCTTCGACGCCGTCGTTGCCAACTTCGTCATCAACAACGTGGCCGACCCTCGTGCCGCTGCTCAGGAACTGGCCCGGGTGGTCCGCCCAGGCGGCGTGGTCGCTCTGACCGCATGGGTCAGTGAGCGCACGACCCACATCGCGCTGATCGAGGAAGCGTTCCGCGTTGCGGGGCTGCCCGAGCCCAAGCGTCAGCGGCCGGCCGAGGTGGACCTCGAGCGCACGGTCGGCGGCCTGACGTCCCTGGTTCGCCGATCCGGGCTGCAGCCGCTCCAGTCCCGTGAGCTCACCTGGGGCTGGACGACCTCATGGGACGACGTCTGGTCGGGACTGGCCGCCATCGCGGCCTACGTGCTGGCCCAACGGGCTCGGGAGGCGGATCTGCCGCGTGGCGACGGTGCGAGGTCGCTGCCACACGCCTGGCCGACAAGGCACGCCTAGTCGACCGCGATCACCGGGATGTCGCCGTCCGGCACCCGCAGCGGGGCGCCGGTGGCGGCGCGGATCTGCTCGACGCTGACCCCGGGCGCGAGCTCGCGCAGCAGCAGCCCGTGCGGGGAGACATCGATGACGGCGAGGTCGCTGATGATGCGGTCGACGACGCCCTGGCCGGTCAGTGGCAGCGTGCACTCCGCGACCACCTTGTGGCTGCCGTCCTTGGCGACGTGCTCCATCAGCACGATCACCCGCCGCGCCCCGTGCACCAGGTCCATGGCCCCGCCCATGCCCTTGACCATCTTGCCGGGGATCATCCAGTTGGCGATGTCGCCCCGGGCCGAGACCTGCATCGCGCCCAGGATCGCGGCGTCGATCTTGCCGCCCCGGATCATGCCGAACGAGGTGGCCGAGTCGAAGAACGAGGCCCCGGGACGCAGCGTCACGGTCTCCTTGCCGGCGTTGATCAGGTCGGCGTCCTCCTGCCCGGCCTCGGGGTAGGGGCCGAAGCCGAGCATGCCGTTCTCGGACTGCAGCACCAGCTCGACGCCGTCCGGCACCGCGTTGGGCACCAGGGTGGGCAGCCCGATCCCGAGGTTGACGTAGTCGCCGTCCTTCAGCTCGGCCGCCGCCCGGGCCGCCATCTGCTCACGGGTCAGGGTCACGACCGCACCACCTTCGCCACCGGCTCGCTCACGAGCGCACCGTCCGCTTCTCGATCCGCTTGTCCGCCGCCTGCTCCGGCGTCAACGCGACCACCCGCTGGACGTACACCCCCGGAAGGTGCACCCCGTCCGGATCCAGCTCGCCCGGCTCGACCAGGTGCTCGACCTCGGCGATCGTCACCCTGCCGCTCATCGCCGCCAGCGGGTTGAAGTTGCGAGCCGCCTGCCGGAACACCAGGTTGCCGTGCCGGTCACCCTTCCAGGCCCGCACCAGCGCGAAGTCGGCCCGGATCGCCCGCTCCAGCACGAAGGTGCGCTCCACGCCGTCCACCTCGAACCGGGACGTCGCCTTCGCCGGGCTGGCCAGCGCCACCGACCCGTCGCTGTGGTAGCGCCACGGCAGCCCGCCGTCCGCGACCTGGGTACCCACCCCGGTCGCGGTGTAGAACGCGGGGATCCCGCTGCCCCCGGCCCGCAGCCGCTCCGCCAGCGTGCCCTGCGGGGTCAGCTCGACCTCGAGCTCACCGGCCAGGTACTGCCGTGCGAACTCCTTGTTCTCCCCGACGTAGGAGGCCACCACCCGGCGGACCCGGTGCGCTTCCAGCAGCAGCCCCAGACCCCACCCGTCGACCCCGCAGTTGTTCGAGAACACCTCCAGGTCGCCAGCGCCCCGCGCCAGCACCGCCTGGATCAGCACGCTCGGGATGCCGCACAGTCCGAAACCACCCACAGCCAGACCGGCGCCGTCGGTGACGTCGGCCACCGCGGCAGCAGCATCGGCGACGACCTTGTCCATGAAGCCTCCTCGTGCACTGTCGGTCACGGCCAGTTGCGAAATGTCCTGGCGATGCTGCGAATTCTCTGCGAAATCTACCGTGGCCGGTGTGGCTGCTTGCGGGGCACATGCCCGTGAGGTGGGCTGAGGCGTTGTCTGCCCTGCCGCGAGCACAGCCGCGGGTCGAACCGCGAGGAGCCCTCCATGCCAGCCGGTCCGCCGACGTCCCCACCGCATCCGCCACCGGCAACGGACTGACGCCGTGAGACGACGACACCTTCCCCCCTCGGTCGCCGCACTCACCCTGGTCACCGCAGTACCGCTGTTGGTCGTGATGCCTCCGCTCGCCGGCCCCGCGCCGGCCGCGCACCCGGTCGCCGGCACCACCGTGAGCCTGCCGCTGGCGGGTGTCGACCCCCTCGCGCTGCGCCGGGACGGCGCGACGTCGCTGCCGACACCCGTCCCGCCGTCCAGCGCCCGGTTCGCCGGCGCGGCGGCTCGACCGTCGCCGGCGGGAGCCGTGCCGCTCGCCCCGCCGGTCGACCCGGTGGTGCTCACCCCGCAGCGCTCGACCACCCGCTTCGACCTGGTCGCGCTCACCTGGGACGGCACCACCCCGGCCGGCACCACGATCCAGGTGCGGGTCCGCGAACACGGCAGCTGGACGGCGTGGCAGGCGCTGGAGGCCGAGGCCGACGGGCCCGACGGCCCCTCGGCGGAGGGGCGACGCTCCGCCACCACGCAGCAGGCCGCCCATGCCACCCACGCCTCGGCGCCGCTGCTCACCGGCGGCGCGGACGGCGTCCAGGTGCGGGTCGACACCCGCACCGGCACCGCGCCGACCGGCCTGAAGCTGCAGCTGGTGGACGGCGGACGCTCCGGCGCCGACGCGCCGGTGGCGGCGCCCGACAGTGCCACGGCCGCCACCCGCGCCCCGACGATCGTGACCCGGGCGCAGTGGGGCGCCGACGAGAGCCTGGTCAAGGCCGCCCCCGAGATCAGCAGCACGGTGCAGGTGCTGTTCGTGCACCACACCGACACCACCAACTCCTACGGCTGGGCCGAGGCCTACGCCCAGGTGCGCTCGGTCTACGTGTTCCACACCAAGGTCCGTGGCTGGAACGACATCGGCTACAACTTCCTGGTCGACCGCTACGGCCGGGCCTTCGAGGGCCGCCGCGGCAGCCTGACCCAGCCGGTGGTGGGCGCCCACGCGGGCGGCTTCAACGTCAACAGCCTGGGCTTCGCGTCGCTGGGCACCTACCAGAACGTCTCGCCGCCGGCGGCCCTGGTGGCCGGTCTGACGAACGTGCTGGCCTGGCAGGCCGCGCAGTACGGCATCGACCCCACCGGTACCTCGGTGATGGTCTCGGCGGGTGGCAGCTACACCGCCTATCCGCAGGGCACCAGGGTTCGGCTGCCGACCGTCGCCGGGCACCGCAACGCCGACCTCACCGACTGCCCGGGCAACGCGCTGTACCCCGTGCTGCCCGGCGTCCGGGTCGAGATCGCCCGGCGGATGGTGCCGGCACTGACCGGGGCCCGGGTCAGCCCGGGTGCCTCGCGATGGCCGGGGGGCACCACCTTCACGGCGGTGACCGGTACCACCCAGACCTGGACCGTGGACGTCAGCGGCTGGTGCGGGACGGCGGTCACCTGGCACGCCGAAGGTCGTACCGACGGCCGCTTCGCCGCCGCCTGGCCCGGCTCGACCGGGTCGGCGCCGCTGGCCCCGGGCCTGTACCGGGTGGCCGTCGCGACCCGTTCGCCGGTCGGTTCGCTGGCCTGGGTGCGGGTGGTCGAGGTAATGCCCACCCCGAGCTCGCCGAGCTCGCCGTGCCGGGTCACCCGGCTGCCGGTCGCCGACCCGGCCACCGCGTCGGTGGCCGCCGGTCAGGCGCTCTACCCCTCCGCCCGCTCGGTGGTGCTGGTCTCGGCGCAGGGCACCGACGCCCTGGCGGCGGCGCCCCTGGCCCGGGCCAAGCAGGCGCCGCTGCTGGTCACGGGCAGCACCCTGCCGGCCGTCGTCTCCAACGACCTCGCCGCTCGCGGCGTCACCAGGGCCTGGGTGATCGGTGGGGTTCCGCTCGCCGTCGAGAACCAGCTGAAGGCGCGCGGCATCACCACGGTGCGCCTCAAGGGCGCCGACCGCTACGCGACGGCCGCCGCCATCGCCACTGCCATGGGAGCGCCGCAGCACGCCGTGGTGCTGACTCGCGGCGACCTCGCGCCGTCCCTGCAGGCGGCGGCCGCCGCTGCTGCGGCCTCGGCGGGGCGTCCGCTGCTGTACCTCGCCCCACAGGGGCTGACCCCGGCCACCTCGCGGGTGCTCACCACCCTGGGGATCCGTTCGGCAGCGGTGGTGACCCGTTCCGGTGACCTGCCGGCCCGAGCCGGCGCTGCCCTGCGCACCCTGCGCATCAGCCAGTGGTCGATCCAGGGCCAGGACGAGGTGGGCGCGGCCCGAGCCCTGGCAGCGGGCTGGCGGTACGTCGCGGCCTCCCGCGACGTGACCGTGCTGGGCACCGGCTCAGGCAACCCGTGGGGGGTGCTGGCCGCCGAGCAGGGTCGGGTCGTGCTGCTCAACGGCTCGGCCGCGCTCGAGGCGGGCAACGCCGCCTGGCTGCGGTCGATCCGGTCCGGGCTGCGGGTGAGCATGGCGGGCGACGGCGTCGCCATGACGCAGGACGTGTCCGTCGACCTCACCGCCGCCATCGGCTGACCACGGTAGTTCTGACCGCAACCAGCGGCGGTTCGACCGTGGTCCACGCCCGGCCGCGATGGTCCCCTGGAGACGGCCTGTCCCTGTCGAGCCTGGAGCCTGGAGCCACATGTCGGCGTCCCACCAGCCCCTGACCGCGCGAGCGGCTCAGCCGTCGGGCGCGAGCGGGCCGGTGACCGACCACGACCTGGTCGCGGAGTTCACCGGCGCCGTGACCGCGCTGCGCTGCGACCCGGTCGTGCTCGGTGACCAGACCCGCCTGGTCGAGGCCGTGGCGATCTGGCTGGACCGCTGGCAGCCGGCCTCCCGGGCCATGACCGCTGGCCTGCAGGCGACCGCCGGCCCGCGGGCGACCGCTGGCCTGCAGGCGACCGCCGGCCCGCGGGCGACCGGTGGTCTGCCGGACCAGGGCGACGAGTCCGCCGCCGGCTCGTCGCCGGCCTGAGGGCCGATGGTGGTGCTGCTCACCGAGTCCGACCCCCGTGCCCTGATCCGGGGCGACGCCGGCCAGGTGATCGAGGTCGCCCGCCGGGTACGGGCCCTGGCCGATCAGGGACTTCGCCCGCTGGGCGACCGCCTGGAGCGGCAGCAACTGCAGGCGCAGCGGGTGTTCTGGCTCGCGCAGGCCGACATCCTCGACAGCCTCGCCACGGCCTTCGAGCGCTACGCGGTCGCGATCTCGGCAGCACAGGCCTCGGCGGCGCGTGCGGTCCAGGCCGCTGCCTGGGCGCGGACGGCCTTCCCCTACCCGGCCGCCTGGACCGCCTACGGGTTGGCGGCCACCGAGCTGCGGGACGCCGAGGTGCGGCTGGGCGAGGCCGCCGACGTGCTGGCCGACGCGGTCGAGCGTGCCACCGAGGCCCTGCCGGACGGCGAGAGCGGCGACTGCGACTGGCAGCTGCTGGGCCGGGCGGGACTGCAGGTCGCCGACGAGCTGGCCGCGATCGTGGCCGGCGGGCTGCTGACGGCCGTCGGACTCGGGGGCGCGCCCGCACCGAGCACCGGTTCGCCGCCCGGTCCGGCGGCGGCCCTGCCCGATCCGGCAGGCCGCGACCCGGCCACGCCGGGGGGCGTGCTGACGGGCCTCCTGGGCGAGCTCGACCGCCGCTCGATCGCCTACACCCTCGCGCGTCCCCTGGGCAGCGCCCTGCAGGTCGTGGTCGTCGCCGTCCCGGGGCAACGGTGGGAGGTCGAGCTCACGGACTCCGGCGTGCTCGCGGTCGAGGTGTTCACCAGCGACGGCACGATCCGGGACGGTGCCGCCCTGGCCGACCTGTGGCGGCTCACCGGCGAGCGGTGACCCCCTCCTGCGCGGCCGCCGACTCGTAGCCGGCCGACCCCGGCGCCGAGGCGACGACGACCAGCGACCCGTCGGCGGCCAACGGGGCCAGCAGCCACTGCCCCGGCGCCTCGCTCGGGCGGAGATCCGCCTGCGCCGCAGTGCTGATCAGCACCCGCGGTCGCGGCGGCCAGGTCGTGGCCGACAGGGTCTGCGCGGCGGCCGCGAACAGCGCGCCGTCGTCCGGATCGGTCGAGGGCACGAACACGTCGCCCTGCCCACGGACCACGGTGGTGGCGTCGAGGGCGCCCGGCGGCAGCTCGCCGTCCCAGCCTCGGGACAGGGCCGGCAGCGGCTGGGCGACCAACGGGACCCCTGCGGCGACGAGCGCACCCAGCAGGTGCGGCCGGTCGCTGACGACGACGTCGACGTCGCCGCCGGCGGCCCGTTCGACGTCGGTCGGCCGGAGCGGCTCGTCCGAGGTGTCGGGGACGAGGGCCGTGGCCCCGACCCACCAGGTGGCCAGCAGCCAGGTGGCGGTGCGCCAGTGCAGCGGCAGGTGCAGCAGCACCCGGCTGCCCGGTCCGACGTCGAGCTCGTCGACCAGCAGGTTGGCGGTCTTGGCCACCCAGTTGTCAAGCACCCGGCCCGACAGCTCCACCCGTTCGCCGTCGGCCCCGTACCAGGTCAGTCGGGGTCGGCCGGGCTCGCTCTCGCGCAGCAGGCGCATCAGTCCACCGAGGTCCCGGACGACGAGGGCGGCGTGCGGCTCGCGGGTCACGTCCGCCACCCTAGGGGCGTTCGTTCAGGCGCGGAGCACGCGTCCGGCTGGGCCTACGCCCCGGCCACCGGATGCGGTCGGCCGCCGCCTGCCAGGCCCTACTGTGACGGACGTGGACGAGGTGCTCGACGCGGTCCTGGGCCGGGTCCCGGTGGTTGCGGGGCTGGCCGTCACCGGCACCGCCGTCGCCGGCGCCGTCCTGGTGCCGCTGCATCTGTGGCGCCCGGTGGTCGCCCTGCCGGTGCTGCTCGTCCTGCTCGCCGTGTCGATGGGACTGGTGCGCGACCTGCCGTCGCCCCGATGGCCGCGACCGGCGGCCCTGGCCACCGTGGCCGTGGTGCTCGGCCAGCTGGTCTGGACCGTCGCCACCCATGCTGAGCACGTCGTCGTCCGTCGGGACGGGGGCTCCTACGCCCAGTACACCCAGTGGATCGCCACCCGCGGCGGGCTGCCGATCGATCCTGACCTGGCAGCGTTCGGCGGCTCCGCCGCCCTGGCGGTGCCGGGCTTCGGCTTCGACGTGCCGGCGTTCTACCAGGTGGGACCCGGGCCGCTGCCCGGCGGCGACGTCGTCGTGGTGCCGCAGTTCCTGGTCGGGACCCCGGCGGTGCTCAGCCTGGGCTGGTGGTCCGGCAACCTGGTCGGTTCGCCCTGGGCCGGGGTGCAGGTGGTGCCGGCGCTGCTGGTGGCCGGCGCGTTGCTGGCGTTCGCCGCCTTGGCCCGGCGCGCGGTCGGGGCCGCCTGGACGCCGGTGGCGGTCGCCCTGCTCGGGTTCTGCTACCCGCTCGTGCACGCGAGCCGGACCACGATGTCGGAGCCGGCCGCCCTGCTGGTGCTGCTGACCGCGGCGATCCTGGTGGGGCGTCGGCGCTGGCTGCTCGGCGGATGGGTGCTGGGGCTGGCCGGGCTGGTGCGGGTCGACGCCCTGCGCGAGGTCGCCGTGGTGGTGGCGGTGGCTGCCGTGCTGGCGCTGCGCCGCCACCCGGGGGCGGTGCCGATGGCCGGCGGCGCACTGGCCGGCGCCGGGGTCAGTGCCGCCGTGTGGGTGGTGATGGCGCGGCCCTACCTCGCGACCGTCTCGGGATCGCTGACGCCGCTGCTGGCCGCGACGGTCGCCGTCTGCGTCGTCGCCGTGGTGGCAGTCCCGTTGCTGCGCCACCGGATTCGCCCGCCCGGCAGTGCCCCCCGTGCCCAGGCCCAGACCCCGGCCCCCGCCCGTCCCCGACGCCTGGACCGCACCGACCTGGTGGTGGTCGCCCTCACGGCGGGTCTGGGCCTGGGCCTGGTGACCCGGCCGCTGTGGCAGACCGTGCGCCAGGACCCCGACGACCCGGGGGCCAGGTTCGTCGCGACCCTGCAGGCCGGCCAGCAGCTGACCGTGGACGGCGGCCGCACCTACGCCGAGCACAGCCTGGACTGGGTCGCCTGGTGGCTGGGCTGGCCGGCCGTGGCGCTGGGCTGGGCGACGGTCGTCGTCCTCGCCGTGGGTGCCCTGCGCTGGTGGCGTGGGTCGGGAGCGGTGGCCGATCGGGACGGCGGGGACGACGACGAGTCGGGCCCCTGGTGGCTGGTACCGGCCGCCGTGGGGCTGGCGAGCACGGTGCTGGTGCTGCAACGGCCCGGGATCACCCCGGACCACCCCTGGGCCGACCGCCGACTGGTGCCCATGGTGCTGCCCCTCGTCGTCCTGGCCGCCGTCCTGGCCGTCGCCCGCGGGGTCGGGTGGCTGCGCGGGCGCGACCACGACCCCGACCTCGAACACGACCACGACCCCGTCGGCGCCCGTCGCGCTCGGACGACGGGCGTCCTGGCGGCCGCGCTGGGGGTGGCGGCCCTCGCCGTCCCGGTCGGGATCGGCACCTGGCCGTTCCTGACCACCCGTACCGAGGCCGGGGAGCCGGCGGCGGTGGCCCAGGTGTGCGCCGCGTTGGCCCCCGGTGACGTGGTGGTCGCCGTCGAGGGGACCGTCGACGGGCACGCCCAGCGGTCGGTGAACGAGTGGGTCCAGGTGGTCCGCGGGGGCTGCGACCGCCCCGCCGCCGCACTGCGGGCCCCGGCGTCCGGTCGACCGGCTGCCGTGGCCGCCCTCGCCGCCCTGGCCGCCCGGGCCGGCCGCCGGCTCGTGCTGCTGACGGCCCAGGAGAGCGACGTCACCGCCGAGCAGGTGCTGCGGGTCGCCTCGGCCGCGGTACCCACGGCGGAGCCGGCCCGGCGCGCCGTCCGGCTCGAGACCGTCGAGGACGCCCAGCGGCTGACCCGCCCGCCGCGCGCCGGTGCCCGGCTGGTCGTCGACGTCTGGACCCAGGCGGTGCCGGTCGGCGGGTAGCCTGCTGCTCGCGATGGATGTCACCCAGGAAGCGACACCGGTGGTGGTCACCGTGGTGCTGCCGTGCTTCAACGAGCAGGACCACGTGGTCGCCGAGCTCGAGCGGATCACGGCCGCCCTCGACGCCTCAGGGCTGAGCTACGAGGTGCTGGCGATCGACGACGCCAGCACCGACGGCACCCTCGCCGCGATCCTGGCGGCGGCGCCGCGGATGCCGCACGTCCAGGTGCACGCCTTCCGGCGCAACGGCGGTTCGGGGACGGTACGGCGGATCGGCACCCAGCTGGCCCGCGGCGAGATCGTGGTGTGGACCGACGCCGACATGTCCTACCCCAACGAGCGGATCCCCGAGCTGGTGCAGTTGCTGCTCGAGGACCCCAGCTACGACCAGGTCGTCGGCGCCCGCACCAGCGAGGAGGGCAGCCACAAGTGGCTGCGGCTGCCGGCAAAGTGGTTCATCCGCAAGATCGCCGAGCGGCTGAGCAACCAGCGTATCCCCGACCTCAACTCGGGGCTGCGGGCGTTCCGGCGCTCGGTGTCGCTGCCCTACCTGCGACTGCTGCCGGCCGGGTTCTCGTGCGTCACCACCATCACCCTGGCGTTCCTGTCGAACCAGCACGACGTGCGCTACGTCCCGATCGAGTACGCCAAGCGCGCCGGCACGAGCAAGTTCCACTTCGTGCGCGACGCCTACCGCTACATCCTGCAGGTGCTGCGCATGGTCATGTACTTCGACCCGCTGAAGGTGCTGATGCCGCCGGCATTGTGGCTGCTGGCGATCGGGCTGACCAAGGCCGTCGTCGACATGGTGCGGCACCCGTTCTACTTCCCCGCCAACACCGTGCTGGTGGTGCTGACCGGCCTGATCATCGCCTCGATGGGGCTGCTGGCCGACCTGGTGGTGCGCTCGCGGCCGGACGGCGTCCCGGACGTCAGCACCCATCTCGCAGGCTCGCCGCAACCGACCCGGTCCGACCAGGTCTGAGCCCGGGCGTGCGGATCGCGGTGGTCGGACCCACCTACCCGGCCAAGGGCGGGGTGGTGGCCCACACCACGTCGCTGGCCCGGCGGCTGGCCGAGGCCGGGCACGAGGTGGTGCTGGTCGGCTGGCACCGCATGTACCCCGCCCGGCTCTACCCGGGCGGCACCGCAGCGGCCCCGGCGGACCCGGGGGTGCCCGCCTTCGAGCGCACCGTCTCGGTGCTGCGCTGGGACGACCCGGGCACCTGGTGGCGCACCGGGCGCCGGCTGCGCAGCTATGACCTCGTCGTCCTGGTCAGCGTGGTCCCGGCCCAGGCGCCGTCGTTGTGGACCGTCGCCCGGGCCGCCAAGGGCCGGGCCCGGGACGGGTCGGTGGTCGACGGCCCGAGGGTGGTGGTGCTGGCCCACAACGTGGTGCCGCACGAGACCCATGCCGGCTCGGCCCAGCTGACCCGGCTGCTGTTCGGCGCCGCCGACACCGTGCTGGTGCACTCGCCGTTCCTGGCCGCGCAGGCCCACGAGGCCGGTGCCGCCGACGTCGTCGTCGCCACCCTGCCGCCGCACCTGCCCACCGGCCCCACCGTCGAGGCGGCCGAGCATCTCGCCGGGACCGACCGGGTTCGGCTGCTGGCCTGGGGGATCGTGCGGGACTACAAGGGCGTCGACCTGCTGCTGCAGGCGGCGGCGTTCGTGCCCGAGGTGGAGGTCACCGTCGCCGGCGAGCTGTGGGGTGAGGCCGGGGAGCGGGTCCGCGCCGCCGCGGCCGATGCCCGGCTGGCCGGTCGGGTCCGGCTGCGGGAGGGCTTCGTGCCCGGCGACGAGCTGCCCGACCTGCTGGCGCACGCCGACGTGCTGACCCTCACCTACCGGCACGCGACCGCCTCGCAGAACGTGACTCTGGCGCACGCCCACGGCCTG
Organism: uncultured Actinomycetota bacterium; assembly: GCA_963738495.1. GTDB lineage: Bacteria > Actinomycetota > Actinomycetes > Actinomycetales > Kineosporiaceae > CAVTWW01. Next base: position 174,813 of record CAVTWW010000007.1, read on the forward strand.
CCCGTGCTGGCCACCCGGGTCGGCACCTTCGGCGAGCAGGTGCGCGACGGCGTCGACGGCCTGCTGGTGCCGCCGGACGACGTGGCCGCCGTGGTCGCCGCGCTGCGGCGGCTGGTCGAGCCGGGCGTGCTCGACGCCCTGCGGGCAGGGGTGCCCGAGGTCGACCTCGAGGGGCCCTGGGCCGAGTACCTGCAGGCCCTGACCGGCCTGGCCGCAGGGGATGCAGCCGGGGCGGCCGAGGTCGGCACCGAGGGGGCGGGCCGTGGTTGACGTGCTGCGACGCCTGCTGCGGCTGGCCTCGACCAGGCCGGTGCGGTGGGGTTTCGCCGTGGTGGCGGTCTCGCTGGCGGCCTGGGCGGTGGCGGTGCGCTGGCAGGCGGTCGTGGCTGCCGTGCACCGGCTCGACGTGCGCTGGCTGCTGGCGGCGCTGCTGGTCACGGTGCTCAACCTGGCTCTGGTGGGCATGGCCTGGCGGGCGCTGCTGACCGACCTGGGGTCGCGGTTGCCGTTGCCGGTCGCAGCCCGGGTCTTCTTCGTCGGGCAGGTGGGCAAGTACCTGCCCGGCAGTCTGTGGCCCATGGTGGTGCAGGCCGAGCTGGCCCGTGACCACGGGGTGCCCCGCCGGCGGACGGCGGCCGCGACGTTGGTGCTGCTGCTGCTGTCGGCGGCCAGCGGACTGGTGGTGGTGCTGGCCGCCCTGCCGTTCGTGCCCAGCGTGGCCGAGAACGGCTACGGCTGGACCCTGCTGCTGGTGGTGCCGCTGCTGGCGCTGCTGCACCCGCGGTTGCTGGGTCCCTCGCTCGACCGGTTGATCGGCGCGATCGGCGGTGAACCGCTGGAACGGCGTCCCACCGCTCGGGGCATTGCCCTCGCCTTCGCCTGGGCGGTCGTCTCGTGGACGGCCGCCGGCCTGCAGGTGTGGCTGCTGTCGGTCTCGCTCGGCGCCGAGAAGGGCTGGCACACCCTGGCTCTCGCGATCGCCGGCTACGCACTGGCCTGGGCGGTGGGCCTGGTGGTGGTGATCGCCCCGGCCGGTGCCGGGGCCCGTGAGGTGGCGCTGGCGGCGGTGCTGGCCCCGATGCTGGACGGCGGCGCCGTGGTCGTCGTGGTGCTGCTGTCCCGGGTGCTGTTCACCGTGGCCGACCTGGCCGCCGCCGCCGCGGGGTACGGCCTGGGCCGTCGCCACGCGGCCGCGGCCGTCACCGAGGCCTGATCACCGTGAGCGAGCCCGGCGGCGCCGGCGGACCCACCGGTCCGGCGCACCGCCAGTGGCGACCCGGTCACGAGGTCGCGGTCGGTGCCACGTTGTCGGCACTGCGTCGCGGTGGCGGCGACCCCTGCTACCGGCGGCAGCCGGACGGCGTGCTCTGGCGGGCCACCCGCACCCCGCAGGGCCCGGTGCTGCTGCGGCTGCAGGCCCACCCCGGTCAGGGGCTGGTGGACGCGCACGCCTGGGGCGAGGGCGCCGACTGGGCGCTCGACGGGGTGCCCGAGCTGCTGGGCGGGCGGGACGACCCGAGCACCTTCAGTCCGCTGCCGCAGCATCCGGTGCTGGTCAACGCCTGGCGGGCCCGCCCGGGCTGGCGGGTGCCCCGCACCCGCGCCGTCTTCGAGGCGTTGGCGGCGGCAGCCCTGGAGCAGCGCGTGACCGGCGGTGAGGCGCACGACGCCTGGCGCGGCCTGGTCCACCGCTTCGGCGACGTGGCGCCGGGCCCGGCCGGCGACGAGGGCACCGCCGCCTGCGGCATGCGGGTGCCGCCGGCCCCGGCCGACTGGGCCGCCATCCCGTCCTGGGAGTGGCTGCGGGTCGGGGTCGAGCTGGCCCGGCGCCGGGTGGTGCTGGCGGCCGCCAAGGTCGCCGGCCGTCTCGAGCAGACCGTCGAGCTGGACGGCGAGGCCGCGGCGGCGGCCCTGCGCGTCGTCCCGGGGGTGGGGGTGTGGACCGCCGCCGAGATCCGGCAACGGGCCCACGGTGACGCGGACGCCTTCTCGTGGAGCGACTTCCACGTGGCCCGCAACGTCTCGTGGGCCCTGTCGGGCCAGGTGATGGACGACGCCGGCTGCGCCCTGCTCGTCGAGCCCTACCGCGGTCACCGCTACCGGGTGCAGCGGCTGCTCGAGCTCGCCGGCGCCGGGCGGCCGCGTCGGGCGCCTCGCATGACGCTGCCCACCCACCTGCCGCAGGTGCCCCGCTGAGCCGCTGACCGGTGTGGTTCGCCGTCAGGTGGCTCAACGGGGCGTCATCCCTGCTACTTGAACATGAACGGCGTGCCGGTCACCAGCGGCGAGCTGCTGTTGGCGCCGTCCGCGACCGTGGAGACGACCGCCCGGTACAGCCGACCGACGGACAACCCGCGGGTGAACAACGCCAGGGTCCCGCTGGTGGTGGTGAGGAAGGTGGCAGCCGTTCCGGTGTAGTGCCACCCCTTGGCGTCGTGGTACTGCAGCCGCGCGACCACGTGGAACGGGCGCTGCGGAGTCGTCTGCACCACCATGGTCGCCGACTTGGTGGTGGTCGGGCGGTAGTAGAGGACACCGGCGGAGCTCCTGTAGTAGCCCGTCATGGTCACCGCGACCAGGGCACTCGCCCGGTAGCTGACAGTCGTGGATGCCGCAGCGTGGGTGGCGTCGGCGGCAACCACCGCCGACACGTGGCCGCTGTAGCGGGCGGGCGCGGTCATGGTGAAGCGGCCCACCGCGTCCGTGACACCGGTGTAGCGGGACGCCGGGCCGTAGAACTGCAGCAGGTACACCGTGACCGGGGCCTTCGCCCGGCTGTAGACCGTGATCCGCAGGGCGTGGTTCGTCACCACGGTGCTGGGGACCGACAGGATCAGCGGGGTGGCGGTCAGGGCCTGGGCGGCCGCGACCGTGGTCGCGATGGTGCCCGTCGTCCGAGCGGCGCTGGTGTCGGCGGCCTGGGCGTTCGGGCCGACGGCCACCCCCGCCAGCACGGCCAGCAGGCCGGTCGCGATTGCAGAACGGAACACCTTCATGGTCAGCCACCCCTTGGTCACCGAGAGTCATTGATCTCAGCGACGGTAGGCAGCGGCCCCCGGTGCCCGCCGGTGATCACCCGGGGCCTCGCCCGGAAGGAGCAGCCCGCAAGGGAGCACCCCGACGGAGCAGCCCGCATGGGAGCACCCCGACGGAGCAACCGGACGGAGCAACCCGGACGGAGCAACCCGGACGGAGCAACCCGGACGGAGCAACCCGGACGGAGCGAACGGGACGGTCAGTTCGGGGGCGGTCGACCACTCGGATGCCGATCGAGGTGGGCGGCACGTAGTAGCGGGCGACCATGGCCGCCTCGAGGTCCTCGGCCCAGGCGGCGGCCATCGCCCGCTGCGCCAGCGCGCCGAGCGCGGCCACCTCGTGAGGACCGGCGTCCTCGTGCAGCATGAAGACCACCATGGCCGCCTCGTCGGGGTGCTGGACGCTCGGCTCGCCGCCGTCGGCGGTCACCGCCTCGGCCAGGTCGGCCTCGTCGGCGATCGCCGCATGGGCCCAGGGCTGGGGCCCGTCCTCGCGCACCGGCCAGGCCGGGGAGTTCATGGCCACCGCCACGGCCCGGCGCAGGCGCTCCACCAAGGACTGGCTGGCGACCGGCTGCACCGCGACGTCGGGGGAGCCGGGCATGATGCCGAGCGCGGCCCGCACGGCCTCGGCGTGCCCCCACCGGAACCAGTCCTGCTCGGCCGGGCGCTGCAGCGGGGCGGCGCCCGGGTCGCCGTCCGACCCGGCGGGCAGCACCAGGTCGGGCAGTCCTCGGACCAGGGCCGCCGGGACGCCGTCCACCTTGCCCTTGACCAGGTCGGCCGCGGAGGCGAGCTCGTCGGCCAGGGCCCGGTAGGTGACCTCCATCGGTCGGCCCGAGGTGTCGGGGCGGCCCGTCAGGTCGTCGCCGACCCGCACCCCGGCGGCCCCGACCGCGGCGTCGACCTGGCCGTTGCGCCAGGCCCGCCCCATGGTGTCGCTGACCACCACTCCCACCGTGGCGCCGGTGAGGTCGGCCAGCCGGTGCCGCAGCCGGCGGGCCGAGGCGTCGGGGTCTGCGGGCAGGGCCAGCACGGTGTCCGCCGGCACGTTGGAGGCGTCGATCCCGGCGGCGGCCATCACCAGCCCCCCGGTGGTGCGCACGATCTGGGTGCGGCCCCGCGGGGTGACCCGCTCGGCCACCACCCGGACGGTCTGCTCGTCGAGCAGCCGCTCACGGTCCTCGGCGGCCGACAGGCGGCCCTCGGCTTTGGCGACGACCTTGCTCGAGACCACGACGATGTCGCCGTCCTGCAGCCGGCGCCCGGCGTGCTCCACGGCCTCGACCAGCAGCTGCGCGAGGTCGTCGCCGCTGACGACCTCGCCGATGCCGCCCAGGCCCACCAGCTCGACGCAGCCGGTCATGCGTGGGTGGCGGTCAGCTCGCCGGCCAGGCCGATCGCCGCGGCGGCGATGGCCGCCGTCGCCTCGAGGTCGGTCATCAGCAGCGGGCGGGCGCGGACCGCCAGGGCCTGCGGGCCCCGCCGACCCGCCAGGGTCAGCGCGGCGGTGGCGACGTCGGCCTCGTCCACCAGCCAGCCGTCGATCACGTCGGCGTAGAGCTCGGCCACGGCTGTCGCCGAGGTCTCGACGCCGATGGCGGTCAGGCAGGCGTCGGCCATGCCGCGCACCGGGGCGCCGCCGACGATGGGGGAGACCCCGACCACCGGTGCCGCCGTCTCGCGCAGCGCCTGCCGGACGCCGGGCACCCCCAGGATGGTGCCGACCGAGACCACCGGGTTGCTCGGCGGCAGGATCACCACGTCGGCGTCCCGGATCGCCTCGATCACCCCCGGAGCCGGGGTGGCCGACTCGATGCCGACCGCGAGGATCTGCCGGGCCGGCACCGCGGCGTGCAGCCGCACCCACCACTCCTGGAAGTGCACCGCCTTGCGTGCCGGTGCGCCGGTGGTGTCGGGCTCCCCGGTGGGGTCGTCGACGACGACGTGGGTCTCGACCCGGTCGTCGCTCATGGGCAGCAGCCGGACGCCGGGCTGCCAGCGCTCGCACAGCCGCGCGGTCACCTGCGACAGCGTCAGCCCCTGGCCGAGCAGCCGGGTCCTGACGATGTGGGTGGCCAGGTCGCGGTCGCCCAGGGTGAACCAGGTGGGCTGCTGGCCGTAGGCGGTCAGCTCGGCGGCCACCCCGAAGGTCTCGTCCCGGCGGCCCCAGCCCTGCCCCTCGTGGATGCCGCCACCGAGGGTGTACATGACGGTGTCCAGGTCGGGACAGACCCGCAGGCCGTGCAGGGTGACGTCGTCGGCGGTGTTGCCGATCACCGTCACCTCCGGGCGCGGGGTGACGGCCAGCAGTCCTCGCAGGAACCGAGCCCCGCCGATCCCTCCGGCCAGAACCGTGATCCGCACCTGGTCACCTTCCCTGTCTCGCTGCGGGCCGGCCACCGGTTGGCGGCCCCGGTCTCGACCTGTCGTCGCGGACCGTGTTCCGGGTCCGCCGACGCCGAGCCCGTCGCGGCGTCAGTCGGCATCCTGTCGGACGGCGGGACAAACGCCCTCATCGGGATCCACAGCGGTCCGGCCGACGGTCACGCGGCGGGGCGACGGGTGATCTTCGCGAGGCCCGATGAGGCGAAAGTCTCATCACGAAGCCGCATTTCGCCACACTCTGGAGTCAGTCAGTCACGCTCAGGTGAGGGGGATATCCACCGTTCGCGGGAGTACCACCCAGCGGCTTGACGCCCGCTGTACGACACGCGTGTAATTCCACTAGTGTCACGCCGACGCGGTTACCGACCGTGTCCATATGGGCACTAAGAGTGAAGGAAGTCCGCTTCATGAGTTACGCGCTCCCGGTGTCGGGGCCATGGGTTGAGGAGGGCGCCAAAGTGCACGAGCCGATGGCGGTTGTGCTGCAGGTGGCCTCGGAGCCGGCATTCACGGGGGAGTGGGCCGGGGCTGAAGAGCCTGCCGCCTACCCGCCCGAGCTGGCCTGGCAGGAACGTGCCCTTTGTGCCCAGACCGACCCCGAGGCCTTCTTCCCCGAGAAGGGCGGCTCGACCCGCGAGGCCAAGCGGGTCTGCCTGTCGTGCGACGTCCGGGTCGAGTGCCTCGAGTACGCCCTGTCCAACGACGAGCGGTTCGGCATCTGGGGCGGACTGTCCGAGCGGGAGCGCCGCCGCGTGAAGAAGCAAGCCGTCTGACGGCCCACTGGTCGCTGCGCCGATGACCCTCGACGCCCTCCCGGTGAGTCTTCCGGAGCCGTTCCCGGCCCCGGCGGCTCCCGCGACGGCCGGGCCGGTCGCGGCGCCCCGGACGACGAGGCGGACCGTCACCCTGGACGACGGGGCCGGGACCACCGGCGTCGAGGTCGCTGCGATCGTCGTGGTCCGCGAGGGTCCGGACCTGCTCACCCGCTGCCTCGCCGCGCTCGCGGCCCAGCGTCGGCCGCCCGACCGGGTGATCCTGGTCGACGTGGGCCGCCAGGCCGTGCCCGACCTGCCCGCCCGGGCGCTGCTCACCCTGGGTGCCGACGCCGTGGTGGTGCACCGCCCCGGAGCCGACCTGGGAGCAGCGGTCGCGGCGGCCGAACAGGTGCTGGGCGAGGACGGGGACGCCGCGTGGTGGTGGCTGCTGCCGGACAATGCGGCTCCCGCAGCCGGAGCCCTACGGGCCCTGCTGGCGGCCGTCGAGACCGCCCCGTCGGTGGCGGTCGCCGGCTGCAAGCAGGTGGCCTGGGACGACGGTGAGCGACTGCTCGACGTCGGGCTGACCACGACCCGGCTCGGCGGCCTGGTCACCGGCGTCGAACGTGGTGAGGTCGACCAGGGGCAGCAGGACCGCCGCACCGACGTGCTCGCCGTCAGCGAGCCCGGCCTGCTGGTGCGCCGCGACCTCTGGCGCCGGCTGCGGGGGCCGCTGCCCGGCCTGACGGGCGCCCGGTCCGCCCTCGACCTGTGTCGCCGCGCCCGGCTGGCCGGCCATCGGGTGATCGTCGTGCCGGACGCCGTCGTGGCCACCGGCCCGGCCCGCCGTGGCGCGCCGCGACGCCCGGGTGGGCGCTACCGGGACGACCGGCACGACGCCCTGGTGCTGCGCCTGAGCGAGGTCTCGGCGCCGATGGTGCTCCCGGCCGTGCTCTGGAGCGTGCTGGCCCTGGTGGTGCGGGTCTGCGGCTGGCTCGTCCTGAAGCGACCGGCCCGGGCCACCGACGAGGCGGTGGCCCTGGCAGGGGTGCTGTCCCGTCCGGACCGCCTGGTGCGGGCCCGGTGGCGGCAGCGGGCGACCAGGGTGCGTCCCCGGCGCCTGCTCGCCCCGCTGCGACCAGGCGTGCGCGAGGTGCTCCGTTGCCGCCGTGACGAGATCGCCGCCTGGGTGGTGCCGTCGGACCCGGCGCCCGACGTATCGACCGGGAGTGCACCGACGGGGAGTGCACCGGCGGGGAGTGCGCCGACGGGGAGCGCACCGACGGGTCCCGACGTCGTCGTCCGGACCGTCGGTCCGGCCGCTGCCGCCCCCCGACGGGGCCGCGGCGCCGACCTCGTGGCCGCGCTGCCGGTGGTGCTGGTGGCCCTGACCGCCGGGGTGGTCGGGGCCTGGCCGTTGGTGAGGTCCGGACCGGCGAGCGTGATCGGTCCGTTGCTGCCACCGGCGCCGGGCAGTGCCGCCGAGCTGTGGCAGCTGGGCCAGAGTGCCTGGCGTCCGGTCGGTCTGGGGCATCCCGGGATCGCCGACCCGGTGGTCTCGGTGCTGGCCCTGCTGTCGTACCCGTTCGGCGGTGACCCGGCCCTGCTGGTCGTCCTGCTGCTGGTGCTCGCCCCGGCCCTGGCCGCGGCCGCCGGGTGGGCCGCCGCCGGTGGGCTGACCCGCTCGTGGCTGCTGCGCGGGTGGGCCGCCCTGATGTGGGCGGCCTGGCCGCCGCTGCTCTCCGCCGTCCAGACCGGCCGGGTGGCAGCGGTTCTCGCGCACGTGGCGCTGCCGTTGGCGGCATGGGCACTGGGCCGGGCGCTCGCCCGGGTCTCGCTGGCCGCCGCGGCGGGCGCCGGGCTGGCGCTCACCGTGGTGCTCGCCGGTGCCCCCTCGTTGACCGTGGCCGTCGCCGTCCTGCTGATCGTGCTCACCGTGCTGGCGCCCTCCCTCAGCGACCCCGCTCTCGAGCGCCCCCCGCGGGGGCGGGTGCTGCTGCCGCTGGTCGCCGCCCTCGTGCCGGCGGGGCTGCTGCTGCCGTGGTGGGTGGCGGTCGCTCGCCGTCCGCTGCTGCTGCTGGCCGACCCCGCCACCGGCTGGACCGGGGCCGGGGTCGACCCGCTGCCGCCCTCGTGGCTGGGGTCCTGGCCGCTCACCGCCGGCTGGGAGACGCTGGCCCGGCCCGCCGCCGCCCTGGCCGCCCGGATGCCGTCCTCGTGGCGGGCGGGTGCCGCCGACTGGCCCGTCGGGTGGCCCCCGGCCGTGCTGGCCGCCGCGCTCGTCCTGCCGGTGCTGCTGGTCGCGCTCCTGGCCCTGGTCCGGCGCCGCCGCAGCGGCCTCGCCGGGCTGGTCGCCTGGCTGGCCGTGCTGGCCGGGACCGCCACCGCCGTGGTCGCCCAGCGCAGCGTCGTCGGGACCGGGCGCAGCTGGCCCGGCCCGGGTCTGTCGGTGGCCGGGCTGGGCCTGGTCACGGCAGCGGTGGTGGCCGCCCCGGCGGTGCGGCGCCGACTCGGCACTCGTGCCTGGGGCGTGAGGCAACTGGTGGGGGTGGGTCTGGCCCTGGTGTGCCTGGCCGGCCCGCTCGGCGCCCTGGTCGCGGCGTCGTGGCAGGGGCTGCAGTCGGCGGACGGTCACCTCGGCCTCGTGGCCCGCCGCGGGGACGACGTGCTGCCACCGGTGGCCGTCGCCGAGGTCGAGGGTCCCAGCGGCAGCCGCACCCTGGTGCTGGCCGCCGGCGGGGGCACGGTGCGCTGGAACCTGGCCCGCTCGGTGGCCCCCTGGTGGGGGTCCGACTCGACGGTGGCCGACGCCCGACCGGCGCCCCGCGGCGGCCCCGACAGTGCCGTCGTGCTGCCGGTGATCGCCGGGCTACTGTCGGACTCCGGTGCCGACCCCCGCTCCGCCCTGACCCAGCTGGGGGTCGGGTCGGTGCTGCTCACCGCCCCGGTCGACGACACCCTCACCCAGGCCCTGGACGCCGCGCCCGGTCTGGTGCGGGTGGGCGGGATCGCTCATGGGGTGCTCTGGCGGGTCGAGCCGGTCGTGGCCGGGGTGCGCCCCAGCCGGGTGCGGATCACCGACGCCAAGGGCGTCACGCTCACCTCGGTCCCGGTGCTGCCGGCGGGGCAGGCACCGGACGGCCAGGTGGTCGTCGACACCGACCTGGCAGCCGGCTCCGCCGGCCGGCAGCTGGTGCTGGCCGACCGTGCCGACGCCGGGTGGCAGGCCGACCTCGACGGTCACCCGCTGCCGCGGGCCACCGCGGCAGCGGGCTGGGCGCAGGCCTGGCTGCTGCCGGCCCAGGGCGGGCACCTGAGCATCACCTACAGCAGCGGCTGGCTCGCCCGGGTCGGCACCGCCCGGGTGGTGCTCGCCCTGCTGGCGGTGCTGGTCGCGTTGCCGCTGCCCCGGTTGCGACGCCGGGTGGCCCCGCCCGCGCCGCCGCGGCGCACCCACGCCGTGCCACGCGCCGGGAACGAGGACCATGCCCTCGCCCCGGCGCCGAGGATCTTCGACGACGAGCATCCCCTGGACGGTCAGTTCGAGCAGCTGCTCACCGATCCGGCGCCCCGCAGGCGCGCCCGGCCCGCCGTCGACGAACCGGCCGGGTCGGCGCCCGGACCGACGTCGTGAGGCCGGCGCGTGCGGTACCGGCGCTGACCGTCCTGGCCCTGGCCGCCGCCGGGGTGGCCGCCGCGCGGACGGCGCCGATGCGGGCCGTGCCGGTGGCGGCAGCCGTGAGGCTGCCTGCTGCGGCAGTCACCCCGGTGACCCTGTGTCCCGGCCCGGAGACCCTGCTGGCCCCACCCGGTTCCCGTCCGCTCACCCCGTCCGGCCTCGACCGTGGTGGCCGCCGCCCTGAGCAAGGCCCCCGCCGGTGGCCGCCTGGCCCCGTTGTCCGCACCCCCCGGTGCCACGGGTGCCGGTGCCACGGGTGCCGCCGCCACGGGCGCAGGTGGCAGCGGGCGCAGGTGGCACGGGCGCAGGTGGCACGGGCGCAGGTGGCACGGGCGCAGGTGGCACGCGGCGCGGTGACCCTGCTGGAGCCGGTCGACCGAGGGTGTGAGCGCGGCCTCCGCGCTCGCCGCGGCCGCGGGGGCCGTGCGCCTGGACCCGAAGCGGGTGGCGGTCTCGAACGGTGCGGTCGCGCCGAGCGTCGCCGTCACCTCGGCCACCCAGCTGACCTGGAACCGCTCCGGCGACCTGCGCGGTCTGGCCGCGACCACCTGCGCCGGCCCCGTCGACGACGCCTGGCTGGTGGGCGGCGGCACCGTCGACGGCCGCCGGGCCCGCCTGCTGCTGGCCAACCCGGGCGCGGCCCCCGGCGTCGTCGACCTGACCGTGCTCGGGCCCGACGGTGCTCTGCAGCCGGCCGCCGGACAGGGCGTGGTGCTGCCGGCCCACACCGAGATCGCGCTCTACCTCGACGCCCTCAGCCCGCAGCTGAGCGCGATGGCCGTGCACGTGCAGGCGCGCACCGGCCGCTTCGTCGCCGTCCTGCAGGACTCGCTGATGCGCGGCATCACCCCAGGGGGCCTCGACGACCTGTCCGCCGTGACGCCTGCCCGTCGGCAGCTGGTGACCGGGCTGGTGCGCAAGGCGCCCGGCACCGTGACCCTGACCGTCGCCGTGCCGGGGGAGCGGGACGCCGTCGTCCGGGTTCGGCTGCTCGGCACCGACAGCGGGGTCGACCTGCCGGACGGCGTCGTCACCGTGCCCGCGCACTCGGTGAAGGCCGTCACGCTGCCGGACACCGTGGGCGACGGCACCTGGACCGCGGACCTGGCCGCGGACGTCGAGATCGTCGCCGCCGGCATGAGCTGGGTGACCCGTCCCGGTGGTGAGAACGCCGCCACCGCAGCCGGTCTCGGCACCGTGGTGCCGGTCTCGGAGCTCGCCTGGTCGCCCGCCGCCGCCCCCCTGACCGGCGACGTGCTGCTGGCCCTGCCGTCACCGGCCGCCACCGCCGGGGCGCCGGCACTGCACGCCCAGCTGGTGCTGGCCGACCGCGACGACCCCGACACCGCCGGCCCGGGGGACGTCGTGGCGGTGACCCTGGTGAGCGCCGACGGCGGCGTCAGCACCCGTAGCGCCCCGGTCACGCCCGGGCGCACCACCACGGTGGCGATCCCGGACGGCACTGTCGCGGTCCGCCTCGCCGCCGGTGCCGCCGGCGCCCACCTGGTGGGAGCGGTCCAGCTCAGCGCCACCGATGCCGCCGGTCCGCTGCTGACCGTGCTGCCGCTGCGCTCCGGCCCCGGTGCCGCCGACCCCGCACCGGCAGTGGTGGCCGACCCCCGCCTGGGCTGAGCCCGCGGCCGTGGGTCAGTCGGGTTCGCGGCCGTAGCGCGGGTCGACCTGCTCGGGGGTGAGCCCCAGCAGCCGCGCCACCTGCTCGACCACGACCTCGTGCACCAGCGGTGCCAGGTCGTCCATGCCGGTGGCCCGGGTCTCGACCGGGCGACGGTAGACCACCACCCGCGGCGGCAGCTCGCCGTGGGCCGGGAACACCCGGCCGAGCGGCACCTCGTCGTGCTCCCAGGGAGCCGGGTCGCTGGGCGGCACGTCCTCGACGGCGAACTCGATGCCGTCGAGCTGGTCCGACAGCCGTCGGGCCAGGCGCTCCACGGCGTCCAGCACCTGCTCGTCGAAGGCCTGCGAGCGGCTGCGCCAGGCCGGCACCTCGCGGGGCAGCAGTGGCCCCCGCAGCCCGTGCCCGTGCCGGTCGCGCCGTCGTCCCGCCCGGGGTCCGGGCCCGGGCACCGACGGCGGGGTCGCAGCGGTTGCCATGGCGCCAGGCTACCCACGACGGCGTGCCGAACGGGCGCTGTCGGGGGGCGGCGGTAGCGTGCCTGACGTGGCAGCGATGCGACGGTGTTCCAAGACGGCGTGCGGCCGGGTGGCCGTGGCGACGCTGACGTATGTCTACAGCGACTCCACCGCCGTGCTGGGCCCGCTGGCCACCTTCGCCGAACCCCACTGCTACGACCTGTGCGCCGAGCACGCCGACCGGCTGACAGCCCCCCGGGGGTGGGAGGTCGTGCGACTGAGCATCGACCCGGTCGCTGCGGGTCCCTCGCACGACGACCTGCTGGCCCTGGCCGACGCGGTCCGCGAGGCCGCCAAACCCCGGGAGTCCGGGCAACGCGTCGTCAACGTCAGCGAGGCCGCCACGGTCGAGGTCGGACGGCGCGGTCACCTGCGGGTGCTGCAGGACCCGGAGCGCTGAGGCTCAACCTTTGTCACCCGGGTGCCGAGACAGCGCAGGTGGCAGGTACCGCGCTGGCAGGTCGTGCAGTGACGGGGACCGCAGCCTCATCGGCACCAGACCTCAGTCGTACCTCCCATCGCGGCCCGTTGTCGGGGCGGGGCCGCCCTGAAGAGAGCAGGACCACGTGACGTATGCCCCCGACCTCGCCGAGTCGGCCGGCCCCACCCTCGTCGAGGCCCCCCTCGTCGAGCCCACCCTCGTCAGGCCCGCGGTGGCCACCCGCCGCACCCGCCGCTCGACCGCCATGCAGCTGCCGCTGGGGTCGCTGACGCAGCGGGACGACCGTCTCGACGTGGCGTGCCGTGGCTGTGGCAGCCCGCACGTGACCCGGCTGAGCATGAGTCTGACCGACGGCACGCCCGTGCAGTTCACCAGCTGCCACCGCTGCGAGCACCGCACCTGGGAGCACGCCGGCGGCGAGCTCAGCGTGGACGGCGTCCTGGAGCGGGCCCGCAAGAACTGACGAGCCGTTAGCCTGTGCCGGTGCCCAGGATCGACTTGTCCACACTTGTCAAGGCTTACGACGTACGGGGGTTGGTCGGCGACCAGCTGACCGTCGAGGTCGCGCGCGCCCTCGGGACCGCGTTCGCTCGCGAGGTCGCCGGCGACCCCGCGAGCCGGGTGGTGATCGGCTACGACATGCGCCCGTCCTCGCCCGAGCTGTCGGGGGCCTTCGCCGAGGGGGTGGCAGCCGTGGGTCTGGACGTCGTCGTCATCGGGCTGTGCAGCACCGACGGGCTCTACCACGCGAGCGGTTCGCTGGACGCCCCGGGCGCCATGTTCACGGCCTCGCACAACCCGGCCGCCTACAACGGCATCAAGCTGTGCCGTTCCGGCGCCCGCCCGGTGGGGCAGGACACCGGCCTGAGCCGGATCCGCGAGCACGCCCAGTCGATCCTGGACGGCACCGGATCGTCGGGCGGCGTGGGCACGGGCGGCGTGGGCACGGGCGGCGTGGGCACGGGCGGCGTGGGCACGGTCACCACCGACGAGACCCTGGCCGCCTACGCCCGCCACCTGCGCGGCCTGGTCGACCTGTCCGGGCAGCGGTCGCTACGGGTGGTAGTGGACGCCGGCAACGGTATGGCCGGTCTGACCACCCCCGCCGTCCTGGGCGACGCGGCCGGGCTCAAGCCGCTGCCGCTCACCATCGTGCCGCTCTACTTCGAGCTCGACGGCACCTTCCCCAACCACGAGGCCAACCCGCTCGAGCCGGCCAACCTGCGAGACCTGCAGGCCGCGGTGCTCGCCGAGGGCGCCGACCTGGGGCTGGCCTTCGACGGGGACGCCGACCGCTGCTTCGTGGTCGACGAGCGCGGCGAGCCGGTCAGCCCGAGCGCGGTGACCGCGCTGGTGGCCGCTCGCGAGATCGGCAAGGAGCGGGCCGCGGGCCGGCACGCCACCGTGATCCACAACCTGATCACCTCGTGGGCGGTGCCCGAGACCATCGCCGAGGCCGGTGGCACCGCCGTCCGCACCCGGGTCGGGCACTCGTTCATCAAGGCCGAGATGGCCGCCCACCAGGCGGTCTTCGGCGGCGAGCACTCGGCGCACTACTACTTCCGCGACTTCTGGTTCGCCGACACCGGCATGCTGGCCGCGATGCACGTGCTCGCGGCGCTGGGGGAGCAGCCGGCCGACGGCCCCCAGGGCACCATGTCGACCCTGATGGCCCAGTACGAGCGGTACGCCGCCAGCGGTGAGATCAACACCACCGTCGCCGACGTCGCCGCCGCGACCGCCGCCGTCCGGGCCGCCTTCGGCGAGCGGGACGGCGTCGTCGTGGACACCCTCGACGGTCTGACGGTCAGCCACGCCGGTGGTCACGGCGGGGCCGAGGGCCCGATGTGGTGGTTCAACCTGCGGCCCAGCAACACCGAGCCGCTGCTGCGGCTGAACGCCGAGGCGGTCGACTCGGCCACCGTGGCGGCCGTGCGTGAGGAGGTCCTGGCTCTGATCCGCCCCTGATCGCCGTGCTGTCCGGGCGACGGGCAGCCCGATAGGCCAGGATGGTGCCGTGAGAACCATCGAAGGTTGGCTGCGACAGATCCTGCGGTGCCCCGCGTGCGGCGCCACGCTGCGCGACGGCACGGCCGAGGACGGTGCGGGCACCCCCGAGCTGCAGTGCTCGGCCTGCCCCCTGGCCTACCGCGTCGACGACGGGATCCCGGTCCTGCTCGTCGACGAGGCGCGAAGCCGTGAGTAACGCGATGGCCCTGGACGAACAGCTCCTCGACGACGCCGACGGGTTGGCCGCCGCCGACCCCAACGGCACGCTGCTGGCCCTGGCCAGCGCCGGTGCCCAGGTGCGGCTGGCCTACGACGCGGCGACCTCGGGCCGGCTCGACCGCCTCACCCGCGACGGCCGCCCGCGGGCGGTGGTGGTCGCCAGCCTGGGCGGCTCGGCCGTGGTCGGTGACGCCCTGACGATGCTCGCCGGCTCCGGCTCGCCGGTGCCGGTCAGCGTCCGTCGGGGACTGCCGCTGCCCGGTTGGGTCGGCCCGCTCGACCTCGTGGTCGCCGTGTCGATGTCGGGCCGGGCCCCCGGTCCGCTCGGCCTGGCGGCCGAGGCCGCCCGACGTGGGGCTCGGCTGCTGACCGTGGGGGCCGCGGGGTCGCCCCTGCAGGAGGTCGCCGACCGAACCGGCGGGGTCCACGTCGCCGTCCCGGCCCCGGTCAGCCCGGCCGCGCGAGCCTCGCGGATGGCGCTGTGGTCGCTGCTCACCCCGGTGCTGGCCGCCGCAGATGCGATGGGGCTCGTCGAGGTGCCCGCCGGGCTGATCGAGGCGGTGGCCGACCGGCTCGACCTGCGCGCCGCCACCTACCGGCCCGCCTCGGAGACCTTCGTCAACCCGGCCAAGACCCTGGCTCTCGAGCTGGCCGAATCGGTGCCGGTCGTGCTGGGGGACGGCGAGGTGACCGGGGTGGCCGCCACCCGGGCGGTCGCCATGCTCTCGCGCACGGCCCGGGTGCCGGCGATGCGGGGGGCGCTGCCGGACGACGCCGGCGACGTGGTGGCCACCTTCGGCGGCCCGTTCGCCGCCCGCAGCAGCGACGAGCTGTTCGCCGACCCGTTCCTGGACGGCCCGCGCTCACCGGCGCTGCGGCTGCTGCTGCTGCGTGACGCCGAGCCCTCGGTCGAGCACCCGGACGGCACCTGGCTCGAGACCAGCCGCACCGCCGACGCCGTCAAGGTCACCGCCCAGGAGGCCGGCGTCCGGGTGGCCGAGGTGGACGCCGAGCCCGGTCACCCTCTCGAGCGGCTGGCCGACCTGGTGGCCTGCACCGACTTCGCCGCGGTGTACCTGGCGCTGGCCTGCGGGCTCGACCCGCTGACCTCGCCGCACGTCGCCGACCTGCGCGACCGCACCCGGTAGCGTCCGTCCCACCGAACAACTCCGCCGAACAAGCCCACCGAACATCCCACCGATTCCCGACCTGTCGAAAGGGTCTGCATGTCCACCGAGGGTGGGAACAAGGCGATCCTGGCCGCGCTGGCGGCCAACCTGGGCATCGCGGCCACCAAGTTCGTCGCGTTCGCGCTGACCCGGTCCAGCTCGATGCTGGCCGAGTCGATCCACTCCCTGGCCGACTCGGTCAACCAGCTGCTGCTGCTGGTCGGGGGCCGCCGGGCCAGTCGGGAGGCCACCCCGGAGCACCCGTTCGGCTACGGCCGGCAGCGGTACATGTACGCCTTCATCGTCTCGATCGTGCTGTTCAGCGTGGGCGGCCTGTTCGCGCTCTACGAGGGCTGGCACAAGTGGCAGCACCCTGAGCCGATCGAGGGACAGTGGGCCTGGGTGCCGGTCGCCGTGCTGGTGGTGGCGATCGGGCTGGAGTCGTTCTCGTTCCGCACCGCGATCGGCGAGGCGTCGCAGGTGCGGGGGTCGGCCGGCTGGGTCGAGTACGTGCGTTCGGCCAAGGCGCCGGAGCTGCCGGTCGTCCTGCTCGAGGACCTGGCGGCCCTGTGCGGTCTGGTGCTCGCCCTGTTCGGGGTCGGGCTGACCCTGCTCACCGGTGACGGCCGCTGGGACGCCGCCGGCACCGCTCTGATCGGCCTGCTGCTGGTGGCTGTGGCCGCCGTGCTGGCGGTCGAGATGGGCTCGCTGCTGGTCGGCGAGAGCGCGGGTGCCGAGCACCTGGCCGCGATCGAGGCCGCCCTGCCCGGAGGCGGGGTGGAGCGGATCATCCACATGAAGACGCTGCACCTGGGCCCGGACGAGGTGCTGGTGGCCGCCAAGATCGCCGTCGCCGCCACCGGGTCGGCCCACGACGTCGCCCGGATCATCGACGAGGCCGAGGCCCGGATCCGGACGGCGGTGCCCATCGCGCGGGTGATCTACCTCGAGCCCGACATCGACCGTGGTGAGGGCTGAGGCGCCTCAGCCCTCGGTGAGCACCACGGACCTGGTCAGCCGCGGCACCTGGTCGAGGTCGAGCCGGCCGGCCCCGGCCGTCAGTGCGTTCGCGGCACCCGCGGCCGTGGCCAGGGTGAGGGCGGCCTCCAGGTCGTCGGGACGGCTGGTGAGGGCGCACAGCAGCCCCCCCAGGAAGCTGTCGCCGCTGCCCACCGGGTAGGGGCCGACGACGTCGAGCTGGGCCCGCAGCACCCGCCCCTGCCGGGTGAGGGCGACCGCGCCGTCCGCGCCGGCCGTCACGATCGCCAGGGCGGTACGGGGGGAGCGCTCCAGCAGCCCCTGGGCCAGGGCCAGGGGGAGAAGGTGACCGGGGTCGTCGTGGTGGCCGGGACCGTAGAGCACGCTGGCGGCCTCACGCACGTTCACCTTGATCAGGTCGGGGCCGGCCCCGACCGCGGCCGCCAGGGCCGTGGAGTGGCTGTCGACGGCGACCTTGGCGCCACCGTCCTGGGCCACCCGCACCAGGTCGGCCAGGGCCTGCGGCACCGGGCCCGGAGGCAGCGAGCCCGACAGTGACACCCACGAGGCGCGCTCCCGGCTCAGCTCGCCGACGGTGGCCACCAGGGTGCCCCAGGCCCGCGGCTCGATCCGGGGGGCCGGCTCGTAGAGCTCGGTCAGGCTGCCGGTCGAGGCGTCGGCGACGGCCACGCAGGTGCGGGTGGGCTGGTTGCCCGCGACCGGCCGGATCCGCATGCCGGTGCGGGCCAGGGCCTGCACCATCCAGGCGCCGGTGTCGCCGCCGAGCACCCCGGTGGCGACGACGTCGGCGCCGAGGGCGTGCGCGGCCCGGGCCACGTTGAAGCCCTTGCCGCCCGGCACCCGGTGCACCTGCTCGGTGCGGTGGATCTCGCCGACCTCGAACCGGTCCACCACGTAGGTGACGTCGATGCTGGGGCTCAGCGAGACCGCCACCAGCCGCGAGCGTGGCCGGTCCTGGTCACCGACGGGGCCGCCGTCCGCCCCGCCGTCGGCAGCGCCGTCCACGCCGCCGTCCGCAGCGCCGTCGGCAGCGCCGTCCACGCCTCCGGCGGTCGCGCCGCCCGAAGCCATGCTGCTCACGGCCGAACCGTACCCTGCCGGGCGATCGGCCGGGCCCCCGGTGACGCCCTACTCTGGCAGAGTGATCCGTCCCCCCGGTCCGGGCAACGGGCTGTCCACCCTGCTGCAACGGGCGATCATCGTCTCGACCGCCCTGGCGATCCTGCTGTTCGCCCTGCCGCTGGCGATCACGGTCAGCGGGCTGTACCGCTCGACGGCGCTCGAGGAGCTGGGCCGGGACGCCGAGAAGGCACGGGTCGCGCTCACCGAACGCATGATGAACGACACGTCCTTGATGCACGACGCGCTTCCCGAGCCGCACGACCCCAGCGTCCGGATCGGCGTCTACAACGTGAAGGGCGAGCTCGTCGCCGGACACGGCACCATGTACCTCGAGTCCCAGGTGCTGCACGCCATGGACACCGGGGTCGAGGAGCAGGGCAGTGAGAACGGCAGCGTCCTGGCCGCCGTCCCGCTGCTCGACGACCTGGGCCACGCCCGCTTCGTCGTGCGGGCCGCCCAACCGGCCAGCATGATCGATCGTCAGGCGCAGCTCACCTGGCTCGCGATGGCGACCCTGGCCCTGGTGATCATGCTGCTGGTGGCCGGGCTGGCCCGGGCCCAGGCCCGCCGGATCGCCCGGCCGCTGGAACGGCTGGCCTCGGCGGCCGAGGATCTCGGGCACGGCGACTTCTCGATCCGTGCCCTCGACTCGGGGGTGGCCGAGGTGGACGCGGCCAGCGCCAGCCTGGAGCGGACGGCGCGCCGGCTCGGCGGTCTGCTCGAGCGGGAGCGTGCGTTCTCGGCCGACGCCAGCCATCAGCTGCGGACGCCGCTGACCGCGGTCCGATTGGGGCTGGAGTCGGCCTTGATCACCCCGGAGTCCGACCTGCGGGCGGCCACGACGGACGCCCTGGTCGACCTGGACCGGCTCGAGCAGACGGTGCTCGACCTGCTGGCCCTGGCGCGGGACACCCGGACCGGTCGAGAGGCCACCGACGTGGTCGGGCTCGCGGGCGAGGTCGGCGTGCTGTGGCGTCGCCGGCTCGCCGAGGTGGGGCGCAGCATCGAGCTGTCCAGCCACCCGGGGATCCCTGCGGTGGCGGTCTCGCCGCCCGCGCTGCGCACGGTGCTCGACGTGCTGTTCGACAATGCGCTCACCCACGGCCGCGGTGCGGTCACGGTGTCGGTGCACAGCAGCGCCTCGACGGTGACGATCGAGGTGGGCGACGAGGGTGAGGGCGTCACCGGGGACGTCGAGCAGATCTTCCGCAGGCGCTCGCCCGAGGCCAGCGGCACCGGCATCGGTCTGGCCCTGGCCCGGTCCCTGGTCGAGGCCGACGGCGGGCGGCTGCTGGTGACCAGGGGGCGGCCGACGCTGTTCTCGGTGGTGGTGCCGGTGTGGCGGCCCTCGGCCTCAGCGAACGGGCGGGTCGAAGCGGTAGCCGAAACCGCGCAGGGTGGCGATCCGGTCGCCGTCGGCCCCGGCCTCGATGAGCTTGCGACGTAGCGACGACACGTGCATGTCGAGGGTCTTGGTGGATCCCGACCAGTGCTCGTCCCACACCTGCGACATCAGGTCCTCCCGGGCGACCGCCTGCCCCGCCTCGGCGACCAGGGCCGCCAGCAGCTCGAACTCCTTGGGCCGCAGCACGACCTCCTCGCCGCTGACGTCGCAGCGACGCGCCCCCAGGTCGATCCGTAGCGTCCCGAACATGAGCACGTGCTCGTCCCCGCCGTCGGTCGCCGGGCTCTGCCGCCGCAGGTGGGCGCGCAGCCGGGCCAGCAGCACCGGCAGCCGGAACGGCTTGGTGAGGTAGTCGTCGGCGCCGGCCTCCAGGCCCAGCACCACGTCGACGTCGTCGGCCCGCGCCGAGAGCACGACGATGATCGTCGACGGCACCATGGTGCGCAGCTGCCGGCAGAGCTCGACGCCGTCCAGGTCGGGCAGCCCCAGGTCGAGCAGGACCAGCATCGGTGGCTCTTCGCCGGCCAGGCTGATGGCCTCGGCCGCCGTCAGGGCCCACATGGCGTCGTAGCCCTGACCCCGCAGCGCGGTCGTCAGGGGCCGACCGATGGCCTCGTCGTCCTCGACGATCAGGATGGGCAGCAGACTCACGACTCCGGAGCCTACGCGCGGATCGGCCTCGCGCGCCGCCGGACACCGGGGACGGGTCCGGGTGTCGCCCGCGCGGCGCTGTCGCCGGCCAGCGGTTACCGTGGCCCGATGGGTGTCTTCGAGACCGTCCTCGCCTGGGTGGGGGCGCTGGTCGAGAACGTCATGGGCCAGCTGCTGGCCGCTCCGCCCTGGCTGGCCTACACGATCGTGGGACTGCTGGCCCTGGGGGAGGCGGCGGTCTTCCTGGGGTTCGTGCTGCCGGGCGAGACCGCGGTGGTGATCGGCGGGGTACTGGCCTCGCAGGGCCGGCTCTCGCTGCCGGTGCTGCTGGTGCTGGTGCCGGTGTGCGCGATCGTCGGCGACAGCATCGGCTACGAGGTCGGGGCCAAGGTGGGGCCCAAGGTGCTCACCTGGCCGCTGCTCCACCGGCACCTCGGGCGCCTGGAGCGGGCGCAGCAGTTTCTGCGGGAGCGGGGTGGCCCGGCGGTCTTCCTGGGCCGCTGGACGGCTTTCCTGCGGGCGGTGATGCCGGGCTTGGCCGGGCTGTCGCGCATGCCGTACCGGGTGTTCTTGCTGTGGAACGCCATCGGCGGGGTGGTCTGGGGGGTCACCTTCACCCTGGTCGGCTACCTGGCGGGCACCTCCTACCGCACCGTCGAGCGCTTGATCGGCACCGGCGGCGCGGTGACCAGTGCCGTCGTCCTGGTCGGTGCCCTGGTGGTCTGGCACCTGCGCCGCAGGCGCGCCGAGGCCCGGGCCGCGGCGGCCCGTCCGGTACTGGCCGAGGCCGTCGTCGAGGCCCTGCCGGCTCAGCCGGCTCAGCCGGCTCACCCGGCCGTCGACGAGGCGAGCCCCACGGCGAACCCGAGCACCACCAGGTAGCCCACCAGGCCGGCCAGCCGCTTGGCGCGGGGCGGCATCCGACCACCGGCGGCCGCGCCCACGCCGGTGAGCACCAGCTGCCAGGCCAGCGATCCGGCGAAGACCCCCGCGACGAACGAGGCGGCAGGGCCGACCCCGCCGTCGTGCAGCGAGGACAGCGCCGTCGTCAGGGCGGCGAAGTACAGCGCGGTG
This sequence comes from uncultured Actinomycetota bacterium, assembly GCA_963738495.1. Lineage (GTDB taxonomy): Bacteria > Actinomycetota > Actinomycetes > Actinomycetales > Kineosporiaceae > CAVTWW01. Next base: position 195,912 of record CAVTWW010000007.1, read on the forward strand.
ATCGGGTTCAGCGCCGTCAGGGCGAAGAACCGCCGGGTCATGGCGGCAGCCGAGGGGCCGCCGGGCGCCGCCGCCGGCCCGAGCCCGTCGCCGCCCGTCCCAGCGCCGTCCGTCCCAGCGTCCCTCTCGGCGTCGACCGTCGCGCCGTTCGTCCCGGCGTCGTCGTCCGCCCCGCCCGCCGAGCGCTGTCGCCACAGACCGAGCAGGCCCCGGACGGCGATCACGACCAGGACGACGGCCGCCACCCGGCGCACCGGAGTCTCGTGCCCGCGCAGCAGGGACTGCACGGTGCCGGTGGCGCCGACGGCGATCGTCGCGTAGCAGACGTCGACCAGGGCCACCCCGAGGGCAGCCGCGGCCGCCGGCCGCCAGCCCCGGTTGATGGCCTCGTGCAGCAGCAGCACGCCGACGGCCCCCAGCGGCATCGCGATGGCCAGGCCGGCCACCACGCCCTGCAGCAGCGCCGCGCCCACGCGGGTACTCCTTCGGTTCTGGGGTCCTCGGTGAGCGGCACGGTACAGTGACAGGTGTTCCGGCGTCGGTGATGCCGCAGGCCCAGAGGGGCCGCGCCGGGGTGAGGCCGAGACGTGCGGCCCCGCCCTGCCCCGATCCGACAACTCCCAGATGAGGACCACCATGACGTTCGACTACAAGGTCGCCGACCTTGCCCTGGCCACCGCCGGCCGCCACGAGATCCGCCTGGCCGAGCACGAGATGCCCGGCCTGATGTCGCTGCGCGCCGAGTACGGCGACGGCAAGCCGCTGACCGGCGCCCGGATCGCCGGCTCGTTGCACATGACGGTGCAGACCGCCGTCCTGATCGAGACTCTGGTCGCGCTCGGTGCCGACGTCCGCTGGGTCTCGTGCAACATCTTCTCGACGCAGGACGCCGCGGCCGCCGCCACGGTCGTCGGCCGGGACGGCACCGTCGAGAACCCGCGGGGGGTACCGGTCTTCGCCTGGAAGGGCGAGACCCTCGAGGAGTACTGGTGGTGCACCGAGCAGATGCTCACCTGGCCGGACGGCGGCGGCCCCAACATGATCCTGGACGACGGCGGTGACGTGACGCTGCTGGTGCACAAGGGCGTCGAGTTCGAGAAGGCCGGGGTCGTGCCGTCGGCCACCGAGGAGGACCCCCACGAGTGGTCCGTCATCCTCGACACCCTGCGCGCCTCGATCGCCGCCGACCCGCAGCGGTTCACGCGGATGGCGGCGCAGATCAAGGGTGTCACCGAGGAGACCACGACCGGCGTCCACCGGCTCTACGAGTTCGCGGCCCAGAACCTGCTGCTGTTCCCGGCGATCAACGTCAACGACTCGGTCACCAAGAGCAAGTTCGACAACAAGTACGGCACCCGCCACTCCCTGATCGACGGCATCAACCGGGCCACCGACGTCCTGATCGGCGGCAAGGTGGCCGTCGTCCTCGGCTACGGCGACGTCGGCAAGGGGTGCGCCGAGTCGCTGCGCGGCCAGGGCGCCCGGGTCATCGTCACCGAGGTCGACCCGATCTGCGCGCTGCAGGCGGCGATGGACGGATACCAGGTCGCCCGGCTCGAGGACGTCGTGGCCTCGGCCGACATCTTCATCACCGCGACCGGCAACAAGGACATCATCAGCGCCGGCCGACATGGCTGCCATGAAGCACCAGGCGATCGTCGGCAACATCGGTCACTTCGACAACGAGATCGACATGGCGGGCCTGGCCAAGCTGCCCGGCATCGTCAAGACCGAGATCAAGCCGCAGGTGCACGAGTGGGGCTTCCCGGCCACGGCCGAGCGGCCCGGTCACAGCGTGATCGTGCTGTCCGAGGGGCGGCTGCTCAACCTGGGCAACGCCACCGGGCACCCGAGCTTCGTGATGTCGAACTCGTTCGCCAACCAGGTGATCGCCCAGATCGAGGTCTTCACCAAGCCGGGCGACTACGCCAAGCAGGTCTACGTGCTGCCCAAGCACCTCGACGAGAAGGTGGCCCGGCTGCACCTGGACGCCCTCGGGGTGCGGCTGACCGAGCTGACCAAGGCGCAGGCCGAGTACATCGGCGTCGACGTCGCCGGCCCCTACAAGCCGGACCACTACCGCTACTGACGTCCGCCGCCGGCCGGGCGACCGTGCCCGGCCAGCAGCAGGCTGCCCGCCAGCGCCGCCGCCAGGGCGGTCAGTGCCAGACCCTGACGGCCCGCCACCACGGTGTCGCCCAGCACCAGCAGCCCGACCGCCGCCGGACCGACCGTCTCGACCACGTGCATCGCCGTGGTGGGGCCGGCCATCGCGCCGCCGGACAGCGAGGCCGTCAGCAGGGCCTGACCGACCAGGCTGCCCGCCACCAGCAGGACGAGGGCGAGCACGCCTGCTGTGCTGTGCGCCCGCTCCCACGGGTCGGCGGCGATCGTTCGGGACCCGACCGCCGAGGCTCCGAACGCCACCCCCGACAGGGCCCCCATCAGCAGGGCGGGCCGCCCGAGGGGCACGGCCACCCGCAGCCACCGGACGGCGACCGCGCCGCAGGCCAGCAACAGCACGACCAGGGGGACCATCACGACGACCTCGGGCCGGTTCGCCGGTCCGGGAGCGGCCACCGTCGCCAGAGCGGCGATGCCGGCCATCACCAGGGTGAGCCCGAACAGGTCGCGTCGGCTCAGCCGCCACCGGCCCAGGGCGGCGCCCAGCACGGCGGCGATGGCCACGCTCGCCGTCGTCGCCGGCTGCACCACCAGCAGCGGCAGGTGGGCACGGGCCAGGAACGCCCCGACGAAGCCGAGCGCCTGGAACCCGTTGCCGGCCCACCAGACCCGGCTGCGGGTGGCCGCGCTCACCCCGCCGAGGGCGCCGTCGGCCAGCAGGAAGGTCGCCACGCCGTAGCTGGCCACGGCGCCCACCAGGGCCAGGACCGCGAGGGTCACCGCAGCAGCAGCGCGGTGTACAGCCGTCCGGCGCCGGGTACCAGGGGCGGGAACCGCAGGGTGCGCTCCACCTCGAAGGTCCGGGTCAGCGTCGGGATGATCCGCTGCCGGCGGCCGTGGAAGGTGTCCTCGGCGCGCTCACCGGTGAGCAGTCGCAGCCCGAGATCGAGCACCGCGGAGTGCCCGGGGGTCACCACCACCACGCGCCCTCCCGGCGCCAGCACCCGCCGCAGCTCGCGGCATGCGGCGTCCAGGTCGTCGACGAACTCCAGCACCGAGATGCAGACCACCGTGTCGAACCTGCCGTCGGGAGCGGGCAGGGCGGTCACCGAGCCGGTACTGAGCTCGGCCGTGATGCCGTGCTCGCGCAGGACGGCCGCGACCGCTGCCGGCTGGTCGTGGACGTCGATGCCGACCAGCTCGTCGCAGTGCCGGGTCAGGGTGGGCATGAACAGGCCCGAGCCGTAGCCCACCTCGAGCAGCCGGCCCTGGTCCACGCCCGTGAGCAGCTCGTCGACCAGGCGGATCCGCTGCCGCGAGACCCAGCCGAGCACCCCGTGGTAGTTCCATCGGCCCTGGTCCAGGTCGCTGGTCTTGACCAGTGCCGACTCCGGCAACAGCTCCATGAGTGGGCCCCTTCAGGTGGTGGTGGTTGTGGCGGTGGCGGGTGTTGTCCGGCGTCCGCGCAGGAGCCCGACGATCTCACCGATCGCGGCTCGGTCGACGGCCAGCAGCACCCCGCCGTAGGTCAGCGACAGGGCCGCAGCGACGACGACCAGCCCCGGCAGCGAGTCGTCCGCCGGCAGCCCTGCGGCCCGGGCGACGGCGACGAAGCCGGCGCCGGTGACCGCGGCCGCCGACAGCGGCCCCACGATTGCCCGGACCGCGCGTCGCGGCAGCACCTGCGCCCGTCCCAGCCGCTGGTAGACCAGCAGCACCGTGGCCGCCGCGGCGCCGACCTGGGCCCAGGCCACGCCGACGATGCCGGCAGCCACCGACGGCTCCACCCCGGTGGCCGCTCCGGTGCCCGGCAGGCCCTTGGCGGACCAGTCGCCGGCGTGCACCGCGACCGTCGCGAACAGCGCCAGCAGCCCCACGTGCAGGGCCATGGCCTGCAGGTAGGCCGTTGGGCGACCGATCGCCCGGGTCGCGTCATGGCCGGCCGCGACCAGGCACAGCAGCACCCCGTACAGGCTGAGCACGGTCACGACCGGCGCGGACGGCGCCCAGCGGGCGTCGATCACCACGATCCGCGGCGCCAGCAGTGCCAGCAGCAGGTACAGCCCCACGACCACGGCGAGCTGGGCGTGCAGCAGCCGGGTGAAGGCGGGAGCGACCGCGGCCGGACCGCCGTCGTCCATCAGTCGGGTGTAGACCGGGAAGGCGACCCCGCCCAGCACGACCGCGACCATGATGTAGGGCACGAACGCGAACCGGTAGGCGTAGGAGTACAGGCCGGTCGCGCCCTCGCCGAGCACCCGGGTGACCACGACGTAGTCGATGTTGAGCAGCAGCACGCCCAGCATCGCCGCAGGTCCGACGACCTTCATCCACCCCAGCGCCTCGGCCACGTGGTCGCGGTCCCAGCGCAGCGGCACCCGGACCCCACCCAGCAGGGCCAGGGCCGGTCCGAGGACGGCGGTCACAACCACCCCGGCCACCAGCGACCAGGCCCCGGCCCCGGCCGCGGCGGCGACGACGGTCACCGCGGCACCCGCCAGGGCGCTGCCGGCGTCCGGCAGCAGGCGGGCCTTGAAGTCGAGCCGGCGGTGCAGATAGGCGAACTGGATCCCCAGGTAGGCAGTGAACGGCAGGGTGAGCGCCACGGCTCGGATCGGGCCGGGCGCCTGCGGCGCCCCGAGCAGCTGGGCCAGCGGCCCGGCGAGGGCGGCCAGCAGTGCGGCCACCACCAGCCCGGTGACCAGCGTCATCGTCGCCAGGCTGCCGGCGAAGGCGAGCGGGTCGTACCTGGTGCGGCTGAGCACGTCGTAGACGCCCAGCAGCTGGACCATCGCGGCCATGTTCAGCACGGCGACCGCGATGGTCACCGTGCCCAGCTGGTCGCGCGTCAGGAACGCGCCCAGGGCCAGGGTCACCACGATCTGGGAGCCCTTGCTGAGGACGTTGACCAGCCCGAGCCAGGCGGTGCCTCGGGCAGCCTGCCCCGAGAGGTCGCCGCCGGCGGGCGCGGGGCCGGGCCGGCCGACCGGTTCGCCGTCCTGGTGCTGCTGCGTGGTGCTCAGCTGACAGCCACCCCGGCGATGCCGGCGCCGTGGGTGCGCAGCGCGATCAGGGCCGTCGTCAGGGCGACCGGCGTGGTGCGCCCCAGTCGCACCGTGACGACGAGGTGGCTCAGGCCGTCGGGGCCCTTCGACTCGGCGGGGGCGCTCTCGTAGCCGGCGAACGGCGACGACGCGGCGGTGCCGCCACCGGCGGCGGAGCGGGCGCGCCGGGCGCCGGCCAGCAGCTCCAGCGGCAGCGACCCGGTCTCGGCGATGCCCCGGGCGGCCCGCCGCCCGTTGGCGGCGGAGGCGGCCACGGCGGCGGTCATGCCGCCACTGCGGTCGCCGGGGTAGGGGTCCGTCGGAAGGCCCACCTCGCGCGCCACGCGCAGGGTGCGCAGGGCGCTGCGCAGCTGGCGGGCCAGGTCGGTGCGCCAGGCCGGGCCCGCGGGCACGACGGTGACCTCGCTGACGTGGGGGGCCTGCGAGAGCAGGTGGGCCGCCAGCAGGTTGATCCCGGAGCCGGCCTCCTTGAGGTCGACCACCGGCGGCGCGTCGGCGTCCCCCTCGAAGATGTCGTCGACGACCCGCTCGACGTCGCCCGGGGTGAGCAGCCGGGGTCGCAGCGCCTGCACCAGCACCACGGTCGTCAGGGAGGCGATGACCGCGGCCACCAGACCCAGGCCCAGGGCCAGCTTGGGGTCGCGCTCGACGAGCTGGGCCGAGGGATTGACCCCGCCGAGGGGCTTCAGGGTCGCCACCGGCGCCAGCAGGTCGGCCTTCTGGATCTGCTCGAGCACGGCCTTCACGACGGCGATGGCGGTCTGCTGGTCCGCGCTGGTCACGGTGATCCGGGCCACGCCCGAGGCGGGGACCAGGTCGACGGTGATGCTCTTGCGCAGGGTGTCCGGGTCGGGGGCGTTGGGTGAGTTCTTCAGCTGGTCGCTGATCGCCTTGATGGTGGGGTCGGAGACGGCCAGCTGCGGCAGCGCCTGCATGGTCATGGCGACCACCGCGCCGTAGTCGCCGCTCGAGGCCCGGTCGCTGCTGGTCAGCGAGGCCACGATCCCGATCTGGGCCTGGTAGGTCGCCGGCCGGGACAGCAGCAGCGCCATCACCATCGCCAGCGCCGCCAGCCCCACGGCGATCGCAGGCAGTGCGGCACGGCGGAAGGCGGCCAGGGTCTGGGCGGCGGTCATGCGGTTCTCGTCTCGTCGTCCTGCCACGCCAGGTCGGCGGGGGCGCCCGGTGTCCCGGTGGGGGACAGCAGGGATCTCAGAAGTTGATCGTACCCAGCCATCAACCGGCGGGGATCGTAGTGGTCGGCGATCACCTGCTGCGCGGCGAGGCCCTCGTCGTCGCAGCGGTCGAGATCGCCCAGCAGGCTGTCGAGGGCGACGGCGAGGGCGGCCGGCTGCCCAGGCGGCACCAGCACCCCGCCGCCGTGACCCACGGCCTCGGCGACGCCGTCCACCGCGGTGGCGACGACCGGCCGCCCGGCCGCCATCGATTCCAGGACCGCCACCGGCAGCCCCTCCCAGTCGCTGGCCAGGGTCGACAGGTTGCAGGCGGCCAGCAGGCGGGGCACGTCGTCGCGCACCCCGAGCAGCCGGACCCGTTCCCCCAGGCCGAGGTCGGCGACCTGGCGGTGCACCGCGTCGCGGTTGGGGCCGTCGCCCGCGAGCAGCAGCAGCGCCGGGGTGGTGACCGCCGCCCAGGCCTGGAGCAGGACGTCGTGCCGCTTCTGGTCGACCATCCGGGCGGCGCACAGCGCGATCGGGGTCGCCGGGTCGAGGTCGAGCTCGCGACGGGCCTGCTCCCGCGAGGGCAGGGGCGGCGCAGTGACGGCGTTGCGGATCACCGCGGTGCGTCGTGGCCGCAGCCCGGCCGCCCGCAGCCGGTCGAGGATCGTGCTGCTCACGGTCACCACCGCGTCGGGGCACCGGTTGAGCACCCGCGCCGCGGCGCGGTAGTCGGTGGCGGCCACCCCGTGGAAGACGGTGACCAGAGGGGCGCGGTGCCGCAGCGAGCGCAGGGCCAGCCAGGTGGCGGCCGTGACGCCCACGTTGTGCGCGACGACGACGTCCGGGTCGTCCGCCCGGATCGCCCGTCGGGTGGCCCGGAACGCCTGCAGCAGCCCGCGGGGGCGGCGCCGGGACAGCGGCACCCGGTACAGCGAGACCCCGGGCACGTCCGCCAGCTCGCCCTCCCGCCAGCCGCCGGCGCTGGCGACCGAGCTGTGCCAGCCGACCGAGTCGGCCCCGCGCACCAGCTCGACGACCAGGGACTCGGCGCCGCCGGTGCCCATCTCGCCGATCGTGTGCAGCACCTTCACGCCGCCACCGCCAGGGCCCGGGCCGGACGGCGGCCGAGGGTGCGGCTGCGCAGCTCGATCGCGGCCGAGGCGGCGACGGCGGCCCACAGCGGCATGTAGTACTCCTCCGACAGGAACGACGAGCTGATGCAGACGGCCAGCAACGACCCCTGGGCGCAGTACGCGGCCACCAGGAGGGGATCGTCGGCGCGGGCTCCGGTCGCCTTGAGCCGGCGGATCGCGACCTCGGCCGAGCAGGCGGCCGCCAGGATCGCGCCCACGAAGAAGGCCAGCCCGAGGACGCCGTTCTCGGCGGCCACCTCGAGGTACATCTCGTGGGTGACCGGTGTCAGCTCGTCGAGCTCGGCCATGCGGGAGTACTCGACGTACAGCGGCCGGAACCCGCCCGGTCCGACGCCCAGGACCGGGTGGTCGGCCAGCATGCGCAGTGCCGCCTCCCAGCGGGAGGCGCGGGTGTCGATGTTGGTCGCCGCGATGTTGCTCTTCTGGCCCAGGGCCGTCTCGACCTGCGAGCTCGCGACCAGCAGCACGGCCAGGCCCAGCACCGAGACCAGCGCGAGCCCGGCGGCCAGCAGCCGGGGCGGCACCAGGCGGCGCACCGTGACCCAGGCCAGGACCGCGCCGGCCGCCATCGCCCCGCCCCGCGACACCGTGGCCGCCGACCCCGCGACCAGGACGGCCAGGGCCGCCGCCGAGGCCAGAGCCGCCCGGCCCCGGCCCACGCCGAGTCGTACCAGCACGATCGGGACGGCGGCGGTCAGCACGTAGGCCAGGTCGTTCGGGTCGGACAGCGGCCCGGTGGCGCGGGCGTCGCCGAGCACGATGAAGCTGAACAGCGACCCGGCACCGGCCCCTACCGCTCCCAGCACCAGGGCGGTCATGGCGACGTTCGGGTGCACGTCGGTGCTCAGGACGTCGATCAGGGCGATGGTCAGCACCAGGAACGGCAGCCAGCGGCCCAGGTAGAACAGCCCGAACTCGTTGCCGGGGTTGGCCAGGGTGCTCAGCAGCACGCTCAGGGTCAGGCCTGCGACCGCCCCGACCACCAGGTGGGCCCGGCCCAGCGGGCGGCGCCACCACAGGCGGGACAGCACCCAGGTGAGCAGGAAGGCGCCGGGGGCCACCTTGCCGAGGTTGCCGTTGACGTTGAGCAGGTAGCCCTCGAGCGGGGCGAGCAGCAGGGTGGCGAACAGGGTCACGGTCAGCGGGGACGGCAGCCGTCGCCGGGTCGACCGGGCTCGGGAGCGGTCCGGGGACAGGGACGGCGGCATGGTGACGTGACGCTCGTGCGTCAGGCTCACGCTCGCTCCCGGCTGCTGGCTCTCACTGGTCGTGACCCCACTGCGACCTGGATCAGGGTATGCGCCGCAGGCTCGCGGCGCCTGCTCGTGGCCGAGGTGTCACCCGTCCGGCCAGCGTGCTCACCCGGCCGACTGGACCAGTCCTGAGCGTGGCGCCAGGTTCACCGTTCCGGTGGGTGTGGTGACCGTCACGCTCGACAGGGTGGGGTTGACGGCCACGAACGCGGTCGCGAAGCGACGGACCCAGGCGTTGCCCTGACGGGTGGCGGCGCCGCTGGGGGCGCCGAGTGCGATCGACTGCTCGGCGATCGTCTCGGGCGACTGGTAGCTCGACCCCACCGTCGGCGCCCAGTAGACGTTGCCGTTGCCCGCCAGCAGCGAGCTGGCGTACCCGTAGAGCGAGCGGGCGTGGTCGCCCGAGGAGGCGTGGGTGATGGCGAGCACCAGGCCGGGGCCGGTCAGCTCGTCGATCTGGGCCTGCCAGGCGTCCGGGCTGTAGTCCCACACCTGCTCGTTCGAGCCGGTGCCCCAGGAGATGAAGTTCTCCTCCATGCCACCGCCGAAGCGGGCGTGCGAGCTCCAGCGGCCCGGCTCGCGGCGGGCGTCGGAGATGTTGGGCACCAGGATCTTGTTGTGCGACCGCAGCGCCGAGCCGGCCTTGGTGATCAGGTCGCCCAGGGCGGCCCGGATCCTGCTGTCGGTGCCGGCCTGGCTCGAGGTGCCGGCCACCACGGCGCCGTTGTAGACCCCCAGGTTGTACATGTCGTTGTCGGCCATCACGCCGTCCCAGCTGTCGTTCGTCGCCTCGCTGACCACCGAGTCGACCCAGCCCTGCTGGTAGCTCGGGTCCCAGACCGCCATCTGCCAGTGGCCGGCGTAGCCGTTCCAGTTGATGCGCCCGCCGCCGGAGTCGGTCGCGAACCACTGCGGGTTCGAGCGCACCAGGTCGGGGTCGATGCCGCCGCCGTGGTTGGTGTGGGTGTCGCTGTCCCGGGTGCTCGACAGGCAGGCGTACATCAGCACGATGGTCGAGGGGTCGAGCTGCTTGATGCGGTGCAGCGCGCCGGTGTTCCACGGGTTGAGCACGACCACGCCGAAGTGGCCGGCGGCGGCGTCGATGTCGGCGTTGGAGGGGTTGGTGCCGATGGCGTTCCACAAGGCCTTGGTGACGCCCTGGGTGCTGTGCCCGCTGCCCGGGACCGACCCGACGGGGTTGTTGCCCGAGCCGTTGTAGCCGGTGCCGGCGCCGTTGCCCGAACCGGAGCCGCTCGTCCTGGTGCTGCCGCTCGTCCCGGCCTTGGCGCCTTTGGTGGCCGCCCCGCTCGGGGTGGCACCGGCCAGCCCTGCGCGCTGCGTCGAGCGGCCGGCCGGGTCGCTGCGGCTGGGCAGCGGGGAGGACGGCAGGTCGGACGGCGCGGCAGGGGCCGCCGGGATGGTCAGGCCCCCGGTCGGGGTCGGCTGCACCGAGGCGGACCCCAGTTGGGTGGTGGCGGCGTCGGGCTCCGAGCTGCACCCCGCGAGGCCCAGGACGACCGTCGCGGCGAGGGCCAGGACGGGTGCGAGGGAGTGTGGACGGGTTGGCATCGCGCTGACCGTAACCTGACCTGCGGGGGGGCCGTCAAGATGAGGGGCCCATCACCGTGCGGTAGAGCTGCTGATGGGCCGCCAGGCAGTGCTGCAGCGTGAACCGGTCGCGGGCCCGTTCGGCGGCGGCGGCACCGACGGCCGCGCCGTCCAGGTCGGCCAGCTTCACGAGCGCGGCGGCCAGGGCGGGCACGTCGTTCGGCGGCACCACCAGGCCGACCGGGCCCACCAGGTCGGCCACCCCGCCGACGTCGGTTGCCAGCACCGGCAGCCCGGCGCCCATGGCCTCGACCAGCACCAACGGCTGCTGCTCCATCGTCGAGGGCAGCACGAAGGCGTCGTGAGTGGCGAGCAGGGCGGGGACGTCGTCGCGGAAGCCCAGCAGCTCGACCCGCTCACCCAGGCCCAGGCGCTGCACCTGTGCCGCCAGCGCCGCCGCCTGCTCGCCGTCCCCGACGACGGTCAGGGTGACGTCGACCGGCAACCCCTGGTCGACGGCGTCGGCGAAGGCGTCCAGCAGCAGGTGGACCCCCTTGCGCGGCACCAGCAGCCCGACGAAGAGCAGCTTGCGGACCGGCCCGGTCGGGGGGTGCGACGGCGGCAGCACCAGACCGTTGTCGATGTGGACGACCGTGGCGGCCGGCACGTGCAGCCGCTCCACCAGGAAGTCGCGCAGCATGGGGGCGACCACCACGGTCGCGGCGACCAGCCGGGCCACCGCGGCGTCGGCGGCCAGCACCGTGCGCGTGTAGCGGGACGGCGAGGGGGCGCTGCGGTCGAGGAGCCACTGCTGGCTCACGTCGTCCGGCACCCCGTGGTAGGTGTGCACGACCGGGGGCCCGATCCGGGCGCAGACCAGACCCGAGCGACGGTCCTGGGCGTGCACCACGTCGGGCTGCCAGGCCCGGATCCGGCGCCGGGCCGCCCGGATCGCGGTGGCGGCCGCCTTGCCCCCCACCTGCATCGGCTCGAGGATCCCCGCCACGGAGTCGGCGCCCCGCGCCGGCGTGGGCGCGAACAGGCGCACCTCGTAGCCGGGCTCGGCGGCGAGGGCCGCCGCCAGCGCGACCGTGACGTCGACGGGGCCGCCGCGGTCCTGGGTGAGCACGTAGGCGACGCGGACCGGCCGGCCCCCAGGCGGGGCGGCAGGCGTGACATCGGTGGGCACTGCGTCGGTGGCGGACACGGTGAGCCAGTCTGGCAGCCGGTGGGGCAGGCGGCCCGTCGGGCGCGGCGGGATTGCGCCGGACGAGGGCCGACCCCGGCCCGTCGGGTGCGCCGCGACGTGGCCCGGAGCACTCAAACGGCCGCGACGGTCCTGGCGTGCGAGTACCCTCACACCGGAATCACAGGTACCGTGCGTCACGCTCCGAACCTTCAGGGTGAACCCTGGGCCACCATGGTGGATGCTTGATGGCGAGCAGGTGACGGCAGCACGACACCTGTGCTGTGCCGTCGTCCGACGGTCCACGACGAGAGGTGGGGCAGGTCGCACCGTGGTTGGCATGAACCTCGACGCGTTCGGCACGGGCCGACCGGTCGCCTCGGTGCTGGTACCCGCCTTCCGTGAGGCCGAGAGCATCGCCTCGACCGTCGAGCGGGTCGCCGCCGCCGTCGCGCCGCTCGACGACTACGCCTGGGAGCTCGTCGTCGTCGACGACGGCTCGCCGGACGACACCTCGGCCAGGTGCTCGCCGCGGCCGCCCGCGAGATCGCCGTCCCGGTGCGGCTGGTCCGCCACGTCGTCAACCAGGGGCTCGGCGGGCGCGCTGCGCACCGGGTTCGCGGCCACGACCGGCAGCGTCGTGATCGTGCTGGACGCCGACCTGTCCTACGACGAGAGCCACATCGCCCAGCTGCTGCACGCCTGGGAGCAGACCCAGGCCCACGTGGTGCTGGCCTCGCCGTACATGCCCGGCGGCCAGAGCACCGGGGTGCCCCCGGCAGCCTGGAGCGTCGCTCCCGGATCGCCAACCGGATCCTGTCGACGGCGGCGCTCGGCGACCTCAAGACCCTCACCGGAATGGTGCGTGCCTACGACGGGCCGTTCGTGCGGGGCCTGTCGCTGAAGGCCGTGGACGTCGACATCAACGTCGAGATCCTCTACAAGACCCAGCTGCTGCGCGGCACGCATCATCGAGATGCCGGCCCACCTGAACTGGTCGGGCCTGCCGCACCGGGCGACCCGCAGCCCCGTGCTGTCCTCCCGGCGCGGCGGTGGAACACCGCCAAGTCGCTGGTGCTGACCTACCTGTTCCGGCCGTTCTGGTTCCCGCTGCATCCGGGTCTGGTGTTCGGCCTGGTCGGCCTGGTGGTGCTGGCCGCCGGCGCCATCGAGCTGGGCGAGGTCTGGGCGGTCTGCCTGGTCGTGGCGGCGATGCTGGCCGGTCTCGGCGCTGGCCATGCTGCAGGCCAAGCGCTACTTCGAGGAGCTCTACTTCCTGGGCGCCCGCGCCCAGGGCGGAACCGCGGGCGCGTTCTCGCACCCCTGGACCGAGCCCACCGTCACCACGGTCGAGGTCGTGCCCCCTCAGCCCTCAGGCAGCGACCCCCGCCGCTAGGCGGCGCGGGCCGACAGGGTCGAGACCAGCTCGGTGACGGCCCGGGCGGTGGTGCTGACGGTGACGGCCCGGTCGTAGCGGCTGACGGCGCGCTCGCGACCCCGAAGCCCTTCTGCCGCAGCGAGCAGCGGGTCCGCCAGTCGCCGGGCGATCTGGGTGGCCAGGGCCGCCGCGTCGTCCTGCGGCACGACGGCGCCGGCGTCGGCGATCGCCTCGCTCAGCCCGGTCACGTCGAAGCCGACCACGGACCGGCCGCAGGCCATGGCCTCGAGCGGCACCAGGGCCATGCCCTCCCACCGGGACGGCATCACGACCAGGTCGGCGGCGGCGTACCAGTCCTGCGGCACGGCGGTGGGACCGGCCAGGATCACGCCGTCGCCGGCCGCTGCGGCCAGGGCCCCGGCGTCGGGGCCGTCGCCCACCAGCACCAACGTCGCGTCGGGCACCAGCTCGCGCACCCGCGGCCAGAGGGCGACCAGCCGGTCCTGGCCCTTCTGGCGGGCCAGCCGTCCCAGGCACACCGCGAGCGGTCCGGCGGGCAGGTCGAGGCGTTCGCGGGCCTGAGCGCGGGGGACCGGTGCGTAGCGCTGCAGGTCGACCCCGTTGGGCACGACGATGCTGCGAGCCGGGTTGATGCCGTGGCTGCGGCCCTCGTCGAGCTCGCCGCCGCTGACCGCCACCACCAGGTGGGTCCAGCGGATCGCCAGCCGCTCCCACGTCGTCGAGGCGGCGGCCATGGCACCGGTCAGGGCGTGGAAGGACCAGGCGTGCGGCTGGAACACCGTCGGCACCGCTCCGCGCAGCGCCAGCCGGCCCGCCAGGCCGGCCTTCGAGCTGTGCAGGTGGACGACGTCCGGTCTCAGGTGCTCGACCATGGCCCGCAGCCGGCGGGCCTCGGCCAGGCTGGAGGGTCCGGGGAGCGGGTGGCCTGCCAGCTGTGGTGGGCGATCGCCGTGGTGGCCAACCGGTCGACCAGCCAGCCCTCCGACGGGCAGGCGACGTGGACGTCCCACCCGGTGGCGTGCTGGTACTCGGCCAGCTCGGCCAGGACGACGGCCACTCCGGCGTCGACCGGCTGCGAGACGTGCAGGATGCGGGTCACGACGGCTGCCCCGCACCCGGTACCGCGAGCCCGTCGGGACCGGCGAGCCCGTCGGGGCCGGCGTCGATGCCTGCGGTGGCGGCGTCGTGCTCGGGCAGGGCGCGCAGGGCCACCCGGCGGGCGTGCTCGCCGGTGCCCACCACGTCGAAGTCGCGCGTCATGCGGGACAGCACGTGGTCGAGCACCGCGGCCTTCTCGCTCGCGGGCAGCGCCATCCCGGGGAAGAACTCCAGGCCGGGGGCGTCGGCGGCGTCGAGCAGGTCGAGCGGGTGCAGCAGGATGCTCGGGCCCACCCCCGCCAGCCGGCAGGCGCGCATCGAGGTCGCGACGTAGGCCTTGGCCAGCTCGGGGCGCACCTGGTGCAGGTGCAGCACGTAGCTGACGTGGATCGGCACCTTCGCCACCGGCATGGTCGTGACCGGCAGCTCGACCAGACCCTGCCCGGGGGGCCGGTTGCCGGTGCGCCACCGGTAGGGCCCGACCGGACGCCGACCTTCGGACGCCGAGCCGAACAACGCCTGGCGCTTCTCGCGGTCGGCGGCGCTCAGCTTGGCCGACCGGAAGTAGTAGGCCCGCGCCAACGGCCCGATCCAGGTGGGCAGAGTCGTTGCGTCGTAACGGTATCCGCGTTTCTCGAGCAGCTCGAGCAGGGTGGGCGACAGGCTGTAGCCCGGCCCGCGGAACCCGGTCGGTCGCGGCGCGCCGGCGTCGATGATCGCCTGCTCGGTGCGGCCCAGCTCGTCGTCCAGCTGGTCGCGCGAGTACAGGTGCAGCCACGGCTCGTGCTCGAAGGAGTGGTTGGCGATCTCGTGCCCGGCGCCGGCCAACGAGGACACGAAGGCGGCCCCGTCGTCGGTCGCGGCGTCGTGACCGACCACGAAGACGGTGCCGGTGATGCCGTGCCGGCCGTAGGCGTCCAGCAGTCGCGGGCCCAGGGCCGGCAGGTAGCCGGGGCGCTTCTCCCAGTCCGGGTTGCCGTGGGTCTTCAGGTAGGACCACAGGTTGTCGGCGTCCAGGCTGACGCTCGCCGTCGGCCGGTGCCCCCCGGCGGGCCGGGACGCCGTCGCCGCGACGCGCCGGACGGCGGTGGTGGAGCTGCAGCGGCGGTGCTGGCGGTTGGCGGTGGTGGCGCACGGTGGTGGGGCGCGGCGGTGGTGGCCGCACCGGTGGCGGTGGCCGTGGGGCCGCCGGTCGGGGTGGCGGTGAGCACGACGGCGAGGGCGCGCTCGGCCAGATGCAACGTTGTCTCGACGTTCAGGGTGCCGTCGGTCACCTGGGCACTGCTGGCCAGGTACAGGCCCGGGGCGCCGGTGGCCACGGGCGGGGCGAGGTCGCCGCGCCCGGGTACCGGCACCGGCATCACGTGACGGGCCCGGGCCAGGGCGGTGGCCAGCACGTCGTCCCTGCCGACGGCGGGGTAGCGCGCGAGCAGGTCGTCGACGCAGCGGTCGATCACCTGCTGCTCCGGTGGCCTCGAACGCGGGATCGTCGGGGGCGCAGTAGCGGGGCAGGTAGACCAGGTGGGTACCCGTCGGGATGCCGGGGGTGGGGCCGTCGACCAGGTTGGTCATCTCGACCACCGCGGTGTACGGGGTGTCGTCGGTGACGTAGGTCAGGTAGCCGCCCGTCACCGGCCGGCGCAGCACCACCGAGACGCAGACGCACCCCAGGTAGGGCACCTGGGCGAGGCGGTCGAGCACCCCGGGGTCGACGCCTGCTCCCGAGGCGGCCGCACCGACGGCCAACGCGCGGGCCACCGGCCCCGGGGTCGCGAGGACGACGTCGTCCGCCGTCAGCTGCTCGTCCGGGCCGCCGTCGCGCCCGGCCACGGTCACGGTCCAGCGGTCACCGTCGCGGGTCAGGGCGGTGGCCGTCGTCGCCGTCCGGATCTCGACCCCGAGCGTGGTCAACCGGTCGGCGTAGGCCCCCAGCACCGTGGCGTAGCCGCCCTCGACCCAGCCGAAGCGGTCGCCGTCCCCGCCCTTGAGGCGGGCCACCAGCAACCGGCGAAACGTCGACCTGATGAAGCGGCCCGAGGCCTGCTCGGCGCTCTCGCCCAGCTTGGCGCGCAGCAGCGGCAGCCACAGCGCCTGCGCGGCGCGGGGGCCGCTGACCTGGCGCAGCCAGCGGGCCGAGGTGGTCCGGTCGCCGCCGGCGACCGGCAGCAGCGCCCCCAGCGCGACCGTGGCACCCACCCGCACCCGTGACACCGGGTCGAGCACCGGCAGCGTGAGCAGGTCGAGCACGCTCGACATGGGATGCACCTGGCCGCCGGCCAGCATCTCCGAACCCGCGGTGGTGAAGTGCAGGGTGTCGGCCAGGCCGAGGCGCTGCAGCAGGGCGACCACCCGCCGGTCCTGGCCGAGGACGACGTGGTAGAAGCGGTCCCAGGTCACCGGTCCGGCCGGGGTGGGGACGGTCCAGGCCGAGGCCAGGCCGCCGAGGCTGGGTGCCGCCTCGACGAGGACGACGGCGCGGCCGGCGTCGGCCAGTCCCTCGGCGACGGCGGCGCCGAGCATGCCGCCGCCGACGACGATGGCGCTGCGCGCCGTCCTGGTCGCCGTCATGTCCGCCCCTCGATGCCTGCCGTATGAAGCCGTTGTCATGTAACCATCGCGGGATGACCTTGGCCTCTTGAGCGGCTGAAAGTCATCTGTACGGAGGGTGATCTCCAGCGGTGGCCTCGCCGGTCCGAGGGCCTGAAGGACCCGGATATGTGCCCTATGTCACGCGGAGGTCGACGCCGTCGGTGACCGTGGGGTCTCGGCTGGAGGGTGGCCCGTCACTCGGCGGGCGCGGCCGGGGGCACCAGTCGGCTGCTGTCGGCGGCCAGGACCGAGGCGGCCGCCCGGTTCTGCTCCCGGCGACGGCGACCGGTCTCGACGGTCAGCAGCCGCTCGTGCTCGCGACGGCTGCGCTCGGTCAGCACCGCCACCAGGTACCACTCGGCGCCGACGCCGGGCGGTGGCGCGGGAGCCACCCGCCGGGCGACCTGGGCGGCCAGGTCGGCCCCCAGTCGCTGCCGCGCCGCGGGGTGCAGCACGTGCACCCGGGCGATCAGGTGGCGGCAGGCCATGACCAGGGGGTCGGGGATCCGCCCGATGTCGGCGGTGCGGGCCCAGGCCGCGAGCTCGGGCGGCACCGGCGGCAACGGCGGCATCGGGGCCGCCGGACGGTCGCGGACCACCAGGGTGCCGGCGAGCAGGTCACCCAGCCGCTTGCCGCGGGGGTTGGCCAGCGAGCTGATCATGGCGACGCTGCCGAACACGGCGAAGCACTCGAAGACGGCCAGCAGCGCCCGCACGAAGGCCTGTCGCACCCGGATCGGACCGCCGTCGTCCCGCACCACCCGCAGCCCGGCCGCCAGCTTGCCCAGCGAGCGCCCGCGGGTGAGGGTCTCGACGGCCGTCGGCACCCCGACCAGGACGCCCACGTACAGGGTCAGCGCCAGGGCGTCCACGGCGGCCGACTCGAGCAGGGTTGCCAGCCCGGCCATCAGCCAGAACAGGGCGAACCAGGCGGCGCCCATCACCAGCAGGTCGAGCAGCCAGGCGAGCATCCGGGTGGCGAAGGAGGCCGGCGCCAGGTCGACCTCGACGGCCTCGCCGGTGACCAGGGCCTCGGGCAGCAGCAGCTGCTCAGCGGGTTCACCTCGGGCGGCCACGTGATCAGGCTAGCCTCGCGGACATGGATGTCGATGCGTTCGCGGCCGTCCATCAGCAGGAATGGGACCGGCTGAACGCCCTCTCGCGCCGCCGTCCCCGCACCGCGGCCGAGGTCGACGAGCTGGTGGCGCTCTACCAGCGCACCGCGACCCACCTGTCGATGGTGCGCTCCGGCGGCGGTGACCCGGTGCTCACGAGCAGGCTGTCGCGGCTGGTCTCGCAGGCCCGCTCGGCGGTCAGTGGCGGCCACGAGCCGCTGCTGCGGGAGCTGACCCGGCTGGCCGTGGTGTCGGTACCGGCGGCCATGTGGCGCTCGCGCTGGTGGGCGGTGGGTTCTGCGGTCTTCACCCTGGTGATCGCGACCGCTCTGCGGGGCCTGGATCACCCGCAGCCCGGCGGCCCAGGCCGCGCTCGACAGCCCCGAGGCCCGCGACCTGGTGAACAGCAAGTTCTCGGACTACTACAGCGAGCACCCCGCGGCCGCCTTCGCCGCCAAGGTGTGGACCAACAACGCCTGGGTCTCGGCCGAGTGCGTGGCCTTCGGCATCACCGGTGTCCTGGTGGTCTACGTGCTGTTCCAGAACGCGGTCAACCTGGGGGCCGCCGCCGGACTGCTGATCTCGCACGGCAAGGCCGAGGTGTTCTTCGGGCTGATCCTGCCGCACGGGCTGCTCGAGCTGACGGCAGTCTTCGTGGCCGCCGGGGCCGGGATGCAGCTGTTCTGGGCCTGGGTCAGTCCGGGTCCGCTGCCGAGGTCGCAGTCGTTGGCCCGCGAGGGCCGATCGATGGTCACGGTGGCCCTGGGGCTCGTGGTGGTGCTCGCGGTGTCGGGGGTGCTCGAGGCCTTCGTCACCCCCTCGCCGCTGCCCACCTGGGCCCGGATCGGGATCGGCGTCCTCGCCTGGGTGCTCTTCGTGACCTATGTGACCGTGCTGGGACGGCGCGCCGTCCGGGCCGGTGAGACCGGCGACCTGCGACGGGGCCTGACCGAGGACGTCGTCCCGCTGGTGGGCTGAGCCAGGAGGCAGGACTCCGGGGCTCGCGGTCGCCGGGTTCGCGGACGACGTGGGCTCAGCGGAAGAAGCAGGTCTCGCCGGCGTAGATGGTGGTGATCGTGCTGCTGTTGCTGGTGCCGGTGAGCAGCCCGCCCAAGCCGCTGCCGGTGATGAACTCGGGCCCGAGGGTCTCGTTCGAGACCGTCACCCCGGACAGCAGCAGCCGCACCTGGGTCAGCGTCGAGCCGATGCCCAGCCCCCGCCGGGTGGTCAGGTGCCGCCTCGGGGCGCCCTGGTCGACCCAGCCCACGAACTTGGTGCCGTCGATCAGGATCGAGAACCCGTCGCGGTCGGCGCCGGTGCGCGGTCCCTGCCCGCACTCCGGGCTGGGGGTCACCGTCAGGGCGCCGCCCAGGACTGAGGCCAGAGCCGCGCGGACGGCGACGTCGCTGCTGCCGAAGGCGTAGTGCTTGGCGGGCTGGGTTCCGGTGGCGATGAGCAGGCCGTCGGTCTCCAGGGTCACGGCGGCGACGGCCGTCGTGGTCGACGTGCCGAGGCTCTTCGAGGGGGTGGCGCCGGTCGAGGCGGTCGCGGTCGGTCGGGTCGAGGTCGACGCGCTCGCCGTGGGCGGGGCCGAGGAGGTGACCGGTGCCGAGGTGACCCCGGAGGTCGGGGCCCCTGACGTGGGGGGCGTCGAGGTGCTCGCAGCGGACGACGAGGCTGCTGCGTCCGGCGGCAGCGAGACCGACTCGGTCGTGGATCCGGTGCAGGCGCTCAGCGCCGTCAGCGCGATCGCCAGCATCACTGTGACAC
This sequence comes from uncultured Actinomycetota bacterium, assembly GCA_963738495.1. Lineage (GTDB taxonomy): Bacteria > Actinomycetota > Actinomycetes > Actinomycetales > Kineosporiaceae > CAVTWW01. The sequence continues at coordinate 215,394 of CAVTWW010000007.1, forward strand.
CGCCCGCTCGCACGCCGCCGCGAGTCGTCGCTCTCTGCGCCCGGCCCCACCCCTGAGTCGCCATGGCGGCATCGTAACCACGCCCGGAGCCGTCGTCCCCGCACCCGTCCTAGCGCCTCGAGAGTCGAGTGGCGGCTCGGGTGGTCACCCGAGAGTCGCGTTGCGGCTCGACCGGTCACCCGAGAGTCGACTTGCGTCGCGAAAAGAGCGTGTCCTCGACCGAAACCCGACTCTGGGTCGCCCACACAGGCCGAAACTCGACTCTCGGCCGACCCCGGAGGGGCGCGAAGGACTCGGGGCGACCGAGGGGCGGAGTCGACTGGGGCGACCGGAGGGGCGGAAGTCGACTCTGGGGCGACCGGAGGGGCGGCGGGAGCCGCGCCCGGGTCTCAGAGGCGGCCGGCGGCCTTGAGGGCCAGGTAGGGGTCGGCCAGGCGGGGCGGCAGCTCCTCGGGCAGGCCCTCGACCACCTCGACGCCCGCGCCGGCGCAGCTCGGCGACCAGCGCGGCCCGGTCGAGCAGCCGCCCGTTCGGCGGCGGCGGCCTCGTAGACCGCGTCGGCGTCGCCGCGGCCGGCCGCCATCTCGTCGAGCCGCGGGTCGGCGACCGAGGCGAGAGCACCGGTGGTGCGCTGGTCAGCCGGTCGAGCACCGGCAGCAGCCCCTCCTCCATCGCCGCCGGTCGAGCGAGGTGAGCAGCACGACCAGCGAGCGCTGCGGTCGAGTCGCGGGACGCGACCGCGCCGACGATCGCCGGCCAGTCGGCCTCGACCAGGTCGGGCTCCAGCGGCGCCATCGCGTCCACCAGCGCCGGCAGCAGCGACGGCCGCGCCGGTGGCCCTCGCACCCGGGCCCGCACCCGGCGGTCGATGGCCAGCAGGTCGACCCGGTCGCCGGCCCGCGCGGCCAGCGCGGCCAGCAGCAGCGCGGCGTCCATGGCGGCGTCCAGGCGGGGCGCGTCGCCGACCCGGCCGCCGACGGTGCGGGCGGTGTCGAGCACGATCAGGACCCGGCGGTCGCGCTCGGGCCGCCAGGTGCGCACCACGACGTCTGCCGCGGCGCGCGGTGGCCCGCCAGTCGATGGAGCGGACGTCGTCGCCGACGACGTACTCGCGCAGCGAGTCGAACTCGGTGCCCTGGCCGCGCACCGCAGCGCGGTGCGGCCGTCGAGCTCGCGCAGCCGGGCCAGCCGCAGGGCAGGTGCTGGCGGGAGGTGAACGGCGGCAGCACCCGCAGCCGTCCGCGGCGCCGGCAGCGTCGCCTGCCGGGCGGCGAGCCCGAGCGGGCCGACGGCTGCGGACGGTGACGTGCCCGGCGCCGTGCGGTCGCCGCGGCGGGTCGGGCTGCAGCGGCGTGACCAGCCGGCGCCGCTCGCCCGGCGGGCACGTCCACGCGGCTGGCGCGGGTCGCCGGCGCCGGCCGAGGCTGCCAGGCGTCGCGCACGCACGCCGCGCAGCCGGCCGCCGGCCGGGGTTGGCCAGCACCAGCGCTGCCGCCGCGCCGGCTCGCCGAGGCGCACCGACCGGCACCGGTCGCGCTGCACCACGCAGCCGGCGCGGCGACGCCGGCCAGCAGCAGGTCGACGCAGCGACCGCCAGCAGCACCACGGCCGACCAGCCGAGCAGCGTCGGCCCAGCCGGGCGCCAGCGCCACCGGCACCACGCCGAGCAGCGCCAGCAGCGCGGCCCGTCCGGTGATGCGCCACGGTCAGCCCGCTCCCGACCGGTCAGCGGGGCACCGGCGACGGTGGCCGAGCACGCTGTCGAGCACGCCGTCGACCGTGGTGCCCTCGAGCTCGGCCTCCGGCCGCAGCTGCACCCGGTGCCGCAGGGTCGGCCGGGCCAGCGCCTTGACGTCGTCGGGGGTGACGTAGTCGCGGCCGGACAGCCAGGCCCAGGCCCGGCTGGTCGCCAGCAGCGCGGTCGCGCCGCGGGGCGAGACGCCGAGCGACGAGCGACGGCGAGACCCGGGTGGCCCGGGCCAGGTCGACGATGTAGCCGATCACCTCGGGCGTCGATCGCCGACGCGCGCGGACGCGCGGCCGTCGCCGCGGCCAGGTCGGCCGGGCCCGGCGACCGGCCGCAGCCCGGCCGCGGCCAGGTCGCGCGGGTCGAACCCGGCGGCGTGCCGGGCCAGCACCTCGAGCTCGTCCTCGCGCGGCGGCAGCGGCATGACGAGCTTGAGCAGGAACCGGTCGAGCTGGGCCTCCGGCAGCGGGTAGGTGCCCTCGTACTCGACCGGGTTCTGGGTGGCGCAGACCACGAACGGGTCGGGCAGCGGTCGCGGCGTGCCGTCGACGGTGACCTGCCGCTCCTCCATCGCCTCCAGCAGCGAGGCCTGGGTCTTGGGCGGGCGTCCGGTTGATCTCGTCGGCGAGCAGCAGGTTGGTGAAGACCGGCCCCTCGCGGAACGAGAACTCCGCGGTCCGGGCGTCGTAGACCAGCGAACCGGTGACGTCGCCGGGCATCAGGTCGGGGGTGAACTGCACCCGGGTGGTCTCGCAGCTGCAGCGGCGGCCGCCAGCGCGCGCACCAGCAGCGTCTTGGCCACCCCCGGCACGCCTTCGAGCAGCACGTGGCCGCGGCAGAGCAGCGCGATCACCAGGCCGGTGACGGCGGCGTCCTGGCCCGACGACCGCCTTGCCCACCTCGGCGCGCAGCTGCGACAGCGCGGCCCGGGGGTCGCCCGGTTCGGGGCGCTGCACCTGCATCGGCCGCACCTGCTCCATCGGCAGGACCGCCTGGACCGTCGGCTGGACCGGCTGGCCCATCGGCTGGGCCGGCTGGAGCTGCGGCGGGGACGGCTGGAAGGCCGGCGGGGACGGCTGGAACGGCGGCGGTGGGGGCTGGTCCGCGGCTGGGTTCGACGGGTGGTCGCTCATGACCTCACATCCTGCTCGAGGGAGTCGATCTGGTCGGCCAACCGCACCAGGGCGGCGTCGTTGCTCGGGGCCGGCCCCAGCAGCGTGGCTGCCAGGGTCGCACCGTCGTGCCCGGTGGCGGCCGAGACGGTGCCCACCAGCTGTTCGGGAGTCGTGGTCGGGCCGGCCTCGAAGCGGCGGGCCAGCCGCCGCAGTGCCGCTGTCCGCAGGGTGGCAGCCGCCCAGCCCCGGGCACCGGCCTGGCGGTAGAGCCGGGCCCGGCCCTCGGTGGTCTCGGCGGCCCGCACCACGACCGGCAGCGGTTCGCGCACCAGCGGGCCGAACCGCCGGCCCCGCCACACCATCGCCACCAGCGCGGTGACCAGCAGCTGCACCGTGACCCAGCCGACCCAGGGCGGCAGCAGCGACGACAGACTCGGCCGGTCACCGCCCAGCTCGAGCGGATCGGGCAGGTACCAGACCAGGTCCGGCTGGTGACCGAGCAGCCGCAGCGCGAGCGCGGCGTTGCCGTCGACGGCGAGCGCGCCGTTCGTCAGCACCTCCGGCATCCCGAGCACGACGACCCGTTGACCGCTGCGGCGGGTCAGCACGACCAGCAGGCCGCTGTTCGGCACGTCCGCCTGTGCGTAGCAGACCTGGACGCCGGGGACCGCTGTCGTCGGCCGAGGGTCGGGCAGGCTGTAGAGCACCCCGCCGGCGGTGGTCGTGCCGGCCGCGCGGGCATCGGTGTCGTCGCAGCCCGCGGTCCGGCCCGCCGAGGCGGCGCCGGCGCCCGGCAGCACCGTGAGGTCACCGGCCAGGACGGCGGCGAGCGCGTCCGACCCCGGCTGCACCAGCACCAGGTCGTTCGCGTCGCGGGCCAGCGCGGTCAGTCGCTGCGGGTCGACCAGATCGGGGGCGGTGACCAGCACGCTGACCTGACCGCCGGCCGCACCGGTGGCGACGCCGGCCTCGGCGACCGAGCGCGCCGGGTGCACCCGGACGCCGTGGGCGGCCAGGATCTGGGCCGCCGCCCGACCGCCGTCCGGCGCCGGGTTGGCCGGGTCCAGCGGGACGGCGGCCCCGCTCGGCACCAGCAGGGCGGTGAGCAGCCCGACGGCGAGCAGCACCGTCCCGATCGACAGGGCGAACAGGTGCCGGCGCCAGAAGGCGGGACGGCGCCGGACCGGCGGCCCGACGGTGGCCGCGGTCTCGTCGCGGGTCACGGCGTCGCGGGTCACGGCGTCGAGGGTCACGGGGTCGGGGGTGGTCACAGGGCGGCCGTCACGGTCATCCGGGCCGGGGCGGCGCGCACGGCCTGGTCGAGCTCCCGCAGCAGCCTGGCGGTGTCGCCGGTGGCGGGCCGGTCGCCGTAGACCACGTCGTCGAAGCCGTGCGCGGCCCGGGTGAAGAGCTCGCGGAGCCCAGGCAGGGCGTGCGACCCCTCGGCCGCGACCTCGTCGGCGGTGCGCCCGGCCGCTGGGTGCAGCAGGGTGCGCTCCTCGAGCTCGCGGGCCACCGCCCGGAACCGCTCGAGGACGGCGACCGCCCACTGCTCGGCGGCCTCGGCGGCCTCGGCCCGGCGCCGGTGCTCGGCAGCGGTCTGCAGGGTGCTGGCCGAGAACACGGCTGCGCCTCGGCGATGGGTGGCCCCGGCGCCACCGAAATGGCGCCAGCCCAGCACCGCGGCGACCACCAGCACGAGCACGACCAGCCCGACGCCGAGGGCGGCGCCCGGGCTCCAGGTGCCGTCGCCACCCAGGTGCAACTGCGTCAGCCTTTCCCACAGCCATTGCGTGACCCGGTCGAAGAGCCCGGGCTGGGCGGCCTGGTACTCGTGCTTCGAGAGCTCCTCGACCGCCCAGCGGTGGGCCTGGTCACGGTCCGGGTCGACCTGCCCCAGCACCACCCAGCTCACGGGGCTCCGGACTCCGCGGCGCGCATCAGGTCGACGTCCAGACCCTCGCGTCGCATCCGCAGGTCGATGTAGAGCAGTGCGTTGACGGAGGCCTGGAACGGGTAGAGCACCGAGCCGGCCACCAGGGCCCCCAGCCCGCCGACCAGCTGCCCGAGGATCACCCGGGTCAGCCCGGTCCCGGAGGTCGAGCCGCCGCCCAGGCCGCCGCCGCTGATGATGCCGCCGACCAGGCTGGCGGGGAACTGGACGGCGCCGCTGGCGGTACCGATGATCAGCGAGGTCAGCAGGGTGATGCCGAGGACACGCCACCACGAGCCGGCGACCAGCCGCCGGCTGCGGGTGAGAGCCGGCACCACGGGCAGGTTCTCGAGCAGCAGCGCCGGGGCGGCCATCGACCACGAGACCGACAGGTAGACGCCCAGCACGAACCAGAGGGTGAAGCCCAGGCCGCCCACGGCGATGGCGGCGCCGACCTGGTCGGCCACCGCCAGCGCGACGACCGGCACCGCGATCACCGCCAGCAGCGCGGTCATGGCCAGTCCGGGCAGCAGTGCCACCCCGAGGACGCCGGGGATCCGGCGCCGTACCCGTCGCCACAGCGGGCCGGGGGCCATCCGACGTCCCAGTACCGCCTCGCTCACCGCGACCACGAGCAGGGCGGTGACGACGGTGACCGCGACGCCGGTGATCAGGGCCGGGACGATGGTCAGGGCGTAGAACTGGGCGAAGGCGCTCGCGTCCTGCGAGGTGAACTGGGGCGGGGTGCCGTCCGGCGACGGGTTCGACAACCGGTCGGTCACCGCTCCCAGGGCCAGGGCGGCGTAGGACTGCGGCAGCAGCTGCAGCAGGGTGGTCACGGCCAGGACCGCGGCGGCCACACCCATCATGGTCCTGGGGTTGGTGCGGATCGCCTGGAAGGCGCCGTCGTAGATCTCGCCCAGGGTGATCGGGCGCAGCGGGATGATGCCGGGCTTGGGCCGCCAGGTCTGCTGCGGCACGAACCCGTACGGTGCGGGTTGCCCGTGACCTGGTGGTGGTGCGGCCGGGGGCGGTCCGTAACCCGGGCTGCCGTAGCCGGGACTGCCCTGGCCCGGGCTGCCGTAGCCCGGACCGCCGTAGCCCGGACCGCCGTGGGTCGGACCGCCGTAGGTCGGCTGCTGCTCGGGGACGGCGTCCCACGGGTTGGCGGGGGCGGGCGGGGTGGGCTCGGACACGCCGGGCTGCTGCCACGGGGCGGGCTGCTGCCCTGGGGCGGGCTGCTGCCCGCCGGGGTCGCCGGTGGGGGTGCCCCACCCGTCGTCCTGACTCACGGTCCCTCCCTCGACCACCGCGCCTGACCGTCACGCAGGTGACGCTCTCCCTGGCCCTACGAGGCTCCGGACAGTTGATCGGAGTCCGGGCGGGCCAGTCTGACACGCGGAGGCGTCGGCGGTGACACCATGGCGGGTATGAGAGGACGCGTGCTGGTGGTCGACGACGACACGGCGCTGGCCGAGATGCTCGGCATCGTGCTCAGCGGCGAGGGCTTCGACCCCGTCTTCTGCGCCGACGGCGACGCCGCGCTCGAGGTGTTCCGCACCAGTCGGCCCGACCTGGTGCTGCTCGACCTGATGCTGCCGGGCCGGGACGGCGTCGAGGTCTGCCGCCAGATCCGCGCCGAGTCCGGGGTGCCGATCGTGATGCTGACGGCGCGCACCGACACCGGCGACATCGTGCTCGGGCTGGAGTCGGGGGCCGACGACTACGTCGTCAAGCCGTTCAAGCCCAAGGAGCTGGTCGCCCGGGTGAAGGCCCGGCTGCGCCGCACCGACGACCCGGCCCCCGAGGTGATCGAGATCGGTGACCTCAGCATCGACGTCGCCGGTCACACCGTGCGCCGCGAGGGCGACCTGATCTCCTTGACCCCGCTCGAGTTCGACCTGCTCACCGCGCTCGCGCGCAAGCCCTGGCAGGTGTTCTCCCGCGAGGTGCTGCTCGAGCAGGTCTGGGGGTACCGGCACGCCGCCGACACCCGGCTGGTGAACGTGCACGTGCAGCGGCTGCGCTCCAAGATCGAGCGAGACCCGGAGCGGCCGGACATCGTGGTGACGGTCCGCGGGGTGGGCTACAAGGCAGGCTCGGTCTAGGTGCTCGTCCGTCGGCTGCGGGCGCAGTGGCGCCGGTCGCTGCAGTTGAGGGTGGTGACCGCCACGCTGGCCCTGGGGCTGGTGGTCGTCGTCATCATCGGCCAGCTGCTGCTGCAGCGGATCGCGACCGACCTGGTGGAGTCGGCCCGGGTGGCCGACCAGGCCGACGCCGCCAAGCAGGTCGCCGACACGGTCACGGCCTACCGCAGCCAGAAGTGGCAGGACGCCAAGGGTTTCCGGGACTGGGCGCAGGACCGGGTCGGTGAGCTGCGCGGTCCCGAGGACGCCCCGCTGCACTACCTGGCCCTGCTCAAGTCGCTCGGCAGCCCCTCGGGGCCGATCCTCGACCAGGGGCTGGGGATCGACCGCAGCAGCATCCCCGTCGAGCTGCGGACCAAGGTCGTCCAGGGGGGTGACCAGCTGCAGACCAAGGAGCTGACCCTGCCGCTGGGCGACAGCGCCTTCCAGCCGACGACGCCGCAGCCGGTGATCCTGGTCGGGACGCTGCTCGACTTCGGGTCGCTGTCGGCGGGGGAGACCGAGACCACCACGGGCCGGTACGAGCTCTACTTCGCCTACCGGCTGGACCACGAGGTCGCGATCCTGGACAACGTGCGGCGCTCGGTCACCTGGGGGGCGATCGCGCTGCTGTCGTTGGTGGTGATGGTGGCCTGGCTGGTGACCCGGACCGTGGTCGCCCCGGTGCGCCAGGCCGCCGGGATCGCCGAGCAGCTGGCCTCGGGCCACCTCGACCGGCGGATGCGGGTGCGCGGGGACGACGACCTGGCCCGTCTGGCGCGGTCCTTCAACGAGATGGCCGTCAGCCTGGAGCGGCAGATCCTGCAGCTCGAGGACCTGTCGCGGGTGCAGCAGCGCTTCGTCTCGGACGTCTCGCACGAGCTGCGCACCCCGCTGACCACGATCCGGATGGCCGCCGAGCTGCTGCACGACCGGCGCAGCGACTTCGACCCGGCCGTCTCGCGCAGCGCCGAACTGCTGCACGACCAGCTCGACCGGTTCGAGGAGCTGCTCGCCGACCTGCTCGAGGTGAGCCGGTTCGACGCCGGCGCGGCCCGGCTCGAGCCCGAGCCGACCGAGGTCGGTGCCCTGGTCACCCGGGTGGTCGAGGGGCTGCGTCCGCTGGCCGAGCGCAAGGGGTGCGACCTGTCGATCGAGTCCGACCGGCCCGCCCTGGCCGAGATCGAGACCCGCCGGGTCGAGCGGATCGTGCGCAACCTGGTGGCCAACGCCGTCGAGCACGGCGAGGGACGCCCGGTCAGCGTCCGGGTCAGCTCGGACGAGACCGCGGTGGCGGTCGGCGTCCGGGACATGGGCGTGGGCCTGCGCCCGCACGAGGTGCGCATGGTCTTCAACCGGTTCTGGCGGGCGGACCCGGCCCGGGCCCGGACCACCGGGGGCACCGGGCTCGGGCTGGCCATCTCGCTCGAGGACGCCCACCTGCACGGGGGCTGGCTGCAGGCCTGGGGGACCCCGGGTGGGGGAGCGCACTTCCGGCTCACGCTGCCCCGCCAGGCCGGGACCGCGCTGATGGGCAGCCCGTTGCCGCTGGTGCCTCCGGACGCGCACGCCACGGTGCGCGGTCTGCCCCGGACCCCGATCCCGGGGGAGACCGCCGAGGCGGCGGACGACGACCTCTCCGGCGCCGAGGCGCGATGACGGCGCCGTGGTCGGTGCGTCGGGAGGCCCTGCTGCGGGGCGCCTTGCTGCGGGGCGCCTTGCGTCGGGGGGCCCTGCTGCGGGGTGCCCTGCTGGGAGGGGTCCTGGTCCTGCTCACCGGGTGTGTGTCGTTCCCGACGTCCGGGCCGGTGGTGGCCGGTCGCAAGGTCGAGAACCACCTGCCCAGGATCGACTTCTTCGCTGCCGGCCCAGCCGGCGGTGAGACTCCGCACCAGATCGTGAGGGGGTTCCTACGGGCGGCGGCGGACTTCCAGAAGGACCACCTGTCCTCGCGCCTGTTCCTGTCACCCGCCTCGCGCACCACCTGGCGGCCCGACAGTCCCGTCCTGGTCTACGTGGGTCAGCCCACGTTGGACGGCGCCGCGTCCGCGTCGTCGTCGGTCGCACCGTCGTCCACGCCGTCCTCCGCCCCGTCGTCCACGCCCTCGTCGGCTCCGTCGTCGTCCGCCTCGCCCTCATCCGTTCCGTCGTCGTCCGCCCCGTCGTCGTCAGCCCCGTCGTCGTCCGCCCCGTCGTCGTCGCCGGAGCCGACCCCGCCCTCGGGTGCCCCGTCGGGTCGCCACCTGGACGTCGCCGACCCGGTGGCCGAGCCGGGCGCCCGGACCACCGTCTCGCTCTCGGTCGGGGTCGTCGCCCAGGTCGAGGCGGGCGGCCAGTACGTCGCCGAGCCGACGGGCACCGTGCGGCACCTGGTGTTCCACCTGGTCTCGGTGGCGGGGCAGTGGCGCATCGACCAACCGCCGGACGGCGTCCTGCTGTCGGCCAACGAGTTCAACGTCACCTACGGGTCGGTGTCGCTGTACTTCCCCGACCAGTCGCACACCTGGCTGGTGCCCGACGTCCGCTGGTACCCCTTGTCGTCGTCGCCGACAGTGGCGATCAACGGGCTGCTGACGGACGGTCCCGCCGAGTGGCTGCTGCCGGCGGTCAGCAACACCTGGCCCAGTCAGCTGGGTCTGACGAGCAACGGGGTGAAGGCCAGCGAGGGCACGGTGGTGGTCGACCTCAACCACTACGCCCTCGACATCAAGCCCGAGGACCGGGCGCTGCTCCACGCCCAGATCCGGGAGACCCTGCAGGACGCCAGGAGGGTCTTCAACTTCAGCATGGACGACCTGCAGCTGACCGTGGAACAGGGGCGGCTGCAGATCCCGCCGCCCGTCGCGCCGTTGCCCGCCGTGCCCGACCAGATCAGCGCCGACCCCCGGCCGGTCGTGCTGGTGACCGCGACCAACCGGCTGGCCCGGCTGCAGGACTCCGCCACGGCGGCACCGGTGGACGGCCTGCTGGGTCTGGCACGGCCGGGCGGCGGACGCCCGGCCGTGGGTCGGGACGGGCGCAGCTACGCCCTGGTCACCGCGGACCGCACCCGGCTGTACACCCAGGTGCCGGACGACACTGCCCACCTGGTGACCACGGGGGTCGACCTGACCGCACCGTCGGTGGACCGCTACGGCTGGGCCTGGACGACCCCGGCGGCGGCGACGGGCAAGGTCTTCGTCGGATCGGCGGGGCAGTCGCTGAGCGTGCCGGCCGGGTGGCTGGCCGGCGCCCGGGTCGCCGCCCTGCGGATCAGTCCCGAGGGATCCCGGGCCGTCGTCCTGCTGTCCCGCGGCGGTGGCGCTCCCCAGGTGCAGGTCTGCGCCGTGGTGCGGGACGGCGACGGGACGCCGATCGCGCTGTCGCCGGCCGTGAGGGTGGTCGCCGACCTGACCACCGCCCAGGACGTGTCGTGGGTCGACGCCTGGCAGGTCGCGGTGCTCGGCACGAGGCAGGGCTACCTGGGGCGGTCGGTGTGGCTGGCCCAGGTCGGGGGCAGCGTGCAGTACGGCGTCTCGGCCGACAACGCGCAGAGCCTGAGTGTCGGGTCGAACAAGTACCAGATGTGGCTGCAGACCTCGACCGGCATGCTGGCCCGGGCCGGTGCCAGCCTGCTGCCGGTGGCCGGGGTGCGCTGGCCCAGCTCGCCCGGCTGACCCTGGGGACGGGACGGCGGCCGTGCTGCGTGCCCATCCGACCGGCAGGTCACCGTGTCCCCAGGTCGCGGTGGCCACCGTCCGGCACCCGACCGGTGGGCCACCGTTCAGGGGTGAGGACCGGGGCTCGGGCAGCGGCGGCGAGGGCCGGCTGGGCCCGGTTGGTGCGCTGGGTCGTCCCGGTCAGCTGTGCAGGGTGTCGTCTGCCGGAGGTGGTGCTGTGCCCGGACTGCCGCTCCCTGTTCGCCCGACCGGCCTGGAGGGTCGACCAGGCGGCCGTCCCGGTGCCGGTGTGGGTGGTGGCCCGCTACGAGCGGGGGACCGCCGCAGTCGTGCGGTCCTTCAAGGACGGCGGCCGGCTCGAGCTGGCCAGGGTACTGGGCCAGGCCCTGGCCCTGTCGTTGCGGGCCGCGCTGGACGACGCGTCGGTGCCGGTGCCGGTGCCGGTGCCGGTGCCGGTGCCGGTGGGGTCGGTGCTGCCGGTGCTGCCGGTGCTGCCGGTGCTGGTGGTGCCGGTGCCCTCCCGCCGGCGGGCCGTGTGGCGCCGCGGCGAGGACGTGCTGGCCACGGTGGCCCGCACTGCGGCGCGGGGGTCGCCGCAGGTCCGGGTGGTGTCGGCGCTGCGGGTGCGGCGCCCGTTGCAGGACCAGGCGGGACTGGGGATCGAGCAGCGACGCCGCAACGTGGCGGGGGCGTTCGCCGTCCGGGCCGGGGTGTCGGTGGCGGGCCGGTGCTGCGTCGTCGTCGACGACGTGGTGACGACCGGGGCCAGCTCGGCCGAGGCGGTGCGGGCATTGCAGCAGGCCGGGGCCACGGTCCTGGCGGTGGCCGCAGTATGCGCGACACCACGCCGACGGCGGGTGTTGTCCGAGTGGTCACTGGACTAGCGTGGCGGGATCACAGAGCTACGCCACCCCAGAGGAGGTCGACGTGGACGTCGTCGTAACTGGCCGCCACACCGAGGTGCCCGAGAAGTTCCGCCAGACGGTGCAGGACAAGCTCGCCAAGATCCCGTCACTGGCTCCGAAGGCGCACCGGGTCGACGTCGAGCTGTCCCACGAGCGAAACCCTCGCCAGGCCGCCTCGAGCGAGCGCGTCGAGATCACGGTCCGCGGCAAGGGCCCCGTCGTGCGGGCCGAGGCAGCCTCCGAGGACGCCGGAGCGGCGTTCGACATCGCCTTCGGCAAGCTGCTCGAGCGGCTGCGCCGCTCGCGTGACCGCGTGAAGGTGCACCACGGCCGCCAGACCCCGGCCTCGCTGCGCCTCACCGACCCTGCCAACGGCAACGGCAACGGGGTCGCGACGCCCGCTGGGGCAGCCGCTGCGCAGTCGCTCGACGAGGACGCCCACACCTCCGAGCTCGCCGACAGCCCCATCGTGATCCGCACCAAGGACCACCCGGCCGCTCCCATGTCGATCGAGCAGGCCCTGACCGCCATGGAGCTCGTGGGCCACGACTTCTACCTGTTCGTCGACTCCGACGGTGGCCTGCCCAGTGCGGTCTACCGTCGCCAGGGGTGGACCTACGGCGTGATCCGGCTGGTCCTGGACGACGCGCCGGTGGTCGCCGGGGCGGGCGGCGCGGCCGACGAACCGGCCGGAGCCCCGGCCTGACAGCGGTCACCAGCTCCGGCGCGCCGGGGCGGCGGACGACCCAGTCCCTGTCCGCCGCCCAGGCCCGCCGGATCGCGATCCGGGCCCAGGGGCTCGGTGGTGGGTTGCGGCCGGCGAGCGGGGTCGTGACGGCCCGGCAGGTGCAGCGGCTGATCGACACCGTCGGGGTGCTGCAGATCGACTCCGTCAACGTGCTCTCGCGCAGCCACTACCTGCCGGTCTTCGCCCGGCTCGGGCCGTTCCCGCACGCGCTGCTCGACGCCGCCGGTCAGCGGCAGCCGCGGCGGCTCGTGGAGTACTGGGCCCACGAGGCCTCCTTGGTCGGCCCGCACACCCACCGGTTGCTGCGCTGGCGTATGGCGCGGGCCCGGGACGAGGCATGGGGCGGCATGCGGGCGGTGGCGGCCGAGGTCCCCGGCGTCCTCGAGGCCGTGGTCGCGTGCGTGCGCGAGAACGGTCCGATGACCTCCGCGGCCATCGAGGCGGAGGTGGCGCCGCGGCAGGGCACGCGCACCAAGACTCACTGGGGCTGGAACTGGAGCGCGGTCAAGAAGGCCATCGAGTACTCGTTCTGGGCCGGCGACCTGTCCAGTGCGGGCCGGACGCCGCAGTTCGAGCGCCGCTACGACCTGCCGGAACGGGTGCTGCCCGCCGCCGTCGCGAACGCCCCGGACCCGACTCCGCAGGAGGCCTGGCGGGCCCTGGTCGAGATCGGCGCCCGGGCGATGGGGGTGGCCGACGAGCCGGCGCTGCGGGACTACTTCCGGCTCAAGCCGCAGGCGTCCCGGCCGGCGGTCGAGGAGCTGGTGGCCGAGGGCACCCTGCTGCCGGTGCAGGTGCAGGGCTGGCGCCGTCCGGGGTACCTGCACCGCGATGCCGCGCTGCCCCGTCGGGTGGGCGGGTCGGCGCTGCTGTCGCCGTTCGACTCCCTGGTCTGGTTCCGGGACCGCACCGAGCAGCTGTTCGACTTCCGGTACCGGATCGAGATCTACACCCCGGCCGCGCAGCGGGTGCACGGCTACTACGTGCTGCCCTACCTGCTGGGCGAGCGGTTGGTGGCCCGGGTCGACCTCAAGGCCGACCGGGCGGGCGGGCGGCTGCTGGTGCAGTCGGCGTGGCGCGAACCCGAGCCCAACCTGGGCTTCGAGGACGCGGACCACGTGGCGCACCACCTCGCCGCCGACCTGGTCGCCATGGCCGGCTGGCAAGGTCTGCCGGACGTCGTGGTGAACGGCCGCGGGGATCTCGCCCCGGCCCTGCGTCGCGCGCTCGACCGGCTCTGAGGCGACGCCGACCCTGGCCGAACGGCCGGGTGCTCAAGGTCGACCGTCCGGTCGCCGATGGGGTGTCGCCGCTGCCATGACCGCCGCGGTGACCTATCCTCACCGAGGGGCTGCGTTGGGGAGCTCGTGACGACTTGGAGTTCAGAGCGATATGCGTTACCGGGCAAGGGTTCTTGGCACCATCACGATGACCGCCGCGCTGGCCGGGTTCGGCCCGCTCGAGATCGGGACGGCCCAGGCGGCGACCGCCCCCGGTGCGCAGGCCCGCTCGGCCGCGGTCACTCGATCCGCCGGCACCGCCGCCAGCACTGCTATGAGCACGGCCACGACCAGGACCGCGACCGCCTCGACGACGGGCCGGGTCCGGGTCGGCGCGCTGCGGCGCAGCGGCAGCCGGGTCGACGTCGTCGTCCGCGGGCTGCGCACGGCGGCCCAGCAGCGCTGGGTCGACCAGGTCGTCGACGGTGCCGTCGTCCAGCTCGACGGGTGCGTCAGCGCGGGTGGCCCGGGCGCTGTCAGCGGCGGCGTCTACCGCCGTCACGTCTACCTGCTCTGCCACGGCGGCCCGGCCCGGGTGCGCGCGGCGACCGCCTCCCTGCGTGCCTCCCGCCCGTGGTACTCGGTCACCACCCGCACGGTCGCCGTCACCGCCTTCGAGGCGTCGGTCGACCGGGCCGTCGGCAGCGGCGACGCCGTCCCGGCAGCGCTCGCGCAGCTGCCGCGGCGTGAGTTCACCTGGGTGGAGGGTGACGACGTGGCGTTCGGCTACGTCGGCACCGGGGTCACCCAGGCCCGGCTGGACGCCGCGCTGCGGGCCTTCGCGGCCGCCCAGCACGTGTCGCTGCGCGGCGTGCACGTCACTCGCCTGCCGCTCTGACGCCGGTACCGCTGTGACCGCCCGAACCGGCGGGTGAACGCCCGCCAGGGTGTCTGCGGGCGGGCGAGACCCGTCAGGGTGTCTACGATGGCGGGAGCTGTGGCGCCACCGCTGCCGCTACCTGCCGACCTGGGAGATGTCACCTCGTGAAGATCGTCGAGAGGATGCTGCGCCTCGGCGAGGGCCGCACGCTGAAGAAGCTGCAGACCGTCGCCACGCAGGTCAACGCGCTCGAAGAGGACTTCCGCACGCTCACCGACGGCGAGCTGCGCGAACATACCGACATCTTCCGCAGCCGGCTCGAGGAGGGCGAGACCCTCGACGACCTGCTGCCGGAGGCCTTCGCCGCGGTGCGCGAGGCGGCCCGGCGGACGCTGGGTCAGCGACACTTCGACGTCCAGCTGATGGGCGGTGCCGCGCTGCACCTGGGCAACATCGCGGAGATGAAGACCGGTGAGGGCAAGACCCTGGTCGCCACCGCGCCCGCCTACCTGAACGCCCTCAACGGCCAGGGCGTGCACGTCATCACGGTCAACGACTACCTGGCCTCCTACCAGTCCGAGCTGATGGGCCGGGTGCACCGCTTCCTCGGGCTGTCGGTCGGGTGCATCACCGCCCAGATGACTCCGGAGCAGCGCCGCGAGCAGTACGCCTGCGACATCACCTACGGCACGAACAACGAGTTCGGCTTCGACTACCTGCGCGACAACATGGCCTGGTCGTCGCAGGAGCTCGTGCAGCGCGGGCACGCCTTCGCGATCGTCGACGAGGTCGACTCGATCCTGGTCGACGAGGCCCGGACCCCCCTGATCATCTCGGGCCCCTCGGACCAGCCGCAGAAGTGGTACACCGAGTTCTCCAAGATCGCCTCGCGGCTGCGCCGGGACGACGACTACGAGGTCGACGAGAAGAAGCGCACCATCGGCATCCTCGAGTCCGGCATCGCCCGGGTCGAGGACTACCTGGGCATCGACAACCTCTACGAGAGCGTGAACACCCCGCTCGTCGGGTTCCTCAACAACGCGGTGAAGGCGAAGGAGCTCTTCAAGCGCGACAAGGACTACGTCGTGCTCGAGGGTGAGGTGCTCATCGTCGACGAGCACACCGGCCGGCTGCTGGCGGGGCGCCGCTACAACGAGGGTATGCACCAGGCCATCGAGGCCAAGGAGGGGGTCGAGATCCAGAGCGAGAACCAGACCCTCGCCACGATCACGCTGCAGAACTACTTCCGCATGTACGACAAGCTCTCGGGCATGACCGGCACGGCCCAGACCGAGGCCGCCGAGCTCATGGAGATCTACAAGCTGGGGGTGGTGCCGATCCCCACCAACCGGCCGATGGTCCGGGCCGACCAGCACGACCTGATCTACAAGAACGAAGAGGCCAAGTTCGCCGCGGTCGTCGAGGACATCGCCGAGAGGCACCTCTCCGGTCAGCCCGTGCTGGTGGGCACCACCAGCGTCGAGAAGAGCGAGTACCTGTCCGAGCTGCTCGTCGAGCGGGGCGTGGTGCACGAGGTGCTCAACGCCAAGCAGCACGAGCGGGAGGCGACCGTCGTCGCCCAGGCCGGCCGCAAGGGCGCCGTCACCGTGGCCACCAACATGGCCGGGCGCGGCACCGACATCATGCTCGGCGGCAACGCCGAGTTCCTGGCCGTCGCCGAGATGAGGTTGCGCGGGCTCGACCCGGTCGAGAACGGCGAGGACTACGAGGCCGCCTGGCCGGACGTTCTCGAGGACGCGAAGAAGAGCGTCGCGGACGAGCACGACGAGGTGGTGGGCCTGGGGGGTCTCTACGTCCTGGGCACCGAGCGCCACGAGTCGCGGCGCATCGACAACCAGCTGCGTGGTCGTTCGGGCCGTCAGGGTGACCCCGGCGAGAGCCGGTTCTACCTGTCGCTGACCGACGACCTGATGCGGCTGTTCAACTCGGGAATGGTCGAGACGTTCCTGAACGCGGCCAAGATCCCGGACGACGTCCCGATCGAGCACCGCATGGTGACGCGGGCGATCGCCAGTGCCCAGACCCAGGTCGAGGGTCGCAACTTCGAGATCCGCAAGAACGTGCTCAAGTACGACGACGTGCTCAACCGTCAGCGTGAGGTCATCTACAGCGAGCGCCGCAGCGTGCTGCAGGGCGCCGACCTGCACGAGCAGGTCCGCCATTTCGTGGACGACGTCGTCAAGGGGTACGTGGTCGCCGAGACCGGTGCCGGTACCGGCGAGGACTGGGACCTGGACAAGCTCTGGACGGCGCTGCGCACCCTCTACCCGGTGGGGATCACGATCCCCGAGGTCGAGGAGGAGGCCGGCGGTCGCGCCGGGATCACCCAGGACATGCTGGTCCGCGAGGTGACCTCGGACGCCCAGGTGGCCTACGACCGGCGTGAGGCCGAGCTGGGCGACGACCTGACGCGTGAGCTCGAGCGCCGCGTGGTGCTGTCGGTGCTCGACCGCAAGTGGCGCGAGCACCTCTACGAGATGGACTACCTGCAGGAGGGCATCGGCCTGCGGGCGATGGCCCAGCGCGACCCGTTGGTGGAGTACCAGCGCGAGGGCTACCTGATGTTCCAGGCGATGACCGAGGCCATCAAGGAGGAGTCGGTCGGCTACCTGTTCCACGTCGAGGTGCAGGTCGAGCAGCCGCCGGCGGAAGGTGTTGCCGCCCAGGAGGAGTCGGGTGGTCCGGCGCCGGTGCTGGTGGCCAAGGGGCTGGTGTCGTCGCCGCAGCCTCGGCAGCTGCAGTACAGCGCCCCCACCGAGGACGGCAGCGTCGCGACCCGCGAGGAGGGTGCCGACGGCACCGTCCGCCCGGCCGCGGCCAAGGAGCGGCAGCAACCGCGCCCAGCGTCGCGCCGACAAGAAGAAGGGTCGCTGACCCGGCGCCGTCAGCCCAGCTGCAGTGCGGTGACCCGCCAGCGGCCGTCCCAGCCTTCGAGCCGGACGGCCACGGCGCGGGTCCGCAGGGTGTCGTTGACGACCACGGTCGCCTCGACGACGCCGTCCCGGGGGGTGCAGCCACGCACCGACTGCACCCGCGGGCGGGGCGCTCGTCGTCCCGTGCCGGCGACCGCGGACGTGCGCTCGCCCGCGCGCCGGGCGAGCTGGGCGCGGCGGCTGAGGGCCAGGTGCACGTCCTCGCTGGTCCAGCGGACGAGCTGGCTGACCGGTCGCTGGCCGAGGGCCACCTCGACGGCGGCCTGCACGAACTGGCCCGCCCACCGCGTGGGATCGGGCAACCGGCTGGACGGCGTCGCCACGGGGGCGCAGAAGTCGTCGACGTCGTCGTAGCCCTCGGCCTCGGGCCGGGGCGTCCCGGGGCGCAGCGACTCCTGGTGCTGACGCAGCAGCAGGTCGCGCCGGGTGCGGGCCGAGGGCCCCGGAGTCGGGTCCGAGACCCGGGCCGCCCCCGGCTGCCCCGGTCGACGTCGCGGGTCGGCCGACCCGGGCTGCGGTGCCTGCCCGACCTCGAGGTCAGGGGTGTCGGCGTCCTGGGGGAGTGGGCCGTCGTTGTCCGGCACCAGTCGCAGCGGGGGGACGCTCAGGTCGAGGCACTGCTGACCTGCGGCCGGGGACGGTGAACCCGCAGCGTCGTCGTCCCGGATCACCCGCAGTGCGGGTCGCGGTTCGCTGACCGGGACCGGTAGTCGCCGCAGCCGGCCGGCCGGGGCGGACGTCGAGATGGTCAGGGCGGTCATCGGAACCTCCGAGGTTCGTGGGGAGCGGTCAGGGTCTGACCGGGGACGATCAGGTCGGGGTCGTCGCCGATCGCCGCCCGGTTGGCCTGGTACCACCGGGGCCAGGCGCGGGCCACGTCGTCCGCGCTGGAGCCAGGGGGCAGGTGGCGGACAGCGATCGACCACAGCGAGTCACCCGGCCGGACCACGACCGAGACCGCGGCCGCGACGGCGAGGGCACCCGGGGAGTGCTCACCGACCGGGCGACGCTGCGTGCTCGGCCCGGTCTGCGCCGGGGCGCTGCTGCTGACGCCGCCGGGCCTGCCGGCGGCGCCGGCGCCGGCCCAGGAGGGGTCGAACGGCCCGGCCGCCAGGGCGGCCTGTGCGGGGCCGACCACGATGCCGGCACTCAGGGCGACCGCGGCCATCCGGTGCACCAGGCGAGGGGCCAGGGCATGGACGGCGACCGCGAACCGGCTGCGCCGGGTGCCGCGGCGGCGCCAGTCCAGAGTCGCGACGGTCAGTGCTGACATCAGGGCGAACCAGGCGCTGCCGGCTGCGGCGGAGGCAGCCGCGACCAGCGCGACGGCGTCGTCCGGGTTCGGTGCCGGTGAGGTGGTGAGCGCTCGCCAGGAGGACGTCGCCACCGGCAGCAGGGCGGCGGTCACGGCCGAGGCGGCCAGCGTGAGCAGCGCCAGCCGTGCGGCCGCTGTCAGGGTCGATCTGGTGGCCACGGTTCCTCCCCTTGCCGACGTCCGGTGCGGTCCGATGGCCGATGTCACCGATCGGTGGTCTCTTTGCTGCAGTGATGACATTTGATGCCATTTGATGGACGTTAGTGAACTACGGCCGCCGCGGATTGTCCAGTCGGGATCACCGGACCGGCGATCGGCGGGCCGGGGGCCTCGCCTCGGCAACCTTTCGCCGCGGCCGGCGCGTAGAGGGGGTGGCGTAGCCTCCACGGATCGGTCCGTGGGTGAGGGCGCCACCGAGCGGGGGAGCGAGGGAGGGGACGTGGCCGACCGAGCGGACTTCGACGTCTTCGTCACGGCGCGGTCGGCCGCGCTGCTTCGGTCCTGCTACCTGCTGACCCGCAACTGGGCCAACGCCGAGGACCTGCTCCAGACGGCGCTGGCCAAGGCCTGGTTCGCCTGGGGGCGGATCGACGGCAACCCGGAGCCGTACCTGCGCTCGGTGATCGTGAACACCTATACGTCGTGGTGGCGCCGACGCTGGAACGGTGAGCAGCCCGCCGACGATCTTCCGGAACCCGGCCGGGGCAGCGGGCGGGACGCGATGGCCGAGGTCGACGACCGGGACGCCCTGTGGGCCGCGCTGGGGCGGCTGCCCAGGCGGCAGCGGGCGGTCGTGGTGCTGCGGTTCTACGAGGACCTCACCGAGGTGCAGACCGCCGCCGTGCTCGGCGTCACGGTCGGCACGGTGAAGAGCCAGACCAGCAAGGCGTTGGCGAGCATGCGGATCGACGCCGATCTCGCTCCCGACACCGTGACCAGCGTTCGAGTGGCGCCGTGACCAGAGGGGCTGACGTGATGACTTCGGTGCATGATCTGCGGGCGGTGCTGCTCGAGCGGTCCGCGGCGGTGGGGGAGCCCGGCGCGGCGACGGGGTCGCTCGAGAGCCGGTTGGACGGCGTGCGGCAGCGGGTCCGACGTACGCGGGCCCGGCGGCGAGCAGTCTCAGGGGCGGCCGCCGCCCTGATGGTCGTGGGCGGGTTCGCACTGTCATCCCTGGGCTCGCCGTGGCGCTCGCAGCGGTCGCCGTCCCAGGTCGCGGCGCTGCCGTCCCCCGGCGTCCTGCCGTCGTTCGCGGCGCCACCGGCCCGGCTGCCGCTGACAGCGAAGGCCGAGCTGGCCAGCACCGACCCCCGCAGGGTCGTCCAGCTGTTCGTCCAGCCGGTGGACGGCGTCGCTGACGTCGAGCTGACCTGCAACGCCGCGGGGCGGGTGGGATTCGTGCTGCGGCTCGGGGACCGCCAGACGCAGGGCCATTGCGACGTGGGCGGCATGACGGCTCGGCTGCACCTCGACGCCGCCTCGACATCGCTGCCCTCGGGTCAGCCGCTGGAGGTGCTGGCCATGTTCGTCGACCCGCCTGAGGCGGCCGGTTCACCGGACCGGGACCGGGGCCGAGCCGCTGCCGGCGGTCGGCCCGCTGCCTGCAGCCCGGCTGCTCGTGGGTGCCTACCTGCGGGGGAGCGCGCTGACGACGTTGCCCACCCCGATGGCGTTGACGCGCAGTGCGGGTGCGCAGCAGCTGGCAGCCGGGACACTGACCGACGCGGATCGCAGCCGGTCGGTGACGGTGACTGCCGTCGGGGGTCGGCCGGTCACCCTGGGGTTCACCTGCGTCGGCGACTGGGCGGGGCTGGAGGTGCAGGTCGCCGAGGGGTCCCGGATGATCGAGACGCTCAGCTGCGCCGGCCTGTCGCCGTCCGTCGTGGAGAGTGTCGACGGGGCGACGATGCTCGTTCCCGGTCGGGCCACCACCCTGACGTTCACCCTGATCGACAGTCGCAACCGGGCCACCGGCACCTTCCCGCTCGAGGGCCCGCGGCCGCCCACCATGGAGGCGCTGCACCCCTTGACGGTGCCGTTCACCCTGTTCGAGGGCTCACCCGGGTGAGCGCCGGTGAGCGCCGGGTGAGCGCCGGGGGTTGAGCGGCGGGTGGGCGTGAGCCGGGCGCCGGGGTGAGCGCCGAGGGGGGCGTCGCGATAGCGTCGGGCCGTGCAGCTCGTCGACGCGCAGACCCCCGATGCCGTGCCCGTGACGGTGTGGTGGTTGCAGCAGGCCGATCCGGGACAGGTGCGGGCACCGTCGTCCGAGCCTGCGGTCGAACCCGTTCTGCTGCAGGCCCGCCGTCCCGCACCGTCGCTGAGCCGGTACTGCTACCTCGAGGTCGGTGGCCCCTGGAGCTGGGTCGACCGACTCGGCTGGGACGACGACGCGTGGCGGCGCTGGGTGGATCGCCCCGGTCACGGGCTGTGGACCTGCTGGGTGGACGGCGTCCTGGCCGGGTACTTCGAGCTCGACGGTTCGGGTTCGGTCGAGCTGGCCTACTTCGGGCTGACGCAGCCGTTCCAGGGAATGGGCCTGGGCGGCTGGCTGCTGGCAGAGGCGTTGCGGCAGGCGTGGTCCCGTCCGACGACGACCCGGGTGTGGGTGCACACCTGTTCCCTCGACGGCCCGAAGGCGCTGGCCAACTACGAGGCCCGCGGCCTGGTCCGGTACGACGAGAAGGTCGAATGGCGCCTGGCCGACCGGTCCGCCCCGTCCCGCGGGACCGGCCATGAGTGACGGCCGGCGCTGGGACGACCTGTTCGCCGATCTCGAGGCGAGTGTTCTGGCGGACGACCGGGCGGCCTTCGACGCCGAGGTCGCCGACCGGTCACGGCAGGAGGCCGCGGCCCTGTCGCTGGGCGACCGGGTCGCCGCCCAGGTCGGTCGCCCGATCACCTGCTGGCTGCTGGACGGCGAACAGGTGACCGGGGTGGTGCGTGAGGTCGGCGCCGGCTGGGTCCTGCTGGCCGTCACCGACCCGCCACCCGGGGACGTGCTGGTCCCGCTGGCGGCAATGGTCGCTGTCCCGGGGCTGGGTCCGGCGGCTCGGGCCGACGGTGCGGGACGACGTCCGCTGCCGCTGACGGTGGTGCTGCGCGGCCTGGCCCGGGACCGCGCGACGATGCGACTGCGGCTCGTCGGCGGACGGCTGCTGGAGGGCACCGTCGACCGGGTGGGCAGCGACCACATCGACATGGCCGAGCATCCGGCCGACGAGCCGCGCCGCAACGCGTCCGTCCGCCGCATCGTCACCGTGCCGTTGGCCGGGATCCAGAGTCTGCGGGTGCTCGTCCTGGGGTAGTCGCCGAGGTGCGGCGGACGGTCAGTCGCTGAGCGAGGGATCGAGGCGACGGGCCTCGACGCGGGCGCGGTTCTCGGCGTACTTGCGCTCGATGTAGGCCTCGAGCTCGCTGGCCTCGACCCGCCAGATGCCGCGCCCGCCCACCTGGATCGCGGGCAGCTCGCCGGTCTGGACGAGAGTGCGGGCCTGGTCGACCGAGACGTTCAACGTCTCGGCCACGTCGGTCAGAACCAGGAAGCGCGAAGTCACCGTCCCAGGATGTCACGCCGTCCCGGCCCGGCGTCGTGTCGTCCACAGGTGGTGTCTCCGGTCGATCTATCCACAGATGGGGGAATCCGGGCGATACGTGCCGTCAGGTTCTGCCACGATCACTGCCGTGAGCGACCTGCCTGCCCCGCGCGCCGCGCGACTGCGCCCCCCGTCGTGGCGCGACTCCCGGCTGCTCGTCGGGGTGGTGCTGGTGCTGGCGTCGGTGGCCCTGGGCGCCCGGGCGATCGCCGCGGCCGAGGGGGCCAGTCCCGCCTACGTCGCCACGGCCACGCTGCCGTCCGGCCATCACCTGGTACCGGCCGACCTGCGCGTCGTCCATGTGCGGCTCGGGAGTGATGCCGCCGTCTACCTCACTCCGGCAGGGGCTCTCGACCCGGCAGCGGTGGTGCTGCGTACCGTCGGGGCCGGCGAGCTGGTGCCGGCCTCGGCCGTGGGGGCGGCATCGGCGCTCGACCGCCGGCCGATCGCGATCCCCGTCGCCGCGCCGGTGCCGGACGACATCAGGATCGGTGCTGCCGTCGACATCTGGGCGGCGCCGCGCCTGACCGGGGCGGCTGCCAACGGGTTCGGGGCCGCGACCACCTTGGTGACCGCCGCCGAGGTGTACTCGGTCAGCACCGACAGCGGATCCCTGGGGGTCACCCGGACGGCCTCGGTGCAGGTTCTGGTCGGCCAGGCGCAGCTGCCGCTGGTCCTGAACTCCCTCGCCAACAACGCCAAGGTGACCCTGGTGCCCCGGCCGGGCAGCGCTGCGGGCGGTGGCAGCTGATGGCTGAGCCTGCGGCTGAGCGATCCGCGGCTGAGCGACTGATCGCGGAGCGGCTGATGGCTGAGCGTGCTGATGGCGGGGGGCCGCTGATGTCGCTGCCGGTCCTGGTCGCGGTGTCCGGAGCCGGCGAGGCGCCGCTGGTCGCCGGGCTCGAGGTGCCCGGGTCGGCGGTGCGGGTGGTGCGCCGCTGCGCCGACCTGTCGGAGCTGCTCTCGGCTGCGGCCGCGGGCCTCGCCCGGGCCGTGGTGGTCTCGGCCGACCTGCCCCGGTTGGACGCCGAAGCCGTTGCCCGGCTGCACGAGCTGGGACTGGTGGTCCTGGTCCTGGTCGCCCCCCGACCGGGGTGTGGCCGTCGCCTCGGTGGGTCGAGGTCGAGACCCTGCCGATCGACGCCACCTGCGAGCGGGTGATCGACGTGCTGCTCGCCGCGGCCGAACGTTCGGACGGTGACCGTGACGGCAGGACCGCCGGCACGGACCCGGCGGGCGGGGACCAGGCCGCGGGCGCGCGACCCCCGGCTGCGAGCCCGGGGCGGGCCGGGTCGGCGGCGGTGGCGTTCGCCGGACCGGCCGGTGGCGTCCCCGCGACACCAGGTCGCGTGGTCGCGGTCTGGGGACCCGTCGGGGCACCCGGCCGCACCACGGTGGCGGTCACCCTGGCCGCCGAGCTGGCCCAGCTGGGCCAGAGCACGATGCTCGCCGACGCCGACACCTACGGGGCGAGCATCGCCCAGGTGCTGGGGCTGCTCGACGAGTCCGCCGGACTGGGGTCCGCCGTCCGGGCCGCCCTTCAGGGCACTCTGGACGCCGAACGACTGGCTCGGCTCGCGCCTGTCGTCAGCCCGAGGCTGCGGGTGCTCACCGGTCTGGTCCGCCCCAGCCGCTGGCCCGAGCTGCGGCCCGCCGGGCTGGACGTGGTCTGGCAACGGGCCCGGCAGGTGTCGGCCTGGACGGTCGTCGACTGCGGGTTCAGCCTCGAGGCCGACGAGGAGATCAGCTTCGACACCTCTGCCCCGCGACGCAACGGTGCCACGCTGTCGGCGCTCGCAGCGGCGGACGTGATCATCGCGGTCGGCGCCGCCGACCCGGTCGGTCTGCAGCGGCTGGTGCGCGGGCTGCAGGAGCTGGCCGACGTGATCCCGCCCGGCCGGTCGCCCCGCGTCGTGGTCACCCGGGTCCGGTCCTCCTCGATCGGGTCGCCGCCCGGGCTCAAGGTGAGCCAGGCCCTCGCCCGGTACGCCGGCGTCGACGACCCGTTCCTCGTCCCGGACGACCGGTCGGCCTGCGACGTAGCCCTGCTCGAGGGGCGCACCCTCACCGAGGCGGCCCCCGCCTCACCGGCGCGCAAGGCCCTGGCCGGCCTGGCTCGCGCACTGCTGGCCGAGCAACAACCGGCCACCGGCCCCGCTGTGGCGCCCGGCCGGCGCCGAAGGCGCCGGGCCACCCGGGTCTGACCCGTCCCTCGACCAGGGCCGGGCGTGGGTGCTGCCGGTGTGATGTGACGACGGTCCCGCCCGCCCGGACCGGGCAGCACCTAGCATGAGCCGGATGAGCACGACGCCGCTGCGGGGGCTGCTGGTCGACTGGGGTGGTGTGCTCACCGTTCCCCTCGACGGGGCCATCGCGCGCTGGGCCGAGGCGGACGGCGTCGACCTCGAGCAGTTCCGCTCGATCATGCGGGACTGGTCCGAGCACGAGCACGAGCACGAGCACGGCACGAGACGACACGCACGCCGGCACCCGGGTCCGTTGGTCCATCGCCTCGAGCGGGGCGAGCTGCACACCGTCGAGTTCGAGCAGGCGTTGGCGGGTGAGCTCTCCCGGCGAGGCACTCCCGTCGCGGCCGAGGGTCTGCTGGGGCGGATGCTGGGTGATCTCGAAGGCCTCGAGGACGACATGATCACCCTGGTCCGGCGAGCGAGGGCCGCGGGGATCCGCACCGCGCTGCTGTCGAACAGCTGGGGCGACCACTACCCCGACGAGCTGTGGGACGGCCTGTTCGACGCGGTCGTGATCTCGGGCCGGGTCGGCATGCGCAAGCCGGAACCGGCGATCTTCGCCCACACCGCCGAGCTGCTCGACCTGCGGCCGGGGGAGTGCGTCATGGTCGACGACCTGGCCCGCAACGTCCACGCGGCCGTCGCCGCCGGCATGGTCGCCGTCCATCATCAGGACTACGAGGCGACCGCCCTCGAGCTCGAGGTGCTCTTCGAGGTGCCCCTGCGCCCAGAGCCGGTGGGCTGATGGCCGAACGACTGTCGGCGCTGGACGCCTCGTTCCTCTACCTCGAGGAGCCCACCACCCCGATGCACGTCGGCACGGTGATGATCTTCGAGCCCGGGCCCGAGGGGCTCGACCACGCCCGCGTGATGCGCCACATCGGCGCCCGCATCGCCTATGTGCCCCGCTACCGGCAACGGGTCCGCAACGTTCCGGGCCGGCTGGCGCAACCCGGTCTGGGTGGACGACGAGGACTTCGACCTCTCCTACCACGTGCGCCGGGCCGCACTGCCCCGGCCGGGGTCGGGGACCCAGCTCGAGGAGCTGGTCGCCCGGCTGCAGTCGCGCCGGCTCGACCGCTCGCGTCCGCTGTGGGAGCTCACCCTGGTCGAGGGGCTCGAGCACGGCCGGGTCGCCATCGTCACCAAGGTGCACCAGGCCCTGGTCGACGGCATCTCGGCCGTCGACCTGGGGCAGGTCGTGCTCGACGCCCAGGCCGACGTGCCGGCCCAGCCGACCCCGGCCTGGCAGCCGGCCCCCGAGCCGAGCATGGTCGAGCTCGTGGTGGGTGCCGTGGCGGACTCGGTACGCCGTCCGACCCGCATCGTGGAGAGCCTGCGATCCGGCGTCGGGGACGCCGGCAGCGTCGCCGGCAAGGTGGTGGGGGGAGCCGGCAGCCTGGCGGGCCGGATGGTGGGTGGAGCGGCCGAGCGGGTGAACGAGGCCCTGGGCCCGCTGGCGCTGGCCGCACGCACGGCGGCCCGGCCCACCCCGCGCAGCCCGCTCAACCCCGACATCGGTGAGCACCGGCGGTTCCTCATGGTGGCGACCGACCTGGCCGACTACCGCCGGGTCCGCAACCAGCTGAGCCCGGAACGGCGCCCCCGTGGCCGGGGCGGCAAGGGTCGCCCGATGATGACCACCACCCCGCCGCTGCCGGACGACGTGGTGGTCTCGATCAACGACGTCGTCCTGGCGGTGGTCGCCGGGGCGATGCGCACGTGGCTGCTGACCCGTGGTGAGCCGGTGCCGCCGACGGCCGTCGTCCGGGCGCTGGTGCCGATGAGTGTGCGCGGGGGCGAGAGTCTGGAGCGCACCGGCGCTCGGGTGGCCTCCTTGCTGGTCGACCTGCCCACCGGTGAGGCCAGCCCGCTGATCCGGCTGTACCAGATCAGCTACCAGACCAAGGCCCACAAGGAGGCCGGTCAGGCGGTCGACGCCCCGGCGATCGCCGGGATCGCGGGCTTCGCTCCCCCCACCCTGCACTCCCTCGGCGCCCGGCTGGCGAGCGGGTTGTCGCGCCGGTTGTTCAACGTGGTGATCACCAACGTGCCTGGTCCGCAGCAGCCGCTCTACCTGGACGGCGCCCGCATGCTGGCCAGCTTCCCGGTGATCCCCCTGGCCAAGGGCCAAGGCCTCAGCATCGGTCTGACCAGCTACGACGGCGGGGTCTACTTCGGGCTGAACGGTGATCGGGAGGCCATGGCCGACCTCGACGTGCTGGGCACCTGCCTGCGGGAGTCCCTCGCCGAGCTGGTCGACGCGGCGCGGTGAACCGCCGTCGACCGTTCGTCGGGCACGATGGGTCGTCGGGCACGATGGGTCGTCGGGCACGATGGGTCGTCGGGCACGATGGGTACCGGAGCGCGGAACGCGACGACGGTGTGCCGAGGACGACGGTGTTGACGAGGTCAACGGTGTGACGAGACCGGGATGAGGTGGTGTCGCCGATGAGGTGGGGGCTGGTTCTCGGGGGTGGCGGGGTGCTGGGTGGCGCCTGGCTGGTCGGGGCGCTGACGGCGCTCGAGCAGGTGCACGGCCTGGACGCGCGGGAGGCCGAGCTGGTCATCGGTACCTCGGCCGGTTCGGTGACCTCGGCCCTGCTGGGCGCCGGCGCCTCGGTCGGCGAGCTGCGCAGCCACCAGCTGGGCGAGCAGGTGACGACGGGGCCGCTGCAGCACCTGGTCTGGGACTACGACCACGCCACCGGCGCCGACCACCCGCCCCGTCCGAAGTGGACGCCGGGCAGCACCGCGCTGGTGAGCCAGGGCGTCGACCGGCTGCGGCAGCTGCCGCCCACCGCGGTGCTGGCCGCGGTGATGCCGCAGGGCCGGGGGTCGCTGGCCGCGGTGGACCAGCTGATCCGGGCGGTGGCACCGACCGGCTGGGTGCCGCACACCGGGGTGCGGGCCGTGGCCCTGGACTACGACTCGGGGCAGCGGGTGGCCTTCGGCGATGCGGCGGCGCCGGTCGTCGACCTCGCCCACGCCGTCGTGGCCTCGTGCTCGATCCCGGGCTGGTACGCGCCGGTGACCATCGGGGGCCACCGCTACGTGGACGGCGGCGCCTGGTCGGCCACCAACGTCGACCTGCTGGCCGGGCTGGGGCTGGAGAAGGTCTTCGTGCTGGCGCCGATGGTCTCGTTCGCGACCGACCACCCCACCCACTGGCGGGCCCGCGCCGAGCGGCACTGGCGCACCCGGGTCACCCGCCGATGCCTGCGCGAGGTGGCCGCCGTCCATGCCGGGGGCACCGAGGTGACGGTGATCGGCCCCGGACCGGAGGACCTGCAGGCGATCGGGGCCAACCTGATGGCGGTGGCCCGGCGCCGGCTGGTGCTCGAGACCTCGCTGCGTACCTCGACCAAGGCCCTGGTCGACCCCGAACCGCTGGCCGCGCTCGGAGAAGTAGGGTGACGGCGGCGACGACCTGTCGGGCACGTCGCCCCTGGATCCCCACGAAAGGGGCCGCATGACCCGGGTCTACCTGCCGGCCACGCTCGGGACGCTCGCTTCGGCCTACGCCGCAGGGGGTTTCGAAGCCGGGCATGCGGCGCACGCGGTCACGGCGGCGGTCCGGGAGTGGTACGTCGAGGGTGACGCCGAAGAGCTGGAGTACGCCGCGTTCACCGACGCCGCCGCGGCCAGCCTGCACCTGCTGGCGGCCGAGGTCACCGTCGACGTCGCCGCCGCGGACCGTCGGGTGGTGGTGGCCGCGGACGTCGAGGACGCCGCCGTCCGGCAGACCTCCTCGGCCGGCGTGGTCGCCGGGGACGCGGACGGGCTCGGCGGGTGGCGCTCGGCGACGGTCGTGGGGCTCGCGGTGCCGGTGTCGGCCTGGGCCAGTGTGCATCTCGACCCGGTCGACGACCTGGCGGCCCGCACCGCCGTCCGCGACGCCGTCACCGCCCTGCCGGCCGCAGCGGCCGGGGACGACGACGCCTTGTTCGCCCTCGACGAGGCCGAGGCCCACGAGCTGGCCTGGTACGACCTCAGCGAGGTCCCCGACCTGATCTGAGCCCGGCCCGGTCGGGCTCAGGTCAGGACAGGTCGGGTCAGGTCAGGTCGGCAGTCGGGCGCCGGCGACGGTGTCGGCGTCCACGCCGATCGCGACCAGTGCCCGACGGATCGTGTGGTCGAAGAAGACCGGCCCCGAAAGGATCAGCTGCTCGGGCAGGTGGCAGTACACCTCGGAGCTGACCAGCCCCAGCAGCAGCACCCAGAACTGCATGGCCACGGCCGCCTCGGCGATGGTCAGGACGCCGTTGGACTTGTGCTCGACGAACATCTGCAGCCCGGGCCGAAGGTCGGTGGGGATGGTGATCTCGTCGGGAACGGTGACCAACCCGGCCCGGACCCCGCCCACCAGCTGGGCGATCAGCACCATGCCGGTGCGCATCACGGCGTCGGTGACCTGCTCGGTGTCGATGGTGAACCCGGGCACCGGGGTGCCGAACATCAACCCGTACTCGTGCGGGTGCTCCAGGGCCCAGGTGCGGAACGCGTGGCAGGCCGCCAGCATCGCCGGGCAGAACTGCTGCGGCGGCGCGGTGGCGGCCGCCGCCTCGACCGCAGCCCCCAGGTCGGCGAACCCGCGCATCGTCAGGGCGGTCAGGATGGCGTCACGGCTGGCGTAGTAGCGGTACAGCGCGGACGGCGTCAGCCCCATCTCGCGGGCGATCTCACGCAGCGACAGTGCGGCGGCGCCGTCCCGGGCGACCAGGGCGGACGCCACGGTGAGCACCTCTTCGACCGTCGCCTCACGCTGCCGCTGGCGGCGGGAGGGGGCGACGACGGCGTCCATGTCGGTCATGGTATCGACCGGGGTTCACTCAGGACCCGACTCAGGGATCGACCCAGGGACTGCCTCTGGGACCCCCTCAGGGACCGACTCAGGGACCGACTCAGGGACCGACTCAGGGACCGACTCAGGGACATGCCGGATGCCCGCCGGGGTGGGCTGTGGCCAGGATCGACGCGGGGGTCCGCGACCGAGCAGATGACGACCAAGTGAACACCTCTCACTTTGTTGACAACGTTCTTGACAAGACCCTCGGTCGAGAACATTGTTCTCCATAGTAGATGTCGTTCTCGTTCGTTGACCAGGGCCCGCCCTGGCACATCCCGGAAGGTCAGGTGGTCGGCGTGCTGGGTCGAGTGGCAGCGATGGTGGTGGGGCGGCGCCGGTGGGTGCTCGCGATCTCGGGTCTGTTGGTGGTGGCTGCAGCGGTCTTCGGGGCCGGTGCCATCCCGCAGCTCAAGGGCGGCGGCTTCGAGGACGAGGCGTCGCTGAGCTACCAGGCGAAGGCCGAGCTGGAGCATCTTTTCGGCAACACCCAGGCGAACGAGGTGCTGCTGGTCACCGCCAAGGGCGGCAACGTCGACGATGCGACCGTGGCCGCCGACGCCGCTGCTGCGGTCACCAGGCTCCGGGCCGAGCCCGGCGTGCAGGTGATCACCGACTACTGGCACGCTCCCGAGACCCTCAAGCCGGGGCTGCGCAGCACGAGCGGGGCGAACGCCCTGGTGCTGCTGCACCTGGTCGGTGACGAGGACGCCGTCATGAAGCGGGCCGGCGAGCTGGGTCCGCTCTACACCACCGCCACGGCCGCCACCCAGCTGCGCACCGGTGGCTTCGGCCAGGCCAACACCGACATCACCAACCAGGTCGGCAAGGACCTGGCCCTCGCCGAGGGCATCGCCGTCCCGATCACCCTGATCCTGCTGGTGCTCGTCTTCGGCTCGGTGGTCTCGGGCACCCTGCCGCTGCTGGTCGGCGGCATGGCGATCGCCGCCACCTTCGCCGTCCTGCGGTTCATGGCGATCGTCACGCCGGTGAGCATCTTCGCCCTCAACCTGACCACCGCCCTGGGGCTGGGGCTGGGCATCGACTACGCCCTGCTGATGGTCAGCCGCTACCGCGAGGAGCTGGCCGCCGGCCGGGGCGTCGACGACGCGGTGCGGGCCACGGTGCGCACGGCCGGTCGGACCGTGCTGTTCTCGGCCGTGACGATCGCGGCCTCGCTGGCCGCCATGCTGGTCTTCCCGCTGTACTTCCTTCGCTCGTTCGCCTACGCCGGCATCGCCGTGGTGCTGGTGGCGGCCGCCGCAGCCGTGGTCACCCTGCCGCCGATGCTGGTGCTGCTCGGGCGACGCGTCGAGGCGCTGCCGGTCGGCAGCCGGGCGACGCGGGCCCGGCGGGCGGCTGCGATGGAGGGGTCTGGCGACGCCGGGCGGGGGCGCGCTGGAGTCCGGTTTCTGGTGGCGGCTCTCGAACGCCGTGATGCGTCGTCCGGTGGTGGCGGCGGTGCCGGTGGCGGCGCTGCTGGTGGCGCTCGGGCTGCCGTTCCTGCACGTGCAGTTCTCCAACCCGGACGACCGCTCCGTCCAGGCCGAACGTCTCGCAGGCCCGAGCGGTCGGCGACGTGCTGCGCGACGACTTCGTCGGCAACGACTCCAGCGCGCTGTACGTCGTGCTGCCGAAGGCGGCCGACCAGCAGCTCGCCGAGTACACCGAGCGCTGGCGACACTGCCGAACGTCGCGGCCGTCGCCGTGACCGGTCGCCAGGGTGGGGCGGCGCTGGTGCAGGTCACCCAGAAGGTGGCGGCCAACAGCAGTGAGGGCGAGGCCATGGTCGACCGACGCTGCGCGCGGCGCCGGCACCCGGTTCGGCGCATGGTGGGTGGTCCGTCGGCGGTTCTGCGTCGACTCCAAGGACTCGATCGGACGGCGGCTGCCGCTGGCGATCGGCATCATCGCCCTCGTCACGTTCCTGGTGCTGTTCCTGTTCACCGGCTCGGTGGTGATCCCGCTGAAGGCGTTGCTGGTCAACGTGATCAGCATCGGTGGGGTGCTCGGATCGATGGTGTGGGTGTTCCAGGACGGTCACGGCTCGGAGCTGCTCGACTTCACCCCACTGCCGTTGAGCCTGACGATGCCGATCCTGATGTTCTGTGTCGCCTTCGGGCTGTCGATGGACTACGAGGTGTTCCTGCTGGCCCGCATCCGGGAGCTGCACGATGCGGGCGCCACCACCGCCGAGGCGGTCGGCGGCGGGCTGGCCCGGACCGGGCGCATCGTGACGGCGGCCGCTGTGCTGCTGGCGGTGACCATGTTCGCCTTCGTCACCAGCAAGGTCAACTTCATCCAGATGTTCGGCCTGGGAACGGGTCTGGCGATCGTCATCGACGCCACCCTGGTGCGTGGGGTGCTGGTGCCTGCCCTGATGCGCCTGCTCGGGGAGGCCAACTGGTGGGCGCCCAGGCCGCTGCGCATCGTCTACCGCAGGTTCGGGCTGCGCGAGGCCGAGGCCTGAGCTCCGGCTGACAGGACGGCGCCGGCCTGAGCCCGGTGTCCGGCTCGACGCCGGTCCGACGGAGACCCAGACGTCGAGCCGGTCCTCACCCAGCTCGAGGGGGAGTGGGCAGAGCCGCTGCCACCCGGCCGACTCGCATGGCGCTGCGGCATCACTGCCGGGTAGCCGTCACTGGCGGGCGGCGAGCAGCAGCCGGTGGCAGGCGTCGGTGTCGGCCTCGACCGTCGTCGGATCTGCACGAAGTCGTGTGCGGGGGCAGCGGAAGCACTTGGTCGCGTTGACCGAAACCTCGCGACGTTCTGCTCGGAACGCGATCGGAGGCCAGTCGGGACATCGCGTTGCTGCGGAACGCGAGCCCGCGCACGCGGTCCACCCCCAACTTCGGCGGAAACCGGAACACCACCGGTGCCGGGGTGAGACGGAGCGCCCAGGGGTCAGGGAGCTGGCTCCGGTACGTGGCCAAGCCGCGTCGCCCGGCCCCGTTCGTGCCCAGTCCTTGGGCGTAGACGGCGACATGGCGCGGTGGTCGTGCAGGTCCAGGGCACGGATGGGCGCATGACGTTGGTGGTGCGATAGTCAAGGTGTTGCCCGTGCCGTCAGCGCAGATGACGAGTTTCGGCCCATGGCTTCTGTATACCCCCAGGCCTGTCGAGTACGGGAGGGAGTACCGCGTTACGGTCGGGCCCTTGGGAGGAGTCCCGGCCTCGATGGCCGTTGCCTGAAGACCGTCGTCAGTCCGTGCCTTCATGCAGGCCGAGCAGGGTCAGGCCGTAGGCGACCGCCCAGCGATGGCCGAGGTGACCGGCGACATCGGCCCGGCCGACCAGGCGACCGCGCAGGCAGATCGAGGATCCGCAGCAGCTCGTCGTCGCCGGCCACCCCGCCGACGAGCAGGACGTCGGCGCTCGATGCTACCCAGCGCCTGCAGGCAGCGAGAGACGTTGCGGCCCAGCAGCTCGCGCTTGACCCGCAGTCGCAGGCCGCGCCACTCCGTCGGTGACAGGGTGCGGGTGAACGGCAACGGCCCAACCGGCCCGGGTGCCACCAGCGACCCGACGGTGGCTGCGGGCAGGGCTCGTTCGACGAACCGGCGAGAGCCGTCCTCGCCGAGCACCAGGAGCGGGTTCTCGACCCGCTCACACGGACCGCGCTTGGCCCATTCGGCCGCTCCCAGCGGCACCTGCAACAGCTCGGCGACCGCCAGGGTGACCAGCGCGCCACCTCCCGCGACGGTGGCCGTGGCCGCGGCTGCGTCCGTCACGGCGGCGCACCTCACTGCGTCGAGGGTGCCGGCGCCGAGGTCGAGCACGACGGCGTCGGTACGGGCGCCAGGGGTGCTGAGGGCACCGGCGAGGGCGGCGGCCGCCTCGTCGCCGACCACCCGCACCTCGGGCGTAGCCGGGCCCACCGGGCCCGGCCTGTCCGGTCGGCCCGTCGAGAACGCCTGCCGGAAGGCGGAGACGGCGATGTCCCCGCCGGACTCGCTGTCGATCTTCGTGGCTTCGGCCAGGCGGGCGCTGACCACGGGCAGCCGCCGTCCAGGATCTCGGCGCAGCTCGACCGACTCGGCCAGCACAGCCAGGTCGACGCTCCACCGCCGAGTCGACTTCGAGGTCGGACCGGTCGCCCCCGGCCGGGGCAGGCTCGGCCCGCGCATCGTCGGGCGGGGCGACCGAGTCGTCAGGGGTGGGCGTCGGGGTGTCGAGATAGTGGGCCACCACCGCTTGGGGCTGGTCGGCCGCCGCGCGGGCCACCTCGACGACGGCCTGCCGGCAGGCCGTCGTCGTCGCAGCCCAGCAGGCGCAGCAGCTGCAACGGGTCGATGCCGGCCCGCACCGAACGGCCTGGTGGCGCCACCTCGACCACGGCCCGGCGAGCCGACCGCAGCATCTCGACGTCGACACCGTCGAGCACCGGTATCCCGCGCTCGGGCCGGCTCGGGCAGACGATGCGAGACCAGCACCCCCTCGTCGTCGGCGAGCAGCACCGCCGCAACCTCGGCCCCGGCCGCCAGCCACCGCCGCACCGCAGCCACCGTCGCCAGGTGCCCGGTGCCGCGCCGCCACCAGCAGTACCACCGGGGTTCCGGTCACCGGTGCCACCTCGAGCGGGACCGGGCGGCCCACGCCCAGTCCGGGCCGCCCGGGAGTGGTGGCGCCGCAGGGGACCAGGCGGACCGGGCCGGTCACCACCTCGGCCGCCCGCTGCACCTCGGCCCGGGTCGTCACCGGCCGCTGCGGAGCCAGGTTCACCTGCTCGACGCGTTGGCCGTAGGTCGACTCGAGGCGGCGCACCAGGGTGACGGCGGCCCGGGCCGCCGGGGCAGAGCCCTTGACACCCCGGGTGGGCGCCCGGTCCCAGGCCAGCGGGTAGCGGCGGGTCGAGGGAGGCGTCGACCAGGACCACCTCGGTGGTGGCGTTGCCGACGTCCACCCCGGCCACGATCCGCACGGTGCGCGGACCGTCAGTTCGTCGGGCTGTCGCGGCGCAGCAGGCCGCGGCGGGCGTAGACGGCCGCGGCCTCCCGCACCAGTGCCGCGCAGCGGGGCGCCTGCCGCTGGTCGAGCCAGGCCGCGCGCTGCTCGAGCTCGTCGGCGCTCGGCCCGGTGCGGGCGCAGCAGCTCGTACAGGGCCAGGACGTCGGCGTCATCCAGCTCGGTGAGCTCGGCCGCCCGCTCGAAGTTGGCTGCCAGCTGCGGGTTCCCGGCCCTGCGGGCCACCTCGGCCTGGGCGAGCAGGGTGTCGGCGGTGATGGTGAAGTCGGCCATGGTCAGCTCGCCGGAGCGCACCTGCTCCAGGGTCGGTCGCTCGCCCATGGTCGCGGCCACGCCCGCCGGGGTCGACGGCTCGCTCACGGTGCGGCCACGGCTCCTCGGGCAGTGCCGGCTCCTCGGGCAGCGCCAGCTCCTGCGGCGGCTCGGGGCGGCAGCAGGCCCGCTCCACGGCCACCAGGCTCACCACGGTGGTGTGGTAGCGGGCCTCGATCGCCTCGTCGCTGTAGGGGTTGCGGGCCGGCACCGGGGTCGCGCCCCGGGCGTGCCGACCGGCGTTGGAGCCGAGCAGCCGGTACAGCGCGGCGTCGACGGTCGGTGCCACCGAGTAGAGCTCGAGGTTGGCCAGCGGGGCCAGGTCGCGGCGGTGGATCAGCGCGGTTCCCTTGGCCTGCAGGCCGATCCCGATCCCGGAGCCGGCGAGCCGGGCCGCGGTCAGGCCGATCAGGCCGAGGTCGAGGGTGTCGTTGATGCGCACGATCCGGGCGCGTGCAGCCCTCCTCCTCGAGGCCGGCGAGCAGCTCGCGCAGCACGTCGGGCACCGACAGGCCCGACAGGGTGGTCCAGATGTCGCGACCGGTGGCGGGGGAGACCCCGATCACCACCTCGCGGGGGTCGAACCCCTGCGGCGCCGGGCCGGTCGCCAGCAGGGCACCGGGCACGGCCGCGGCGAGCTGGACGTCGCGCAGGTCGGCGACCGAGCGCTGCTGCCGGATGGTGTCGATCTCGGTGGCCCGGGCCGGGGTGGGGTCGTAGCCGGTGCCGGGCCCGGCGTAGTCGTTGGGGTCGGTGACGGCCGACAGCACGTTCATCTGCTCGTCGAAGATGGCCGAGGTCTGCAGGTGGTCGCCGTGCCGACGGGCCGCCAGCAGGTCGAGCAGCCGCTGCGCCTCGAGGTCGAACCCGGTGTCGTACAACGCCGCGACGACGTCGACCATCGTGATGCCGCTGTCGTGGATCAGTCGGGCCGCGACCAGCGGGGTCATCAGGTCGGCGGCCGGCACGTCCTTCGACCCGGCCGCGTCGATCGCCTGCTCGCCCCACTCCGGGCTCAGGTCGGCCAGGCCCAGGTGGCGGTAGACCGCGGTGGTGGCCTCGACCGCCCGGCGACGCAGCGCCGCGACCGTGTCGTGGTCGGCGGTGCGCAGGCCACCGTCCACACCCCAGTCGCGCTGCATCACCAGGTAGTCGTCGATGTCCTCGGAGTTCCACTGCGAGGGCCCGAACATGTTGTCGTAGCGCTGGATCGAACCGAACCCGCTGCAGATGAAGTCGCTGCCGCCGATGAAGATGGGCATCGTGCGCGAGGTGCGGCGCACGTCGGACTCGCTCATGAGTGCGTCGTTGCCGGTGCAGGCCTCCAGGCCGCGGGCCATCACCATGAGGTTCTCGGCCATCAGCGAACGCACCCCCCGCGGGACGGCGCCGGCCACGGCCGCCGAGTCGATGCCGCCGTTCTGCACCCCCTGCGAGCCGATCGCCCGGGCCAGGGCCACGCACCGGGCCTCGAGGTAGAACATCGAGTGCTGCTCGGCGCCGCCCATCAGCGCCTCGGCGCCGCCGCCCGAGGTCACCCGCATCTTCACCCCGCGCGAGGCATAGGCACTGGCCAGCAACGCCTTCGACCACGGGGTGTCGTCGCCGTCCACGAACACCGCCTCGGTGCCGTAGAGCGAGACCGTCTCGGCGTAGCTGACCAGCCCGTTCATGCCCAGCTCGAGCTCGGCGGCCTCCTCGACCGAGCACTGCACCAGCACCCCGGCGGCCCCGGTCGCCGCCCCGATCTGGACGGCGACCGCGTTCGAGGCGGCGTCGCCGGCGACCGGCACGGTGGTCTCGATCTCGCGGAACCCGAAGGCGGCGGCGGTGGCGGCGTCGGCCGCGAGCAGCAGCGGGTCGTCGTTGCGGTTGGTCACGTGGGCCTGGTTGGCGGGGGTGCGCCGGGCCCGCATCTTGGTCATCGCCAGCGTCAGCTCGGCCGGTCGCAGCCGGGCCAGCACCCGGGCCAGCTTGGCCGGGGTCATGCCGGCCACGAGGGCGACCACCTCGGCCCGCGGGACGGCGGGGTCGACCAGCATCCGGCACACGGCCAGGTCGTCGGTGGCCATCGCCGCCTCGGCGACGGCCAGGTCGAGGCCGTGGCCGGCGATGAAGGCGTCGACGACGTCGAAGTC
Organism: uncultured Actinomycetota bacterium; assembly: GCA_963738495.1. GTDB lineage: Bacteria > Actinomycetota > Actinomycetes > Actinomycetales > Kineosporiaceae > CAVTWW01. Next base: position 252,099 of record CAVTWW010000007.1, read on the forward strand.
GGCCTCGGCGCGCCCGTCCAGCTCGACCACCCGGCCGTCGCGGACCACCAGCGAGGGCTGCGGGTCGGCCGGGGCGTCGAAGGCGATCAGGCCCAGGCTCGGGTCCTCGACCGCGAAACCGTCGAGGTTGACCGGCTGGGCGTCCATGAACCGGAACCGCCCGATCCGTTCGGGGCTCATCGGGTGGCCTCCTGCCACGGGGTCATCGGGTGGCCTGCTGCCACCGGCTCATGTCGTGGCCTCCTGCCACAGTGCCACGGCGACCGCCGCGGCGGCGCTGTCCTGCTCGGCGGTGCCGCCGCTGACCCCGACCCCGCCGACGACCAGGCCGTTCGACCAGAGCGGCTCGCCGCCGGCGAAGCAGACGTAGCGGCCGCCGTCCGCGCTGTTCATGCCGGCCAGCTCACCGCGTTCGGCGACCAGCGGCGCTCAGCTCGACGGTGCTGACTCGGTGCGCCACAGCGGTGTAGGCCTTGTCGCGGGCCAGCACCGGTCCGGCGATCTCGGCGCCGTCCATGCGCTGGAACGCGACCAGGTGTCCGCCGCCGTCCACGACGGCGACGGACACCAAGGCGTCGTCGGCCTGGGCCCGGGCTCGCGCCGCGGCACACAGCCGCAGCGCGAGCTCCAGGTCGACCAGGTCGAGGGTTCTTCTCATCGCGAGGTCACGGGCGCTACTCAGCTGCGCTCGTGCGCCTCCTCGAGGGTGGTGCGCCCGATCTCGTTGTAGGTCGCCGGGTGGCCGAGCGCAACCACATGGCGTAGCCGAACCCGAGCCCCAGTGCGATCACGATGTACCACGGCATCAGGGTGAAGACCAGGGAGTCCGAGCCGAGGCCGGCGGCGAACTCGCGGTTGGTCCACAGCAGGGCGAGGGCGTAGATCATGCCCGCACCGCCGATGGCCGGCGACGACCACGGTGATGAGCGAGGTTCCCCGGGTGCGTCTTCTTGACGGCGTAGTACCAGATCACCGCCACCGAGCAGATGGTCATCACGATCAGGATCATCGCGGTACCGATCAGGGCCAGCAGGCCGTAGGCGTTCACGTAGGGGACCAGTACCGGGGTGTCGACCTTGGTGCCGCTGGCGTCGGGGGCCTTGACCGCCGTGAAGAAGAAGAAGAGCACCATCAGGACCAGCGGTGATCGCCGTCTGCAGCCAGGACGCCGACGCGGGCGAGCGGTGGGTCGGGTGGGTGCTGCCCAGGGTGTTGCGGATCGCCGGCCCAAGGGCGTCTCGCGACCCAGCGCGTAGATGTAGCGCGAGCCGCGGCGTTGTGGAAGGCCATCGCGCAGGCGAACGAGCCGATGACCACCAGGAGTCTTGTACAGGCCCAGCGCCGCGCCCGCCGAGGTTGGCGTCGACCAGCTTCTGCCACAGGTCGACCGGGCTGCGCCGCCCGAAGCAGCTCGACGGCCTTGGCCCTGCCGTTGCCGACGATGACCATCCACGACATGAACGTGTAGAACAGGCCCAGGCCGACCACCGCGATCAGGGTTGCCCGGGGCACGATGCGCTTCGGGTCGCTTGGACTCCTCGCCGTAGACGGCGGTGGTCTCGTAGCCGACCCAGGACCAGAACGCGAAGAAGATGCCGATCGCGCTGAGCCGGCGGCCACGGCGGTGCCGAAGGCCGTGCTCGGGCAGGTCGCCGAACGCGGGCAGGACCGGGACGGTCTCGGCGAACAGGTAGCCGTCTGGACCGCCCTTGACCAGGACCGAGACACCCAGGGCCAGCAGCAGCAGCACCTCACCGATCAGGGTCACGCTCAGCACCGCCGCGGTGAGGGTGATCGAGAAGTAGGTCAGGACGCCGATCAGCACGGTGCCGAGCAGGGCGATCGCGCAGCCAGTTGACGTCCAGCCGAACGAGGTCTTCAGGGCGTCGTTGGCGAAGTAGGCGAAGCCACCGACCAGGGAGCCCTCGAACACCACATAGGCCACGGTGGCGAGCAGGCCGGAGGCCATGCCGGTGATCTGGCCCAGGCCGTGGCTGATGAAACCGTAGAAGGCGCCGGTGGTCGTGATGTGCTTGGCCATCGCGACGTAGCCGACCGTGAAAAGGTCAGCACGATCGTCGCGAACAGGAAGCCGGCGGGGGCGCCGAGGCCGTTGCCGTAGCCGATGGCGATCGGCACGTTGAAGGTCATGGCGGTGATCGGGGCGGCGTTGGCGACCGCCATGAAGAGCACCCCGAACATGCCGACGGCGCCGGCTTTCAGGCCCAGGTCGACCTTGTGGTCGCCCGGTAGGGCGGTGCTCGATGCAGGATCGTGCGTCGTCACGTGAGGGCTCCTTCTGTGGCGGACACCACATGGTGTGCCTGGCACGGTGGCAGTTCCGGTACACCAATTTCAAGACCCTGCGCCGACCATTTACTCGGCGTTACCCCTCTGTAACGGCACATTGATCCATCGTCAACGGTAGGTATCAGCGCAGTCCGAAACTCTTGTTTTGGTATGGCTAATCGGTATGCTCTGCGCTGTGCCGAAGCGTGCGACGGGGGCGGGGCCGAAGGCCGGGACGGTGCCGGCCTCGGCCAGGTCGGCTGCGGCCATGTCGGCTGGGGCCGCGCCGGCCGAGACCGTGTCGCCTGCGGCCGCGGCGTTGGGGTTCACCAGCAAGGACGACGTCCTGGCCAGGAGCAGCCAGTACTGGAACCCGGGCAAGACCCAGTTCTGGGTCGACACCGGCGTCCCGATGGTCATCGACCGGCGTGAGGGCTACTTCATCGTCGACATGTCGGGCCGGCGGCTCATCGACGTCCACCTCAACGGCGGCACCTACAACCTGGGTCACCGCAACCCCGAGGTGGTCGCCGCGGTCACCGAGGCGATGGACCATTTCGACGTCGGCAACCACCACTTCCCGTCGATGGCCCGCACCGCCCTCGCCGAGGCACTGGTGCGCTCGGCCCCTGTCGGGCTGACCAAGGTGATCTACGGCTCCGGCGGCGGTGAGGCGATCGACATCGCGCTCAAGACCGCGCGGCACGCCACCCAGAAACGCAAGATCGTCTCGATCGTCAAGGCCTATCACGGCCACACCGGTCTGGCGGTGGCCACCGGCGACGAGCGGTTCAGCGAGCTGTTCCTGGCCGACCGGCCCGAGGAGTTCCCGCACGTGCCGTTCAACGACCTCGAGGCGATGGAGGACGCGCTGCGCGGCCGGGACGTCGCTGCCGTGATCATGGAGACCATCCCGGCCACCTACGGGTTCCCGCTGCCGCGGCCGGGCTACCTCGAGGCGGTCAAGGCCCTGTGCGAACGGTACGACGCCCTCTACATCGCCGACGAGGTGCAGACCGGGCTGATGCGCACCGGCGAGCTGTGGGGCATCACCAAGCACGGCATCACCCCCGACATCCTGGTGACCGGCAAGGGCATCAGCGGTGGCATGTACCCGATCGCGGCGGTGCTGGTCGCCGAGCACGCCGCCGGCTGGCTCACCGAGGACGGCTTCGGCCACATCTCGACCTTCGGCGGTGCCGAGGTCGGCTGCATCGCCGCCCTGAAGGCGCTCGAGATCTGCAGCCGCCCCCAGACCCGCACGATGGTGCACTACATCGCCGACCTGGTCGGCACCCGGCTGCGACAGGTGCAGGCCGACCACCCCGACTGGCTGGTCGACATCCGCCAGAACGGGGTCGTGCTGGGGCTGGAGTTCGCCCACCCCGAGGGCGCCAAGCACGTGATGCGGCACCTGTATGCCGGTGGGGTGTGGGCCATCTTCTCGACGCTGGACCCGCGGGTGCTGCAGTTCAAACCAGGGGTGTTGCTCTCGCCTGAGCTCGCGGAGGAGCTGCTCGACCGGACCGAGCGGGCCATTGCTGCTGCCTGGCGTGAGGTCCGTGGGACCCGCTCGGGGAGGGCGTCGTGACGAATCCGGCGCAGGGGGTGGCGATGGTGCAGCAGGCTCGGTGGGCGGCCAGGGCTTTCGCCACGTATGACCATCCCACGGTTGAGCGGATCGTGGCGGCGGCTGCTGGGGCGGGGGCCGCTCTTGCTTCCGAGCTGGCGCGCGGATGCGGTGGCGGAGACCGGCTTCGGGGTCGTGGAGCACAAGGTTCGCAAGAACCTGGCGTGCTCGACGGGTTTGGTCGAGGCGTATGCGGGGCAGGACTTCGTGTCGGCGCGGGTGGACGTCGGGCGCAAGGTGGTCGAGGTGCCGCGGCCGGCGGGGGTGGTACTGGCGCTGACGCCGTCCACCAACCCGGTGGCCACGGTCTTCTTCAACGTCCTGCTGGCGCTGATGACGCGCAACGCCGTCGTGGTGTGCCCGCACCCGCTGGCCAAGGGCGTCTGCTCGCGAGCGGCGCGGGCGCTGGCCGAGGCGGCCGAGGCGGCCGGTGCCCCGAAGGGGTGCGTGCAGTGGGTCGAGCAGCCGAGCCTGACCACCCTCGAGGCGATGATCGTCGACCCGCGGGTCGACCTGGTGCTCGCCACCGGGGGCACCGCGGTAGTGCAGGCGGCGGCGCGCAGCGGCAACCCCTCGCTCGGGGTGGGGCCGGGCAACGTTCCGGTCTACGTCGACGCCAGCGCGGACGTCGCCGCGGCCGCCCGAGACATCGTGGCCAGCAAGGCGTTCGACAACTCGGTGCTGTGCACCAACGAGAGCGTCCTCATCGTGCACGAGGCCGTCGAGAAGGCGCTGCTGACCCGCCTGCAGCGCGAGGGGGCCCACCTGCTGTCCCCCGACGAGGTGGGCCGCCTGCGCCAGGCCATGTTCCCGATGGGCCGGCTCGACACCGCGGTGATCGGCCGCCCCGCCCACGAGGTCGCCGCCCTGGCCGGCGTCACGGTGCCCCGCCGGACGACGGTGCTGCTGGCCCCGTTCGACGCCGTGGTGCCCGAGGAGGCCATGGCGCACGAGAAGCTCTGCCCGGTACTGGGAATGGTGACCGTGGCGAGTGCGCGCGCCGGTATCGAGGCCGCTCGCGCCGTGCTGCGCATCAGCGGGGCCGGTCACTCGGCCGCCGTCCATGCCCGGGACGGCGACGTCGTGCTGGCCTTCGGCTCGGCCGTTCCCGTGCTGCGGGTCAGCGTGAACGTCGGCAACAGCCTGGGGGCCAGCGGCTTCGAGACCCATCTGCCGCCGTCCATGACGATCGGCACCGGCGCCTTCGGCGGCAGCGGGCTCGCCGCCAACCTGCAGCCGTCGCACCTCATGCAGCTGACCACCCTGGCGTGGAACGCCGACGCCGCGGTGCCGATGCCGGCGATCCACCCGCAGCAGGCGTGGCAGCCGCCGTCCGGCGCGGTGCCGGCCTATCCGTACGCGTCGAACGACCCGGCGTCCGGTCACGCCCTCGCCGGTGCGACCGCCATGAACGGTGCGACCGCCAGGAACGGTGCCACCGCCATGAACGGTGCGACCGCCATGAACGGTGCGACGTTGAACGATGCGGCGACGGCCTCGGACGACACCGAGCAGCAGTTGCGTGACCTGATCCGCCGGCTGGTGGCCGAGGAGCTGCAGGACGCTGGTGGGCAACTGATGGCCGAGCTGCGCAGCTGCATCTTCATCGACCAGCTGCAGCCCCAGACCATGTGCTACCTGGGCACCTGGGTGCGCGGCAGTCTGCCACGCAGCGGCATGGCGGCCCAGGTGATCGAGGTCGCTCCCGGCCTGGACGTCGAGCCGCTGACCGACGTGGCGCTCAAGTACGCCCGTGTGCAGGCCGGGATCCTGGTGGTGGAACGGCAGTACGGCTACCTCGAGGTGCACGGCAGCACCGACGAGGTGAAGGCGGCTGCCGAGGCCGTGCTCGCCGAGCTCGGAGCCACCACCGCCGACGCCACCCCACCCGCGGTGCTGGCGTCGCGGATCGTCACCTCGCTGGACCACCAGCACGCGTTCCTGGTCAACCGCAACCGGATCGGCTCGATGGTGCTGCCCGGCCAGAGTCTGTTCGTGCTCGAGATGCAGCCCGCGTCGTACGCGATCCTGGCCACCAACGAGGCCGAGAAGGCGGCCGACATCACGGTGGTCGACTACCGCATGATCGGCGCGACCGGCCGGGTCTACCTGGCGGGTCGCGAGGCCGACGTGCGTCATGCCGCCGAGGTCGCCCACGCGACGCTGGCGGCGCAGGGCCGGACGGCGACACCGGTGGCGCCCGCCCGGACGGCGACACCGGCGGCGCCCGCCCGGACGGCGGTGGGGCGATGAGTGCCGGCTTCGACGAGGCGGCTCTGCGGGCCCTGGTGCGTCGGGCCCTGATAGAGGCGATGCCTGCATCGACCTCTCCTGAGACGGGTCTGGCCGGTCGTGGTGGCCCGTCGACCGGCCAGACCCTCCCTGCCCCGGCGCCCCGGTCGGTGCGGATCACCGACGACCACGAGCTGGCTGCCTTCGTCCGCGACCTGGTTCACCTCGCCGACGACCCGGTGCAGGGGTCGGCGCTGCGGGCCGGGCGGCTGCGCTTCACCCTGGCCCCGGTGGTCGCTGCCGGCCCGGTGGTGGCTGCCGGCCCGGTGGTCGCTGCGGCCCCGGCGCGGGTCGTCGTCGCCGGACCGGTGCTGGAGCGGCACGTGCGCTCCGCCGCCGAGAACGGGACGTCGCTGGTCGCGGCCTCGCGGGGGCTGGTCACGCCACTGGCCCGCGAGCTCGCCCGCAGCCGTGGCGTGACGATCGTCGTCGAACCCAGCCCCCGAAGGAGGGACCGCTGATGTTGAGAGCCACCGTGGTCGGCAACGTGTGGTCGACCCGTCGCCTGCCCGAGGTACCGGCCGGCGCCCTGCTCGACGTCGAGACCGACACCGGGTCGCGCCTGGTCGCCCTCGACGTGCTCGGCTGCGGCATCGGTGAGCAGGTGCTGGTGGTCACCGGCTCGGTGGCGGCCGCCTGGTTCCCCGGTGAGGCGCCGCCGATCGACGCCCTCGTGATCGGCTCCATCGACACCCAGACCCCGCCCCACACCCAGACCGTGACCCAGACCCATCTCCCAGACCCCTGCCCAGACCCCGGCGTCCGCCGGGCAGTCGCCGTCCCCGAAGGAGTAACCATGTCCAGCACCGCGATCGGCCTCATCGAGACCAAGGGCTACGTGGCTGCGTTGGCCGCCGCCGACGCCATGGTCAAGGCCGCCAACGTGACCATCGTCGGCCGGGAGCAGGTCGGTGACGGCCTGGTCGCGATCACCGTCGTCGGCGACGTCGGTGCCGTCAAGGCCGCCACCGAGGCCGGCGCCGAGACCGCCGGTCAGGTGGGTGAGCTGGTCTCGGTGCACGTGATCCCGCGCCCGCACGCCGAGCTCGGCCGCCACTTCCCGGTCACCGGCGACACCGCCTGAGCTGCGAGCACGACCCGATGAATGCGACGACGGCCGACCTGCGGGTCCACGTCGTCCTGCCCGACCTGCAGCGTCAGTTCGCCGCCTGGCTCGCCACTCCCACCCGCGCGCGGGGCTACCCGCCGCGGGCCGGTCAGCACGCGCTGCTGGTCGAGGTGGCACCGGGCCTGGCGATCCACCGGATCGCCGACCTGGCGATGCGGGCGGTCCCGGCCGCCGAACCGTCGATCCTGTTCGTGGAGCGGCAGTTCGGGGTGCTGGGGCTGCACGCCGACGACCCGGCCGACATCGCGGCGGCCTCCGCGGCGATCCGGGCCGGGCTGGCCGACCAGGGGGCCGACGGGCTGCCCGGCACGCCGGCCGAGGGCCTGCGACCTCGGGTGCTCTACACCGACGTCATCGACGACCTGCGCGACGCCCACGCGGTGATCGTCAACCGCACCCGCGAGGGGTCGATGCTGCTGCCGGGGTGCTCACTGCTGGTCGTCGAGGTGACGCCGGCGCTGTTCGCGGCGGTCGCGCGCCAACGAGGCCGAGCGCCGGGCGCCGGGCACCACCCTGGTCGACGTGTCGATCATCGGGTCGGCCGGCCGGCTCTACCTGTCGGGCACCCCGCAACAGGTGCGCGAGGCCGCGGCCGCCATCGATACTGCGCTGTCCGCCGTCGAAGGAAGGGCCCATGACTGACGACCCGGCCGCCGCAGCAGTCGCATCTGATGACGCCGGCGCCGCCGACCGCGCGGTGCTCGAGCAGTTCGCCCGCGCCGCCCTGCCCGGGCACGGGCTGGCGCCGGACGCCGAGCTGAGCCTGCTCAACGTGTCCGAGAACGCGACGTTCCGCATCGACGACCCGGCCACCGGCGTCCGCAGCGTGCTGCGGGTGCACCGGCCCGGGTACCACACGGCGGCGGCCGTCGAGAGTGAGCTGACCTGGATCGAGGCCCTGCGCAGCGGTGCGGTGGTCGCCACCCCGGCCGTGCTCGCAGCTCCCGACGGCACCCGGGTCGTCGCTGCGCCGGGTCGGCGGCCAGGTGCGGCACACCGTGAGGTTCGCCTGGGTGGACGGCGAGGAGCCCGCCGGGGAGCGGCTGGTCGAGGACTTCACCACCCTGGGCGCGGTGACGGCGCGGCTGCACCGCCACGCGCGCAGCTGGGCCCGACCGCCCGGCTTCACCCGGTTCACCTGGGACGTCGACACCTCGATCGGCGAGCGGGGCCACTGGGGCCGCTGGCAGGACGGCCTGGCCGTCGGCCCGGCCGAGCTCGTCGTCCTGGGCCGGCTCGCCGAGCGGCTGCGCGAGCGGCTGGCCGCATTCGGCGCCGGGCCCGACCGGTTCGGACTCGTGCACGCCGACCTGCGGCTGGCCAACCTGCTGGTGGGGCAGGGCAGCGGTCACGTCGACGTCATCGACTTCGACGACTGCGGATTCGGCTGGTACCTGTACGACCTGGGCTCGTCGCTGTCGTTCATCGAGGACGACCCCCGGGTGCCCGAGCTGATCGACGCCTGGGTGCGCGGCTACCTCACGGTGGCGCCACTGTCGGACGAGGAGATCGCTGAACTGCCCACGTTCGTCATGCTGCGCCGGCTGCTGCTGGTGGCCTGGATCGGCTCGCACGCCCACGCCGCCGAGGCCGCCTCGTTGGGGGCGCAGTACACCGCCGGCAGCTGCGACCTCGCCGAGAACTACCTGTCCCAGTTCTGACCCTCGAACCAGTTCTGACCCTCGAAGCAGTCCGACCCCGAACATACCCGCGAAGGAGAACCCGTGTTCAGCTCAGTAGCCGGCCGCAGCGTCCTGGTCACCGGCGGCACCAAGGGCATCGGCAAGGGCATCGCCCGGGTGTTCGCCCGGGCCGGCGCGAACGTGACCGTGGTCGGTCGTGACCCGGCGACCGGTCAGGCCTGCGCCGCCGAGCTGTCCGCCCTCGGCGGTGGCGCGGTGGTGTTCGTCGCGCAGGACGTCGTCGACCCGGGCGGGCTGCGACGCCGCCGTGGCGGCCGCCGTCCAGAGGTTCGGCGGGCTCGACGTGCTGTGCGCCAACGCCGGCATCTTCCCCGACGCCCGGCTCGAGACGATGACCGAGGCCGACCTCGACACCGTGCTCGCCACCAACGTCAAGGGCACCTTCTTCGCCGTCCAGGCTGCGATGGAGGCCCTGACGGTGAGCGGGCACGGCCGGGTGATCCTCACGTCGTCGATCACCGGGCCGGTCACCGGGTTCCCGGGGTGGTCGCACTACGGGGCCAGCAAGGCCGCCCAGCTCGGCTTCATGCGCACCGCCGCGATCGAGCTGGCCGGGCGTGGCATCACCGTCAACGCCGTGCTGCCGGGCAATATCGCCACCGAGGGGCTGGCCGACCTGGGGCCGCAGTACCGGGCCACCATGGAGGCCTCGATCCCGATGAAGCGACTGGGTGAGGTGGACGACATCGGCAACGCGGCGCTGTTCTTCGCCACCGACGAGGCCGGCTACGTGACCGGGCAGGCGCTGGTCGTCGACGGCGGGCAGATCCTGCCCGAGTCGCTGGAGGCGCTGGGGTGAGCGACCTGCCCGACCCGGTGGGGCGGTTGCGGCCGGTGCCGGGACCGGCCGCCGAGCAGGCCCGGCGCCGCCTGGTCGACCTGATCGCCTCGGGCGACCTGCGCGGCGGTCAGCGACTGGCGGCCGAGCGTGACCTGGCCGTCGAGCTGGGGGTCAGCCGCTCGACGCTGCGCCAGGCGCTGGGGGCCCTCGAGGCGGACGGCGTGGTGCGCCGGGTCCCCGGCCGTGGCGGCGGCACCTTCGTCAGTGCGCCCAAGGTGGACCGTGACCTGTCCCGGATCGTCGGGGTGCCCTCACTGCTGCGCGACCAGGGCTTCCTGGCGGGCACCCGGGTGATGAGCGCCGCGGTCGTCACCGCCGACGGGCTCACCGCCCGGGCGTTGCGGCTCGATCCCGGGGCCTTCGTGCTCGACGTGGTGCGGATCCGGCTGGCCGACGGCTCACCGATCTCGCTGGAGCATGCGCGCTTCCCCGCCGAGCGCTTCCCCGACCTGCTCGACCAGGCCCTCGGCGGCTCGATCTACGAGCTGATCGAGCAGCGCTACGGCGTGAGCCCGGCCGAGTCGGAGGAGCGCATCGAGGTGGTGCCCGCCGGTGCCGACGAGGCGTCGGTGCTGGGGGTCGAGGCCGGCGCCCCGCTGCTGTCGATCACCCGAAGGACCGTGGACGACGCCGACGTGCCGATCGAGTTCTCGCACGACCTGTTCCGGGCCGACCGCACCCAGGTCAGCGTGCGCACCCGCGGCAACCAGGGCACCGCCGGCAGCGCCCGCACCAAGGGCCAGGTCGTCGAGCTGCGCGCCCGCTCGAACTGATGACGCCGAGGCGCGAGCTCCCGAGCCCGAGCCGAACCCGAACTCGATCTCCGAACCCGTGCCTGGCTGAGCGTGAAGCCGAGTGAGGCCGAGTGTGAGGCCGAGTGTGAAGCCGAGTGTGAAGCGAATTCGGGGTGGTCACCCCCGATCCGCTTCACACTCGAGCACACACACCACCTCACAGTCGAGATCGGGCTGCGGGTGGAGATGTGCGGTGTCGGTGGTCGACGCCGGGCCCAGTAGTGATCTTGATCGATACTTCCTCAACGCGGGGGATGAGGGCTGCTCAGCGCTCGTACCGGGTCAAGACCGAGGCGAGGACGGCGACGTAGGGGGCTCGGGCGTCGCGGAACACGCAGTGCCCGGCGTCGAGCTGCACCACCTCGCACCCGGCCCGGCACGCCCTGGCGCACCGGGCAGCGGCGGCGGACGTCACGATCGAGCCCCGCTCGCGCCGGCCGTGGATGAACGTGACGGGCACGGTGACGTCGGCGAGCAGGGCGACCAGCGGCTCGCCCCACTCGATCGGCACCCGCAGGTGGGCCGGGTCGACCTCGGCCTTGCTCGCCGCCCAGGCCTGATGGTCGGTCTCGTCCCACTGCGGGTTCTGGCTGCGCGACGACGCGACTCGCTCGTCGTGGGTCAGCTGCTGCAGGGCGCCCAGGCTGCGCCGCCAGCGCGAGGCGTTGCGCACCGCCCGCGCCGTGGTGCGGGGCGGGTCCTCGAGCACGGCGTGGACGACGAGGTCGGGCAAAGCGGCGGCCACCCGGGCGGCCGACACGGCCCCCATCGAGTGACCGAGCACCACGACCGGCGCCCGTCGTCCCGCGACCTCGGGCAGGGCGTCGACCACGGCGGCGGCCTGGGCGGCCGAGTCGGCCACCACGTAGCGCGAGCCGGACTGGCCCCTGGCCGGCCACGGGGTGCGCCCGTGCGCCCCGGCGTCGATGCCGATCACCGTCCAGCGCCGGCCGAGGGCGGCGGCGAGCGGGCCGAACACCACGCCGCCGTCGGTCCAGCCGTGCAGGGCCACCAGCACCGGGCGGCGGGCGGCGCCGGGTCGCCCGAGGGCGGCGGCAGCCCCGTCGTCCAGGGCCACGCCGTGGGCGTCGAGGGCGGGCCAGACATGGACGCCCACGTCCCCCAGCGGGGTGCGGGCCGTGGTGTGCAGGCTGGTCGGGTCGTCGTCCACCCGGTCATCATGCCGCGCCCGGCCCCGGCCCGGACGGCGACGGCGGCGCTGGGCCGGATAGTGTCGGCAACCACGCCGTGTCGCTCGGTCGAGGAGGACCCCAGATGGACGCCGTGACCCGAGTTCCGGTACCCGTGAACGAGACCGTGCTCGACTACGCCCCCGGCTCGCCCGAGCGGACCGCCGTCCAGAGCGCGCTGGCCGACCTGGCCGCCACCCGGATCGACCTGCCGATGGTGATCGGCGGCCGGGAGGTGATGGGTCGCGGCCGCAAGGTCGACGTCGTCCAGCCCCATGCGCACCGCACGGTGCTGGGCACGATGAAGATGGCGACCAAGGACGACGCCGCGACCGCCATCGACGCCGCCCGCGCGGCGGCCCCCGGCTGGGCCGACCTGTCGTTCGACGACCGGGCAGCGGTGTTCCTCAAGGCGGCCGAGCTGCTGTCGGGCCCGTGGCGGCAGGTGCTCAACGGCGCCACCATGCTGGGCCAGTCGAAGACGGTCTACCAGGCCGAGATCGACGCGGCCTGCGAGCTGATCGACTTCTTGCGGTTCAACGTGCACTTCGCCCGCGAGATCCTTGCCGAGCAGCCGTCCGCCAACAGCAAGGGCGTCTGGAACCGCACCGAGGCCCGCCCGCTCGAGGGCTTCGTCTACGCCATCACCCCGTTCAACTTCACCGCCATCGGCGGCAACCTGCCGACCGCGCCCGCCCTGATGGGCAACGTGGTGCTGTGGAAGCCGGCCCACACCCAGATGTTCGCCGCGCACTTCACCATGAAGCTGCTCGAGGCGGCCGGGCTGCCGCCCGGCGTCATCAACCTGGTCACCGGCGACGGCAAGGCCGTCAGCGAGGTGGCGCTGGCCGACCGCGACCTGGCCGGCATCCACTTCACCGGCTCGACCCCGGTCTTCAAGATGCTGTGGCGCACCGTCGCCGACAACCTCGACCGCTACCGCACCTACCCGCGCCTGGTCGGTGAGACCGGCGGCAAGGACTTCATCGTCGCCCACCCCTCGGCCGACCCCGACGTGCTGCGCACGGCGATGATCCGGGGCGCGTTCGAGTACCAGGGCCAGAAGTGCTCGGCGGCCTCGCGGGCGTTCGTGCCGCGCTCGCTGTGGCGCCGGCTGCGCGGCGAGCTGGCCTCGCAGGTCGACGCGCTGAGCATGGGCCCGGTCACCGACCTGAGCCACTTCATGGGCGCCGTGATCGACGACAGGGCGTTCGCGACCCACGCCGCGGCGATCGACCGGGCGCATGCCACCCCGGGTATCTCGATCGTGGCCGGTGGCACCTACGACGACTCCGAGGGCTACTTCGTGCGGCCCACCGTCGCCGAGGTGAAGGACCCGACCGACGAGATGCTCACCACCGAGTACTTCGGGCCGATCCTGGCGGTGCACGTCTACCCCGACGCCCAGTACGACCGCATGCTGCGCCAGATGGAGTCGGCCGCGCCCTACGCGCTCACCGGGGCCATCATCGCGCAGGACCGGGCCGCGATCGCGCACACCTCGCGCACGCTGCGCAACGCAGCCGGCAACTTCTACATCAACGACAAGCCGACCGGCGCGGTCGTCGGTCAGCAGCCGTTCGGCGGTGCCCGCGCCTCGGGCACCAACGACAAGGCCGGCGCGGCGCAGAACCTGCTGCGCTGGACCTCGACCCGCACCGTCAAGGAGACCTTCGTGCCGCCCACGGCGCACGGCTACCCCCACATGGCGTGACCGAGCCCCGGGGCGGCCCCGACAGCGACCGTGACTCCGGTCGCGGGGTCCGCCGTGACACCGGGGGCGACGTCGGGGGCGACGTCGGGGGCGAGGTCGGGGGCGAGGTCGGTCTCGAGGTCGGTGGCGCCGTCCGACGACTGCTGCGACGCTCGGAGGCGTTGCGCGACAGCGTCGTCCGGCTGTTCGACGCCGAGGCGGCGACCCAGCAGGCGGTGGCCGCCGCCTACGAGGTGGCGCGGCGCCGTGAGGTGCGTCGCCGGTTGGCGGCGATCCCGCTGGCCCGCCTCGCCGAGGTCAGCGCGGAACGGTTGCCGCTGGGACCGTTGGGTTCTCGCTACGCCACCGTGGCCGAGGTGCTCGACGTCGACCTGGCCGAGCTCGACGCGGTGCCCGGGGTCGGCGAGCAGACGGCGCGTCGCGCCCGGGCAGCGGCGTTGCAGGTGGCGGCGGCGGTCGAGCAGTCGACCACGGTCGGGCTGGGGTTCGACCGCACCGACCCCGTCACGACGGGCCTGCTCACGGCGGTGCACCGACTGGAACGGCTGCAGTCGGTGATCGCCCCGAACCGCAGCGTCGGGCAGCGGGTGGCCGCCGAGCTGCCGGCACTGCAGCGGGCCGCCGCCCCGCTGCGGGGTCGGATCCGTCACTTCTTCGCCGGGGCCGGACGGCGTGCCGAGGCGGGCGCGGCGGTCGGGCGGCTGCGGCAGTGGGTGGACTGGGCCGACACCTCGGGGCTGACCGCACAGCTGGACGGCGCGGTGAGCCGGGTCGAGGCGGCCGACCCCGACCCGCAGACGGTGTGGCGCGACTACGAGCAGCGGGCGGCCCGCTACACCGCCGTCCTGGTCGGTCAGATCGACCGCTCGGTCGGGCCGGGTGGACCGGGCAGCCTCAGCGAGGAGGCGGCGCAGGGGTTCCTGCCCGCCGACATCGTGGCCCGGCTGGCCGAGCAGCAGCTCGACGGCACCCACCTGACGGCGGCGTTGCGCGGGTACCAGTCGTTCGGGGCCCGGTTCGCGCTGGTGCAGCGGCGCTGCATGCTGGGTGACGAGATGGGGCTGGGCAAGACCGTCGAGGCGGTCGCGGTCGCCGCGCACCTGAAAGCCATGGGCGGCAAGCACTTCCTGGTGGTCTGCCCGGCCAGCGTGCTCATCAACTGGGTGCGTGAGGTCGGCGTCCACAGCACGCTCGCCGTCCACCAGCTGTACGGGGAGGACCGCGACCTCGCCTTCGCGCGCTGGCTCGCCGACGGCGACGTCGGCGTCACCACCTACGAGACCCTGCGACAGCTGCAGCTGCCGGCCGACCTGCCGCTGTCGCTGCTGGTCGTCGACGAGGCCCACTACGTCAAGAACCCGCAGACGCAGCGCTCGCAGCAGGTCGCGGCGCTGACCCGCCGGGCCGAGCGGGTGCTGTTCCTGACCGGGACGCCGATGGAGAACCGGGTCGAGGAGTTCCGCAACCTGGTGGCGATCCTCAATCCGGCGCTGGCCGACCAGGTCGAGCAGGCCGACGCGGTGGCGGGGGCGACGGCGTTCCGCCGGGCCGTCGCCCAGGTCTACCTGCGCCGCAACCAGGTCGACGTGCTCACCGAGCTGCCCGAGCTGGTGCAGGTGCCGGAGTGGGAGCAGTTCACCCCGGCCGACCAGCGGGTCTACCGGCAGGCGGTGCGGCGCGGGCACTTCATGCAGATGCGCCGCGCGGCCTACGAGGTGGCCGACCCGGTGGAGTGCGCCAAGCTCGACCGGCTGCTCGAGCTGGTCGACGACGCCCGTGAGAACCAGCTCAAGGTGCTCGTCTTCTCCTACTTCCGAACGGTGCTGGACGTCGTGCACGGGTGCCTGGCGGTCGACCCGGCCGCGGCCCCCACGGTGTTCGGGCCGCTCACCGGCGACACGGTGCCCGCCGACCGGCAGCAGCTGGTCGACGAGTTCTCGGCCGTCGAGGGGCACGCGGTGCTGGTCAGCCAGATCCAGGCCGGCGGGGTGGGGCTGAACATGCAGGCGGCCTCGGTGGTGGTGCTCTGCGAGCCGCAGCTCAAGCCGACGCTGGAGGCCCAGGCCGTGGCCCGGGCGCATCGGATGGGCCAGGTGCGCAGCGTGCGGGTGCACCGGCTGCTGGTCGTCGACAGCGTGGACGAGCGGCTGCTGCAGATCCTGGGCCTGAAGGCCGCGCTGTTCGACAGCTACGCCCGGCGCAGCGACGTCGCCGACGCCACCCCCGAGGCCACCGACGTCGAGCCGGCCCAGCTCACCGGGCGCGATGCCGGGACGGCTCTCCGAGGTGGAGCCTGGACGGCTGTCCGAGGTCGAGCCGGGACGGCTGTCCGAGGTCGAGATCGCCCGCCGCATCGTCGCCGACGAACGGCAACGCCTCGAACCCGACACCCTCCACGAGCCCGCCGTCCTCCAGTCCGTCGACGTCACGTCCGGGCAGAACGGTTGAACCCCTCACATACACATGAGACTGCATGTGTATGTCCGAGATGGAGCGACGACTCCAGCTGCTGCTGGATCAGCGGAGGTACGCCTTGGTCGAACGAGAGGCCACCCGGTCCGGTCGCAGCGTCTCGGCGGTCATCCGCGAGGCGATCGACTTCCGCTTCGACAACGAGGTCTCGGTCCGCATGGCGGCCGGTGAGTGGCTGCTCGCCCACAGTTCACAGGTGACCGGCCGAGAGCCTGACTGGGCTGAGACCAAGGCTCTCCTCGTGGCGGGCCTGAAGGGTCTCGACGACGAGTCGCTCGAGCCTTCGCGGCCGGCGCCCCGTCCATGACGAGGTTCTTCGTCGACACGGTGGTCCTCGCCTACTCGGTCGGTGAGGACCACCCCGATCGCCAGGCCTGTCGTGACCTTCTGCAGGCCGCGTCCGCAGGTCGCATCGAGCTGCACGCCAGCGTCGAGGCGGTCCAGGAGTTCCTCTTCCATCGCCTGCGCCGTGGCGAGCGGGGCATGGCCACGGCCATGGCGCGCAGGATGGCAGACCTGTGCGTACTCCACCCGTTCGACCGCACTGTGGCAACCCGCATGATCGATCTGCTGGAGTCGACGTCCCTGCAGGGACGCGACGCGGTCCACGTCGCCACAGCCCAGCTGGCCGGGTTCACCTCGATCGTCTCTGCAGATCGGGACTTCGACGCTGCCCGTGACTTCTCGCGGCTCACTCCGCAGCAGGCCGCCGCCTCCGTGTAGACCGAATCCGCTCGTAGGTCAGCTGCCGTAGGAGCGGGCCTGCAGGGTGAACAGCTCTGAGTAGGGGCCTCCGGCAGCCATCAGGGTCTCGTGGTCGCCGAACTCGGCCAGGCGGGCGCCGTCCAGCACGACGATCAGGTCGGCCATGCGCACGGTCGAGAACCGGTGCGAGACCAGTACGGTGATGGTGCCGCTGCGGCGGGCGCTGTCGCGCACCGTCGCGGCGTACTGCTCGAACAGGGCGTGCTCGGTCTCGGCGTCCAGGGCTGCCGTCGGCTCGTCGAGGACGAGCAGCAACGGGGCATCGCGCATGAACGCCCGTGCCAGAGCGACCTTCTGCCACTGCCCGAACGAGAGGTCGACGCCGTCCTGCCAGGTCGGTCCGAGCTGGGAGTCCAGCCCGTGCGGCAGCCGCCGCACCACGTCGTCGGCCCCGGCGCGACCGACCGCGGCGGTCACGGCGGGCTCGTCGTCGAGCCGGGGGTGGTCGCCGACGCCGACGCTGTGCAGTGCAGGCAGCTCGAACCGGAAGAAGTCCTGGAACGCCCCCGCCAACCGTGATCGCCACGACGTGCTGCGGATCGTGGCGAGGTCGACGCCGTCGACGGTGATCCGGCCCTCGGTGGGGGAGTACATGCCGGCCAGCAGCTTGACCAGGGTCGACTTGCCCGCGCCGTTCTCACCCACGACCGCCACCACCGCCCCGGCCGGCAGTCGCAGGTCGACGTGCGCCAGCGCCGGCCGGTCGCTGCCGGGATAGCAGAAGCTGACGTCGTGCAGCTGGATCGCGTCGGCGATGCGCTCCGGGGGGTCACGGTCGGCCCGCTGCTGCTGCGAGGCCGAGTAGTCCTCGAGCCAGGTCAGCTGCAGTGACGCCTCGAGCCAGACGCCGCGCAGGAAGCCCAGCTCGGCCGCCGTCTGCGCGATGTACATCGACAGTCGCTGACCGGCGACGACGACCAGGACGACGTCGCCCACCCGGTCCGGCAGTGAGGCCGCCGCCCAGGCGATCCCGCCGGCGTAGGCCAGGGCGAAACAGGCCCAGGCGGCCGCCGACCACCAGGTCGAGGCCCAGCGGGACGCCGAGATCGGCTCGAACCACTGCTGCCACGCCGTCCGGTGTCGACGGCGGATGTCGCCGCCGATGCCCAGGGTCCGCACCTCCTTGGCGGGTCCGGCGTCGGTGGCCAGCACGAACAGGTGCCGGAACCGGCGGCGGGGCGCCTCGACCTGAGCCAGGACCGCCCGCTCCACCGCCGGTCGCCACAGCGAGACCAGCAGGGCCGGCAGCCCGGCGGCGACCAGCAGCACCAGCGCCGGGTGCACCGACCCCAGCAGGGCGGCCGTGACCGCCAGCCGCACCACCAGGCCGAGGTTGGTGACCATCGAGCTGAAGAGGTGGTCGAGGCTGAAGCTCTGCTCGCGCAGCATCGACAGCCGGTCGAGGTACTCGGGGTGCTCCTGGTGGGCGATGGTCGGCACGCCGGCCTGCAGCCGGGCGATGTGGGCCTCCATCGCCATCGAGATGCGGTCCCGGAAACGGCGCGAGACCCGGTCGCTGACCACCCCGAGGTACCAGGTGAGGGTCGCCGAGACGGCCAGAGCCGTTGCGGCCAGCGCGATCTGAGAGGTGTTGTGGCTCAGGACGCCGTCGGTGAGCAGCTTCAGCCACAGCGCGAGAACGACGTCCGGCAGCAGCATCGCGGCGGTGGCGGCCACGGTCGCCGCCAGCAGTCGCGGTTCGACCTGGGCCCCGAGGCGGAAGGTGCGCCACAGCGAGGGCAGCGCCTTCGCCAGGGGCGGCACTCCGCCGGCGGTGGCTGCCGCCGATCCGTCGGCGGGTGGGCGGTCGTCAGTCGAGCCGGTCAAGGACGACCTCCCGCCCGTCGTCGCCGACCTCGACGAAGCGTGAGGCCTGCAGCTCGAACATGGTGCGGTAGCGGCCGCCGGCTGCCATCAGCTCGTCGTGACTGCCGAGCTCGACGACCGCGCCGTGCTCGAGCACGCAGATCAGGTCGGCCTTTCGCACCGTCGAGAACCGGTGCGACACCAGGATCGTCGTGCAGCCCCGGGTCGCCTCGAGCACCCGCTCGAAGATCTCGGCCTCGCCGCGGACGTCGAGCTGGGCGGTCGGCTCGTCGAGCAGCACCAGCCGGGCCCCGCGCCCGACCGCGTACAGGGCCCGGGCGAGCGCCACCCGCTGCCACTGACCGCCGGACAGGTCGATGCCGCCGGGGTAGGCCTTCGACAGCACCGTGTCCAGGTCGGCCAGATGCACCGCCCCGGCCCGGGTCAGGGCCTCCCGAACGGCGGCCTCCCGGACGGCGGCATCCCGGACGGCGGCATCCCGGACGGCGGCATCCCGGACGGCGGTGTCGTCGACCTCGCACTGCGACGTGGAGTGCGTCCGTGACGCTGCGGGGGCGACGTTGTCGCGCAGCGACAGCTCCAGCCGCAGGAAGTCCTGGAAGACGGCGGCCAGCCGGCCTCGCCAGGCGACGACGTCCAGGCTCTGCAGGTCGACCCCCGCAGCGCCGTCCGCGCCCTCTGTGCCGGCTGTGCCGTCCGCGCCGCTGATCGTGATGGTGCCGGACGTCGGGTCGTAGAACCGGCACAGCAGCTTGGCCAGCGTGGTCTTGCCCGCTCCGTTCTGCCCGACGATCGCCAGGGATCCGCCCGCCGGGATCCGCAGCGAGAAATGGTCGAGCACCAGTGGTCCGTCCGGGTAGCCGAAGCAGAGGTCGCGCACCTCGATCGCCGGACCCCTCTCGCCGGCCGGGGGCGCCGTGCCGCCGCCGTCCAACCGGCCTGCCTGCGGCATCGCCTGCTCGAGGCGTCGGATCGCGGCGATCGGGGAGGCTGCCGCATCGAGGGCCCAGCTCAGGCCGCCGAAGGCGAGCCCGCTGATCCCGATCGCCGCCTGGGTCGCCACCAGGGTGACGCCCACGGTGAGCGACCCGTCCGCCGCCCGCTGCCCCAGCGTCCAGAACACGACCGCGTTGGCGGCGACCACCACGAGCAGGGCCACCAGAGTGGGTTGCTCGCGCAGCCGGGTCGCCGCGAACTGCAGGTCGTACAGCCGGCGCCGGTGGCGGACGAAACGGTCGACCACCCAGGTGTCGAGCCCGAACAGCCGCAGCTCCTTCGCGGCGGGCGGGTCCACGGCCAGGCGGTAGGCGTAGTCGGCGTGCCGCTGCGCGAGCTGCACCTCGGGGGTGCGCCGCTGCGACCACACCCCGCTCTCGCGCAGCAGCCGGTGGGTCGAGGTCCAGGCGACGACGAGCAGCAACCCCTGCCACCAGCCGGTGACCGCCAGCACCAGTGCCGAGGCCGCCCCGGCGACCAACGGCACCAGGTCGTCGGCGATGAACGTGATCGAGATCGACAGCGGCGGTGCCGTCAGGCCCAGCTCGAAGTCGCGGGCGGCCGTCAGGTCGGCGGCCAGGTCGGGTCGCTCCAGATGGGCGATGCCGGCCGGCGCCAGCGTCGCCGCCATCAGCCGGTCGTGGAACGAGGCGGCGGCGCGGTCACCGAGGTCGTTGCTCAGGCCGAGGTGGACCGGCCCCACCACCTGGGCGAGAACGAAGAGCACGGCCATCGTCGTCAGCGGCAGCACGAGCGAGGTGCGACCGGTGACCGCCGAGACCAGGAAGCCCGAGGTGACGGCGATCACCGGAGGCAGCAGCCCCCGCACGACCGTCATGACCAGCCAGACCACGGTGGTGCGGGGATGGGCCTGGTGCAGGGCGGCGACGAGGGTCCACAAGGGGTGCTGCCGCAGCGCGGCCGCCCCCGGGAACCCCTGCCCGCCCATGCCCGCTACCCGACCAACCAGGCGGCGCCGATGCGCTGCTCGACCTCGATCGCGGCCCGGACGGCGGGCTCGGCGGCCTTGGCGATCCTGCCGCCGATCAACGGCACGGACGCCGTGAGCTCGCCGTCCACGCTCTCGTGGGTTCCCACCCCGAGCGAACCGGACCCGCCGGAGCCCGACCCGCCGGAGCCCGACCCGCCGGAGCCCGACCCGACGGCGGCCAGGGCCAGGGTGCCGGTCATCGACACCGGGGTGCCGACGATCGCCACCCCGATCCGCCCCGAGCGGGAGCCGTCGGCGGCCGCGGCCTGCCAGGTGTCGACCCGGCGCACGGTCAGGTGCTGCCCGACCAGCGAGCGCACCAGGTCGGGAACCCGGTCGGTGGGCAACACCCGCACCGTGGTCAGCACCGTGGCGCCGCCGGGCCCGTCGCTGACGTCGACCTCGTGCGACAGGGCGCCGGTGGCCTCGCAGGTGCGGGCCAGGAAGGCAGGGTCGCAGAGCATGGCGAAGACGGTGGCAGGGTCGGCGTCCGGGTAGTCGAGGCGGGCGGTCAGGCGCATACCGGCACCCTACGAGACGCCGCCGACAGCCGGGCCGGGTCGCCCGGCCGGGCGAGGGTGTCTCGCCGGTGGGACGCATGTCGGCCCTGCCCTCTCGTCGCACTACAGGGCGGCCCGGGTATGGTCGAGATTCGGTACGGCGTGCAACGGCGCACGTCGGTCGAAACGCGGAGCGAACCGGTGACTCAGCAGCCTGACGACGATCGCACCCAGGTCCTGCAGCGGGCGGTAGAGGCGGGACGGCGCCAAGGCTGCCTCGACGACGGCCTGTCGCGCCTGCTGGGTCGCTACTACCGGCACCTGCCCGTCGAGGAGCTGCTCGAGCGCACCCCCGAGGACCTGGTCGGGGCCGCCCTGTCGCACCGCAAGACCGCCGCCCACCGCCCGTCGGGCACCGCGAACGTGCGGGTCTTCACCCCGACCGTCGAGCAGAACGGCTGGGCCAGCGGCCACACGGTCGTCGAGATCGTCACCGACGACATGTCGTTCCTGGTCGACTCGGTCACCAGCGAGCTGGCGCGCCAGGAGCGCGAGGTGCACCTGCTGGCGCACCCCGTGATGGCGGTCCGCCGCACCGCCACCGGTGAGCTGGTCGAGGTGCTGGACGTCGGCGTCACCCAGTTCGCCGCCTCGCACGGGCATGACGGCCTGCTCGAGTCGTGGATCCACGTCGAGATCGACCGGCTCAGCGACAGCGCCGACCTCAAGGCCGTCGCCACCGGTATCCGTGCCGTGCTCGAGGACGTGCGGGTGGCCGTCGAGGACTGGCCCAAGATGAAGCAGCGGGCCCTCGACATCGTCGCCGAGCTGGCCGCGACCGCGCCGGCCGGGCTGCCCGAGACCGAGGTGAGGCAGGCCCGCGACCTGCTCGAATGGCTGGCGAACGGCCACTTCACCTTCCTCGGCTACCGCGAGTACACCCTGGTCACCCGGGAGGGGCACGACGCGCTGAAGGCGAGCACCGGCAGCGGCCTGGGGATCCTGCGCTACGACCAGCCGGCCAGCTCGGCCAGCTTCGAGAAGCTCAGCGACCAGGCCCGTGCCCGGGCGCGGGAGAAGAAGCTGCTGATCCTGACCAAGGCCAACTCGCGGGCCACGGTGCACCGGGCGGTCTACCTCGACTACGTGGGTGTCAAGACCTTCGACGCCAACGGTGAGGTGGTGGGGGAGCGGCGCTTCCTCGGCCTGTTCGCCAGCAGCGCCTACACCGACGGGGTGCGGACCATCCCGGTGATCGGCACCATGGCCGAGGAGGTGGTGCGGCGCAGCGGTTTCGCCGACGAGAGCCACTCCGGCAAGGACCTGCTGCAGATCCTGGAGACCTACCCGCGCGACGAGCTGTTCCAGATGGACGTCGACACCGTCTACGAGACGGCGCTGTCGGTGCTGCACCTGCAGGAGCGCCGCCGCACCCGGGTCTTCCTGCGGGCCGACCCCTACGGCCGGTTCGTCTCGGTGCTGGTCTACCTGCCGCGCGACCGCTACAACACCGCGGTCCGCCAGACGATCGCGCGCATCCTCGAGGAGACCTACCGGGCGGTCACCCTGGACTACACGGCCCGGGTGAGCGAGTCGGTGCTGGCCCGGCTGCACTTCGTGGTGCGGGTCGACCCCAGGGTCCCGATGCCGCAGACCACCGACGCCGAGCTCGAGGAGCGGATCGTCGCGGCCACCCGCACCTGGGCGGAGGACCTGCAGCAGGCGCTGCAGGCCGAGGTCGGCGAGGAGGAGGCCGGCCGCCTGATGCGGTCGTGGCAGGGCGGTTTCAGTCAGGCCTACACCGAGGACTACAGCGCTCGCGTGGCCGTCGCCGACCTCCGCCGCCTCGAGGCGCTGATCGGCAGCGGACACGACGAGGACCGCGCCCTCGACATGAACCTGTACGAGCCGGTCGGCGCGCTCGAGGGCCGCCGCCGGCTCAAGCTGTACCGGCTCGCGCCGCTGTCGCTGACCCAGGTGCTGCCCTACCTGGCCGACCTCGGCGTCGAGGTCGTCGACGAGCGGCCGTACCTGATGCGGCGCGGGGACGGCCGGGTCGGCTACGTCTACGACTTCGGGCTGGCCTACCCGACCGGGGTCGCCGACGTCGACGGCACCCGCGAGGCGTTCTGCGCCGCCTTCGCGGCGGCCTGGAGCGGGGCCGCCGAGTCCGACGGTTTCGCCCGGCTGGTGCTGCTGGCCGGCCTGACCTGGCGGCAGGTCGTGGTGCTGCGCGCCTACGCCAAGTACCTGCGCCAGACCGGCACCACCTTCAGCCTCGACTACGTCGAGCGGTGCCTGCGCTCCAACGTGGCGATCACCAGGGACCTGGTGGCGCTGTTCGAGGCCCGGTTCGACCCGGACGCGTTCGGGGGCGCGACCGTCGAGGACCCGCGGCGGGTCGAGGCGGTGCAGCAGCTGGTCACCGCCGTCCGCGCCCGACTGGAGGGGGTCGCCAGCCTGGACCACGACCGGATCCTGCGCTCGCTGCTGGGGATCATGCTCGCAACGTTGCGTACCAACGGTTTCCGGGTGGACGCCCACGGCGTCCCGCTGCCCTACGTCTCCATCAAGCTCGACCCCCAGCAGGTGCCCGACCTGCCCGCCCCGCGACCGGCGTTCGAGATCTTCGTCTACTCGCCGCGGGTCGAGGGCGTGCACCTGCGCTTCGGCACGGTGGCCCGGGGCGGTCTGCGCTGGAGCGACCGGCCCGAGGACTTCCGCACCGAGGTGCTGGGGCTGGTCAAGGCCCAGATGGTCAAGAACGCGGTGATCGTGC
Organism: uncultured Actinomycetota bacterium; assembly: GCA_963738495.1. Classification (GTDB taxonomy): domain Bacteria; phylum Actinomycetota; class Actinomycetes; order Actinomycetales; family Kineosporiaceae; genus CAVTWW01. The sequence continues at coordinate 276,011 of CAVTWW010000007.1, forward strand.
CGACCGGCGCCAAGGGCGGTTTCGTCGCCAAGGTGCTGCCCGACCCGGCCCTGGACCGTGAGGCGTGGCTGGCCGAGGGCATCGCCTGCTACCGCACCTTCGTCTCGGGCCTGCTCGACGTCACCGACAACCTGGGCACCCGGCTGGCCGAGACCGACGCCGGTGGTGAGCCGGTCGTGCTGCCGCCCCCGCGGGTGCTGCGCTACGACGAGGACGACACCTACCTCGTGGTGGCCGCCGACAAGGGGACCGCGACGTTCTCGGACATCGCCAACGCCCTGTCGGCCGACTACGGCTTCTGGTTGGGCGACGCGTTCGCCTCGGGCGGATCGGTCGGCTACGACCACAAGGCGATGGGCATCACCGCCAAGGGGGCGTGGGAGTCGGTCGAGCGACACTTCCGTGAGTCCGGGGTCGACGTGCAGACCCAGGACTTCACCTGCGCCGGCATCGGCGACATGAGCGGCGACGTGTTCGGCAACGGCATGCTGCTCTCGGAGCACATCCGGCTGGTGGCCGCCTTCGACCACCGCCACATCGTGCTCGACCCGGACCCCGACGCGGCGGCCTCCTTCGCCGAGCGCCGGCGGATGTTCGCGCTGCCGCGCTCGTCCTGGGCCGACTACGACGCGAGCCTGCTGTCCGAGGGCGGCGGCATCTACCCGCGCTCGGCCAAGTCGGTGCCGATCTCGCCCCAGGTGGCGGCCCGGCTCGGCCTGGACGGCGGCATCATCACCTCGCTCACCCCGAACGAGCTGATCTCGGCGATCCTGCGGGCCCCGGTCGACCTGCTCTGGAACGGCGGCATCGGCACCTACGTCAAGTCCTCGCGCCAGTCCCACGCCGACGTCGGCGACAAGGGCAACGACGCGATCCGGGTGGACGGCGACCAGCTGCGGTGCCGGGTGATCGGTGAGGGCGGCAACCTGGGGCTCACCCAGCTCGGCCGGGTCGAGGCGGCCCAGCACGGGGTGCGGGTCAACACCGACGCCATCGACAACTCGGCCGGGGTCGACTGCTCCGACCACGAGGTCAACATCAAGATCCTGCTCGACCGGATCGTGGCCGCGGGCGACCTGACCGGCAAGCAGCGCAACAGCCTGCTGGCCCGCATGACCGACGACGTCTCGGCCCTGGTGCTGCGCGACAACTACGAGCAGAACGTGCTGCTGGGCAACGCCCGCAAGCAGGCGGGCTCGATGGTGAGTGTCCACCAGCGGTTCATGCGCTACCTCGAGTCGCGCGGCTCGCTGGACCGGGCCATCGAGTTCCTTCCGGACGACGCGACCTTGACGGTGCGCGAGGAGGCCGGACTGGGCCTGACCTCGCCCGAGTTCTCGGTGCTGGTGGCCTATGCCAAGATCGCCCTCAAGCAGGACATCGACGCGTGCGGCCTACCGGACGACGCCTGGTTCGAGGGCACCCTGCGCAGCTACTTCCCGCCCGCGCTGGTGGAGCGGTACGGCGACCTGCTGGGCACCCACCCGCTGCGCCGCCAGCTGATCACCACCTGCCTGGTCAACGAGATGGTCAACCGCGGTGGCATCACCTTCGCGTTCCGCTGCCAGGAGGAGACCGGCGCCGGTGCCGAGCAGGTGGCCAGGGCGTACACGGTCTGTCGTGAGGTGTTCGGGCTGCGCGACTACGTCGCCGCCGTCGAGGCGCTCGACAACCAGGTACCCACCGAGAGCCAGACCGTGCTCTACCTGACCTTCCGGCGGCTGCTCGACCGGGCGGTGCGGTGGTTCCTGCAGAACCGGCCGGGCACGATCGACGTCGGTGCCGAGATCGCCCGGTTCGCACCGGTGGTGGCCGAGCTCGGTCCCCGGATCCCCGAGCTGGTGCTCGGGGCCGAGGCCGCCGACATCCGGGCCCAGGCCGACGTCCTGGCCGCCACCGGGGTGCCGGCCGAGCTGGCGCTGCGGGGCGCCGCCCTGCTCAACGTCTTCCAGCTGCTCGACATCACCGAGATCTCGGCGAAGGTCGAGATGCCGCCGGCCCAGGTGGCCCCGGTCTACCAGGCGCTGTCTGACCGCTACGCGATCGACCCCCTGCTCACCCGGATCAGCTCGCTGGAGCGGACCGACCGGTGGCAGTCGCTGGCCCGGGCGGCCCTGCGCTACGACCTCTACGGAGCGCTGGAGTCGCTGACGGTCGCCGTCCTGACCTCGACGCCGGCGCAGGACGACCCGATGGCGCGGATCGAGGGCTGGGAGCGCGCCAACGGCAGCGCCGTCCAGCGGGCCGGGCAGACCCTGGCCGAGGTGAGCCGCCTCGAGAAGGCCGACCTGGCCTCACTCTCGGTGGCCCTGCGCACCCTGCGGTCGGTGGTCCGCACCTCGAGCTGACCGGCGGCGGCGGGGGGCACCTGACGAGCCTGCCGGGGCGGCCTGAGACGGCGGCCCTAGGCTGCTGGGGTGCCCACCCTCAACGACGTCCTCACGGCGCACGGCGACTACCAGCCCGGTGACGTCGAGTGGCTGCACCAGCTGGTCGGTGACTGGCAGATGCTCTCGGACCTCTCGTTCGCCGACCTGGTGCTGTGGGTGCCCGACCGGGACGGGCAGGAGTGGGTGGCCGCCGCCCACTGCCGGCCCAGCACCGGCGCGACCGTGCACTACGACGACCAGGTCGGGCGACGGGTGGCCCGTTCGCGGCAGACCCTGATCGCCCAGGCCTGGCAGTCGCACCGCATCTGCCGCAACCGCGACCCCGAGTGGCACGACGACATCCCGGTGCGCGAGGAGGCGATCCCGGTGGTGCGCCAGGGCGTCGTCCTGGCCGTGGTGGCCCGGCACACCAACCTGGCGGCCGCGCGTACCCCGAGCCGCCTCGAGCTGACCTACCTGCAGTGCGCCGACGACCTGGCCCGCATGATGGCGGCAGGGGACTTCCCGGCCGTCGGGGCGCCCACCGGCCCGCGCCGGGGAGCGCCCCGGGTGGGCGACGGCCTGGTGCGGCTGGACCGGGACGGCAGGGTGATCTACGCCAGCCCGAACGCCCAGTCGGCGATGCATCGGCTCGGTTACCACGGCGCAGTGGTCGGGCAGCCGCTGGTGGAGGTGGTGGCGCCGCTGCTCGACAGCTCGAGCCCGGTCGACGAGTCGCTGCCGCTGGTGCTGGCCGGCCGGGCGCCGTGGCGCAGCGACGTCGACGCCCGCGGGGTGACCCTGTCGCTGCGGGCGCTGCCGCTGATCGCGGCGGGGGAACGGGTGGCGGCGCTGGTGCTGCTGCGCGACGTCTCGGAGCTGCGACGGCGCGAGCGCGAGCTGCTCAGCAAGGACGCCACGATCCGCGAGGTGCACCACCGGGTGAAGAACAACCTGCAGACCGTGGCCGCGCTGCTGCGGCTGCAGGCCCGGCGGATCCCGTCGTCCGAGGGCCGCCAGGCGTTGCAGGAGGCGATGCGGCGGGTGGCGACGATCGCCCTGGTGCACGAGACGTTGTCGGAGGGACTGGGCGAGAGCGTCGAGTTCGACGACGTCGTCGGCCGCATCGTCGCGCTGGCGGTCGAGGTGGCCAGCGACGGCGCGACGGTGCCGGTGAAGGTGCGCCGGGAGGGGGCCTTCGGGGTGCTCGCCGCGGTCGACGCCACGCCCCTGGCCCTGGTGCTCACCGAGCTGGTCACCAATGCGGTCGAGCACGGTCTGGCCGGTGCGTCCGAGGGGGCGTCCGGCACGGTGACCGTCGAGGCCCATCGGGACGGCGCCACTCTGCGGACCGTGGTGCGGGACGACGGAGTGGGGCTGCCGGCCACGTTCGAGGCCGGCCGGGACGGGCTGGGGACCCAGATCGTGCAGGCCCTGGTCGGAGGTGAGCTGCGCGGGCGGATCACCTGGTCGAGCCCCGACGAGGGTGGCACCGCGGTCGAGGTCGACGTGCTGCTGCGCAGCAGTGATCCCGTCTGAGAGCAAACGCGGGCTGACCGCCTCCTGAGGAAGACGGTCAGCCCGATTCGGTGCTGGGTTTCGGGTGGTCGACGTCCTGCCGTGCGGAGGTCGTTCAGCCGGCGCGGCGAGCCCGGGCGTTGCGGCGCTTGAGCGCGCGACGCTCGTCCTCGGACAGGCCACCCCAGACCCCGGCGTCCTGGCCGGAGTCCAGTGCCCAGCGCAGGCAGGTCTCCTGTACGGGGCAACGGCGGCAGACGACCTTCGCCTCTTCGATCTGCTGGAGGGCCGGACCCGTGTTGCCGATCGGGAAGAACAGCTCGGGGTCCTCGTCCAGGCACGCAGCCTCGTGACGCCAGTCCATGGGGTAGTTCACTCCTCTGCCCGCGATGGGCGATCGTCTGCCCCGAAGGGCTCTGGCCGCGCTCGCCCCCAGCGAGGCGCGGATCTTCTCAGTCAGTGGTGGATCGGTGGAACAGTGACGGAACGGTGGATCGGTTCGTTCGTGGATCGGTTCAACGAGTGGATCGGCGTGAAGCGGGTGGGTGGTACCAGGTGGTGCTGGTGGGGCACGTAGTCGGTGGTGCGGGTGGAGCTGCTCGCATTCGGCCGTGACCGAGCCGCGCAACACTGCTGCGGCGACTGGGCTGGGCCAGAACGAGGGGCAATGCTGCGCCCTGTCTTACTCAACGCCAAGCCTCACACTCTTGTGCCCGCGTTCACAAGGGATTCTCGATACTTCTTTCGTTACGCGGCGCGTTCTCTGTCACATTCGAGTTGCGTGTAACCGTGCAGGTACAGAAAGTCATACCTGCTGGTAGTCAGTCCATCCATCGTTCAGTCGACTTGACGAGCATCACGCGGCCATCCTCGCGGCGTTGCGCAGCGTGACTGAAGCCCGCTACCGGCCGACGACCGGACCCGCACTGACCACCCCCTGCGGCGCCGGGTCGTGCCCTGTGACGCGGGGTGTCGTGACGGGTCCTGCAAGATCGAGGCTCTATCGTGCCTCGCCGAACGGAGTTGTGCGCGGTATTTGCGGCATTCTCAGGTGAGGACAGTGACGTGGCAGCTAGGACCCAGGACGGGGCGGTGGCTCGGTGAGCTCGGTGCTCGTGCGGCGGGCCGTGGTGGTGCCCTGCTGGTCGAGGCGCTGGGGTTCGCGGCCTATGCCGTCGACCTCGGGGTGCGACGGTTCGGCAGCCCCCGCTGCCCTCGGGCTGCCGATGGGGCTGCTCGTCCTGGTGGCCCTGCTCGTGCTCGCTGATCGCCGGGGCGCGCGCGGTGGCGAACAGCCGGCGTCCGCGGTGCGGGTCCTGTGGTGGTGTGGCACATGATGTCGGGACTGACTCGGCGCAGGGCATGCCCGGGTGCCACGGTTCAGTCGTGGCGACCTGCAGCGGCGGTCAGCCCGTTGCCGGGATCGGCGCTGGTGACCGGGTGGTGCCGGAGCGGAAACGGATGTTCGGTGCTGCCGCGGGGCCTGGGACGCCGTCAGCGACGACGGGCGGGCTGGGTCAGCCTGATCCAGGATCCGCTCCGGCAGCGGCCGCTCTCGACGGTGGCCACCAGTGCCTCCAGGACGGACCAGGCGAAGTTGCCGCGTTCAGGCAGGGATCGCGCGGGGCCGTCGACGACCACCTCGAGGGTGTCGAGCCCACCGTGAACGCGGCATGCAGGGCGGCGCCGGGCTGGGCTGCCGTGACATGACCAGGGTGCAGGCCTCGTCGACGGCGATCCGCATGTCCTCGATCTCGTCGAGCGTCAGGTCGAGACGTGCGGCCAGTCCTGCAGTCGTCGAGCGCACCACGGCGAGGTAGGCCGGATCGGCGGGGACTCGCAGGTCCACGACGTCGGCGCCTGTGGTGCTGCTCCCCGATGCGGCGACAGTCATGTGCGGCAGGTCTCCTCTGGGTCGTCATCCGTTCGGATGATGTCAAACCCTGAACCCTCTGTCACGCGCTGACACTGATCGAATGACTGAGCGCCGAACAGGCGTGCGGCGGGCCGGCGGCGAGGTCGGCGCCGTCCAACCGGTGGAGGCGAGGCGTCCTCGGCGAGCTGCGGGCCCCGAGCCGGTCGTAGAAGCGTTGCCCGCCCTCGTTGTCGGTGAGCACCGTCCAGTCGAGCCGGGCATACCCCCGTCGCAGACACTCCTGGGCCAGTCGCTGCATCAGGGCCTGGCCCACCCCGTGACCGCGGGCCGCCTCATCGACCACCAGATCCTCGAGCCAGATCCCGTGCCGTCCGACCCAGGTCGAGTAGATGACGAACCACAGGGCGATCCCCCCGACCGGGCCGGACTCGCCGTCGGGGTCGATCGGGGCCGCCACGAAGCAGTGGGTGGTGGCGCCCTCGCCGAACAAGGCCGCCTGCAGGTCGTAGGGCGCTGCCGTGACCGCCTCCGGGTGCCCCTGGCTGACGGCCAGCTGGCGGATCAGGGCATCGATGGCCGGCACGTCGTCCGGCTCGGCCTCGCGGACCACCCAGCCGCCCGGTTCCGTGGGAGTCGCCTGCTGCTGGGTCATACCCGCTTCCCTTCGTCTGCGGCCCCGAGCCCGCTACGCCGGCGTCCGGACGGCGGCCAGTCTGGCAGCCGACCAGCCCTGGGCAGGCGCCGAGGTGGGCGCGGAGACAGGGAACGCCACTTGCAGCGGCTGTCGCAGGTCGTTCTGCACCAGCAGGGCCCGGCCGGGTGGTGACCCGGAGGTGGGCGCCGAGCCGGTGAACGGGTCGCCGACCCACGAACGGGCTCCGAGTACGATCCCGACGCCGCCGTCTCGCAAGGCCGCCACCAGCCCGCGGAAGGTCACGGTCAGCTCGCCGCCGGTCACCGCTGCCGCCACCCGGAGCACTCCCGGCGCGGCACTCTGGTCCACTTCGCCAGGCTCCGGCCGGGCCTTCCCCTGGAGCGGTCCGCCGAGGTGCTCGAGCCCCAGGTCGTCGAGGCCGGGCAACCGAGAGCCAGCCGTCGTCGAGCAGCAGCACCTGGTCGGGTTCGGGGTTCACCTGGGCCAGCAGGCGGCCGCCCCGCCGAGGGACGGTCGTGACGGCGGGGTCCGTCGGCCACCAGGGACTCTCGGCGGCCGCGGTCACCACGACGACTCGGCGACCGGTCTCGAGGAGGGCATGGGCCAGGGTCGCCAGGGTGGCGGTGCGGCCCGACCCCGGGCTGCCCGTGACCAGGCAGCCGGCACCCGTCGGGGGCAGCGCCAGCGGGGTGGCGTCGTCCCCGCCCAGCCCCAACCACACCCGAGGGTCGCGGTGCGCCCGCGGCAGCTCCTCGCGACCCACCCGCTGCGGCAACGGGGCCAGTCGCAGCGGAGCGGGCCGGGTCCCGGGCCCGACCGGATGCGGGATCGGGCAGGGCTGCCGGTCGTGGCGTGGGCCGGGGTGGGGTGGGCTGCGGCAGCGCCGTGGGGGTTTCCAGCAGTGCCACCTGGGCACTGGTCACCTCGCTGCCGCGGATCCGAAGCACCCGACCGTTCGGCCACGGCGACGGCAGCTGGTTCGTCGCCACCCCCGCCAGCAGGGCGGTTGCCGGGTCGGCCGTGCGCAGCAGGAGCCGCTCGGACAGCACCGCGGCCAGCGATCCGGACAGGAGGGCGCGGCCACCGGTCACGACCAGGCGCAGTCCGGCTGCGGTGCCGTCCCGGGCCAGGGCCTGCAGCTCGTCGCCACCCTGGGGCCATCCGGCCCGGGCCCACGTCTGCTCGAGTCCCTCCCAGCCGTCGACCACCAGGACGGGGGGTCGGTCGGCTGCCGGCCAAGGGGTGCGGCCACCCGGCAGGGCAGGCGCCTGACCAGGCGCACCGTGCGGTCGACGTCCGAGCGGGCACGACGGTGCCGCTGACCCAGTCGCCGAGCGCAGGGCCAGGCACGGGTGATCCCTCGATGACGTGCACCTCGAGCCCGGCGGTGACGGCGGCGAAGGCGATCGGTGCGGGCCACGGTGCTGCGCCCGCTCCCGGGGCCACCGCTGACCGCCAGGTGACCGTCGGCGGGCAGCCGCCACGCCATCGGTGCGCTGCTGCTGACGGTGGGGCAGGTCGGCGAGGGCGAACGGCAGGGTGACGGACTGGGCTCGGTCAGGTTCGTCTGGGCCGGCTGGGTCCGGCTCGGGCCGGGGTCAGCGCGGTCAGCTCGCCCAGGTGAGGTGCGACCGGTAGGGGAGGCAGCCAGGGCGCCCGGGAGGGCGTGCAGACCCAACAGGTTCGCGGCCGCCCGGACGGCGGCAGACGGACCCGAGGTCGTCCGGCGCAGCCGTGGGTCGGGGGGGCAGCTCGTCCACAGGCGGGAAGGCACCGAGGGTCCGCGTGCAGCGGCGCCCAGCAGAGGTCCTCGGGACCCTCACCGCCCCCGGGCGGGAGCCGACGGCGCCGGGCGTGGCGCCGGATTCGGCGTCGGAACGGCGTCGGAACCGGCGTCGATGCGGCGTCGGCCGCGCGACCGGCGGGCAGATGGGCGGTCTGGACGGCGAACAGCGCGGCCCGAGGCGTCACGGACCCAGGCCCGGCCGGGCCAGCTCGGCCCCGAGCCGGGCGGCGTGGGGTGCGTCGAGGACGTCGTCGGAGTCGGTGCGGTCGCGCACCCGCAGGGCCACCCGCAGTGCCACGTTGGCGCGCACCTCGCCGCCGACCACCCCGGCCGGGTCGCTGGGTCGCCAGCACCAGGTGGACGCCCAGGCCCGCGCCCGACCGTGGCCACCCGCACCAGGGCGGTCAGCACGTCGGGCGCCTCCTCGGCGAGCACCCGGAACTCGTCGACCACCACCACCAGCCGCCCCAGCTCGAGCAGCCGCCGGTCGGTGTCGGCGCCGCCTCGGGCACCTGCCAGGGCAGCCTCACGGCGACGCAGCTCGGCCGTCAGGCTCGACAGCACCCGGTGGGCGTTGGCTGCGTCGAGGTCGGTGACCACCCCGGTGACATGGGGCAGCTCGACCAGTCGCCCGAAGGCGGTGCCGCCCTTGTAGTCGACCAGCAGCAGGCGAGCGCCTGCGGGCTGTGGTGCAGGGCCAGCGAGGCCACGAGCGAGGTGAGCAGCTCGGACTTGCCGGCGCCCGTGGTGCCCGCCACCAGCGCGTGCGGCCCGTCGCCGACCAGGTCGGGGCGCCAGAGGCCGCACTCGCCACCTACCCAGCGGGACTGCCAGACCGCTCGGGTCCGGGCCGCCAGCCAGCGCCGTGCGACGGCCGCGGGGTCGGCCGCGCCGTCACCAGGTCGAGCAGCCGCACCTGGTCCGGCAGCCCGGTCCCGGTCCCGGTGGCGCGCCGTCGCGCAACGGCGCCAGGTCGCGGGCCAGCCGCCAGGCCCAGTACAGGGCGGGCAGCTCGAGTCGGCAGTCCGGGGCGTGCAGCGGCCCGGGTGGCGCTCGAGCGTGCCGCGCTGCTCGAGGCGGCCGCTCGGCACGGGCGGCCCGCTCGGCGGGCGGGTGGCCGGCGACGGGTGAGCACCGGCTCGGCACTGCCGTGGCAGCTGCGCCCGGGCGGGCGGCCAGACAGATCAGGACTGTGCGGCCGGGGTGGCTCAGCAGCGACATCGGCTCGGGGTGGTCGTGCGAGCGCCGTCGAGCACCACCAGGTGCCGGCGGCCGCCGGCGGCCGCCGGCTGCCGGGCCCGGCGGCCGGGGCGAAGGAGGAGGCGTGCGGCAGCCACGCGGTCCACCCCCAGCCCGGGCGGTCAGCGGCGCCGGGCGTCGCGGTGAGAACGGTGATCTCCAGGTCTGCGGGTGAGCACCAGACCGCAGCCTGCCCGACCAGGCAGCGGGCCAGCGCCCGGGCCGGGCCGACCGGGCCGCAGATGCCCAGCACGGCCGACTCGGCCAGGTCGAGGGTGAGCGGAGCGTCGACGAGGGTGGCCGGTTCGGGCCCCTCGGGGGATCGCCGGACGACGGGCGCGTTCTGGTCGGCCGTCCCCACCCGCACGCTCAGCGGACCGTCACCGCCGCGACGCCACAGCCGTTGGTCCCGACGGGCGGCGACCTCGGCCACCACCGCCGGGTCCGGGTGGCGCTCCCAGGCGTGACGAGCGGCCTGTCGCAACGCCTCTCGCAGGTTGTCGTCGGCATCGCCCAGAGCTGCCCGGTAGGCGGTCTCGGCCCGGCGATGCTCGCGGCGGCCACGGCGGCGGTCGGAGACGAACTGGGCCACGGCCGTCGCGGGCGAGAGCAGCCCCATCAGCAGCAACATCGGCTGGTGCCACCACCAGGCCGCCGGTACCGCGAACAGCAGGGGCAGGGCCACCATCGGCCAGGAAGGTGCGTCCCCGGGCGTGGCGTCGGCTGGGCAGGGACCGTGATCACGGTTCGATGGGCGGCTCGGGGGTCGGGTAGGGGGCTCGGTGGACGACCAGGTGGCCGAGACGCGTCCGCGCGCAGGTCGGCCGCCCGGCTCCGGGCGCAGCGCGATCCGGTGGCTGCCGACCTGGACGACGTCGCCGCGGCCAGCCCGGCTGCCGGGGCGGCCTCGACGGCCGCCCGTGCCGGGCGTCAGCACCTGGGAGCCGTTGCTGGAGAGCAGGTCACGCACGCTCACGGCAGCCGGCGCCGCTCGGCACGACGAGCTCGAGGTGGCGGCGCGAGACGTCGACGTCGTCCAGCACCAGGTCGTTCGCCGGGTCGCGACCCACGCTGGGTGCGGACCGATCCGATCGGAAGCCGGTACCCGGCCCTGGGCCCGGCGACCACGTGCAGCTCGAACCCGGCGGTCCGACACTGCCGCTGGGCCCGGTCTGCCGTGGCCCGGCGGTGGCCCGGGCGAGGGGGTGCCGGCCGGGCGCAGGCGACACCCGTCGACGAGCGGCGGCGCGACCCAGCACGGTGGCGCCGGTCGATGGCGACCCCGTCCGTCGACCAGGCCCAGGCTCCCGCGTCCGGCACCCCGCCCAGATCGCCGTCCAGTCGTTCGGCCAGCTGCCCCAGGGTGGTGCCGGCCGGCGCCCGGACCGACGAGGTCGCGCGGCGTGCGTCGTGGCCAGGGTGAGGCGCAGCTCAACCGTCCGCGGATCCATGCGCTCGATTGTGCTTCGGTCCCGGGGCCGGGCCCGTGCGTCGTTGTCCACAGGCGGAGCAGGTGCCCGGAGCAGGTGCCGGCGGGGCGCGGTCCCGGGGCCACGGCGAGGGGCGGGACGGGAGTGGGGGAGGATGGGCGGGTGACCCCCGACCCGTTGCCGCAGCTGCTGCGTGCCCACGCCCGCGACGGCGACGACGGGGTGCTCGAGGCGATCATGGAATGGGTCGGCCGGGCTGGGGCTGGCGTTGTACCCGCACCAGGAGGAGGCGCTGGTCGAACTGGTGGCGGGCGCGAACGTGGTGCTGGCGACCCCGACCGGCTCGGGCAAGTCGCTGGTGGCCACCGCGGCCCACGCCGTCGGCCTGGCGACCGGGGTGCGCTCGTACTACAGCGCCCCGATCAAGGCCCTGGTGAGCGAGAAGTTCTTCGCGCTGTGCGAGGTCTTCGGCGCCGACCTGGTCGGCATGGCCACCGGCGACGCCAGCATCAACCCCGGGGCCCCGATCATCTGCTGCACCGCCGAGGTGCTCGCCAACCAGGCGCTGCGGGACGGCGCGGACGCCGACGTCGGCATCGTCGTGATGGACGAGTTCCACTACTACGCCGACCCACAGCGCGGCTGGGCCTGGCAGGTGCCGCTGCTGACGCTGCCGAAGGCGCAGTTCGTGCTGATGTCGGCGACCCTCGGCGAGGTCAGCGCGCTGCGGGAGGACCTGACGCGGCGCAACGGGCGACCGACGGCCCTGGTCACCACCGTCGACCGTCCGGTGCCGCTGACCTTCCACTACGCGACCACCCCGGTGCACGAGACGATCGCCGAGCTGGTCGAGACCAAGCAGGCGCCGGTGTACGTCGTGCACTCGACGCAGGCGGCGGCGCTCGAGCGCGCCCAGGCCCTGACCAGTACGGCGTTCGCGACCAGGTCGCAGCGGGACGCGATCGCGGCCCGGATCGCCAGGTTCCGGTTCGCGGCCGGGCTTCGGTGCCACCCTGTCGCGGCTGCTGCGTCACGGCGTCGGGGTGCACCACGCCGGCATGCTGCCGCGCTACCGGCGCCTGGTCGAGCAGCTGGCCACCGAGGGGCTGCTGCCGGTGATCTGCGGCACCGACACCCTCGGGGTCGGCATCAACGTGCCGATCCGCACCGTGCTGCTGACCGGCCTGACCAAGTTCGACGGGCAGCGGGTGCGGCAGCTGAGCGCGCGCGAGTTCCACCAGATCGCGGGCCGGGCCGGGCGGGCCGGGTTCGACACCGCCGGAACGGTCGTCGTGCAGGCGCCGGACCACGAGATCGAGAACGCCCGGCGGGTCGCCAAGGCCGGCGACGACCCCGTCAAGCTGAAGCGGGTGGTGCGCACCAAGGCGCCGGACGGGTTCGTCTCGTGGGGCAGGCCGTCGTTCGAGAAGCTGGTGGCCGGCCCAGCCCGAGCAGCTGACCTCACGGATGCAGGTCAACCACGCGATGGTGCTCGACATCCTCGCCCGCCCGGACGACGGGGTGGCGGCGCTGCGTCTGCTGCTCGAGGACAACCACGAGCACGCGCGCCGTCCAGCTGCGGCTGCTGCGCCGGGCCATCGTGATCGGGCGGGCGCTGCTGGCGGCCGGGGTCGTCGAACGGCTGGCGGAGCCCGACGGCTTCGGTCGGCGGGTGCGGCTGACGATGGACCTGCCGCCGAACTTCGGGCTGGACCAACCGTTGTCGCTGTTCGCCCTGGCTGCGATCGACATCCTCGACCCCGAGTCGGACACCTACGCCCTCGACGTGATCTCGGTGATCGAGGCCACCCTGCAGGACCCGCGCCCGGTGCTGCAGGCGCAGCGCAGCAAGGCCCGCGGTGAGGCGGTCGCCCAGATGAAGGCCGACGGCCTGGAGTACGAGGAGCGGATGGAGCTGCTCGAGGAGGTCACCCATCCGCGCCCGCTGGCCGAGCTGCTGGACGCCACCGTGGCCATCTACCGGCAGAGCCAGCCCTGGGTCGACGACTACGAGCTGGCCCCCAAGTCGGTGGTGCGCGAGATGGTCGAGCGGGCCATGTCGTTCCGCGAGTTCGTCGCCTACTACGGCCTGGCCCGCAGCGAGGGGGTTCTGCTGCGCTACCTGGCCGACGCCTACCGGGCGCTGCGCAAGACGGTGCCGGCCGCGGCCCGCACCCCCGAGCTGGAGGACCTGGTGGTGTGGCTGGCCGAGCTGGTGCGCCAGACCGACTCGAGCCTGGTGCAGGAGTGGTCGGCCCTCATCGACGGGCTGGACGACGGCTGGCCGGTGGCGCTGACGCCGCCGACCGGCGGCACCGGCGACGGCCCGCCGCCGTTGAGCGCCAACCCCCGGGCGCTGCGGGTGATGGTGCGCAACGCCATGTTCCGCCGCGTCGACCTGGCGGCGCGGCAGCGCTGGGAGGAGCTCGGCGAGCTGGACGGCGAGGCCGGCTGGGACGCCCAGGAGTGGCAGGACGCCCTGGCCGACTACTTCGCCGTCCACGACCGGATCGAGACCTCGGCGACGGCCCGCAGCGCCGCCCTGTTCGTGGTGCGCGAGAACGAGTCGGCGCCGGTCGCCGACGGCGGCCGGCACTGGGCGGTGCGTCAGGTGCTGGACGACCCGGCCGGGGACCACGACTGGGGGATCGAGGCGGTCGTCGACCTCGACGCCACCGACGACAGCGGCGACGTGGTGCTGCGCATCGTGGGGGTCGGCGAACTCACCCTCTGGTGAGTCAGCCCTGCTCGGGGAGCAGGGCCCCTGGGTGAGTCGGTCCTCGCCGGTCGCGCTGGGTGGGCAGCAGCGCCTCGGCCTGGGCCGCGGCCCGCTCGCTGTACCAGCGGTAGACGTCGTGGTCGATGCGGTCGCGGTCGGCGGCGTCCACCTCGACGAACTTCAGCGCCGCCTCGCCGCCGTCCACCCGCACGACCTCGCTGCGGGCCCAGACGGTGCCGCCGCGCTCGTCGGCGACGGCGGCGTCCAGGCGGTCGCCGGGGGCGAGCTGCTGGCCCTCGGGCACCCGCACCCGCACCCCGCCCGCGGACAGGTCGAGGCTGGTGGTGCCGCGGCTGGGGGCGTTGTCGCGCACCAGCAGCACCGGCCGGCTGATGTCGGCGCGCAGGCTGGAACGGCGCGGCTCGGTGGCCAGCCGAGTGACGCCGGTCAGCTCGAGCTGGTCGCTGTGGTGCTCGACCCCCTGGGCGATCGCCTGGAAGACCACCAGGGCGTCGTCGCTGCGAGCGCTGACCCACACCCGCTGGCCGCGCAGCTGGCCGGCCGAGCCGGGCGCCAGCCGTACCCGGCTGGTCACGACCGCGCCCCCGGGGCTGGAGGACCACAGGGTGACCTCGCCGTTGACGGTGCCGCCGCCGTCCACCGGCAGCAGGCTGACCGACGCACCCGGCTCGGGGGCGCCCCCTGCGGTGGGATGCTGGTCGGTGCTCTCGATCGTGACGTCCACGACGGTGGTCCCCCTCGAAACAGTGAGTGACCCGGGGAAAGCCCCGGGTCACTCACCGTAGAACACTCGTTGCACATCGTCGACGAAGCTGTGTCCGTGTCGGGGTCGGACCCTGCCGGGGCCGAGCCGGGCGGATCAGCCGCCGTGACCGTGCTTGGCGTACCAGTCGCGCCACACCAGGCGGTGGAGCGGGACCAGCCGGGGGATGTCGCGCAGCCCCGGGATGAACGGCACCAGGAGCAGCAACAGCGACAGCACCAGGATCAGGACGCCGAAGACGACCGCGTCGGCGTTGCCGCCCAGGTAGGTGGTCTCGTCGTTGAACGGCGGGATCTGGTACCAGAAGCTCGCCAGCCACAGCCAGGCCTGACCCGGGTAGTTGCCGACCGAGTTCATCATTCCCCACTGACCGCCCTGCAGGTGCTGGGTGCCGGCGGTGTCCTCCAGGAAGGCTCCGTCGCCCAGGAACAGCATGGCCCGGGTGTAGTTGCTCTGGTAGAACGCGCCGCCACCGACCATGGCGCTGTCGAGGGCACCCGACTCGGCCATGGCGATCTCGGCCTTGGCCAGGTCGGGGACCGGGCCGTAGTCACCGGGCTCGACCTTGTCGGCCGCGCCCTCGGCCTTCGTCAGGGCTTCGGAATAGGCCGTGGCCCAGCCCTTCTGCTGGTCGGCGCCGGCCCCCTTCCACGTGGCGACGAGGGCCTTGGTGGCGTCGTCCGCCCGGGTCGACAACGGGTCGATCACGAACTGGTTGGCCGGGTCGACCGCGAGGGTGACCCCGCCCCACTTCTGCAGCGACAACGGGCCGATGACCTGACCGTCGCTGTTGGAGTTGTAGGGCGCGCCGTAGGTGGCGCTCGGTGAGGTCTCGGCCAGCTCGGAGACCACCGTGGCGTACATGTCGTCGGGGGCGTTCGTGGCCCAGGACTGCATGGTCAGGGCCCGGTCGTCGGGCGAGGAGAACAGCGCCGCGAGCATGACGGTCAGCAGGGAGACCACCACGAGGGCGATGGTGCCCTCCTTGAGCAGGTCGTACGGCCGCGTCGGACCGGTCCAGTAGCCGTGCGCGGCGCCCGGCCTCTTGGTCTGTGTGGTCGCGGTCATCGCGCACTCCTCTGGTCGGTGCCGGCGGCGGAGCCCGACACCCGGTGGCTGGTGGGCAGACCGTCGGACTCGAAGCCGATCGGTGGGACGACCCCGCGGGTGCGCACCAGCACGATGTGCAGGACGGCGATGATGCCGACGCCGAGCGGCAGCAGGGCGACGTGCCAGAGCAGCATCTGGCCGGTGTTGAGCACGTTCCACCACGATCCGACGCCGATGGAGTTGATGCCGTCCTTGGCCTCGGCCGAGATCCACTGCGACTCGAAGTTGGTCTGCACCAGGTAGCCGGTGAAGGCGGCGCCGATGGAGACCAGGAACGAGATCACGCCGGTGACCCAGGTGAGGGCTCGCTTGCCGCGCCAGGCGGCCATCCAGAACTTGCCCCACAGGTGCACGACCATGAAGGCGAAGAACAGCTGGACCGACCACAGGTGCAGGCTGTTGACGAAGTGGCCGGTGCTGGACCGGTGCCACCAGTCCAGCCCGCCGACCGAGAGCACCACGCCGGTGACCACGATGATCGCTAGGGCGGCCAGGGTGGCGACCCCGAAGACGTAGATCCACGAGGCGACGTAGGCCGGCTGTGTCACAGGCATGGCCTGCTCGGCGGGGATCGACTCCACCCGATGCCGCAGCCGGCCGGTCCAGGAGGCCGTGGGGGCGCTCACGGCTTCACCTCGGGGGTGGTGTCCTCGCGGCCGTGGCCGGGAAAGGGGAGCAGCAGGGCGGCGGCGAACAGCAGCAGCATGCCGCCGATCACGATGGCGTTGGCCCATGACACCTGTAGCCACCCGACGGTCAGGTAGTTTCCGGGGCCGTTGAGGTCGATCATGATTCACCTCTCGAGGTCACCGCTCAGGGTCGGTGGTCCTGGGACGACCGTAGGTTCACGTGGGCCCCCCGATCCGGGACCTCCTACCTTGTTGAAGATTTCGTGACCGAGAGTTGACCTCACATATACCTATGTTCGTGCGGGAGGCCTGGGAGATCTGTGGACAAGCCTGCTTCCGGCTCGCCCCGATTCGGGTAGTTTGCGGTCGCGTGATCATCGGTCGGCTCGCCGTCCCGGTGGTTCGCATCGGTCGGCTGCCGCAACGGACTGCGGGTAGGGGAGTGCATGGACGCCGTCACCATCGTGACCGACGAGGTTCGCGAGCTGATCCGCCGCCGCGGGGTCGACCCGACCCGCGAGCCGGGCACGGTCCGCCGCCTCGTCGAGGACGCCGTCGCCGACTACGACAACCGGTGTCTGGTGGCGGCTCTGCCGCCGCTGGTCGACTCCGGCGGCACCGTCAAGCAGGTGCTCGACGAGGTGGCAGGCTTCGGCCCGCTGCAGACCTACCTCGACGACCCGCTCGTGGAGGAGATCTGGATCAACGAGCCGGGCAAGGTGTTCATCGCCCGCGGCGGCCAGCACGAGCTGACCACCACGATCCTGTCCGAGACCCAGGTGCGCGACCTCGTCGAGCGCATGCTCAAGAGCAGCGGTCGCCGGGTCGACCTGTCGAGCCCGTTCGTCGACGCCACCCTGCCGGACGGTTCGCGGCTGCACGTGGTCATCCCGGACATCACCCGCGAGCACGTCGCGGTCAACATCCGCAAGTTCGTGGTGCGGGCCGCCCGGCTCGACGACCTGGTGGTCCTGGACACCCTCACCCCGCACGCCGCGGCCTTTCTCGGGGCTGCGGTCGCGGCGGGGCTGAACATCCTGGTGGCAGGGGGCACCCAGGCCGGGAAGACCACCCTGCTCAACTGCTTGGCCTCGGCGATCCCGCCCCGGGAACGGGTGGTCACCGCCGAGGAGGTCTTCGAGCTGCGGCTGCCCAACCGGGACTGGGTCGCCATGCAGTGCCGCCAGCCCAGCCTCGAGGGCACCGGTGAGGTGCCGTTGCGGCGCCTGGTGAAGGAGGCGCTTCGGATGCGTCCGAGCCGGCTCATCGTCGGCGAGGTGAGGCAGGCCGAGAGTCTGGACCTCTTGATCGCCCTGAACTCGGGCCTGCCGGGCATGTGCACCGTGCACGCCAACTCGGCGCGGGAGGCGGTCACCAAAATGTGTACCCTTCCGCTGCTGGCGGGCGAGAACGTGGGCAGCCGGTTCGTGGTGCCCACCGTCGCGGCCAGCATCGACCTCGTCGTCCAGATCGCCCTCGAGGCCGACGGGCGACGGCGGGTGCGCGAGGTGCTCGCCGTCCCCGGCCGGGTCGAGGGGGACGTCGTCGAGACGGCCGACATCTTCGTCAGACGGGACGGCGTGCTCACCCGGACCGACGGTTTTCCGCCCCACGCCGACCGTTTCGCCCGTGCCGGCTTCGACCTGCCCCGTCTGCTGGCCGGCTGAGCATGGGCGCCCTGGTGGGTCTGGTGCTGGGGGTCGGGCTGTTCCTGATCTGGTGGTCCTGCTGGGTCGACCCGCAGCCGTCCGCCCCGCTCGAGCGGCACCGGGGCGGACTGCTCGACCGGGCCCGAGACCTGCTGGCCCAGGCCGGGGTGCCGACGGTCAGCCCGCAGGCGCTGGCGGCCGCCTGCGTCACGGTCTGGCTGCTGGTCGCCTTCGTGGCGCTGGCAGTCACGCAGTCACCCACCGTCGCAGCGGCTTTCGCCACTATGGCGGCCTGGGGACCGGTGGCCCTGGTGGTCTCGCGGGCCCGTCGACGCCGGGCGGTGCTGCGTGAGCTCTGGCCCGAGGTCGTCGACAACCTCGCCTCCGGGGTGCGGGCCGGACTGTCCCTGCCCGAGGCGGTCGCCCAGCTCGCCGAGCGGGGACCGGAGGCGCTGCGTCCCGCCTTCGAGGCCTTCGCGGTCGACTACCGGGCGACCGGCAGGTTCGGTGAGGCCCTCGACGACCTCAAGGAGCGACTCGCCGACCCCGTGGCCGACCGCATCTGCGAGTCGCTGCGGATCACTCGGGAGGTCGGCGGCGCCGACCTGGGACGGCTGCTGCGCTCGCTGTCGGCCTTCCTGCGCGAGGACCTGCGCACCCGCTCCGAGCTGGCGGCCCGGCAGAGCTGGACCGTCAACGCGGCCCGGGTGGCGGTGGCGGCGCCGTGGCTGGTGCTGGCGATGCTGTCCAGCCGCCCCGAGTCCGTGAAGGCCTACAACTCCGGGGCCGGGGCCGTCGTCCTGATGGTGGGTGGGGCGGTCTGCCTCCTCGCCTACCGCGTGATGGTGCGCATCGGCCGGCTGCCCGAGGAAGAACGGGTGCTGCGATGAGGCCGGCGGCCACCATGGTGCCCTTGACCCAGTGGTCCCTGTCGCAGACCCAGTGGTCCTCGTCGGCGACGCAGTGGTCCTTGTCGGCGACGCAGTGGTCCTCGTCGGCGACGCAGTGGTCGCTGTCGGGTGCGCTCCTCGGCCTGGGGCTCGGCTGCGGCTCGGCCCTGGTCGTGCTGCGGTGGCCGCGAGGTCGTCGTCCCGACCTGGACCGGCGGCTGGCACCGTACCTGCGCGAAGCTCCGGTGTCCCGGCTGCTGGCGGCCCCGGAGCGACCACGCACTCCGTTGACCACCCTGGAGCTGGTGCTGGCACCCGCGATGCACGACCTGGGCCGCTGGGCCGAGAGGATCACCGGAGGCCCGGCCACGGTGCGGCGGCGGCTCGACCAGCTGGGCACCGCGCACCTGCACGAGGGCTACCGCGCCGAGCAGGTCGTCTGGGGGGTGCTCGGAGCGGCGGCGGGGGCCGCGGTCGGCGTCGTCGCGGGCGTGGGCCAGGGCCTGGCGGTGGTGCCGGTGCTGGTGCTGCTCGTCATGGGGGCCGTCCTGGGAGTGATGGCCCGCGACCAGCTGCTGACCCTGCAGGTGCGCCGTCGTGAGCAACGCATGCTGGCCGAGTTTCCCACCGTGGCCGAGCTTCTCGCTCTGGCCGTCGGTGCCGGGGAGGGCGCCGTGGGGGCACTGGAGCGGGTCTGCCGCACCTGTCGCGGCGAGCTGTCGGCCGAGCTCAACCGCACCTTGGCCGATGCCCGGGCCGGTGCGTCGCTCGTCCAGGCGCTCGAAGGGCTGGCGGCCCGCACCACGCTGGCCCCGCTGGCGCGTTTCGTCGACGGTGTCGCCGTCGCCGTCGAACGTGGCACCCCGCTCGGGGACGTGCTGCGGGCCCAGGCCCAGGACGTGCGCGAGCTGACCCGTCGCCGCCTGATGGAGTCCGGCGGACGACGCGAGATCGCCATGATGCTGCCGGTCGTCTTCCTCGTGCTGCCGGTGACCGTGCTGTTCGCCGTCTTCCCGGCGCTCGCCCTCATCGACCTCAGTGGGTGAGGGCGCCCTGCCCGTTCGCACGCTTCGACCAGGCCGCCCGGCCACGACCCCGAGACCCCACCACAGGAAGGCCGACCATGGTGCGCACCACCCCTCCCGCCACCCGCCCAGCCCGGCGGGCGGTGACCCCGACGACCTGGGGCGAGCACGCCGTCCGCTGGGTGACCGCCGCGCAGCTGACCGGGCAGGACGTGGCGCGACGGTGCCTGACCCGGTCCGTCGAGCGCGGCGACCGCGGTGACGTCAACGGGTACGTCTTCGTGACGCTGATGACGGCCGGCATCGTCATGGTGATCTGGGTGGTCGCCCGCGACCGCCTCACCACCTTGTTCGAGCGGGCCATCACGTCGGTCACCGGCCCCTGAGAGCCACCGTGCGGCAGGTCCGGCGACCCCGACGCGACGACGACCTCGGTTCGGCCGTGGTCGAGTTCACCCTGGTCTCGGCACTGGTCAGCTTCGTGTTCCTGGCCGTCGTGCAGCTGGCCGTCGTCGTCCATGTGCGCAACACGCTGGTGGACTGCGCCGGGGACGGTGCCCGGTTCGGGGCCCTGGCCGGCAACGGCCCGCAGCTCGCGGTGCAGCGCACCCAGCAGCTGGTCACCGCGGACCTGTCCGCCCGGTACGCGCAGGACGTCTCAGCAGGCACCGAGGACGTCGGCGGCGTCCCGACCGTGGTGGTCCGGGTGCGGGCACCGCTGCCGGTGATCGGCCTGTTCGGCGTCGGGTCCGGACTGTCGGTGGCCGGCCACGCCATGGCGGAGCGACCATGAGCGCTGTCCGCCACGACGACCGGGGGAGTGCCACCGTCGAGTTCGTCGTGCTGGCGACGGTGATGCTGGTGCCGCTGGTGTACCTGGTGGTGACGCTCGGGCGACTGCAGGCCGCCTCGTTCGCCGTCGACTCGGCGGCCCGGGCCGGCGTCCGAACCTTCACCAGGGCGCCGGACGACGCAACCGCCCAGTCCCGGGCCGCGGCCGCGGTGCGACTCGCGGTCGGTGACCAGGGCTTCGCCGGTGGCGCCCCACCGACGGTGCAGGTCACCTGCTCGGCCTCGCCGTGCCTGACGTCTCAGGGTCGGGTCGCCGTCCAGGTCAGCCTGGACGTGGTGCTGCCCGGGGTGCCGGCCGTGCTGGACGCCGTCGTACCCACGCACATCACGGTGCGCTCCACCCAGCTGGGTGTGGTCGACGAGTTCCGCGCCGCCGTGGCGCCGGCCGCGGGGGCGGCTGGAGCGGCCGGCGCGGCCGGAGCGCCGTGAGCAGGCGGTCGGCCCGGGCGGGGGACGAGGGGCAGGTGGCGCTGCTGATCCTGGTCGACGCCCTGGTCGCGATCGCCCTGATCACCGTGGTGGTCTCGGCGACGGCCGTGCATCTGGCCCGGCACCGGCTGCAGTCGGTCGCCGACGGCGCAGCCCTGGATGCGGCCGACGCCCTGGACCGCATCGGCTACTACGGCGCCGTCCCGGCGACGCCTCCCGGTGCCGTGGCCGGTGCCGGTGCCGGGGCCGGTTCCGCCGCGACGCCGGCCCCGGCCCCGGTCGGGGCGGTCTCACTGCCGCCGGTGCCGGTCTCTGCCGCCACGGTGCAGCAGAGCGTCGACGCCTACCTGGCCGCCAACCCGGCCACCAGCGCGTTCGACTCCCTGCAGGTGGTTGCACCGACCGGCACCAGCGACGGCCGCACCGCCCAGGTGAGCCTGGCCACCACGGTGCAGCTGCCGCTGGTCGGGGTGATCCTGCAGCCGTGGGCCGGTGGCATCCCGATCCAGGTCACCGCCTCGGCCCGCAGTCGGGCCGGTCGTTAGCGCGGGTTTCCGCACGAGCGGTTCGGCCCAACCCTTCGCAGGCAGGACGCCAGGGCATGGCTGGCTGACCAGCAGTGATGGCCTCCTGCCGGCCAGGGCCAGTAGGCGGGGGCTGGGCCGATCCAGTTGACGAACTACACCGATGCGATTCGTTATGGATCCGTGACGATGCCGTCTCAGGTGTCGGAAGAGTCCCGATTATCTGGATGAAGCGGGGCAAATACCTACCCCGACCGGCTGGTGCCGTGGGAATCGCCGGTCTCGACCGTCATGCGTTGATCTGGTAGACGTGTCTTATGACAGTCGGATCGGCCCAACCCAGGGGTGCGGAGTACTTCACCTCTCCCGAGCAGGTCAACCAGCGCCGGTACGAGGCGCTGCGCGCCTTCTTCGTCGACGGCGCTACCCACGCCGAGGCCGCCGAGCGGTTCGGGTACACCCGCTGGGCGATGGTCGCCCTGGTCCGCGACTACCGCGCCGGCAAGCTGGACCTGTTCGCCCCGGCCCGCAGACCCGGGCCCCCGCCCGGGTCCGCACCGGCCAAAGACCGCGTCCGCGGCCGGGTCATCGCGCTACGCCGGCAAGGGCTGTCCGCCTACGAGATCTCCGCGCACCTGGCCGGTGAAGGCACCCCGCTGAACCGCACCAGCGTCGCGGAGATCCTCACCGAAGAAGGGTTCGGCCGCCTGCTGCGCCACCCCGCCCCCGAAGCGTCCACCGCGGTCGCCACCCCCGGCCGCGACACCAACCTGCCCGCGGCCGCCGCCCTGGACTTCGCCGCCTTCCCCGACCGTTGCGACACCACCCTGGCCGGCCTGCTGCTGACCATCCCCGACCTGATCGCCTTGGACCTGCCCGCCCTGACCCACGCCGCCGGCTACCCGGGTACCCGCACCATTCCCGCCATCAGCTGGCTGCTGTCCCTGCTGTCGCTCAAACTCACCGGCACCCGCCGCGTCTCCCACGTCGACGACCACCTGCTCATCGACCCCGGCGCCGCCCTGTTCGCCGGCCTGGCAACGCTGCCGAAGAAGACCGCCCTGACCGACTACTCCTACCGGCTGTCCCACGACCACCAACGCGCCTTCCTGACCGCGCTGGACACCGCGATGATCGGCTCGGGTCTGGCCACCACCGAGCAGGCGATCTTCGACCTGGACTTCCACGCCGTCATGCACTGGGGACGCGACCCGGCGCTCGAAAAGCATTACGTGCCAACCCGATCCCAACGCTCCCGCTCCGTGTTGACGTTCTTCGCCCAGGACAGCGGCACCCACAACCTGGTCTACGCCAACGCCGACCTGTCCAAGGCCACCCAGAACCGTGAGGTCATCGCGTTCGCCGACCACTGGAAGGCCGTCTCCGGCCACGACCCGGCGATGCTGGTGATGGACCAGAAGGTCACCACCCAGGCCGTGCTCGGCGAACTCGACGCCCGCGGGATCAAGTTCCTCACCCTGCGGATGCGCTCACCCGCCCTGATCAAACAGATCAACGCCCTGGCCCCGAGCGACTTCAAGACGATCACCCTGGACCGCCCCGGACCGCACAACAGGCCCCGCGTCCACGAATCCGCCGCGGTGAAGCTGTCCAAGTACCCCGGCACGGCCCGCCAGTTCATCGTCACCGGTCTCGGCCGCGAGGCCCCCACCGTGATCATCACCAACGACCGGGACAACACCAGCAAGCCCCTGATCGAGCGCTACGCCCGCCGGATGACCATCGAACAACGCCTCGCCGAGATCATCCGCGCGTTCCACGCCGACGCCCTGTCCTCGGCCGTCAACCTCAACGTCGACCTCGACATCGTCTTGTGCGTGCTGGCCCAAGCCCTCACCGCCGCACTGCGCAACCGCCTGCCCGGCTATGCCACGGTCACCCCCGACACCCTGCAGCGCCGATTCCTCGACACCCCCGGAGAGATCATCAAGGATGGTGACAGCATCATCATCCGCCTCAACCGCCGCGCCTACTCACCGGTCCTACGCCAAGCCGACCTGCCCACCGACACCACCGTGCCCTGGTGGGGCAACCGCTCTCTGCGCTACCAGTTCGCCTAACCTTGGGCCGAACCGCTTGTGCGGAAATCCGCGTTAGCCGCGTGCTCCGTCAGCGAGATCGGCGTCACCGGCGCGGGGCACCGAGCCGTCGTGGGGTGCGCGGCGGAACACCGCCGACCATCCGACTGCCAGCACGAGACACAGCAGGGCGAACCAGACCAGTGACGTGGGCCGCGAGCGAGGCAGCTGCTCGGTCTGTGCCACGACCAGCACCGGCGCCAGGGCCACGAGGGTCGCCGTCGCCCGCACCCACCGTCCGCCGCGACCGCTGATCGCCAGGCCGCCGAAGAACGCGGCCGGGAACATCAACGCCCCCGGGCTGACGAAGAGCAGCAGTGCGGGGAGGGCGAGAAGACGACGCGTCCAGTGCCGTCCCGAGCGGCGCAGGGCCTCGGCCCCGGCCAGGCTGGTGCCGCTGACCCCGCTCAGGACGACGATGGCGACGGTGCCCGCCCAGCTGAACTCGGGGTCGGTGCTGATGTAACGCATCCAGGTCCGGGCCACGACTCCCCACGCCAGTCCGACCGCCAGCCCACCCAACGGCCACCGGGCACGACCCCAGGTCGGTCGTGGTCGGGTGAGCTCCCTGCCGGACGACGTCGTCACGGTCACCTCCCGCCACGGGGGACTGGGTGAGCGGGCGGCCACCCTGCGCCAGGGCCGACCAGGGCCGCTCGTCCCAGGTCGTTCGGTGTTCCTGTCCCCAGGTAACCGTCTCGTCCCAAGGTAACCGTCTCGACCGCGGTGGCGGGCTGCAAAGCCGAGTGCTTCGGGCTCTCACGATGTAACGACTCAAAGATCAAGGGATGTTCGCCGGATGATCCTCCTCGGCCGGACGGGGGAGATTGCCGATTCCGTCCGGTTCGTTCCCCAGAACCTCTTGATGGCCGTAGTTGCGTGACTACGATCCGTACTCATTCCACCTTGCACCGAGTGACCTTCGGGTCCACCTCTAGCGGCACGATCCACGAGTTGCGCGAGTCACGTCAGGCGCCGGCCGAACCGGTGGTTGAAACGATTCCCCGCTGCAGCCCAGGCCTTCGCCGCAGAAGGGAACGCCGACATGACCGCGACGCTGCCCCCTCGTCGACCCGACGTCGTCCCCGCTGCCGAACGGCACGGGGTCGGCGACGACGGACTGTCGGTCCTGTTCTCGCTGGCGGCGGTCGAGCGGCGGGCCCACCGGGTGCCCAACCTGCTGATCGCAGGGGTGTCCCATGCCGGGGTCGACGACCTGCGCCAGGCGCTCGGGCAGCCACCCCGACATCGCGGTGCCCAGCAAGCGGGTGCACCGCTACACGCCGCTGCGGTACGGCCGCGCGGTCGAGACCGCGCTCGCCGACTACGACCGGCTGTTCGCCGCGCACGAGCACCACGCGCCCCGCTACCGCCTCGAGACCTCGCCGGGCTACTTCGACGGCGGCCGCACGCTGGTCGAGACCGTCAACCGGGAGCTGCCGGGCCTGCGCGTGATCGTCGTGCTGCGCGACCCGGCCGAGCGGCTCTGGGCGAGCTACTCCGACAAGCTGGCCCGGGGGCGGTTGCCCGAGGGCTTCAGCTTCGAGGGCTTCGTCGAACGCGGACTGGCCTTGCGCGCCAACGGGTGTGACCGCTTCGAGAGCAACCGCCACTTCCGCACCCTGGCCTCCGGGCACTACGTCGACCATCTGGCCACCTGGCTCGACGTGTTCGGTCGCCGGGTGCACATCGCTTTCGCCGAGGACCTCGAGGTCGCGCCCGCCGCCGGGGTGGCGGGCCTGGTCGACTGGCTCGACCTCGAGCCCGTCGGCCCCCCTGCCGGACGTCGCCGTCCCGCCGGCGATGCTCACCACCTCGGACGGCGAGAGGCTGCACTCCTTCGGCGACGACGTCGTCCGGCGTGGGTGGTCCACCCTGGCCCGACCGGCGGGTACCTGGCGCCCGGCCGAGGTGGCCTCGGGTCTGCGGCGGGTGGCGCGGCCGTTCCTGCCCCGCCAGGCGGACAGGATGCGGGCCAAGGTCGAGGCCATGTACGCCCCGCCCAACCGCGACCTGGCCGCGATGCTGCGCGACCGGGGCCTGACCGACCTGCCGACCTGGCTCACCCGGGCCTGACGGCCCAGTAGGTCCGGCTCACGCCCTTTGCTCACCTGGGCCTGACGGCCCAGTAGGTCCGGCTCACGCCCTTTGCTCACCTGGGCCTGACGGCCCAGTAGGTCCGGCTCACGCCCTTGGCTCACCAGGCCTGGCTCACCCGGCCCGACGCTCAGCGAATCTGCCTCACCCGGGCCTGCCTCACCCGGGCCTGGCTCACCGGATGCTCGGATCGAGTGGTCGCAGATGGCCGCCTCGGGTGGTGGTCGCGCATCGAGTGGTCGCAGATGGCCGCTGCGAGCGCGATGAGGCGTCAATCTGTGACCACTCGGTGGGGTGGTGGTGGGGGGATGCGGCCATCTGTGACCACTCGGTGGGGTGGTGGTGGGGGGATGCGGCCATCTGTGACCACTCGGTGGGGTGGTGGTGGGGGGATGCGGCCATCTGTGACCACTCGGTGGGGTGGTGGTGGGGATGCGGCCATCGTGACCACTCGGTGGGGTGGTGGTGGGGGGATGCGGCCATCTGTGACCACTCGGTGCGTGTCGGCTGTCGGGAGCGGTCGTCGTCTGTGACCGGAGCGGTCGTCGGGTGACCACTCGATGAGTGGTGACGGCACGAGCCGGTCCGGGATTCGCTCGGCTGGGGGCGGGCGGAGCGTGGCAAGGGCCGGGGAACGCGTAGGCTCAGGCGCCGTGGCTGTCGACTTTCCCGCCGAGCTGCGGGACCTGCATACGACCCTGTCGTCCATTCTCGAGGTCAGTGACCTGCCCACCATGCGGGCGCAGGTCGAGCAGCTGTCGCAGGACGCCGCGGTGCCCGACCTGTGGGACGACCCGGAACGGGCCCAGTCGGTGACCAGCCAGCTGTCGCACCTGCAGAGCGAGATCGACCGCCTCGACCACATGTCCTCCCGCCTCGAGGACCTCGACACCCTGGTCGAGATGGCCCAGGAGGAGGACGACGCCGACACCCTGGCCGAGGCCGAGGCCGAGCTGACCCAGGTCAAGAAGGCCCTCGGTGAGCTCGAGGTGCGCACGCTGCTGTCGGGGGAGTACGACGCCCGCGAGGCCCTGGTCACGATCCGCTCCGAGGCGGGTGGTGTGGACGCCGCCGACTTCGCCGAGATGCTGCTGCGGATGTACCTGCGCTGGGCCGAGCGGCACGGCTACAGGACCGAGGTCTACGACACCAGCTACGCCGAGGAGGCCGGCATCAAGTCGGCCACCTTCAAGGTGGCCGCGCCGTACGCCTACGGCACCCTGTCGGTCGAGCAGGGCACCCACCGGCTGGTGCGGATCAGCCCGTTCGACAACCAGGGACGGCGTCAGACCTCCTTCGCCGGGGTCGAGGTGCTGCCGGTGGTGGCCGAGACCGACCACATCGAGATCCCCGAGAACGACATCCGGATCGACGTCTACCGCTCCTCGGGCCCGGGTGGGCAGAGCGTCAACACCACCGACTCCGCCGTCCGGCTCACCCACCTGCCGACCGGGGTGGTGGTGACCTGCCAGAACGAGAAGTCGCAGCTGCAGAACAAGGCGGCCGCCATGCGGGTGCTGCAGGCCAAGCTGCTGGAGCGGGCCCGCCACGAGCGCCAGGCCGAGCTCGACGCCCTCAAGGGGGACGGCGGCTCGAGCTGGGGCAACCAGATGCGCTCCTACGTGCTGCACCCCTACCAGATGGTCAAGGACCTGCGCACCGAGACCGAGACGGGCAACCCGACCGCCGTCTTCGACGGTGACATCGACGCCTTCCTCGAGTCCGGCATCCGGTGGCGCCGCACCAGCGACCCCGCGACCCATGCCTGATCCGCTCATGCCCCACCAGCACACGCCATACCGGCCGAGACCGACGAGGTGACCCATGCGCAGTGAGATCTTCAACGCCGCCAACGCCGAGGTCGAGAACGGCCAGCGATGGATGCGCCAGAGCGGCCAGATGGTCAAGGTGACCCTCGGCGACGACGTGCTGGCGGTCAAGGGCGCGATGGTGGCCTACCAGGGGCAGGTCACTTTCAACCACGAGAGCTCCGGCAGCCTCGGCAAGATGGTGCGCCGGGCGCTGACCAACGAGGACACCCCTCTGATGCGGGTCGCCGGTCGCGGCGACGTCTTCTTCGCCCGCCTGGCCGAGCACGTGTTCTTCATCCTGCTCGAGGGGGACGGCATCAGCATCAACGGCACCAGCCTGCTCGCCTTCGACGCCGGGCTCGGCTGGGACGTCCACCGGGTCAGCGGCGCGGGCATGATGGCCGGGGGCATGTTCAACACCCTGATCCAGGGGCAGGGCACCGTGGCGATCACCTCGGACGGGCCGCCGATGATCCTGGACTGCTCGCAGCAGCCCACCTACGTCGACATCCAGGCCGCCGTCGCCTGGTCGGCCAACCTGTCCCCGCAGGTCACCCACAGCATGAACATGCGCTCGATGCTGCGTGGCGGCTCGGGCGAGGCGTTCCAGTACGCCTTCCACGGGCCCGGTTTCGTCGTCGTCCAGCCCAGCGAGGGCCAGCCCCCGGCGCACGGCGGCGGCGGCAGTGGCGGCGGGGTTCTGGGCAACCTGCTCGGCGGCTGACCCGGCCGGACCCTCGCGGGCCAGCGGGCCGACCGGCTCAGCGCAGGCCTGCCTGGTACTGCAGGTCCTCGAGCAGCAGGTCGGCCCGCAGCTCCTCCTCGGGGATCCCTCGGGCGACGAACCAGCGGGCCATCACAGTGACGTCGCGTTCGAGGAACTCGGGGCCCTTCGGGTTGGCCACCAGGTCGACCACCTGGGGCAGGTCGATCAGCACCAGCTGCTCGCGATGCACCAGCACGTTGTACGGCGACAGGTCACCGTGGCCCAGTCCCTGACCGGCGAGCACCTCGAGGGCCTCGACGGTCTGGCGCCACAGCGAGCGCAGCTGTTCGCCGTCCGGCCGCAGCTGGGCCAGCCGGGGAGCGGC
Source organism: uncultured Actinomycetota bacterium (assembly GCA_963738495.1). Classification (GTDB taxonomy): domain Bacteria; phylum Actinomycetota; class Actinomycetes; order Actinomycetales; family Kineosporiaceae; genus CAVTWW01. The sequence goes on from CAVTWW010000007.1 coordinate 304,593, forward strand.
GGTGCCGTCGGGTTCGCCGACGAACTCGAGCATCACCTCGGTGCCGGCCAGCTGCACCGGGTAGGGGACCACCAGCGGCGCGCCGTCGGCCGATCAGCCGCCACAGCCGTGACAGGGCGCCGAACTCGGCGGCGGCCCACTGCCCCGCGAGCAGCTCGCGGCCGAAGTCGGTGCGCCGCGCCATGGCCCGGGTCTCGCGGGAGCGGCGCACGCGGCGCCCCTCGACGTAGCCGGCATCGCGGTGGAACATGCGGTGCTCGCTGCTGCGGTACCGCTTGGCGGCCATCGGGACGGCGGCGGTGCCCGGGACCCCACGCTCGACCAGATGGACGTCGGCCTCCTTGCCCGCCTTGAGGATGCCCAGCTCGGTGTCGACCGCGCCGAGCGCGGTGATCGACCCAGTCGGGTCGGGGCTGCGGACCGTGGGCGCGGCGCCCCAGCTGGAGTAGCTCGGTTCGTCGAGGTCACCGTCGAGGTCACCGTCGAGGTCACCGTCGAAGTCGCCGTCGAGGTGTCCCTCGCCCGACGAGGGGTCGGTGAACGAGGGGTCGGCGAACGGGCGGCCGGCGAACGCATGCTCGGTGAACGAGCGGTCGGTCAGGCGGTGCGGAGGTTCGGGGGTGGAGAAGGACACGTGGGGCTCCATGGCGTCAGAGTCGGGCAGGGCAGGGCCAGGCTGGGAACGGTCATGGCGATGCCTCCTTCCTTCCTGACGGGGCCCGCGACGCGGACGGCTCTTGGCAGCGTGGCGGCCGAGCGTGGGCCAGGGGCAACCGGTTTTCGGCGGCACGGCGGTCGGATGCGTGGCGGAGGTGCTGGTTTCAGCAACCTCTGCTTAGACTCGATCAGCCGGACGGCGTGCTGCGGTGCGCCTGTACCACCCTGATCGACGCCTGATCCACGCCTGATCCACGCCTGATCCACGCCTGATCCACGCCTGACACGCCTGAACAACGCCCAGATACCCCGACACCGGCTTGAGGACGACCCCTCCTGTGATCCGCTTCGAGAACGTGACCAAGATCTACGACGGCTCCCGCCTCGAGGGGGCCGCCAAGACGCGCGCCACGCCGCGGCCGGCCCTCGACGCGGTCAGCCTCGAGGTCGCCAAGGGCGAGTTCGTCTTCCTGGTGGGGGCCTCGGGATCGGGCAAGTCCACCTTCCTGCGGCTGGTGCTGCGCGAGGACCGGCCCACCAAGGGACTGGTGCACGTGGCCGGCAAGGACGTCGCGCGCCTGGCCAGCTGGAAGGTGCCGCAGCTGCGGCGTCAGATCGGCGTGGTCTTCCAGGACTTCCGGCTGCTGCCCAACAAGACGGTCTTCGAGAACGTCGCCTTCGCGCTGCAGGTGCTCGGCAAGCCGCGGCACGCCATCGCGCACACGGTGCCCGAGGTGCTCGACCTGGTGGGCCTGGGCGGCAAGGAGCGGCGGCTGCCCCACGAGCTGTCCGGCGGTGAGCAGCAGCGGGTGGCCATCGCCCGGGCCTTCGTCAACCGGCCGGCGATCCTGCTGGCCGACGAGCCGACCGGAAACCTCGACCCGGCCACCAGCGTCGGCATCATGCGGCTGCTCGACCGGATCAACCGCACCGGGACGACCATCGTCATGGCCACCCATGACGACGAGATCGTCGACCAGATGCGCAAGCGCGTCTGTGAGCTCGAGGACGGCCGGCTGGTCCGCGACCAGGATCGCGGCGTCTACGGCTACGCGCGCTGAAGGGCTGCCACGATGCGTTTCCAGTTCATCCTCAGTGAGATCGCGATCGGCCTGCGCCGCAACATGACCATGACCGTCTCCCTCGTCCTGGTGACGACCGTGTCGTTGCTGCTGCTCGGGGTGGGGGTGCTCACCCAGCAGCAGGTCGGTCTGATGAAGACCTACTGGGACGGCAAGATCCAGGTCTCGATCTTCATGTGCACCAAGATCTCCGAGAGCCCCAGCTGCTCCGGCGGCGAGGTGACGCAGGCCCAGCGCGACCAGATCATGGCCGACCTCAACTCCCCGGCCCTGCAGCCGTACGTCGCCCACGTCTTCTACGAGTCCAAGCAGGAGGCGTACGAGCGCTTCAAGACCCAGTTCAAGAACCAGACCATCTCCGACAACATCACCGCCGACTGGCTGCCCGACTCCTACCGGGTGCAGCTGAAGGACCCCAAGCAGTACTCGGTGGTCTCGCAGGCCTTCCGCAACCGGCCCGGGGTCGACTCCGTCGAGGACCAGAACCGGGTCATCGACCGGCTGTTCGCCCTGCTGGGCGGGCTCAAGTGGTCGGCCTGGGCGTTGGCCGGCGCTGACCCTGCTGTCGTCGGTGCTGCTGGTCGCGACCACGATCCGGCTCACGGCGTTCACCCGGCGGCGCGAGACCGCCATCATGCGGCTGGTCGGGGCCTCGAACCTGGTGATCCAGCTGCCGTTCGTGCTCGAGAGCCTGATCGCCGCGATGGCAGGGGCGCTGCTGGCCTCGATCATCCTGGTGGTGTTCACCCAGCTGGCGATCCAGGGCTGGCTGAAGAGCACCCTCAAGCTGATCGACAACTGGGTCAGCTGGCAGGACGCGATGCTCGTCGTCCCGTGGATGTTCCTGATCGGCATGCTCATCGCTGGCGTGTCGTCCTTCCTCTCACTGCGCCGGTACCTCAAGGTGTAGGTGGACCACTCTCGACCTCAGGTCGAGGGTGAGGTCCGCTGGATCCGGGGGCTTGGCAGACGTCGTCCATCTCTGATGGTCGCGACGGTGGAGAGGTTGGAGCGATGACGCGTCCTCATCGCCTGCGGCGCGTCGAGGCTGGCGGTCGTCGTCGGGCTGCTCGTCTCGGCGACCCTGGTGGGCGTCACCGGCAGCTCGACCGCCACCGCCGACACCATCGACGACCAGAAGAAGCAGCGTCGACGCCCAGATCTCCGCCCTCAAGGACACCCTCGAAGGCGCCAACGCCGACTTCGTCGCGGCCGCCGTCGAGGTCAAGAGGTCCGAGATCAAGCTGACCGGCCGCCCAGGCGGCCCTGGCCCAGGCCAAGCGGCGGCTGGCGGCGGCGGTGGCCCGGCAGGCCGAGCTGGCCGTGCAGCTGAGCGTGGCCCAGGCCGAGCAGGCCAAGGCCGAGCGCCAGCTGAAGGCCGGCGACGTGGCCCGGCAGCAGACCGAGACCCAGCTGGGCCGGATCGCCGCCCGCGCGTACACCGGGGGCGGGCTCAACGGCCTCTCGATCGCGCTGCAGGCCGACAGTGCCCAGCAGTTCGTCGACCAGATGAGCGCGGCCCGGGCGGCGCTGCGCGCCCAGAGCAGCCAGCTCGACCGGCTCTCGGTGATGCAGGCCGACCTGCGCGCCAACAGTGCCGAGCTGGCCGCCGCCAAGGCGCAGGTCGCCGAGCTGGAGCGCCAGGCCGGCATCGTGGTCGCCCAGCGTCAGGACGCCCAGGACGCCGCAGCCGCTGCGGAGTCCGAGGTCGCCGCCTCGTTGGCCCAGCAGAAGAGCGCGCTGAGCGCCATCCAGTCCAAGATCGCCGCCGAGAGGTCACGTCTGGACGCCCTGGGGGCCGAGCAGGCCAAGCTGCAGGCCCAGCTGGCGGAACGGGCCAAGCGGCTCGCCGCGGCAGAGGCCGCCCGCCGGGCGCAGCAGGCCAAGGGCGGGTCGGGGAGCTCGGGCGGCGGCTCCGGAGGCGGCCAGACCAGCGGTGGCGGCTTCCTGTCCTACCCGGCCGCCGGTTCGATCACTTCGGGCTTCGGCATGCGGTACCACCCGATCCTGCACATCTACCGGCTGCACAGCGGCACCGACTTCGGGGTCGACTGCGGCACCCCCGTGCATGCCGCCGCGGACGGCGACGTGATCTCCGCCGGCTGGGCCGGCGGCTACGGCAACCGGGTCGTCATCGACCACGGCTGGGTGCACGGCGTCGACCTGGCGACCACCTACAACCACCTGACCAGCATCGTCGTCGGCGGTGGCCATGTCGGTCGAGGACAGCTGATCGGCTACTCCGGCACGACCGGACTGTCGACGGGCTGCCACCTGCACTTCGAGACCCTGGTGAACGGCTCGTTCGCCAACCCGATGAACTGGCTCTGACGACGGTACGGCGTTCAAGCGACGCCGCCCCTGCCAGGTGCGACAACCGGCTGTGACCGGCCGTCCGGCTGCCGCATAGACTGCCGTGATGCCCCGGGAACGCGGTAGCTCGGTGGTGGCCTCGAACCGCAAGGCCCGCCACGACTACACCATCGAAGACGTCTTCGAGGCCGGCCTCGTCCTGACCGGCACCGAGGTCAAGGCGCTGCGCGCCGGCCGGTGCTCGCTGGTCGACGGGTTCGCCCAGATCACCGACAACGAGGCCTGGCTCGAGGGCGTGCACATCCCCGAGTACGCCCAGGGCACCTGGACCAACCACGCCCCGCGCCGGCGGCGCAAGCTGCTGCTGCACCGGGACGAGATCACCGAGCTGGCCTCGCGCACCCGCGAGAAGGGCCACACCCTGGTGCCGCTCACGCTCTACTTCAAGGACGGCCGGGCCAAGGTCGAGATCGGCGTGGCCAAGGGCAAGAAGGAGTACGACAAGCGGCAGGCCCTGCGCGAACGCCAGGACAAGCGCGAGTCGGACCGCGCCATCAGCAGCAAGGCCGACCGCTGACCTCGCCTCGACCCATCGAACCGCCCATCCGCCTCTCGAGGTCGAGCCTCTGGTCCGACGTGCCGACGAGTCGAGCCAGGGGGCCATACCTCCGGAGGCCTGTCGTGGACCGGACGCTTCTGGGGCGGCGATCCCACTCCGCACGACTGAACCTGCCCCCGGCACACCCGTGAGATCGCCGCGAGTGTCACAGAGCTGTCGTCACCGCTCGGCCATTGTCACGAAATGGCCCGTATCGCCGGAGGATTCGGTAGCTTCCGTGACAGTCGCGACTCGGCAGTCTGGGATTCCGTAGGTTGCGTGACGATCGCGGACGACGGACCCGGACGACGGACCGGGACCGGGACCGGGAGCCCGTCGGCTCTGCAGGTGGTCGCTCACCTGTTCTGACCAGGCCGCCGGCGGCCCGGTGGGCTAGACTCACGGAGTGCAGCACCAGGACCGGTTCCCCTCCAGGGGGTGATTGGTTTCGACGACGGTCGTCGTTCCAGGTGAAGCGGGCCGAGTGGGCGACGCGATCTCGTTAATCCTCGTCGCAAAAGAAATAACTGCCGATTCTGAGCAGCCCGCGTTCGCTCTCGCCGCCTGAGGCGAGTAACCGAATGCCGTCAGCCTGAGGGTGCCTTCCCCCCAGATGCTGGCGTCGCTTGAAGGCTCAGGCGTCGGCCCCGGTCACGGGGGTCGGCGCGACACTCACAGTGACTGAGCCCGGCTCGGCGTCCTGCCTGTGGGAGCGCCGGGGCTGAGAAATGCCGCAGCAGGCTGCGCCCGGAGAAGCCCTGTTTCCACGCCGACGGACGCGGGTTCGATTCCCGCCACCTCCACGGTGACAGCCAGGTCAGAGTCCCGACTCTGACCTGGCTGTTCGCGCGTCCGCCGACCGTGGCTGCGGGACCGTGGGTGACGACCGCTGCGGGACCGTGGGTGACGCCGCGGACTGCGATCATGGGTCGGTGAAGGGACACCGGGCAGGGGGTGGCGCCGCGATCGTCCGGCTCCGGCCGACGGTCCTGGTGACCGTGGTTGCCGTGACGGTGCTCGTCATGACCGCGCTCGTCGTGACCGGGTGCGCCGGGGCGAGACCCTGGGCGGTCGACCCCTCGGCGCGCGCTGGCCCCCTCGCCGTCCCCTGCGCCAGGATGCGCTCCCATGACGCCGTCCCCGTGCCCTCTCGCCGTCCCTCTCGCCGTCCCCGTCGCCGTCGCCGTCCCTCTCGCCGACCGCGTCCGCCTCGTCGTCCGTGTCGCGCTCGGCCGTGACCCACTCCGACCTGCGCTACGCCGCCCTGTCGGACGCCCAGACCCTCGACCTGGTCGTGCCGACCGGAGCCGGGCCGTTCCCGCTGATCATCAAGATCCACGGCGGCGCCTTCTTCGGGGGCGACAAGGCCTCCGAGCTCGAGGACGTCGACCAGCTCAACGCCGCCGGGTATGCCGTGGCGAGCATCAACTACCGGCTCTCGTGCGAGGCGGTGTTCCCGGCCGCCGTCCAGGACGTCAAGGCCGCCGTCCGGTTCCTGCGGGCCCATGCGGGCGACCACCGGCTCGACGCGCACCGGTTCGCCGCCTGGGGCGAGTCGGCGGGCGCCAACCTGGCCGCCATGGTCGGCGTGACCGGCAGCCTCACCACCGCGCTGGACGACGCCTCCCTGGGCTCGCCCCAGGTCTCCAGCGAGGTGCAGGCCGTGGTCGGCTGGTACGGCCCGTACGACTTCACCACCATGGACGGCGACTTCGCCGCCGGCAGGCCGGCGTCCTGCGCCGACGTCCAGGTCCACGACAGCCCCGACTCCCCGGAGTCGCGCTACCTGGGAGCGCCGCTGCCGAGCGTGCCGGAGCTGGCGGCCACCGCCGGGCCTGCTCACTACCTGGCCTCGGCCCCCCGGGTGCCGCCGTTCCTGCTGGTGGCGGGGGACGGCGACTGCCTGGTGCCGCACCAGCAGTCGAGCGCCTTCCATCAGGGCGCTGCTGCGGGCAGGAGCCGCCAGCACCTACACCCTGCTGGCGGGCGCCGTCCATGCCGACCCGGCCTTCCGGCAGACCCAGACCCGGCCGGCGCTGGCGTTCCTGGACCGGGTGCTGGGCCGCTGACGCCGGGTAGCGCCGGGGTCGCCGTCGTGCTCGGACGTCGGGGCGCCGACGCGGGCGAAGTCCTGTCGCCGAGGCAACAGCAGGTTACGGTGGGTATCGTGAGCGCTCGTCCCACCACTGGTCCCACGGCTCCGACGGAGGACGACGCAGCCGCATGAGCAGGTACCCAGCTCGCCGCCGAACCGATGGCTGATCCCCTCGGTGGTCGGCGGATCGTTGCTCGCCGGGGCCGTGAGCGTGCCGTTGGTGCTGAGCAGCGGTGCCCTGTCGATGACGCCCGATGCGCTGATCACGGCGTCCGCCTCCGCGAGCGAGGCGGCCCGGGTCGTCGATCGCCTCGAGCCGGCGGCGCTCCGCGACGTCCAGCCTGGCCCTGGCCGCCCAGCCGGCCCCCGGTGGGGTCTCGGGGTCGCAGGTGCGCGAGGTCCACCTGCAGGAGACGTCGGGCCCGCCGGGTTCGAAGGTGGTCGTGACCGGCTACTGCATGTCCGCCGTCGACACCGACGCCGCGGCCGGGATCGGGGGGCTGGGAGTCGCCGGGGCGGTCACCAGGCCGCTGACGAGCTCGGGCACCTTCACCCTCACCCTGCGGGCCCCGCGTACCTCCGGCGACATCGCCCTGACCGTGGCCTGCCTGAGCGGTGGCCAGAGCAGCATCACCTGGCACCTGGCCTACCGGGTGACCAAGACCGACCCCACCTCCTCGCCGGGCACCCCGAGCGCCACCTCGGCTCCGACACCCACCTCGTCCCCGCCGTCGACCGGTGGGACCTCGACCTCGACGTCGACCTCGACGCCGGCGGACACCGGGCAGAGCACCCAGCCGACCGGTCAGCAGCCGACCGGTCAGCAGAACGCTGGCCCCGCAGGGTGGCGGGTCGGACCAGCTCGGGCTGACGGACGCCTGGGCGAGTGTCCGTTCCGACCGCTACTGTGCCGCTCATGCAGATCGAGCCACCCGTCGCCGCGGGCCCGATCTCCGTCCCCGCCGACTGCTGCCCAGGGGCCTGGCCATGGTGCTGGGGGCGGCCGGCGTCGCCGTCGCCGTCGCCGCGATGCGCGACCTGTCGTGGCTGCTCGGTCCGGTGTTCCTGTCGCTGATGCTGGTGATCGCGGTGGCCCCGGCCCAGGCCATGCTGCGGCGGCTGCGGGTGCCCGGCTGGCTGGCCACCCTGGTCAGCCTGTTCCTGGTGTACGCGATCCTGGTGGCCCTGGCGGCCCTGATCTACTACTCGGTCTCGCAGCTGGTGACCCTGCTGCCCAAGTACCAGCAGACCGCGACCGACCTGATCAAGCAGATCACCGCCCAGCTGACCTCCTACGGCATCAACACCGACATCACGGGGCTGACCTCCCAGCTCGACGTCAACAAGGTGACCGATCTGGCCACGTCGCTGCTGTCCTCGGTCACCAGCCTGACCAGCTCGATGTTCTTCGTGCTGGCGCTGCTGCTGTTCATGAGCCTGGACGCCGCGGGCTTCGGCGACCGGCTCGCGAGCATCAAGGCGGTGCGGCCCAGCGTGGTGGGCGCGCTGACGGCCTTCGCGGTCGGCACCCGCCGCTACCTCGTGGTCTCGAGCCTGTTCGGTCTGGTGTGCTCGGTCCTCGACCTGGTCGCCCTCGAGCTGCTGCAGGTGCCGCTGCCGCTGCTGTGGGCCGTGCTGGCCTTCATCACCAACTACATCCCCAACATCGGGTTCGTCGTCGGGCTGCTGCCGCCGGCCCTGCTCGCACTGCTGGACGGCGGCCCGCGCGCGATGGTGCTGACCATCGTGGCGTACCTGGTGATCAACATCGTGATCCAGACCATCATCGCGCCCAAGTTCGTCGGCGACGTGGTGGGCCTGTCGGTGACGATGACCTTCCTGGCCACCGCGTTCTGGGCCTGGGTGCTGGGTCCGCTCGGCGCCCTGCTGGCGATCCCGATGACCTTGCTCGGCAAGGCCCTGCTGATCGACGCCGACCCCTCGACCCGGTGGGTCGACACCCTGATCGGGGCCAGCCCACCGTCGGACGGCTGAGCCGATGACGGAGGCGAAGGGCCCGATGGACGATCCCCAGGGTGGCCCGACGGGCGAGCGACGGGGCTGGTCGGCGGGCGTCCCGGACGGCGGGTCGCTGGCCGGCCGGCTGCTGGTGGCGACCGCCCTCATCGACGAGGTGACATTTCGGCGCAGCGTGGTGCTCATGCTCGAGCAGAACGCGGACGGCGCGATGGGGCTGGTGCTCAACCAGCCGCTGGACGTGGACGTCAGGGCGGTGCTGCCGGCCTGGCAGCCCCACGTGACGGCGCCCGGCCGGCTGTTCCGGGGCGGTCCGGTGGGCACCGACACCGCGCTGGGGGTGGTCGCGGTGCCCGGCGACGGGCCCGAGCCCGAGGGGGTGCGCCGGCTGTTCGCCTCGATCGGCCTGGTCGACCTCGACACCCCGCCGCAGGCGGTGATGGGCGGCCTGGCCGGGTTGCGGATCTACGCCGGCTACGCCGGCTGGGCCGCCGGCCAGCTCGAGGCCGAGCTGGCCGAGGGGGCCTGGTACGTCGTGTCGACCGAGGCGCGCGACCCTTTCACCGACCACCGGAGGGGCTGTGGCGGGCGGTGCTGCGGCGCCAGCGCGGTGAGCTGGCGTTCATGGCGACCTACCCCGACGACCCGTCCGCCAACTGATCGCTCGACCGGTCGGCCCACTGAACGCCCACCAGTCGACCGAACGAGCGGCCCACTGAACGCCCACCCGTCGACCGAACGAGCGGCCGAGCGAAGGAGTCCCATGGACGTCGACGTCGTCGTGGTCGGAGCGGGTCTGGCCGGGCTGCGCTGCGCCGTCCGGCTCGAGCAGCACGGCCGCACCTGCCTGGTGCTCGAGGCGGCCGAGCAGGTCGGCGGCCGGATCCGTACCGACCGGGTCGACGGGTTCCGCTGCGACCGCGGCTTCCAGGTGCTCAACCCCGGCTATCCCGCCGTGCGGGCCGGGGTCGACACCGCGGCCCTGGGGCTGCAGTCGTTCGGTGCCGGGGTGGCGGTCCGCCGTCACGACGGGCTGCGGGTGCTCGCCGACCCCCGCCGGGCGCCGGGGCAGCTGGCGGCGACCCTGCGCAGCGGGTACCTCTCACCGCGCGAGCTGCTGGCGTTGGCGCGCTGGGTGGGCCCGGCGCTGGTGGCACCTCGCCGGGTGATCCGACGACCCGACCTGCCGCTGGCACGCTCCCTCGACGAGGCCGGCGTGACCGGCCGGTTGCGCCGTGAGGTGATCGACACCTTCCTGGCGGGAGTGCTGGTCGACAGCTCGGGGCAGGGCTCGGCGGCGTTCGCCAAGCTGCTGACGCGCATGTTCGTGCTCGCAACCCCGGGCCTGCCGCGCGAGGGCATGCAGGCGCTGCCGGTCCAGCTGGCCGGCCGGATCGCCGGTGAGCTGCGCCTGGGGGAGCCCGCCGAACGGATCGACCTGGCCGCGACGGCCGGGCCGGTCGTGCGCACCGCCGCCGGGGACCACCGGGGACGTGCGGTCGTGGTCGCCGTCGGGCCGCAGTCGGTCGCCGGGCTGACCCGGCTGCCCACCCCGGCGACCCACGGTCTGGTCACCTGGTGGTTCGCCACCGAGGAGGCCCCGACGGCGTTGCCGATGCTGGTGGTCGACGGCCGGGTCGGCTCGTCGGGTCCGCCGGGACCGGTCCACCACGCGGCCGTGGTGAGCAACGCCGCGCCCTCGTACGCCCCGGTCGGGCAGCACCTGGTCGAGGCGACCACCTTGCTCGACCGGGCCGAGGGCAGGGCGGGCGAGGACGCCGTCCGGCGGCACCTGGGTGAGCTGTTCCGCGCCGACGTGGGGGGCTGGGACCTGCTGGTGCGGCACGAGGTGCCCGATGCGGTCCCGGTGCAGCCGGCCGCCGCTGCTCACCCGGCAGCCGGCTTCGGTGGCACCCGGGGTGTTCGTCTGCGGCGACCACCGGGCCACCGCCTCGATCCAGGGGGCACTGGTGTCGGGCAGTCACGCCGCCGACGCCGTCCATCAGTACCTGACCGGCCGCTGAGCCCTCGTGTGCCGGGCAGGTCCGCGGCCCGCCGGTAGACTGCCGCGATGAGCACGATGCCGCCGGAGCCCGCGCCCCTGTCGTCGCCGATGTCGAACCCGGGCACCACCGGCGTCCTGGACCGTGAGCTGGTCGAGCAGCCGATCGAGCCCGGCGACCACGAGCGGTTCGCGCACTACGTGCGCAAGGAGAAGATCCTCGAGTCGGCCGTCACCGGCGATCCGGTGATCGCGCTGTGCGGCAAGGTCTGGGTGCCGGGTCGCAACCCCGACCGGTTCCCCGTGTGCCCGATGTGCAAGGAGATCTTCGACTCGATGCCGCCCGGCGGCAAGGGTGGCTCGGGGGCGGCACGGGTGGTTCCGGCGGCGACCAGGGTGGTTCGGGCGAGTAGCACACCACCGGTCGGATCGGCGGGAGCGCCGGCCCCGGTGAGTCGTTCTGCGGATTCGGCTACGGTCTTGCTCCTGTGAGCGCACGGGGGACGGAACGGGTTTCGGACCCTCGGCATGTCAGTGCCGCGGCGGCCAGCCATCTGCCGCCGGCCTTCCCGGGCCGTGCTCCCTGGGGCACCGCGAACAAGCTGCGGGCCTGGCAGCAGGAGGCGCTGGAGTCCTACCTGCGGGCCACGCCGCGCGACTTCCTGGCGGTCGCCACCCCCGGCGCCGGCAAGACCACGTTCGCCCTGCGGGTGGCCACCGAGCTGCTGGAACGCGGCGCTGTGCAACGGATCACGGTGGTCTGCCCCACCGAGCACCTCAAACGGCAGTGGGCCGACGCGGCCCACCGCGTGGGCATCCGGATCGACCCGCAGTTCCGCAACGCGATGGGCAGCCATGCCGAGGGCTACGACGGGGTCGCCCTGACCTACGCCCAGGTGGCCATGAAGCCGCTGCTGCACCGGGCCCGGACCGAGGCCGCCCGCACCCTGGTGATCCTCGACGAGATCCACCACGCGGGCGACGCGCAGTCCTGGGGCGAGGCGGTCCGCGACGCCTTCGAGCCGGCCGCCAAGCGGCTGGCCCTGACCGGCACCCCGTTCCGGTCCGACACCAACCCGATCCCGTTCGTGCGAGTACGAGCCCGACCTGGCCGGGGTGCGGCGCTCGCGGTCGGACCACAGCTACGGCTACGGCGACGCGCTGCGTGACGGCGTCGTCCGGCCGGTGATCTTCATGTCCTACTCCGGCCAGATGCGCTGGCGCACCACGACCGGCGACGAGGTCAGCGCCCAGCTGGGCGAGCCGCTGACCAAGGACCAGACCGCGCAGGCGTGGCGCACCGCGCTCGACCCTGCCGGGGACTGGATGGGGGCGGTGCTGGCCGCCGCCGACAGCCGGCTCACCCAGGTGCGGCGCGGCATGCCGGACGCCGGCGGCCTGGTGATCGCGACCGACCAGGCCAGCGCCCGTGCCTACGCCCGGATCCTGGAGCACGTCAGCGGCGAGAAGCCAGTGGTGGTGCTCTCGGACGACGACGGGGCCTCGCAGCGCATCGAGTCGTTCACCGACGGGCCAGCAGCGCTGGATGGTCGCCGTCCGGATGGTGTCCGAAGGGCGTCGACGTGCCCCGGCTGGCGGTCGGGGTCTACGCCACGGCGACCAGTACCCCGCTGTTCTTCGCCCAGGCGATCGGCCGGTTCGTGCGGGCCCGGCGCCGAGGCGAGACCGCCTCGATCTTCGTGCCCAGCGTGCAGGTGCTGCTCGGGTCTCGCCGCCGAGCTCGAGGTGGAGCGTGACCACGCCCTCGACCGGCTCGGCACGAGGCGACGAGGACTGGTCCCCCGAGGACGGCCTGCTCGCGGAGGCCAACCGCGAGGAGAAGGCCTCGGACGACCTGGAGCGCACCACGTTCCAGGCCCTGGACGCCCAGGCCCACCTTCGACCGGGTGCTGTTCGACAAGCAGGAGTTCGGCACCCAGGCCGAGGTCGGCAGCGACGAGGAGCAGGACTTCCTCGGCATCCCGGGCCTGCTCGAGCCCGACCAGGTGACCACCCTGCTGCGCCAGCGCCAGGCCAAGCAGCTGGCCGGCCGCTCGGCCAAGGCCGGCGCCGTTGCCGGCCGCCACCGACGTGGCCACCCACCGCGAGGTGGCGGCGCTGCGCAAGGAGCTGCACTCGCTGGTCGGCGCCTGGGCCCGCCGGACCAGCCAGCCGCACGGTACCGTGCACGCCGAGCTGCGGCGGGTCTGCGAGGGCCCCGAGGTGCCCAAGGCCAGCGCCGAGCAGCTGCGCCAGCGGATCGACACGCTGCGCGGGTGGTTCGTCGGCCGCCGGTGAGCTCGCGGCCTGCCCCCGTGCGCTAGAAAGTCCTCATGATGCGACGCCTGGCGGCAGCTCTGTTGCGGCGTTGCTGGCAGCCGTGGGGATGCTGGTGACGGGACCGGCGCCCTGCTGCGCGGCCCGGTGGCCGGCGTCCGCCCATGCCTACCTGCTGCGGTCGGACCCGGTGGCCGGCAGCCAGCTGACCGACACCTCACCTGCCCGGGTCAGCCCTGGAGTTCACCGAGCCGGTCACGTGAACGCCCGCTCGGTGGTGGTCACCGACGGCGGCGGACGGCGGGTCGACCGGGGCGACCCCCGCGTCGAGGGCGGTCGCCACCGCGTACGGTCGTGGTCGACCTGCTGCCGGCCCTGCCGAAGCGGCCTCGTACACCGTCGTCTACCGGGTGGTCAGCGACGACGCCCATCCGGTCTCGGGCAGTTTCGCCTTCGGGGTCGGGGTGCCCGCGGGGACCCCCGGTCAGCCCGAGGCGGCCGACCCGGTGGTGAGCCTGATGCACGCGATCGGCCGCGCCGTCGCGCTGCTGGCCGCGGTGGTGCTGCTCGGGGTGCCGGGCTTCGTGCTGCTGGTGTGGCCGCCCGGGGTGGCCGTGGCCGGCCTGCGGCGAGCGGTCCGCCTCGCCTGGCTGGCTGCCGCCGTGTCGACGGTGTGGCTGTTCGTGTGGCAGGGCCCCTACGGCGCGGGTCTGGGGGTGGGCGCCGTCACCGACGGCCAGCTGTGGGGCCAGACCCTCGAGGGCCAGTACGGCAAGCTGCTGCTGCTGCGACTGGTGGCGTTGGCCACCGCCGGCCCGGTGCTGGTGCGGCTCTTCGAGCCGGCCGGTGCGGGCCCGGCGATCCGGTGCGCGCGGCCGGCGCGCGAGCTGACGGTGCCGCTGGCCGCGCTGGCGGTGCTCTACGCGGTGTCGTTCGCCTTCTCCCAGCACTCGGGCTTCCCGCCGTGGCAGCCCTTCGCCGGCCTGGCCGACCTGGCCCACCTGACGGCCGCGGCGCTGTGGCTCGGCGGCCTGGTGGCCCTGGCGGTGCTGCTGCGACCGGGGGTCCGGGTCACCGACGGCCTGGCCGCCGCCCTGCCCCGGTGGTCGCGGCTGGCCGCGGCCGCGGTCGTCGTCCTGGTGGTCACCGGCACCTTCCAGGCCTACCGGCAGGTCAGCGAGGTCGCGGCCGCGACCGGCACCGACTACGGCCGGCTGGTGCTGGCCAAGGTGGGACTGCTGGTCGTCCTGCTGGCCGTGGCCTGGACGTCGCAGCGCCTGGTGGCCCGGCGGCTGCGCACCGACGACCGGGCGGTCGGGCGACTGCGGGCCCGCGTCGGCGCCGAGCTGGCGCTCGGTGTCGTGGTGCTGCTGGTGACCTCGGCCCTGGTCAACGCGGTGCCCGCCCGGGAGGCCTACACGGCGCCGGTCACCCTCACGCTGGCGGCCGCGGACAGCCGCGGCCGGACCGCGAGACTGACGATCGACCTCAGCAGCACCAGGCCCGGTGCCACTGTGATCGACCTGCGCTCGAGCACCGCGGACGGTGCCGTGGTGCCGTTCAGCATCGTGACCGGGGTGCTGACCGAGCCCGGCCGCAAGCTGGGCCCGGTGGTGGCGCGGTTCAGCGGCGTCGAGCGCGGGCACGCCCGGGCCACGGTGCTGCTGCCGGCGGCCGGCACCTGGCAGCTGGCGGTGCAGATGACGACCGACGGCACCTCCGGCTACACCGCCACCGGCACCGTCGAGGTGCGCTGACCCGACAGGCTCGGGTCAGGCCATCAGGCGACGACGTGGATCGTCGCCAGGTCGGGGTCGGCCGCGTAGGCGATCCGGCCGCCGTCCGCGCGCACCCCTCGCAGTGCCGCCAGGACCTCGGCGGTCACCACCTCGCCGGGGGCCAGCACCGGGATCCCGGGGGGATAGGGGGCGATGAGCTCGGCGCACACCCGCCCGACGGCCCGCTCGGCGGTCACCACCTCGTGCCGGGCGAAGAACGCCTCACGGGGTGGCAGGGCCACCGTGGGCCGCAGCGACCACACCGCGGACCAGTCCTGCGACCTCGCGCCCCCGGCGGTGCTCGCCGCCGGGGACCCCCTTCGGGTGCCGGCGTCCTGGTGGCGGCGGACCGAGTCGAGCACGACGTCGACGAAGTGGTCGACGTCGTCCGGGCCGTCGGCGTAGGTGACGATCGCGACCAGCAGGTCGCGGTCGGCCATCTCGGCGGGGCACCCGTGGCGCTGCAGGTCGGCCTCGACGTCGTGGCCGTGCACACCGGTCCCGGCCAGGTCGACCACCAGCTTGGCCGGGTCGAACCCGGGCCGGACGGTGGGGCCCTCGAGCACCGTGAGCCCGCCGTCCCGCAGCCGCCGGCGGGCCCTGGCGACCACCTCGAGCAGCTGCTTCGACAGTCGGGGGCCGTGCTGGGCGAGCAGGGCGCGGCAGGCGTCGATGCTGGCCAGGATCGCTCCGGACGGCGACGTCGTCAGGGTGGCGTCGAAGGCCCGGTCCAGCCGGTCCGGGTCGAGCAGGCCGCCGCTGCGCCGGGTGCGCGCCACCACCAGCGCCCCCTGGTTCAGGGCGAGCAGGGCCTTGTGGGCGCTGGTCACCATGGCGTCGGCGCCCAGCGCCAGCGGGTGCTGCGGCAGGTCGGGGTGGCTGCCGAAGTGGGCCGCCCAGGCGTTGTCGACCAGCAGCGGGACTCCGGCGCCGTGGGCCAGGGCGGCCAGGGCGGCGAGGTCGCCGGTGGCACCGATGTAGCCGGGGTCGACGACGAAGACCGCTGCGGCGTCCGGGTGCTCGGCGAGGGCCTCGGCCAGGGTCTGCGGTGCCAGCGGTCCGGGCAGACCGGTGGCGGGGTCGACGTCGTGGTGCACCCAGACCGGGTTCAGCCCGGCCAGCACCAGTCCCAGCAGCAGCGACCGGTGCAGGGTGCGGGAGACCACGACGGTGTCGCCGGGGGAGGCGACCGCCAGCGCCAGCGCCTGGTTGCCGTGGCTCGACCCGCCGACGCTGAACCGGCACCAGTCGCCGCCCCAGTGGGCGGCCGCCCTCGCCTCGGCCTGCTCGAGCAGCCCCGAGGCCCCGCGCAGCGTGCCGAGGCCGTTGAACAGCGGGATGTCGCCGACCACCACGGCGCCGAGCAGGTCGGTGCGGTGCTTGTGCCCCGGCAGCGACTGGGGGCGGAAGGTGCCGGCCGCGACCGCCGCGGTCGCGGTCAGCCAGCCGTCGAGCAGCGGGGCGTCGTGCCGCAGGCCGAGGGGGTCGCGCGGGTCGGCGGTCATGCCCGGTGATCCTACGTGCCGCCCGTCCGCCTCGCGGGTCAGGGTTCGAGGGTCGTGGTGGCCGAGGTCTCGGCGCCACGGGCCGCCTGCGCGGCGCGCTGCAGCAGGTCCTCGGCCCGGCTGCCGGGCACCGACAGGGCAAGGCCGAGGCGGGTCGGCACCGTCCGCACCGTGTCCTGGACGGCGAGCGGGGCGGCGAGCGCGCCCAGCAGCCGGCGGTGCAGCGTCGGTGCCGCGGCGGCCTCGGCCGCCCCGACCCGCACCACGACCAGGCTGTCGCCGTCGCCACGGGCGACGAGGTCGTCGGGCCGGCAGGTGTCGAGCAGCCGGGTCGCGACCGCCGTGAGCACCGCGGCGGTGGCCTCGGTGGTCGTGGGCCGCCCCACCTGCACCTCGCAGTGCAGGACGACCAGGCTGCCGCCCGCAGGCCGGGGCTCGGCCAGCAGCGCGTTCAGTCGCCGGGTCAGCTCGGCCCGGTCGAGCAACGGCGCAGGCGTGGGCATGCCCGAGCCCGACGACGGTGAGGCAGCCGCAGCCGGGGACGCGGCGGCGGCCGCGGCGGGGGCGACGGCCGGGGTCGGTGTCGCGGCACGGGTGACGGCCGGGACCGGGGCCTGGGCCGGGGAGGCCTGCAGGCTGAGGCGGGCGGGTTCGCCGCGGCGGGTCGGCAGCGCGATCAGCTGCAGTCGCAGCCAGGTCGGCGCACCGGCTTCCGGCTCGGCGGGCAGGTGCCGGGCGAGGCCACGCCAGGCGCGGGAGTGTCCGCCCAGGACCAGGGTGATCGCCTTGGCGACGGCCACCCGGTCGGCGGGGGTGACCAGATGCCACCAGAACTGCCCGGTCGGGTCCAGCCCGAGCAGGTCGGCCATCGCGGGGTTGGCCTCCCGGACGACGCCGCCGTCCGGGCCGGCCTCGATCACGGCCAGCGGCACGTCGACGTTGTCGAGGGCGTGCACCGAGCGGGCGACGGCCTCCTCGCGGCTGGGCAGCGGGACCGGCTCGACCTCGAGCAGGTCCTCCCACTGCAGCAGGCTGCGCACCCCCAGCGGCAGCAGGCACATCGCGACCAGGGTGATCTGCGCCGCCGACCAGGGCTCGCCCGGCCAGAAGCCGATCAGGGCGATCCCCACCAGGGCCAGGCGTTCCGGCAGCCGGATGCCGCGCCGGACCGCGTCCCGGCGCAGTCGCCTCCCCCGGCGCCGACGGATCGGCGGGGTGGGGTCGTCGGCCGTGACCACGGGACCTCCTGCGGCGGGCAGTGACAGGCGAGCGAGGGGGGAGCGCAATGCTGCTGCCCTGGCGATGTCGGTACCGCGCCGTCCCGGCTTGAGCCCGTACCTCGATCCCGCCCGCCCGCCCCGCCTACGCTGGGGCCATGTCGACCGACGAGGTGCTCGCCGCCCTGCGGGAGGGGCTGCCGGCCGAGGCCCTGGTCACCGACCCCGACGTGATGGACGCCTACCGCTACGACCGCGCCATGTTCTGCGCCGCCGGGAACCCCCTGGCCGTGGTGCGGGCCCGGCAGACGGCCGACGTCCAGCACGCGATGCGGGTGGCGGCCCGGTTCGGGGTGCCGGTCGTGCCGCAGGGCGCGCGCAGCGGCCTGTCGGGCGCGGCCAACGCGGTGGACGGCGGTCTGGTGGTCAGCACCGAGGCGATGACCCGGATCGTGGCGATCGAGCCGGCCGACCGGATCGTGGTCACCCAGCCCGGGGTGCTCAACGCCGACCTGTCGCGGGCGGTCGCGGCGCAGGGCATGTTCTACCCGCCGGACCCCTCGAGCTGGGAGTTCTGCTCGATCGGCGGCAACCTCGCGACCAACTCGGGCGGGCTGTGCTGCGTCAAGTACGGCGTCACCACCGACTACGTGCTGGGCCTGGAGGTGGTGCTCGCCTCGGGCGAGGTGCTGCGCACCGGCCGGCGCACCGTCAAGGGCGTCGCCGGCTACGACCTGACCCGGCTGTTCGTCGGCAGCGAGGGCACCCTGGGGGTCATCACCGAGGCCACCCTGCTGCTGCGCCCGGCGGCCCGCCAACCGGTGACGGCGGCGGCGGTGTTCGGCTCGACCCGGGCGGCGTCGGACACGGTCGCCGAGGTGGTGGCGGCCGGGCTGGTGCCGAGCCTGCTCGAGATCATGGACGCCACGTGCGTACGGGCCGCCAACGCCTACCTCCGTTCGGACCTGCCCGAGGACTGCGCCGCCATGCTGGTGTGGCAGTCCGACAGCGGTGGCGAGATCGCCCGGGCCGAGGTGCAGGCCATCTCGCAGGTCGCGGCCCGCCACGGCGGTGAGGTGATCGAGGCGGACGACGCGGCCGAGGGGGAGCTGCTGCTGGCGGCGCGACGGTCGGTGCTGATGGCCCTGGACGAGCTGGGCACCACGATGGTCGACGACGTCTGCGTGCCCCGCAGCCGGTTGGGTGACCTGATGGCGGGCTGCGAGCGTCTGGCCGAACGTCACGACCTGGTGATCGGGGTGGTCGGTCATGCCGGCGACGGCAACATGCACCCCACCGTCGTCTTCGACGCGCAGGACCCGGCGGCGGCGCTGCGGGCGCAGGCCGCCTTCGGCGAGATCATGGACCTGGGGCTGTCCCTCGGGGGCACCATCACCGGCGAGCACGGGGTGGGCACCCTGAAGAAGGAGTGGTTGGCCCGCGAGGTCGGTCCGGTAAGTCTTGCGGTGCACCGGGCCGTCAAGGCGGCCCTCGACCCCCAAGGTCTGCTCAACCCCGGCAAAGTCTTCGACGCGCGACCCTGAGGTAATCACCAGGTAAAGCCACGTTCAGTAGCGAAACGCCACAAAATGTCACTATGCGTGGGATTCACAGGGAACTCGGGCCGGAAAATCTCGGGCAATCATGTGCGGAGCGCGACGAACATGGCACTCTGAGCGCATGAAGGACGCGGGGACGGCGACGTCGCCCACCACGGCCTCCACGGCCTCATCGTCGGAGTCGGCCCGGTGGGGGGTCGACGACGCCACGGGAACGATGCACCTCGACCTCGCCGAAGAGGTCCACTACCGGGTCGAGGCGTTGCTGGGTGCGGTGCCCACCGATCGCGACGAGTCGGCCAGCGTGGCCTGGCTGGCGGCCGCCGACGACCTGATCGTCGACGCCGGCGACCACGACCGGGCCCGCATGCTCGAGATGCGCGGCATCGTCCGGGCCAACCTCTCCTCGACCCACCACACCGCTCACACCCGTGACTTCCACCAGGATGCGGCCGCCGCTGGCGAGCTGTACGAGCGTCTGGGCGAGCCACTGGCCGCCGCCACCAACTACGCCAACGCCGCGATCGCGGCGGTCCAGGCCGAGCAGATCGGCGAGGCCCTCGAGATCGCCGTCCGGGCCCTGGTGGCCTTCTCGTCGATGCCGGCCTCGGTCAGCGACACCGTCGGCGAGGCCCGCATGGCCAACATGCTGGGGGTGCTCTGCTACCAGTTCTTCGACTACGAGCGGGCGCTGCAGTTCCACGAGATCGCGCTGCGGTGCCTGACCGCCCCCGAGGAGGGGCACCGGCGGACGGCGGCGATGCACAACGTGGTCGAGGTGGCGCTGCTGCAGGCCCACGAGCTGCCGGCCGAGGCGCCGCGCCGGGAGGAGCTGCTGCAGCGCGCCGAGGAGCTGACCCAGCGCCTGGTCGCCGAGGGCGAGCCGCTCGCGATCCGCCAGATCGACGGCCCGCGCCTGATGGCCTCGCTGCTGTGCGAGCGCAACCGGCCGCTGCAGGCCTGGCCGCTGCTGGACGCCGCCACCCGCGCCGCCGGCTCGCCGCCGTCCCGGGGTCAGGTCGGTGCGCTGCGCCTGGCCCGTGGCCGGTGCCTGCAGATGCTCGGCCGCCCGGCGCAGGCCCTGGTCGAGCTGGACGCCGCCCTCGACCTCTTCGACGTCGACTGGGACCTGGCCGAGTTCATCGTCGCCGTCCAGCTGCGCTCGGTGGTGCGCGAGCAGGCCGGGGACGTGGCCGGGGCCCTGACCGACGCCCGCCGGCTGTCGGACCACCTGTGGACCCGGCACCAGCGCCAGGTGGGCGGCTTCATGGACCAGGTGTGGGGCCGGGCCGGGGTCGAGGGAGCCCGCCGCGACCTTGAGGCCCAGGCCCAGGTGCTGCTGCGCTCGGCCGAGCAGGACCCGCTGACCGGGCTGGCCAACCGCCGGGCGGTCGAGCGGTTCTGCGCCTCGCTGCCCAGTCACGAGACCGTCTGCCTGGTGCTGGTCGACGTGGACCACTTCAAGCAGGTCAACGACGACTACGGCCACGGCGTCGGTGACGACGCCCTCAAGGCGGTGGGGGGAGTGCTCTCGCGCGCGGTCCGCTCCGTCGACCGGGTGGCCCGCTGGGGCGGCGAGGAGTTCCTACTGGCGCTGCCCAGCCCCACCCACGAGCTGGGCCTGGAGGCCGCGCGCCGGATCCGGCAGCGGATCGAGGCCTACGACTGGAGCATGATCGCCGACGGCCTGCAGCTGACGGTCAGCGGCGGGGTCGCGTTCGGGCCCGCGGGCAAGCTGGCCGACGTGCTCGCCCGGGCCGACCAGGCGCTCTACACCGCCAAGCGGGCCGGTCGCAACCGCGTCGTCGCCGCCTGAGCCGCAGTCGCCATGGGGGTCACCGCCGCGTCGCGTGGCCCGTTCGGATAGGGCATGCTGCCGTCATGGCACAGCCTCCGGGGTGGTACCCCGACGTCACGATGCCCGGGTTCGAGCGCTGGTGGGACGGCGGCACCTGGAGCCACGTGACCCGCCCGGTCCCCGGCACCACCCCGCCGGTGCCCACCTACCCGCCGGCGATGCCGGAGCCGTCGCAGCCGCAGGGACTGTCGCAGCCGCCGTCACCGTCGCAGTCGCCGTCACCGTCGCAGTCGTCGTCACTGCCGCAGGCGCCGACGTCCGAGACGGACTCGGTGGCCGGCACCCCCTACGCCGCCCCGCAGTACGGGAGGCGGCAGTACGGGACGCCGCAGTACGGGGCGCCGCAGTACGGGACGCCGCAGTACGGGACGGCGCCGCACGCCGGTCCGGGCCGACCGCCGGGGACTCCGTACGGGGGCTACGCCGGCGGCCCGGTGACCGCCGACGGCGTACCGCTGGCCTCGCAGTGGGCCCGGCTCGGCGCGGCGATCATCGACAGCCTGATCGTCGGCGCCCTCGGCCTGGTGCTGAGCCTGCCCCAGCTGACGGTCGTGTGGGACGCCTACCGCAAGCTGGTCGACGAGGTCGTCTCCGCCGGATCGTCCGGCCCGCCGCCGGACACCCAGGCGTTCCTCAACGACCCCGAGCTGGTGCGCGCCCTGCTGGTGGCCTCGGTGATCGGCGTGGTCGTCAGGGTTATCTACGCGACGGTGATGGTGGCCCTCAAGGGAGCGACCGTGGGCAAGATGGCCATCGGTGCCCGGGTGCGCCCTGTGGCGGCCGACGGCCCGGTCGGCTGGGGGACGGCGCTGCTGCGGGCGGCAGCGGCACACGTGCCCTCCCTGATCCCGGTCGTCAGCTACGTCTATCCCTTGCTCGACCCCGCCTGGTGCCTGTGGGACCCGCAGCGGCAGTGCCTGCACGACAAGATCGCTCGCACCGTGGTGGTCAAGACCCGCTGACGCGGCGGGTGGTCACGACCGGTGAGGCAGGTCCGGAGCCTTGACCTGCGAGGGGACCGCCCGGTCAGTCCTCGGGGTGCACCAGCCCCAGCTCGAGCAGCTGCGCGTGCGTCCCGGCGACGTCGGCCACCTCGACCGAGGCGAGACTCGCCCGGGTGACGGCGGCCTCGGCCACGCTCAGGCGGCGCAGGTCCGACAGCAGCGGGGCGAGGTCGCGGCAGGCCAGGATCTGGGCCAGCTCGCCCGCATCGGCCCCGGTGATCCCGGCATGGACCGCGGCCAGCAGGTTGAGCAGCCCGTGGTGACCGTCGCGGCGCACCAGGGCGACCGGCGCCCCCGGGGTCACCCGGAAGGCCTGGTCGTCGTCCAGCACCAGCCGCACGAGGTCGGCCAGCGCCGGGTCGTCGTCCTCGCCGGTGGCCACCAGGGTGATCTCCTCGGCGCCGTCCGTCGCCACCCCGCGCAGCACCTCCGACGCGTCCGGTCCGGCGGTCACCTCGATCCAGGCCGGCACCGTGAAGTCGAGCAGGGTCAGCAGGACCGCGGTCATCATGGCCGGCGGTCCGGGCGGCACCCCGATCCGGACGCCGACGATCTCGACCCGCTCGTCCTCGGCGAGCAGGTCCCGGGCCGCCCGCAGCCGGGTGCGCCCCACCTCGCTGCCGTCGGAGCAGACCAGCAGCACCCGCAGCGCGTCGTCGTCGGCGGTCAGGGCGGCGGCGAAGGCCTCCACCCGGTCGGCCGGCACCAGCAGCGGGCCCAGCAGGTGGGCGTACTCGCCCCGCAGCCGGTCGCGGTGCCCCTGGACGGCCTCGGCCACCGCGGCCGGGGTCGTGCGATCGGGGCCCAGCAGGACGGCGTCGTCCAGCAGGTACTCCAGCAGCGGGTCCGCCACCGGTCCGTTCCCGGGGTCGGGCGGGCTCGACAGGGGAGCGCGGAGGTGGGGCTCGACGGGCGACATGGGCCGACCCTACGGCTTGACCTAATTACTTTGACATCCGAGTATTGGAGGACGAAGTTTCGTCGCCGATCGTCCGGCGCTCTCCGAGGTGGACCCATGAGCCAGTCCCAGCCAGCGCTCCCTCAGCCCGTTCCGCTGCACCGGCCGGTCCATCCGGTCCGGGTGGTGACCGCGGCCAGCCTCTTCGACGGTCACGACGCCTCGATCACGATCATGCGCCGGATCCTGCAGTCGCAGGGCTGCGAGGTGATCCACCTGGGGCACGACCGGTCGGTCGACGAGGTCGTCGAGGCCGCGCTGCAGGAGGACGTGCAGGGCGTGGCGGTCAGTTCCTACCAGGGCGGCCACCTGGAGTACTTCGGCTACCTGGTCGAGGCGCTGCGCGAGCGTGGCGCCGGCCACGTGCAGGTCTTCGGCGGGGGTGGCGGGGTGATCGTGCCCTCCGAGATCGCCGAGCTGTCCGACCGTGGGGTGCGCATCTTCTCGCCGCAGGACGGGCAGCGCCTGGGGCTGGCCGGCATGGTCAACACCATGGTCGCGGCCTGCGACGTCGACCTGACCGCGGCGCCGCCGTCCCTGGACGCCGTCCTGTCCGGTGACCAGGCGGCCCTGGCGCGGGCCGTCACGGTGCTCGAGAACGGCTGCGGCAGTGCCGAGCTGGTGGCAGGGCTACGCGCCGCTGCGGCCGCCCGCCCGGTGCCGGTGCTCGGCGTGACCGGTACCGGAGGGTCGGGCAAGAGCTCGCTGACCGACGAGCTGGTCCGTCGGTTCCGGGTCGACCAGCAGGACAAGCTGCGGATCGCGGTGCTCGCGGTCGACCCCACCCGCCGCCGCAGCGGCGGCGCCCTGCTGGGCGACCGGATCCGCATGAACGCCCTGGGGGGCGGCGTCACCTTCTTCCGCTCGCTGGCCACCCGCGGCGCGGTCGGTGAGCTGCCCGACCACCTGGACGACGTCGTCGCGGCGGTCAAGGCGGCCGGGTACGACCTGGTCGTCGTCGAGACCCCCGGCATCGGCCAGGGCGACGCCGGGATCGTCGGTCGGGTGGACGTGGCCCTGTACGTGATGACGCCCGAGTTCGGTGCCGCCAGCCAGCTCGAGAAGATCGACATGCTGGACAGCGCCGACGCGGTGGCGATCAACAAGGTGGAGCGGCGCGGCGGTGGCGACGCCCTGCGCGACGTCGGTCGGCAGCTGGCCCGCAACCGGGGCGAGTTCGGTCGTCCCTGGCAGGACCAGCCGGTCTTCGGCACCAGTGCGGCCCGGTTCAACGACGACGGCGTCACCGCGCTCTACCTGTACCTGCGCGACCTGCTCGTGGCCAAGGGACTGCCGGCGGGCGACGGAACCCTGACCGCCCCGGCGTCCGGCAAGGTCTCCTCGAAGGCCGACCCGGTGGTTCCGGCGGCCCGGGAGCGCTACCTGGCCGAGATCGCCGAGGCGGTGCGCGACTACCACGCCGACACCGAGCGGCTCGCCGAGGCGGCACGGCGCCGCGAGCACCTGGACACCGCCCTGGCCGCCCTAGCCGAGTCCGACGGGACGGTGTGCCGAGGCCGAGTCCGAGGCCGACGGGACGGCGTCCGCAGCCGCGGTCGCGGCGTTGCAGCGGCTGCGTGACGCGGCGGACGGCGAGCTCGACGAGCGCACCCGGCAGGCTCTGGACCAGTGGCCGGCCACCGTGGCCCGGTACTCGGGCGAGGAGCTCAGCTACGAGGTGCGGGGGCGCGAGCTGCGGGTTCCGCTGCGGCGCCTGACCTTGTCGGGGTCGTCGCTGCCGCGCGTGGCGCTGCCCCGCACCCGGTCGGCCGCCGACCTGGTGCCCTACCTGCGCGGCGAGCACCTGCCCGGTGAGTTCCCCTACACCGCAGGGGTCTTCCCGCTCTCGCGGGACGACGAGGCGCCGGCGCGCATGTTCGCGGGCGAGGGCGACCCGGCCCGCACCAACCGCCGGTTCCACCTGCTGTCGGCCGGGCAGCCGGCCACCCGACTGTCGACCGCGTTCGACTCGGTGACCCTCTACGGTCGGGAACCGTCGTCACGCCCCGACGTCTACGGCAAGGTCGGCACCTCGGGGGTGTCGGTGGCGACCTTGGACGACATGCGTGACCTGTACGCCGGTTTCGACCTGTGCTCGCCCACGACCTCGGTCTCGATGACCATCAACGGGCCGGCGCCCACGATCCTGGCGATGTTCCTCAACGCGGCGATCGACCAGCAGGCCGCGCTCTTCCGGGCCGAGCACGGCCGGGCCCCCGACGCCGGTGAGGACGACGTGCTGCGGGCCCGCACCCTGGCGACGGTGCGGGGCACCGTGCAGGCCGACATCCTCAAGGAGGACCAGGGGCAGAACACCTGCATCTTCTCGACCGAGTTCGCGCTGCGGTGCATGGCCGACGTCCAGCAGTTCTTCATCGACAACGGGGTGCGCAACTTCTACTCGGCCTCCATCAGCGGCTACCACATCGCCGAGGCCGGGGCGAACCCCATCAGCCAGCTGGCCTTCACGCTGTCCAACGCCTTCACCTACGTCGAGGCCTACCTGGCCCGCGGTATGGCGGTCGACGACTTCGCCCCCAACCTGTCGTTCTTCTTCAGCAACGGCATGGACGCCGAGTACACCGTCATCGGCCGGGTGGCTCGCCGGATCTGGGCGGTCGCGATGCGCGAGCGCTACGGAGCGGGGGAGCGGTCGCAGAAGCTGAAGTACCACGTGCAGACGTCGGGGCGGTCGCTGCACGCGCAGGAGATGGACTTCAACGACATCCGCACCACGCTGCAGGCGCTGTGCGCCGTCTACGACAACGCGAACTCGTTGCACACCAACGCCTATGACGAGGCGGTGACCACGCCGTCCGAGCAGTCGGTGCGCCGCGCGCTGGCCATCCAGATGATCATCGAGCAGGAGTGGGGGCCCGCCGGGTGCGAGAACCCGATGCAGGGCTCCTACCTCGTCAGCGAGCTGACCGACCTGGTCGAGGCGGCGGTGCTGGCCGAGTTCGAGCGGATCTCGGACCGGGGCGGGGTGCTCGGCGCCATGGAGACCGGCTACCAGCGCGGCCGGATCCAGGACGAGTCGATGGCCTACGAGCAGCGCAAGAACGACGGCAGCCTGCCGATCGTCGGGGTCAACACCTTCCTGGCGCCGCTGCCGGACGGCCACGGCCACGGCCACGACGGCGGCGAGGGCGCCCCGGCGATGGCGCTGGCCCGCGGCACCGAGGCCGAGAAGCAGTCCCAGCTGCGCCGCCTGTCCGAGTTCACCACGGCCCACGCCGACGAGGCGCCCGCCGCGCTGGAGCGGCTGCGCCGGGTGGCGGCCGAGGGCGGCAACACCTTCGCCGAGCTGATGGCCGCCGTCCGGGTATGTTCGCTCGGACAGATCACCCAGGCCTTCTTCGAGGTCGGGGGGCAGTACCGGAGGTCGATGTGAGCGGCTCGTCGCGACAGACCGGCGCCACCGGCGGCACCCGGGCGACCAACGCGCTGGCGTTCGACCCGGTGGCCGAGGCCGCCCGGCAGTGGCAGGCCCACGGCTGGACGGCGGCCGCCGGCGGCATGGCCGCGGTCACCTCGGTGATGCGGGCCCAGCAGATCTACCTGGCCCGTGTCGAGCAGGTGCTGCGCCCCCACGAGCTGACGTTCTCGCGCTACGAGGTGCTGATGGTGCTGGTGTTCAGCCGCACCGGCGCGATGCCGCTGTCACGACTGGGAGCCCGGCTGCAGGTGCACCCCTCGAGCCTGACGAACGCGATCGACCGGCTCGAGCTGCAGCAGCTGGTGGTGCGCCGGCCGCACCCGGGTGACCGCCGCACCACCTTGGCCGAGATCACCGACGCCGGCCGCGAGCTGGCCCTGGCCGCCACCGACGACCTCAACCGGCAGGTCTTCGAACGGCCGGGACTGTCTGAAGTGCAGGCGCCCGCGTTGGTCGCCGTCCTGACCGCCCTGCGCGAGGACGCCGGCGACTTCTGACCGCCCAGGGTCGCCGATCGCCGGTCGCGGACCGCGAGGCCGACGCCGACCGCCGACCGCCGACCGCCAGTACCGCCCATACCGAACCTGGCCACGCCGAAGCCGTGTGTGGACCGTGGGGTGTGAAGCCGTGTTTGAACAGTGGATTGGGTGTCAAGCCGGGTGTGTGAAGCCGTGTGTGAAGCCGATTCGGGGTGATCACACCTGATCGGCTTCACACACGGCTTCACACACGCCCGACAACCGCCGCAGGTCCGGTGACGATCATGAATCGCGGGGCGTCCGTGCCTCGGCGGCCACACGGAGGCCCTGCCGGGGTCCGGCCCGGCCCCGAACGACGACGACGGCAGCCATGGTCGGGCAAGCGGCGAAAACGGCCGTCGCCGGGAAGAGGCGACAGAGGCCGTAGCCGGGAAGGGCGACGGCGGCCTCGTCGGGAAGGGCGACGGCGGCGGTCGCCGGGTAATGGCGTCGCAAGAGGCCCGGGTGGGGTCGGTACCCTTGCGCGGTGACCCCCGAGCAGCTCAGCGCCGCCGTCCGTGCCTGCCTGCAGGCCGCAGTGGACGCCGGCGACCTCGCGGTCGTCGTCCCCGAGGAGGTGCGGGTCGAGCGGCCGCGCCAGCGTGAGCACGGGGACTGGGCCACCAACGTGGCGCTGCAGGTGGCCAAGGCCGCCGGTCGCCCGCCCCGCGAGGTGGCCGAGCTCGTCGCCTCCGGGCTGCGGGCGGTGGCCGGTGTCAAGGCGGTGGACGTCGCCGGTCCCGGCTTCCTCAACATCACCCTGGACGCCGCCGCCGCAGGCGAGCTGGCCCGCACGATCGTCGACGCCGGCGAGGGCTACGGACGCAGCGCGGGGCTGGCCGGCCAGAAGGTGAACCTCGAGTTCGTCTCGGCCAACCCGACCGGGCCGATGCACCTCGGCGGCACCCGTTGGGCCGCGGTGGGGGACTCCCTGGCCCGGATCCTGAAGGCCGCCGGCGCCGAGGTCGGTCGCGAGTACTACTTCAACGACCACGGCGCCCAGATCGACCGGTTCGCGCGCTCGCTGCTGGCGCGGGCCAAGGGCGAGCCCACTCCCGAGGACGGCTACGGCGGCCTCTACATCGACGAGATCGCTGCCGCGGTGCTGGCTGACGTGGCGGCGGACGGCGAGCCGGACCCGCTGTCGCTGCCGGACGAGCAGGCTCAGGAGGTGTTCCGGTCCCGGGGCGTCGAGCTGATGTTCGCCGAGATCAAGGTCTCGCTGCACGACTTCGGGGCCGACTTCGACGTCTTCTTCCACGAGAACGACCTCTACACCTCGGGCGCCGTCGACCGCGCGGTCGCCCGGCTGCGTGAGCTGGGCCGCATCTACGAAAAGGACGGCGCCACCTGGCTGCGCACCACCGACTTCGGCGACGACAAGGACCGGGTGGTGATCAAGAGCGACGGTCAGGCCGCCTACATCGCCGGTGACCTGGCCTACTACCTCGACAAGCGCGAGCGCGGCTTCGACCGGGTAGTGATCATGCTGGGCGCCGACCACCACGGCTACATCGGCCGCATGATGGCGATGTGCGCGGCCTTCGGCGACGTGCCGCACGTCAACCTCGAGATCCTGATCGGGCAGATGGTCAACCTGGTGCGTGACGGGCAGCCGATGCGCATGAGCAAGCGGGCCGGGACCGTGGTCACCCTGGAGGACCTGGTCGAGGCGGTCGGGGTGGACGCGGCCCGTTACGCCCTGGTGCGGTCCTCGGCGGACTCCTCGATCGACATCGACCTCGACCTGCTGACCAGGCACAGCAACGACAACCCGGTGTACTACGTGCAGTACGCGCACGCCCGGATCACCGGGGTGGTGCGCAACGCCGAGGCCGCCGGGGTGCGGATGGCCGACGCCTTCGACGCGTCCCTGCTGACCCACGACACCGAGTCGGTGCTGCTCGCGGCACTGGGGGAGTTTCCCCGGGTGGTCGCCCAGGCCGCCGAGCTGCGGGAGCCGCACCGGGTGGCCCGCTACCTGGAGGAGCTCGCCGGGCACTTCCACAAGTGGTACGACGCCTGCCGGGTCACCCCGCGCGGCGACGACCCGGTCGAGGACCTGCACCGCACCCGGTTGTGGCTGGCCGAGGCCACCCGCACCGTGCTCGCCAACGGACTGGACCTGCTGGGCGTCAGCGCCCCGGAGCGGATGTGACGCAGTGCACCGGAACGGATGTGACCTTGTGCTCGCAACGGAGGTGACCCTGTGAGCTCCCACGAGGCGGGCGCCCTGCATTCCCCCGGCTACGGCGGGGTCGCCACCGTGCCCAACTGGCTGCGGCCCCCGGCCGAGGTGAACGAGCTGCTGCCGCTGCTGTGGTCGCGCACCGTGCGCCGCGGCGAGGCCGACGGCGCGCTGCGGGTCGGCGGCGTCGACGTCCGCGACCTCGTGGCCGAGCACGCCACCCCCGCGTACGTGCTCGACGAGGCCGACTTCCGCTCGCGGGCGGTGGCCTACCGGGACGCCTTCGCCGACAGCTTCCCCGCCGGGCAGGTCTACTACGCCGGCAAGGCGTTCCTGTCCACCGCGGTCGTGCGGTGGCTGGCGGCCGACGGGCTCAGCCTCGACGTCTGCACCGGCGGCGAGCTGGCGGTGGCGCTGCGCGGCGGCATGCCGCCGGAGCGGATCGGGTTGCACGGCAACAACAAGAGCGACCACGAGCTCGAGCGGGCGCTGTCGGCGGGCATCGGCCGGATCATCGCCGACTCCCTCGAGGAGCTCGACCGGATCGCCGCGATCGCGGACCGCCTCGGGGTGCGGGCCCCGGTCATGCTGCGGGTCACGGTGGGCGTCGAGGCCCACACCCACGAGTACATCGCGACCGCCCACGAGGACCAGAAGTTCGGGCTCTCGCTGTCCGAGGGCCTCGCCGCGGCCGCCGTCCGCCGGGCCCTGGAGCTGCCGTCCCTGCGACTGCTGGGACTGCACAGCCACATCGGCTCGCAGATCTTCGACACCGAGGGGTTCGAGGTGGCCGCGCGCCGCCTGGTCGGCCTGCACGCGCAGGTGGCCCGTGAGCACGGCGTCGAGCTGCCCGAGCTCGACCTCGGCGGCGGCTTCGGCATCGCCTACACCAGTGAGCACGACCCGCTCGAGCCGGCGGCGCTGGCCAAGGGGCTGGCCACGATCGTCGAGCGGGAGTGCGCCGCCGCCGGGGTGGCGGTGCCGCGGGTCTCGGTCGAGCCCGGCCGGGCGATCGCGGGGCCGAGCACCCTGACCCTCTACACCGTCGGCACGGTCAAGGACGTGCCGCTGGACCACCACGCCGTCCGGCGCTACGTCGCGGTCGACGGCGGCATGAGCGACAACATCCGCACCGCCCTCTACGACGCCGACTACTCGTGCACGATCGCCTCGCGCGCCTCCCAGGCACCGGCGGTGCTGGCCCGGGTGGTCGGAAAGCACTGCGAGAGCGGCGACATCGTGGTGCGCGACGAGTTCCTGCCCGGCGACGTCGGGCGCGGCGACCTGCTCGCCGTCCCCGCTACCGGCGCCTACTGCCGCAGCATGTCGAGCCAGTACAACCACGTGCCCCGCCCCCCGGTGCTGTCGGTGCGGGACGGCGTCGTGTCGGTCGTGATCCGGCGCGAGACCGAGGACGACCTGCTCGGCCTGGACGTCGGATGACCCGCACCGATGTCGCTGCGCGCCGATGATGGTTCGGTGCACCGGTTCGTCAACCAGGAGGAGATCGGCGTGGAGCCGTTGAAGGTCGCGCTGCTCGGCTGCGGCGTCGTGGGCACCGAGGTGGCCCGGCTGCTGACCCGCGACGCGGACGAGCTCTCGCGCCGGGCCGGCGCGCCGATCGAGCTGGTCGGCATCGGGGTGCGTCGGCTCGGTCGGGGCCGCGGCCTCGACCTGCCGGCCGAGCTGTTCACCACCGACGTCGGCCGCTGGTCGAGGACGCCGACATCGTCGTCGAGGTGATCGGCGGCATCGAGCCGGCCCGCACCCTGATCCTGGCGGCCATGGCCGGGGGGGCCGGGGTGGTCACCGCCAACAAGGCGCTGCTGGCCGAGGACGGGCCCACGCTCTACGACGCGGCCCGTGAGCACGGCGTCGACCTGTACTTCGAGGCCGCGGTGGCCGGCGCGATCCCGCTGCTGCGTCCGCTGCGCGAGTCGCTCGCCGGGGACCGGGTGCGCCGGGTGCTGGGCATCGTCAACGGCACCACCAACTACATCCTCGACAAGATGGACACCCTCGGCCTGGGCTTCGCCGAGGCGGTCGCCCAGGCGCAGGAGCTCGGCTACGCCGAGGCCGACCCGACCGCCGACGTCGAGGGCTTCGACGCCGCCGCCAAGGCGGCGATCCTGGCCAGCCTGGCCTTCCACACCCGCGTCAAGGCCGCCGACGTCCACCGCGAGGGCATCACCGCGGTCACCGCGGCCGACGTCGCCGGGGCCCGGGCGATGGGCTCGGTCGTCAAGCTGCTGGCCATCTGCGAGCGCACCGACACCCCGGACGGCGAGGTGGTCTCGGTGCGGGTGCACCCGGCGATGATCCCGGCGAGCCACCCGTTGGCGAGCGTGCGCGAGGCCTACAACGCGGTCTTCGTCGAGGCGGAGGCGGCCGGCGAGCTGATGTTCTACGGCCGCGGCGCCGGCGGGGTCCCCACTGCGCAGTGCGGTTCTGGGCGACCTGGTGACCCTGGCCCGCAACCGGGTCAACCAGGGCCGCGGCCCGGTGGAGTCGGCCCACGCCGACCTGCCCGATCGTCCCGATGGGGCAGGTGCCCACGCGCTACCACATCAGCCTCGACGTCGCCGACCGGCCGGGGGTGCTGGCCCAGGTGGCGGCCGTCTTCGCCCGCCACGACGTCTCGATCGAGACGGTCCGCCAGCAGCAGCACGTGGCCACCCGTGACGAGGCCGGCCGTGAGGGCGCCGCCGGCCGGGAGGGCGCCGGCCGGGCGTCCCTGGTCGTGGTCACCCACACCGCCCCGGACGCCGCCCTCGCGGCGACCGTCGAAGACCTGGCCGCGCTCGACAGCGTCGAGGCGGTCGCCAGCGTGATGCGGGTCGAAGGAGACTGACAGGGATGGCGTTCTGATGGCCCACCAGTGGCGTGGCGTGATCGAGGAGTACCGGCAGCGGCTGCCGTTGACCGGCACCGCCCCGGCGGTGACCCTGGGCGAGGGCGGCACCCCGCTGACGTACGCGCGCCGGCTCAGCGAACGCACCGGGTGCCGGGTCTGGCTCAAGGTCGAGGGCATCAACCCCACCGGGTCCTTCAAGGACCGCGGCATGACCACGGCGATCTCGGTCGCGGCCGCCGCCGGCGCCAAGGTCGTCATCTGCGCCTCGACCGGCAACACCTCGGCCTCGGCCGCGGCCTACGCCGCCGCCGCCGGCATGACGTGCGCGGTGCTGGTGCCGGACGGCAAGATCGCGATGGGCAAGCTGAGCCAGGCGGTGGCCCACGGCGCCAAGCTGCTGCAGGTCGACGGCAACTTCGACGACTGCCTGACGGTGGCCCGCAAGCTGGCCGAGGCCTACCCGGTCGAGCTGGTCAACTCGGTGAACCCGGCCCGCATCGAGGGCCAGAAGACCGCCGCGTTCGAGATCGTCGACGCCCTCGGCGACGCTCCCGACATCCACTGCCTGCCGGTCGGCAATGCCGGCAACATCACCGCCTACTGGAAGGGCTACGTCGAGTACGCGAGCGCGCAGACCGCACCCACCGGCGCCGCGCTGCCGGTCGTGGCCTCCCAGCGGCCCCGGCTCTGGGGCTTCCAGGCGGCAGGGGCGGCCCCCATCGTGCTCGGCCACCCGGTCGACGAGCCCGAGACCATCGCCACCGCGATCCGGATCGGCAACCCTGCCTCGTGGTCGCAGGCGCTGGCGGCCCGGGACGAGAGTGGCGGGGTGATCGAGTCGGTCACCGACGAGCAGATCCTGGCGGCGCACCGGCTGCTCTCGGCGGGCGACGGCGTCTTCGTCGAGCCGGCGTCGGCGGCCGGGGTGGCCGGGCTGCTGCAACGACACGCCGCCGGGCAGCTGGCCGAGGGTCAGCGGGTCGTGGTCACCGTCACCGGGCACGGGTTGAAGGACCCGCAGTGGGCGCTGCGCACCGCCGACGGGGCCGAGGTGACGCCGCAGCGGATCAGCGTCGACGTGGTCAGCATCGCCGGCGCGCTGGGCCTGGACTGACATGGAGCAGGTAGCCGCGGCGCCGCCGGTCGCCGCCGTCCGGCCCGACGTGCTCGCGGGAGTGCGGCTGGGGGTGCCGGTGACGGCCCGGACCCCGGCGTCCAGCGCCAACCTGGGGCCCGGCTTCGACACCCTCGGCCTGGCCCTGGCCCTGTACGACGAGGTCACGGTCATCGCCGGGCCGCCCGGCACGGCCGGTGGCACGCACCGGACCGACTGGTCCGGTGCTCCAGGGTCCGGTGCGCCAGGGTCCGGTGCGCAAGGGTCCGGTGCGCCCGGGGTCGAGGTCCGAGTCTCGGGCGAGGGCGCCGACGGCGTCCCGCTGGACGAGAGCCACCTCGTCGTCCGGTCGTTGCGGTCGGGCCTGGCCCATGCCGGCGCCGGGCAGCCGGCGCTGGTCCTGACCTGCCGCAACGCGATCCCGCACGGTCGCGGGCTGGGGTCGTCGGCGGCCGCGATCGCCGTGGGACTCGTTCTGGCGCAGGGATTGTTGGCCGACCCGAGTCGGCTCGACGACCAGGCGGTGTACGACCTCGCGGCCACCGCCGAGGGTCACCCCGACAACGCCTCGGCGGCGCTGTACGGCGGCTTCACGATCGCCTGGTTCGACGACGAGGACCCGACCCACCCCATGGCCGGCGGTGCCGGCACGGTGCGCCGGGCGGGGGTGGTGCGGCTGCCGGTCGACCTGCGGGTGCGGGCCGTGGTCTGCGTCCCCGACGTCGAGCTCGCCACCTCGCGGGCCCGGGCCATGCTGCCGGTGACCGTGGCCCACGCCGACGCCGCCTTCAACGCCGGACGGTCGGCGTTGCTGGTGCAGGCCATGACCGCCCGGCCCGAGCTGCTGCTGGTGGCCACCGAGGACCGGCTGCACCAGGCTCAACGGGCCCCGGCGATGCCGGCGAGTGCGGCACTGATGACCGCGGTGCGGGCGCGCGGTGTCGCCGCGGTGATCTCCGGAGCCGGACCGAGCGTTCTCGTGCTCGGTGACGCCGACGCCGTCGCGGACCCGGCGGTCGTGGTGGCCGGGGTGCTGGCCGACGGCGCGCTGGGGCCCTGGCGGGTGCACCCGGTGGCCGTCGACCTGCTCGGCACCCATCGACTCCAGACCACCTCGGTACGTGCCGATGGCAGCGGTGACGGCGGTGCTGACGGCGGTGCTGACGGTCGGCCGCCTACTGAGGGTTGACCTGGGTCGGCCTCCGCTGGCGATGCCGTCACACGGTGCTAGAGTGAGATGACTGCTACGGGCTGGTCATTGTGAGAAACCCCCGTCGGCAATGTCACCGCGATCCACCGGTTCCGCCTCGAGGTCCTTTCGGGCTGCGAGGCCGACCGGCGCGCGGATCCTACGGTCCGGGAACGAACCCGGACGTCGACCCCGCTTCCCCCGCAGCAACGGGCGGAAGGGGAAAGGAAACCTGAGTGACCGAAACGTCCGAGATCGCCACGGCCACGGCCGCAGGCGGCTCCACCGGCAACCTCGCTGCGCTCCGACTGGTGCAGCTGCAGGAGATTGCCGTCGCGCTCGGCCTGTCCGGGACTGCGCGGATGCGCAAGTCCGACCTGCTGCAGGCCATCGGCGCCCATCAGAGTCAGCTGCCCGGCGCCTCCGGCTCCGGTGCCCCCAAGGCCGAGTCGAGGGCGGCTGCGGTCGTCGAGGCGCCCGCCGCCCGCAACGGGTCAGCCGCGCAGCAGTCGCTGCAGCTCGACGACCCCGCGACCGGCACAGCCGGCCGCGGCACCACGAGCAACAGCACCACGAGCAGCGACTCAGCGAGCAGTGACACCGCGAGCAGTGACACCGCGAGCAGTGACACCGCGAGCAGTGACACCGCGAGCAGTGACACCGCGAGCAGTGACACCGCGAGCAGTGACACCGCGAGCAGTGACACCACCGACGTGGGCAGCGACACCGCCGCGGACCACGACGGCCGGAACGGCCAGAACGGTCGCGACGGCGAGGCCTTCGCCGGTCGTCGTCGGGGGCGCCCGCCGCGTGACGGCCAGGCCCGCGAGGGCCAGCCGCGTGACGGCGAGGCCCGCGACGTGCAGGCCCGCGACGTGCAGAGCCGTGACGGCCAGGCCCGTGAGGTGCAGAGCCGCGACGTGCAGGCCCGCGACGTGCAGAGCCGCGACGTGCAGAGCCGTGACGGCCAGGTGCGTGAGGTTCGGTCGCGCGACGGCCAGCACCAGAACGTGCCGAGCGGCGCCCAGGGCACCGGCCCGCAGGGCAGCCTCGACGACGACGAGGACGGCGACGGTCATGGCCGTCGTCGGCGCGGACGCTTCCGCGACCGCAAGCGTCGCCCCCGTGACGGCGCCGTGGGCGTGCCGGGCGGGGTCGTCGACGACATCGAGGTCGGCGAGGACGACGTCCTGCTGCCGGTCGCCGGCATCCTCGACCTGCTCGACAACTACGCCTTCCTGCGCACCTCGGGCTACCTGCCCGGCCCGGCCGACATCTACGTCGCGCTCGGGCAGGTCAAGAAGTACGGCCTGCGCAAAGGGGACGCCCTGGTCGGCGCCGTCCGCCAGATGCGTGAGGGCGAGCAGCTGCCGGCTCGGCAGAAGTTCAACGCCCTGGTCCGCATCGACCAGGTCAACGGGGCCAGCCCCGACGAGGCCCGCAACCGCCCCGAGTTCGGCAAGCTGACCCCGCTCTACCCGCAGGAGCGGCTGCGGCTCGAGACCGAGCCCAACGTGATGATCACCCGGATCATCGACCTGGTCACCCCGATCGGCAAGGGCCAGCGGGGGCTGATCGTCTCCCCGCCCAAGGCCGGCAAGACGCTCGTGCTGCAGGCCATCGCGAACGCGATCTCGCAGAACAACCCCGAGTGTCACCTCATGGTCGTGCTGGTCGACGAGCGGCCCGAAGAGGTCACCGACATGCAGCGCACGGTCAAGGGTGAGGTCATCGCCTCCACCTTCGACCGTCCCGCCGACGACCACACCACGGTCGCCGAGCTGGCGATCGAGCGGGCCAAGCGCCTGGTCGAGCTGGGCCACGACGTCGTCGTCCTGCTCGACTCGATCACCCGCCTGGGCCGGGCCTACAACCTGGCGGCGCCGGCCTCGGGCCGGATCCTGTCCGGTGGTGTCGACTCGAGCGCGCTGTACCCGCCCAAGCGGTTCTTCGGCGCGGCCCGCAACATCGAGCACGGCGGCTCGTTGACGATCCTGGCCACGGCGCTGGTCGAGACCGGCTCCAAGATGGACGAGGTCATCTTCGAGGAGTTCAAGGGCACCGGCAACATGGAGCTGCGACTGTCGCGCCAGCTGGCCGACAAGCGCATCTTCCCGGCCGTCGACGTCAACCCCTCGGGCACCCGCCGCGAGGAGATCCTGCTCGGCCGCGACGAGCTCGCCGTGATGTGGAAGCTGCGCCGGGTGCTGACCGCCCTGGACGCCCAGCAGTCGATCGAGCTGCTGCTGTCCAAGCTCAAGGAAACCCGCTCGAATGCCGAGTTCCTCATGCAGGTACAGAAGACCACGCCGGTCCTGGGACGCGGCGAGGACGACTAGTCATCACGGTCTCCTCGCGCGGCCGGTGACCGGCCACCCGCGCGAGGAGACCGAGCATGGCGCAAGCGATCCGACTGGTCGTGGCCGACGACGACCGCGACATCCGTGAGCTGGTCGCCTTCAAGCTCGAGCAGGGCGGCTACCAGGTGGCTCAGGCCGCCGACGGCGCCGAGGCCCTGGCGATGATCACCGCCGAGCGACCGGCCCTGGCCGTGCTCGACGTGATGATGCCCGGCCTGACCGGCCTCGACCTGACCCGCCGGTTGCGGGCCGACCCCGAGACCGCCGGGCTGCCGATCATCCTGCTGACCGCGCGGGCCCAGGAGAGCGACGTCGAGGCCGGCTTCGCGGCCGGGATCGACGACTACGTCGTCAAGCCGTTCAGCCCCCGCGAGCTCATGAGCCGGGTCCAGGCGGTGCTGGCCCGGACCGGGACGTGACCGCCGGGCTCGGGGAGCCCTCGTTCGTCCACAACCCCGCCGGGGTGCTGAGTGTCGCGCTGCTGGTGATCGCGGCGGTGGTCATGGTCGTCGTCGTGCTGACGGTGGGCGAGCGCACCCGCCGGCGACGGGTCGAGGCCCGCCGGACGGCGCGCGTCGAGCCGATCCGGCCCCTGCTGATGGCTCTGGCGGTGGCCGAGGACGACGAGCTCGAGCAGGCGATCGCCCCGCTGCTGGCCCTCGACGAGCCCACCTGGCGGGCGGTGGCGCCCTCGGTGGTGGCACTGCTGCCCAAGCTGCGGGGCGACACCCATGACTCCGTGGTCTCGGTGCTGTCCCGGCGCGGGGTGCTGGCCCGCGCCGAACGTGACACCTACCACCGCTCGGCGCTGCGCCGGGCCCGCGGCGCCCACCTGCTGGGCGTGACCGGAGTCGACTTCGCGCTGCCCCGGCTGCTGCAGCTGCTGGGCGACGAGGACCCCCAGGTGCGTCAGATCGCGGCCCGTGGGCTGGGCACCATCGCCGATCCGGTCGCCGCCGACGCGCTGCTCACCGCCGTGGTGGGGCCGCGCGGTCTGCCGCCCAGGGTGGCCGCGGACGCCGTGCTGCGGATCGGGGCCGCGGCCCACCCGGCGATCGTGCGGGCGCTGTCCTCGCCCGAGGCGGTGCGTCGCAGCGTCGCGGCCGACATCGCCGGCCTGGTCGGTGCCTACGGTGCCACCGAGGCGCTGAGCCGGATGGTCGCGGCCGACCCCGTCCGCGAGCTGAAGCCCCGCGCAGCCCGTGCCCTGGGCCGGCTCGGCATGCCCGCGGCCGCGGCGGTGCTGCGTGAGGCCCTGGCCAGCCCGGACCCGGCCCTGGTGATCGCCGCCGCCGAGGGGCTGGGCGGTCTGGGCGACCCCGCCTCGGTCACCGCCGTCACCCAGGTCGCCCGCAGCCCACGCCTCGAGGTGGCCCGGGCGGCCTGCCGCTCGCTGACCGAGCACGGTCCCGCCGGCATGGCGGCCCTGCTGACCCTGGCCATGGAGGACGTCCCGATGGCCCACGAGACCATCCGCGCGATCGCGCTGCGCGAGGGCGGGCGCACCGAGCGCCCGGCCGCCCCGACCCGCTCGCCCGGCGTGGCTGCCGCCGTCCCGCCCGGTCCTGCCGCCGTGCCGGTCTGCTTCGGCCCCGCCCGGTCCTGCTGCGGCCCCGCCCGGTCCGGCTGCCGCCGTCCCGCCGCCCCGCGCGGTCCACCGGACCGTGGACGTGCGCACCCTCGGAGGGCCGGCATGATCCCCACCCCGCCCTGGCTGCACGACGCGATGGTCACCTACTTCGACTGGACCAGCACCCCGGTCTTCGTCTACTTCCTGATGATCAACTCGTCCTACCTGATGCTCATCGTGCTGGCCGCGGTCCAGTTCGCGCGCGACACCCGCCGCCAGGGCCTGGTCGCCCGCGAGGACCTGATCGCCTCGCCGCTGACCGAGCCGGTCAGCGTGGTGGTGGCCGCGTTCAACGAAGAGGTCGTCATCGTCGAGTCGGTCCGGGCGATGCTGTCGCTGCGCTACCCCCGCCACGAGGTGATCGTGGTGGACGACGGCAGCACCGACGGCACGTTCGCCCAGCTGGCGGCGGCGTTCGACCTGGTGCAGGTCAGCCGGGTCGTGCCCGACCACCTGCCCTCGGTGCAGAAGGCCACCGAGGTCTGGGTGCCGGTCGACGGCCGCACCGAGCTGCTCGTGGTGCGCAAGGCCAACTCCGGACGCTCGGACTCCCTCAACGTCGGGATCAACCTGGCGGGCTACCCGCTGGTCGCGATCGTGGACGCCGACTCGATCCTGTCGCCCGATGCGTTGCTGCTGGTGGCGCAGCCGTTCGTCGACGACCCGATCCGCACCGTCGCCACCGGCGGGGTGATCCGGGCGGTCAACGGCAGCACCGTGATCTCGGGTCGCGTCGTCGACGCCCGGATGCCCAGGACCTGGGTCGAGCGGGTGCAGGTGATGGAGTACCTGCGGGCGTTCCTGCTGGGCCGCACCGGCTGGTCGAGCCTGGACTGCCTGGTGCTGATCTCGGGCGCCTTCGGGCTGTTCCGCAGGGACGTGGTGGTGGAGGTCGGCGGCCTGGACCCCAAGTGCCTGGGTGAGGACTTCGAGCTGGTGATGCGCATCCACCGGCACATGCGCCGCGCCAAGCGCGACTACCGGGTGACCTTCCTGGCCGAGCCGGTGCTGTGGACCGAGGTGCCGCCGACCCACGCCGTCCTGGGTCGCCAGCGCCGTCGCTGGCACCGCGGCCTGTGGCAGGTGCTGACGGCCTACCGCGGCATGACCTTCAATCCCCGCTACGGCCGGATCGGCCTGGTGATGGTGCCGTACTTCTGGGCCTTCGAGCTCGTCGCCCCCGTGATCGAGCTGACCGGCATCGTCGCCGTCCCGCTCGGAATCCTCACCGGCACCGTGAACATGCACTACGTGTGGGTGTTCCTGCTCGTGGCCTACGCCTACGCGATCCTGGTCTCGGTGGCGGCGGTGTGCGTCGAGGAGTTCACCTTCCACACCTACCACCGCTGGCGCGACCTGGGCCTGCTGCTGGTCTCGGCCGTGGTCGAGAACCTGTGGTTCCGCCAGCTGACCGCCTGGTGGCGGGTGCGCGGCCTGGTGCGGGCGATCCGGGGCGGCGCCTACGAGTGGGGCACCATGACCCGCACCGGGTTCGGCGACTCCGGCGGTCCGGTGCTGCCACCGGTTCCGGCGCCCCGCCGTGCGACGTCCGAGGTGCAGCCTGCGTCCGAGGTGCAGCCTGTGTCCGAGGTGGAGCCTGCGGTCGGGGCAGGACCGACGGAGGCGCCGTGATGAGCGGGCGCAGCCTGACCAGCCGGGTGGTGGGGGTCTGCCTGGTGCTGCTGGTGCTGATCGGCGCCGTCGGCTCCTTCGCCCTGCTCACCCTGGCCCGGGTGGCCGGCAGCACCGACCAGCTCACCGCCGCCGCGCGGGCCGAGGCGGCCAACGAGCAGGTGATGCGGCTGATGGTCGCCGCCGACACCGGCATCCAGAAGTACCGGCTCAGCCGGGACCCGGTGGTCATGAGCACCCGCGAGGCGGCGCTGGCCGCGGTGCCGTCGCTGCTGGCCGAGGTCACCGGGCAGGCCCATGCCTCGGGGCTCGAGCTCGACACCACCCGGGACCGCGAGCTGGCGCTGGCCTGGCTGGGCGGCTACGCCCGCTCGGTCGCCGAGGGCGAGGGGTTGGGCGACGTGGCCGCGCAGCGGCAGGCGGACGCCGACTTCACGCGGTTCCAGACCCGCAACGCCGCCACCTACGAGACGATCGCCACCCACGGTCTGCAGGTGCGCGTCGAGAGCCAGCAGCTGCGCCGCCAGGCCCAGCTGATGCTGTCGCTGCTGCTGGCCGCCGCCGCCCTGATCGGTGGGGTCGTCACCTTCCTCGCCGTCCGGTCGCTGCACACCCCGCTGGAACGGCTGCGGGCCACCCTGGAGGCCTGGAGCTCGGGCGACCAGGGCAGCCGTGCCCCCGAGGACGGCCCGCGCGAGCTGGTGCAGGTGGCCGTCGCCGCCAACGCCCTGGCCGAGCAGACCGCCCGGCTGCACGCCGAGCACCAGCAGGCCATCGAGATCGTCATGGTGGCCCGTGACATCTCCCAGCAGATCCGCCACGAGCTCGACCCGCGCTCGGTGCTGGCCACCGCGGTGCGGGCGCTGGGGGAGTCGCTGCAGGTGGACCGGGTGTGGCTGCGCACCCTGCCCCGGCTGTGGGGGCCGGGCCAGCAGCCGCAGCTGTTCGAGTGGACCCGGCCCGGCATGCCCGACCAGGCCCCGCCCGAGCTCGACATCGCGGTCACCCTGCCGTGGCTGCGGGACCTGGTGATCCGCAACGAGATCTTCCACGTGCCCGACATCGAGCTGCTGGCGGCCCAGGAGGCCGAGGTGGGCAGCGACCCGGTGTGGCAGCAGTTCCACGCCGAGATGCCCGACCTGTGCAGCCTGCTGCTGGCGCCGGTGCCGGGGGCCGACGACGTGCTCGCGGTGATCAGCCTGGGGGCCTGCCAGCAGCGACCGTTCAGCCGGCTGCAGCGCCACGCCGTCCAGTCGGTGTGCGCCGACCTGGGCCGGGCCCTCGAGCAGAGCCTGCTGTTCGAGCACCAGGCCGACCTGCTCGACCGGCTGCAGGCCCTGGACCGCCAGAAGACCGACTTCCTGTCGACGGTCTCGCACGAGCTGCGCACCCCGCTCACCTCGATCCGCGGCTACGTCGAGCTGCTCGAGGACGAGGCGGCCGACCTGCCGCCGCACGTCGGCCGGGTGCTCGACGTGATCGGGCGCAACGTGAACCGGCTCGGCGGCCTCATCGAGGACCTGCTGACCCTGGGCCGGATCGAGTCCGGGGCGGTGCGGTTCGAGACCCGCACCTTCGACGTCGCGGCGGCCGCCGAGTCGGTGGTGCGCGCCCTGGCGCCGCAGGCGGCCCGCGCCCAGGTCAACGTCACCCTGAGCGTGCCGCCCGAGCCCGTCGAGCTGGACGGCGACGAGACCCAGATCGAGCGGGTGCTGCTCAACCTGGCCAACAACGCCGTCAAGTTCACCCCGGCCGGCGGCCTGGTCTGCATCGAGGTCGACCCGATCACCCACACCGACGAGTACGGCAACACCCAGCCGTGGGTGCGGATCCGGGTCACCGACACCGGGATCGGCATCCCCGAGGTCGACCAGGCCAACCTGTTCAACCGGTTCTACCGGGCCAGCAACGCCGTCCAGAACCAGATCCCGGGCACCGGGCTGGGACTGAGCATCGTGCGCCGGATCGTCGACGCCCACCGCGGTCAGGTGACCCTGACGTCGGAGCCGGGCCGGGGCACCCAGTTCGGGGTGGTGATCCCGCGTCGGCGGGCGCTGACCCCGGACGTCTCGGCCCTGGTGCCCCAGCAGCTCGCCGCAGACCTGGCCGCCGACCTGTCCCCGCTGGACTCCGGCCACAGCTGACCGGGAAGAACGGCGGGCACGGGGTCGTTCCAGCAACACGGCCCGGTTCTGGCACACTGGACGGGCGTCACCGGTTCCCGGCCGCGAAACCTTCGCCCAGCCGACCCGGTGACAACGACCGAGAGAAGAGTTCACACGTGAAGAGCGGCATCCACCCGGACTACGTCGAGACCACGGTCACCTGCACCTGTGGTTCCACGTTCGTCACCCGTAGCACGGCTCGCACCGGCCAGATCCACGCCGACGTCTGCAGCCAGTGCCACCCCTTCTACACCGGCAAGCAGAAGATCCTCGACACCGGCGGTCGTGTGGCGCGCTTCGAGCAGCGCTACGGCAAGAAGGCCGGCAACTAGCTCCACTCGCGGCGTCGACCTCGCCGTCCTGCTCAGGCGGACGGCGGGGGTCGGCGCCGCAGCCGTTTGTCCTGCTCAGCCGTTTGTCCTGCTCAGCCGTTCGTCCTGCGCAGCCGTTCGTCCTGCTCAGCCGTTCGCCCCGCCCAAACCTTCAGGAGCAGCCGATGGCCGACGACCACCAGGCGGCCCTCGCCCAGGCGGCGGCGCCGCTGCTGGCCGAGTACGCCGAGGTCGAGGCCGGCCTGTCCGACCCCGCCGTCCACGCCGACCCGGTGCGGGCCCGCACCCTGGGCCGGCGCTACGCCGAGCTCGGCTCGCTGCGCCAGGCCCACCTGAGCTGGCGCGCCGCCGTCGACGACTACGCCGCCGCCCGCGAGCTGGCGGCCGAGGACCCGGCCTTCGCCGAGGAGGTGCCCGCCCTGGCCGCCGCGGCCGAGGCCGCCGAGCAGCGCCTGCAGCAGCTGCTGCTGCCCCGCGACCCGGACGACGACCGCGACGTCATCGTCGAGATCAAGGCGGGCGAGGGTGGTGAGGAGTCGGCCCTGTTCGCCGGCGACCTGCTGCGGATGTACCTGCGCTACGCCGAGCGCCGCGGCTGGCGGACCGAGGTCATCGACGCCACCGAGACCGGGCTGGGCGGGTACAAGGACATCTCGGTCGCGGTGAAGTCGCGCGGCACCCCCGCTCCCGGTGACGGGGTCTACGCCCGGCTGAAGTACGAGGGCGGGGTGCACCGGGTGCAGCGGGTGCCGGTGACCGAGTCGGCCGGGCGGATCCACACCAGCGCCGCCGGCGTGCTGGTGCTGCCCGAGGTCGAGGACGTCGAGGTCGAGATCGGCCCCGACGACCTGCGGATCGACGTCTACCGCTCCTCCGGCCCGGGCGGTCAGAGCGTCAACACCACCGACTCCGCAGTGCGGATCACCCATGTGCCCAGCGGCATCGTGGTCTCGTGCCAGAACGAGAAGAGCCAGCTGCAGAACAAGGAGTCGGCGATGCGGATCCTTCGGGCGCGGCTGCACGCGGCGGCGGCCGAAGCGGCGGCCGAGGTGGCCTCGGCCACGCGGCGCTCGCAGGTGCGTACCGTGGACCGCAGCGAGCGGATCCGCACCTACAACTTCCCCGAGAACCGGATCGCCGACCACCGCACCGGGTTCAAGGCCTACAACCTCGACGCGGTGCTGGACGGTGACCTCGACCCCCTGGTGCAGTCCTGCGTCGACACCGACACCGCGGCGCGCCTGACCGGCGAGGACTGATGGGCGACCTGGCGACCTGGGTGCGGGCGGCGGGCGCGCAGCTCGCCGAGGCCGGGGTGGCCAGCCCGAGCGTGGACGCCGAGCTGCTCGTGGCGCACGTGCTGGGACTGGGACGCGGTGAGCTGACGGCCGCGATGCTGCGGGGCA
Source organism: uncultured Actinomycetota bacterium (assembly GCA_963738495.1). Taxonomy (GTDB): domain Bacteria; phylum Actinomycetota; class Actinomycetes; order Actinomycetales; family Kineosporiaceae; genus CAVTWW01. The sequence continues at coordinate 348,300 of CAVTWW010000007.1, forward strand.
CCGAGCTGGCGGCCGAGCAGGCCGAGCAGGCCGACCGGTTGCTCGCCCGTCGGTGCGAGCGGCAGCCGTTGCAGCACCTGACCGGCCGGGCGCCGTTCCGCCGGATCGAGCTGCTGGTGGGGCCCGGGGTGTTCGTGCCCCGTCCCGAGACCGAGGTGCTGGTCGAGGCGGCCGTCGCCGAGTTGCTGGCCGCCCACGACGGGCCCGCCCTGGTGGTCGACCTGTGCACCGGGTCGGCGGCGATCGCGCTCGCCGTCGCGGACGAGGCGCCGCAGGCGCAGGTGGTCGCCCTCGAGCGGGAGCCGGCCGCCCTGGTGTGGGCCCGGCGCAACGTCGCCGCCCACCCGGCCGGGGGCGGGGTCGAGGTGCGCGCCGGGGACGTCACCGGGGCGACCGAGCCCGACGGGGTGCTGGCCGACCTGGTGGGCCGGGTCGACGTGGTCGTCGCCAACCCGCCTTACATCCCGGACGGCGCGGTGCCGCGAGAGGTCGAGGTGGCCCGGCACGACCCGGCCGCGGCGTTGTTCGGGGGCGGCGACGACGGGCTGGTCGTGCCGCGGGCCGTGGTGGCGACGGCCGCGGCGCTGCTGCGCCCCGGTGGTCTGCTGCTGATGGAGCACGGCGAGGCCCAGGGAGCCCCGGCCCGAGCCCTGCTGGCCGAGGAACGGGGCGACCGCAGGCACGGCGAGGGGCCGACGTCCGGCTGGTGCGAGGTGAGCACCCTGACCGACCTCACCGGCCGGGACCGGGTGCTGCGCGGGCGACGCAGCTAGCGGCCGACGGGGCGAGGTGGCGGCGCCGCACAGGTCGGGGTGACACACTCTGACCGTGGCCTACCGCTTCGACTGCACCGACGCCGACGGGCGTCGCCGCGGCATCGGGCAGGCGGTGACCGCGGTCAACGAGGGCTCCTTGGTGGCCCTGCCGGTCGACACCATGTACGGCATCGGCTGCGACGCCTTCAACCCTGGGGCGGTCGACGCGCTGCGCGCGCTCAAGGGGCACACCCGCAGCCAGCCGCCGCCGGTCATGATCGGCCACCCTCGCACGGTCGACGGCATCGCCACCGGCCTGACCCCGACCGCGCGCGCGCTGACCAGGCACTTCTGGCCGGGCGGCCTCACCCTGATCTGCCGGGCCCAGCCCAGTCTGGACTGGGACCTGGGGGACTCCGGCGGCACCGTGACGGTGCGGGTGCCGCTGCACCCGCTGGCCCTGGAGCTGCTCGAGCGCACCGGCCCGATGGCCGTCACCAGCGCCGGGGGCGCGGCGCGGCCGGTCACCTCGGCCGAGCAGGTGTGGGACGCCTTCGGAGACAGCGTCGGTGTCCATCTGAACGGCGGGCCCACCCAGGGCAGCGGGCTGTCGACGATCGTGGACGTCACCGGTGAGACCCCCCGGCTGCTGCGCGAGGGCGAGGTCACCGTCGTCCAGCTGCGGCAGGTGGCCCCGGACCTGGTGCTGTAGGCGCGCGCCGATGAAGGCCTACCTCTACGTACTGCTGGTGGCGGCGGCCGTCACCTACCTGGTGACGCCGCTGGTGCGGCGGATGGCCCGCCGGGTCGGGGCGATCACCCCGGTCCGGGACCGCGACGTCCATGTGGTGCCGGTGCCGCGCCTGGGTGGGGTCGCGATGCTGGTCGGCTTCGCCGTCGCGCTCGTCGTCTCGAGCCGGACGCCGTTCCTGGAGCGGGTCTTCGTCGACGGCACGGCCTGGGGAGTGCTGCTCGGGGCCACCGCCGTCTGCCTGCTCGGGGTGGCCGACGACCTGTGGCAGCTGGACGCGGTCACCAAGCTGGCCGGACAGTCACTGGCCGCCGGGCTGATGGCCTGGCAGGGCGTGCAGCTGGTGACGCTGCCGATCGGCGGCGTCACGGTGGTCTCGTCCTGGGTGCTGATGAGCCTGACGGTGCTGGTGGTCGTGGTGACCATCAACGCCGTCAACTTCGTCGACGGGCTGGACGGCCTGGCCGCCGGCATCGTCGGCATCGCCGCCTCGGCCTTCTTCGTCTACTCCTACCTGCTGGCCCAGGCGCTCGACCCGGAGCGCCGGGACTACTCCTCGCTCGCCTCGCTGGTGACGGCGGCGCTGGTCGGCTGCTGCCTGGGGTTCCTGCCGCACAACTTCAACCCGGCGCGGGTGTTCATGGGCGACAGCGGGTCGATGCTGATCGGCCTGCTGCTCGCCTCGGCGACGATCACCATCACCGGCCAGGTCGACCCGACCGTGGTGTCGAACGAGCAGATCGTGCCGGCGTTCTTCCCGCTGGTCCTGCCGTTGGCGGTGCTGGCGCTACCCCTGGTCGACCTGGCGCTGGCGGTGGTGCGGCGCACCCGGGCCGGGCGCAAGCCGTGGCAGCCCGACAAGATGCACCTGCACCACCGGCTGCTGCGGCTGGGACACAGCCACGCCCGCGCTGTCCTGCTGCTCTACATCTGGACGGCGATCGGCGCCTTCGGGGTCGCAATCATGGCCTTCGTGCCGATCCGCTGGGCGTTGGTCGGGGGAGCGGTCGCGATCACGGTCGCCGTGGCGCTGACCCTGGGCCCGTTGCGCGGCCGGGAGCGGCGCCGCTCCGAGCGTCGGGCTGGGCGGCCGGGCTCGTCCGGGGGCTCGCGACCGGGTCCGGGTCCGGGTCCGGGTCCGGACGACGGTGCGGCCGGTGACGGTGGGGCGGGCATCGGAGGCGCCCCCCGGCGCGGCCGACGGGCCGAGGACCGCCCCGGGGCACCCGCCGGCATCGGGCGACACGCCCGGGACGCCGCAGCCGACGCCCGGGAGCCGGTCGGGACCCGTCACCCCGGGTCACCGACGCTTGCTGTCCGCCTCGTCACCGGCCCGGACGGCGTCGCTTGTGACTGAATTCACAAGCGACGGACCGGGAGCCCCTCAGGCTCCGCAGCCGGGCCCGACACCACTCACCGGCACGGCCGCAGGCCTCGACGACAGTGCGATCCGGCAGGCTCAGCGGGGCCAGATCCAGCGCTCGGCCGACCAGATGCTGCGCGGTGGGCTCACGGGTTCGGCGGTCGGTGCGGTGGTCGCGCTGGGGGTCGCGCTGGGGGTCGGCCACGACCGTCCGGCGGCGTCCGTGGCCGGTGCCGTCCTGGGTGCCCTGATGGCGGCGGCGGTGTTCGCCGTCCCGCCGGTGCTGCTGCGCACGAGTTCACAATGGCCGCCACCTGTGGTGATGGCCGTGGCACTGCTGGCCTACGGCGCCACGGTGCTGCTGCTGACGGTCGCCTGGGTGCTGATCACCTCGTGGTCGACGGTCTCGAGCGTCGCAGTCGGGGTCGCCGTCGCCGTCACCACGGTGGGGTCCCTGGTCGGTCAGATCCGGGCCTCGGGACGGTGGCGGCTGCTGGCGTTCGGGGTCGACCGGCCCCCGCAGGCCTAGCGCCCCGGGCCGCCTGCCCCCGCGGGCGCCCCGACCGACGTCCGGGCAGGTCAGCACGAAGGTCGCCCGTGCCCAGACCTCCGAATCCGGTCGATTCGACTGGTAGGGTTCCAGCCGATGGACGACGACGCCGATCGCCCGGTCGCCCCTGCGGGCGAGGGGGCAGCGTGGACCGTCCTGGCGTACCTCATCTCGGGACCCGCGTTGTACGGGGGACTGGGCTGGCTCGCGGACCGATGGCTGGGCACCGCTCCGGTGTTCGTCGCTGTCGGGGTCACCGGCGGGATGGTCCTCTCTCTCTACCTCGTGTGGTTCCGGTACGGTGCGCTCGACAGCCGGCCACCGTCCGTGTCCCCCGACGCGGCCCCGAACACTGAGTGAGGAGCGTCGTGTCTGCTCTGCTGCTTGCCTCTGGCGACAGTGGTTTCAAGACCCCCGACGCGGGCGAGTTCTGGCAGCCGTTGTTCGGCACCAGCGGGCCGTTCGCGGTGACCAGGCCGATGTTCGTCGCGCTGATCTCGCTGGTGTTCATCGCCGGCTGGCTGCTGCTCGCGACCCGTCGGCTGTCGGTCGTGCCCGGCAAGCTGCAGTGGGCCACCGAGGGTGTCTACGGCATGGTGCGCAACGGCGTCGCTCGCGACGTCATCGGCAGCCACGACTTCCTGCGTTTCGTGCCGCTGCTGTTCACCATGTTCGTCCTGATCCTGGTGAACAACCTGTTCGGCATCGTGCCGTTCATCCAGTTCCCCACCATGAGCCGGTTCGGCTTCCCGCTGGCCCTCGCGCTGGTGGTCTTCGTGGTCTACCACGTGGTCGGCATCCGGAACATGGGCCTGGGTGGCTACTTCAGGCACATGGTGCCGGCCGGGCTGCCGACCTGGATCGTGCCGTTGATCTTCTTCCTCGAGCTGGTGACCTACTTCGTCACCCGCCCGGTCACGCTCGCCCTGCGTCTGTTCGGCAACATGTTCGCCGGCCACATCCTGCTGCTGCTGTGCGCCAGCGGTGGCGAGTACCTGCTCTTCCACAGCGGTGCCTTGGGCACCCAGGTCGCCGGCGTGGCCGCCTACGCCGGCGGCTTCGTCATGACGCTCTTCGAGGGCTTCGTCGAGTTCCTGCAGGCCTACGTCTTCACCTTGCTGTCAGCGCTCTACATCGCCGGCTCGCTGGCGCAGGAGCACTGAACGTACCCACTGATCGCCCCACGGGCCGGTGCCGGACGGCGCCCGGCATCGACCCACCAGGACGTCGGAACCACCGGCTCCGTCACGAAGAAGAGAGAGATCATGAGAGGTTCCCTCGCCATCGTCGGCTACGGTCTGTCGGCCATCGGCCCCGGTATCGGTGTCGGCCTGATCTTCGCCGCCTACGTCAGCGGTGTGGCTCGCCAGCCCGAGTCGCGGGGCATGCTGCAGCCGATCGCCATCCTGGGCTTCGCCCTGGCCGAGGCGCTCGCGATCTTCGGTATCGCCCTCGCCTTCGTCTTCGCCAGCTAGTTCCACCCGACCACGACCTGATCTGAGGAGGCAGCATGTCCTACCTGGCAGCGGCACTCGCCGAGGGTGCGACCGACCCCACGGCCACCACCCCGGTCCTGCCGCACGCGGGTGAGCTGATCTTCGGGCTGGTCGTCTTCGGGATCCTCTACTGGATCGTCGCGACCAAGGTGGTGCCCCGCCTCGAGGCGATGTACGCCGAGCGCACCGCGGCGATCCAGGGCGGCATGGCCAAGGCCGAGCAGGCCCAGGCCGAGGCGGCCGCCGCCCTGGCGCAGTACCAGGCCCAGCTGTCCGAGGCTCGCGCCGAGGCCAGCCGGATCCGCGAGGAGGCCCGGGCCGACGCCGCGGCGATCTCGGCCGAGCTGCGCGAGCAGGCCCAGGCCGAGTCGGCCCGGATCGTGGCCGCCGCCCAGCAGCAGATCCAGGCCGAGCGCCAGCAGGCCGTCGTCCAGCTGCGCAGCGAGGTCGGCAGCATGGCGACCACACTGGCCGAGCGGATTGTGGGCGAGTCGCTGACCGACCACGTGCGCCAGTCCAACGTGGTCGACCGGTTCCTCGCCGAGCTCGAGGGCTCGGTCGGGGCGGGACAGCACTGATGCGTGGCGTCAGCCGTCGGTCCCTGGTCGCGGGGCAGGAGCGCCTCGAGGCGCTGCTCGCCCCGGGTGGCAGGGCGGCCCAGCTCGCCGACGACCTGTTCGCGGTGACCGGGGCGCTGGTCGACTCACCGAGCCTGCGGCGTGCTCTCACCGACCCCTCGCGGGACGGCGAGGCCAAGGCCGGCCTGGTCACGCAGCTGTTCACCGGCAAGGTGGACGGCGCCGCCGTCGACCTGGTCGCCGGCCTGGTACGTGACCGGTGGGCGGCCACCGGCGACCTGACCGACTCGGTCGAGCAGCTGGCCGTCGAGGCCGAGCTGGCCTCGGCCGAGCAGGCCGGCCGGCTCGACCAGGTCGAGGACGAGCTGTTCCGCTTCGCCCGGGTCGTCGGTGGCGACTCCGGTCTGCGGGACGCGTTCTCGGCCCGCAGCGAGGGCAACGAGCGCAAGGCGGCGCTGGTCCGCCGACTGCTGCCGACGGCGGCGCCCGAGACGGTGCGGCTGGCGGTCCAGGCCGCGGTCGCACCGCGCGGGCTGCGCACCGAGCACGTGCTCGAGCAGTACGTCGAGGCCGCCGCCGCCCGACGCCGCCAGCTGGTGGCCGAGGTCAAGGTGGCGCAACCGCTGACGGTCTCCCAGCGCGACCGGCTCGGGGCCGCCCTGGCCGACACCTACGGGCGCCCGGTACGGCTGAACATCGACCTCGACCCGTCGGTGGTCGGGGGCATCCACGTCAGTGTCGGCGGCGACGTCGTCGACGGCAGCATCGCCGGCCGCCTGGCCGAGGCCCGGCGCCGGCTGGCCGGCTGAGTTTCCCACGACACCGGCTCGCCGGTTGACGCTCGACCCGACAAGGCTTGACCCGCACCACCTTTGACGTAGCAGTGACGGACACGAGAGAGCAGGGACCGACACCATGACGGAGCTGACCATCCGTCCGGAGGAGATCCGGGACGCGCTGGACGCCTTTGTGCAGTCCTACCAGCCCGGGGCAGCCTCACGTGAAGAGGTGGGCCGGGTGAGCGAGGCCGCCGACGGCATCGCCCGCGTCGAGGGCCTGCCCAGCGTCATGGCCAGCGAGCTGCTCCGCTTCGAGGACGGCTCCCTCGGCATCGCGCTGAACCTCGACGTCCGCGAGATCGGCGTCGTCGTCCTCGGTGAGTTCTCGGGCATCGAGGAGGGCCAGCAGGTGCACCGCACCGGCGAGGTCCTGTCGGTACCGGTGGGCGACGCGTTCCTCGGTCGGGTCGTCGACCCCCTGGGCACCCCGATCGACGGCCTGGGCGACATCGCCGCGACCGGCCGCCGGGCCCTGGAGCTGCAGGCCCCCTCGGTGGTGCAGCGCCAGAGCGTCAAAGAGCCGATGATGACCGGCATCAAGTCCATCGACTCGATGACCCCGATCGGCCGCGGCCAGCGCCAGCTGATCATCGGTGACCGCCAGACCGGCAAGACCGCGGTGGCGATCGACACGATCATCAACCAGAAGGCCAACTGGGCCTCGGGCGACCCCAAGCAGCAGGTGCGCTGCGTCTACGTGGCGATCGGGCAGAAGGGCTCGACGATCTCGAGCGTGCGCGGCGCCCTCGAGGCCGCCGGGGCGCTGGAGTACACCACGATCGTGGCGGCGCCGGCGTCCGACCCGGCCGGCTTCAAGTACCTGGCCCCCTACACCGGCTCGGCCATCGGCCAGCAGTGGATGTACGAGGGCAAACACGTTCTGATCATCTTCGACGACCTCACCAAGCAGGCCGAGGCCTACCGTGCGGTCTCGCTGCTGCTACGTCGTCCGCCGGGCCGCGAGGCCTACCCCGGCGACGTCTTCTACCTGCACAGCCGCCTGCTCGAGCGTTGCGCCAAGCTCAGCGACGAGCTGGGCGCCGGCTCGATGACGGGCCTGCCGATCATCGAGACCAAGGCCAACGACGTGTCGGCCTACATCCCGACCAACGTCATCTCGATCACCGACGGCCAGATCTTCCTCGAGTCCGACCTGTTCAACGCCAACGTCCGCCCCGCGGTCAACGTCGGCATCTCGGTCAGCCGGGTCGGTGGCTCGGCGCAGACCAAGGCCATGCGGCGGGTCTCGGGCTCGTTGCGGGTGGACCTGGCGCAGTACCGCGCCCTCGAGGCGTTCGCCATGTTCGCCTCCGACCTGGACGCCGCCTCACGGGCCCAGCTGGGCCGCGGTGCCCGCCTGGTCGAGCTGCTCAAGCAGCCGCAGTACTCCCCGTACGCCATGGAGGAGCAGGCCGTCTCGATCTGGACCGGCACCTCGGGCCAGCTGGACGACGTCCCTGTCGAGGACATCCGCCGCTTCGAGCAGGAGTTCCTGGACCACCTGCGTCGGCACAGCACGGTGCTCGACTCGATCCGCGAGACCAAGAACGTGACCGACGACACCGTCGCCACGCTGGAGCAGACGGTCAAGGCGTTCAAGCAGGGCTTCCAGACCGGCACCGGTCACGCGCTCGCCTCGGTGGGCAAGGAGAGCGCGGAGCCGCTCGATGTGGCCGAGGTCGACCAGGAGCAGATCGTCCGGCAGAAGCGAGGCTGACGTGGGCGCCCAGCTCCGCGTCTACCGTCAGCGGATCAAGACGGTCCAGGCCACCAAGAAGATCACGAGAGCCTTCGAGCTCATCGCGACCTCTCGCATGGTGAAGGCCCAGCAGCGCACCGCCGCCTCGGCGCCGTACGCCCGGGCGATCACCCGCGCCGTCTCGGCCGTGGCCACGTACTCCAACGAGGACCACCCGCTGACGACCGAGAAGCGCCAGGTCACCCGGGCGGCGATGCTGCTCGTCACCAGCGACCGCGGTCTGGCCGGCGCCTACAGCTCGAACGTCCTCAAGGCCGGCGAGCAGCTCGCCGAGCTGCTGCGCAGCGAGGGCAAGACGGTGGTGCCGTTCCTCGCCGGACGCAAGGGCATCGCGTACTACAAGTTCCGCTCCCGCACGGTCGCCAAGGAGTGGAGCGGCTTCAGCGACGCCCCCTCCTTCGACGACGCCGAGCAGATCGGTCAGGCGCTGATCGAGGCGTTCCTGGCCGACGACAAGGACGGTGGCGTCGACGAGATCCATGTCGTCTACACCCGGTTCGTCAACATGGTCACCCAGGTGCCAGAGGTCGTCCGCCTGCTGCCCCTCGAGGTCGTCGAAGGAGATACCGCGCCCGCACCCGAGGAGGTGCTGCCGCTGTACGAGTTCGAGCCGTCCGCGGCCGCCGTGCTCGACGAGCTGCTGCCCAAGTACGTGCAGGCGCGCATCTTCAACGCTCTGCTGGCCAGTGCGGCCAGCGAGCTGGCGGCCCGCCAGCGCGCCATGAAGTCGGCCACCGACAACGCCGAAGAGTTGATCAAGAAGTACAGCCGGTTGGCGAACACCGCCCGCCAGGCCGAGATCACCCAGGAGATCAGCGAGATCGTCGGCGGCGCCGGCGCGCTGTCCGACGCAAGCTGACCACCCCCATTCCCCGCCCGACCCCGGTTCGAGAGTGAGATGACAGAAATGACTGCCACTGCTGTAGAGGCCACCAGCGCCGCGGGCGCCGCGGGCGTCGGCCGGGTGTCACGGGTCATCGGCCCCGTCGTCGACATCGAGTTCCCCGCGGACGCCATGCCGGGGATCTACAACGCCCTGAACGTCGACGTGACGATGGGCGAGACGACCCGCACCCTGACCCTCGAGGTCGCCCAGCACCTGGGTGACAACATGGTGCGCGCGATCTCGATGCAACCGACCGACGGCATGGTCCGCGGCGCCTCGGTGAGCGACACCGGCCGCTCGATCGAGGTGCCCGTGGGTGACGTCACCAAGGGCCACGTCTTCAACACCATCGGCGAGTGCCTCAACCTGAAGCCGGGCGAGGTCCTCGAGGTCACCGAGCGACGCGGCATCCACGCCAAGGCGCCCGCCTTCGACCAGCTCGAGAGCAAGACCCAGATGTTCGAGACCGGTATCAAGGTCATCGACCTGCTGACGCCGTACGTGCTCGGCGGCAAGATCGGTCTGTTCGGCGGTGCCGGCGTGGGCAAGACGGTGCTCATCCAGGAGATGATCTACCGGGTCGCCGCGAACTTCGGTGGCGTCTCGGTGTTCGCCGGGGTCGGCGAGCGCACCCGCGAGGGCAACGACCTGATCGCCGAGATGACCGAGACCGGCGTCATCAACCAGACCGCCCTGGTCTTCGGCCAGATGGACGAGCCGCCGGGCACCCGTCTGCGGGTCGCGCTGTCGGCGCTGACGATGGCCGAGTACTTCCGTGACGTGCAGAAGCAGGACGTGCTGCTGTTCATCGACAACATCTTCCGGTTCACCCAGGCGGGCTCCGAGGTCTCGACCCTGCTGGGCCGCATGCCGAGCGCCGTCGGCTACCAGCCGACCCTGGCCGACGAGATGGGCGTGCTGCAGGAGCGCATCACCTCGACCCGGGGTCACTCGATCACCTCGATGCAGGCCGTGTACGTGCCCGCCGACGACTACACCGACCCGGCGCCGGCGACCACGTTCGCCCACCTGGACGCGACCACCGAGCTCAGCCGTACCGTCGCCTCGCTGGGCATCTACCCGGCGGTGGACCCGCTGACCTCGACGAGTCGGATCCTCGACCCGCGGTACATCACGGCGGACCACTACAACACGGCCGTGCGGGTCAAGCAGATCCTGCAGCGCAACAAGGAGCTGCAGGACATCATCGCCATCCTCGGTGTCGACGAGCTGTCCGAGGAGGACCGCGTGCTCGTCAACCGGGCCCGCCGGATCGAGCGGTTCCTGTCGCAGAACACCTTCGTGGCCAAGACGTTCACCGGTCTGGAGGGCTCGTTCGTGACGCTCGCCGACACCGTCGAGGCCTTCACGAAGATCGCGGACGGCGACTACGACGACGTCCCGGAGCAGGCCTTCTTCATGTGCGGCGGTCTGGACGACGTCGAGCGCAAGGCCGCCGAGATCGCCAAGTCGCTGCGCTGAGCCCCTCGTTCCGTCGGTCGGCGGTGACTGCGGGTACTTCGCCCCTGGTCACCGCCGCCGGTCCACTCGCTACGCTGAAGTCAGCTGATGTCACAGGAGGTGCGCCGTGCCGCTGCAGGTTGAGCTGGTCAGCGCCGACCGGATGGTCTGGTCCGGGTCGGCGTCGATGGTCGTGGCCCGCACCGTCGACGGCGAGGTCGGAGTGCTGCCGGGCCATGCTCCGGTGCTGGCCCTGCTGTCCTCCGGCGACATCCGGATCACCCCCACCGAGGGTGGGGTCGTGCACGCCCGGGCCGACGACGGCTTCCTGTCGATCGAGCACGACCGGGTGACGATCGTGTCCGAACGGGCCGCGCTGGGCGACGCCGGAGCCGTCTGACCGGTCGCGTCGGGTAGCCGAGGGGAGGTGCGGCGGGATGAACGGGTACGTGACCCCGATCCTCGACGTGCTCCTGGTCTGCTTCGCGATCTGCGCCGCCCCGCTGCTGCTCGCGCTGCGACGGCTGTTGCTGACTCGCCCGGTGGGTACCTTCGAGTGCTCAGTGCGCCGTGACCGCAGCACCTGGACGCCGGGGGTGGCCCGCTACGAGCCGGACCGCCTCGACTGGTACCGGCTGCTGTCGCTGACCACGCGGCCCAGCCGGTCGCTGCCGCGGGCCCACATGATGATCCTGGACCGCCGGGTGCCGGCCAACGACGAGCACGGCAGCGTGCTGCCGGGCTGGGTCGTGGTGCGCTGCGCGACCCAGGAGGGGGACAGCTGCGACACCGTGGAACTCGCGATGAGCGCCCCCGCCTACACCGGCCTGGCCACCTGGATCGAGTCGGCGCCGCCCGGCCAGCACGTCAACTTCGCCTGAGGGCCGAGCCTAGGCGTCGGGGGCCTGGGTGCGGCCGCCGCCGGGGACCCAGAGCACGTCGCCGTCCGCGCCGTTGGCGCAGCGGCACAGGATGAACAGCAGGTCGCTGAGCCGGTTGAGGTACTGCCCGGTCAGGGGGTTGATGCCGCCTTCGGGCCCGGTGCCGTGGTGCTCGACCGCGGCCCAGACGGCCCGCTCGGCCCGACGCGCCACGGTACGCGCGACGTGCAGCTGGGCGGCCGCCATCGTGCCGCCGGGCAGGATGAACGAGCGCAGCGGGGCCAGCTCGGCGTTCCAGGCGTCGCAGGCGGCCTCGAGGTCGGTGATGTAGGCCGGGGTGACGCGCAGCGGCGGGTGCGCCGGGGTGGCGGTCAGCGGCACGCAGAGGTCGCCGCCCACGTCGAACAGGTCGTTCTGGAGCCGTTGCAGGAGCGCCCGCATGGCGTCGTCCACGCCGATGGCCTGCTCGCCACGCAGTGCCAGCACGACCCCGATCGCACTGTTGGCCTCGTCGGTGTCGGCGTAGGCGACCAGTCGGGGGTCGTTCTTGCCGGTGCGGCTGAAGTCCCCCAGGCCGGTCGTGCCGTCGTCGCCGGTACGGGTGTAGATGCGCGTCAGGTTCACCACGGCCCCCACCCTACGGGTGGTCAGGGGCGTCCGGGACCGGCGGTCCATAGCCACCCGTAGGGTCGACCCATAGCCACCCGTAGGGTGGGCCGAGGTCCGAATTCCCGCGCGCGGCCGGGTTGCGGGTCGGGTCCGGTTCGAGACAGGTGCCCCTGAGCGGTCGCATGTGGTCGAGTGGTCGCACCTGGCCGCCGGCGACTGCCGCAGCCCGATCGAGTGGTCGCAAATGGTCGGGGTGCCGGCTGTTCGGGCGGCCAATTGCGACCACTCGGTGTGGAGACGGCGGCCGATTGTGACCACTCGGTGAGGCCGCGGTCCTGGGTGACCACTTGTTGGGGAGCCGCGGTCCTGTGTGACCACTCGGTGAGCCGGACCGACGGCTGGGCTGTGTGGTCTTCGGCGGCAGTAGCGGCGGATGCGATGCCGTGCACGGGTGCGGTCACCGGCCGTGGCCGACGTCGCCGACCCGGGCCGTCGGGGTCGCAGTGCGGGTGACCGACGGCGAGAGCCGACAACTCGGACTCTGGTCACACCCGCAACACGCATCACTGCGACCTCGGATGTTCGCCGGTACGGGCGGGAGTTGCCCTATCGTTAGCAATGGCTTTACGTGACACCAAGTGACCGCTGAGTTATGTTGATCATAGAATTCGCGGTAGTTGCCGCAGGGGACGACCGAGGACAGCACGAGCTGAGCGGCGGGGGCCGAACCGTGACCGCAGGTGGGGAGACCGTATGACCGACGAGACCGGCCTGCAGGTGCAGGTGCGCCGGCAGGGGCAGGACGTCGTCCTGCTGGGGCGTCTCGACAGTCGCACCGCCCCCGCGGCCCGCAGCCTGCTGCACGAGGCGGCCGAGGGGGGAGCCGGCGACCTGGTGGTGCGTCTGGAGGACGTCGAGATCTGGGACGCCAGTGGTCTGGGCGTGCTGGTGGGTGCCAACCGCAAGGCCCGCCAGTGCGGTCGCCGGCTGGTGCTGGCCGACGTGCCGCCCCGCCAGCTCTGGCTGCTGCGGGCCACCCGGCTCTCGCGCGCATTGACAGTGGAGCCGCTCGCCTCCTGAACCATCGCGGCTGAACCACCGCGGCTGAACCACCGCGGCTGAACCACCCGACGCTGGACCACCGCCACCGAGTGACCGCGCTCACCTGCGACGCCATGGGCCGGCGGTCAGCCTCGGGCTATCGTCCGAGCATGGCTGATCAGCGGTCACGGGACCGGCCGTGGGTGATGCGCACCTACGCCGGCCACTCCAGCCCGAGCGAGTCCAACGCGCTGCTTCAGCGCAACCTGGCCAAGGGCCAGACCGGCCTGTCGGTCGCCTTCGACCTGCCCACCCAGACCGGCTACGACCCCGACCATGCGCTGGCCCGGGGCGAGGTGGGCAAGGTCGGCGTCCCGATCGCGCACCTGGGCGACCTGCGCACGCTGTTCGACGGCATCCCGTTGCAGCAGATGAACACCTCGATGACCATCAACGCCACCGCCATGTGGCTGCTGGCGCTCTACCAGGTGCTCGCCGAGGAGCAGGGCGCCGACCTGACCGCCCTGACCGGCACCACCCAGAACGACATCATCAAGGAGTACCTGTCCCGCGGCACCTACGTGTTCCCCCCGGCGCCCAGTCTGCGGCTGGTCACCGACGTGGTGGCCCACACGGTCTCGGTGATGCCGAAGTGGAACCCCACCAACATCTGCAGCTACCACCTGCAGGAGGCCGGGGCCACCCCGGTGCAGGAGGTCGCCTTCGCGATGAGCACCGCGATCGCGGTGCTGGACGCCGTCCGCGACGCCGGTCAGGTGCCCCCGGAGCGGTTCGGCGAGGTGGTGCAACGGATCTCGTTCTTCGTCAACGCCGGGGTGCGCTTCGTCGAGGAGATGTGCAAGATGCGCGCCTTCGTCGCGCTCTGGGACGAGGTGACCCGGCAGCGCTACGGCATCACCGATGCCCGGCAGCGCCGGTTCCGCTACGGGGTGCAGGTCAACTCGCTGGGTCTGACCGCCGTCCAGCCCGAGAACAACATGGCCCGGATCATGCTCGAGATGCTCGCGGTCACGCTGTCGAAGGACGCCCGGGCCCGCGCCGTCCAGCTGCCGGCCTGGAACGAGGCGCTGGGGCTGCCCCGTCCCTGGGACCAGCAGTGGTCGCTGCGGATGCAGCAGGTGCTGGCGATGGAGTCCGACCTGTTGGAGTACCCCGACCTGTTCGAGGGCTCCCCGGTGGTGGCGGCCAAGGTCGAGCAGATCCTGGTCGGCGCCCGCGCCGAGATGGCCACCGTCGAGGCCATGGGTGGGGCGGTCGCGGCCGTCGAGAACGGTTACCTCAAGACGGCTCTGGTCACCTCGCACGCCCGGCGCCGGTCCCGGATCGAGGCCGGGGACGACGTCGTCGTGGGGGTCAACGCCTTCACGACCACCGAGCCGAGCCCGTTGACGGCGAACCTGTCGGCCTCAGTGCAGCACGTCGACGTGGCCGTCGAGGCGGCCGGGGTCGCCTCGGTGCGCGCCTGGCGGGCCGAGCGGGACGGCGACCCGGTGCGCCATGCTGCCTGGGTCGCAGCGCTGCGCCGGCTGCAGGACGACGCCGCCGGCTCGCTCACCCTGATGCCGGCCTCGCTGGCCTGCGCCCGGGCGGGAGTGACCACGGGGGAGTGGGCCGAGGCGCTACGCCAGGTCTTCGGCGAGTACCGCCCGCCGACCGGCCTGGCGGGGGTGCCCGTGGCCGGTGGCGCGGGAATCGTCGGGGGCGGGCCCGCCGGCGAGCTCGCCCGGGTGCGGGAGCAGGTGCGCCGCACCGGCGAGCAGCTGGGTGAGTCGTTGCGGCTGCTGGTCGGCAAGCCGGGACTGGACGGCCACTCCAACGGGGCCGAGCAGGTCGCCGTCCGGGCCCGTGACGTCGGTTTCGAGGTGGTCTACCAGGGCATCCGGCTGACGCCCGAGCAGATCGTGGCGGCAGCCGTCGCCGAGGACGTGCACTGCGTCGGGCTGTCGATCCTGTCCGGCTCGCACCTCGAGCTGGTGCCCGACGTGCTGGCCGGACTGCGGGCGCACGGGCTGGACGACGTACCGGTGGTCGTCGGTGGCATCATTCCGGACGACGATGCGAGAACCCTTGTCGAGCAAGGAGTCTCGGCGGTCTACACCCCGAAGGACTTCGAGCTCACCACCATGATGGGTGAGATCGTCACCCTGATCCGCACCGCCCGTGGTCTGCCCTCGGAATGAGGGCTCGCCCCGCGGCGGCAGGCTGTGGCCCGAGGGCTCACCAGCCGGGGCGGACGGCCTTCAGTGACATCGAGAGCTGTTCGGCGAGCATGCGAGCGGTCAGGACGACGCGGTCGGCGGCCCGGGGACCGGCCTGTTCCGCCCAGTCGGCCAGCTCGCGGCGCATGGTGCCCCGCTGGGCGGAGACCATGGCGCAGTGGCGCACGAAGTGCTGCGGCACCGGCATCCGGCCGGACCCCTGCGACAGGTGCTCGACGTCGGCGGTGAGCACCGAGACCTCCTGGGCCGCAGCGAGCATCACGTAGGTGGCGCCGGCGAGGTAGGCGCTGTCGAGCTCGTCCTGAGCCAGCGGTAGCGAGGTGGTGCGGGGGGTCGCCACCTTGCCGGTGCCGCCGCCGGCGAGGGCGAGCTCGCGCAGGTCGGCGTCCAGCTGGCCGGCAGCGTCGAGTGCGGTGAAGGCGAGTGAGGTGAACGGCCACAGCATCTCGGCCTGGGCCACCGTCGGCATGCTCAGCGAGGACCAGGCGGTCGCGGTGCGTCGCAGCCAGGCGGCGTAGGCCGTCTGGGACGAGACGGCCACCGGCTCGCCGAGGCGCTCGGCGGCGGTGTAGCGGGCGATCCAGGTCTGGCTGTCGATCTCGGTGAGGAAGGCCAGGCGGTGCGCGTAGTCGCGCACGCCGCTGGAGTCCGCCGTCACCCCGAGGATCGGGTTGGGGGTGGTGGTCACGACCGGCATGTCCGACGTCACGATCGGGTCGGAGCTGACGAACGGGCCGGACTGCGTGGCGGTACCCGCCAGCTGCGGGCCGGAGTTCTGCGGAGAGGTCATCGACATGGCCATGGGTTCGGCGTTCTCGAACGGAGTAGTTACCCCATCCGGGCGACAATCATCCGTTCGGTGTACGCCGCGCCGACGGCGCTGAGCCTGCAACCGCTTGCGCGATCCGCCGGTCAGTCGGTCAGTCGGATCAGTCTCCCGGTCAGTCGATCAGTCTCTCGGTCAGTCGATCAGTCTCTCGGTCAGTCGATCAGTCTCTCGGTCAGTCGATCAGTCTCTCGGTCAGTCGGTCCATGCCAGGGCCAGCCCGCGCACGATCCGCTCGAGCCGCTCGGCCGAGGTCGCCAGGTTGACCCGCACGAACGCGTCGTGGTCGCCGCTGGGGTCGAACGGGCGACCACCCATGACGAACACCCGGCCCTCGGCCAGGGCGGCACCGGCAGGGTCGGCCAGTCCGGTGGGGCCGGCGTCCACCCAGGCCAGGTAGGTGGCCTGCTGCGGCGTCCAGGCCAGCTTCGGCAGGTGCGCTGTCAGCAGTGCCGCGAACTGGTCGCGGCGGGCGGCCAGATGCATC
The DNA here is from genome assembly GCA_963738495.1 of uncultured Actinomycetota bacterium. Lineage (GTDB taxonomy): Bacteria > Actinomycetota > Actinomycetes > Actinomycetales > Kineosporiaceae > CAVTWW01. The sequence goes on from CAVTWW010000007.1 coordinate 364,822, forward strand.
AGGACGGCGTCCAGCCACGGCTCGCCGTGCTCGTAGGCGGCCCTGGTGGCCACCAGGCCCAGGCTGGCCACGCCGTGGTTGGCGACGTGCGGCTGCGCCTGCAGGGTGGCCAGGTCGGCGGCGCTGCCCGCCACCAGCTGGGCGCACTTGAGTCCGGGCAGGTTGAACGCCTTCGAGGCGGCGACCACGGTGGTGGTGTGGTCGGCGGTGCCCGCCAGGGCGGCGTAGGGGACGTGGCGTGGTGCCTGCGCGGACGGCAGCACCAGCGGGGCGTGGATCTCGTCGCTGATCACCCGGGCCCGGTACCGGGTCACCACGTCCCGCAGTGCGGTCAGCTCGGCCGCCTCGAAGGCCCGGCCCAGAGGGTTGTGCGGCTGGGCCAGCAGCACGGTGCGGGCGCCCGCCGCCAGGGCCGCCTCCACGGCCGCGAGGTCGAGCCGGGCGGTGCCGTCGTCGTCCCGCGCGGTGGGCACCGTGACCAGTGCTCGCCCGGTGAGGGGCACCACGTCGAGGAACGGCGGGTAGCTGGGCACCGGCACCACCACCGGGGCGTCCTCGCACAGGGCGTCCAGTGCCAGGCGGACGGCGGCCATCACGTCGCCGGTCGTCAGCACGGTTCCGGGGTCGACCTGCCACCCGAAACGTCGTTCGAGGAACCCGGCGGTGGCCTCGGGCACCCCGTTGTCCTGGTCGCGCGGCGGATAGCCGAAGGCCGCCCGCTGCACGCCGTCCTGCATCGCCAGCAGCACTGCGGGGCAGGGGCGCACGTCCATCTCGGCCACCCAGGCGGGCAGCACGTCCGGCGCCTCCCAGGTCCACTTGACCGAGGCGCTGGCGCGCAGCTCGTCGTCGGTCAGGTCCCAGTCCGGCAGCTCGCTCGCGGCCGGCGCGGTGGTCGCGTCCGTCATGCCGGGACTGTGCCACACCCGAGGTCGGGCGGGACCGTCCGGGGTCTCAGCCGGCGCTGGGTGAGGCGCTCGGACTGGGGGAGGCGCTGCGGGACGGGCTCGGTGAGGCGCTGCGCGACGGGCTCGGCGAGGCACTGCGCGACGGGCTGGGGGAGGCGCTGCGCGACGGACTGGGGGAGGCACCCGAGGGACTCGGTGAGGCACCCGACGGGGAGGGAGTCGCGGCGAGGATCTGTGACTCGGTGCCCGGGGTCTTGGCCAGGCCCAGCGGCGAGCGCTTCAGCCCCGGGAACACGTCCGCGATCCTTCCACCCCGAACCGGGTGGTGAGGATGTCGGCCATGATGTCGCGGTAGTCGGTCGTGCCGGCCAGGTCACCGTCGTCCAACGTGGCCGGTGCCAGGCCCGGCCAGCGCCCGTAGACCTTGCCGCCGTTGACGCCCCCGCCCATCACCAGCACCGCGTTGCCGTGCCCGTGGTCGAGGCCGTTCGAAGCGTTCTGGGCCACCCGGCGTCCGAACTCGCTGATGGTGACCACGGTGACGTGGTTCAGCAGCGGTCCGAGGTCCTTGGCGAAGGCGGCCATCGAGGTCGACAACTCCGTCAGCTGGTTGAACATCCAGCCGCCGGTGGGGCCGCCGAGGTTCTCGTGCATGTCGTAGTTGCCGTGGTCGCACGTCGCGAAACGTAGCCCGATCCCCGCCTTGATCAGCCGGGCTACGTCCTGCAGGGCCTTGCCGAGACCACCCGAGGGGTAGCCCAGATCGGTGGGAGTGGCCGCCTTCGGCAGCGCGCTCAGGGTGGCCAGGGCGTCCAGGGCCGCCGTGGTCGGGTGGGTGGTGGTGGGAGCGGCGCCGCGGTGCAGGGTGGCCACCGCCTTGCGCCAGGTCGACAGGCTCACCAGCGTCGGGTCGACGCCGAGCTTGACGTCGTCGACGTTCGAGATCGCCATGCCGCCGTGGTCGCCGTACAGCGAGGCCGGCACCGACGTACTGCCCACCTGGCTGGCGGTGAAGGTGCCCGAGGCGGCGACCAGTCCGACGCTGCGGTCGATCCAGCCGGTCCGGATCGAGGAGCCGGGGGCCGCCCTCTCCATCTCGGCCATCGCGTCGAAGTGCGACCGGGTGGGGTCGGCCTGCCCGACCGCATGGACGGCGGCCAGTTGCTTCGCCTTGAACAGCGGCAGCAACGGCGCCAGGCCGGGGGCCAGGCCGAACATGGAGTCCAGCGGCAGCACCGTCGAGGTGGGCAGCGCGATCCCCGGCCGGGCGTTCGCGTAGGCCGGGTCGCCGACCGGGACCACGGCCGAGAGCCCGTCGAACCCGCCGCGCAGGCTGATCACCACCAGCACCTCGGGGGTGGTCCCGGTGCCCGGGGCGGGCGTCGGTCCGGCGGCGAAGGCCACCCGGGCCTGGGACGCCGTCGTCGCCGTCAGCAGGCCGCTGCCGGCGATCCCGGCCCCGGTCAGCTGCAGCAGGTGCCGGCGCGACATCGCTGCCTGGCGGCCCTCGGCGCAGCAGCTGTCGAGCTCGACGTCCAGGTCGGACTCGGGCGTCAGGGTCATGTCAGCGCTCCAGGAAGGCGGGGGAGGCCAGGAGCAGGCAGGCCACCAGGGCGGCGGTCTCCTGCTGGTCCCAGCTGCCGGTCGAGAAGCCGGACTTGAGTGGGGTTGCGGACAGCAGGGCGTTGGCCGCCGAGCGCTCCTGCGCGGTGGCTGCGCGACCGAGCACCCGGTGGGCGACGGCGTCGATCGTGGCACTTCGACTGTGCGGCGCCTTGGGCAGCAGCTTCTCGCTGCCGGGCAGCTTCAGGTCCTTGGGCCACCACCCGTGCACCAGGCCGATCGTGGTGTTGAGCACCGACAGAGCGCCGGCCGGCGACTGCCACGAGGCCGCCACGTCGGGGTAGCCGTTGGGCATCGCCCAGCCCAGCGGCTTCTGGCCGGCGGCGTCGAGCTGGTAGTAGACCTGCAACAGCGCCTCGGACGTGGGTGGTGGCTTGGCTCCGAGCACCCGCAGTGCGGCGACGGTGCGCTCCATCGGGCGACGCAGCTTCTGCCCTGCCGACTCGGCGAACTCCTGCGAGCCGAACAGCACCCGCAGCACCGGCCCGATCGCGGTGTTGCTGCGCAGGTAGGTGTTGGCCAGGGTGACCACGAGCGCGTTCGACGGGTTGTCGCTGACGAAGCGGACGGCCAGCTTGCGGGCGATGTGCTTGGCGGTCGAGGGGTGGTGGGCCAGCTTGCGCACCAACGCCTCGGCACTGCGCCGGGCGGCGGTGCTGCGGCCGTTGGCGAAGCGGGCGCCCATCACCGAGACCGCCCGGGAGGCGTGACGGTCGTTGTGCCAGGTGGCGGTGCCGTTCTCCTCGAGCTGCCAGCCGGTGAGCAGGATGGCCGCCTGCTTGACGTCGCGCTCGGTGTACCCGCCGTCCACGCCCAGGGTGTGCAGCTCCATGAGCTCGCGGGCGTAGTTCTCGTTGGGGGCCTGTGCCGTCGAGTTGGCGTTGTCGAGGTAGTCGAGCATCGCCGGATGCACCGAGCTGGCGACCAGCATGTCCTCGAAGCGGGCCAGGGCGAAGCGGCGGATCACGTCGCGGTCGAAGGCGTGACGGGCCTTGTAGCCCTTGTCGCCGGGCACCGTCAGGTTGAGGTGGTTCGACCAGAACTCGACCATGACCTCGTGCAGCTGGTGCTTGCTCCAGACGGCGCGCCCCAGGTGGTTCAGGGCCACCGACAGCTGGAACTCGTACGCCTTGGGGCCCTTGCCGAGCTTGGTGTAGGCCTGCGCGATCGACAGCTTCAGCTCGGGGAACAGGGCGGCGACCCGGTCGCCGTCCGGGTCGGCCACCAGGGTCGGCGACAGCTGCTGGCCCAGCCAGGCCGAGGCACCCACCCGGCGGACCTCGGCGCGCAGCGCGTCGGTGGGGCCGTAGGTGACCCGGCGCAGCAGGTGCTCGACGTCCAGCTCGGTCGGCAGGGCCACCGGGGCCGCCGCCGCGATCGAGGAGGCCAGGGCGGGGTCGGTCGCGGTCTTCGCGCCGGCCGTGGACGACGAGCCGGTCGCGCCGGCGGCCGCCGGCGCGGGGTCGGCTCTGCCGCGCAGGTGCCAGGCGGTTGCGGCCACGCCCCCGACCCCGGCGAGGGCCGTGCTGCCCAGGACGAGTGGCTTGGTGGGCAGGGCGCCTGCCGCCGAGATCAGGCCCCGGTTGCGGCCACCCGCACCGCCCCCTGCGGCTCGCCGTCCCGACGGCGGGGTGGACCGAGAGGCCGAGGTGGACCCGGCAGATCTGGAGGACCTGGCAGATCTGGAGGACGCGGTGAACGTGGAGGAGGCGGTGGATCTCGCAGGCCCGGCAGACCTGGCGGGCCCGGCTGCCGGGAAGGGGTCGCGGATCGCGTCCGACATGGCGTGCAGGCTCAAGGGCGAGGTCGTCTCGGTCAGCTGGTGCGTCGGCGACGGCGCTGGCCCCGTGTCGATGTCCATTGCGAGCGACGCTAGGGGCCCCTGAATCAAGGCACGGTCAAGGTAAATTCAAGGTCAATTGTTGCTTGTGTCGGCAATGTCCTGCTGCGGTATGGGTGATCGCTGTCCGCATCGGCCCGCTCGCGCGCGGTCAGAAGGCGCGCGGTGTCAGAAGACGCGCGGTGTCAGAAGAGCCGGTGCTCCGAGGTGTCGTGGCCGCGCAGGGTGTCGTAGTCCAGGATCACGCAGCGGATGCCGCGGTCGGTCGCCAGCACCCGGGCCTGGGGTTTGATCTCCTGGGCGGCGAAGACGCCACTGACCGGCGCCAGCAGCGGGTCTCTGTTGAGCAGTTCGAGGTAGCGGGTCAGCTGCTCGACCCCGTCGATCTCGCCCCGCCGCTTGATCTCGACGGCGACCGAGGCGCCCTGTTGGTCGCGCACCAGCAGGTCGACCGGGCCGATCGCGGTCGGGAACTCGCGGCGCACCAGGCTGTAGCCCTCGCCGAGGGTGGTGACGTGCTCGGCCAGCAGCACCTGCAGGTGAGCCTCGACGCCGTCCTTGACCAGGCCGGGGTCGATGCCGAGGTCGTGGTTGCTGTCGTGCAGCACCTCGAAGATGCGCAGCACCAGCCGGTCGTCGCTCTTGGCGTGCTGCACGGTCCAGGTCTCGACGACGCCCGACTCGGCCTCGAGCTCGGCGGGCGGTGCCACGGTCAACGAGCAGGGCGGGCTCATCCAGTTCATGGGCTTGTACGAGCCGCCGTCGGAGTGCACCAGCACGCTGCCGTCGGCCTTGACCATCAGCAGCCGCACCGCCTCGGGCAGGTGGGCGGCGAGCCGGCCGGCGTAGTCGGCGGAGCAACGAGCAATCACCAGGCGCACCGCGGCAGCCTACCCAGCGCGGCGGCCAGAACCGGCGGCGACTGGCAGGGCCGGCGACTGGCAGGGCCGGCGACTGGCAGGGCCGGCGGCTGGCAGGGCCGGCGACTGGCAGGGCCGGCGACTGGCAGGGCCGGCGACTGGCAGGGCCGGCGACTGGCAGGATCGCCCCATGCCGCGCAGCAACCGTCCGCGTCGGGGCGGCCGCCGTCCGGGCCCGCCGTCCGGACCGGGTGGTGAGCCGGACGCCGAGGACGGCGGCCTCGGCGGGTCGGCGGGGCTGGGCCGGCAGCGGTCCGAGGTCTTCGGGAGCGTCGACCACGCGGTCCGCAGCATCAGCGGGGCCGCGGCGGTCAAGACCTACCGTTGCCCCGGGTGCGACCACGAGATCGCTCCCGGCACGCCGCATGTCGTGGCCTGGCCGCTGCAGGGCCCGGTGCACCTGGGTACCGCCTCGACGGAGGCCCCCGGACGGCGTCACTGGCACACCCCCTGCTGGACGGCCCGCTCGCGACGCTCCCCGCGCTGAGAGTCGCGTTTCGGCTGGAGACACACGCATTTCGCCACAGTGCTCGACTCTCGGGTCGCCGGTGGAGCGCGAGTTCGACTCTCGGGTCGCGGGCGGAGCGTGAGTTCGACTCTCGGGTCGCGGGCGGAGCGCGAGTTCGACTCTCGGGTCGAGGGCGGAGCATGAGCTCGACTCTCGGGTCGAGGGCGGGGCAGAGCATGATCGACAGGGCGTCGACTGTGGCGTTCGCCGCACCGCGGACCCGGAACGGCCGTCGTCCGCGCTGCCAGACTCGACGTGTGGCCACTCCCGGTACCACCCACCGCATCGGCACCGTCGGCGTCATCGGCCTGGGCACGATGGGTGTCGGGATCGCCGAGGTCTTCGCGCGGGGCGGCTACCGGGTGGTCGCCGTCGAGGCCGACGAGCACACCCTGGTCCGCGGCCGGGCCCGCGTCGAGGCCTCGATCGCCCGTGCCGTCGAGCGCGGCAAGCTGAGCCCGGACGACGCGAGCGCACTGACCTCACGGCTGACGTTCGAGGTGGGGATGGCCGGTCTCGGCGAGGCCGACCTGGTGATCGAGGCGGTGCCGGAGCGGCTGGAGCTGAAGAAGCAGATCTTCACGGCGCTGGACGACATCACCCGTCCCGAGACGATCCTGGCGACCAACACCTCGAGCCTGCCGCTGACCGACATCGCGGTCGCCACCCGCAACCCGCGCCGGGTGGTGGGCATGCACTTCTTCAACCCGGCGCCGGTGCAGCGCCTGGTCGAGGTGATCCGCACTGTCGCGATCGACCCGCAGGTGGTCGACACGGTGGTCGAGGTGGCCCGCGGACTGGGCAAGACCGTCGTGGTCGCGGGGGACCGGGCCGGGTTCGTGGCCAACGGGCTGCTGTTCGGCTACCTCAACCAGGCCGTGAAGATGCTCGAGGAGCGCTACGCCACCCGCGAGGACGTCGACGCCGCGATGCGGCTGGGCTGCGGGCTGCCGATGGGCCCGCTCGCGCTGATGGACCTGATCGGGCTCGACACCGCCTACGAGATCCTCGACACGATGTACAAGCAGGGCCGCGACCGGCTGCATGCGCCGGTGCCGCTGCTCAAGCAGATGGTCACCGCCGGGCTGCTCGGCCGCAAGAGCGGGCGCGGCTTCTACACCTACGCCGCGGCCGGGTCGGCGGCCGTGGTGCCGGACGCCGCGACGCCGCCGGCCGTGGCCGCCGACCCGCAGGCCCTGCCCCAGGACCCGCAGGCCCTGCCCCCCGCCCTGGTCGGCGTCGTCGGGTCGGGCACCATGGCCACCGGGATCGTCGAGGTGATCGCCAGGGCCGGCATCGACGTCGTCCAGGTCGCGCGCTCGCAGGCCTCGCTCGAGAGGGCGAGCGCCCGGCTGACAGCCAGCCTGGACAAGGCCGTCACCCGCGGCAAGCTGACCGAGCAGCAGCGGGACGACGCGCTCGCCCGGGTCAGCGGCAGCACCGAGACGTCGGCATTGGCGCAGGCCGACCTGGTGGTCGAGGCGGTCGTCGAGGACCTGGCCGTCAAGACCGCCCTGTTCGCCGAGCTCGGCCAGGTGTGCCGGCCGGACGGCGTGCTGGCGACGACGACGTCCTCGCTGCCGGTCATCGAGTGCGCCGTGGCGACCGGACGGCCGCAACAGGTGGTGGGGCTGCACTTCTTCAACCCGGCGCCGGTCATGGCCCTGGTCGAGGTGGTGCACACCGTGGCCTCGTCGTCCCAGGCCGTCGCGACCGCGCTCGAGCTGACGAAGCGCGTCGGCAAGCACGCCGTGGTCTGCGGCGACCGCGCCGGGTTCGTCGTCAACGCGTTGCTGTTCCCCTACCTCAACAGCGCAGTGCGGATGCTGGCCGAGCACTACGCCACCGCCGACGACATCGACCTGGCGATGAAGCACGGCTGCGGCTACCCGATGGGCCCGTTCGAGCTGCTGGACGTCGTGGGGCTGGACGTGTCCCTGGCGATCGAGCGCACCCTCTACCTGGAGTTCCGGGAGCAGGGACTGGCACCGGCGCCGCTGCTCGAGCAGCTGGTGACCGCCGGGTACCTGGGCCGCAAGGTCGGCCGAGGGTTCCGCACCTACCCCTGAACCGTGGGTCTGCCCGGCGCCTGCACCTCGGCGAGCAGCAGGCGCAGGGCCTCGGCGACGGCGTCCGGGTCCTCCCACGGGCTCAGGTGACCGGCGTCGGGCACCACGACCATCGGGCAGCGCAGCGCCAGCGACATCGTCTGGGCCTCGGACACCGGTGTGAGACCGTCCTGCTCGCCCACCACCACGACCGAGCGCAGGCCCTCGTCGGCCAGGTGCCGCAGCAGGTAGGTGCGGTCGGGGCGGGCGGCCATCGCGCGCTGCGACCAGGCCACGCCGGCCGGGTCGGCGGCCCCGAGCCGCTCCCGCACCTGGGCGACCACGTCGGGACGGCGCTCGTGGCTGGTGGGCCCGAGCAGGGTCGCCGACATCGGTGACAGTGCCCGGACGCCGGCCTCGCCCAGCACCGCCTCGGCGATCCGCAAGCGGTTGGCGCGGGCCTCCTCGCCGTCCGCGCCCGCCTTGGTGTCGACCAGGGCCAGGCCGCGCAGCCGATGGCGGTGCCGGGCGGCGAACGCCAGGGCGGTGTAGCCGCCCATCGAGACCCCGGCCAGCACGGCGTCCGGCAGGTGCAGGTGGTCGAGCAGCGCGGCGATCCGGTCGGCGGCGGTGGCCAGGTCGGGGACGTCGGGGCTGGGCTCGTCCGGGCCGGGGGGCAGCGCGCTGGCACCCAGGCCGGGTGCATCGGGCAGCACGACATGGACGCCGTCACCGGCCAGCCGCTCGGCGACCGGCAGCCACATGGTGTGGTCGAGCGGGAAGGCGTGCAGCAGTATCAGACTCGCTCGTCCGGGGGTGGGCTCACCGCGCTCGACGACATGGGGCAGCATCACCCCAGTCTGCCCGCGTGGGAGCAGGCCGGTCGCGGTTGCGGCAGAGTGGATCATGGCAGCTTCACCCGAACCCCGGGACGCACCGCAGTCTGACGGCGGGTCGGGGGGTTCGGGTGAGCTGGTCATGATCCACCGATGCGTCAGGCGGCCGCACCGGTTGCCGTCGAGCTGCCGGACGACGAGCTGCCGGACGACGAGCTGTTCGGTGCGGAGCCGTGGTGCGAGCCGTTCGGTGCGGAGCCGTTCGGTGCGGAGCCGTTCGGTGCGGAGCCGCCGCCGGGGCCGCCACCGGCGTTCTCGGTGACGGTGGCCAGGTCGGCGCTGACGTCGTACATGACCGGGGCGCCGGCCTTGGTGCCCACGGCGTCGTAGGAGCCGTCGGGATCCTTGCGGACCTCGGTGACGGTGGCCGTGGAGTCCTTGGCCTGGACGGCGGCGACGACCTTGGCGGCCTCGTCACCGGTCACCGGGGTGTCGGCCGAGGCGCCGCCGGGGGCGGCCCTGCCGGCCGTGGCCGAACCAGAGGCGCGGGTGCCCGAGGCGCTCGGCCTGAGGCGGTGTGGCCTGAGGCGGTGTTGCCCGAGGCGGTGTTGCCGGAGGCGGTGCTGGACGCGCTGGTGGGGGCCGTGGTCGAGGTGGAGATGGCCGCGTTCGCCAGCGACGAGGCGCCGAGGGCGAGCGCGCCCGCCGCGAGGGTGCTGGCGGCGACCAGGCTGATCGTGCGCAGGGAGGTCTTCGTGACGGACATGGGGACTCCTTGGGTCAGGTGCGCCGGCGGGTTGTCGGCTGCGGTGATGCCCTGACTCTCGGCGTCCCGCCTGTGCCGTCGCTGTCCCGCCGGTAGGTGTGCCCTGAGGCTTCGCCGGCTTGCGGTGCATCATGGGGACATGCCGACCTATGACCTGCGCTGCCGTGCCTGTGGATCCACCTTCGAGGTGGTGCGGCCGATGGCCCGCATCGACGACCCCGCGCCGTGCCCGCAGGGTCACACCGACACGGTGCGGCTGCTGACCACCGTCGCGGTGGCCCGCGCCGGTGCCTCACGCAGCCAGGGCCGAAGCACCGCAGCACCCGCCGGTGGTGGCGGGTGCTGCGGTGGGGGTTGCTGCGGCTGAGCTGATCAGCGGCGCTGGGCCGCGGCTGCCTCGGTGTCGGGCAGCACGATGGTCTGGTCGGCCTCCTGAGCGATCTCCTGCGCCGTGGGGACACCCTCGGCGAAGTCGGGCTCGGCTGCTGCGGCCGCCACCTGGGCCGAGTGCGCCACCTGGGCCGCGAGCGCGGCACCCGGCATCGTCGCACCCAGCAGCGAACGCAGCTGGTCGAGGTGACCGGTGATGCTGTCGCGCTGACGCACCAGCTCGTCGACCTGGCGCTGCGCCGCCCGACGGTGACGCTCGGCCTCGGTCTTGGCCTCGCCGAGCACCTTCTCGGCGTGGGCGCGGGCCTCGGCGAGCACCTGGTCGGCATTGCGCCGGGCGTTGCCGACCAGCTGCTTGGCGTGGTCGTCGGCGTCGCGGCGCACGGCCTCGGCCTGCTCCAGCGCCTTGGCGGTGCGCTGCTCGGCCGCCGCCGCCCGCTGCTCGGCCTCGGCCACCAGCTGGGTGGCCTGGGCCACCGCCTGCTCGTGACGCTCGGCGTCGATCCGCTCGGCCTCCTCGCGGCGGGCCGCCAGCTGCACCTCAAGGTCGGTGCTCATCTGCTCGACCTTGCTGCGGGTGTCCTCGTGCAGAGCAGCAGCGCGGCCGCCCGCAGCTCGTCGGACTCCCGCTTGGCCAACGCCCGCTGGTCGTCGACCTCACGCTTGGCACCGGCGCGCAGCTCGGTGACCTCACGCTCGGCGGTGGCCCGCAGCCGGGCCAGCTCCCGGTCGACCGTGGTCCGCTTCTCGCTGGTCTCGTGCTCGGCGACCGAGCGCAGCTTGGCGGCCTCCCGCTCGGCGACCGCCAGCATCTCCTCGGCCTTGCGGGTGGCCGTGGCCACGATCTCGCTCGGCCTCGGGGTTGGCGGTGCCCCGCAGGTCGCCGGTCTCGCGCTGCGCGGTGGCGACGAGCTCGGCGGCCTCGTTCTGCGCGCGCGGCCCGCGGCTGGGCGGCCTCGACCCGGGCCTGGGCGATGGTCTCCTCGGCGTCCTTGGACGCCGCCGCGATCACGTCGCTGGCCTGCTCCTCGGCCAGCCGGAGCAGCTGCTCGATCCGAGCACCCAGGCCGCTGTAGGACGGGCGCTCGACCTCACGCAGCTGGCGGTGCGCCTCGGCGACCTCGCCGGAGAGCTTCATCGCGCGGGAGTCGATCTCCTCGACCCGCGCCCGGGCGTCGCGCAGTGCCGCCTCGAGAGCGACCAGTGCGCTCGTCGACCTGGGCCTTGTCGTAGCCGCGCATAACGATTTGGAACGGCTGGTTGTTGTGCTCGCCGGCCACTTGTACGGGACCTCCTCGGCCCGCTCAGGGCCCGCTACTACACGTCACGGAATCTCATGATCGCACCGATGTGACGGTCACGGAGAGCAGTATTGCGTACTCCGAGGTTCTCATCCGGCGCGAGGCAGATTACCCCCACCTTGCCCTGGTGCAGGTTGCGTTGCACATCATGTGCCGCTTGTGGAGCAGCGCTCAAAGGGTACGTCTTGGACAAGGTCGGATGGATCAGACCTCGTGCTATCAGATTGTTAGCGGCCCATGCCTCTGAGTAGTTGGCGAAGTGCGATCCGATGATCTTCTTCAGGCTCATCCACAGGTACCGGTTGTCGTAGCTGTGCATGAAGCCGGACGTCGACGCGCACGTCACGACGGTGCCGCCCCTGCGCGCCACGAAGACACTGGCGCCGAAGGTCTCGCGGCCGGGGTGCTCGAAGACGATGTCGACGTCCCGCCCGCCGGTCAGCCCGCGGATGTCGGCCCCGAACCGGCGCCACTCCTTGGGGTCCTGGGTGTGCTCGTCCTTCCAGAACCGGTAGCCGCCGGCCGCCCGGTCGATGATCAGCTCGGCCCCCATCCGCCGGCAGATCTCGGCCTTGGCCGGGCTCGAGACCACGCAGACGGGGGTGGCGCCGGCGGCCAGTGCCATCTGGGTGGCGTACGAGCCCAGGCCGCCCGAGGCGCCCCAGATCAGCACGGTGTCGCCGAGCTTGAGGCCGGCGCCGTTGTGCGAGATCAGCTGGCGGTAGGCGGTGGAGTTGACCAGTCCGGGCGTCGCCGACTCCTCCCAGGTGAGGTGGTCGGGCTTGGGCATCAGCTGGTTGGCCTTGACCAGGGCCAGCTCGGCCAGGCCGCCGAAGTTGGTCTCGAACCCCCAGATCCGCTGCTCGGGGTCGAGCATGGTGTCGTCGTGGCCCTCGGGGCGCTCCAGCTCGACCGACAGGCAGTGCGCCACCACCTCGTCGCCCGGCTTCCAGACATGGACGCCAGGGCCGGTGCGCAGCACGATGCCGGACAGGTCGGAGCCGATCACCTGGTAGGGCAGGTCGTGACGCTTGGCCAACGGCGAGAGCCGGCCGTAGCGACGCAGGAACTCGAAGGTCGGCACCGGCTCGAACATCGCCGTCCAGACCGTGTTGAAGTTGATGGCGCTGGCCATCACCGCGATCAGGGCCTCGCCGGGGCCGGGTTCGGGGGTGGGCACGTCCTCGACGTGCAGGCTGCGTCGCGGGTCCTTCTCGGACGACGACAGCCCCTCGAACATGTCGACCTCGTCGGCATGCACCGTGACGGCCCGGTAGTGGTCGGGGATCGCGATCGCCGCCACGTCGGCGGCCGTTCGGTCCGGGGCCATCAGGGTCTGCAGCAGCTGGTCCATGGCAGGGTCCTCCCGGTCGGACACCCGTTCCCGGGGCCCGGTTCTGGGTCGTTCGTCGGTGGGGCGCCCGTCGTCGTCCGCCCTGCTTCGAAACTAGGACGCCGCGAGTCGGCCGGTCCGGGCCTGCGTGGTGACCTGCCTCACCGCCCACCGCCTCGACAACCCCGAACCCCCCGTCTCATCCCTTCAAGATCGCCCGTTGCGCCGGGAAACCCCCACGAATCGTGTGGACAACCCCGCGAAACGGGCGATCTTGGAAAGGAGGTGGGGAGGGGTCGGGTGGAAGGAGGTGAGGGGTCGGTGGAGTGGTTCGGTGGAGTGGTTCGGTGGGTGGGAGGTCAGGGGGTGGGGGCGTGGGGTGGGGCGGGTTCGACGAGCTCGACCAGGACGCCGCCGGCGTCCTTGGGATGGACGAAGTTGATCCGGCTGCCCGCCGTGCCGATCCTGGGTTCGGGGTAGAGCAGCCGCAGCCCGCGCTCGCGCAGCGTCGCGCAGACGGCATCGACGTCGGCCACCCGGTAGGCGACCTGCTGGATGCCCGGGCCGCTGCGCTCCAGGAACCTGCCGATCGCCGAGTCCGGGCTCAGCGGGGCCAGCAGCTGCACGCACGAGCCCGACCCGCCGACGCCCATCATCGCCTCGCGCACGCCCTGCCCGGGGTTGGTCTCCTCGTGCAGCAGGGCCATGCCCAGCACGTCGCGGTAGAAGGCGATCGCGACGTCCAGGTCGGGCACCGCCACCCCCACGTGGTCGATGGCGGTGAACAGCGCGGGCGGGCCGGCGGGGCCGGTCGGGCGGGTGGGTCCGGTCTCGGGGTTCGCGTCCATGCCTACAGCCTGCCCCCGCGACGGCGTCCGGCAAGGGCCCGGCGCGTGATGTGGACGACGAGTCGCCGCCTCGGGCGGTCCGGGGGCGCTGAGTACGCTGGCGACATGGCAGAAGGCACGGGGCAAGACGCGGTGCACGGCACGGCGCAGGCGTCGGCGGGGCAGGGTCCGACGGGGCAGACGGCGACGGGGCGGACGTCGGTGATCGTCGCGGGGGCGCGCACCCCGATCGGCAAGCTGCTGGGATCGCTGAAGGACTTCTCGGCCGCCGACCTGGGCGGCCTGGCCATCAAGGCGGCCCTCGAGCGGGCCGGGGTCGCCCCGGACGCCGTCGAGTACGTGATCATGGGTCAGGTGCTGACCGCCGGGGCCGGCCAGATCCCGGCCCGCCAGGCGGCCGCCGCCGCGGGCATCCCGATGACGGTGCCGGCGCTGACGGTCAACAAGGTGTGCCTGTCGGGCATCACCGCGATCGCGCTGGCCGACCAGCTGATCCGCGCCGGTGAGTACGAGGTCGTGGTGGCCGGCGGGCAGGAGTCGATGACCCGGGCGCCGCACCTGCTGACCGGCTCGCGGGCAGGCTTCACCTACGGCGACGTGACGATGCGCGACCACATGGCCCTCGACGGCTTGTGGGACGCCTTCACCGACCAGGCGATGGGCAATCTCACCGAGGCCGCCAACGCCGGCGACGGTGCCCTCACCCGGGCCGAGCAGGACGCGTTCTCGGCCCGCTCGCACCAGCGGGCGGCGGCCGCCTGGGACGCCGGCACGATGGCCGAGGAGGTGGTGCCGGTCGCCGTGCCGCAGCGCAGGGGCGACCCGGTGACGCTCACCCGCGACGAGGGCATCCGCGCCGCCACGACCACCGAGTCGCTCGGCGCCCTGCGGCCGGCCTTCCGCAAGGACGGCACCATCACCGCCGGCTCGGCCTCGCAGATCTCGGACGGCGCCTGCGCCGTCGTCGTCATGAGCAGGGCCAGGGCCGAGGAGCTGGGGCTGACCTGGCTGGCCGAGATCGGTGCCCACGCCACCGTCGCCGGCCCCGACTCGACGCTGCAGTGCCAGCCCGCGAACGCGATCGCCGCGGCCTGCGCCAAGCAGGGCATCACGGCGTCCGACCTCGACCTGGTCGAGATCAACGAGGCGTTCGCCGCCGTGGGACTGGCCTCGACGGCGGCCCTGGGCATCGACCCAGAGCGGGTCAACGTCAACGGCGGCGCGATCGCGCTGGGGCACCCGATCGGCATGTCCGGCGCCCGGATCACGCTGCACCTGGCGCTCGAGCTGGCCCGGCGCGGCGGCGGGGTCGGGGCTGCGGCCCTGTGCGGCGGCGGCGGCCAGGGCGACGCCCTGATCGTGCGGGTGCCGAAGCGCTGACCCGGTGACCTCGACGACCCCGGCCATCGCCGAGCTGGTGGCCCAGGCCCGGGCCGGGCAGGTGCGGGCCCTGGCCCGACTGCTGTCGATGGTCGACAACAACCATCCCCGCCTGCGCGAGCTGTTGGCCGAGCTCGTCGTGCCGGACGGCGGTGACGGGCGGGCGCGCCGGTCCCGGGCGAGCGTGATCGGCCTGACCGGAGCTCCCGGGGTGGGCAAGTCGACCGCGACCTCTGCGTTGGTGACGGTGTTGCGTGCCAACGGTTCTCGGGTGGCGGTGCTCGCCGTCGACCCGTCGTCCCCGTTCTCGGGGGGGGCCCTGCTGGGCGACCGGGTGCGGATGCAGGCCCACGCCGGTGACGACGGGGTCTACATCCGCTCGCTCGCCTCGCGGGGGCACCTGGGCGGCCTGTCCGCCTCGGTGCCGCTGGCGGTGCGGGTGCTGGACGGCGTCGGTTTCGACGTCGTGCTGATCGAGACCGTCGGGGTCGGCCAGAGCGAGGTCGAGGTGGCGGCCCTGGCCGACACCACGGTGGTGCTGCTGGCCCCGGGCATGGGCGACGGCATCCAGGCCGCCAAGGCGGGCATCCTCGAGGTCGGCGACGTGTTCGTGGTCAACAAGGCCGACCGGGACGGCGCCCAGGCCACCGTCGGCGAGCTGCGGCACATGGTCTCGTTGGCGCGCACCGAGGCTCATTCCTGGCGGCCGCCGGTGATCGCGACGGTTGCGGCGACCGGGCTGGGCATCGACGAGCTGGCCGAGGCACTGGCGGCCCACCGGGCCTGGGCCGCCGAGCACGGTCACCTGCAGGTGCGCCGACTGCGCCGGGCTCGCGACGAGATCACCACGATGACGCTGGCCCGGCTGCGCGCCCGGATCCCGGCAGCGCTGCTCGACGAGCTGGCCGGCGCAGTCGCCGACGGCACCCTCGACCCGTTCGCCGCGGCCGACGCCCTGGCGGGTGACGTTCCGGTCCCGGGATCGGGTCGGGTCGGAGCGCGGGCGCCTGGTCACTGAGGGTGGCAATCCACAGGCTGGGACCAGTTGTGCACCGGTCGTCCACACCTTCTGCGGCCCGCATGCACAGCTTGCCCACACCCTTGTGCACAGGTCGGTGGGGCGTCACGAAAACCGTTGATCAGCAACGAGAATCGGCGACAAGATTCTTTGGCCCAATCCCTTGCGCTCCGCCGCGAGGCAGGAGTAGAACTCTCTCACGCCAGCAGGAACGGCGGGTCCGGCGAGGGGAGCGATCCTCACGCACAGGCATCACGGGGAGATCCGAGAAGCCTGGATCCGGTGGGACTGCCGGTGGTGGTGCGCAGAACGAACGGTCTGCGCCGCAGGTGTTCGAGCCGGACGACGGCCTTCGGGTCGGGATCAGGGCAGGGCGCTCGCGGCAGAGGTGGCTGGCCCGCCGAGGATCGCGAGGGATCGTGCCACAGGTCGCATTCGATGTACGGCCGGCGGCTTCGGTCACCGGCACGGCAACCCTCGCGCGATCGGGACGAGTCGGCAACGACACGTCCTACGGGTGAGGGACGGGGAGCCAGCCCCCGGCACGGCCGCCCGTGCGATCCCTCGGGATCTGTGGTGGCTTCGCGGCCGAAGAACAAGGCCCCTCCAATTCATAGTTGGAGGGGCCTTGTTCTGTTCTAGCGTGCGCCCGCCGCTCGACGCCGCACCGACACGCGGGTGGAGCGCAGCCGACGCCTCGGTGAACCGTCGCAACGACCCGTGACCGGGGTCAACCGTCAGACGACGACGGTGGGTCCCTCGAGCCAGGTCCACTCGCCGCCGCTGACCACTGCGGCCAGGACCCGGTCGCCGCCCAACCTGCGGGCCTGCGCCAGGGTCGCCGTCGCGGCCTCGCGCAGTCCGTCGGCGTCCGGGCACCACCGGGGGTGATGGGCCGCCAGCCCGAGGGTGGCGTCCAGCGGCGCGGCGTAGCTGATGATGCGCTGGCGAACCGCTGCCGCCACGGTCAGCGCCTCACCGACGGTGGTCTGACGCAGCAGCATCGCGAACTCGGTGGCCCCGGTGCGGTAGGCCTCGAGCTGGCGGTCCCGGCGGGAGAGCCGGCGCAGCGTCGAGGCCACCGTGGCCACCAGGTGGTCGGCGACGGGGTCGCCCTCGATCGAGCGCACCGCCTCGACGCCGGTCAGCTCCAGGGCCAGGAAGGTCAGGGGGGTCTGGTCGGACAGCGCCCTGCGGCAGGCCGCGACCAGGTCGGTGGCCAGCTCGTCGGCCGTGCCGGGGGTGGTTCCCGAGAGCCAGCGCGTCGTCAGCGACGGCATGGCGTCGCCCCCCTTCGGACCGTGACGGATGCAGCCGTCGATGATCCGGCTGTCGCTCAGCCTGTCGGCTCTCGGCCGCCGATCGTGAGCAGTTGCCCTCGGATAGGGTCGGTAGGTGCAGCAGGCGATCGTGGTTCGCCGGCGGGTGGCGGCCGCTGCGGCCGCTGCCGCCCTGGTCGGGCTGGTGCTGCTGCTGACCGGCCTGTGGCGGGTCACCGGGGGCCGTCCCGCGACCAGCGTCACGCTCACCCTGCCTGCCACCACTGCCGTCGGTGAGGTTCCCGCCGTCCCGGTCGTGGTCAGCGGGCTCGACCTGCCGGACGACGACGCCCGGGCCGAGGTGAGTGGGCTGCAGGTCGAGGCCACCGCCGGCCCCGCCGTCCCGGTGTTCATCGGGATCGGGCGCCGCCCCGACGTCGATGCCTACCTGGGTGGGGTGGCTCGGTCCCAGATCGTGGGCGACGACGTGGGCGCCGGTCTGCGGACGACGACCGTCGCGGGCGAGCGTGCCCTGCCCGACCCGGCCTCGGTCGACGTGTGGGCCGCCCAGGTGCACGGCCCCGATGCCGTGATGCTGACCTGGCCGCGCACTCCGGGGCAGTGGCGGCTGGTCGCCGGCACCGACGGCACCGGTCCGGCGCCGCGGCTGCGGCTGACCTACCGCCTCACCCCTGGCCTGGGCGCGGCCCCGCTGCTGCTCGGGTCCGGCTCGGTGCTGCTGCTGGCCGGCGGGGCGGCCCTGCGCGCGGCCCGTCGTCGCGACCCGGCGCCCGGAGCGGGCGGGTGAGCCGGCGGATGGCTCGTCGGGACCGGCGGGTGGGCCGGCGGGTCCGGAGGGCGGGCGTCGTGGCCGCGGTGCTGGTGGTGGCGGCCGGATGCTCGGGTGGTGGCGGCTCCGCGCGCAGCGGGTCGGCATCCACCGCGTCGGGGACCTCGGACGACGACTGGGGCTACCCGGCCCTGGTGCCGCGGCAGGCCCAGCTGGTGGTCGGCCTCGACCAGGCGGCCGTCGCGAAGGCGGTCACCGGGGGATCGGTGGCCGCGGCCGGTGCCCGGCTCGGCGGTCCGGCGTCCGAGATGCTCGCGGCCCGGCTGAAGGTCGCCGCCGTCCGCAAGGTGCCGACGGCCGCCGACTCCCTGACGGTGACCCGGCTCATGGTGACGCGGGCGGGGCGCTGGCCCCGTTGGTTCGTGGCCGCCGGCACCGACCCGGTCAGCCCGACCCCGGTGCTGCGGGTCTATGTCGCCGCCACCGCCCGCGAGCCGTACGCCCTCTGGGCGCAGCTGAGCCTGCTGCCGGGGGTCACCCTGGCCGAGCCTGCCGACGGACCCCTCGGCGCCCGGGTCGTGGCTGCGGACGCCGACCGGCTGGTCGCCTCGCCGGCCGCGGTCGCGGCCGGGTACGCGACCCTGCTGACCACCGGCCGTTCGCCGATCGCCTTCGCCGCAGACCCGCTGCGGACCCAGGTCGCCGCCCGCACCGCCAAGGACCGGGCCGCCCTGACCGGGTCGGCCACCGTCACCTCGGAGCACGCGGTGGTGCCCGGTTCGGTGCGCGGGATGCGGCTGACGGACGGCAGCGTGCTGGTCGTGGCCGCGATCCGGCAGACCTACCGGGTGGTGCTGCGCAGCGGGGCGGTGACTGTGGACGACGACCTCGCGGCGCTCGCCGGTCGAGCCACCTTCACCACGGGGCTGGAGCGCCGGGCCGACGAGGTGGTGGCCTTCGTGGTGCCGAACGCCAACAGCACCGCGGTGCCGCAGCTGGTGGCGGCGGCCAAGGCCGACGTCGCAGTGAGCGGCTCCTGACGGACTGACGGACTGACGGCCGGGCTGACGGGCAGGCGGGCGGGCGGCCGGGGCCCGAGCCCGACCCGTCGCCCGGATGTGACAGGCTTGGCAACCATGACGAACACCACTGGGCCTTCCCCGCGTCGTATCGACGTCCGTGGGGCCGTGGACCTCGGTGCGCTCGCCGCGCGTCGTCCCGCCCCGACCGCCGGCCCCGCCGGGTCCGGCGCCGGTGGGCCCGGGGCGTCCCTTGGTGCGGACGGCGCGGCGGCCGCGGGCAGCTACGTGATCGAGGTGACCGAGGCGACGTTCGCGGCCGAGGTGGTCGAGCGGTCGGCCCAGGTGCCGGTGATCCTCGACTTCTGGGCGACCTGGTGCGGCCCCTGCAAGCAGCTGTCGCCGCTGCTCGAGAAGCTGGCGGCCGAGAACCAGGGCCGGTTCCTGCTGGCCACGGTCGACGTCGACGCCAACCCGCAGCTGGCGCAGATGTTCCAGGTGCAGTCGATCCCGACGGTCTACGCGGTCATCGGACGGCAGCCGGTGCCGCTGTTCCAGGGCGCCCAGCCCGAGGCGCAGCTGCGCCAGGTGGTGGCCGAGGTGCTGCGGGTCGCGGCCGAGAACGGCGTCACGGGCACGGTGACGGCGTCCGGACCGGTCGAGGACCCGGGCGGCGACGCCACGGAGCCCGAGGACGAGGAGCTGCCGCCGCTGCACCAGGCCGCCTACGACGCGATCGAGGCCGGTGACCTGGCGGGAGCGGTGCAGGCCTACGAGCAGGCGCTGCTCGAGCAGCCCGGCGACCAGCTCGCCCAGGTGGGCCTGGCCCAGGTGCGACTGCTGCAGCGCACCGAGGGGGTCGACCCGGTCGCGGCGCGCGCGGCTGCGGCCGGGGCACCGACCGACGTCGACGCCCAGCTGACTGTTGCCGACCTCGACGTCATGGGCGGGCACGTGGACGACGCCTTCGCCCGGCTGGTGGACACGGTGCGCGCCACCGCCGGCGCCGACCGGGACCGCACCCGGGCTCGACTGATCGAGCTGTTCGAGATCGTCGGCAGTCAGGACCCGCGGGTGGGTCCGGCCCGGTTGGCCCTGGCGAACGCCCTCTTCTGAGCCGGCTGGACGGCGGGGGAGTCCTCGCGCTGCGACGGCAGCCGCGCCGCCTCGGTGGTCACGGCCGCGGTGGTCACGGCCTCGGTGGTCACGGCCTCGGTGGTCACGGCCTCGGTGGTCGCGGCCTCGGGGGCCGCTGCGGCCTGCGGAGGCGGGGTCGGTCGGCCGTGCCACCAGCGTCGCGCCCGGTACCGGGTGCACTCGCCGGCGTCGCACCGGGAGCAGTCGGTGCCGCGGCGCAGGTGCTCGTGAGCCTCGTGGTCGTGGCCGCATCGGCAGGACGGTCGGGGCGACTCAGAGCTACTCACTGTTAGTTGATATCACGTAACCCTGTGCAATAAGAGGAAGCCTGGACTCATCCGTTCGGCCGATGCGGCCATCGTCCGACTGCGTCGCTACGCTGCGCGCCGGTTCGATCACTATGAGTTTCCTAACGAATCCTGATTTCGGGCCTAAATGCCGTGACCGTCGTCACGAATCCTCGCGTTTGGTGCCGGTGAGGCGAGTTGGTGTGCTTGCCTTTTGTAGGTACAAGGGCCGCACTCGGGTGAGGTCCGCACGGCTCGGCAGCGCCTCCCACGCTGCCGGGCTGCTTCTGAGTCTCTGTTGTAGGTGGCCGCCGAGCGGCCGGAGGGGAACGACAACCCGGTGAGCCTGACCTTCGACCCAGAGCGCACAGCTCCGATCCCGGTGACCAAGGTGGCACCCAAGGTGTCGGTCGTGGTCCCGGCGCGCAACGAGGCGCGCAACCTGCCGCTCGTGCTCGGGGCCATCCCCAAGACCGTCCACGAGGTCATCCTCGTGGACGGCCACTCCACCGACGACTCGGTCGCGGTGTCGCAGCAGGCCTGGCCCGGCATCAAGGTCGTCACCCAGACCCGCAAGGGCAAGGGCAACGCCCTGGCCTGCGGGTTCGCCGCCGTCACCGGCGACATCATCGTCATGCTCGACGCCGACGGCTCGGCCGACCCGGGCGAGATCCCGGCGTTCGTCGCCGCCCTGATCGAGGGCGCGGACTTCGCCAAGGGCACCCGCTTCGCCCGTGGTGGCTCCAGCCACGACATCACCCGGTTCCGCTGGCTGGGCAACGCCGGCCTCAACGGGCTGGTCAACGTACTGTTCCGCACCCGCTACACCGACCTCTGCTACGGCTACAACGCCTTCTGGAGCGCGATCGTCCCGACGCTCGAGCTGCCTCCGGTCCACCAGGAGGGCCTGGGCCCGCAGGACATGATCTGGGGCGACGGCTTCGAGATCGAGACCCTGATCAACGTGCGGGTCGCCGCCGCGAAGGCCAAGATCGCCGAGGTCGGCTCGGTCGAGCTCGAGCGCATCCACGGCGCCAGCAACCTGAACGCGATCAGCGACGGGCTGCGGGTGCTGCGCACGATCATGTACGAGCGCAAGCTGCACAAGGGGCGCAAGCCGCAGCTGATCCGCACCACCGAGACCACGGCCACCGGCTCGATCAAGCTGGTCGAGAAGATGGCGGTCACCGCCGCCACCGCCGCCACCGCCCAGCGCGAGGCCGTTCACGCCGCGGCGCCGCTCTACTTCACGCCCGAGCCGCAGGTCGGGCCGCCGGCGGATCCGGTGGCCTCACCGCCGGCGGGGCTGACGGCGGTCAACCTCACCACCATCGACCTGACCGCGGTCGACCGCACCGCCGGGCGCGCGTGACTTCTCCCGAACCCGATGTAATTGCCCGCTCCCGGCACGTCCCGAACCGTGCTGTGGCACCGTTGGACGGGTGTCGGAACTGATGGACGACGGAACGAGGGTCATGACCTGGCAGGCCGCCAGCGACCACATCACCCAGGTCCGGGACGGCGGTCTCGACGTCCCGGTGCACGTCTGGCCGGCCGACGAGCAGCGGGCCCCGGTGGTGGTGGCCTTCCACGGGCTGACGGACGCCGGTGACACCTTCGCCGGGGTGGCGCGCGCCCTCGCGGGCCGGTGTCACGTGGTGGCTCCGGACGCGCCCGGCCACGGCCGGGCCCCGTGGCCCCACGCCGAGCGCTACGACTACGACGAGCACGTCCCGCAGGCGCTGGCCGTGCTGCGGGCGATCGACGAGCTGCTGCCCGGGGTCGCCGACCAGAGCGGTCCCGACGCCGAGCCGCCGGTCCCGGTGGTCGTCGTCGGGCACTCGCTGGGCGCCATGACGGCGATCCGGGCGATGGCGGCGGCCGACCCCGCGACCCGGGCCCGGGTGAGGCACCTGGTGCTGCTCGAGCCGCCCCGCCGGGCTCCGCTCGAGGCGCGCAACCGGCGCTGGGACCGCGAGCTGATGCAGCGCATGAAGGCCACCGACATCGAGGGCCGGATCGAGATCATGGCGCCGCGGGTGACCTGGTCCCCCGACGACCTGCGGGTGTGGGCGGCCAGCAAGGACCCGCTCGACTCCGCGATCTTCGACGTCCCCACCCGGTGGGGCGAGTCCTTCCCGCGCACGCTTCGCCGCATCACCACCCCGATCACGCTGGTGCTGGGCAAGCGGCCGCACTCCGAGATGCCGCCCTGGCGGCTGTGGTGGGTGCGACGCAGCTGCGCCGGCCCCTGTGACGTCCTGGCCCTGGATGGTGGCCACTCCCCGCACCGTGAGGCCGTCGAGCAGGTGGCAGAGCTGGTCGTCGGCCTGGTCCGGGCGTGAGTGCCGCTGCCTCGGCGCTCGACTCCCTGGTGGACCCGGAGCTACCCGCAGCCGGCGCCGGGGTGGCGCGTCACGCGCGCCACCTGAGCCTGGCGTCCAACGAGTACGGCCTCGGCTGGGTCGCGGCCGGCCTCGGGGTCCTGGTGCAGGGCATCGCGATCGCGGTCGCCCAGACCGACTTCGACCACGGCCTGACCCTCTACTGGATCTCGCACGGCATCCCGTTCCTGGTCTTCGCCGCGCTGCTGCTGGACGCCTCCCTGACCTCGCTGCAGCGAGCCACGATCGTGGCGCTGGTCGGGCTGGTGCCCACGCTGTACTCCCGCATGGCGGGCATCATCTTCTTCAGCGGCTTCGACGAGATGCTGCACGCCCGCACCCTGAACGACCTGCTGTCGGGGTCCGGCCTGTTCGCCCCCAACTCCCAGCTCGAGATCTCGCCGTTCTACCCCGGGCTCGAGATGGTGGCCGGCACCCTGATCCGGCTCACCGGGATGCCGGTCGCCTGGGCCGCGCTGGTCGTCGTCCTGACCTGCCGGGCGCTGCTCGTGCTGGTGCTCTACCAGGCCGCGCTCGGGTTGACCAAGAACGCCCGGATCGCCTCGCTGGTGGTGCTGTTCTACGCCTGCGGGCCGCAGTTCTACCTGTTCAACAGCCAGTTCTCCTACCAGACGCTGGCGCTGACCCTGGGCGCCGGCGGCCTGATGCTGCTGCGCCGGGCGCAGACCGCGACCAACCCCGACTCCCAACGCCGGTTGCGCAACGCCGCCGTGCTCTGCCTGGGTGCCATGGAGGTCAGCCACCACCTCACCAGCTGGGTGATGCTCGGCTTCCTGTGGCTGTGGACGATCGTCACCCGACGCAACCGCCGGCTGATGCTGCGCGCCGCCCTGACGGCCACCGGGCTGATGATCGCGTGGACGGCGGCCATCGCGGTCCGGCTCACCGGTTACCTGGGGCCGGTGTTCGTGGCCGCCTTCACCGAGTTCTCCAACGTGCTCAGCGGCGGTGGGGGTGGCCGCAAGATCTTCGCCGACACCGGCGGCGACGTCGTCCCCACCTGGCAGCGCGGGGTGCTGCTGGCCTACGCGGTGATCTGCGCCCTGGCCGCCCTGATCGCCGGTTTCCTGCTGCTGCGCAACGCGATGCGTCGCCGCGACCGGGCGATCGCGATCCTCGGGCTGCTGACGCTGGCCTATCCCGCGACCTTCGCCGGGCGGCTCGCGCCGTCCGCTGCCGAGGTCGGCGACCGCGCCTCGACCTTCCTGTTCCTGCCGCTCGCGCTGTCGCTCGCGGGCCTGCTGGGGGTGCGCGGGGTCGCCACCTCGCGCGGCGGACGCCGCCGTCGCACCGGCCTGGTGGCCGCGGTCATGGCGGTCAGCGGTGTCGCCTACATCGGGGGCGTGGCGTTGGGGGCGGGGCCCGACTGGGCACGGCTGCCGGGCCCCTACCTGCCGTCGTCCGACCGTCGTTCGGCCGACCCCGAGAACCTGGCCGCCATCAAATGGGTGGGGGAGCACCTGGCCCCCGGGTCGCGGATCGTGGCCGACCGCTTCAACGCCGTCGCGCTCGAGGGGTACACCCGGGTCTACCCGATCGTCGCGCAGGAGACCAACCCCGACAACAAGAAGGAGGCGTGGATCCCCTCCTACCTCTACTTCTCGCCGACCTGGGGCACCGAGCAGGTCCGCACCGTCGAGGGGCTGCGGCTGCGCTACATCTACGTCGACACCCGGATCGGCGACAACCCGCCGCACGTCGGCTTCTACTTCATCCCCGGCGAGTACGCGACCAGCGAACCGTTGCCGGGGCTGTCGAGGGAGTTCAAGGACAAGCACCCGATCTGGCTCACCAAGGCCCAGCTCACCAAGTTCGACACCGCCAAGGGACTGACCGCCGTCTACCGGCACGGCCCGATCGTCATCTACGACACCAAGGGTGTCTGGGGCAGGACCGACGCCAAGGGGCAGCCGATCGTCGAGCACTTCTCGGGCTGGACCGGCAGCCCGCACCGGCTGCCGCCGCTGGTCGACCTGGGGCTGGGCATGCTGATCGGCGGCGGGCTGTTCGCGGGCCGGCGCGCCGTGGTGGGCTTCTTCACCACGGTGCTGGACGACGCCGGCGGCACCGGCCTGGGAGTCACCGTGCTCGCCTCGACGGTCGTCCTCGGGTTCCCGATCCTGGGAACCGGGATCCTGCCGGGCCCGTTGGTGACCATGGGTGCCCTGCTGGCCGTCGCCGTCCTGGTCTTCGTGGGCCTGGCGCGGGGCCGGTTCGAGCCGCCCCGGCTGCTGACCCGCTGGCAGCTGCAACCCCTGGTGATGGTCGGCCTGGTGCTCGCCGCCGCCGGGTTGTTCACGGCCTACAAGTCGCTGTGGACCGTCCAGGTCTATGATCCGGCCGCAATACTGGCCTCGCTCTCGTCAGGAGGGTCCTCGTGACCGGCGTGATCGCCAAGCTTCGCGCCCTGGTGCACGGCGACCGGCATCTGGCGGACATCGCCGGCTCCATCCTGGGCAGCAACGTCGTGACGTCCGTGATCGGCATCGTGTTCTGGATGCTGGCGGGCCGGGGGCTGACCACGGCCTCGATGGGCACCCTCGGCGCCGCCACCGCCGCCATGATGTTCATCGGCGTGGTCGGCTCGCTGGGGCTCGGCCCGTTGCTGATCAGCCAGCTGCCCCCACGCAACGCCGCCGACCGGTGGGAGCTGTTCGCGGTCGCGGTCGGGGCCAGCGCCCTGGCCTCCGGCGCGCTCGGCGGGCTGTTCGCCGCCGTCGCGGCCGAGACCGGCCGCACCTGGGCGCCGCTGCACCCGTTCGGTGCCGCGTGGTGGTGGATGGTGCTCGGCTGCGCCCTGACCGGGGTCAGCGGCGTGCTCGACCAGGCGATGCTCGTGGTCGGCAACCCGATGGCGCAGGTGTGGCGCAACCTGCTGGCCTCGATCTGGAAGGTACTGGTGCTGGGCGTGGCCTACCTGGCCGCCTCGGTCAGCGTCGCCCTGGGCCTGGGGGCCTGGGCGACCGGGCTGCTGCTGGGGTCGGTGGTGGCCGTCCGTGCCGCCGCCCGTCAGATGCCGGGGGCCCGCCGGGTCAGCCTGAGGCGTTCCTGGGCGGTGATCCGCGAGCACGCCCTCGACGCCATGAGCCACCAGAGCGTCAACCTGGCCCTGACGGTCACCGTGATGGCGATGCCGGCGGTGATCGCCTGGGCGCTGTCGCCCGAGCAGAACGGCATCTACACCGCGATGCGGCTCGCCACGATGTTCCCCTTCATGGTGCCGTACGCACTGGCGTTCTCGCTGTTCGCCGCCTCGGCCCACGAGGGCGAGCTCGACGAGGCCCGGTCGCGTCGGGTGCTGCTGACCGCACTGGGGGTCAGCGTCGGCCTCTACCTGGTGATGGTCGTGTTCGCGTGGCCGGCGCTGTGGCTGTTCGGGCGCCAGTACGCCGACGCGGGGGTGTCGTTCCTGCGGGTGATGGCGATCGCCGGCCCGCTGATGGTCTTCAAGGACCAGTACATCGCCCACGTGCGGGCCCGGCAGCAGGTGGGCACGATCGTGCCGCTGGTGACGTTCTCCGCGGTGCTCGAGCTGGGCCTGGCCCTGGCGGGTGCCATCTATGGGCAGCTGATGGGCGCGATGGTGGGCTGGGTCGTCGCGCTGGCGATCGAGGCGATCTACGTGGCTCCCAAGCTGCAGTGGCGCAACCCGGTCGCCGCGCCGGACCGCGAGCCCGTGACCGTGCAACCCGAGGTGACTCCGTGACGTCCGACCGGCATGAGACCGAGCAGACAGCGCTCGAGCAGGCAGCGCTCGAGCACACGGGGACGGTGCGACCCGACCAGATCAGCGTCGTGGTCTGCGCCTACACCGTGGACCGCTGGGACGACGTGCAGCAGGCGGTGCGCTCGCTGCTCATGCAGCAGGCGCCGGTGGGCGAGGTCATCCTCGTCATCGACCACAACGACGAGCTGCTCGTCCGGTGCCGGCAGGCCTGGCCCGAGCTGCAGGCGATCCCCAGCACCGGGGTCAAGGGGTTGTCCGGGGCCCGCGACACGGGCTGGCGGGCGGCCCGCCTCGAGGTCGTGGCCTTCCTCGACGACGACGCCCGGGCCAAGCCCGACTGGTCGTCCGCACTGGCCGCGAGCTACGGCCCGGGGGTGCTGGGGGTCGGTGGCCTGATCGACCCCATGTGGCCGCCGACCGGGCGACCCACCTGGTGGCCGCGCGCCTTCGACTGGGTGGTCGGCTGCTCCTACCAGGGCATGCCGACGTCCCGGACCGAGGTCCGCAACGTCATCGGTGCGAACATGAGTGTGCGACGCGACGTCCTCGCCACGGTCGGCGGTTTCGACCAGCGGGTGGGCCGCGTCGACACGGTGCCGATGGGGGCCGAGGAGACCGAGATGTACATCCGAGCGCGCGCGGCCCACCCGGGGCAGGTCGTGGTCTTCGACCCCGCGGCCCGGGTCGACCACCGAGTGGGTCCGGAGCGGGCCACCTGGGGCTACTTCACCTCCCGCTGCTACGGCGAGGGCCGCTCGAAGGCGATCGTGGCCCAGCTCAACGGGACCGATGCCGCGCTGTCGACCGAGCGCGACTACGTGCGCCGCACGCTGCCGGTCGCCTTCTCGAGGGGCCTGTTCTCCAGCGACCCCAGGATGGCCGTCGCAGTCGGCCTGGGGCTGGCTGCCACCGGTGCCGGCTACCTCGCGCAGCGGGTCGGCCCGGGCTCGTCCAGGCGCTCGTCGTCCGTCACTTCGTCGTCGGGTACTGCGTCGTCCGGCGCCCCGTCGTCGTCCGAGGCGTCCGGCGAGGTGTCCGGCGAGGTGTCGTCCGGGGCGGTGTCGTCCGGGGCGGTGTCGTTCGGTGGTGCGCCGGTCCCGCAGCAGAGCGGCGGGACGGCGGGCGCTGCGGCCGGCGACGGCCAGGTGACCATGGTCGTCTGCTGCTACGACATGCGCCGGCTGCAGATGCTCGAGGGGTGTCTGGAGTCGCTGACCAAGCAGGAGCGCCAGCCCGCCAAGGTGATCGTCGTCATCGACGGCTGCGACGAGCTGGCCCAGGCACTCGCCGCCCGCGGCGGCTCGGAGACCCTGGTACCGCTACCGGTCAACGGCGGCCTGTCCAAGGCGCGCAACGCCGGTCTGGCGCTGGTCGAGACCGAGTGGGTCGGGTTCCTGGACGACGACGCCGAGGCCGACCCGCAGTGGCTGTCGTTTCTGCTGGCCGGCGCCGACGACCCGATGATCGCCGGCGTCGGGGGCAGCTCGCTGCCGTGGTTCGACGGTGAGACCCCGCAGTGGTTCCCGCCCGAGCTGTACTGGACGGTGGGCTGCTCGTACCTGGGCCTGCCGACCGAGCGGGCGGCGGTGCGCAACCTGTTCGGCGGCTGCGCGGTCTTCCGGACCGAGATGCTGCGCGAGGTGGGCGGTTTCGACGTCCGGCTCGGCCGGGTCGGCGCCGACCGTCGCGGTGGTGAGGAGGCCGACGTGTGCCTGCGGGTGGTCGAGCGCCACCCGGCGGTGCGGTTCTTCCACGAACCGGCGGCGGCGATCCATCACCGGGTGCCGGCGGACCGGGCCCGGCCCGGCTACATCCTGTCGCGGTGCCTGGCCGAGGGGCGCTCCAAGGCGGTGGTCTCGCGGCTGCGCGGCGGTGGGGCCCTGAGCTCCGAACGCCGGTTCGTGCTGGCGATCCCGCTCGGCATGGCCCGCCTGGTGCGTGAGCGACGCCCGAACGCGGCCCTCACCCTGCTCGGTGGCGCCGGCGCGTCGGCGGTCGGCTACGTGCGCGGCATGGTCGGCGGCGGTCACTGATGCGCCTGCTGATGCTGGCCCAGTTCTTCCCGCCCGACATCGGCGGCGAGGAGCGGCACGTGCTCAACCTGGCGACCACCCTGGCCCGCCGTGGCCACGAGGTCGCCGTCGCCACCCAGCAGCTGGACGGCGTGCCGGCCTACGAGGTGCTGGACGCCGGGGTGCGGGTGCACCGGTTCCCGACGATGGCGATGTCGCTGCCCGGGGTCTACAGCACCGGCCGGCCGCACCACCCACCGTTCCCCGACCCGGTCGGGGTGCGCCACCTGGCGCGCATCGTCGCGCAGGAGCGGCCCGACGTCGTCCACTCGCACAACTGGATCGTCAACAGCGCGGTGGCGTTGCGCCGCGGTGGTCCCGGTGGGGGTGCCGATGGGGCCCGGCCGCGGTTCGGGCTGGTGCTGACGCTGCACGACTACAGCCAGATCTGCGCCACGAAGCGGCTGATGTTCCGCGACGAGACCATCTGCCAGGGGCCCTCGGTCGGCCGCTGCCTGCCCTGCGCGACCGCGCACTACGGCCCGGTGGTGGGCCCGGTGACCGTGGCGGCGACCGCCGCGATGCGCCCGCTCAAGTCGCGGGCGATCGACCACGTGGTCAGCGTCAGCCACGCGGTCGCCCGCTCCAACGGCATGCTGCCGGGCCCCGGTCGCAGCGTGATCCCCAACTTCGTGCCCGACGACCTGACCCCACCGGCCCAGTCCTACGGGGTTGCCGCCGACGGGCCGGCGATCGGGGCCGACGGGCCGGCGATCGGGGCCGACGGCCACCCGCTCGACCTGCCGGCCGAGCCCTACCTGCTGTTCGTCGGCGACCTCAGTGCCGACAAGGGCATCCTGACGATCCTGCAGGCGTACGAACGACTGTCGACGCCGCGGCCGCCGATGGTGTTCATCGGGCGGCCCACGCCCGAGACGCCCACCCGGCTGCCGGACGGGGTCGTGATCCGGCACAGCTGGCCGCACCCCGACGTGCTGACGGCCTTCAGTCGCAGCCTCGCCGCCGTCCTGCCCTCGCTCTGGCCCGACCCGTGCCCCACCACGGTGCTCGAGGCGATGGCCTGCCGCACCCCGGTGGTCAGCACCGCGATCGGCGGCATCCTCGACGAGGTCGTCGACGGCGAGAGCGGCCTGCTGGTGCCGCCCGGTGACGCGGTGGCCCTCGCCGGTGCCCTGCAGCGCGTCGTCGACGACGCCGAGCTGCGCGACAAGCTCGTGGCCGGGGGACTGGGCCGGGTGCGCCACTTCATGGCGACCTCGGTGGCCGAACGACTCGAAGGTGTCTACGCCGAGGTGGTCGCCAAGGCCACCGGGCGCAGCACGGCGAACGGAGGGGTGCCGGCGTGAGCAGGCCGTTGCGAGTTCTGATGGTGGCGGCGCGCTACCTGCCCGACCTGGGGGGCATCGAGACCCACATCGACGAGGTGGCGGGGCGCATCGACGCCCGCGACGACATCGAGGTGACGGTGCTCGCGACCGACCGCACCCGCTCCCGGCCCACCAGCGAGGTACGCGGCGGGGTGCAGGTGCTGCGGGTGCCGGCCTGGCCCGCCGAGAAGGACTACTACCTGGCGCCGGGAGTGGCCAGGGTCGTCGCCGACCGCTCCCGGTGGGACCTGGTGCACTGCCAGGGCGTGCACACCCCGGTGCCGATCGTGGCCATGACGGCCGCTCGCCGGGCGCGGCTGCCCTACCTGATGACCTTCCATACCGGAGGCCACTCCCTGGCCCACCGCAACGCGATGCGGGCGCTGCAGTGGCGGGCGATCGGGCCGCTGCTGCGTCGGGCCGACGCACTGGTCGGGGTCAGCGCCTTCGAGGCCGAGCTGCTGCGCCGCGAGGCCCGTCTGGGCGACACCGCGATGACGGTGATCCGCAACGGTGGGTCGCTGCCGCCGTCGACCCCCGGGGTGGTGCCGGTGCCCGGTCGGGTGCTGTCGACCGGTCGGCTCGAGCGCTACAAGGGACATCACCGGGCCGTCGAGGCACTGCCGCACCTGCTCGAGCACGACCCGGCCGCGCACCTCGTCGTCCTCGGGACCGGCCCCTACCAGGGCGAGCTGCAGGCGCTGGCCGAGCGGTTGGGCGTGGCCGACAAGGTCGACATCCGCTCGGTGGCACCGACCGACCGGGTCGGCATGGCCGACGAGCTGGCCGCCGCGAGCGTGGTGGCGGCGCTGTCGGACTACGAGGCCCACCCGGTCGCGGTGATGGAGGCCCTGGTGGCCGGCCGCCCCGTCGTCGGGGTCGACATCGCCGGCATCGGCGACCTGGTCGCCGAGGGCTGGGTGCACCCGGTCGCCCCGACCGCCACGGCCCGGCAGGTCGCCGCGGCGTTGCGCGAGGTGGCCCTGGCACCGGGCGTGGAGGCCAGCACCAACGTCGACATCAGCACGCTGCCCACCTGGGACACCTGCGCCGACCAGCTGGCCGAGGTCTACCTCGACATCGCGACCCGCACCGGCGCCCGCTCCCGCTCGGCGAGCGGTACGTCGAGCAGGACAGTGAGCGGGACCACCGGCGGGGCGGCGAGCGGGACGGCGGCGCCGTGACGCCGCTGCCGGTGCTGATGTACCACGCGGTGCCGTCGTCCGGGGTGGGTGACGCCCTCACGGTGCCGTTGCCGCTGGTCGATCGCCAATGGAAGGTGTTGCGCGAGAACGGGTACCGACTGCTCGGCCTCACCGAGGCGCTCGCCGTGACCGCCGCCGACGCCCGGGCCAAGGTGGTCGCCCTCACGTTCGACGACGGCTACGCCGACTTCCTCGCCGTCCCGCAGCTGCTGGCCGACCACGACGCGACGGCGACCCTGTACCTGCCCACCTCGCACCTGGGCACCGACGACCGGCTGATCACCACCGCGGGCCGGTTGCTGACCTGGGACGAGGTGGCGACGCTGCCGCGGGAGCGGGTCGAGATCGGTGGGCACTCGCACCTGCACGCCCCGCTCGACGTGCAGCGCCCTGCCGACCTGGTGCGCCAGGTGGTGACCTGTCGCCGGTTGCTGGCCGAGCGGACGGGGGTCCAGGCGTCCTCGTTCTGCTACCCGAACGGCTACCACGACCGCCGGGTGCGCCGCGCGGTCGCCGGGGCAGGGTTCGCCACCGCGTGCACGGTCGGACGGCGGGTGGCCGACGTCGACGGCGACCGCTACGCGCTGCCCCGGCTGCAGGTGACCCCGCAGCACGGCGAGGTCGGCATCCTCGCTCTGGTCGAGCAGGGCGAGCCGGGCTGGGTGCCGCAGGTCAAGCGGGTGGCGCAACCCGGGTGGCGGGTGGCCCGCCGCACCGTCTACCGCACCAGCGGCCGCATCCTCACCTGAGGGTCAGCCCTTGTAGGCGCTGACCGCCGCCACCTTCTCGCTGCTGTTCACCGACCAGCCGATCCGGCCGGGGTTGCTGACGTAGTAGCGGTTGCCGGAGTGCTGTCCCGGGGCGCCGCTGCCGTGGCTGACGGCGCCGGCGCTGACGAGCGAGTTGTCCTTGAGGACGATCGCGCCCAGGTTGCCGTAGAACATCTCCTTGCCCGGATCGACGTTGATGATCGTGTTGCCGATGATCTGCAGGTTGGAGACGGTGATGCCGAAGGTGTCGCCCGAGTGCACCACGAAGCCGCCGTAGGAGTGCGTGATGTAGTTGCCCTGCACGAGGACGTTTTTGGCGCTGCCGCCGTGGGCGGACCCGAGCTCGAGGAACCCGTCGATGTCGTCGCCGGTGTTCGAGATCAGCTTGACCCGGTCGCCGGCGTCGAAGATGTCGGCGAAGCCGCCGTCGTGACCGTAGTCGTAGCTCTCGGCGCGGCAGTGGGTGCACGAGGTGTGGGTGATGGTCACGTCGTCGGCCTCGATGTCGAAGCCGATGGCGCCGGAGTCGTCGTTGCCGCCCTGGGTGTTGTTGTACATGTGCAAGTCGTGGATCCGCGAGTTCGAGACCAGGGTGAAGGCGCCCTTGATGGTCATGCCGAAGCCGACGTCGTCGACCTCGACGCCGTCCACGGTGGCGTGCGGGGCGGTGACCTCGATGCCGGGCCCGGCCGCGTGGCTGATGTGCAGGCCGCGCACCGTGATGTAGGGCGAGGCGATGATCAGCGCGCCGTGGCGGCGGTCGATGTCCGGGGCCTGGATCACCGGCAGCTCGCCGGTGCCCAGCGAGGCGATGGTGGCGACGGCGTTCGGCCCCGTGCCGTTCGCGTTGAGGGTGACCTGGCCGCTGAAGGTGCAGCCACGCTTGAGGTAGGTGGTCTTGCCGCCCACCAGGCCGTCGCGTTGCAGCGGTGCCAGCGACCGCCACGGGTGGGCGCCCGACCCGTCGTTGCCGTCGTCGCCGGTGGTGCAGTCGACGTACTGGCCCGGGCCGAGGGTGGTGGGGTCGAACCCGGCGTCGCTGGCCGCGGCGCCGATCACCGGGTCGGGCCCGGGCGAGGTGGCCGTGGCGTCGCCGATCACCCCGGCCGGGTCGGCGGAGCCCGGGTCGGAGGACCCGATCGAGGTGAGGGCCGCGACCGGGTTGCCCAGGTGCCCGGTCATCACCAGGACCAGCAGGGCCAGAGCGGCCGCGGCGACCGGGGCGCCGACCATGAGCAGTCGGCGCTGCTTCTGCTGCCGGGTCTCGGCCGAGCGTCGGCCCCGCCGGTCCTTCGGCCGGTCGAAGCTGAGCGCGGGCAACGTCGCGGGTGAGCCGGTGGCCGGGCCCGACGCCGCGTCGACCTCGACCGAGGTGGTGGCGGTGGTCGGTCGCTCGCTCTGGTCGGGCGCCGACGACGACACCTCAGGGAAAGTCACCGCCGCAGTCTACGACGTCGGTGTTTGGGATGGTTCGACCTGGGGGAACCCTGACAGAACGCCCTACTGCGGGGCTGGGGCGATCGTGCCCCAGGCGCCGTCCACGGTGCCGGACACCTCGGCCACCGGCCCGGCCACCGGCACGGGGTCGACGTCCGGCACCAGCCAGACGGCGCCGAGCGGGGGACCCGCAGCGTGGCCGAGGCGGGCCGGCCGTGCCACGGCTCCGCGTCGGCCGTCGACCACGCCCAGGTTGCCGACGCCGGAGCCGCCGTAGATCGTCGGCGTCGGTGTTCAGCACCTCGCGCCAGCGGCCGGCCGAGCGGCAGCCCGACCCGGTAGCGGCTCGTGCGGCGCCGCGGCGAAGTTGACGATGCAGGCCAGCCGGCCGGCCGCGTCGGCGTCCGATGCGCAGGAACGAGAACGTGTTGTCGGTCGACGTCGTTGGCGTCGATCCACTCGAAG
Organism: uncultured Actinomycetota bacterium; assembly: GCA_963738495.1. Taxonomy (GTDB): domain Bacteria; phylum Actinomycetota; class Actinomycetes; order Actinomycetales; family Kineosporiaceae; genus CAVTWW01. The sequence goes on from CAVTWW010000007.1 coordinate 398,442, forward strand.
CCCGCCGGGGTCGGTGTCCTGCGGCCCACAGCGCCGGGTGTGTCGCGGTAGATCCGGTTGAGGTCGCGCGACCAGCTGCTGCAGCCCGGCGTGCCAGGGGGTCTCCTCGAGCCACCAGTCCAGGCTGCGCGACTCGGACCACTCGGCCTCCTGGCCGAACTCGACCCCCATGAAGAGCAGCTGCTTGCCGGGGTGCGCCCACATGAAGGCCAGGTAGGCCCGCAGGTTGGCCAGCTGCTGCCACCGGTCGCCGGGCATCTTGCGCAGCAGCGAGCCCTTGCCGTGCACCACCTCGTCGTGGCTGATCGGCAGCACGAAGTTCTCGCTGAACGCGTACATCAGCGAGAACGTCATCTCGTGGTGGTGGTACTGGCGGTGCACCGGGTCCCGGCTCGATGTAGTCGAGCGTGTCGTGCATCCAGCCCATGTTCCACTTCATGCCCGAAGCCCAGCCCGCCGAGGTGGGTCGGCCGGGTGACGCCGGGCCAGGCGGTCGACTCCTCGGCGATCGTGACGATCCCGGGCACCCGCTTGTAGCACGGTGGCGTTCATCTCCTGCAGGAACGCGACCGCCTCGAGGTTCTCGCGGCCGCCGTAGATGTTCGGCACCCACTCGCCGTCCTCGCGGCGAGTAGTCCAGGTAGAGCATCGAGGCGACCGCGTCCACCCGCAGCCCGTCGATGTGGAACTCCTCCAGCCAGTACAGCGCGTTGGCGACCAGGAAGTTGCGCACCTCGTTGCGGCCGAAGTCGAAGACTAGCGTGCCCCAGTCCGGGTGCTCGCCCCGGCGCGGGTCGGCGTGCTCGTAGAGCGGCGTGCCGTCGAAGCGGGCCAGCGCCCACTCGTCCTTCGGGAAGTGCGCCGGCACCCAGTCCACGATCACGCCGATGCCCGGCCTGGTGCAGGCGTGTCGACCAGGTACCGGAAGTCGTCCGGGCGTGCCGAAGCGGGAGGTCGGCGCGTAGTACGACGGTGACCTGGTAGCCCCAGGAGCCGCCGAACGGGTGCTCGGCCACCGGCATCAACTCGACGTGGGTGAAGCCCAGGTCCGTCGACGTAGCTCGATGAGCTGGTCGGCGAGCTCGCGGTAGCTCAGGCCCGGCCGCCAGGAGCCGAGGTGCACCTCGTAGACGCTCATCGGCTCGGCGTGCGGCGTTGCGCGGCGGCGCGGGCGGCCATCCAGTCGTCGTCGCTCCAGGCGTACGTGCGACTCGGTCACCACGCGAGGCGGTGGGCGGCGGCACCTCGGTGCGCGAACGCCATCGGGTCGGCCTTCTGCCGCCAGCTGCCCGTCCCGGCCCAGGATCTCGAACTTGTAGCGGGTGCCGGCACCGACGCCGGGCACGAAGAGCTCCCACACCCCGGTGGCGCCCAGCGCTGCGCATCGGCGTGCCCGCGGCCGTCCCAGTGGTTGAAGTCGCCGACCACCCGGACGCGCCTGGGCGTTCGGCGCCCAGACCGCGAACGCAGGTGCCGTCGCCGGCGCCCTCGGGCTGTCGTAGCTGCGCACGTGCGCGCCGAGCACCGTCCCACAGCTCGCTCGTGCCGGCCCTCGCCGATCAGGTGCAGGTCGATCTCGCCCAGCGTGGGCAGGTAGCGGTAGCGGGTCGTCGAGCGGGTGGTCGCTCGGTGCCGTCGTAGGTGACGTCGACGCCGGTAGTCGCTGCAGCTGCTCGACGGGGCAGCGCCGCCGACCCAGATGCCCTCGAACTCGTGCGGTCAGCGGCGTGCCTGCTGCCGTCCGGCAGCACGACCGCGACCGAGGCCGCCAGCGGGCGCAGCGTCCGGACGGTGACGCCGCCGTCGTGCGGATGGGCGCCGAGCACACCGTGCGGGTCGTGGTAGCGCGCCGGCGGCGACCTGCGCCAGCACCGAGGCGTCGACGGGGGCAGGGGCGGGGGCGGGGGCGGGGGCGGGTGAGCCTGAGGACGGGCTTCCCGGGGTGGCGGGGGCTCCCGAGGGGGACGGCGTGCTCGGCGTGCTCGTCATGGCCGCAGTCTGTCGCGCCTGGCCCTGCAACCGCTACCCGTTCCCGGCCCGGCGACCTGCGGCTCTCGGGTCACGAGGGGCGCCGGGTCGACGGCGGCGCTCGACCCGACGCGGCGGCGGAGCGGGGAACCTGGGAAGATCGCGCTGTGACCGGCCGACATCGCGCACCGACCCAGCCGCCGCCCGCGGCGCGGGTGCTGCACGTCTGCGCGGCCAACCAGTGCAGGTCGGTGATCGCCGAGGCGGCGATGCGGCGCCTGCTCAGCGAGCGGGGGGTGCTCACCAGATCCTCGGACGCCGGCGTCGCCCCCGACGGGGCCGTGGTCGTCGGCGGCGCCGGGCTGCACACCTCCGGCGGCCAGCCGGTGTGGCCACCGGTGACCCAGCTGCTGGCCCAGCAGGGACTGTCGTCGTCCGGGCCCTCGGGGCCCTCGCGCCGGCTGGTGCCCGCGATGCTGGCCGAGGCCGACCTGGTGCTGGTCGCCACCCGCGCCCTGCGTGACGAGCTGGTCGCGCAGGCGCCGTCGGCGCTGGCCGCGGCCGTGCAGCGGCGCACCTTCACCTGGCGCGAGCTGGCCTGGCTGCTCGCTGAGGTCGACCCGACCACGCTGGCCGGGGACGACGCCCCGTCGCGCATCCGGGAGCTGCCGGCCCTGGCGGCGACCCGGCGCGGCCAGGCCGTGGCCCCCCCGGGCGACGAGCTCGACGTGGCCGACCCCGTCGAGCGGGCCGTCGAGCTCGAGGTGGCGGCCGCCGCGATCATCGCGGCGCTGCGGGTGGTCGTCGACGTCGCCGTCCCGCTGCCCGCCGTCTGACCCCGGCCGGCCGGTCCCGGCCGGTCCTTGCCCCGGCGGGCCTTGCGGCGCGTCACGAGATCTTCGCCCGGTGGTCGGCGAGAGTGGTCCCCGACGATGGGGGGCAACCATGGTGGCAGCAGGACGACGAGGTGGTCGCCGGGCCGGGATCCTGCTGGCGTCGGTGGCCACGGTGGTGCTCGCGGGCCTGTCCCCGGTGACGGTCGCGGCGCCGGCTGCGGCGGTCAACGGTCGGCCCGAGGAGGGGCCGGTGGTGCGGACCGACCTGCAGCTGCCGGACCGGGCCCGGGCGATGGCCGGGATCGGCTCGCAGCTGTGGGTCACCTCGGGGGACCGGATCGACGTGTTCACCACCAATGGGGTCCGGATCGCCTCGTTCACCGGCATCGCGGGGGCCGACCGCATCGTCACCGACGGGACGACGGTCTTCGTCAACGAGCCCGCGGCAGCGGTGATCGTCCGCGTCGACATCGCCACCCTGACCCTCGGCACCCCCCTGGTGGTGCAGGACTGCCCGACGACGCCGGTGCTGGTGGGCCGGCGCCTCTTCTACGCCTACGGCTGCTCGGTGCCCGGCGGACTGGCCTGGGTGGACGTCGACGACCCGACCCAGGCGGCCGTGACGCCGTCCGGTCTGGCGATGAAGGCGCAGCTGGTGGCGGCGGGCTCCGAGCTCGTCGCCTACGACCGCAGTGCCTCGCCGACCCCTTCGCTCAAGCACTACACCGTCGCCTCCGACGGCTCCCTCACCGACCAGCTGGTGCCGGACGCCACCCACGGCGCGATGTGGGCGAACCCGGTGGTGCGGCCCGACGGCAGCGGGCTGACCGTGCTGTGGCTGCCCTACGACCAGGCGATCGACTACCCGCTGCCGGGCCTGGCCGCTGGGGAGCAGCGTTCAGCTTCTCGGGCAACGCCTTCCACCTGGCCTACTCCCGCGACGGCACCCGGATCGCCGTCGGGACGGCGCCCAGCGGTGGCGGCGTCGTGCAGGTGTTCGACGTCGCGAGCGGCACCCTGCTGGCCACCGATCGGCTGAGTACCGACGCGTTCGCCGTCAGCGCCGTCGACACCCTCTACAGCATGACGTTCTCGGCCGACGGGTCGCGGCTGTACTGGCTGACGTACTACGCCGGCACGGTGCACCTGGCCACCGCCTCGACCACGGCGCCCGCCCTGGGGTCGGTGACGCTGTCGGCGGTGGGGCCCACGAAGTACGGGGCGGCGGCCACGCTGACGGTGCGCACACCCGGACGGCCCTCGACCTGGGTGCACCTGGTGCTGCGGACCGGCAGCAAGGACTACCCGGCCGACATCCGCACCAACGCCTCGGGGGTGGCCACGCTGCCGGCCTATGCGCCCCGACGGGCCACGGTCCGGGCGACGACGGCGGCCACCTTCGGGTACACCGCGGCCTCGGCGTCGACGACGTTCACGGTCCCCGCGGCCACGACGGTCGCTCTCAGCGGCGGCTACAAGACGGTGCGGTCGGTGCGGTACGCGCACCGGATCGGCGACATCTCGGCGTCGGTCGTGGCCTACCCGCAGCAGTGGACCCAGCTCGACGTGACCGTGCAGGTCTACACCGGCGGCGCCTGGCGGCAGAAGGCGCGGCAGACCTTCGCGACCTCGTTGGGCGGCGGGCTGCGACTGCGGTTGACGACCGGGTTCCCCAGGGCCACCAGGATGCGGTTCCTGATCCGCAACGGTGGCACGGTCGACAACACCCCGGCCCCGGTCGTCCTGTCCCAGGTCTTCATCGTCGCCTGAGCGACTCGACCGCCGACCAGGCACGACGTGGCGGCCCGGCTCAGGGACGCGGGTGAGGTGGGGGCAGCTGGTTCGGGGGAGCCAGCGGTGATCCGGAGATCGTGTGCGGCGGGGGCGCCGGCCGGACGCCGGGCCCAGGCTCGGGGTACAGCTGGGCGAGCCGTCGGGCCTCGCGCCGCGAATGAGGAGGCGCCCCGAACCACTCGTGGTGAGCCGCGGCTGCGGGAGCGGCCGCCTCGCCTACCGCCTCGGCGGGTGCCTCGACAGGGGCCTCCCGGGCCGGCGACGAGGGGTTTCCCCCGGCGGCCGGCGCGGGGCGCTCGGGGGCCGTCGGCAGGTTCTGCTGGAGCGGGATCGGATGCCCCTGGGGATCGGCTGCCCGGGGGGGATCGGCTGCCGGTGCGGGATCGGCTGCCCGTGGGGGATCGGCTGTCGGGGTTCCAGGGGGACCGAGGACCAGCCGGGCATCGCCACCCCGTGGGCGGGCGTCGCGGCACTGATCACCGGGGGAGCCGTTCGGCCCTGGCCCAGGCCCACGGGGTTCTGGGCGAACTCGGGGTGAGCGACGTCGTGCCATGCGACCTGGTGCCGCGCGACCCCGGAGCGGGCCCGGTCGGAGAGGGCCCGGTCGGAGAGGGCCCGGTCGGAGCGGGCGGCCTCGTGACGCACCTGCTGCAGGTAGCGCCCGTCCGTGGCGGCGGGCGCCGCGGTCAGCACGGTTCCGAGCAGGGGGGCGCCGACCGCGGACAGCGCCGCCACGGCGTCCGCGAGCTCGGCCTTCTCGGTCGAACCTGACCGGACGGCGAGCACCACGCCGTCCGCCAGCCTCGCCACCAGGGCGGTGTCGGCGACCGGCAGCACCGGCGGGGCGTCGACCACCACGGTCCAGCCCGCCTGCCGCAGCGAGGTGAGCAGCTCGAGCATGCGGGTGGAACCCAGCAGCTCGCTCGGGTGGGGCACCGAGGGGCCGGTGGTCATCACCTGCACCGGTGCCCCGAAGTGGCACGGCTGCAGCGCCTCGACCACACTGGCGGTCCCCAGCAGCACCGACGTCAGTCCCACCGAGGCGTCCAGGCCCAGCCGGGCGGCGACCGCGGGACGGCGCAGGTCGGCGTCCACCAGGACGACGTCCTCACCGGCGTCGGCCAGAGCCAGGGCCAGGTCGACGGCGATCCCGGTGCGCCCCTCACCGCCCCCGGGCTGGTCACCACGAGGGTGCGTACGTCGTCGACGGTGAACCGGACGGCGGTCCGTAGCTGCCGCACGGCCTCGGCCCGACGGCCCGACCGGGCGCCGGGGACCGGTCCGGACCGCTCCCAGGCCAGGGTGGCCAGCACCGGGACGCCGCCGGCTGCGGCGGCCTCGGCCCGGGTGATGACGCTGCGGCCGCGACGACGGCGCCGGCGAAGGGTCAGGGCGGCCCCGGCGCCGGCTCCCAGCAGAGCACCGGAAGCCCCGCCGGTCACGCCGGCGAGCGTCGGGCTCGGCTCGTCGGCGGCGCCGGGCTCGACGGCCGCCCGGGCCAGCACGGCCGGCTCGGCAGTGGCCGGCTCGAGGGCGCGGGTGCGAGCCAGCAGCTGGACGGCGACGGCCGCGGCGACCTCACGGGCCCGGGCGGCGGTGTCGCCGACGGCCGAGATCTGCAGCAGGCCCGCGCCGGGCACCGGCCTGGCCTGGACCCGCAGCGCCAGCAGGTCGGCCGAGGTGCGCTGCGCCGACGAGCGGCCCAGCCCGGCGTTCAGACTCTCGGCGGCAGCCGCGAGCACCTCGGGCGAGGTGGCGAGCGCGGCGTGGGTGGTCACCCGTTGGGTCACGACCTCGGCCCCGCCGGCCCCGGCCGGTACCAGCACCTGGGTCGAGGCGGTGTAGCCGACGGGCTGGGCGAGCGACCAGGCCAGGGCGAGCACCGTGCCCAGGCCCATGCCTGCAGTCGCCAGTGCCGCCGTCCCGCTGGGCCCGGCGAACCCGGAGCCGCGGGGCGGTGCCGTCGCGGTGGCCCGGCGACGTCGGACCACGCCCGTGGTCGACCCGGGCCGACCTGCGCGGCTCATGCCGAGGCGGGGCCCGGCGACCCGGAGGGCGGCCTGGTCCCGAGGCTGCTGAACCTGCCCGGCCATCGATACGCAAGGTTAGCGAAGATAGACAGTCAGTAGCGGCGCCGCAGCGCGGTGCACTAGGGCGGCGACGTCGTCCACCGGTCGGGCTTTCGGGTGGAGCGGCACCGTCCAGTTCGCTCGGGGGAGCGACAACGCCTGCCATCCGGGGGGTTTCGCCATGTCCTCGTCCGCCCCCGAGGTGCTCGTCGACGGAGTCCTCGACCTCACCGAGCCCTCGGTCCGCAGTCTCGTCGAGCGACTGCGGCCGCGGACGCCGCTCGACAACGCCCTCGAGCCCGAGGCGGTGCTGCTGCCCGCGGCGCACGCGGCCCGCCCGACCTCCTGGCTGGTGCGCTACGTCTTCGCCCTGGTCGCCCTGGACGCGCTCGCGATGAGCCTGGCCGGGGTGTTCGCCCTGACGATGCGCTTCGGTGCCGACGGACTGGCCACGGTGGCGCTGGGCAACGGCACCACCTACCTGCAGCTCGTGGCGCTGGCCGTGCCGTGCTGGGGGCTGGTGCTGTCGGCCCGCCGGGCCTACGAGCCGCGCTACCTGGGCGTCGGCAGCGAGGAGTTCCGCCGGGTCACCAATGCCTCACTGCTGTTCACCTCGGTGTTCGCGATCGTCTGCGTCGCCTTCGACCTGCAGCCGGCGCGGCTGGTGGTGGCGGTGGCGCTGCCGCTGGCCTCGGTCCTGACGTCGGTGCTGCGGTACGCGGCGCGCACGGTGCTGCACCGCTGCCGGCGCGACGGTCAGGCCGGGCACCGGGTGCTGGTGGTTGCCGACGCGCAGGACGCCGAGGTGCTGGTGGACCGGCTGGCGCGCAGCCCGCACGCCGGGCTGGCGTCGTGGCCACCACCGGGCCACGGCAGGGCCCGGACGGCGAGCCGTCGCTGGCTCACGTGCCGCGGCTGGTGGCCCAGCTCGGGGTCGACACGGTCGCGGTGGCTCACTCGCCCGGGGTGACACCCGCCGTCCTGCGCCAGCTGTCGTGGTCGCTCGAGGGCACCGGGATCGACCTGCTGGTGGCGCCGGCCCTGACCGACGTCGCCGGGCCCCGCATCCACGTGCGTCCGGTCAGCGGGCTGCCGTTGCTGCAGGTGGCACAGCCCCAGTTCACCGGCGCCCGCAGGCTGCTCAAGGAGACCCAGGACCGCAGCGGCGCCCTGGTGCTGCTGCTGGCGGCGGCGCCGGTGCTGGCCGCCGCAGCTGCCGCCGTCCGGCTCAGCAGTCGGGGACCGGTGCTGTTCCGGCAGGAACGCGTGGGGCTGGACGGCGCCCCGTTCACGATGTTCAAGCTGCGCAGCATGGTGGCCGACGCCGAGGCCCGCCGGGCCGAGGTGGTCGACCTCAACGACCGCGGTGACGACCACGTGCTGTTCAAGGCGACCGCCGATCCGCGGGTGACCGCGGTGGGCCGGCTGCTGCGTCGCTACTCGATCGACGAGCTGCCGCAGCTGGTCAACGTGCTGCTCGGGCAGATGTCGCTGGTCGGGCCGCGGCCGCCGCTGCCCGACGAGGTGGCCATGTACGCCGAGCACGTGCACCGGCGGCTGCTGGTCAAGCCGGGGCTGACCGGGTCTGTGGCAGGTGAGCGGCCGCGCCGACCTCGACTGGCAGGAGTCGGTGCGGATCGACCTGTACTACGTCGAGAACTGGTCGCCGGTCCTCGATCTGGAGATCCCTGGAAGACCATCTTCACGGTCTTCACCGGGGCGGGGGCGCGATGAGCTCGCGGTGGGGTGTCCGGTCCGACCGTTCCGGGCGCGTCCTTGGTGTCCCGTTCGTCACATGAGGTAGTGTCCCGACTGCGTTAAGTAGTCAATGAGCAAGGGGGAAGAAGATGTCGCGCAGTACTTGGGTCGCCGTCTCCGTGGGGGTCGGCTCCTTGGCGATGGTTGCCGTCGCACCCAGCACCATGGCCGCGATCCGCGGCGCCGACAGCGGTGGCGGTCACCGCCCGGTCACGGTGGCGCCGGTGTCCGCGCACGCCAACAGCTCCAAGGTCGTCGCGTTGTCGAAGGTGGGTGGCCACGGAGGGGGTGGCCAAGGCCCGACGAACAACGGCGACGGCAAGAAGAGCTCCGGCGGGGCCGGCAAGAGCGGCGGGTCCAGCGGCGGCAGCTCCGGCGGCACCACCTGGCACGGCACGGGTCAGGGGCCGGTAACACCGCCCAGGGCGGCCATGTCGACCCCGACGGTCACTGGGACCCCTGGCCCAGCCAGAACGGCGGCACCCCGACCGGCAACGGTGGCCACGGTGGCAACGGCAACGGTGGCAACGGCAACGGTGGCAACGGCAACGGTGGCAACGGCAACGGTGGCAACGGCAACGGTGGCAACGGCAACGGTGGCAACGGCAACGGTGGCAACGGCAACCACGGCAACCACGGCGGCAACGGGAACGGCGGCCACGGCGGGCACTGCTCGTACCCGCCCAGCCACAGTCCGCAGGAGTCGTTGTCGGCCCACAAGCGCGGCAACCAGGTGGAGCTGCACGGTGCCGCCAGCTACAACGGCTGCGGCCACGGGCGTCACGAGGTGGCGCTCTACAGGTCGAGCGACGGCCACCACGGCTGGACCCTGGTGACCACGACCACCGCGGACGACAAGGGCAACCACGTCTTCACGGTGCCCAGCAGCGGCCACCGCCGCAGCTACTACCGCGCCGTCGTCGCCGGCGACACCGACTACCTGCCGGCCTGCTCCGGCGTCGTCGAGGCCTGAGGTGTCCGGCCCCGGGGGTGGGCCGCGTGCGGCGCGCCGTCAGGAGATCGATCTTCGCGACGGGGTCGCGGTCCCTCCCTCGCAACGGCTCTCGGTGGAGTGGCTGCAGGGGTCGCCGCCGGCGGCCGGCACCTCGACCGCAGCGGCGCTGCCGCCGGGGGCGCCGCCGTCTGTCGATCCCGAACCATGGGCCGAGCTGCTGGACGCCCCGGGCGACGGCTCCCGCACCACCCTCAGGCGGGTGTCGTCCGTGGTGTGGTGGGTGGCCGCCGGACTGACCCTCGTGGTGCTGGCGGCTGTGGTCTGGCTGGCCGCCACCGCCTGGCAGGCGGGGAATGCGTTGCAGCAGGCGCGCTCCCAGCTGCCCGTCGTCCTGACTGCAGTGCGGGACGGCGACCCCACGGCCGCGGCGGCCGTCGGCTCGGTGACCGACCGGGCGCAGCTGGCCTACGACGCCACCCACGACCCGGTGTGGTCGCTCGCCGCCCGGATCCCGGTGGCGGGGGCCCGCTGCACACAGTCCAGCGGCTCACCGAGGTGACCCAGGCGGTCACGGTCGGCGCGCTCGGGCCGATCGCCGGCTCGGTGCAGTCGCTGCGACCCAAGTCGCTGCTGCGCGACGGCGTCCTCGACGTGGCGACCCTGCGGCGCCAGGCGGTGCCGCTGACCGCGGCGGCGGTGGTGCTCGACCAGCAGCGGATCGCACTGCGCGAGGTCGACGGCTCGTGGCTGGGTCCGGTGGCGCAGGCCCGTGCCGACCTGCTGGCCCAGCTCGACCCGTTGACCGAGACCGCCGTCGCCGCCGCCAGCGCGGCCAAGCTGGCCCCACCGATGCTCGGCGCCGACGGCCCGCGCCGGTGGTTCGTCGGCTTCCAGAACCCTGCCGAGGCCCGCGGGACCGGAGGCCTGCTCGGTGCCTGGCTGGTGCTGGTCGCCGACGGCGGCCGGCTGCGGCTCGAGAGTGCCGGCTCCGACTCGGGACTGCCCCGCTTCACCGGCGTCCCGAGCGGCCTGAGCGCCGACTTCCTGACCCGGTACGGCGCCGTCGGCGGCGCCACCTGGGCCAACTCCAACGTCAGCCCCGACGCCCCCGAGGTGGCCAGGGCCTGGGCCGCGATGTGGCAGGCCGGCACCGGTGAGGCCGTCGACGGGGTCATGATGATGGACCCGACGTCCCTGGCGGCGATCCTGCGGGCCACCGGCCCGGTGACGGTTCCCGGCGTCGGCACCGTGGACGCCGGCAACGTCGAGCAGCTGGTGCTGCTGCGCCAGTACCAGCTGCAGCCCGACCCCGCCAAGCGCAAGGCGATCATGGTGGGGGTCGGCACCGCCACCTTCACCAAGCTGCTCGCCGGGGGCGCCCAGCTGCCGGTCGCCGTGACCAACGTGTCGGCGGCGGCGCAGGCCGGCCACGTCCGGCTGTTCAGCACCGTCGCCGAGGAGCAGGGCCTGCTGGCGGAGTACCGGTTGGACGGCGCCGTCCCGACGGCCGCCGGGCCGTTCGCCCAGGCGGTGGTCGTGGACGCCGGCGGCGACAAGCTCTCGACGTTCCTGCACCAGGGGCTGACCTACCGGGTGCTGCGCTGCACCGCCACGGGGCGTGAGGTCGAGATCGTGGTGCGGCTGCGCAACGAGGCACCCAAGAAGGGGCTCCCGACCTATGTCACGGTGCGCAGCGACAAGCCCCCGTACCCGACGGTCGTCGGTCAGAGTCGCGTCGAGCTGCAGGTGCTGACCGCCCTCGGGGCCCGGTTGACCGCCATGACCGTCGACGGCGTTCCGGTGCTGACTCCCTCGGCCGACGGCACGCTGCCCAAGACCCTTCCCGACCTGGCCGGTGCGGCCGCCCCGACGGCCACCACGGCGCCGCTGTTCGGTCTGGGGGGCACGTGGCCGGCCGCCCGGCCTATGGGGTCGACCTCGAGCTGGTACCGGGCGTCACCCGTCAGGTGCAGCTGCGGGTCAGTGAACCGGCCGGCACGGCGGCTCCGATGCTGCCGCTGCAGTCCATGGCCGACCCTGCGAGCGCGATGATGGTCGGGCCCGGCATGTCCGAAGTGACGACTCGATCGCTCTCGTGGCCCTCGGTGGCCGCCATGGTGGGCGTCACCCTCACGGCGGCCGCTGCGGGGGCCCTCACCCTGGCTCCGCTGCGCACGCCGCCGGACTACCGCTCGCCGTCCGGGCTGGTGGCCCAGCCGGTCGACAGCCAGGCGCCCACGTCCGGCGCCACGTCCGGCGCCACGTCCGGTGCCGCAGCCGGCGCCGTGGGCTCGCCGTCCGCGTCGGTCGTGCCCTCGGCCGCCGCGCCATCGGCCTCGCCGAGCCCGTCGCCGAGTGCCACGGTGCCGGTCACGCTGGCCGGCACCACCATGCTCGTGCTCGGGGACGCGTGGGCGGTCGGCACCGGCTCGTTCGCCTGCCAGGCGGCGGTCGCGTCCCGGATGACCTGCCAGGCAAGGGGAGTGGCCGGGACCGGGTATCTCAAGGCGGCGACCCGCGCCGTCCCGAAGGTCGCCGGGGTCTCGGTCGTGGTGCTGATGGGCGGCAGCTTCGACGCGACCCGTCCCGGGGCCGCGGTCGCCGCCGCCGGACGCACCACCGTCGCCGCCGTGCGCCAGGCCTACCCCTCGGCCCGGCTGCTGGTGCTCTCGCCGTTCGTCACCTCGGGCGGTCGGGGTGCCACGGTCGGTGCCCTCGACGTCGCCCTGCGCGCCGCGGCGACCGACGCCTCGGCCACCTTCGTCGACACCGGCGACTGGTTCACCGGCCCCCTCAAGGGGGCCAAGCCGGGCAAGAGCACGACGCCGACCGCCGCGGCGGTCACCGGGGCGCTGGCTGCCAGGCTCAAGCCGTTGCTGCGCCCCTGAGTCGTCGGATCGCGGGAGTCTCAGATCGCGGGAGTCTCAGATCGCGGGAGTCTCAGATCGCGGGAGTCTCAGATCGCGGGAGTCGGGACCGGTTGGCGGGCCTTGCGGTCCCGCTTGACCTGGTACCTGGCCAGGTCGGCCTCCGCAGCAGCTCGTCCGGGTCTGGCGGACTGGATCCGGTCGATGACCGCCTGCGCCTCGGCCACGTCGTCCAGGGTCGGCAGCACCACCCCGAACTCGTCGCCGCCGAGGCGGGCCACGGTGTCACCGACCCGGACGCACGCGCGCAGCCGCTCGGTCACGGTGGACAGCAGCAGGTCGCCGACCGCGTGGCCGAGGGTGTCGTCGACACCCTTGAAGTCGTCGAGGCGCCAAGGCCGCATACGGGTGACGCCCGATCCGCGCGCGTCAGCCGGACCACCTGACAGCCGGACAGCCGGACTGTCGAACGGAGGGGGCGCACGGCCCGGCACGACAGCCGCGTCGGAGTGCCTGACGGCCCCCGTTAGGCTCGGCGGGTGACGAGCCGCAGGCGGGGGACGACCAGGGCTGCGGGTGCGGCCGCGGTGATGGCCGGGGTACTGCTCGCCGGCGGCTGCGGCGCAGCCCCGGACGTCAGCCCCACCTCTGCTGCCTCGACCCCGGCGTCCGGCACGAGCGCGGCCGGTCTCGGCCCGTCGACGGCGACGGCGACGGCGTCGGGTCAGGCCTCGTCGGCGGCCTCGGGCAGCCCCACCGCGTCGGCGAAGAGCTCACCGACCGCCGGGCAGTCGGTCACACCGTCGACGAACGGCCCGGGCTCGGGGGCGTCGTCCAGTTCTGCCCTGGGGCAGGTCGGCAACCCGGACGGACGGGCGGCGGTACCGGCGGGCGCGGGGCCGGTCAGGACCAGGCCGACCCGGTGGGTGGGCACCGGCACGGCGGCCAGCTGCACGTCCTCGGCGGTGGTGCAGGCGGTCGCCCTGGGTGGGGTGATCGGGTTCCGGTGCGGGGCGTCGCCGGTGACGATCACCATGACCGCGACCGCCAAGGTGCGCAACACCAGCTCGCTGGTGGTGCTGGACGGCGGGGGACTGGTCACCCTCAGTGGCGGCGGCAGGCGTCGCATCCTCTACCAGGACACCTGCGACGCGGCCCAGGTGTGGGCCACCTCGCACTGCCAGAACCAGCAGACCCCGCAGCTGGTGGTGCAGAACCTGACGTTCGCCGACGGCAACGCCACCGGCCAGCACGAGGAGGGCGGCGGCGGTGGCGCGATCCTGGTGCGGGGCGGGCAGCTCCGGGTGGTGAACTCGAGGTTCGTCCGCAACCGCTGCGACGGCACCGGGCCCGACCTGGGTGGCGCCGCGATCCGGGTGCTCAGCCAGTGGCAGGACCGGCCGGTCTACGTCGTCGCCAGCACCTTCGGCGGCGCGCCCGGCCAGGGCGGGGTCTGCTCGAACGGGGGCGCGTTGAGCAGTATCGGGGTCTCCTGGACCGTTCTCAACAGCCTGTTCTCGTACAACGCGGCCGTCGGCCACGGCGCCAACCCGGCCACGGCGGGCACTCCCGGCGGCGGCAGTGGCGGCGCCATCTACAACGACGGCAACGCCATGACACTTCGGCTCGAGGGCACCCGGATCACGAACAACTCGGCCCGCGAGGGGGGCGGTGCGGTGTTCTTCGTGAGCAACGACCGCACCGGGTCGCTGCAGATCGTCTCGTCGACGTTGCGGTCCAACCCGAACCCGGGCTTCCAGACCGCCGGCCTGCCCGGCATCTTCTTCCTGGGCAGAGGGAGGCCGACCGTCACCGGCTCGACGCTGACGTAGCTGCTGCCCGGGCTCAGCGGCGCCGGGAGGGACGCCAGCCGCCGCCGTCGCGACGGGTGGGGCGGGTGGGGTGATGGTCGCCGAAGAGGCCGTCCAGGCCGACCGGCTCGGGTGAGGGGACGTCGGGTCCCGGCCAGGGCTCCGCAGCCCATTCGGTCGCTGCCGCCGACGGACTCACCGGCGGCGAGGGGAACGGCCAGCCGTCGGCGAGGGGGGTGCTCGGGCTGGCGCTGCGCTGCTCGATGGGCCAGCCGTGCTGGGCCTGGGTGCGAGCCGCCTGCTCGGCCTCCTGCTCGGCCTCCTGCTTGGCCTCGCGCTGGGCCTCGCGCTGGGCGGCCACCCGGGCGGCCGCCTCACGCATCGCGGCGGCGCGCATCTCGTTGGCCCGGTCCTCGACGGTGCGGGGCTCGGAGCCACGAGGGCTGCGCAGGGTCAGGAACCCTTGCTGCGGAGCCGGTTCCGCGTGGTGGCCGGGGGCCTCGGGCCGGTGGTCGACCAGGGCCGGCAGGTCGTCGTCGACGGCGTCCCGCGCCCGGGCGTGGTTGGCGGCGTCCAGCTCGTGGGCGGCGTCGATGTCGAGCACGGTGGCGGGCGGGGCGGTCACCGTGGAGACGGCGGCCAGCGGGGCGCCCTGCTTGCCGCCCCAGGGGTCGCTGCCGGGCATGACGACGGCCGACGGGGACGAGAACCCGAACCCGGCGCTGGGCAGCGACGTCGGCGAGGCCGAGGCACTGGTGAGCGGCAGGTTGGCGGGACGCGAGGGGGTCTCGGCCGGCTTCGGCGACCAGATCGGCGGCAGCTCCGGGGCCGAGCGGCGCGCCGCGGGGGGACGCGGCGGCTCGGGTGCGGCCGGTGCCGGTCGGGGGGTGAACATCGGGTTCGGCGAGGGCTCCGGCGGCGAGAGCTCCCGCGAGGCGGGCTCCGCCGGGTCGTCGACGACGGGCGCCGGGAAGGCGACCACGGGCGTCGGCTCCGGGTCGACCTCGGTCGTGGTCCAGTGACCGTGCGGTGCGGTGACGGCCGAGGTGACGCTCGGGGCCGCGACCTCGTCGAGGGAGTAGATCGTGCCCGCGTAGAGGTCTTCCGAGTCGCTCGAGTAGGCGCTGAACGGGTATTTGAGGGGGGGCGTGGGCTCCGGTACGGCGGCGGAGTACGCCGGCGGCGAGGTGGGCGGATCCTGCTGGATCGGCTCGGAGTCGGCCGGCTCGACGTCCACCGGTTCGACGTGGATCGGCTCGGCGTCGACCCGCTCGACGTGGATCGGCTCGACGTGGATCGGCGCTGCGTGGATCGGCGCTGCGTGGATCGGCGCGGAGCCGACCGGATCGAAGCGGGGCGCCTCGTGGGTGACGGGCTCGACGGCGAACGGCTCGGGGACGAACGGCTCGACGATGAACGGCTCGGCCATGGACGGCTGGGCGACGAAAGGCTCGGCGATGGACGCCTGGGGCGCCGAGTCGCCCCGGCTCACCGCCCGCAGCGACGCCGCTACGAGGTCGTCGAACGACAGATCCGTCGGACTTGCCGGCACGGGGTGGTCGAGCGTGGTGCCGGCGCCGGGGTGACCGGCTGCGGAGTCGGCGCCGCCGTGGTCGACCGTGGCGTCGTGGTCGACCGTGCCGTCGTGGTCGACCGTGGCGTCGTGGGGGTCGTGGTCCACGACGGGGGCCTCGAAGACCGGGGTCGCCGAGACCATCGGCGGGGCGGCCACCGGCCACGACTCGGGCGACGTCGCCATGGCGGGGATCATCGCGGTGGGGGGCGCCACCGGGGGCGGCCCGATCGGCGGCGGGTTCACGACGACCTGGGCCGCGGGGGCCTGGTCGCTCCGCTTGGAGCGCGAGAACAGCCGCGACCCCTTCGAGGCGAGCACGTTCACGGCGCGCGGCACCGTTTCGCCGGTGGGCGAGAGCACATCGGCCACGGAGCGTCCGGTCTGGCTCGCCGCCAGGACGGTCGGGGCGGTGGGAGCTGCCGCAGCAATGGGCGCCGCAGGAGCCACTTGTGCCGTGGGCAGGGGCGCCGCGGGCAGTGTCTCAGTCCGCGGAGCCGGCGGTGACGTGGGCGGTGCCGTGGGCGGTGCCGTTGCAGCCATCGGGGCCGACATCGAGGCCGAGGTGACCTGGGCCGGCATCGAGGGAGCGTTCCGGCCCCTGCCGAGGGCCGCGGCGCGCGGCGTCCGGCGCTTGCCCTTGGGGGCCGGCGGTGCCGGTCGCGGCGAGGAGGTGCCGGCGGGGGCGGGCGCGAGCGGTGCGTAGGTCTCCTCGCTGCCGTACCCGTAGCGGTAGGCGTAGCTGGCGGCGCCACGGCGCCGGGGCAGCCGGTTGGCGACCACGCCAAGGACGGCGGCCCCCGCCGTCCGCAGTGCCTCGACCGCCGCGCTCAGCTGCTCGATGCGTGTCGACCCGATGCGGGTGACCACCAGGGCGCCGCCGGTGAGGCGGGCCAGGACCGCGGCGTCGGTGACCGGCAGCAACGGCGGGGAGTCGACGACCACCATGAACCCGACACTGGTGAGCTGGGTGATCAGCTCGGCCATCCGGTGGCTGCCGATCAGCTCAGAGGGGTTGGGCGGCAACGGACCTGAGGTCAGGACGCTCAGGTTGAGGTCGTCGCGCCAGGTCTGGACGGCGTCCTCGACCGGCACGTCGCCGACCAGCACCGTGGTCAGTCCGACGCCGCTGGGCAGCCCGAACAGCTCGGCGATGCTGGGACGGCGCAGGTCGGCGTCGATGAGCACCACGTTCTCGCCGCCCTGGGCCATGGCGATGGCCAGGTTAGCGGCGGTCGTCGTCTTGCCCTCTCCGGCGACGGAGCTGGTGATGACCAGGGCCCGCACCTCCTGGTCGACCGACAGGTAACGGATGTTGGTGCGCAGCTGCCGGAACGCCTCGGCCCGGGCCGCGAACGGGTCGTGCACGATCAGCGGGGCGTCCTTGACGCTCGGGTCGTCGCTCATGCCCGCCAGCACCGGGGCGCCGGTGAGCTCGCCCGGGTCGTGATGGGGGCCGATGGTGCGGTCGAGGGAGTCACGCAGCACCGAGAGCCCGATGCCCAGGCCGAGCCCGACCAGCAGGCCGAGCGCCAGGTCGAGCATCTTCTTGGGGCTGTCGGGAGCGCCCGCGGCCACGGCCGGGGCGGTGACCGTGAGCTTGACCGGACTGGTGCCCTTGCCCGAGGGCAGCTCGAGGCGGCCGACGTAGTCGGTGAACTGGGCGGCGATCGCGTTGGCGGTGTCGCGGGCCCGCTCGGGTACGGTGTCGGTGACCTTGACGTCGAGCAGCACGGTGTCGAGCGGGCTGCTGGCGCTGACATGGCTCGTGAGCTCCGTGGCGCTGGCGTACGGCAGCTTGAGCTGCTTGATGACGGGGTTCAGCACGTCGGGAGCGGTGATGATCGCGGCGTACGACTTGACGCGCTGCTGAGTGAACTGGTTGCCCTGGGTGAGCTGGGCGAGGGCGTCGCTCTCGTTGCTGGTCGTCGAGACGAACATCTGCGCGCTGGCGCTGTACATCGGGGTCTGGGCCCAGGCATAGGCAGCCGCTCCGAGCGCACCGAGGGCCGTGAGGGCGGCGATCAGCAGCCAGTTGGTCCTGGCGACTCGCAAGTACTGCGACAACGTCATGGCGGGATGCTACCGAGTGTGGTCGCCTGTGCACACTGGGACACCAGTGACACTGTCTGTTCGGTCCATGATGACCCGTTGTTCCGATTGCGTCTGTCGTCCGTCTGTCCGACTTCGGGCGGCTCTGGCACGGTGCCCGACCTCGGGCGGCCGGAATCCCCGAGGCCGGTCGAGAAACCCCGAGGCCGGTCGAGCACCCAAGATCAGCGGCTGCGCGGGGTTTCCCACCTGAATCCGGTGGAGAACCCCGCGACACCGCTGATCTTGCCCTGGGGTCGGGTGACGAGGCATGGCGACGGTCCTGAGACATCTGGCATTGGTGTGGTGTTCACCTGTCGTTTGCCAAACTGGCCCGATGGTCACTGTGCACCTCCTCGTCCAGCTCGTGTCCGTCGTGCCGGTCGTCCACGTGGGGCCGGTCGTCCACCTTGTGGTCGTCCACCTTGTGCCGGTGGCGGCTCCGTTCATCCATGACCTGAGCATCGACCTGGCGATCCGGCTGGCGGTCGCGGCGGCGGCCGGCTTCTTCATCGGGCTCGAACGCGAGCTGACCGGTTCTGCCGCCGGCATGCGCACCCACTCCCTGGTGGCCATGGGAGCGTGCCTGTTCACGGTCACTGGTGCCTACGGCTTCGCCGACGTCACCCGGGGTGCCAGCTACGACCCGTCCCGGATCGCAGCTCAGGTGGCGTCCGGGATCGGTTTCGTCGGTGCCGGCGCGATCTTGCGCAACGCCCGAGGGGTGCGTGGCATCACCACAGCCGCGACGCTCTGGATGAGTGCCGCTCTCGGGGTAGCGGCCGGCGCCGGGATGCACCTGCCGGTGCTGGTGAGCTGCCTGCTCACGGTCGTGCTGCTGGTCACCCTTCGCGCCCTGCGGGAGCCGCTGGCCGCCTGGCGAGGGCTGCGGGGCACGGTGGTCGTGCAGTACCACCGGGGCCACGGCACCCTGGCGCCGTTGCTGACCGTGCTGGGACAGGCTTCGATCACCGTGGGCGGCATCGACATCGAGGACGACGACCACTCCACCCAACGCAGTGTGCGCCTCGGTGTCCAGGGGTCACGCCGAGCCGACCGCTCCTTCGTCGAAGACCTCAAGGGCGTGCCCGGCGTCGAGTCCGTCGTCTGGCTCGACGACTCCGAGTAGCCCCACCCCGGCCCCCGCGGATTCGGCTCTGCAGAAGGTGAGCTATGACCCACGTTGTGCATAGCCGAAACGGGCCAGGTAGTGCCAGAGCCGTTTCAACGCCTGAGGATCATGGCAGCCGGAACGGGCGGCTTCGCCGAGAATGCGTGGGGTGAGCACATCGGACCCGGCCAGGCGGGCCCGGTGAAGACCGAGATCGACGTACTGCTGCCCCCGGTAGTCGGCATTGCGCCGCAGCACCTCCACCGTCAACCGGAACCCGTGGTGCCATTCGACGGGGCACGGCAGCAGCCGCGCCCGGGCCTCGACCTCGGTTCCCCGGTGACTGGGGTCGAGGACCAGCGCCTCGACGTCTCGGTCGAATCGCACTCGCCCGTGCACCTGGGCCTCGACGTAGCCGTCGAGCGGGTCGCGCTCGGGGATCCTGCCCGCAGCGTCGTCGGGCGTCAGAGCAGCAAGGACGTCGTCCGGGTGGTCGGTCTCGAGCAGGTCGAGCAGCGCGAACCGGTCGGTGACGGCCACGGCGGTCGGCTCGAAGCAGCTGTCTGGGTAGCAGAACGTCGTCCGCGTCAGCACCTCCCCTGACAGCCGCAGGTGCGCTGACCCGAACCGCGGCGAGCCCCCGGCGGGGGCATTCCTGTGGTTGAGGGCCCTGTAGACCGGCCGCTGGTGCGGCGATGCCTCGTCGTAGAGGCCGCCGAACATCTGGCTCTCCCACCGCCACCGGTCTCCGCCCGGTTGTGCGGTGAGGCCGCCGTTGCTCGTGCCGGTGGCGAACTGGGACAGGTAGACCTGGGTCTGCCGCATGCTCTCCAGGATCGGGACACCCGGTGGGCCGCCGGCTGTGACGCGGTCCGGATGGAAGTTCACGGTCACCCGCAGGCTGCTGTCCAGCGGCTTGCCGGCTGAGCTTGCCGCGATGTGCGCGACCGCTCGCTGCGGCAGAGGCCCAGGGTCCATGCCTGAGTTCTACCCGTTGTGTCCTGCAAATAGTGAGTCAGGGCTCTCGGTCTGCAGGACACAAGCGGTAGCTGTGATGGCGATCGGCGGTCTAGAGGGCGAGTCGGGCCGGCCGAACTCAGCGGTCGACACCGGCTAGACCCGCCAGGCCGGCCAGCGGGGCGTGCCGGGGCCAGGGCAGCAACGACTGCAGCTGGACGGCGAGCGACAGCAGCAGGGCCTCGCTGCCCTCCGGCCCCACCACCTGGATGCCGATCGGCATGCCGCTGGAATGCATGCCGACCGGCACCGTCAGGGCCGGGCACTGGGCGAAGTTCCAGGCGCCGGCGTAGGGCACCCAGCGGGCGTTGCCCCAGAAGTTGGCCTGCCACGACCGGTCGCGCCACCCCGAGGCCGCCGGCGGCATCGCCGACATCATCGGCGTCACCAGCAGGTCGTGGACGGCGAAGAACTGCGCCACCTGGTCCTTCCAGCGGTCGCGGTCGCTCTGACGCACCCGGCCCAGCCGCAGCATCGCCCGGCCAAGCCGGGCGTGGTTGCGTTGCCGTGGCTCGAGGGCGCCCTCGTCGAGGGCGACGGTCTCGTCGGCCGCCGACGCGGTGTACCAGGCGATCAGCGCGTTGGCGGTCGCCTGCGTGTAGGGCGGGTCGGCCCGCCGGGTGTCGTGACCGGCCCGGCGCAGCGCGGCGACCGCCGCCAGGAACGTGGCCGTGATCTGCGGGTCGATCCGCACCCCGGGCAGCGGGATCCTCGTCGAGGCCGCCACCCGCAACGAGCCGGACGGCGCAGCCACGGCGGCCAGGTCGGGCCGGCCCGCCATCACCGAGAGCACCAGGGCGGCGTCCTCGACAGTCGTCGTCAGCGGCCCGTTCTCGGCCAGTCCCCGCCACGAGGTACGACCCACGCCGGCGGGCACGACGTGCGCGCCCGGCTTGACGCCGACCAGGCCGCAGCAGGCGGCCGGGATCCTGATCGAGCCCAGGCCGTCGTTGCCGTGCGCCACCGGCACCATCGCCGCGGCGACGGCCGCCCCGCTGCCCCCGGACGAGCCGCCCGGGGTGCGGTCGAGGTGCCAGGGGTTGCGGGCCACGCCACCGAAGGCGTCCTCGCTGGTGGCCCACACGCCGAGCTCGGGCATGCGGGTGATGCCCAGCACCACGGCACCCGCGGCCCGCAGCCGCTGCACGAGCTCATGGTCGTGCAGTGCGGGACTGTCGGCGGTGACCGTCGCTCCGAACCGGGTCGGCTCTCCGGCGACCGCGATGTTGTCCTTGATCGCGACCGGCACCCCGGCCAGCGGCAGCGAGGTCAGATCCGTCCGGACGGCGAGCGCCGCAGCCTCGACCCGCGCCGCCTCGCGGCGCACCGTGACGAAGGCGCCGACCTCGGGCTCGAGCCGGTCGACCTGCTGCAGGTGCTGCTCGACCACCTCGACCGGACTCACCTCACCGGCCCGCACCGCAGCCGCGATGTCGACGACGGTGCGTCCGACCCAGGTACCCATGGCGGCCTCCTCGTGACCTCGTGACCTCGTCACCGAGCGACGTCGACCGGCCGCGTCCTGCCCGAACCGTCGCCGAGCGCATTCTTGCGGTCTATTGCCTGGACGGCGCGGCGTCAAGCGTTAGAGGCTGACGAGATCGGGACGAGGGGGTCGCCATGAGACTGCTGGTGGTGGTGGGTGACCTGGCGCGCGAACCGGTCGACGCCGTCGTCCGGCAGGTGGTCGACCGCCATGCCCGCCTGACCGGCCGTCCCGACCCCGACCTGCTGCACGCCGCGGGTCCCGCCACCGAGGCCGCCTTCGCCGAGCTGATGGCGCTGAACGAACCGGGCAGCTGGACGGCGGGTCGGGCGACCTCGACGACCGGCGGCGACCTGGTGGCACGGTGGCTGATCCACGTGGTGGTCCCGGAGTTCTCGATGCGCCGGCCCGAGCACCTGCTGGCGGCCGCCTACCGGGGGGTGCTCGAGGTGGCCGACGGGCTGGGCGTGCGCACCCTGGCGATGGCTCCGCTCGGCATGACCCATCCGTACTGGCCGCTCGACGTGGCCACCCGGGTGGCTACCGGCACCCTGACCAACACCGTCACCAAGGTGCGTGAGGTGCATCTGGTGGTGCGCACCCCGGCGGCTCGCGACGCCATGGCCGAGGCCGTCGCCCGTGCGGCCCCGGCCTGAGCGACGGGACGACGGGACGACGGACGACGGGACGACGGGACGACGGGACGACGGGACGACGGGAGCGTCAGCGGTCGGCCTGGCCCAGCCGCTGGGTGAGCTCGCCGCGGGTGCCGATGTCGAGCTTGGTGTAGATGTGGCGCAGGTGGTACTCGACCGTCTTGGGACTGAGGAACAGGGCGGCGGCCGCCTGCCGGGTGGTGCGCCCCTCGGCCAGCAGCAGCGCGATGTTGAGCTCGCGCGGGGTCAGCCGCTCCCGGTCGGCGGCGTCCCGCCGGTGCACGCTCTCACCGGTGGCCACCAGCTCGACGGCGGCCGTGGCGGCCCACGGCCCGGCCCCGAGCCGTTCGAAGGTGTCCAGGGCCGCCCGCAGCACCGGGCGGGCGTCCGCGCGGCGCCGCGAGCGCCGCAGCCGGGCGCCGTAGGTCAGCTGGGTCCGAGCCGTCTCGAACTGGTCGGGGGTGCGGGCGTGCAGGGCCAACGACCTCTCGAACGGTTCGTCGAGGCAGTCCGCGTCGGCCAGCAGCCCCTCGACCCGGGCGGCGCGGGCCAGGGCCCACGGCATTCCCTTGGCCTCGGCCGCCGCGCGATGCGAGGCGGCCACCTCCCGGGCCGTCTCGACCTCACCCTGGCGCAGCAGCGCCTCGACCAGGTCGGGTGCCGGCGACAGGTCGGGGTCGCGCATCCCGAGCGCGATGTGTCGTCGTTCCAGGTCGCCCAACCGGGCCACCGCCGTCACGACGTCACCCTGCACGAGGGCGAGCTCACCGAGGGCGTACTCGGCCCAGCTGCGGGCCAGGCCCACCTCGTGGTCGGTGCACAGCCGCAGCGTCTCGTCGGCGTGCAGCTCGCAGGACTCGGCTTGTCCGGTGCGGGCCTCGAGCCAGGCCAGCCCGGCCAACGACATGGTCAGCTCGGTGATGTGGCCCAGCTCGCGGGCCAGGGTGATGGCCTCGTCGTAGTCGGCCTCGGCCGCCGCCCAGTGGTGGGTGGTGGCCCCGTCCCGGGCGATCCCGAACAGCAGCAGCGGCAGGGTCCCCACGGCGGACCGGGCCCGGGACTGTTCGATCACCCGGTCCACCAGTGCCCGCGCACTGCCCGCCTGGCGCGACCACAGCACCGCCTGCATCAGCCAGTAGGGCCGCACCAGGTCGGGGTCGTCGGTGAGCTCGTGCAGCTGCTCGACGGCGCGCACGACGTGGTCGGTGCCCGGGCGGCCGGCCAGGACGGCGGCCATGCCCACGGCCAGGGTCCCCACGGCGGTGGCGGCCGGGTCGGACAGCACGCCGGGTCGTCGTAGCTGAGCCTGGATCGAGGCGGCAACGGCCCCGGCGGCGACGGCGTCGCCGTGGAGGAAGCACGCGTGCACCGCCTCGGCCCACAGTCGCACCGCTCGCGCGGGGTCGTGGTCGCTCACCTGGTCGGCGGCAGCCAGGAACAGCCGGTTCGCCTCGGCCAGCGATCCCGTCATGGCCGCGACCTCACCGGCCAGCTGCAGCCCGCCGGCCCGCGCCGACGGCGAGACGTCCAGGGCCAGTGCGGTGGTCACGGTCCGCACCGCCCGGTGGCCGTCGCCACCCCGCCAGGCCGCCTCGGCGGCGGCCAGCAGTCGCCGCGCCCGGTCGTGGTCGTCCGAGGACAGCAGGGCGGAACGTTCGTGGGCGGCGGCCGAGACGGCATGGGCGCCGCGGTCGCCCGCCCGCCGGGCGACCGCCGCCATCAGGTCGGCGACGGCATCGTCGAAACCGAAGGTGGCCTCGCTGCGATGCCAGGCCCGACGGTCCAGGTCGTGGGCCGGGACCGCGTCGGCGACCGCCGTGTGCAGGCGTCGACGTTCGTCCGGCTCGGCCAGCGCCAGCACCGAGGCCCGCACCAGCGGGTGGCTGAAGTCGACCCGGTCGGGGCCGATCGTGACCAGGCCGACCCGCTCGGCCTCGGTGAGCACCACCGGGTCGAGACCGAGCGCCGTGGCGGCCCTGGTGACCACCGACCGGTCACCGCCGGCCACGGCGGTCAGCAGCAGCACGGTCCGGGCCTGCTCACCGAGGTCACGGGCCCGCCGTCCGAACCAGTGCGTCAGGACCGCCGGGACAGGCAGCGCCGCCCCCGGGGCCGGTGACGGCAGCCGGGTCGGGTCGCCCGCCAGCTCGAGCACGGCCAGGGGGTTGCCCCCGGTCAACCGGTGCAGCGTGGACACCTGGCCGGGACCGGCGTGCTCGCCGTGGCGTCGTACCAGCGCGGCGACGGCGTCCTCGTCGAGCCCTTCGAGCACCATCCCCGGCAGGTTCGCGGCGGTGAACGGGCTCGGTTCCCCCGAGCGCACGGCCACCAGCACGAACACCGAGTCGGCCAGCACCCGGCGGCAGGCGAACACCAGGGCCTCGGCCGACGGTGCGTCCAGCAGGTGGGCGTCGTCCACCACCACGCCGAGGGGTCGGTGCTCGCCGTAGTGGGTGAGCAGGCTGAGGACGGCGGCGCCGACGGCGAAGCGGTCGGCGGCCGGGCCGTCGCGCAGCGCCAGGGCCACACCCAGGGCCTGGGCCTGCGGTGGCGGCAGTCGGTCGAGGTCGGCGGCCGTGGGTCGCAGCAGCTGGCTGAGGCCGCCGAACGGCACGTCCTGCTCGGCCTCGCTGCCGGTCACCCGCAGCAGCCGGACGTCGCCGGCCACCTGGCTCGCGTGCTCGAGCAGGGCGGACTTGCCGATCCCGGCCTCTCCGGACACCACGAGCACCCCGCTGCGTCCCACCCTCGCGGCGGCGACCAGTGCTTCGACCAGCCGCAGCTGTGCGTCCCGACCCACCAGCATCCGCCCAGTCTCACCGGACGGCGGTGCCGCGGCCAGGGGCCCTGGGGTGGCCGGGCCCGTCACGACCAGGGGGCCACCCTGATGCGCCGTCCGGGCGGCCCCGACGACGGTGAGCACATTCGTTCCCTCGTCCATACCTCCAAGGAGTCACCGTGACCGCCACTGATGCATCCGCGCCCGCCGCCACCCCAGCCACCACCACCCCGGCCGTCGTCGACATGGACAAGCTGATGGCCTTCGTGTTCAAGGCCGTCGACGAGGTCGGCGCCACCCTCAACACCGCCCTGGTCGTGATGGGCGACAAGCTCGGGCTACTACCGCCTGCTGGCGGCCCACGGCCCGCTGACGGCCGGGCAGCTGGCCGAGCGGTCCGACACCGGCGAGCACTACGCCCGGGAGTGGCTCAACGCCCAGGCCGCCGGCGGCTACGTCACCTACGACCCGGCGTCCGGCAGCTACACGTTGCCGCCCGAGCAGGCGGTGGCGCTGACCGACGCGAGCAGCCCGGTCTTCCTGCCCGGCTTCTTCCAGATCGCCCACGGCACCGCGCGCGACGCGCACCGCATCATCGACCTGGCCCGCACCGGCGACGGCCTCGGCTGGCACGAGCACAACGCCGACGTCCACGACGGCTGCGAGCGGTTCTTCCGGCCCGGGTACCACGCCCACCTGGTGGCGGAGTGGCTGCCGGCACTGGACGGCGTGGTCGACAAGCTGACGGCCGGGGCCCGGGTGGCCGACGTCGGCTGCGGTCACGGCGCCTCGACGATCCTGATGGCGCAGGCGTTCCCGGCGTCCCGGTTCGTGGGGTCCGACTACCACACGGCCTCGATCGAGACCGCGCAGCAGCGGGCGGCCGAGGCCGGCATCGGCCCCCAGGCCGAGTTCGTGGTGGCCGCGGCCACGGCGTTCGGCGGCGGGCCGTTCGAGCTGGTCACCACCTTCGACGCCCTGCACGACATGGGTGACCCGATCGGGGCCGCCCGGCAGGTCTTCGACAACCTGACCGACGACGGCACCTGGATGATCGTCGAGCCCGCCGCCGGCGACGCCGTCGAGGACAACCTGAACCCGGTCGGGCGCGCCTACTACGGGTTCTCGACCCTGCTCTGCACGCCGAGCTCACTGGCGCAGGACGTCGGCATGGCGCTCGGCACCCAGGCCGGCCCGGCCCGGATCCGGGCCGTCACCACCAGTGCGGGCTTCACGCGGTTCCGGGTGGCGGCGCAGACTCCCTTCAACAACGTGCTCGAAGTCCGCAAGTGAACCGGGCCGCGGGCCCGACGGCCTGGCCTGCGACGGACGAGTGAGGTGAGGGCAGTGATCGGTGCACCAGCGGCCGAAGGGGTCGTCGTGCGGGACGGCGTCGACCTCGCCTGGGCCCGGTACGGAGGGCGTGGCCCCCAGGTCGTGCTGATGCCGACCTGGTCGATCGTGCCGTCGCGGTTCTGGAAGGCCCAGGTGCCCTACCTGGCCCGGCACTTCAGGGTGACCGTCTTCGACGGGCGCGGCAGCGGTGCCTCGGGCCGGCCGGTCGGTGCGGCGGCGTACTCGGACGACGAGTACGCCGCCGACACCCTGGCCGTGATGGACGCCGCCGGCGTCGACCGCGCCGTCCTGGTGTCGTTGTCGTGCGGCGCCTCGTGGTCGATCCGGGCCGCGGTGGCCCAGCCGCACCGGGTGAGCGGGTTGTTCTCGATCGCCCCCAGCTGTGGCCTCGACGTGTCGGACCCGACGCGGGAGCAGTTCTCGTGGCACGACCACCTCGACACCGACGAGGGGTGGGCCAGGTACAACCGCCACTACTGGACGTCGGGGCCCGCGCAGTACGGCGACTTCGTCGAGTTCTTCTTCGGTCGCATGTTCCACGAACCGCACTCGACCAAGCAGATCGAGGACTGTGTCGGGTGGGCCCACGAGATCAGCCCGCAGACGCTGGTCGACGTCACCGCCGGCAGGCTCGGATGTGACGGCGGGGTGTGCACCCCGCTCGAGCCGCTGTGCCGGCAGCTGACGTGCCCGGTGCTGGTGATGCACGGCACCGAGGACGCCGTCCGGGGTCCGATGATCGGGCAGCGGCTGGCCGAGCTGACCGGGGGCCAGCTGCTGCTGGTCGGGGGTGGCGGCCACGGGTTGCCGGCCCGCGAGCCGGTGCTGGTCAACCGCGAGATCCGGGCGTTCGTCGAACGGGTCTCGCCGGCAGGGCCGCAAGCGCGGGCCGGATCGGTGCTGCCTGAGACGGTGCTGCCTGAGACGGTGCTGCCTGGGGCGGCGCTGCCCGAGACGGCTGCGCCCGAGGCGCCGCGCACCTGGACCCGCTCGCTGCGCAGGCCCAAGCGGGCGCTGTACCTGTCCTCGCCCATCGGGCTGGGCCATGCCCGCCGCGACCTCGCCATCGCCGACGAGCTGCGCCGGCAACGACCCGACCTGCAGATCGACTGGCTGACCCAGGACCCGGTGACCCGGATGCTGGCCGGCCGGGGCGAGCGGGTGCATCCCGCGTCCGGCCACCTCGCCAGCGAGAGTGCGCACGTCGAGGACGAGTGCGCCGACCACGACCTGCCGGTGTTCCAGGCGATGCGGCGCATGGACGAGATCCTGGTCACCAACTTCATGGTGTTCCAGGACCTGGTCGAGACCGAGCACTACGACCTGGTCGTCGCGGACGAGGCCTGGGACGTCGACCACTTCCTGCACGAGAACCCCGAGCTCAAGCGCTCGCCCTTCGCCTGGCTCACCGACTTCGTGGGCTGGCTGCCGATGCCGGACGACGACCCCGCGACGGCGGCCGCCGAGGTCGCCCTGACCGCGGACCACAACGCCGAGATGATCGAGCACCGGGCCCGGTACCCGCGGCTGCGGGACCGGTCGATCTTCGTCGGCGACCCGGACGACGTCGTCGACACCGACTTCGGTGACGGGCTGCCGAAGATCCGGGACTGGACGGTCGACAACTTCGACTTCGCCGGCTACGTCACCGGGTTCGAGGCGCTCGACGACGACGCCCGGGCCGAGCTGCGGCACCGGCTCGGGTACCGCACCGACGAGCGGGTGTGCCTGGTCACGGTCGGCGGGTCGGGGGTCGGGCTGCCGTTGCTGCGCCGCCTGGCCGACGCCGTCCCCGCGCTGCGGCGCGCGGTGCCGGGGGTGAGCGTGGTGATGGTGACCGGGCCACGCATCGACCCGGCCGCGGTGCCGCCCCGGCCGGGGCTGCGGGTGCTGGGGTACGTGCCCGACCTGCACCAGCATCTGGCGGTCTGCGACGTGGCCGTCGTCCAGGGGGGACTGACCACGTGCATGGAGCTGACCGCCAACCGGCGACCGTTCGTCTACGTGCCGCTGCGGCGCCACTTCGAGCAGAACCTGCACGTGCGGCACCGGCTCGAGCGTCACCGCGCCGGTCATTGCCTCGACTACGAGCACGCCCGCGACCCCGACGCCCTGGCAGCGGCGGTGGCGGCCCAGCTCGCGGCCCCGCTGGACTACCTGCCGGTCGAGTCCGACGGCGCCGCCCGGGCCGCCGCCCTGCTCGCCGACCTGCTCTAGGAGCTATCCGCCCAGCCAGGCGGCCAGGTCGGCCAGGGAGGCGTAACCGCTGCGGCACAGACCGTCCCGGGTGTTCTGGGGGGCCGTGGTGCACGACCGGGAGCCCTGCTCGGCCAGGGCGGCGTCCATGCGGTGGATGCTGCTGGCCGACAGCACCCAGCCCAGCGGCGCCTCGACGGCCGGCCGGCTGCTCTCGTGCACGACCACCACCCGGCTGCCCAGTCCTGGCGTCAGGGTCGAGCCCGAGTCAGGAGGCGACGAGGCGAGGAGAGAGCCCGAGAGCCCGGGTGGCGAGCTGGCCGTCCGCCACGATCGCCGCCAGCCGCTGCAGCAGGGCCGGGGTGTCGCTCTGCTTGCCGGCCGCGGTGAGCATCGTGGTCGGCGGCACCAGCAGCTCGCTCTGCCGGGACACCGGGGGCGGGGCCAGGTCGCTGCCCGAGCCGTTGTCGAGGTAGATCACCACCGGCACCACCAGGTCGCCCGAGGCCGCGGCGCCGGCGGTCACCGCGGCGGCTGCGGCTGTGAGCACGTCGTCGTTGTGGCGGCGGACGGCCTGCATCCACTGCGGGGCCAGGTCGGCCAGGGTGCCCAGCCCGGTGTTCTCGGCGTAGCCGCCGTCCACCAGCTGCTGGCGCGACCACGACCCGCACGGCCCCACCACCCCGGACGGCGTCACGTAGGGAAAGCGGCTCGCGAGCATGGCCGCCGTCGCCGCCCGGACGGCGCCGGGCTCGAGGCACCACGGGTTGCGCACCGTGCGACCGGTGTCGGCGGGGGCCGCCACCGGGGTGGGGCGGCCCGTCGTCGGGAGCGCCGGGGACAGACTGCTCCTCGCGGAGTAGCTGGCGAACAGGTCGATGCTGTGCGGCATCCCGGTCGTGCCGTCGCACGAGGGGTCCAGGCCCACGGCGGGGTCGAAGCCGTCCTTGGGGTCCAGCCCCACCGTGGCGTCCTTGCCCGGGCGGGTGGGGGGCGCGGCGTCCGGCAGGCTCAGGTCGAGCTGGCTGACCAGCACCCGGCAGCCACGGCCGACACCGGTCGAGTTGAGCACGAGCTGCCCGGTGACCGTCGGGGTCAGGTCGGACAGGAAGGGTTGCGCGAGTGGGGATCTGCCGACGGTGCCGTCGACCAGGCGCTGGGCACCCTTGCCCTGCCAGCTGCGCTCCATCAGCGAGGCCCGGTCGCCCTCCCAGTAGCCACCGTCGGTCACGGTGGCGCTGCCGGTGCCGGTGCCGGTGTCGGTGACGGTGTCGTCGTCCGGTCCCGACGAGAGGCCGGTCGAGGAGGCGACCAGGTCACGCACGAACAGCCCGATGGCACCGACCGCGAGGGCGTCGCCGTCTGCCATCTGCTCGACGTCGCCCTGCGGGTCGCCGCTGAACCGGGCGACGGTCAGCCCGACGGCGCCGCCGCTGGCACCGGAGGACAGCAACGTCGAGTGGGCGGCGCAGCCGCCGGTACCGAGCCTGCCGACGGCGGCCAGGGCGGACGCCGTCCAGTAGGCGGCCCGGATGCCGCCGCCCTCGGCGGCGACCACGAACATGGGCCGGATGCCCACTCCCGGCGGCAGCTTCGCGATCGGGCCGGTCGGCGTGGTCGAGGAGGCCGGGGCGGTCGGCGTGGTCGAGGAGGTCGAGGCGGTCGGCGTGGTCGAGGGGGACAGCCGGCACCCCTTGCCCGCCGCCAGCCACGTCTCGAACGCGGCCTGGACCGAAGGGCGCACCCGCGGCGCGGCGGTGGTCGCGGAGTTCACGATGCCGCGCACCCCGTGGATCGTGACGTCCTCGGCGGCGGTCGAGGCCACGAACAGTCCGACGGCGAACAGGGTGAGGATCGGGGTGGAGCGCAGTCGGTAGGGCGGTGGGAACACCGGCAGCCGCAACACCTCCGGCGCCGGCCACCGCTGCGCCAGGGTGCCGGCGCAGCCCAGCAGCAGCACCGTCGCCAGCAACGCCAGCTCGGCCGAGGCCAGGGCGCCGACGTGGGTCGAGACCCAGATCGGGCGGCTGACCAGCAGGTACACCAGGCCCAGGCTGGCCAGCAGCAGCGGCCACAGCACTCCCGAGGGCAGGGTGCGGTCGATGCCCGGCGAGAGCACCTGGCAGACCTGTCGGCTGGCGGCGTTGCTGCTGGTGGTGCCGCGGTCGAGCCGGTCGAGCAGTCGTTCGGCGAGCCACCAGGCGGCCAGGGCGAAGGCGGTACCGAAGCCGGCGTAGAGCCACGCCCGGGACCGGACGTCGGCGTCGACGCCGTCCGGCAGCGCCATCAGCGCGGTGAACGAGCGCAGCAGTCCCAGGCCGCCGACCACGGCCGGCAGCAGGGCCAGCACGTCGCCGGTCACGAAGACCAGGCGCAGGGTGTCGTCGTCCAGCTGCGGCCGGGGCACCAGGCGGGCGCAGCCGAGGCGACGCATCAGCGCGTCCGGCACCAGCCGGGTCAGCCCGCCGGGCCAGCCGAGGATCGCGAAGCCGTAGGTCAGTCGCACCGCGAACGAGGCGAGGACGACGGCCAGCGGCACCGCCACGAAGACGACGGCGCGGGTGATGTCGACGACGTGCCCGGTCAGCGCCCCCACCGCCACGATCGCCGGGCCGGCAAGCCACACCAGCAGATAGGTGTGCCGCTGCAGCAGGTTCGGGCGCCGGGTCGGTCGTGGGGCGGCGTCGCCGGAGGGCAGCCGGCCCTGCTGCCAGGCCGCGGTGCTGCGCACCCGTCCGAGCACGAACAGGACGACGGCGATCACCGCGATCAGCAGCCACGCCCACCCGAAGTGGGTCGACCAGGCCTGGTCGGCCCAGCGCCGCTGCACGTCGGGCAGCTGCTCGAACACGTCGGTCCCGTTGCCGACCCGCAACGTCAGCACGGCGATCGGCAGCACGGCCGCCACGGAGTACCGGTGCACCCGCACCGCCGTCCAGAACCGTCTCGCCCGACCTCGGGTGCCGGGCAGACGGGCCCGCAGCCAGTACAGGACGCCGAGCAGCAGCACCGCCCACTTCAGGGCCGAGAACCGGCCCAGCGCAGCGGCGTACGAGCCGGTGAGCACCTGGTCGGGGTGGCTCACCCGGTGCCGGATGGTCAGGACCGCGGTGACCGTCTCGAGCACCATCAGGATCGCGACGAGCAGGGCGTACCAGCTGGTCGTGTGCCGGCTGTCCGTGGTCACCCGGTGCAGCGCCACGCCCGCCACGAGCAGGGTGAGCACGGCGTAGGGCACGAAGAACCAGGTCAGCAGGCGGGTCTGGTCGGTGACCACCCACTCGCCGGTCGCGTGGCACATCACCAGGCAGTCGCCCAGGCGGGCGGTGCCGACGACGTCGTTCAGGGGCCAGCCGCGGCCCTGGTCGCCGACGGCGGCGCCGTAGAGGCGACTGACCTCACCCATCACCGTGAACAGGCCAACGGCCAGGGTGATGACGAAGCCGCGGGCGCGTGGCAGATGCGGACGTGGGGTGTCGGTCGGGGGAGTGTCGCCCGGGTTCGGCACTGTCGCCACCTGCTCCCGCGGGACCGTCGTGGTGGTGGGTGAGGCTCTTGGTGATGAGCATGGGCCCGGCACGGCTGATACGCCTCGCGCCTCGCGCGACTGTCATCCAACTGACATCTGCCCCCGCGATCGGAGCAGACCGGGTGGGGTCAGGGTGAGGGAGCAGCGGTCGGGACGGTGCCGGTGGCGATGGCGCGGGCCTCCTCCTTGGTGAAGTCGCCCTCGAGCCGCAGGGTCACCGGGGTGGGAGCGGTGCCGCGGCCGGGGGCTGCGGCGGGCGGGTGCGCTGCCGTCGGCGTGATCGTCCAGATCAGGGTGTGCCCGGACAGGTGCGACGTCTCGGTGTGCTCGGTCCCGGATCGGTCGAGATACGTGACGTCGTGCGGGGTGTCGATCCATACGGCGAAATCCCCGTTCGGCAGGTCGAGCCACTCGGCGGCGCCCGACAGCTGCTTGAGGAAGACCACGTCCACCGCACCGTCGAACTCGTCGAGCCGGGCACTGATCCCGCCCGGACCGGCGGCCGGTCGACCGGGTCCGGCGCGGTAGATCAGTGACAGCACCCGCCCGCCGTCGCTGACGGTGACCTCGTCGGGCCGGCCCAGGGTCGCCGGGACCACCACCGGGAAGGCGACCTGTCGGCGAGCGCGCTCGAGTGCTGTCGAGGTCTCGCCGGGCAGCTGCTCGGGGCGGGCGGGAGCTTGCGGTTCGCCCCAGCGCAGCACCACGCCGAACGCGTGGACGACGCGCGCCACGGCGGCCTGGCCGGCCGGCGTCACCGCCGCCACGAGCACCAGCGCCGCCAGGGCCGCCAACGCCATCCGTAGGCCCCGGCGAGACAGCGCCGCCGTCCGGGGTTGGTCCAGGCGGGCCAGCACCGCGGAGGTCAGGTCGGGGGCCGGGGGCAGGTCGAGGTGGCGCCCCAGGTCGAGCAGCTGCGCCTCGAGTGCGGCCCGGTCGAAGCCGGCGCGGTCGAAACCCCCGCGGTCGAAACCCCCGCGGTCGAACCCTCCGGGGTCGGACCCTCGTCCGGCGATGTCAGCCACGACGCACCTCCGCTCCGTCGTCCAGTCGGCCTGCCAGGTCGTGCTGCAGCCGGTGCAGCGCGCGCGACAGCCGCGACTTGACCGTCCCGGCGGGCCAGTCGAGGGCGAGGCAGGTCTCGGCC
The DNA here is from genome assembly GCA_963738495.1 of uncultured Actinomycetota bacterium. GTDB lineage: Bacteria > Actinomycetota > Actinomycetes > Actinomycetales > Kineosporiaceae > CAVTWW01. Next base: position 431,441 of record CAVTWW010000007.1, read on the forward strand.
TCCGACAGCTCCAGCAGGTACCGGCAGGTCACGACCAGGCGGTCGCGTTCCGGCAGGGCACGGACGGCGTCCCACAGCGTCGAGCGTCGCTCGTGTTCGGCCGCCACCGTGAGGGGGTTCGGGGGCTGTGCCGCGCCGTCCTCGGGCAGCCGAGCCACCCGCAGTGCCAGGCCGGCTCGCCGTCGCGCCGAGCGGTGCAGGTTGTGCGTCTCGTTGATGACGATCGACACCAGCCACGGCCGGAACGGTGCCCCGGCCCGGAAGGCGCCCAACGAGCGGAACGCCTTGACGAAGGCCTCCTGGACGACGTCGTCGGCGTCCGCGCCCGCGCCGAACAGCAGCGCCGTCCGGTGGGCGATCGGCGTGTGCCGGCCCACCAGCGCCTCGAAGCCGGCGCGGTCGCCACGGCGAGCGGCGGCGACCGCCTCGTCGTCCTCCGTCGTGCCTCACCTCCGTCGTCACCATGGCCCTGGTCGTTGTGGTTCTCGTCGTCGCTGTTCTCGTGGTGCTGATGCTCCTACACCGCAGCCCGCGGATCGGTTCCGACGGGAACCCCCGACCGCTGGGCGGTGTACCAGTCCCAGAATCGTCCACGCAGGGTCTGCTTCTCGCAGGGTCTGTTCGCGCAGGGACTGTCTCAAGGAGGTCCGCCATGAGGATCAGCTGTCGGAGCACGACCTGGGGCGTCTGCCTGGTGGCGTCGCTGCTGTCGCTGGCGGCCTGCACCGCCGCCGACGGGAACACCGGGACCGGGACCGGGGCGGCCGAGCCACGCAGGGCCGGCTCGGCGACGGCGGCCCCGACGACGCTCACCCTGGTGCCCGCCTCGTCGCCGTCCCGGGCGCCGGTGGCGGCCGTCGGCACCCAGGACCCGGTCGGTGCCGTCGGTGGCCGGGGGCTGCTCATCGACGCCGTCCCGGCCGGTAGTGGCACGGCGGTGCGGGGATTCGACCGCGCCACGCACGCGCTGGTCCGCTCGGTGAGGCTCGAGGGTCACTACGGCCTGCCGCTGGTGGTGCCCGGCGATCCCGCGGAAGGCATCTCGCACGACGGGTCCGTCGTGGTCCTCGCCCAGGCCTCGTCCACCACGTCGCCCGCCGCCGCACCTCACCGGCCGCCGCGTCGCGGTTCGTCGTCCTGAACGCCGAGCTGACCACGGCGCCGCGCCCGGTGGTGCTGCCCGCCGGGTTCAGCTACGACGCGCTGTCGCCGGACGGCTCGACGCTGTACCTGATCGAGCATCTGGGTGCCGCGGCGTCCGAGCACTACCAGGTGCGCTCCTACGACCTGGCCGCCGGACGGCTCGACGACGGTGTCATCGCCGACAAGACCAAGGTCGCGGAGTGGATGGCCGGGCACCCCACCTCGCGGGTCACCAGCGCCGACGGCTCGATCGTGGCCACCATGTACGAGCGGGACGGCGGGGAGCCGTTCGTGCACGTGCTGCACGCCGACCAGGGTTTCGCGACCTGCATCGACCTGCCCGGGTCCGCCCGCGGTCTGCTGCTGACCGGGGCCGGCGACGGTCGCCTGCTGATGCTGCAGGACGCCGCGGGCCTGAACAGGTGGAGCGTCGACCTCGACACCGCGACGGTGGCCGGCCCGGCGGCGTCCTCAGCTACCCCCTGACGGCCTCTGCCGATCTTTCGGTCGAGAACAAGGTGCTGTGGATCCCCGGCCCGCAGCCACCCGACAGGCTGTCCTCGGGGGATCCCTCCTCGGGCTCCACCTACGACGGCTCCACCTACGACGGCTCCACCTACGACGTGGGTCTGTCCCTCGAAGGGAGGCTGACGGGCAGCAGCCTTCGGGTCGGGCGGCTGATTCCCGGGGGTCCGGGGCCGTCGCTGGTCACCTTCGCGCAGGCGGGCTGCTGGACGCTGACGCTGCGCTGGTCCGGCCACACCGACACGATGGTGCTGCCCGTCGGGTGACCCGACCGACCCGTCCGGTCGTGAGGTCAGGTGCGCAGCGTGGTGGGGTAGTGCAGCGCGGCCGACAGGTCGCCCGACGCCGTCGCCAGCAGCAGGTCGCCCAGATGGTGCAGGGCCCGGGCGGCGGCGATCTCGTCACCGATCTCGGGGATGTTCGGCTCGCCCTCGCGCCGCCGGGCCTGGCCGTCGCTGTGCAGCGGCGGCGCCTCGCCCGAGCGCAGCACCGCGTGGGCGGTGCACTCGCGGTCGCTCTCGTAGAGCTGCACCTCGATGTGCCAGGTGCGCACGTGACGGGCCGGTGACACCTCGTCCTCGGTCACGGTCGAGGCGCCGGTGTGCTCGACCCGGGCGTCCGGGCCGGGGAACACCAGGGCGGTCTGGCCGGTGTCCGACCACTCCACCAGGTACGGCGGCGTGCCGTCGGGGTGCCTCAACTCGACCACCAGGCCCGCCCTCACCGGACGGTCCAGGGTGTTGGAGGCGATCACGATCCGGTCACCCACTGCTGCACGCATGGTCCCCACCTCGTTCGAGACTCGGTCGACACCTCAGCCAACCTCCTCGTCCCGCTCGCGGTGCGGTCCTTAGGTCCTCAGTCGGCCACCGGCCGGGTGCCGGTCACCCGTCGAGCGGGGCGCAGGCGTCGTTCCCACGGCTGCTCGACCGTACGGTGCAGCAGGGCCGCCGCCGCCAGGGCGACCCCCGGCAGGGAGGCCGCGATGAGCAGGCCCTGGCAGAGGCCGGCGCCGGCATAGAGCGGCGCGGCGGCCAGGATGATCAGCATGTGGACCAGGTACAGCGCGAACGACCACTCGCCCCACCGGATCAGTGCGGGGCGCGGTCAGTCGGCCGGGTGACTCCCGACAGGTCTCGGGCCGCCGCCGTGGCCACGACCAGGGCGCAGGGCGCTGCCAGACCAGGTCGCCCACCGGGTACGTCGGCTGGCCGTGCCCGGTCGCGATCGAGGCTGCGTCACCGCCATCAGCGCCAGATAGGCCAGGCCGACGGACCTCAGCGCCCCCGAGAACGAGAGCCGGGGTCGCCACCCGCTGCGCATCGCCTCGGCCATCAGCATGCCCAGCACGAACTCCGGCAACCGGAAGGCCGGGTCGACGTACAGCACGAACCCGACCCCCCACCGGGGGCCCGAAGGGACCAGCAGCACCGAGGCGGCGGTCGAGGCGACCATCACGAGCGCGACCACGGTGACCGCCGGCGCCCGGCGCGGCAACCGTCGCACGAGCATGATCAGTACCGGGAACACCGCGTAGAAGAAGGCCTCGCACGACAGTGACCAGCTGGGCCCGTTGTAGACGAATGTCGAGGTCAGGGCCGGTGCCCAGGCCTGCAGCAGCGTCACGGCCAGCGCCAGCGCGGCCGGGTCCTGGGGCAGGCCCCGGGCCCACACCACGACGACGGCGGCCGCGGTGGTGACCAGGTGCAGCGGCCACACGCGGGCGAACCGTCGCCGGTAGAAGTCGCCGGTGGTCGAGGCCCGGTCGTGGCTCCAGGTGAGCACGAACCCCGAGAGCACGAAGAAGAACGTGACCGCGATATAGCCGTGGGCGAGCAGCGGCTTCAGCGGTGAGATGGCCGGCATCAGGTTGCCGTAGTGGTAGACGACCACGGCGGCCGCCGCGAAGAACCGCAGCGAGGTGAGGCTGGGCAGGCGCGGCGGTCCTGACGGACGGATCGATGGGGTGCCGACAGCGGCGGACGGCACGGTCGGCGGCACTACCTCGCCGGCAGGGCGCAGGCGCGCCCGCACCGGGCTGGCGACGATCACGTGCGCAGACTGTCACCTACTCACTCACTGCCACCACTACTCGACTCGCAGTAGTACGAACAGTCGATGCCAGAATCCGTGGGTCCTCGACCTGCGACGGTCGTCCCCGGATCCGACCTCAGAATCCTGACCCCAGGGCGGCGGGACGATGCGCGGCCCGGACTGCACGCTCCAGTGGCTCTCGCGCGCCAGGGCGCAGTCGGTGAGGTGGCGCGCCGTGCGGGCTGGTGAGTGACTGTCGAGTCGGGTCAGGTCGTAGCGATGGGCCTGCTGCAGGCAGTACCCGTCGGTCCGGCTCGCGTCGTCCTTCATGGCGGAACCTCCTTCCTGTCGTCGACAACGAGGCAGAGTGGTCGCGTGAGCCCGGTGATACGTCGAGCTCCAGACCTCGCCCCGACAGCAGCCCGGAGGTTGCCATGACCCGCAGCGGACGCTCGGCCGCCCCGCCCCCGCCGTCCCAGGGCGCTCTGGGGTATCTGCAGCTGCCGGCGCCGGACGTCGCACGGTCGGCGGCCTTCTACACCGGGGTGTTCGGCTGGTCCGTCGACGAGCACGGCAGCTTCGAGGGGCCCGGCATCATCGGTCAGCTGACCGATGACGTGGCGGTGGCGACGTCCGGCGGGCCGATGGTCTGGCTGATGGCCGACCGGCTGTACCCGACGCTCGAGCTGGTCGCCGAGCACGGGGGTGTGGTGCGCGGGGGACCACGGCTGGACGGCGGCCGCCGCTGGCTCGTCGAGGTCGACGACCCGGCCGGCAACCGGCTGGGGATCGCGGTGCTCGGCGGGCACCCCCAGTCCCAGACCATGATCATGGTGAGGGATGTCGAGGCCAGCAGCCGTTGGTACCAGCAGCTGCTGGGCCTGCGCAGCGACCACGGCGGCCCCCACTACGAGCGGTTGACGGCCGGGGGAGTGCTGGTGCTGCAGCTGCACCACCGGGACGCCGACCATCACCACGGTCCGATCGGTGACGCGCAGGCCCCGCTCGGCAACGGCGTCCTGCTCTGGTTCGGCGAGGTCACCGACTTCGACGCCGCGGTGGGTCGTGCCGCCGAGTTGGGTGTCGTCGTCGTCAAGGCCCCGCACCGCAACCCTCCCGAGGGGCAGGGCAACGGCCCCGGGCACCGCGAACTCTGGGTGCTCGACCCGGACGGCTACACGGTGGTCGTCGCGAGCCCCGACGGCGAGGCCCACGAGCCGTGACTCAGCCCCGACGGCGAGGCCCACGAGCCGTGACTCAGCCCCGACGGCGAGGCCCACGAGCCGTGACTCGGCCCCGACGGCGAGGCCCACGAGCCGTGACTCAGCCCCGACGGCGAGGTCACGACGACGAGCGGCCGACGGTGTAGCGCACCTGCTGGGTCAGTCGGCTGTCGCCGCTCCCGTTCCGGGCCCGGCCGAGGATCTCGGTCGCGGCCGCCACCAGGGACGGTCGTGCGTCGTCCGGCACCTGGTCCCACATGGCGCGCTGCCCGTGCGAGGAGGACCAGGTGATCCAGGCGTCGACGTCGCCGAAGGTGACGGTGATGTCGGCGTGGGTGGTGCGCACGTCGACCAGCCCCGCCGTGGTGAACAGACCGGCGACCCCCTCGTCGCTGCTGAACGGCCCGCTCTCGCCGCTGGTGCGGGCGTCGAGCATCTGCGGCGGCAGGTACGGCGTGAACAGCGCGTCGAGCTGCTGCCAACCCTCGTCGCGGCCGGCGAACGTCGAGATCCCAAGCCGACCGCCGGGCCGCAGCAGCGTGGTCCAGTGCGTCAGGACCTGCTGCGGCTGCGGCACGAAGAACAGCACCAGCGAGGCGGTGACGACGTCGGCCTCGCCCGGCGCCAGCTCGAGAGCCGCGACGTCCATGACCTGCAGGTCGACCGTGGTCAGGCCCAGCTCGGCGGCCCGCTCGCCTGCCAGTGCGACCATGCGGGGCGACAGGTCGACCCCGGTGACGTGACCGTCCTTGCCGACAGCCGCGGCCAGGGGGAACAGCGCCGCTCCGCGCCCGCAGCCCAGGTCGATGGCACGCTCGCCCTGCTGGGGTGCCACCGCGCCCACCAGGCCGTGGGCGATCGGCTCGAACCAGGGCACCCCGACGTTCTCGTAGGTGTCGGCGACCCGGTCGAACAGGGCGGCCAGCCGTCGGCTCGGGCTCGCGCTCACGACGCGGTGTCGTTGTGGCTGACGAGCTGGACCAGGTTGCCGCAGGTGTCGTCGAAGACGGCGGTGGTCACCGGACCCATGGCGGTCGGTGGCTGGGTGAAGCTCAGCCCGGCCGCGGTCAGCCGTCGGTGCTCGGCGGTGACGTCGTCGCAGGTGAAGGAGTAGATCGGGATCCCGTCCTCCATCAGGGCGGCCTTGAACGCCTTGGCGGCCGGGTGCTCGTCGGGCTCGAGCAGCAGCTCGTGGCCGTCGGGGTCCTCGGGCGAGACCACCGTGAGCCAGGAGTGAGCGCCCAGGGGGATGTCATTCTTCTTGAGCAGCCCGAGGGTGCCGGTGTAGAGCGCCAACGCCCGCTGCTGGTCGTCGACGAGAAGGCTGCTGACTGTCATGCGCATCGGTGGGACTCCTTCGTCCGGTGGTCGTCGTCGTGCGGTGGTTGACGTCGTGAGGTGGTCGTCGGTCATCGACAGTCGATCCATCGTGAGAGCACGGCACGCAGCGGTTCGACGTCGAGGTGGTGGAACTTGTGCCGGCCTTCACGGTGAGTGGTCACCAGCCCGGCGGTCTCGAGCACTGCCAGGTGTTGCGAGATCGCCTGCCGGGTCAGGGTGACCTGGTGCTTGGCCGCCAGGCGGCTGCAGAGCTCGAACAGGGTCTGACCGTCGCGGTCGGTCAGCTCGTCGAGGATCAGTTGGCGGGTCGGATCGGCGATCGCCTTGAGGACGAGCTCCGTCACGCCCACACGATAGGCAAGTACACACTTGCCTGTCAATGGCCTGACCGGCCGGGTAGGACGCCGTCGTCACCTGGTGCTTCCGCCGCACGCAGGACGTCGACGGTGCCGTGCTTGAGCTCGTGAGCGACCGGATCGAGCGCCCGGAACAGCTGGAGGGTCACAGCGGGCGCCCAGCGGGGCTTGACCGACACTTGACGCCGCGGTGATCGCCTGTTGAAGGGACCCGACGAAGCATTGAAGCCGTAATAAGCAGGTCAATCGGTGGTCCGTGCTCTCGCCGGAGCGGGCACTGACCGCCGCAGCGATCCTTAGGGTCTTGGTTTTCTTGGGTATGAGACTTGGTCTCCGAGTTCGGCAAGTCGTCTGGTCGATGGCCTTCCTGGCCGTGATCCTCGTTCCGTTGGTGCTGTCGGTGGGGGCGGGCGGAGCCGGCGGCTTCACCGTTGAGCTCTCCACCTCCTTGGGTGTCCTGGCGGCGTCGGTGCTGGTGTGCGTGGTGATCCTGCCGTCCCGCCTGCGCTCGTTGACCAGCACGTTCGGCATCGAGCGCGTGCTGCTGTCGCACCGCACCCTCGGGCTGTTGGCGCTGGTGCTGGTGCTGGGGCACCTGGCTGTGCTGATCGTCCACGACCCGCACAACGCGTCGCTGCTGGTGCCCTGGACGGCGCCGCCACGGGCGAGGGCGGCCACCGCGGCGACGGTGGCCATGCTCGCCATGTGCCTGCTGGCGGTGTTCCGTCGCCGGCTCGGCCACCGCTACGAGATCTGGCGATGGGCCCACGTCGTGCTGGGGATCGTGGTCGTCGTCGGCAGCGCCCTGCACGTGTACTGGCTGAACCATCTGACCCAGGACCAGGCCATGCGCCGCTGGTTCGAGCTGGCGATCGGGATCGTCGCGCTGGTGTTCGGCTACCGGTGGGTCGGCGGGCCGATGCTGGCGATGCGCCGGGCCTACGTCATCGACGAGGTGCGGCACGAGAGCGACAGTGTCAGCACGCTGGCACTGCGCCCGCTGCGTCCCCGGCATCGTGGGTTGAGCTTCGACCCGGGCCAGTTCGCCTGGATCCGGCTCGACCGCTCGATGGGGCCCCGTGAGGAGCATCCGTTCACGATCGCCTCCGGTGCGCACCGTCCACGGGAGCTCGAGTTCACCATCCGTCATGCCGGGGACTACACCGGGATGCTCGCCCGCCTGGTGCCCGGGCGCCGGGTCTACGTCGACGGTCCGCACGGCACGTTCACCGTCGATGCCCGGCGCGCCAACGGCCTGGTGCTGATCGCCGGGGGAGTCGGCATCACCCCGATGATGAGCATGCTGCGCACACTGGAGCACCGGCGCGACCGGCGTCGACACGTACTGGTGACGGCGGCCCGCAATGCCGAGGACCTGTTGTTCCGCGACGAGATCGCCCGACTGTCAAGCACTCTCACCCTCACGGTGGTCGAGGTGGTGAGTGCGCCCGAGCCCGACTGGCGTGGCCAGCGGGGCCGGGTCGACGCCGACCTTCTGGCCTCGGTGCTGCCCCGCCGTCGTGACGGTGGCCGTTTCGACGTCTTCATCTGCGGGCCCGGACCGATGGTGAACGGCGTCCTCACTGCTCTGGACACCGTCGGCGTCCCGGCAGCCCGGATCCACACCGAGCAGTTCGACATGGCCTGAACCGGTCGACATGGCCTGAACCGGTCGACATGGCCTGAACCGGTCGACCTGGCCTGATCCGGTCGGCCTGGCCTGATCCGGTCGACCTGGCCTGATCCGGTCGGCCTGGCCTGATCCGGGTCGACCTGGCCTGACCGGGTCGACTTGGCCTGGACCGCTGTCGGCAGGCCTGATCGTGACGAGAGCCGAGAAGGAGTATTCGCATGCCTCGCACCACTACGCCACCCCTCATCCGCTACACGGTCGGGCTCGGCCTGGTCGCCGTTGTCGTCTGCTCGGCAGCCCGCGCCGACGCCTGGCCCAGCCCGTCGGCCATCGCGCTGGCCCGGGAGACCGCCACGACTGCAGGGGCCGGAACGGCAGCCCCTTCCGGAAAGGCGGTGCCGTCGGGAAAGGCAGTCCTTCCCGGAGCGGCGGTCCGGCCAGGCAAGGCAGTCCCTTCCGGAGCGGCAGCTCACCCCGCGACGGTGGTGTCGACGGATGCCGACGCCTCGTGGTGGCAGTTCTGGCGTCGTGGGTGATGCGCACGACACGGCCTCGTCGGTCGAGGGCCGACAGTGCTTCGACGACCACTCCGGCGACCACCAGCAGCGCGAGCAGCCATTTTTTACCGTCGTTATACCGAAAGTCGGTGTTGCCTCACCGAACTTTAAGGTCGTCGTAGGAGTCAATCGGCCATTCTGCCGATATCAGCAGCAATTCTGATGATTCCGGCATCACGTCTCACCTGGAGGCGACATGGCAATCCTGATTCCGACGACCGAGCGGCAGACCGTCGCGGCAGTCGTCGCCGAGGCCGTTGCCAAGATCGAGTTGCTCGACGAGGCCCTGGCCTGGCGTCGGTCGTCCCCCTCCTCCCCGCACCTGCAACGGCACGTCGATCGGCTGTTGCGTCAACGAGAGGCGATCGCCACCGCGCTCGACTCGTTGCGGCAGTCCCTGGTCGACCCACTGTCCAGGGCGTCGGCGGCCAGGTCGTTGCCTTCGCCGCGACCCGAGCTCGGCGCCACCAACCGCTGGTGGGCTGCCGGCTAGACGTCGAGCACCAGCGGGCCATGGTCCGACACCTCGGGTGTTGACGACGGCCACTCGTCGTGGTCGACGTAGAACCCCTTTCGACGTCCTCGAACTGCGTCCAGCCGGTGAGTCCGGGGGTGCGCGTCACCTCCTGCAGGCACAGGACGTCGGCGCCACAACCGGGCAGCCAGTCGGCCAGGGCGTCGAACAGCGCCCCGCCCCGGGCGTTCAACGACACGATGCGCACCGTCGATTCCTAGCAGAGGCACCCCCGGAGCCTGCGGACCAACCCCGAACTTCCGACTCGCGTTCGACCAAGGTCGAAGGATCAGGGATCAGGGATCAGGGGATCAGGACGATCTTGCCGGGGGCGTGCCCGGTGGCAACGGCTCGATGGGCGGCCTGCACGTCGTCCAGCGGGTAGGTGGCGGCGATCGGGACGACGAGGCGGCGCTCGCTGACCAGCTGCACCAGGGTGGCCCGGGCGGCGTCCCGGATCTGGGTGCCGGGATCGGCGCCGGGGCCGCCGCCGAGCAGCTTCAGCCCCAGCTCGCCGCCGCGGGCGAAGGCGGCGATGGTCGCGATCCGCGCGCGGTCGGCGACCAGGGCGACCGAGGTGTCGAGCGCCTCGTCGGTCCCGACGGTGTCGATCGCGGCGTCGACGCCGTCGGGTGCCAGGGCCTGCACCCGCTCGAGCAGGCCGTCGCCGTACGCGACGGGGTCGGCCCCGAGGCTGCGCAGCAGCTCGTGCCGCGCCGGGCTCGCGGTGGCGATCACCCGGGCGCCGCGCGCCTTGGCCAGCTGGATCGCCGCAAGGCCGACTCCGCCGCTGCCGCCGTGCACCAGCACCGTGTCCCCGGCTCCGACGGCGGTGGCCGTCAAGGCATGGACGGCGGTCGCTCCGACCAGCATGAGTCCTGCGGCGCCCGGCCAGTCGAGGTCGGCCGGCTTGGGAGTGAGCGAGGCGGCCGGCACCACGATCCGATCGGCGTAGGCGCCCGAGACCCGGAAGGCGATGACCTCGTCACCCACCGCCACCGCCACCACCACATCCGCCGATGCAGCAACCGCCGCTGCCCCCACAGCCGCCGTCGCCACATCTGCTCCCGCTACAGCCGCTGCCACCGCTGGTGCCGAGGGGTTCTCGACAGGTGGGCCGACGGCGGTCACGACTCCGGCGGCCTCGTAGCCGATCCGCATCGGCAGGGCCTCGGGGTCGGTGCCGAACGCGCCGCTGTACACCTTGTGGTCGATCGGGTTCACCCCGATAGCTCGCACCTCGACGACCACCTCGCCGGGGCCAGGCGCCGGAACGTCGACGTCGATGACGGACAGGACCTCGGGACCGCCGAAGGCGGTCGCAACCACGGCACGACTCATGCCGGTGTCAATCGTCACCGGCCCCTGACGATTCCCCAGGCCGGACGACTCGCTGAGCAGGCCCGATCATCACCGAAGAGATTGTGAAGCCGCGTGTGAACCGGATCGGGGGTGATCACACCCGATCCGGTTCACACACGGCCTCACAGTCTCGGCTTCCCAGCCGGCCGAGTCGTGGTCAGGCGGCGCCCACGAGGTGCCAGCCGGCGGGGGCGTCCTCGCCGACGCGACCGTCGACGGACTCGCGCAACAGGTCGGCGTGACCGGTGTGACGCCCGTACTCCTCGATCAGGTCGAACAGCAGCCGGCGCAGGGTGGGGTGACGTCCGTCGTCCGTGGTCAGGTCGCCCGGCTCGTCGAGCCCGGCCCGGGCCGGGTCGGCGAGCACCGCTGCCAGCCGAGCCCGGGAGCGCGCGACGGCGTCGTCCCAGAAGGTGTAGAGCGCGGCCGGGCTGTCGGCGGCGGCCGAGGTGAACTCCCAGTCGTCGCTGCCGTCGTGGCCGTCGACCGCGGGCACGTCCGGGAACGGTTCGCCGGCGAACCGCACACTGAACATGTGGTCCTCGACCAGGGCCAGATGTTTGAGCAGGTTGCCGAGGGTCAGTGCCGAGGTGCCGATCGAGGCGGCCAGCCCGGCGGCGTCCAGGCCGTCGGCCTTCCACCGGAACGTCATGCGCAGCCGTTCGAGCGAGCCGATGACGTGCTCGATCTCGGTGCCGGCCAGCGGCGGTTCGAAGGGACTGTCCTGGGCCACGGGCTCTCCTCGTCGGTTGGTAGGCAGGGATCCGGTTCACGCCTATCGTGTCGGTAGGAGTTGCTCATGGGTACCCACCTCGCGCACCGCGCCCGATTCGACCTGTCGGGTCGAGGGTTCGTCGCGCTCGCGGCGGCGGTCCCTGACGAGCCGTACCGGTCCGGCGTGGCCTATGCCGCCGCCGGCGCGTTCCTGGCACTGCTCGCGACAGCCGTCGTCGTCCACCTCTGCTGGGGGCGCGGCGCCGGTCAGGAGGATCCGGACGACGAGGACGCCGCGGCGGCACCGTCTCCCTACCCCCCGCGAGTGGTGATGGTGAGCGACTCGGGCCGAGCGACGAGCCGGACGGCGACGTCCTCGAGGGTGGTGATCGCGCCTTCGGAGAGGGCGCCCGTGGTCGTGCTGTCGTACGAGCCGGCTCGCGGCAGCGTCCAATGGTGCGCGAACATCCGATGAGCGGGGCCCCGGCGGCCGGGACGGCTGGGCCGGCCGGGAAGGTCGTGACGGTCGCCGACCTGCTGACGGACGACCCGGCTCACCTCGCCCAAGCCTTGCGTCAGGCCCTGGCCCGACTGGGGCTGGCCGAGGTCGCCGCACCCCTGGCCGCCGCACCCCTGGCCGCCGCACGAGGCCCGGTCGATGTCGGCCCGGTCGATGTCGGCACGGTCGATGTCGGCACGGTCGATGTCGTCGAACAGACCACCGAGGCAATCGGGTCGTTCCTGGGGATGCCGGTGGCGGAGCTGGTCTTCTGGGCCTGGGCCGAGCAGCCGGCGGTGCAGGAGGCCTGTCGCCGCACGAGTGGTCATCGCGGTGCCCGGCAATGGGTCGTCGTCGGTGACCACACCCTCGAGTCGGTGCAGCGGCCCTACGTCGAGCTCGACGTCGCGGGCGAGCGGACTCCGATCCTGGACGTCGTGCTGTCGTCGACCCTCACCGTCGACAGCGTCACGGTCGAGGTGTCGCAGGGGCAGGTGGTGGCCTGCGGAGCGGGGCAGGCGTCGTCCGTCGTCGAGCTGGCCCTGGCCCCACCCGGTGGGCACCCGCATCGGGTGCTGGGCCGCGAGACGCCCATGTTCCTGCTGTCTGCCTACCGCGACACCCAGGTGGATCCGGGGTCGGTGGGCCCGGGGCGGTCGGCCCCAGGCGCTGTGGTGGACGGCGGTACGCCGAGGGCGAACGTCGCAGGTGTCGGCATCCCGGGTGCGCGTTGGTATCCCGACTCCAGGGGTGGGCATCCGCGGGGGTACTGACCGTCGGCTCGACAGCGTCCGGGTGTCGCGATTGTCATCTGCCGAACCTGGAGGACGCGTGGACCGGGTCTCTAGAATCGGCCTCGCCCCACCTTTCAACGCCTGGAGGCCAGGCATGTCTGACGGGTTGATGTTCACGATCGGACCGCCCCTCCCGGTCACCGACTCCCGGCTGCTGCCGGCGGTGACGGCGCCGGACGAGGCCGGGTTCGTGCACGGTGCCGATGTCGGCAAGCATCCTGACAACCGGCCGCTGCAGGCGGGGGAGCTCGACGTCGCGGGAGTGGCCGCCGACGCGGCCGTGGCGACCGACGAGGTGCTGCCGCTCGCGGCCGAGCTGGACGGCGTCGTCGCCGGCCTGGACGTCGACGCCGTCGACGAGGTCGGGTTCGACCCGACGGACGGCGGTTTCGGCGACAACGGTATCGGCGACAACGGTATCGGCGACGGCGGTGTCGGCGACGGCGGTGTCGGCGACGGCGGTGTCGACGACGGCGGAGGTGTCTGATGAGCGTCACGCTCACCCTGCAGCAGGCGAAGGCGATGCTCGTCGCGATCGGCTTCGACAACGCCAACCGCAACGTCGTGGCGGCGACGAAGGGGTTCCAGCGGGGCTGGAACCTGGGCGACCCGTTGGACGACGACGGCGATGTCGGCCCGTTGACCAGCGACGCGCTGGCCCTGTCCTTCGCCCGGCTGCGACAAGGGCGCTCGACGATGAGTGCCCACTTCTCGTACACCGAGTTCCGCTGCAACGACGGTGGCGCCTTTGCGGAGTGCCAGCGGATCTGGACCCTTCGGGCACACGTGCGTCGCCTCGAGGTCTACCGCAACCAGATCGGAGCTCCGGTCCGCATCGTCTCGGGCTGCCGCTGCCTGCGGCACAACACCGCCGTCGGTGGCGCCACCTCGAGCCAGCACCTGTTCGGGGCGGCGTCCGACATCCAGGGGCTCGTCGATCTGCAGACCAAGATCCAGGCGCGGCTTTTCGCGGGACTGGGGTTCCAGTCCTCGACGAACAAGGTCGTGCACGTCGACTCGCGCGACGTCTCGGGCCACAACACCACCGGGGGATCACCGGCCAGCCCCACCCAGTGGCGGTACGCGACGTGAAGTGCCCCGCTGCAGGTCCGGCCTCGGACGCACGGCCAAGGCCCGACCGGCGGTCAGGCCCGAGCTGGCGGTCAGGCCCAGCCGCAGTCGACCTCGGTGTCGGCATAGCCGGGCGCCCGGACGGTGACCGTGGGGAAGACGATCTCGACGTCCGGCAGCCTGCCGATCCGGCGGGTGCGGAAGACGGCGGTGAAGGCGGCGTTGGTGGGGCCGACGTCCGAGCCGTTGCGCAGTACTCGGCCGGCTACAGCGGCCCCCGTGACGGAGTCCGTCGCCATGACCGTCAGCTGAGTGGAACGGTTGACCGCCACCGGGTACGGCGTGGCAGCCACCGTCAGCTGGGCCGGAACGACCACGTCCGCACCGTCGGGCAGGCCCATCAGGGCGCCGTCCGGCACTGAGCGGACGTCTGCCCAGGTGCGGCCGAGCCACGCCAGGGTTGCCGGAGAGGTGACCCACCGCTTGGTGCCGTTCTCGATCAGGTAGACCTTGGGCTTGCTGTCCTCCTTGCGCAGGCAGCCCTCGGGCAGGTCCCACAGCCGCACCGTGGCGGTGGGGGCCGCCGGCGCAGCGGTGATCGAGGTGACGGTGAAGTGGACGTCGGGGTTCGGCATGACCCCGGACTGACCGGCGGTGAACCGTTGCCACATCGCAGGCTGCAGGTAGGACAAGCCGTCGGTGCGGATCTGGTGCAGCACCACTGCGTCCTCCGGGATCGCCTGGTCCCACCCGGTCCTCTGTCGGAACTCCAGGGTCCAGGTGCTGCCGTCGGGCCGCGGTGGTGAGCAGGCGCCCGGCGGCACGGTCGCCACCAGGTGGCCGTGGTTGCCGATCTGCTGCTGGTTCAGCGGGTCGAGCACGACGGTCTCGCTGAAGTCAGGGTGCGTCGCCGTCCACTCCCGGGAGGGCTCGAGGACGCCGAGGGCCTTCAGGTTGCGGGCGTTCAGTCCCACGGTGGCCACGCCTGTCGTACCGCGGAACGACAAGGTGAACAGGAAGGTGGTGGTCGCGAAGCTCATGACGTCCCAGCCGTCGCCGTAGACGAAGTCGGGGTTTGCCGAGAACGAGTGCGGCAGATCGAGACCGTGGCCCATCTCGTGACTGATGAACCCGAACTCGCAGACTGCGGGGTCCTGGTGCACGATCACGATCCCGTTCCCGGCGGCGCCGTGATCGACGCCGTAGTTGTGCACGACCAGCACCTGCCGGAACGGTGTCAGGTCGATGCCGGCCGCGGCCGCGGCGTCCCGCCCCCACTGCACGAGGACGCCGCGCTGACCTGGGAACGTCAGCGTCGCAACCTCACTCGTGGAGTGGCTCATGGTCAGCCATCCGAACACCTTCGAGCCAGTGAGGTCGAGGTTGCCGAAGCTGACGTCCTGCCAGTAGTCGGCCAGCCCCCCGGTCCCGTGACGGGTGTAGAGGTCCTCGTAGTAGTCCGGTGGCTGCGGCACCGTGGGCCTGTCGGTGAAGCGGCACAGGATGATGGCCCACGGCCAGTCGATGCTCCTCATGAGGGGCAGAGCGGTCAGGGCCGGAGGTAGATACCCGCCGTGGTGTGTCTGGGAGTGGTCAGGTCGATCGGCCAGCAGGTTCATGCGGCCAGGGGTCACACGTCGAAGCGGAGTCGCTGCTGCCGCCCGATGGTGCGGCCGAGGCGGCGGGCTTCGGCCTCGGCGTCGAACACCGTGTTGCGGCGGGGGGTGCGGGTGGGGTCGAGCCAGTGGGGCGCAACGACATACGGGATGCCGCCACGCATCTGCAGGGCCCAGCCACCGCCGTTGTGGATGAGCGTGTGATGCCGTCCGCAGAGCAGGGCCAGATTCTCGATGTCGGTCGTTCCACCGTTGCGCCACCACGTGACGTGGTGGGCCTCGCAGGCCGAGGGGGGCATGCCGCAGCCTGGCACGGCGCAGCCGCGGTCTCGGGCGACCAACGCTGTCCGCTGGGTCGCCGTCGCGAGTCGGGTCGTGCGGCCGAGGTCGAGGACGGCGCGGGACGCACCGAGGACGACGGTCTGCAGCTCGGCGTCGCACAGCAGCCGGCCCAGGGTTCGCGGTGAGAGCGGGGCGCCGGTCTCGGCCTCATGGGCCAGACCCACGCCCTCGTCTCGACTCTCACGTGGTGTGTCAAGACTCTCACCCGGTGGGTCAAGACTCTCACCCGGTGGGTCCAGACTCTCACCCGGTGGGTCAAGGGACCAGTCGTCGGTCCGGCCGGGTGGAGGGGCCTGTGCCCCGTCGTCGTCCAGAGGGGCTGGAGTGGTGCGCCGGGCGGCCTCGGCCTGCTCAGGGGTGGCCACGACCACGACCTTCACCAGGGGTGCCGCCGGTTGGCGACCGGGCCCGCCGTCGGCCATGGTCGGGTAGTGGGCGCGCAGGGCCGCCGCGCACAGCGCGTTCATGGCGTCGACGTTGCGCTGCCCCTCGAGCGCTCGTCCCGGATCGGGAAGGTCGTCTGCTCGCCGCACGGCCCGTCCGGCTCGTTCGGTCCGGGGCCCTCGCCGACGGGGTGGGGGAGCAGCGAGGTGAGGCCGCGGAAGTGCTGCAGGGCGGCTTCGAGGACGGCCGCGGTGGCGGGGTCGAGGAGGCCGCGGACGACGGTCATGCCGGTGGAGTCCTTGGTCAGGGTCAGGGTGCGCCGGGTGTAGGCCAGGGGGTCATGGCGGTCGTTGCCGCCGGGGTTGAGCTCTTCGAGCAGCTGCTCCGAGAGGCGGCCGGTGGTCGTGGGGGAGTGCTGCCGCGACTTGCGGGTCAGGAACGCGTCGATCCTGCGGCGGCCGCTGATGCCGTGTTCGTCGACCCGGTCGGCCAGGTGCTGGGGGACGCGGCCCAGGCATCGGATGGCGACGTCGACGTGGGAGCGGGTGACCAACCCGGCGGCCAGGGCCGCCCCAGCAGCGGCAGGCCGTCGTCGTCGCCCAGCAGGCA
Source organism: uncultured Actinomycetota bacterium (assembly GCA_963738495.1). GTDB lineage: Bacteria > Actinomycetota > Actinomycetes > Actinomycetales > Kineosporiaceae > CAVTWW01. Next base: position 448,158 of record CAVTWW010000007.1, read on the forward strand.
TCGCGCGTCCGGGTGGGGCTGCCCGCTGAGGTCGGCCTGCTCGCTCGGGTCGGGCTGCTCGCTGGGGTCGGTGCCCCCGTTCGGGCCGTTCTCGCCCGTCGGGTCACCCGGGTGTGGCAGGTGGAACCCGGCCCCGGTGGGGTCGAGGGCCTTGGCGGCGGCGAGGTCGGCGTTGGCCGAGCCGGAGGAGTAGTTCATCTTCTCGGTGAGGAAGGCATGGCCCACCCGCCGTGACACTCCCGGCAGGACGCCTGGGGACTGGTCGAACATCGAGAGCACGTGCAGGTAGACCGCCTCGTTGATCGCGCGTTGTCGCACCATCGTTGCCATGATCCGCTGCTTGCCCTCGTCGGACAGGGTGGACATCGAGGAGACCAGCGCCAACGAGGAGGCCTGGCCCATCTGGGCCAACGCGACCTCCAGGTCGAGCATCGGTTGCTCATCGACTGCCACAGCAGCAACCTACCGGCCACCACCGACAGTCTCGATGACGTCGTATCGACCTAAACACTCTCTGTGACAGTTGGTTTCGCTCATCCGGACGGAGGTGACCCGTGCGAGGTGACACCGGTGTCGGAGGTGACACCGGTGTCGGAGGTGACACCGGTGCCGGAGGTGACAACGGGCTGGGAGCGGTCGGAGGTGACCGGGGCGCGGGTCACGACCTGTCGTCGAAGTGGTGGGTGCGGCGGGTGGCCCGGCGGCGTCGCAGGTGCCATGCTGGTGATGATCAGGTTCTCTGGTCAGCCGCCTGAGGGAGGGCGCCGCGATGAGCGTCACGGAGCATGCGATCGGCAAGGGGACCATTGCGTACGCGGGGGAGTCTGCGGAGTACTGGCTGACCAAGACGGCCAAGCTTCGCCGCGGCCGAGCCAGGATCACAGGCGTCATCGCCGGGCTCGCGCTCGTCCTGCTCGCGTGGCTGGTCAGTCCGCTCGGCCCCACCGTCCGCACGGCGCACGTTCTGGGCTCCCGCCTGACGGCCACAGAGCCGGGCCTCTCCGTGATCCAGGTGACGTTGCCCGACGGGCGGACCGGCAGCTACACCGCCGACGTCATTCCGCCGGTCGGCGGGGCGGTCACGGTGACGCAGTTCGCCGACGGTCGCCTGATCGACGGCTCGACCATCGTCGTGAGCCTGTGGCTGATCGGGCTGACTCTCGGGGCGGTCGCCGCGGGCCGCGGGGTCTGGCAGTTCCGGCACCGGCACGTGACGACGATCCTGCGGTAGCCCGCCGTCCGCCGTCCGCCGCAGAACCTCACCTGCGACGTCGGTCCGCACAATCAGCTCACCGGCTGCTCAGTTGCCCACCCAGAGCCCGCTTCCGGTCCAGGTCTGCGACACCTGATCGGCCGAGGGGGGCGAGACGGCGACCGGGCCGCTCCACCGCTCGAAGGTGCGGACCACGGTCAGCAGCGTGGGGTTCGGCAGCGCCGACAGGGTCTCGTCGACCGGCAGTCCGTGGGCGTCGAGGACGACGGAGATGTCGACCGCCGTCACGGCGTGGTCGCTCGCCCATCTGCGCACACGTTCCCGCCCCTCCACCGGCGCGGCGTCGGCCCACTGGGCGGCGGTCACCTGCGTCTGGTACCTGTAGTTTCCCGAACCGGAGGAGTCGGCTCGCTCCACGAAGGTGACTGTGGATCCGAAGCCCAGCAGGCTCAGGACGTCGACCGAGGAGAAGTAGTCCTCGATCATCGACGAGAAGTTCTGCGCGGTGGAAGGGGTCACCCCCGGCTCGACGATGATCCACGGTCGGGCCGACGTCCCGATGTCGGTTCCCTTGAGATAGGTCGTCTCGCCGCTCCTGACCAGGTCGGCGTTGAGCTGGTCGGAGTCGACGTGCACCGCCCACGACAAGGGGCTCGTGTAGTTGACGACTCCAGTGACCGAGAAGACCTGCGTGCTGGGGACGGACTGGGTGACCTCGAACCGGATCTGAGCCGTACCTTGCCGATGCACCGCAGCCGACACCTTCGCGAGCAGCTGCCCGTTGGTGACCGTCCTGGTGACGACGGAGTCGTGGTTGCCGCAGGCGGCAGTCGACAGCAGTGCCGTCACCGCCCACACGGCGATCCCGGCCGGCCGGCACTCTCGCCGTCGTCCGCTACGGGTCATCGTCGTCAGTCCAGGGGGTGCGGGTCGAGCCAGACGGCGTTGACGACGTCGGGCAGCTGCACGAAGAACGAGACCGGTTGCGGCCCCGTAGGAGTCAGCAGCTGCGACCACGACGCGAACGGGAACGAGCGCAGGTCGATCGCCACCTGCGAACCACCCGTGGCGTAGACCAGCAGGATCTGGACGGCGTCCGCCACGACGAGGAACCCGATGCCGACGTCCGCAGGGTGCCGGTACGAGACCAGAGGAGTGACCGCGAAGGGCACCGGAGGCACCGTCACCGGTGCGATCGGCGCCGGTCCCTCCGCATCATAACCGCTGCCGCACTGACGCTGCCGCACTGACCGCTGCCGCACTGACCGCTGCCGCACCGACCGCTGCGGCAGGGGCGAGTGGCGCCGGCGCGGACGCTGGCGGGGCGGAGGGGGGCGGAGCGGAGGGGTGCGGCGCGGAGGGGGGCGGGTCAGGCGGCGAGGTCGTCGGGGCGACGGCACCGCCGGCGGGCAGGACGACGTCGTCGAGCAGGTCGTAGGTGTCGTCGAAAGAGGCGTCGGGCACCCACCCCTCGGGCACCCAGGTTGCGGTCACCGAGGCGACCAGCTCGGAGCTGCCGCCTCGTTGCTGCAGGCAGAACGCGATCAGGTCGGCCTGGGCGTTGGTCTCGGCGGCGATCAGCCGGCCGGCGTGGGCGTCGTCGAGGGCGGCCCGGTCCGCGGCGTCCCGTACCTCGTCGGCGACTGCGTACCCGGCCGTCGCGGAGTTCTGCCGGGCGAGGGCATTCAGGCGTTCGCGCCGCATGCCGAGCTCGACGCCCAGGGCGTGCAGCCGGGCGGGGCGTTCGGCGAGGGCCTCCAGCCGGGCGTCGACGGCGGCGAACTCGGGCTCGGTCCGGGGAGTCCACATGGCGCACCGTCCGGCGCTGTTGACGACCGGGCCCACGAGGTAGCGGTTCTCGCCCTCCGGCTTGTCGGTCGTGCTCATGGCGGCGCAGTGCGGCAGGAACGCCGGCCGGGAGTGCACGAAGCCGGCAGAGTCGATGCAGGCGTCGAACTCCGAGAGTGCGGCAACGGCCCGGCTCGGCTCGATCGTCGTCTCGAGCAGGGTCCGGCCGGCGGAGCGGGACTGCAGAAACTGGTGCAGCACAACGTCGACGCGTGGCGAGACCCGCTCCTGGTGCCGGCAGGTGCCGCAGTCGTGGGGTGTCTCGTCGTCCCGGGCCGGGCTGAACTGTGCGCAGCTCTGGTCGAGGTTCTTGGTCTCGCAGCAGGCGTAGATGTTGCTGAGCTCGTAGATGCCGCAGTACGAGAAGTCGGCCCCGACCGGACGTGCCGAGTACATCGTCTTGCCGTGGCGCCGGTTGTTCTCCCGCTCGACGACGAAGTCGCGCGCCGCCGCCTCGTCGTCCGCCGTGGTGCTCTGTGCCGGTGCCGGTGCGGTGCCGGTGCCGGTGCCGGTGCCGGTGCCCGTGCCGGTGCCGGGGCCGGGGCGGATGAGGGGTGGACGGTGGGCCGGTCGTGGTCCGGCAGGGCAGTCAACGCCAGCTGTGTCACCGAGCTGCCGCTGCGGACGTGCTCGCACTGCTCGCACGCGCCGCGCAGTCCGTCAGTCACGTTCGGCCCCTGCCCTGGAAGACACGACTCATCATCGTGCGCGACGATATCGGGGTGGCCGGCACCTGTGAAGGTCACCGACGGGCCTGGGCGGAGCGCCGCCGGGCCTGGGCGGAGCACCGCCGGGCCTGGGCGGAGCGCCACCTGGCCTGAGCAGGGCACCACCGGAGCTGGGTGGGCGCTTCGGACCCGGAGCGCCCTCGGCCGAGCGGAACCGAGGCGTGCGGGAGCGGTGGGCGGTGTGGCCTCAGCCGCGGAGGAAGTCCCGCAGGCTGGTGGTGACGTAGTGGTCCCAGGCGGCCGAGCAGCCGTCGAAGCACTCGAGGGCGGGGACGAGACCCCGATGGGTGAAACGGACCTCGGTGGTGCCGTCCTTGTCGCTGATGTCGAAGATGATGTCGGTGCCGGTCCACTCGGTCGTCTGCGTGACGAAGGTGAGGTGGCCCTCGACCACGTGCCACACCACCCGTTTGCGGGGAGTCGACTCCGTGATCCGTTGCGTGCTGCGATGGACGTCCTCGTAGCGGTAGGTGAACTCGTCTCCTACCGTGTCGGCGCTGCCTTCGATGTCGCCGGTCCACCAGCTGCGGACGTCGTTGATGGCGGAGAAGACCTCGTCAGGGGTGCGATCGACGGTGAAGCTGGTCGTGTAGTCGGTGTCGGTGTCGTTCACGGCACTCTCCTGTCGCAACTGTTCGGTTGCTTCAACGTAAAGCAACTCGTTGGTTGCGTCAAGTGGACGGTGCGCGAGTACGTTGGGGCGATGGCGATCGACCTCGACGCGGCGACGGCCTTCCTGGCGACCCACGGTCGGGTGCTCGACCGGCGCCGGCTGGCGGTGCTGCTGGGTGACGGCGAGCCGGACGACGTCCTCGCGGCGGTCGAGGCCTACCGCAACAGTGACGGCGGCTACGGCTGGGGGCTGGAGCCCGACCTGCGTTCGCCCGGGAGTCAGCCCGCTGGAGCGCTGCACGCGCTCCAGGCCTTCGCCGACGCCGCGCCGGTGGTGACACCGCGGGCGGTGCGGCTGTGCGACTGGCTGACCTCGGTGAGCCTGCCCGATGGCGGGTTGCCGTTCGCGCTGCCGGTGACGTCGTCCGCCGGGTGTGCGCCGTGGTGGGCGACCGCCGACCCTCACGCCTCGTCGCTGCAGATCACTGCGGCGGTGGCGGCGCAGGCCCACCGGCTGGCCGGTCATGACCCCGCTGTGGCGGCCCACCCGTGGCTGACCCGAGCCACCGACCTCTGCCTGGCGCAGATCGCCGGGCTGGGTGAGCACCCGCATGCGTACGTGCTGGCGTTCTCGCTGCAGCTGGTGGACGCGATGGGGCAGAGCGCGGCGTCCCGTCTGGCGGCCGGGCTGGCCGCTCACCTGCCGCCGAGTGCGACCCTGCCCGTCGCCGGCGGCACCGCCGACGAGAGGCTGCGTCCGCTCGACTTCTCGCCCCGCACTGGGCGACCCTCGCGCGCGTTCATCGCGACAGACGTGATCGACGCCGACCTGCAGCGCCTGGCCGGGCTGCAGCAGCCGGACGGCGGCTGGACGGTCGACTTCGCCGCTGTCTCGCCGGCGGCGAGCCTGGAGTGGCGCGGCTACGCCACCGTCGGCGCGATCGCCACCCTGCATGCCCACGGGCTGGCTTAGACCCTCACGATCGCCAGGGCCCTCACGAACGTCAGGGGCAGGCCAAGGGGTCACATCTCGGGAGCGACCCTCGGGCAATGCTCACGCTACGCAAGATCATTCACACTGTCCGTGGTCGAGGCATTTCCGGGCTGTCATTCATATTGTGGGGCTGTCACGCCTTCCCGAATCCGGGTAAGCGAGGTCTGCGCGTCCTGCCGGAATTCGATCGCCGGTTCGTCACGGTGCGTGAGGTCGGCAGCACCATCGGTCATGGTCACATTTCCTTCCTGTCATCCACGTTTTCCTTCTGTCACACACCGAGAATCGTCCAAAAGTTTCCGTGTTGGCCAGCCGTCGTCTTCTCGACCGTGTTTACATGGGAATGACCGATCGTTGACCATCCGCTTACCTTGCGGGCTCCGGGGGGAGCTGAGGGTGGCGCTGAGTCACGCCCAGCACAAGAAGACGGTAGGTGAATGATGCGCGTGAACATGGTGACCGAGGGCACCTATCCTCACGCGCACGGCGGCGTGAGCGTCTGGTGCGACCAGCTCGTCCGCGGCATGAGCGAGCACCGGTTCGGCGTCGTCGCGATCACCGCCACGGGGCGGGAACGGCCGGTCTGGACGCTGCCTGAGAACGTGGACGACGTCGTGTCGCTGCCGCTGTGGGCAGTCGGTCCGAGCAGTACGTCCGCAGCTGAGGCCCGGCGATGGCCCGTGGCCCTGAGCCCGTCCCGTCGGCGCCCCTACGTCCACCCTGTCGTCGAAAGTGCCGTGCTACGACTGGGTCACGCCCTGGTGGAGCCCGAACTGGCCGTGGCATCCCGCCGGTTCCGCTCCGCCTTGCGTACCTGGGCGAGCCTGGCCCCCCGCTACGACCTCGAGACCGCACTGGTCTCCGAGAGGTTCATCGCCATGCTGCTGGAGCGCTGGAGCGTCGGCGTGTCGGCCGAGCGCTGGGGTGGGCGTAGCCGTGGCGTGCCGACGGTCGCCGATGCCGTCACCGCGACCCGCCTGATCGCCCACGCCCTGCGCCCGTTGAGCCACGAGCCGCGACCGGCCGACGTGACCCACCTGGTCGCCAACGGCATCGCCGGCCTGGTGGGACTTGCCGGCAAATGGCGGCACGGCACCCCGTACGTCCTTTCCGAGCACGGCGTCTACCTGCGTGAGCGATACCTTTCCTTCGGCAGGGCAGCGTATTCCTGGCCCGTCAAGTGGTTGTTACTCAGATTTCACCGGCTGCTCGCCAGTGCGGTGTATTCAGAGGCCGCTCTGGTAGCTCCAGGGAATGTGTACAACCAACGCTGGGAAACGGCCGACGGAGTACCGGCAAACCTGATTCGCACGGTGTACAACGGGGTGGATTCCGATGAATTCTCGGTGGCTCAGGACGAGCCGTCGACACCGACTCTGACCTGGGTCGGGCGGGTCGATCCGATCAAGGACCTCGAGACGTTGATCAGGGCGTTCGCCCTGGTGGCCGAGCGGGTTCCGGGGGCGCGGCTACGGCTGTTCGGCGGCACCCCGGCCGGCTCCGAGGACTATGCACGTTCCCTCGTCGCGCTGGCCGCCGAGCTCGGCGTCGACGACACCGTCACCTTCGAAGGACGGATCGACGTGATCCGGGACGCCTATGTCGCCGGGAACGTCGTCGTCCTGTCGAGCATCTCCGAGGGCTTTCCCTACACCGTCATCGAAGCCATGAGCTGTGGTCGTGCCACCGTCTGCACCGATGTGGGGGGCGTGGCCGAGGCGGTCGGTGACGCCGGCCTGGTGGTCCCGCCGCGTCGTCCGGAGCTGTTCGCCGACGCCTGCACCACTCTGCTGCTCGACCACGAGGCTCGGCGCGCCCACGCCGAACGAGCCCGGGTTCGGGTCATCGAGCTGTTCACGCTGGACCGTTCGCTCGACGCCTTCCGCACGATCTACGACGACGTGGTGCGCAACCGCGACCAGCTCGAGCTGGTGTCGGCATGAGCGCCGACTCGGTGGCCGACGTGATGCTGCTGCCCATGGACGGCCCACCCACCATGGGGCTGTCCCTGCAGATCGCCGACCTCGACTCGGTGCCCCCGGCGAGGCCGGCGCCCAGACGGACGTCGAAGCCCTCGTCCGACCCCTCGTCCGAGGCCTCGTCCGACCCCTGGTCCGAACTCTCGACCGAGGCCTCGACCGAGCCGTCGACCCCGCAGCCGGACGCCCCCGCCACGATAGGGATCCCGCTGCGAGCGGCCCGGACCGTGCGCCACGGTGGCTGGACCGGCCGTGAACGTCGCAGTGTCGACCCGATCCACAGGCTGACCCGGGAGTTCGACTCCCTGATCACCGCGGCCGTCGACCACGTCGAGATCGTGGCCGGGCTGGAGGCCAACGGGTTCACCGACCCGACGGCCGTGGAGTACCGCTGCCAGGATCTGTTCGACCTTGCGGCGCGGATGTTCGCGATGACCCCTCGCCTTGCCGACCGCCAGCCCGGCAAGCTGGCCAACCCGTGGTCGGAACGACCCCTGCGACACCTGATGCGGGGCCTGTCGTTCGCCCTGCCGGGGCTGATCTTCGTCGCCGCGCTGCCACGTTCGGGCGGGACGGCGGGACTGCTCGCCCTGACGGCGGCACTGATGATCGGTTGGCCGCTCAGCCAGATCCTGGCCTACCTCGGCTACACCCTGGCCGGTCAACGACACCCCATGGCGGCCCGGGCCCTGCTTCTGGCGGGCCTGGGTGTCGGACTGGTCCTGGCCGGGCTGTTCTGGGTGGTCACCACGAGCCTGGGACTGTCGCCCGGTCTGGCCGGGGTCGGCGCCGCCGAGATCGCCTACCTGGCCGCCGCCGCTGTCATCGCGGTGGTCGGGGGAGATGTCGTCGCGCTCGCGGTGCTGACTCCGGGCCTGCTCACCATCGGCCTGACCCTGCTGGACCACCAGGCGGCGCGCTGGTTGCCCTGGGGGGCCGGGTCCGCGGTCGGCGCCGCCATGGTCGCCGCTGTGGTGCTCTGCCGCGAGGCCCGGCTCAGCCACCTGCGCACCGCACGGTCCGCCCTGGGCGTCCATGAGTGGCGCGAGACCGTCGCCCACGCCTGCTACGGCTTTGCCGGCGCCGCGCTGGTCACCCTGCCCGCCCTGTCCGGGAGGGCGAGCAGTGCCACGGCGCTGAGCCTGCTGCCCCTGACCTGGTCGATGGGAGTGGCCGAGTGGTCGGTGGTGCGAGTGCGGCGCGGCGCCTTCGAGATGCTCAACGCAGCCGTCAGCGTGCCCGAGTTCGCTGCCCGCTCGGCCCGGCAGGTCACCGCCGCCGCCGGCCGCTACCTGGTCTCGCTGGTGCTGCTGACAGCGCTGGCGGCCGCCGTCCTGCGGCACGGCAGCCTGGGCGCCACGACCCCCGAGACCTGGTGGGGCCTGGCGGCCGGGGTGGTGCTCGGGCTGGCGTTCTTCGTCGCCCTCGTCCTGTCGTCGCTGGGCCAGATCCGGGCCGTCGTCCCGGTGCTGGGGCTCTCGGCGCTGCTCGGCGCGGCGGCCCTCCTGCTCCCCGTGGCGTGGGCCGTCATGATCGCCCCGCTGTCGGCCGCCCTGCTGCTGCTGCCCGTCCTGCGGGACAGCATCGGTGACCCCGTTCGGCACATGTGAGAAACGAGTCGTCATTGTGAGAAAGGAATCGTCATGACTGCCCACACTCCCGAGGCGACGGACCTGGTCGCCGTGACCGGGGCGGACGGCTTCATCGGCTCGCACCTGGTCGAGCGTCTGGTCGAGCGCGGCCACCGGGTGCGAGCGATGGCCCTCTACAACTCCTTCGCGAGCTTCGGCTGGCTCGACACCCTGCCCGCCGAGACGATGCAGCAGGTCGAGGTGGTGATGGGCGACGTGCGCGACCCCGGCAGCGTCGAGCAGCTGATGGCCGGCGCGCACACCGTCTACCACCTGGCCGCCCTGATCGCGATCCCGTACTCCTACAGCGCTCCACGCTCCTACGTCGAGACCAACGTGCTGGGCACCCTGACGGTGCTCGAGGCCGCCCGCCGTCTCGGTACCGCGCGGATCGTGCACACCTCCACCAGCGAGACCTACGGGACGGCGCGCACGGTCCCGATCAGCGAGAGCCACCCGCTGCAGGCCCAGTCGCCCTATGCCGCGAGCAAGGTCGGGGCCGACAAGCTCGCCGAGAGCTACCACCTCAGCTTCGAGCTGCCGGTGGTGACGTTGCGCCCGTTCAACACCTACGGCCCGCGTCAGTCGAACCGAGCCGTGATCCCCACCGTGGTCGCGCAGCTCGCCGCCGGGCAGCGGGTCATCGAGCTCGGCTCGCTGACCCCGACCCGGGACTTCCAGTTCGTCAAGGACACCGCCGAGGCCTTCGTCGCCCTCGGGACGGCGCCGGCCGAGGCCGTCGTCGGCCAGGTCTTCAACGCCGGCACCGGGGTCGAGATCTCGGTGGCCGACCTGGTGACCACCGTGGGGGCGCTCATGGACGTCGACGTCGAGGTGCGGCAGGACCCGCGCCGGGTTCGCCCCGAGGCCTCCGAGGTGCAGCGGCTGATCGCCGACCCGACCCGGCTCACGCAGGCCACCGGTTGGTCGGCGGCCTTCGACCTGAACAAGGGCCTCACCGAGACCATCGCCTGGTTCCAGGAGCCGGCGAACCTGGCCCGGTACCGCACGAGCAGTTACGTGATCTGACATGCCTTCGACGATCAGGGAAGGACAGGGCATGCACGCAGTCATCCTGGCGGGAGGCAAGGGGGTGCGGCTGCGGCCGTACACGACCTGCCTGCCCAAGCCGCTGGTCCCCATCGGGGACCGCTACTCGATCCTCGAGATCGTGCTGACCCAGCTCGCCGACCAGGGCTTCACCCGGGTGACCCTGGCCATCGGGCACCTGGGGCACCTGATCCGCTCGTTCGTCGGCGACGGCTCGCGGTGGAACGTGAGCATCGACTACGTCGAGGAGGAGCTGCCGCTGGGCACGATGGGCCCGGTGCTGACGATGCTCGACGAGCTGCCCGAGCACGTGCTGGTGATGAACGGCGACGTGCTCACCGACATGGACTACGGCAGCTTCTTGACCTCCCATCAGCAGGCCGACCAGCCGTTGACCATCGCCACCTACCGGCGCGAGGTCGGGATCGACTTCGGGGTGCTGGACGTCTCGAGCGACGTCGTGGTGGGCTTTCGTGAGAAGCCCACGCTGTCCTACCAGGTGAGCATGGGCGTCTACGCCGTGACCACCGCTGCGCTGCGCCGGTTCTCACCCGGTCGCCACTTCGGGTTCGACGACCTGGTGCTGGCCCTTCTGGACAGCCCGACGCCGCCGGCCAGCTACCCGTTCCCGGGGTACTGGCTCGACATCGGCCGCCCCGACGACTACGACCAGGCCAACCGCGAGTTCCCGACCCTGCGCTCGATCCTGTTGCCGGGCCGGGCCGATCGCAAGCCGGGTGAGCTCCGTCAGATCCGGCCGGGTTCGGACGACGTGGGGCACCACCGGACCTCGGTGGCCTCATGACGGCCGTCCTGCTGCTCGGTGCCGGCGGCTTCCTCGGCCGCCACATCCACAGAGCCTTCCTGGCCGACGACTGGGACGTCACCGAGGGGCCTTCCCGGCGTCGGTGCGACCTGGCCGACCTCACCGTCGCGGGCCTGGCCCGGCTGACTGCGGGCATGGACGTCGTGGTGAACGCGACCGGGGCGGTGACCGGGGACGACCGAGAGCTGGCTCGTACGAACGTCGACCTGGTCGCTCGGCTGGTGGCCGCCTGCCCACCTGCTACCCGACTGGTCCAGCTCGGCTCCCTGGCCGAGTACGGGCCGGGCCGGGTCGAGCCGTGGCGGGAGCGCGATGACTGCCGTCCGGTCTCGGCCTACGGCCGCAGCAAGGCCCGTGGCAGTGACCTGGTGCTCGCCGCGACGGCCGCCGGCGACGCGGACGCGGTGGTCCTGCGCATCGCCAACCCTGTCGGTGAGCGCCAGCCCGAGACGTCCGTCCTCGGAAGGGTCGCCACTGCGGTGCGGGCCGACCCGGACGGCGAGGTGACGGTGGGCGCCCTGGACGGCTTGCGCGACTTCGTCTCCGCCTGCGACGTGGCCCGGGCGGTGGTCGTTGCCGCCGGCGCCGCGCTGCCGGCCCGGCACAGGGTCTTCAACGTCGGGACCGGGCACGCCACCTCGGTGCGCGAGGCGGTGCGACAGCTGTTGGTGCTCACCGACTTCCGCGGCCTCCTGCGCGAGATCGACGTTGCCGGTTCGACCCGCTCGGCGTCGGTGGACTGCAGTGTCGCCGACCCGAGCCTGGCCCGCGAGCACCTGGGGTGGTCGGCGAGCGACAGCCTCTCGCAGGCCTTGTCGGCCGTCGCCGCAGACTGCGCCCGGGTGCCGGCATGAACGCCCGGTGGCAGCAGGCCGGTCTCGCCCTGGGGTCGCTCGGGCTGCTCACCGGCTGCGCGGGGCCCAGCGAGACGACGACGACGAACGGCGGCTCGGCAGTGCGGCAGCCGGCGGTGGCCGGGGTGACGGCCTCCGCAGCGCCCGGGCAGGCGGCCGCGGCCGGGTCGGCCTCCGGCACGGTGCCGGTCACCTCTGTGGCCGGTTCGGCCGCCGCTTCGTCGACGGGCTCGGGTCCCGCCCCGATCGCGGCCCCGGCGCTGCCGAAGGTGGCCCAGACCCTGGGAACCGGCACCTGTCGGCGACTGCCTGCGGCGACGGCGGCACGACTGCTCGCGGCCGGGGTACGGGCGAGCGCGGACCGACGTTTGGTCGACGGTCGGCGCACCCAGCTGGACGGCTGTGTCTACACCACCGCCACCGGAGCGCGGCTCAGCTACGTGGTCTGGCAGCTGCCGCGCACTGTCACCGCGGGCGACACCAAGGCCGTGCTGCCACCGGCAGGCGGTGCTGCCCGCCGGTTCGAGACCGGGCTGCCGCTCGGTGCCGGCGTCCTGCTGGACGTCGCCGGTTTCGCCACTGCGCAGGTGAGTGTGGGCAGCGGCCGGCAGCTGGTCGAGGTGAACGTGGCCGCCGCCGGGGCGGACGCGTCCCGAAGCGCCGCCCTCGGCGCCGCCAAGGCGTTGCTCGGATGACTTTCCTTCTCCACCAAGACTCCTGGCCGCTGTGTGGCCGGGCCGACGATCGGGGTCAGTGACATGTCTGCCACACCAGGTTTCCGTCGGCGCTGGCTGCGCCGGTTCGGCGTCCTCACCGTGATCAGCCTGACGGCGGTGCTGGGCGTGCTCGCCTCGGGGGCGACGGCGCAGGCCGCCGGCCCGCGGGTCGACCTGAGGGCGCTGGTCCTGGACGACGGCACCCCGTGGGTGTCGGCCGTCGCCGACCAGTTCACCCTCGAAGGGGTGCCCTTCACGCGGGTCGACCTCAACGACCCGGGTCGACCGGCGATCACCGCCGGCTACCTGAGCTCGGGCGACGAGGCCTTCTTCCAGGCCGTGGTGGTGCCGTCGTCCTTCACCGGTGGGCTGAGCGCGGACGAGACCACAGCGCTGGCGACGTACGAGTCCCAGTTCGGCATCCGGCAGGTCGACGGCTACGACTGGGCCAACCCCACGGTCGGCCTCAACTACGCCGCCGGCCCCGGGTACATCGGTGACCTCAACGGGCTGACCGCGAGCATCACCCCGGCCGCACAGGGCGCGGGCTTCGGCTACCTGTCCGGGACCTTCACGGTCGGGGTCGGCTCCTACGCCTATCTGGCGACGCCGGCCGGACCCGGGGTCATGCCTGCAGGCGGCAGCTTCACCCCGCTGGTCACCGTGCCGATCCCCGGTGACGGCACCCCGGGCTCGATGGTGGGGGTCTACCGCAACGGTGGGGTCGAGCAGCTGGTGATCACGGCGGCGATGTCGACGAACCTGTCGCAGTTCCGGCTGCTGGCCCACGGCATCGTCAGCTGGGCGACCCGCGGTGTCCACCTCGGCTACAACCGCAACTACCTGACGTTCCACTTCGACGACGCGTTCGCCACCGACGCCCAGTGGGACGCCGTCCATCACTGCACCCCGGGAGAGGACTGCGCGGCCTCGTTGGCGCTGCCCGAGAACGGCATCCGCATGACGGCCGCCGACGTCTCGGCGGTCACCGCCTGGCAGCAGGCCAACGGCTACACGGTCACGTTGCCGTTCAACGGGTACTACTCGCAGTACGACGACAACGGCAACGCTTTCACCGCGCCGGACCCGCTGACCGAGGCCCTCGTGGCGAACAAGGGCGCCTTCCGGTGGCTGAACCACGGCTACCAGCACGTCTACCAGGGCTGCCAGCAGAACTTCACGGTGGTGCCGTGGGCCTGTGTCACGACCGACGGGGCCGCCCCGGCCGCCGACGGCAGCAACCTGACCTGGGTGAGCCAGGCCGACATCGCCTCCGAGATCAGCGCCAACATCAGCCGGGGTCAGGCGCTTGGACTGCCCTTCGACGCCAGCGAGTACCTCTCCGGTGAGCACTCCGGGCTGTACCTGACTCCGCAGCAGCCGGTGGACAACCCGAACTTCGGCGCCGCACTGAGCGCCGGCGGCGTCGGCGTGATCGGGGCGGACGCCTCCCGCGAACCGGCGGCGCGGGTCGTCGGCGGAGCCGTCACGGTGCCACGCCACCCGGTGGCGGTCTACTACAACGTCTCGACCAAGGAGCAGGAGGTCAGCGAGTACAACTGGTTCTACACGACCGCCGCCCAGGGGGGCAGCGGCTACTGCGAGACCAACCCGGCGACCGCGACCTGCCTGGCGGCACCGTTGGGGGCGACCGGCTTCACCGACTACATCGTGCCGACCGACGCCGCGAACGACCTGCGGTTCGTGCTCAGCAACGACCCGCGGCCGTTCTACGCCCACGTCTCCAACCTGACGGGTCCCGACTACCTCGGGCTGACCCTGATGAACTCGATCCTGGGCACCTACCGCTCGCAGTTCGCGACGTCCGCCCCCGTGGTGAACCTGACCCTGCACGAGGCCGCGGACGTCATGGCCCGGCAGCAGGCGTGGGCCACGGCCGGCATGGCGGCGAGCCCGGCAGTGTCCGGGTACGCGCAGGACGGCCAGGTCACGATCGTCAACCCGACGTCCGCGGCCGCGCCGGTGACCCTGCCGATCGGCAGCACCCTCGGCGGGTCGCTGTTCGGGCAGTCCTACGGCGGTGAGACCTCCGGCTGGGTGAACGGCAACGCCACCCTGATGGCGGCCGGCCTGTCCATCAGCAGTGCGGCCACCGCGACCTTCGCGCTGGGCTCCCCCGGCACTTTCGCGGTCGCCAGCAGCGGTGACTCGGCAGCAGTTCTGGCCGTCGCCGGCACGCTACCGGCGGGTGTGACCTTCACACCGTCCGGTCCGGCGGGCACCCTCGCCGGCACCCCGGCCGCCGGCAGCGCGGGGGTCTACCCGCTGACCGTCAGTGCCACCAGCCCGTGGGGCACCGCCACCCAGCAGTTCACCCTGGTGGTGACGTCGGCGCCGGTGTTCACCAGTGCGGCCAGTGCGGCCGTCGTCAACGGGACCACGTTCAGCTTCACGGTCACGACGTCGGGCTACCCCGTCGCGGCGATCACCCGCACCGGCACCCTGCCGGCAGGAGTCGTGTTCACCGCCAACGCGGACGGGACCGCGACCCTGAACGGAAGGAGCACCAGCAACGGTCGGTACCTGATCACCTTCACCGCGAAGAACTCGCTCGGTCAGAGCTCGCAGTCGTTCGTGCTCACCGTGGGGCGCCCGCCGGCGTTCACCTCGGGCAACACCGGCACCGCCACCACCGGGTCGGCGTTCAGCAAGAACATCACCACCTCCGGCTACCCGGCGGCCGCCGTCACGGTGGCCGGCCTGCCCGCCGGGCTCACCTTCACCCCCAACACCACGGGGGGCGGGGTGATCAGCGGCACCCCGGCGTCAGGTACCGGCGGGGTCCACCCCCTCACTCTGACGGCCACGAACCTGTTGGGGACGGCCACCCAGACGGTGACCTTGACCGTTCGGCAGCCCCCGGCGATCACGAGCGCCGGCAGCCTCACCGTGCGGCTGAACCAGGCGTTCACCTTCCCGGTAGCCGTCACCGGGTATCCCCAGCCGACGTTCAGCAACTCCGGCGTCCTGCCCAGCGGAGTGCGTTTCACCAACAGCACGGGCATCCTGTCCGGCACACCTCGCACCCTCGGCAGCTACCTGCTGCTGATCACCGCCAAGAACCCCGCCGGTACGACCAGTCAGACGGTCGTGCTCACGGTCACACCCTGAGCGGTCGACGATGATCGGATCCCCTGACGTCGCCCCGGCCCGCCCGTGGGCCGCGGTCGACGCGGCGTCGCCGTCCCTGCTGGTGCCCCTGTACGTGCACCCGGCGGTGGACGGCGACGCCTGGCAGCGTGCTGCCCGGGCAGCCGGGCTCCTGGCCGCGGTGGTGGTCAACGTGGACGACGGGCCGGGCACCGTTCAGGACTCGGTGCTCGGGGCGGCGGTGGACCGGCTGCACACGGCCGGCGTGGCCACCGTCGGCTACCTGGACACCGGCTACGGCCGGGTGTCGCCCGAGGTCGTGCGCGCCCAGGCGCAGCGGTGGGCCGGCTGGTACGGGGTGGGAGGGCTGTTCGTCGACCAGGTCAGCTCCCTCGCGCAGGACCGTGATCACTGCCGCAGGGTGGTGGCGGCGGGCCTGGAGGGGGTGGGTCCTCGTACCGGACCAGTGGTCCTGAACTTCGGCACCGAGCCCCACCCGGACTACGCCGAGTCGGCCGTGGCCGATCTGCTGATCACCTTCGAAGGCACCTGGGCCGACTACCGCCGGTACCGGCCGTCCCCGCTGTGGCGCCGGCCAGACGTGGCAGCGCGGTGCGGACATCTGGTGCATGCGGTGCCGCCGGACGAGGTGTCGGTCGCCGTGGAGCAGGCGCGCCGGTGGGCGGTCGGCGGGGTCGGCGTCAGCTGCGGCACCGGCGCCAACCCCTGGGACGGCTGGCCGCCCCAGTTGGTGGCAGCAGTCGCCGGGGCGCCGGACCGCAGGCCGCGACCCGGCCCCGGGCCGCCGGCCCTGCTCGCGAGGGGTGGACGTCGATGAGTCCGCAGACGACCAGGTCGGTGTGGCCGGTTCTCGCAATGCTGGCGGCGTCGGTGGCCGGGTGCTCGGCAGGCAGCGTCGAGCCGACCCTGGCCACCGGGACGCCGACGACGGCCGAGACACCCACCGGGGAGCCCAGTTTCGTCGGCGATCCGAGCGCGACCCGCTCGGGTTCTGCCTCGCCCTCGGGGACCGGGGCCGCGAGCGGCCACGCCACCGGACGCCCGGGCGTCTCGGGATCGAACGCGCGCCACACGAGCTCCGGCGGCGGCACGGGCACCGGTGGTGGCGGCACGGGTGGTGGTGGCACCGGGACGGGCGGCGGCGGGACAGGTGGCGGCGGCACGGGTGCAGGTGGCACCGGGACGGGTGGTGGCGGCACGGGTGCAGGTGGCACCGGGACGGGCGGTGGTGGCACCGGGACCGGCGCTGGTGGCACCGGGACGGGTGGTGGCGGCACCGGCAGCTGGTGGCGGCCCGCGGCGGGCCTGAGCTGGCAGGTCCAGTACTCGGGAACACTGGACACCTCGGTCGCGGCGCAGGTGTTCGACGTGGACGGCTCCGGCACCACGGCGGCCCAGGTCGCGCAGCTGCATGCGGCGGGGCGCAAGGTGATCTGCTACGTCGACGTCGGCGCCAGCGAGCGCTACCGCGCCGATGCCGCCAGGCTGCCGGCCTCGGTGCAGGGCAACGTCATGGACGGCTGGCCCGACGAGCGGTGGCTCGACATCCGGCAGCTGACGGTGATCCTGCCGGTGA
This sequence comes from uncultured Actinomycetota bacterium, assembly GCA_963738495.1. Classification (GTDB taxonomy): domain Bacteria; phylum Actinomycetota; class Actinomycetes; order Actinomycetales; family Kineosporiaceae; genus CAVTWW01. The sequence goes on from CAVTWW010000007.1 coordinate 465,317, forward strand.
TGGCGAGCCGGTTCGACGAGTGCAGGGCCAAGGGGTTCGACGCCGTCGACCCCGACAACCTCAACGGCTACACCAACGACACCGGTTTCCCGCTGAGCGGTGCCGACCAGCTGCGCTTCAACAAGGCGATCGCCGACCTCGCCCATGAGCGCGGCCTGTCCATCGGGTTGAAGAACGACGTCGAGCAGGCCGCCGCGCTGGCTGCCAGCTTCGACTTCGCGGTCAACGAGCAGTGCATCCAGTACTCCGAGTGCGACGCCTACCGGGCGTTCACCGGGGCCGGCAAGCCGGTGTTCTCGATCGAGTACCAGGGCACGCCGACGGCAGTCTGCGCCGTCGCTCGGCAGTTCGGGCTGACCACTCTGATCAAGGACCTCGCCCTGGGCGCCGCCGGTCATCGCTGTTGACGGACAGGTCGTCGCTGGACCACACGACGCGGGGGAGGGACGGGTCGTCGCTGGGGCAGCACAGATCGTCGCTGGAGGAAGTCAGGTGACTGTGACCCATCTATCTCTACGTTTGGTCAAGTCTGAGTATACGTCAGGTAAACTAGGCGCTCGATGCATGTCGTGGAACGAGGTGGCCGGCGGGTGATGGGCCAGTGCGTGTCGATGGATGATCAGCTGCGGTTCAACGCTCAGATGATCATGCTGGGAGTCCTCGCAGAGTCCGAGCCTGCGGGCCGCGGTCACCACCGACGGGACGCCCAGATCATCGCGGCGTCACGATCGGCCCGACCGCGACGCGCCGCGCGGGCCCGGTCTCAGCACGTCCTCGACGACGCAGGGTCCCTCGGTGTCGTCGACGTCGAGGCTCTGTCCGGCCTGTGGCTCATCACGATGACCGAGGACGCCCAGCTGAGCCGCCACTTCCACGGCCTGGTGGCGGCGCTCAAGGCCCTGGAGGACGAGTTCGGCCCGGACCGGGTCGAGCAGACGACGTCCCGGGTGACCCAACACCAGGATCCCGTGCTGCACGACCTGGGCGTGGTGACCGCGCGTCATTCCGCGGGCCCCGGAGGCGGCAAGATCCGGATCGCCGCCGACCCGCCCGAGACGGACGCCTCCTGGTCGGGGGCGGCCTTCGCCGCCTGGGTCGGTGCCTACCTGCGGACCCGCGACGACCTGGTCGGTACCCAGGACCGGACCGGGGACGTCGAGCAGAGCGTCTTCGTCTGGATCAGGTTCGGCGGGGCCCCGTGGGTCGTGGAGTCGTTCCTCGCCGACCTGCCGCCGTCCGCCCCCACGCTGCCGCCCATCCCGTCGCCCGACCTGCCTGACTGGATCGCCCAGGTCTGGGTCGCCGTCGAGTACTCGGACACCGGCTGCCGATGGGACGGCGCGTCATGGCGGCCGTTCCAGGTCCGCCCCTGACGAAGGGTCGGCGGCGTGGTGCTCACCAGCGGTGGGCGACGTCGATGACGACCCTGGGGGAGTGACCGGGTGAGGTGAGCACGAAGACACGGAACGGCAGTCGCGCCCGAACCCCGACGCCGAGGGTGGTCTGGCCCTCGAAGCTGCCCGCGAAGGCCACCTGGCGCAGGGTCTGCCAGCCGCGCACATCGACCAGGTGGGCCGGGTCTGCGGGGTGGTAGGTCGCGGCACCGGTGGTGGCGTCGTCCGAGCGGGTGGTGAGGATCTGCAGCCGGGCACCGCCCTGCAGCGGCACCACGGTTCCGGAGCCGTCGTGGCGGACGGTGGCGACGTAGCTCACCCTGGCCCAGTCCGCGCCGTCGAGCACGATGCGGTCGAAGCAGGCGTGGCGGCCTGCCCGGACGTCGCTGAGCCCGACCGTTCGCGAGGTGGCGCTGCCCTGCTTGGCCAGTGACCCCCATCGGACGGTGCAGGAGGACGCGGCGGTGGAGGCGGCTCCGGCGGCCTGGATCGGCAGCACGGTGGCGGCGACCACCGAGGCGGCCGTGAGAGTGGCGGCGGCGAGGGTGTTCTTCAGGTTTCGCATGGCAGGTCCTTCTCTGGGTGATGGGCGCCGGTCGGCCCCCGGATGCGACATTGACGCGGCAACCGCCGCGATGGTTGACCGCGCCTGTGGGATCGTGTCAACGAAGGCCGGCCTTCGCGCGTATGGCTGGTATGAGCGCGATCACTGGCCCGCTGCCGGTCGCCGAGCTGCGTCGCTCTCGCGCAGCCCGGCCGGCGTTCCCCGGTGGGGAGGGTGCGGTGCGGGGTCTGGACGAGGTGCCCCAGGACCCTGAGGCGTGGACGGCGGACACCGCTGTCACCGCGCTGTACTCGTTGTACTGGCAGCCGCTGGTGCGCCTGGCCACCCTGCTGACCCGAGACTTCTCGGTCGCCGAGGAGATCGTGCAGGACGCGTTCGTGGCCCTGCACCGTCGCTGGCACCACCTGACCGACGTCGGTCTGGCGCATGCCTACCTGCGGACCAGCGTGGTCAACGGCTCACGGTCGGCGTTACGCCACCGTCAGGTCGTCGAGCGGCTGCGCCGGCCGGGACCCTCGCAACCGCCCGGCCCCGAGGAGGTCGTCCTGCAGGCGCTGCAGGACGACCGGGTCTTCGACGCCTTGCACGCGTTGCCCCGACGTCAGAGAGAGGTGCTGATCCTGCGGTACTACGCCGACCTGTCCGAGGCCGAGATCGCTGCTGCCCTGGGAGTCAGTGCCGGGGCGGTCAAGACCCATGCCCACCGCGGCATGGCCGCGATGCGGACGGCGTTGTCCGGGGACCAGGAGGTGACGCTGTGAACCAGGGTCAGAACCAGGGCCGGAACAGAACCCGGGCCGGAACCAGAACCTGGACGACGAGCAGCTGGCCGCCGCGATCCGAGGATCGTTGCAGCGCAAGGCCGACGACGTCGTCGCGGGCGCAGACGGGCTGGAGCGGATCCGTGCCGCGATCGAGGACGGCCACGGCGGCCGACGAGGGACGGCCCGGTCCGGTTCGGGGCGACCGAGGATGTGGGTGGTGACCGCGGCCGCGGCGAGCATGGTCCTGGCGGTCGGGGTCGTCGGCAGCCTGACCCGCTCGGGCAGCACCTGGATCGAGACCGTGGGGCGCGGCTCGCAGGCCGCGCCGGTCGCGCCGTCCGGCTCGACGAGGGCCGCGACCCCGGCCGGACTGCCGGTGTACTACCCGGGCAGGGTGGGCCAGACCTACCTGCTGTTCCGAGAGTTCCACCCCTGGCTCGCCGACACCGGCTCCACCGACACCGGCTCCACCGACACCGGCTCCACCGGCTCCACCGGCACCGGCTCCACCGACACCGTGACCCGGGTGCAGGCGGCGATCACGCAGGCCATGTCGCAACCGCCGAACGACCCGGACTACCTGGTGCTGTGGTCGAGCCGCGCCGATGCCTCGGTCGCGCTGAGCGGCGACCAGGTCGTCATCACGCTGAACGAGGCCGCAGCCGGTGGCAGCTCGGTCGCGGGGCCCGGCGCCGACGCGATCGACATCCAGCAGCTGGTCTGGACGGCGACCGCGGCCGCCGCGAGCGGCGGTGCCCCGGCGCCGTCCACGGTGCTGATCCGGGCGCAGGGCCCCACCCCCGACCGGTTCGGGTCGATCAGTCTGGCGCAGCCCTTCCGGCGCGGCGGACCGCCCGGCTCGGGTGACCCGCGCGCCCCGCTGTGGATCGACTCCCTCGGCCAGTACGCCACCGTGCCGATCGGCCCGCTGACCGTCACCGGTCAGGCAGTCGGCGGCTCGGCCGACCTGCGCTGGCGCCTGAGCCTGCCGGACAGGGCCGTCGCCTCGGGGTCGATCACGCCGACCGCCGCCGACGGCGGCGCCCTCGGTGCCGGCGTCCGCGGGGTCTGGTCGCTGACCCTGCCTGTCGACGCGGCCGGTCGGTACCGCCTCGAGGTGACGCAGGGCCCAGCGGTCGCGGACCCCACCGCTTCGGGCAGCACCGGGTCGAACAGCGCCGGGTCGAACAGCGCCGGGTCGAACAGCGCCGGGTCGAACAGCGCCGGGTCGAACAGCGCCGGGTCGGACAGCAAGGAGTTCGTCGCGCGGTGAGCCTGCGGTTCCGACGTCCGGAGAAGGGGCCTCGCGGATCAGCTCTCGTTGAGCATGGCGAGCATCATGGCGCGCAGATGCTTTCGGAGGTCGGCGGCCTCGGCGTTCTCGACCTGGAGCATGAGCATGACTCCGCTGCCGACGAGGTGCGTGATCAGGAAGACGCGGGTGGCGTCGAGGGGTTCGGTCAGGAAGGGCGAGAGCCGTTCCGCGATCAGGGCGCCGTTGCGGCGGCTGTCCGCCACGTTGAGGTCGATCAGGGAGTCCAGCGTGATGGCTCCGGCCCACAGTGCGCGCAGGGCCGGGTCGTCGCGGAAGCTCTGCTCGTAGGCCTCGAGCAGGTCGAGCAGGACAGTGAGGGCGTGTTCGCGCGAGGTGAGGTCGGCCAGCGCCCGGTCGAGGTTCTCGCTCGTCTCGTCGAGGTGGCGCACCGCGACGGCGTACAGGATCGCGTCGATGTTGGGGAAGTACCGGTACAGCGACGCCTTGGTGAGGCCGGCCTCGGTCGCGACCGCCGCGACGGTGCAGCCGGCCAGGCCGCAGTGGCGCAGCACCCGCAGGGTCGCCTCGCAGATGGCATCCACCCGCTTGCGGGAGCGCGCCTGCCGCGGCAGTGGCCGCGCGGCGTCGATGGCTGTTGACGACATCGCGCTCCTACGCTACTAATGTGACCGTTGGTCACGTTTCTTCGCCCTGGGGGCATTCTTTCATGGCCGAGCACTGTGTGGTGGGGGCCGGCCCCGGCGGGATCGCTACGGCGCGGGCCTTCCTGGCCAACGGGTTGTCGGTCGACGTCTTCGAGCGGCACACCTCGATCGGTGGCATCTGGGACCAGGACAACCCCGGGTCGCCGATGTACGACTCGGCCCACTTCATCTCCTCGCGCGACCGGTCCGGGTACCTGGGCCATCCGATGCCCGAGAGCTACCCGGACTACCCGGGCCATCGCCAGGTGCTCGCCTACCTGCGTGACGTCGCCGACGGGTGTGGGGTCAGCGAGCACGTCCGGCTCGGGGTCGAGGTCGAGAACGCCGAGCAGGACGACGACGGTCGCTGGCAGGTGAGGCTGAGCTCCGGGCAGACCCGCAGCTACCGCACCCTGACCTGTGCCAGTGGCACCCAGTGGCACCCGTCGTGGCCCAGCATCGCGGGCCGGTTCGCGGGCACCCTGCTGCACTCGTCGGCCTACCGCCATGCCTCGATCTTCGACGGTCGCCGGGTGCTGGTGGTCGGTGCCGGCAACTCCGGGGTCGACATCGCCTGCGACGCCGCGCCGCGAGCGGCCAGAACGGTGATCAGCCTGCGGCGCGGCTATCACCTCGTCCCCAAGCACATCTTCGGGGTGCCGGCCGATGCCTTCGCCGCCGGCGGCCCGCAGCTGCCGGTCCGGGTGGCGCAGGCGGTACTGCCGCGCCTGCTGAAGATCGTCAACGGTGACCCGACCAGGCACGGGTGGCCGGCCCCGGACCACAGGCTCTTCGAGAGCCACCCGATCGTCAACGACCAGATCCTGCACCACCTGCGGCACGGCGACATCGCCGTCCGCCCCGGCGTCGCGCGGTTCGACCAGGACACCGTGCAGTTCACCGACGGCACCCGCGAGAGCTTCGACACCGTGGTGATGGCCACCGGCTACCGCACCGAGGTCCCCTACCTCGACCGGTCCTGCTTCACCTGGAAGGGCAACCGGCCCGCCCTGTACCTCCGCCTGTGGAGTCCCGACCACGACGGCCTGGCCGCCATCGGGTTCACCGAGGGGGACGGCGGGGCCTACTCCCTCTTCGACAACATGGCCGACGCCATCGCCCGCTCCGCCAGGTTGCTCGTCGACGACCCGGTCGCCTACGGCCGGTTCCGGCGGCGGATCCGCGGCGCCGATCCCGACGTGTCCGGTGGCGTCAGATACGTCCCCAGCGACCGCCACGCCGCCTACGTGCACCTACCCGCCTACCGCCGTGAGCTCGACCGCCTCCGCCGCGAGTTCGGGTGGCCGCCGACCCAGCAGCTGAACCTCGACAGGCAGGTCCCGCAGACGTAGACCCACCGGGGTCCCGATGGATCCCGGACGGGTCCACCTGCTCATCGGCGCCGGCCGCGGGCCGTCCGCCCGTCCGCTCGCCCACGATCGGAAGATGGAGAGACAGTGCCCGAGGACCACAAGGGCTCGGCCGAGGCCGACGGCGAAATGGTGAGCCTGTTCACCCCCGTGCCACGGGATCCGAACGGGGGCGGGCCGCTTGGCACCGATCAGGTGGGCACCGATCAGGTGGGCACCGATCAGGTGGGCACCGACCTTCTGGACGTCGTCGGCCCGGCTGCCTCGGGTGGGTCCGGTGAGGCGGCCATGCGCCGGATCACCCTCACCTGGGTGTCCGCCGGCGTGGCCGGGCTGCTGCTGGCGGGGGTGGTGGTCACCCTGCACAGCGCCGGAACGGCCCCCGGCAGCGGTCCTCCGCCAGCCCTCAGCCTGCCCTCAGGCCAGCCGGCCCCACGCAACGCAGGGCAACCTCTCAGCGTCACCAGTCCCACCGCCGGTGTGACCGCCTCAGCGACCGCCACCGCCACCACGCCGGCCTCGTCCTCGACCACCGCCCGTCCCGCGGTCCGCAGCACCACGGGGCCTTCGGTGTCCAGCCCTGCGACGTCACCGGCGTCGTCGCTGCCGACGTCCTCCGCCGCGGGGTCGCTGGGCGCCTCACCCGGCGGGGTCGGGGAGTCGTCCGGTCCGACGTCGAGCCCCGGCCCACCGCCGGCCACGACGCACCAGGTCACCGTGGCGGCTCAGGCGGACTCTGTGCCGGGTGTCACCGTCCTGGCGGGTCAGCTCGTCAGCGTGAGGGCGTCCGGCACCGCGGTCAGCGGCTACGAGGGCGCCGCCGACTGCCTGGGCATGAACCAGTTCGACCCCGACGGCAACAGGTCCGTGGTGGGCGGGGCGACCTGCCAGCGCAAGCTGAGCGCCGACCGCAGACCTGCCTTCCGCCCCGATCGGTGCACTGGTGGCCCGCATCGGCACCGGGCCGTGGTTCCTCGTGGGAGCCCACGGCAGCTTCACCGCCACGTCGACCGCCACGGTCAGGTTCGCCTTCAACGACTCGGACCGTAGCGACAACACCGGCGCCTACTCCGTGACCTACACGCTCAGCGGCTGACGACCGGCCCGCCCGGTGCTGCGCAGGTTGCCCACCTCGAGGTGGCCGGTGGTGACGCCTGCGACCCAGGCCAACGGGTACCGCCGGCGGCCCGGCCGGCGGTACCCGTTGCTTCACTGCCGCAACGGTTCTGGCAGCGCCCTCAGGGTCGGGCATGGCTCGCGTCCGTCGGGTGGTTCGCGAGCACGGTGGCTTCGGAGGGCGGTCAGGGGACGACGAGCGGGGTGATGCCGGCGTCGACCGGTGAGCAGGTCCAGCAGGCGACGATCCTGGGCATCCTCCTGCTACGCGTCACGTCCGATGTACGAACCTGCCGTCCACGTGCCTCCTCCCCTCATGATCGATGGGGGAGTCGGCGCGGTGGTCGTCGTCGCCGCAGGGCTGGTGGGGGCGATCCTCTCGGGGGTCGGGACCCTGGCCTACGTGCGCGACGTGCTGCGTGGCCGCACGGTGCCGCACCGCGGTAGCTGGCTGGTCTGGAGCACCATCGCCGTGGTGGCCGCGCTCGCCCACGGCGCGGACGGCGGCAGGTGGAGCCTGCTGGTGCTGGCAGGGCAGGCGGTCGGCAACCTCGTCGTGCTGGCGCTCGCGGTGCGTCGCGGGATCGGTGGCCTGACCTGGGGCAACGCGTTGCTGGTGGGCGTGGCCACCCTCGGGGTGGTCGGGTGGATCCGACTGGGCGACACCACCTCTGCGGTGCTCTGTGCGGCACTGGCCGACGGAGCCGGGCTGGTGGCGATCGCCCCGAAGATCTGGGCCGACCCGTTCTCGGAGACCCCCGCCACCTACGGGCTGGCCGGCGCGACCGGCTTGTTGGCGGTGGTGGCGGTGCTGGCGGCGCCGGCGGCGCCGGCGGCCGAGGTGTCGTTGCTGCTGTTCCCCTGCTACTTCTGCATCGCGAACACCGCCACCGCTCAGCTGATCGCGCTGCGACGCCGCAGCCGGCTGCGCCCGGTCGGCCGCGAGGTCCGCAACGATGGGTGGGGCCGGCTGCCTCGGCTGGCAGCGTGGGCTGCTCGTACCCGGTACCTCTACGCCGCAGTCCTTCTGGTCCTCATGTGCAGCTACCCCTCACCTTCCGGCGACGGCTGGGGGACGTAGGGATCCAGTCGCGGACGAGTAGGGTGGTGACGAACTCGCTGACGGTGCGGGGCCCCTTCACCGTGCCGTCAGCCACGGGCGGGCTCGAACAGCTCGACGACGTTGCCGGAGGGATCCTCGAGCAGGATCTGCTGGCCGCCCGGGCCGGAGACGATGTCGTTGCGGAACGTCAGCCCCTCGGCGCGCAGCTGATGCACCTCGGTCGCGATGTCGCCGACGATCAGGTGGATGCGGTTCCAGCCGCCGGGACCCGGCACGCTGCCGTCGGGCATCGGCCGGCCGGCCGAGCTGCGGGGCCCGCTCAGCAGCAGTCGGAGGTTGCCGCGCACGACGTCCGCGAAAGCCGGTGCCGCGTTGGTCCTCAGGGTGAACCCGAGATGCTCGGTGTAGAAGTCGATCGCCGCGTCGACGTCGTCGACCATGTATCGCACGTTGACCAGGTCTGCGGGGTTGTCGGGCATTGCTGGTTCCTCTCCGGACTCGTCAGGCACGCTCGATACGACCAGTATCACCGGCTTCGCAGTCTGCTCCCGCTGACGAGTCGGGCTTCCCGAGCCCCGGGTCACGGACGGCGGTGTCACGCAGCCGGTCGCCGCGGCCAGGTCCAGGCGGTGCGGGCGATCGCCAGCAGCAGGACCACCTCGACGACGCTGCCGAGGTAGTAGTAGATCCACGTCTCACCCACGGTCGAGGCGATCACGGAGGCCGCGTAGACAAGGCTCACCACGATGTTGGTGACCCGGTTGATCCGTGCCGGTGTGAGCAGTGAGACCACCACCATGACGGCGGGAACCAGGATGTAGGCGGTGACGTAGGTCAGGAAGGTCTGGTTGATCTCGAAGCCGGCACCGGGCACGGTTCCGTCGAGAGCCCCCTTGATCACGTCGGCCCGCCAGTACCCGAAGATGTCGACGTAGGCGAACACGAAGAGCATCGAGACCCACAGCCCACTCAGCGCCACCTTCACGTCGACCTTGACGTCGTGCAGGCCGGGCCGCCCGGGAACACCCGGGGTCCGGTGCGCCCTCGAGGTCTCGTGGAGCAACGGCGTCCCACTCTTGTTCATCAACGACCCCTCCCCGTTCATCAGTGATCGCTCCCTGTCGGGTGTCGATCATCACCATTGTCCGACGCGAGCCAGGGGCAGGCTCTGGGACCTGGGTCACGAGCAGGCACGTCGCGGCGCCCGTGAGCAGGAGTGCTCTGCTCGGGGCGTCACCCGGTACCTATGGTCGTGACATGCGGATGATCAGGATCGGGTCGGCAGCGGCCGTTCTCGTGGCGGCGGCGCTCGTGGTCACGGCCTGCGGCACGACTCGCCCGACCGTGATCGTCGGGGAACCCGGTCTGTCGCCGCTGCCGTCCCCGGTGCCGACCCTGGTGCCGACCCTGGTGCCGTCACCGGCCTCGGCGCCCCAACGCTCTGTCCCCCGACCGACGGTCACGGCTCCCCGTCCGACGTCCGCACTCTCTCGACCGACCGCCGCGGCACGGGCGACCCGCTACCCGGCGACCCTGACGCTGCGGCCGGGTGCCCGACCCGCCGGCGAGGGCCCGTGGGGCCGGGCCATAGCGGCGTTCGTCCACTGCGGTGACCCGACCACGACGGTCGGGTCGTCGCCGGACAGCGGCTGCGCCGTGGTTCTCGACCGCCCCGACGGCAGCCAGGTGACGATCCCGGCACCGATCGCAACCACCCCGGTGTCGCTCTCGCCGGACGGCACGTGGTTGGTCTACCTGACCCCGAACGCCACTGTCCTGCGCAACCTGCTCACGGGCAGCGCACTGGGGCTCAGGTCGTACTTGAAGCCGATCACCTGGTCGGCGAACAGTCGCTGGTTCCTCGCCGGCCTCTCCGACGGCGGGGATGCCTTCGTGCTCGACACCGCGACCGGGGCCCAGACGGTGCACGAGCATGCGCCGCCGCCCCCGGGCGCGTCCTCGGCCCCGCTCGAGCCGATGCCCTCGGGGCCTTTCTACCCGGCCGCCGTCACCGACGACGGGGACGTGGTGCGCTACCCGCGCCCCGAGACTGCAGCGAGCGGTCTGTTCGCGATCGACGTCGTCGCACCCGCGACCATGAAGGTGCGGCGCACCTTCTCGGTCCGGCTCGACGCCACCGCCGGTGCGGTCACGCCGCGCTGGCAGTACCCGGCGCTCCTCGTTCTCGGTGACCGTGCCTACCTGACGTCGTCCTGGCGAGGGGGCCCGGCGGTGCTGCCGGTGGCGCTCTCGGGGGGCCAGGCCCAGGTGGGGCGGCCACTGTCTCTCACCGGCCCCGGGCCACTGCCTGCCGGAGGCAACGTTCTTGGCGACGTCGAAAGTTGGCAGTCGGTCGCGGCGCTGCCGGGCCAGGGGCTGGTCTACCGGGTACCGGGCAGCCAGGGGAACGACTTCGTGGCGATCGATCCGGCGACGGGCCGTTCGCAGCTGCTCGCGCACTCGCGTGCGACGTCGGTGGCCCTGGCGGCGCTCGCGCCGTCCTGAGCGACGCCGGATCTGTGGCCGTTGGTCCTGGTCACTCTTTCGGGGCGCGCCTAGGCTGGTGAGAGCGCCGTAGGGCTGCCACGGCCGAGTCCGCTACCAGCCTCTCGGCCTCCGGCCCCGGCGTCCCAGCACCATCGGAGGGACACCATGAGTGTGGAGTCGAGTACGTCGGTCATCGCCGCCTACCCCTTGCGGCTCGAGGTCGACTATCAGCAGCAGCACAACCGTCTGACGAGCGCCTTCAGGATCTTCCTCGTCATCCCGATCGCGATCGTGATCGGCGCCCTCAGCTCCGGCGCCACCGAGACCGTCTACGACCAGAGCGGTGAGGTGGTGCGCAGGTCGACCGGTGGCATCACCACCGGCCTGTTCGTCGCCACCGCGCTGATGATCCTGTTCCGGCAGCGCTACCCGCGCTGGTGGTTCGACTTCTCGGTGCAGCTTGCCCGGTTCGGCGCTCGGGTCTGCGCCTACCTCGCGCTGCTCACCGACGAGTACCCCTCGACGGTCGAGGAGCAACGCGTGCACCTGCAGATCGACTACCCGGACGCCGAGCGTGACCTCAACCGCTGGCTGCCGCTGGTGAAGTGGCTGCTGGTGATCCCGCACATCCTGATCCTGATCGTGCTGGCGGTCGGCGCGTTCTTCGCCGTCGTCGCAGCCTGGTTCGCCGTCCTGTTCACCGGCAACTACCCGCGAGGCCTGTTCGACTACGTGGTCGGCGTCGGCCGGTGGGGCCTTCGGGTCCAGGCCTACGCCCATCTGCTGGTCACCGACCGCTACCCGCCCTTCTCGCTGACCTGAGAGCGAGGACGGCGTAACCGAAACCGTCGGCCTGCACCGTGCCTGCTTGGAATGTCAGCCCGGCTCGACCAGGTCCTCTTCGGTGCCGGGTCGACCCCGAGCGAGGCGATGTGGTCGAGCCACTCGATCACTGCGCGCAGGTCACAGGCTACGGGGGACTGCCAGACTGGGGTGGTGGCGGGCCGCGAACGCCGGGACCCTGATGCGCTGGTCGGGCGCTCCGTCGACGCTGAGCGGATCCGTCACCTGGTCGCGGCCGCGGCCGCCGGCCGAAGCGGCGCGCTGCGTGACGACGGTCCGACGCCTCGGCGTGGCCGTTGGTCCCGACTCACGCTCAAGCGGTGGGCCTACGGTGGTAACAGCGCTGTGACGGCACCCATGGGGCGGGTGCGCGATCCGTCGCTCTCGGCATGCCGTGGTCCCCGTCCAGCGAGTGTGGAGGGGTGCCATGAACGTGACGACAACGACCCGACAGCCGGCCAGGACGGTGACACCCGCGGCCACGACACCCGCGGGTTCCTCGAGGACGGCGGCACGCGCGGCCGGCGTCCTGTTCTTCATCAGCTACGTGAGCACCTTCGTCGGCGCGGCTCTCGTGGCCCCGATGCGGGACGTCGGGCACGACCTGGCGCTGATCCACACCGAGAGCGGCCGGCTCGTCGCCGGCGTCCTGCTCGAGTTCTGCAACGTCGCGGCCATCATCGGCTTCGCCGTGGTGCTGCTGCCGTACCTGCGGCGTGGGGGCGAGGCACTGGCGCACGGCTACGTGGCCATGCGGGTGCTCGAGGGGGCGGCCTACCTGATCGCGGGTGTCGCCACGGCGTCCCTGATCACCGTGAGCGAGCGGTTCGTGGCCGCCGGCTCGCCGGGGGGCAGTCCCTACCGCGCGGCGCAGGCGGTCGCTGTCGGGCAGAGCAACTGGGCCGTGACGTTGGCCTTCGCGCCGTTCGCCGTGGGTGCCCTGCTGCTCTACGTGCTGCTGTTCCGCACTCGGCTGGTGCCGCGCTACATCGCGGTCTGGGGTGTGGTAGCCGTAGCGCTCGCAACGGTTTTCAACCTCATCGGCGCCGACGTGACCACTGTCGGCCCGGCAGTTCTGCTGGTGGTGCCGATCATTCTCAACGAGCTCTGGCTGGCCGGTCGGCTGATCGTGAAGGGCTTCGACCAGCAGCCGGCGGCGGTCCAGGGCGCACCGGGAGCGGGGAGGTAGGACCATGTCGGGCAAGATCGAGGACGTGTCCGCCAGCGAGCGGGTGCCGTGGTTGCCGCCGCGCTGGTTCATCCGGTTCGCCTGGAAGGTGCACCGGGCCCTGTACCGGGTGACCGGGGGTCGTGGCCTGTGGCCCGCCCGCGAACGGCGATGGGGTGCGATGCGCCTGACCACGGTCGGACGCCGCACCGGCCAGGAACGGTCGGTGATCCTGGGCTACTTCGAGGACGGCGCGAACCTGGTGACGATGGCGATGAACGGCTGGGGCGCCGCCGAGCCCGCCTGGTGGCTGAACCTGCAGGCACAGCCGAAGGCCCGCGTCCAGGTCACCGACGGCGTCCGGGACGTCGTCGCCCATGCCGCGGCCGGGGCGGAGCGGGACCGGTTGTGGGACCGCTGGCGCACCCTCGACAAGGACCTCGACGGCTACGCCCGTCGCCGACCGACCCCTACTGCGGTCGTGGTTCTCGAACCCGCCCGTCAGTCGGACTGAGGGGGCGGACCGGAAGCGACGTCGATTCGTCGGACGGACTGTGACACGTCGACCTGTCACGTCGGTTTGCCACGTCGGTTTGTCAGGTCGGCTTGTCCGTATCACCACGGAGCACCCAGGTGTACGTTGCCTGTATCCCGAGTGGCAGATTCGTGGTGGTATCTGATGATTCGCATTCTCAGACGATCTCTGGCTGCCCCGCACGCGGCGTTGGCCTTCCTGATGACGGTCTCACCGGTCGCAGCCTCCGTCTCCTCGTCGGCAGACACCTCGCCGCCGCGATCGGTGGTGGTCCAGGTCGCGGACGGCGCCCTGCGCGGGGTGCGGCACGATCGTGTCGACAGCTTCTTGGGCATCCGCTACGCGCAGCCCCCGACGGGCGATCTGCGGTGGGCGGCGCCGAGACCCGTCGCTGCCTGGAAGGGCGTCCTTCCCGCCACCGACTACGGAAACCGGTGTCCCGCGAACGCCAGTACGAACGGGCCCCTGTCGCTCACCGAGGACTGCCTCTTCCTCAACGTCCAACGGCCGGCTGAGGCTTCTCGCGGCGCACGGTTGCCGGTGTACCTGTGGATCCACGGTGGCGGGCTGGTCAACGGCAGCTCGAACCAGCACGACGGCACGAAGATCGTCGACGAGGCGGGAGTCATCGTCGTGACGATCAACTACCGGCTCGGCCCGTTGGGGTTCCTGGCGCATCCCGCACTGACTGCGGCGCAGGGGGAGTCGGGCGACTACGGTTTCATGGACCAACAGGCCGCCCTGCGCTGGGTTCAGCGCAACATCGCGGCGTTCGGTGGTGACCCCTCGCGGGTCACCGTGGGCGGTGAGTCGGCGGGAGGCTGGTCGGTCTGTGCCCACCTGTCCGCGCCCGCGCTCCCGGGGTCTGTTCGCCCGCGCCATCATCGAGAGTGGCAGCTGCCTCACCTGGAGCCAGTCCGACGCCGACGCGGCTGCCGGCCAGGTGGCGTCGGCCGTCGGCTGTCCCGCCAGTGCGGACGCTGCCGCCATTGCCTGTCTGCGTGCCGCGCCGGTCCAGGCGCTGTTGGATGCCGGCAACAACTGGGTAGGTCCGCTGCTGGTCAGCCAGAACAGGTCGCTGCCGCAGGACCCTGACGCCGCCGTGACCTCCGGGGCGTTCGCCCGGGTGCCGGTGCTGGTCGGCGCCAACCGTGACGAAGGCCGCACCTTCACCCAGGACGCAGTCGACGGCACGAAGGCCCAGTACGAGCAGGACCTGCAGAACAACTTCGGTCCCTACGCGGCGGCGATCGAGGCCAGGTATCCCTGGCCGAGTGTTGCCGACCGGTGGACCATGGCCTACCTGATCGGGGCCATCATCACGGACGGCGGCTTCATCGGCAACATCGGAGGGTGCGCCAACCGGACCCTGACGAACAGGTTCGCCTCGTACACGACCACGTACTCCTACCAGTTCGACCATCGCACCGGACCTGGCCTGACCCCGTTGCCGGGGTACGTCTGGGGAGCCGGCCACGCAGCCGAGTTGGCCTACATGTGGCCCAGTTTCAACAACGGAACTCCCATCGCGGCGACCTTCGACGCCGCGGAGCGGCGCCTGGCCCACGACATGGTCGCCTACTGGGGCGCGTTCATCCGTTCGGGGAGTCCAGATGCGGCAGACGGGACGCCTTGGCCACGTCTTCGACCCTCACCCGCCGACAAGGGTCGGCTGCTGTCACTTCGTGCCGGTGGCCACTCCACCTCCATCACCGACGGCACCCTGTCGGTCCAACACCAGTGCGACTTCTGGGCAACCGTGTTCTCGTAGGCAGAAGGGGTGACGCATCAGGCAGTGGGCCGTAGGTCGGTGAGGAAGTCGCGGACGGTAGCGACGAGCCGGGTTCTGGGGGGCCCGATCCAGAACAGGTGCGACGGGGCCGGCAGCTCCTTGAGGCGTGCTCGGGGAATCGTCGCGGCGAAGTCGGCGGCGTGGGCCCAGGCCACGCCGCCGTCCTGGTGGGAGGCCGTGATCAGGGTCGGGCAGGTGAGGCGTTGCTGGGCGGTGCGCCGGGCCTGTCGGTGGTCGGTGCCGGCGTAGGACAGGTCGATGACGAAGCCGTGCCCGGACCGCATGTCGGCGAGCACGTCGCACATGGCTCGCCGGTCGGCCTCCTCGAGCAGCGGCAGCCAGCTCGAGACCGGCTGCGTCGACAGCGACGACATCATCAGGCGCAGCCCGAGCCCGGGCGCGCGACGCAGCAGCAGGCTGGTCGTCCACCAGGTGAGCCGTTCGATCGAGGGGTGGAACATCACCGGTGCGAACCGTCGCTGGACGGCGGAGTCGGGGTACGGCAGTGTCGAGGGGGCGGCCGAGTGCAGGATCAGCGCACCGGTCCGGTCCGGGTGGCGCCCGGCGTACTCGACGGCCTGCGGGCCGCCGAACGAGGTACCGACGACCGCGGTGAACGAGTCGATGCCCAGCGCCGCGCGGGCCTCGTCGACCAGGGGGGCGAAGGCGGCGGGCGACAGCGGCCCGACGTCGGTGCGTCCGTAACCGGGGCGCGAGACCCTCACCACGCGGTAGCCGAGCTCGCGGTACACCTCGGCGGCGGGTGCGGTCACCGCCGACTCGTGGCCCCCGTGGAAGTACAGGACGGGCGCCCGGTCCTGGTCGAGTCCGTCGCGGACCAGTACCTCCAGCCGGCCACCCGAGGTCGCCACCAGCAGAGTGTCGGAGTGTGCCTCATCCACCGCATCAATGTACGGCGGCAGGTGGCGTCTCGACCCGGTCTCCGAAGGCACCCACGCGGTGTGCAGGCACCTGGCCCGACCACGGGGTGGCCTGCTTTCATAACCGCCGACGAAGGCTCAGCCTCCCATCGGCGCCACCTCCGATGCCGCGGTGCGGTGGAGAGTCACTGTCGATGGAGGAGACTGGGTCCGGCTCGCGTCCGCCACGACTGCGCGGACGGGTCAGGGCGTCGCGGACGGGTCAGGGCGTCGGTGGGGGTGCTCGGCGTCCCAGGCGGCCAGCAGGCGCTTGGGGGCGCTGAGCCGCCACGACTCGGTCACCAGTTCGGTGAGCTCGTCCAGGTCGACCTCGCCGAGCCGGACGAGGACGGCCGGGTAGCCCTCGTAGTGCGGGGTGATGAAGAACTTCTGCGGCTCCGCAGCCAGTAGCTCGGCGCGCTCCTGCAGATCGGCACAGCCGACCATCAGGACGTCGGGGATCTCATGGATGCGGACGAACATGGCCCTGCCCACCTGGAACGCCGGCAGCCGGTTGTAGGTGCGTTCCGAGGTCTGCGGCAACGACAGTGCCACCCGACGGACGTCGTCCTCGGCCACCATGGCCGAACCCTATGCGGTCGACCCTCACGCAGCCGACCTTCACGCGGTCGACGGGTCGCTCCCGGTGGGGTCGGCCAGGGTCAGCTGTCGGCGGTGGTGGTCGTAGTGCTGCGTGGCGTAGTGGTAGACGTCGGCCACGGTCATGTAGTCGCGGAAGTAGGGGTCCCACCCCACCGGGAAGTGCATGCCGCGGGCCAGGTCCTGGGGGGTTCGGCGGCCGAGGGAGCGGGAGAGGTCAGCAGTGACCCAGTGCATGACGCGGGTCATGCCGCGACGCCCGAGCACGCGCCCACCGCCGAGGGAGCCCACGTAGTTGACGACGTGGAACGGCCTCGTCGCGGCGTTCAGCAGCGCGGCGAAACGCGCTGACACCCCTGCCGGCAGGCGGGCGAAGAGCCGCACCAGCGGCAGCAGGTTGCGGACCAGCAGGTAGCCGAAGAGCATGTGGAAGAGCAGCTGCTCGTTGGTCCAGCGGGTGCCGTTCGACCGTCGGTCGAGCTCGGTGCGGGTCGCCTTCTCGAGCAGCAGGGCGAAGTCGGCGGCCACCTGGTTCATCTCGGCGACGATGTCGTGCGGGTCCATGTCAGCTCTTTCCGCATCGAGCCCATCCTGGTGGGCTTTCGCTTTGGCGCCGCGCCATACCGTGCCATAGAGTCACACAATGAACACAATGCGTAGTCGTCGGGTCGTGACGCGTGCGTCGATCGCCGCAGCCGTCGGCGTGGCGGTCGTCCTGGCGCCGTCCGCTGCCTCGGCCGTCACCGGTACCCGAGCAGTCTCCACCACTGGTCCGCAGGTCGTCTCGACCTCGCACCTGCCGGCCGTCCCGCGGGCCGCGCAACCCCTGGTCGTCGCCGCCTCGACCCGACCGACGGTCAGCGGGTTGTCGCCCGTCGCAGGGGCTCTCGGCGGTGGAACGGTGGTGACGATCGTCGGCACCCAGCTGTCCAGGACGAGGACCGTGCTCTTCGGTGGCGTCGCCGGCAAGCACCTCGTGGTCGTCTCGGCGAAGAAGCTGCGCGTCACCGCGCCCCCGCACGCGGCCGGCGCCGTCGCCGTCCGGGTCGTGGTCTCGGGTGTGAAGACGCCGGTGGCAGCCGGTCGCTACACCTATCAGGCGCCCCCGGTCGTCACCAGGCTGTCGCGCACCACGGGCCCGGTCGCCGCCGGTGACACCGTCTGGATCTGGGGCAGCCACCTGGAGCGGGCCACCCGGGTGTGGTTCGGAACCACGTCGGTGAAGGTGCTGTACGCGAGCGCGGGTGAGGTGATCGTGGCGTCCCCGCCCCACGCCGCGGGTGCGGTGTACCTGCGGGTCGTGACCCCCGGCGGCACCAGCCCGGTGGTGGCGGCCGGGCGCTACACCTACCGGGCGACCCCGCCCGCCGACCACCAGGGCGGCATCCGGCTGGCGAGCGTCGGCCCCGACGGCTGGGGAGTGGAGGCCGAGGACGTCTCGCCGCCGCAGATCTCGGACGACGGTCGGTACGTGGTGCTGCGTACCGTCAACGACAACTGGGCAGGGGTGAACGGCGACACCTACCTGCGTGACCTCACCACCGGCTCGATGGTCTCGTTGACGAGCAGCGCGGCCACCGCCGGCAAGGCTCGCGCCGGCTTCGTGCTGAGCCGCAACGGCCATCAGCTCGGCTATGCCGAGCAGGGCCCGGCCGGTTGGCACCTCTACGTGATGGACGTGACGACCAGCACCGTCAGTGCCGCCGTCGACGTCAAGGCGGCCGGCGGCCTGTCGGCGGGCGCCGCCACCGTGATGCAGGTCAGCGACGACGGACGCTGGGTGCTCTTCAGCTCCGACGCCCACGACCTGGTCACAGGGGTCGGCGACGCCAACCCCCACCTGTACCTGCGCGACCTGGTCTCGGCCACGACCACCCACGTCGCGGCCTGCAGCGCGTTCTGCTGGGGAGCCCGGATGACCCCCAGCGGTTCGCACGTGGCCTACATGCAGGACGACGTCGCCCACGTGGGCCAGGTGTACCTGTGGAGCCGGGTCGCTGCCACGAGCGTCCTGATCAGTGCCGCCCCCGGTGGGGCGGGCGGCACCGGGGCGAGCTACCTGCCGTCGGTCAGCGACGACGCGACCACGGTGGCCTACTCCTCCTCGGCCACCAACCTGCTCGCCGCGCCGGTCACCGGATCGCACGCCTACCTGCGCGACCTGACCGCCGGCACAACGGTTCTCCTCGACCGCACCCCGGCAGGTGCCGTCGCGGACGGTGACGTGTTCGAGGTCGACCTGGCCGGTGGCGGCTCCCGGGTGGCGCTGACCTCCTCGGCGACCAACCTGACCGGCGCGCCGGTGCACTCGCCCTTCCGTCAGCTGTACGTGCGCGACCTGGCGACCGGGGCGACCCGGTTGACCAGCCGCACCGCTGCAGGTGGGCCCGGCAACGGGTATGCCGACACCCCGTCGAACACCGGCTCCTGGGGGCCGGCCCTGACCGGGGACGGTGCGCTGGTCGTCTTCGCCTCGCAGTCGACCGACCTGGTGCCGGCGGCTCCGAGCTGGTCCAACGTCTACGTCGCCCAGGCCGGCTGACCGTCGAGTCGATCGCCCGGGTGGCGTCGACGGCAGGTGGGTCGCCCGGGCTGCAGAATGGGGCGATGGAGCGGGTCACGCACGTCGGGCGGGGTCTGGTCGGCGTCGTCGCCGTCATCAACCCTGAGGACCCCTACCGGTCGACCGTGTCCCTGTGGGCGGTCGCCACCTTCTTCGGCCTGCTCGTTCTCTCGTGCTGGATCTACCTGCATTGGGTGTGGGCCGGCGAGCAGGACCCGGGGGCCGCCGGTGAACCGTCACCGACCTCGCCCCGGATCGTGGTCGTCGCGGGCGGGCCGGTGCACAGCGGACGACGCCGAGCTGGGCCGGCAGGCCGGAGGTGTGTCGATCGCCGACCTGCTCGTCGCCGACCCGGGACATCTGGCAGACACCCTGTACCACAAGCTCGTCGAGCTGGCACTGCTGGCGGACGTCGTCGCCGCCCTCGACGAGGGCCACGGCGACCAGAGGGTCCTCGACAAGGTCGGCCTCGACAGGGAGTTCGACGTCGTCCGGCAGGTGGCCGAGCACCTCGCTGCCTACCTGGGCCGGCCGCTCGGCGGACTGGTGCAGGCGGCGTGGCACGCACACCCCGGCGTGCAGGCGGCGTGCCTGGGGACGGCCGGTCGTCGCGGAGCGACCCGCCGGGTCGACGTAGGTCACCACGTCCTGGAGTCGGTGCACCGGCCGATCGTGGAGCTCGACGTCGACGGCGCGAGAACGCCTGTGCTGGACGGCGTGCTGTCCGTGACCCTGACAGTCGACGGGCTGCCGGTTGACGTCGCTCAGGGCGAGGTGGTGGCCACCGGCACCGGCCAGGCGTCGTCCAGCCTCTCTCTTTCTCTGGCTCGACCCGGCGGCCCTTCACACGTCGTGCTGAGTGAGCAGAACGCCTCGCTGATGCTGCCGGCCTACCGTCGCCCGGCGCGGGACGACGGGTCGGCGGGCTGGGGCCACGTCGGCGGCCTCGCCGGTGGCATTCCTGGCGCTCGGCCCTCGTTCTGACCAAAGCGGTTCAGCAGCAACGAAGGTGGTCGACCGAACGATGGAGGCCGTCCATGTCATGATGTCAGCGGCGGCGACTCTTGATATCATGACCGGCAGCCAGGTGTGATGCCGGTGTGGACTGGGGAGGCGCGATGACCCGAACGGTGATCGAGTTGGACGACGACAAGCTGGCCCAGGCCGCCGCGATCCTGGGGACGACGACGAAGGTCGGCACCGTCAACGCGGCCCTGGAGGACGTGATCAAGCGGCGTAGGCGCGAGTCCTTCGTCGACTGGCTCAAAGCCGGCGGGCTCCCCGACCTGACAGCGACGGCCCCGCCCGCGAAGGGGACCCGGCGCCCGGCATGAGTGCCGTCAGCTACTTGGTCGACAAGTCGGCCTTCGCGCGCTGGCCCAAGCCTGAGGTCGCTGCCCTACTCGACCCGTTGTCCGCAGCGGGACTCCTCGCAGTCTGTGGAGCGATCGAGCTCGAACTTCTCTACAGCGCCCGCGCGCCGAGCGATGCGGCTCGGATCCGAGAGGGACTGCGCGGATTCGAGTGGCTACCCACTCAGGACGAGGTCTGGGACCGTGCGGCCGGGGTCCAGTCCAAGCTGGTCGTCAAGGGGTCGTGGCGGGCTGTCTCAGTGGTTGATCTGGTCATCGCGGCGGTCGCCGAGCGTCACGGGGCTGTGGTGCTGCACTACGACCACGACTTCGACCTCATCGCCGCCGTGACCGGCCAGCCGACCCAGTGGGTCGTCCCTGCAGGGACCATCGACTGAGGGTGGGCGAGGACAAGTACCCGGCACCCGCGGCGCCGCAGGGTGATGGCCAGCGCCGTGGCGGCGTTGCCGAGACAGAAGTAGACCGGGTAGAGCAGGGCGGCGCTCCAGGCGTGGACGGCGAGCGCGCCGAGCAGACCGGTGACACCCGCCAGTGCATAGGTCGACACCGTCTCCGAGAACGGGTCGGCCCAGGTCTTCGGCATCATGGCGACCAGGCCCGCCGCATCGGCTGCCGCCGCGCAGGCAGCGGCCGCGGTGGGATCGGTCAGCGTCGTCCACCCCAGCACCCCCAGTGCTGCCAGCGCGAGCATGCCCAGGTTGGTGGGGGTGAGCCAGCCGACGCCGTAGCGCAGGGCCCAGGCCGTGACCACCAGGGTGCCCAGGGCCTGCACCCCGAGTACGAGCAGGCTCCACCGCCCGCCGGCCGCGCCGTCCGAGGCCGCCGCGACGACGGCGATCACCGTCCAGACCATCCAGCTGCCCCGGTGCGGCAGGGTGCCGCCGCGCCGGATGCCCCGTAGGTAGAGCCAGGACCCGACGAGGCTCAGGGCTGCCCCCAGTGACCCGACCACTGCCGGGTCCACCTGCCCCATCAACGCCGCGACGTCCATGTCTCAGGGTCGGCGGCACCCCTCATCGCCGAGTCAGCGCGCCGTCACAACGACCGGTGAGCATTCCGACATGAAAGCGGTGGGCAGAGGTCGAACTCTACGCAGGACGGCGCCACATCGTCTCACTGGGCCCAACCTGCGGTCGATTGTTGCTGCCGACGTCGCCACCAGCGCCACAACAACAACCGGGCCGTACTTCGGTGCTGAGACGCGCGGGCGCACCACCCGCAGCGTGACCGCGCCGCAAAAGCCTTCCGGGCTTGGCTGCGGAGCCAGGCCCTCGTGGAGCTCTACTTGTTCAGAACCGTTCCTTCTCGGCGATAATCCGAACGCCGGTACCGCGTCACGATCGCCTTGGTCTCGGCCTTGCGTTGCACATCGTCAGTCCCTCGATCAGGATCTATCGGACACCAAGATCTCGACCTGGCAGGCGCGGCACACGCGCGCATTCCTGAACGAGTCAACGACCTCATCCAAGCGAGCACCTATTCGCGAGTCAACGAGTCAACGCGACCTTTGCGGCAGCCGTCGGCGCTAGTTACGGATTATTTCGTAATCATGAAAGTCTTTACCCAGCGCAGCCGGCGCTTCTGGATTCTCACATCCATTGCGGTGGTCTTGGTGGCAGTGGCCGCATACCTCTTGGGCATGCTCGTAGAATGTGAGCACCCACCAGCCTCACCTTGTTTAGGCCATCTCGGGGAGTTCATCATACGGCGGTTGAACCTAGAGGATCAGTTTCCCGGCATTCATGACTGCACTGGCGGGGGCCTGCTGATCGCCGCGTGGACACAAGTTACCAACTATGTTACGGACAATAGCGGTAGAGAAGTTTAGAAAGTTGCAAGCATGGGTGGTAGAAGATGTGCTATCTCCGAGAGGTGTTGACTGAGATACAGAAGACGATACCGCGGTAGAAGAAGCTTTGCAGGCAGGCCAAGAGGAGGGGGTGGAGGATGGTCCGAACGTTGAGATGGCGATGTAGACTGCATGGATGGAATCAAGAAGGTTGTCGGCGACAAGGAGGGCCGAGAAATGGGAAGTGGGGTCAATGGTGTAGGAGTGATCCAAGAAGAGCAGCGCGTGGGAAAGGAATTGCTACACGCGGGTAAGGCCCGCGACGTAGCTGAGGTAGGAGACATAATGCCGCGACGTCCATGTCTCAGGGTCGGCGGCACCCCTCATCGCCGAGTCAGCGCGCCGTCACAACGACCCGGTCGAGCCACTCCGACATGAGGGCGGTGAAGAGTGCGGGCTGCTCGATCTGCAGGTTGTGCCCGGCCAGGTCGAGCACGGCGAACGTGGCTCGCGGGTAGTGCGGCAGCAGTCGCCACTGGTCGAGGTAGCCGACGGCGTGGTCCTGTCGCCCGGCGAGGATCAGGGTCGGCCCCTCGAAGGGCGGCTGGCCGTCGGCGTCGGGGTCGGGTGACAAGGCCCACCCCTGGCGAACGCGCTCCAGGGCGTCGGGGTCTGCGACCGCGACGCCAGGGGCAATCTCGTCGCGATACCGCTGCAGAGTCTGCGGTGTCTGCACCACGGACGTCGTCGCGAAGTCCTCGGCGAGGTCGGCGTCCAGTCCGTCCACCAGGTAGCCGCCGTACGACTGCCCGACCAGCAGGAACGGCTGGTCGCCGATCTCGTCGTCGACGAAGCCCTGGACGGCGGAGAGCATGTCGTCGGAGCCGACGAACCAGGGGGGAGCCGGGGTCGCGCCCATGCCCTGCACGTCCGGGTAGAGCCGCCGGTAACCGGGCTTGGCGGCGAAGACCGGTTCGAGGCAGCCGAGCATCAACCGGTGGTCTGGCCACCAGCCGTGCAGGGCGAGCATCGGCACGGCGCCGCTGTCCTGGCCGCCGCACTCGACGTGGTGCAGGGTCGGGTCGAGCATCTGTTCACCTCGCGTCCGCGGCGCCGGCGGGAGCACCGGTGTTCGGGAGTCCGAGGTTACTGCCGTCGAGCCCGGCGCGACCCTGGCCGATCTCCTGCGACGGCGCTGGCCGGCAGCGGCGGTCAAGGTCGGCACCGCAGAGTGACCCCTCGGTAGCCGTTACCGCTTTCCGGGAGCGGGTCTCGGCGATCGCCGCCCGCCGCGCCGGTGTAGCGCCGCGACCTCGGCCGGGGGAGCTCGAGACCGACGACTGGGTCGGTCGACTGAGCGCCGGCGGGTACTTCGCAGTGACCCACGTCGAGCAGTTCCCCTGGACGATCGAACTGCGGGCCGGCCAGATCCGGCACCTGTTCACCACCTTCAGCGACTGGAGCGCCGCCGAGGTCGATGAGGCGGCGCGGGCGGTGGAGGACCTCGGTGGTCGGGTGGTCGAGCACACGTGACCCCGCTGATCGTGCTAAACGCTCTCCCTCTCGATCGAGTGGTCGCAGATGGCCGTCCCATGCGCGGCGGAGACGGCAATCCTTGACCACTCGGTGAAGATGGGGGCCGGCGAAGCGGCCAAGAGTGACCATTCGGTGATGGCGGGGGCCGGCGAAGCGGCCAAGAGCGACCACTCGACGACGACTGGGCTGCAGGGCGGTCCGGCATCGGGTGCAGGCGATACCCGGTTGGCGTGGGCGGTCCCTGGGCCTAGCGTTGGCTCCCTATGACCCGTCACCTTGTCGCCCTCTGCATCGACGCGAACGACCCGCCGCGGCTCGCGCGGTTCTGGGCCGGCGTTCTGGGCTGGCAGCCGGACGACGACCCGGACGCCGGGATCGCCCTGCTGCCCAGCGATGACACCGGGTTCCGGCTCCGGTTCCAAGCGAGGCCGGAGCAGAAGGTCGGCTCCAACCAGATGCACCTCGACCTGACGAGCAGGTCCCTGTCGGGTCAGCAGCAGATCGTGGCCACGGCGCTCGACCTCGGGGCCCGGCACATCGACGTCGGTCAGCGCCCCGAGGAGGGGCATGTGGTGCTCGCCGACCCCGAGGGCAACGAGTTCTGCGTCATCGAGCCCGGCAACTCCTTCCTCGCCGACTGCGGGTTCGTCGGAGCGTTGGCGTGCGACGGGTCGCAGCAGGTCGGGTACTTCTGGAGCCAGGCACTGGGGTGGCCGTTGGTCTGGGACCAGGGCCAGGAGACCGCGATCCGGTCACCGCACGGGGGCCCGAAGATCACTTGGGGCGGTCCGCCGCTGAAGCCGAAGACCGGCAGGAACCGGCTCCACCTCGACCTCGCTCCACCGGACGACAGTGACCTGCAGACGGAGGTCGACCGTCTGCTCTCCCTCGGTGCGACTCGCCTCGACCTCGACCTCGGCCTCGACCTCGACCTCGACCAGGGCCTGGTCAGCCGGGTGGTCATGGCCGATCCCGACGGTAACGAGTTCTGCGTGGTGACTCCGCGGTAGTCGTCAGGTGTAGGCCCTACGTATCAGAGCGTTGCGCCACCTGCTCCTGTCCATGACCGAGCATCCATGAACCATCCATGTCCGATCTCGGTGGCAAGGAGTTCGTCATGCCGTTCCGAAGCACGTTGAAGGTGGCCCACGTCCAGGAGCAGAACTGGGAGCTGCTGCAGCCGTTGGTCTGGCAGGGCTCCTGGCAGTACGTCGTCATCAGGACGGGGTTCCAGACCGACTTCGCGTCGATCCCCAAACCGGTGCGCTGGTTGCTCGACAACGCGGGTGCCAATGCCGAGGCGGCGGTGCTGCACGACGCCGCCTGGCGGGAGTCGCAGCGACCCACCCCCCGCATCGACCCGTGGAACGCCGACGGCATGTTCCGTCGGGCCCTGCGGGAGTCCGGGTCCACGGCGTTGACCCGCGGCCTGATGTGGTTCGCGGTCCGAGTGGTCGCGATGGTCCACGGGCGTCTGGGTCACAAGGGCCCGTCACTGCTGGTCAAGATCGGCCAGTTGCTCGTCGTCCTCGGCCTGGGCGTGGTGTCGGCCCTCGGACCGACCGTCGTCGCTCTCCTCGGCCTGCTGGTCTTCTGGCTGTGCAACTGGCTGATCGCGCTGACCTGGTACGCGGTCTACGAGCGCCGGGTCCACGGCAAGGCCAACTGGCCGTCCCCGGCGACGAACCAGGCACCACCACGGCCGGCCGACGCCATGGCCGTCGCCCCGGCACCGATCGACGACTACCTGGTGGTCGTCAGCTTCGACGAGGAGCAGCTCACCGCGAGCCCCGACCGGCCCACGCAGCAGCACCGGTCCGTGGCCCAGGAGCTCGCCGACCTGCTCGCCGTCCACGAGGTGCCGAGCGAGGCGCAGATCTCGCAGTGGGTCGCTCGCCTGGCCGCGGGTCACCTGGCCGCGGGTCACCTGGCGCCTGCGGATCGGTGACCTGCCGCGGATCCCGAAGGGAGATCCCATGGCGCAGATCCTGTGCGGCAATGTCCGCATCCAGCTGTCGGCCGACCACGGCAACCGGCTCGACCGCTCGATGCCGGTTCCGGCCACGGCCTACACCCTTCGTGCGCCGGCCCCGGTGGTCGCACCGTTCCCTTTCATGGGCAGGGACGCCGAGGTCGCCGGCGTGCGCGAGGCAGTGACCCAGCACCGCCCGATCGAGTGGTACGGCGAGTGCGGTAGCGGTGTCTCGACCTTGTTGCGGTTCGTGGCCTCGGCGAGTCCGGGGGTCGGGATCGCGGCGCCCTACCACTACCTGCGCGTCGGCGACGACCCGCTGCCGGACGTGGTGCAGCGCATCGTCGCGGCGGCTTACGACGGGCCGAGGGATGCCCGGCCGCTACCGGCCGAGTGCGCCCACCTGCTCGCCCAGCTGCAGGCTGTGGTCGTGCTGGACGACGTCCGGTGCTCGGCGGACGTCGTCCGCGCCCTGGTCTCGGCGATGCCCCACTGCTGCCTGGTGATCGGGGGGCCGCACCGGGCGCTGGGCGGGCCGCCGGCCTCGATGCCGCTGGCCGGGATCGACAAGGCAGCAGCGCTGGCGTTGCTGGACCATGAGCTCGGCCGCAGCCTCGGGCCCGAGCAGCGGCCGGCCGCTGGACGGGTCTGGGCCGCCGTCGGGGGGCAGCCGTTGCGCCTGCGTCAGGCCGCGTGCCTGGTGCGTGCGGGCCGGCACTCGTTCGCCGACCTGGCGGCCGCCGCCGAGCGTGATCCGCAGGCACTCGACCGCCTGGCCGTCACTGGGCTCACCGACGCGCAGCGGCGGGCCATGGGGGTGTTGGCCCTGGTTGCAGGCGCCCTACTGCCGGCTGACCTCGTCGCGGCCATGGGCAACGTCGCCGACGCCCGTCAGGCCCTGAAGGAGCTCTTCGATCGAGGCCTCGCCGAGCAGGCCGAGGACCGGTTCGCCCTGCCGGTGTGCCAGGGGACCAGCTACCGCGCTCACCTGCAGGGCCTCGTCGATGCCGGGGCCGCGACCCGCGACCTCACCGAATGGCTGCGCAGCACCGATCCCGCCTCGCACCTGTCGGCATCGGTGGCCGAGGCGGCTCTGACCCTGCTGGGTCTTGCCGCCGAACGCGGGGAGTGGCTCACCGTGGTGCGCCTGGTCCGGGTGATCGAACCGATCCTCATGCTCGCCGGGCGATGGCAGACTTGCGCCCAGGTCCTGGGCCAAGGGTTCGACGCGGCAGTCCAGGCGAACGATGTGGGTGCGCAGGCCTATTTCGCCCACCAGCAGGGCACTCTCGCGCTGTGCGAGGACCGTCTCGAACAGGCCCAGCAGCTTCTGGGGCATGCTCTGCGGCTGCGTGAGCAGCTCGGCGACGTCGCAGGCGCGCAGGTGACCCAGCACAACCTCACGATCCTGCTGCCGCCCCCGCCACCGCCGCTGCCGCTTTCGAAGAAGCCGTGGCTGCGCCGGCCCGGTCCCGTGCCGGCGCTGACCCTGTTCGCAGCCGTCGTGGCAGTGATTCTCGGCATCGTCCACCAGACGGGCCTGCTGCCGGTCGCCACCGGCGGCTCGGGCAGCTCGGCCTCAGTCGGCGTCGCCCATCCTTCTGTGACGTCGCTCCCCTCGGGCCCTGGATCGACCACGGCTCAAGGGTCGACGTCCGGGCCGACGCCCGGGCCGAGCTCGACGGCAGCGCCGAGCACCTCGACCCCTGGCGGGCCCTCGACACCGCCGTCTTCGACCCCGGACTCACCCACGACCAGCCTGCCCCCGCTGCTGCCGGTCGTGGCTGACAAGGGCAAGGTGGTCTTCGGTGAGGTCGACGTCTCGAAGGGCACTGTCCCCGGTTCGGCCGAGCTGACCGTGACGAACCCGAACCAGCGGGACGTCGTCATCGCCGTCGTCCGGTCGTCGGACCCGCAGTTCGTCGTACGGCCGTCGGCCTGCACGGGATCGCCCCTGCCCTCGGGGGCGACCTGCACCGTGAGTCTCTCGTTCGCGCCGACCGCACTGGGCTCGTCCGATGCCCTGCTCACCATCGAGACCCAGGACGTCGCCGCCGTCGTCGTCGACCTGCACGGCGTCGGCTACCTGACGTTGCAGGTCGTCGTGCGAACGGCGGGGACGAGCCGCCCCCGCCGCCGGCCGGGGCGATCAGCGACGACAGCGGCCTGATCTCGTGCCCGAGCCGATGCGACCTGAGGATCACCAGTCCCACGGCCGTGAGGGTTCGCCTCACTGCGGGCCTGATCCTCCTCAGGATCGCCGGATTCGGGTTCACCGGCTGGGGGCCGGGGTGCGCCCCGTCCCTGACCGGGCAGACCTGTGACCTCGTGCTCACCCAGGACGCGACAGTGGTCGCCGACATCTTCCCGTTCCCGATCGTCAGCTGACATCGTGACGATCGTTCGGCGCGACGGGCCTCATGCCGAGCATGCCTGAGGGGTGGGCGGAGCAGGCCCTGCCGTCCGGATGACGGTGGCCTTCGGAGCGCCCACCGAGCAGGTGGGGCGGTTAGCCTGATCGCAGGTTGCACAGAAGGTTGGAGGCGATGGCGGACACCGAGGTCGACCCGTCATCGCTGGTGCGGTGGCCGAGCGCCTCCGTGGCCCTGGTCCTGCGGCGCATGGCGGCGGTGCTCGCGGGGGCGTGGCTGACGGTGGACGGCTACGGGGTCGTGACGGCGCCGAGCGGCACCTTCCGCCTCCCGGTCCTGGCCGTCGCCGGCATCGCAGGCGGCCTGGCGGCCAGCGTGCTGGTCGGCCTCTGGAGTCGCATCGACGCCCGAGTCCTGGTGGTCGGGGCCGCGTTCGCCTGCGCCGCCGACGTCCTGCTGTCGGCATCGGCTCCGTCGAGCGAGAACGCCTTCGTCGTGTACTGGCTGCCGGGGCTCGTCGCCGTGTGCGCCGGCTTCCTCCTGGCGGAGCGGTCGGCGGTAGTGATCATCACCCTGACGGCGGTTCTGTCCAGCTGGCTGATGCTCACCCGCACGATCGGGGTCGGTCCAGCAGACTTCGCCATGACCTCGACCCTGGCCTCGCTCACCTTCACGGCCTGCGACGGGGCAGCCGCACTCCTGTTGGCGCGCGCCCTCCGCCGCGCCGCCGCAGCGGCGGACGCCGACATGACCCTGGCCGAGAACGAGCGCGCCGCAGTCGAGCTCGCGGCCCGGCAGCGTGCCGAGGACGCCGAGCTGGCCGCCTCTCTGCACGACAGCGTCTTCAACACCCTGAGGGCTGTGGCCGACAACGGCGACATCCTCGATGCCACGGAGGTGCGTCGGGCATCTGCCCAGGCCGCGCAGGTCGCCGACAGCATCCTGGTGCCCGAGCCGGTCACGGCCCCAGATGCCAGCACGCTGGCCGCTGCGATCACGAGTGGGTCCCCACGGCCGCCGTACCCGGTGGTCACCCTCGACGGTGCCAGTGCCGACGAGCTCGTCGCGATCATGGGTCGGGTCCCGAGTTCGGTCGGCACGGCGCTCATCGGGGGCATCCACGAGGCCCTCGTCAATGTGGTGAAGCACAGTGGGCGCCGGCAGGCCCAGGTCCAGGTCGCCGGCCGGGGGCCGGTCGACATCGTCGTGTCGGACGACGGCGTCGGCTTCGACGGCCAGCTGGTCGAAGGCCGCGGGCTGGCCCTGTCGGTCGTCAATCGTTGTGCAGCGGCGGGGATCGACGTCCAGGTCGACTCCGCTCCCGGAGCCGGCACCCGGGTCAGGTTCTGCTACGACGAGTCGGTATCAGGCTCACTCGACGGTCAGGCAGCCCTCGATCGGGAACAGATCCTTCGCGCCGTCCGCCTGCCCTTCGCGAAGCACCTCTCCTACTGCCTCCTGGTCATGTGTTCGTGCCTGACCCTGATCGCTGCTGCTGATGCGTGGTCACCAGGCTCTGTGGTGGCTCTCGGCGTGCTGGCAGCCGTGGCGGTCACCGGAGCCAGGCTCGCCGATGCCCAGGGGTGGCTGAGCAGGAACGTCGTTGTGGGCATCCTCGCCCTCCTGCCACTGATCGTCGTGCTGCCGGGCTACGGGATCGCCGGGTGTGACCGGCTCGGCCCGGCCTGGTGGGGCACCGACGGTGCGCTCGTGCCGTTCACCCTCCTGCTGTTCCTCACTCGGGGTTGGTGGCCGCTGGTCGGCGGCCTGGTGAGCTTCTGGGCAGCAGTGGCGGGCCTGGCCTGGTCGATGGACGCAGCAGGGTGTGGGACGTCGACCATGATGTCCGGCGTCCTCGACTTCATCGTCGTCCTGGCCCTGGTCTTCTTCCGCCTCTATCTGTCGAGGCTGGCCGTGAAGGCGTCCACGGCGACGGCAGCGACGCGGCAGCTACGCCTTGCCGGACTGCGAGATCTTCCAGCCCAGAACTCCTGGCGGGCCGAGATCGGGCGAGCCTCGCAGGAGGCCTCCGAGCTCCTGCACGGCATCGCCGGCGGAGCCCTGGACCCTCGCGCCCCCGCCGTCCGGCAGCGGTGCGCGCTGATGGAGTCGCAGTTGCGTCAGCTCACGCGTTGGGACCCTGGGCTCGGTGAGCTCGGCGCCGTCCTGGCCACAGCGCTGCGGTGTGCCCACGCCGCCGGGGTCAGGCTGGTCGTGCGCGTCGGGGACACCGACGTGCCCACAGCCGAGGGTGCGGCAGCACTCGGCTCGATCGTGACGTCCGCGATCGGCGCCTGCACCGGCGGCGACACGGTCACCATCGTCAAGTTCGGGGAGCCGGCGTCGCCGCAGGTGACGATCACCGCTCCGGTCGACGCGCTCGAGAGGTTCGGCGGGTTGGCTGCTGCGCACGAGGCAGGCTGGACGGTCGTCGGCGCCGACGTCGGTGAGCTCTGCCTTCTCGAACTGCGATGGGAGAGACCTTGGACAACCCCCAGGCCCTGGACGCCGGATCCCCCACGGGTGGCGGCGGAGGCGTCAGGGTAGGAATCGTCGACGACCACGCCCTCTTCCGGGAAGGCCTCATCTTCACCATCACGGTGCGCGGGGCGCACCGGGTCGTGGTCGCCTGCGCCGGCCTGGTCCAGTTCAAGGACTGGTTGGCCACTCACCCGCGCAGCGGTCATCCCCAGGTCGTGCTGCTCGATCTTCGGTTGGCGGACGGCAAGGTGAGCGTCGGCGACGTCCATGCGCTGCTGTCGGCCGGCATGAGGGTGCTCATCGTCTCCGGCGAGAGCGAGGGCGCCCTGCTGCAGGCGATCCTGGGCGCGGGAGCGTCGGGCTTCGTCGCCAAGGAGGACTCCTCCCGTGAGCTGCTGGCGGCCATCGAGGCGGCCGCGACCGGCAACACGTGGACGTCGCGGGAGCTGGCCGAGATCGTGGCCCGGGACCCGCTGCGCCCGGCCCTGAGCGACCGCGAGCTCGAGGCCGTGACCCTGTACGCCGGGGGTCTCACCATGACCGCCGTCGCCCGACGCATGGGCGTCAGCTTCGACACCGCGCGGGAGTACGTCGAGCGCGCCAGGCGCAAGTGGGCCGAGCTGGGCCGGGATGCCCGCACCAAGACCGACCTCTATGAGGCCGCCCGCCGGGACGGGCTGCTCGACCCTCCGTGACGCCCCCACCACGGGTGACACATACCCCCGGCTGCGTCCCCCTTTTAGGGGTCATAGGGGTGTCTTGGGTGGTCGTCGCCAGGCCGACCGTTCACGATGGTCGGGCAGCGGCGACCGTGGCCCCCCGTGCCTGCCGGAGGGCCACGCCGCTGCGAGCGGGCAACGACGCCATCAGCCATCGTCGGGGGGGACGAGGGGTGATGGCCCGGCGGGTGAGTGGGTAGAGCGGGGACCGAGACCGCGTCGGCGGTGGGCGTGAACGGGCCGATCGCCCACCGCCGCCGCGCGGCCCTCGACACCGCCGCCGCGCGGTGCTTTACCCACCCCGCCGTGCGGCTCTCGACACGGGCCTGCGCCAGGATGGGTGCCATGACCGCTGCGGTGATGGCGACCAAGCTGTACGCGCCGAGGCTGCGGCCCGGCTCGGTGGCCCGCCCGCGCCTGCATGAGCTGCTGCGTCGAGCGGCCGACTCCCGACTGACCCTGGTCTCGGCCCCCGCCGGCTTCGGCAAGACCACCCTGCTCGCCGAGTGGCTGCACGAGACCACCGCACCCGCCATCGCCGAGACCGACGAAGCAGAGACCGACGAAGCCGAGACCGACGAAGCAGAGAACGCCGGACGGCGGCGCCGCGCGGCGTGGCTGTCGCTCGATGCGGCCGACCGTGACCCCCGCTCGTTCTGGACCTGCGTCGTCGCGGCCCTGCAGACGGCGGTCCCCGGCCTCGGAGCGGCCGCCCTGCAGCTGATCGGCGTCGTCTCCGCCGTCCCCGTCGTCGTCCGGCCTGCCGACCGAGCTGGTGGTCACCACCCTGGTGAACGAGCTCGCCGCAGCGCCGGACGAGCTCTGGCTGGTGCTCGACGACTACCACCTGGCCGACGGTCACGAGGTCGGCGAAGGCATGACCTTCCTGCTCGACCACCTGCCCCGCAGGTGCACGTCGTGCTGGGCACCCGCGCCGACCCCGACCTGCCGCTGTCCCGCTGGCGGGTGCGCGGCGAGCTGACCGAGGTGCGCGCCGCCGACCTGCGCTTCACCGACGACGAGGTGGCCGCCTACCTCGACGCGGGGGCCGGGCTGAGCCTGCCCCGCAGCAGGTCGCGGCCCTGGAGGCCCGCACCGAGGGCTGGGTCGCCGCGTTGCAGCTCGCCGCCCTGTCGCTGCATGGCCGCGAGGACGTCGCCGGTTTCGTCGCCACGTTCGCCGGCGACGACCGCTACATCGTCGACTACCTGGTCGACGAGGTGCTGCGCCACCAGGACCCGACCCGGTCCGCGAGTTCCTGCTCACGACAGCGGTTCTCGACCGGCTCACCGGCCCGCTGTGCGACGCGGTCACCGGTCGGATGACGCCGACGGCGCGCGCCGACATGCTCGTGAGCGCTCGAGCGCGCCAACCTGTTCGTCGTCCCGCTCGACGACCGGCGGCAGTGGTACCGCTACCACCACCTGTTCGCCGACGTGCTGCGGGCCCGGCTGCTCGCCGAGCGCCCGACCAGGTGCGCGGTGCTGCACCGGCGCGCCAGCGAGTGGTTCGAGCAGCACGACCTGCTCGACGAGGCGGTCGCCCACGCCCTGGCCGGGCGAGACATCGACCGCGCCGTCCGCCTGATGGAGCGGGCCGTGCCCGCGATCCGGCGCGACCGGCGTGAGGCCGACGCTGCTGGGCTGGCTGACGGCAGCTGCCGGACGACGCCGTCCGGCGCAGCCCCGTGCTCAGCGTCTTCTCCGGCTACCTGCTGATGGTCTCCGGCGACCTCGACGCGGTCGAAGGCGCGGCTGGACGACGCCGAACGCGCGCTGGCCGCGCCGTACCGACGACGACGACTGAGCGCACCCTGCCGGCGACGATCGCCATCTTCCGCGCCTCGATCGCGCAGGCCCGCGGCGACGTGCCCGGCACGGCCGAGCACGCCGAGCGGGCGCTGGCGCTGGCCGGGCCCAGCGACCACCTCGAGCGGGGCGGAGCCTGCGGGTTCCTCGGGCTGGCCGCGTGGGCCCGGGGGGACGTGACCGGCTGCGGTGGCAGACTTCGCCGCAGGCGGTGGCGAGCCTGCATGCGGCCGGCAACGTCGTCGACGCGCTGAACAGCACGGTCGTGCTCGCGCGACATGTGGCTGGCCGCGGGTCGGCACCGGCACCGCGCGCCGCCTCTACGAGCAGGCGCTGCAGCGGGCCGAGGCCGAGGGCGACGCGCTGGCGAGCGCGGCAGCCGACCTGCACGTGGGCATCAGCGAGATCGACTCGAGCGGGCGACCTCGACGGCGCCGCCTGGCACCTCGACCTGGCCGCAGCCCTCGGGCGCGGGCCTCGCGCAGCGAGAGCCGCTACCGGTGGTTCGTGGCCAAGGGCCGGCTGGTCGACGCCGAGGGCGACCCGCAGCAGGCGATCGCCCTGCTCGACGAGGCGGAGCGGCTCTACCGGCCGGGGTTCTTCCCCGACGTGCGGCCCATCGCGGGCGATGAGGGCCCGCATCTGGATCGCCCAGGGCGACCTGGCGGCGGCCGCCGAGTGGGCCCGGCAGCGCGGGGTGTCGGTCACGACGATGCGGGCTACCTGGGGGAGTACGACCAGCTGACCCTGGTGCGGCTGCTCGTCGCGCAGCACCAGGCCCGTCCCGACCCGGGCGCCGCCGACCAGTCGCTCGGCGGCGCGCTCGACCAGGCGCCCGGCGGGGCGCTCGACCGGGCGTCGAGCTGCTGACCAGGCTGGACGGCGCCGCCGCCAGCTCGGGCCGTGACGGCAGCCGGTTCGAGATCCGCGCGCTGCGCGCCGTGATCCGTAGGCCGCGCGGGGCCACGGCGGGCAGGGCCACGGCGGGCAGGTGCTGAGCGAGCGCGAGCTGCAGGTGCTGCGGCTGCTCGACAGCGAGCTGACCGGACCGCAGATCGCCCGCGAGCTGTTCGTCTCGCACAACACGCTGCGCACCCACACCAAGCACATCTTCACCAAGCTCGACGTCACCAGCCGGCGCGCGGCCGTGCGTCGCGGCCACGAGCGCGGACTGATCTGAGGCTCTCGAGACTCATTCGAGGCCCTCGAGACCTGATCCGAGGCTCTCGGGAAGCACCCGGAGGCGGAGCCTCAGGTGGTCGTGCGGCGGTAGGTGGCCATGGCGGCGGCGTAGGCGACGACGAGCAGGACCGACGCACCAGGCGAGGGCGACCCAGAGGTCGGTGCTGACCGGCTGCTGGGCGTACAGGTCACGGATCGCGTCGACGATCGAGGTCACCGGCTGGTGTTCGGCGAAGGCGCGCACCGGGCCGGGCATCGTGGCGGTGGGCACGAACGCCGAGCTGATGAACGGCAGGAGGATCAACGGGTAGGAGAACGCACTCGCGCCGTCCACCGACTTCGCGGTCAGGCCCGGGGATCACCGCCAGCCAGGTCAGGGCCAGGGTGAGCAGGACCAGGATCCCGGCGATCGGCGAGCCAGGCCGCGGCGCCCGCCCCTGAGCGGAACCCCATGACCAGGGCGACGAGGACGACGACCACGATCGAGATGAGGTTGGCGACCAGCGAGGTCAGCACGTGCGCCCACAGCATCGACGAGCGGGCGATCGGCATGGACTGGAACCGTTCGAAGATGCCGGCTCTGCATGTCGAGGAAGATCCGGAAGGCGGTGTAGGAGATGCCTGAGGCGATCGTGATGAGCAGGATGCCGGGCAGCAGGTAGTTCACGTAGGTCTGCGACCCGGTCTGGATCGCGCCCACCGAACACGTAGACGAACAGCAGCATGAACGCGATCGGCATGAGCGTGGTCGTGATGATCGTGTCGAGGCTGCGCGCGATGTGGCGCATCGACCGCCCCAGCAGGGCGGTGGTGTCGGCGAAGAAATGTGAGGTCATGGCTGTTCCTTGGGGTTGTCGCCGACGAGGGTGAGGAAGACGTCCTCGAGGGTCGGTTGCTTCTCGACGTACTCGACCGTGGCGGGCGGCAGCAGTTGCTTGAGCTCGTCGAGGGTGCCGTTCACGATGATCCGGCCCTCGTGCAGGATCGCGATCCGGTCGGCGAGCTGCTCGGCCTCGTCCAGGTACTGCGTGGTGAGCAGCACGGTCGTGCCGTTGTCGGCGAGCTCCTTGACGGCCCGCCATACCTCGAGCCGTGCCTGGGGGTCGAGCCCGGTCGTCGGCTCGTCGAGGAAGATCACCGGTGGGTCGCCGATGAGGCTCATCGCGATGTCGAGGCGTCGGCGCATGCCGCCCGGAGTACGTCGCCACCCTTCGCTGGGCAGCCTCGACGAGCTGGAAGCGGGCCAGCAGGTCGTCCGCGATCCGGCCGACGGTCCTCGAGGTGCCGCAGTCGGGCCACCAGCACCAGGTTCTCTCGCCCGGTGAGGATCTCGTCGACGGCCGCGAACTGCCCGGTGAGGCTGATGGACTGCCGCACATTCGCGGGTTGCGCGGCGACGTCGAAGCCGTCGACACGCGCCGTTCCGGCGTCGGCCTTGAGCAGCGTGGAAAGGATCTTCACGACGTGGTCTTGCCGGCGCCGTTGGAGCCGAGCAGGGCGAAGATGCTGCCGCTGGGGACTTCGAAGTCGACGCCGCGCAGGACGTGCAGCGTCGTCGTACGACTTCTCCAGACCCTGCACGTGGATCCCAGTCGCCTGGTGGGTCGACTGGGCGTCGTGGTGTTCATCGTGCGTCCTCGGCGCTCGGGTGCTCGGCTCGGCGCCTGGGTGCTCGGCCTCGGCCTGGTCGACGGCGTGGGTCAGCCGGTCCTGTTCGCGGGTGATCCAGTTGCCCGCCTTGTAGTTGCGCAGGAACGCCTCGACGAACTCCACGGGGTCGTCTCCGACGATCTCGCGGACCGGGGTCCCGCTCGCCGCGGCCTGCTCGAAGAGGTCGGCGAGGTCGTCCAGCATCGTCAGGATGCTCTCGCCGTCACCGATCCCGCCGAGATGGTATGATGTAGCGCTCGATGCCCGGCGACCGCCGTGCGGTAGCTCGGCGGGAGCTGGCTCGATGCGCTTCTTGTAGCGCCGGTAGCGGCGCTTCTGCTCGATCCACTCATGCCACGTCTGTCTGCCTCCTTCGCGGAGCTGTTCGAGTCGTTCGGTGAGGAAGGTCCAGGTCGTCCAGAACTCCTCGAGCTGGGCCTGGCCCTGGGCGTTGAGGGAGTAGACCTTTCGCGGCGGCCCCTTCTCGGAAGGGACCTTCTCGACGTCGACGAGGCCGCGCTGCTCGATCCTGATGAGCAGGGCGTAGACCGTTCCCTCGGCGATGTCGGCGAAGCCCTTCTCGCGCAGCCAGGCCGTGATCTCGTAGCCGTAGGCGGGCTGGCCGGCCAGGAGCGCGAGGACGATCCCCTCCAGCGTCCCCTTGAGCATCTCTGTCACCTGCTTGCCGATGGGACGACCTCCCGGGCTCTCGCGGACGTCATTGGTACTCAGTGTCGTTGACTACCGGTACATAGTAACGCTGAATAGTGGGCAAGCGCCCAACGAGGTCTCACCCAGGCGGTCACATCATCGGGTGACGCGGCCTCACCCCGTCCGCTGCCTAGGTTCGAAGCACACCGAAGGCCGCCGGTCTCGGTCCACGACTCAGGGAGCCCGCCATGACCGTCACCCCCACCACCCTCACCCGAGCGGCCGGCCTGAGCGCCGTCGCCGGGGGGCTGCTGTTCATCGCCGTCCAGATCAACCACCCCCATCTGGACGCCGACTTCGTCACCACCACCGAGTGGACGCTGCGGGAGTCGACGAAGATCGTGATGGCGGTGCTGTCGCTGGTCGGCATCACCGGCATCTACCTGCGGCAGGTGAAGCAGATCGGGGTGCTCGGCCTGCTCGGCTACCTGCTCTTCGGGGCCGGCTACCTGCTGATCCTCAGCACCCAGGTGATCGCGGTGTGCGTGCTGCCGACCCTGGCCCGCAGCGAACCGGGCTACGTCAACGACGTGCTCGCGGTGGCCTCCGGCGGTCACGCCGCCGGTGACATCGGCCTGATGCAGCCGCTCAGCATGGTCTCGGGCATCGCCTACATCGGTGGGGGAGTGCTCTTCGGCATCGCTATCTTCCGGGCGAACGTGCTCGCCCGGTGGGCGTCGGTGCTGCTCAGCGTCGGGGCCGCCGCCACCGTCGGGGTCGCGTTGCTGCCGCAGGTCAACTACCGACTGTTCGCCGTCCCCGCCAGCATCGCCCTGATCGGTCTCGGCTACTCGTTGTGGCGCCAGCCGGCCGCGCCCGCCACCGTCCAGCCGCTGCCCGCCACCGGCGGCTCGCAGCTCGACCCGGCCGGCGTCAAGTGACCGCGATCCACGCGCAGGCACCCACCCGGTCGGCTCGCCCGACCGGGTGGGTGCCGTTCGCGCTGCTCGCCCTGGTGCTGGTGCCCGCGGTCACCGGCACGATGCGCCTGGTCGAGGTGTTCGGCGGGCCGCACCTGATGCCGGCCAACCCGCGCCTGACCGTCTCGCCGCTGCCGGTGATCGTGCACATCGTCTGCGGGCTGACCTACGCGGTGCTCGGAGCGTTCCAGTTCTCGGCCACGATCCGTCGTCGGTGGCCCCGCTGGCACCGGCGGGCGGGTCGGGTGCTGGTGGTTCTGGGTCTGGCAGTGGCGTTCTCGGCACTGTTCATGACGCAGTTCTACGCCCGCCAGCCCGGCACCGGTCCCCTCAGCCATGCCTTCAGGCTGCTCTTCGGCTCGGCCTTGGCCGCCTGTCTGGTGCTCGGAGTCACCGCGATCCGTCGGCGCGACGTCGCCGCTCATCAGGCGTGGATGACGCGTGCCTACGCCCTCGCCCTCGGCGCCGGCACCCAGGTGCTTCACCCTGGGGATCGGGACGGCGGTCTTCGGCCCCGGCGAGCGCAGCTACGACCTGCTGCTGGGTGCCGGCCTGGGTCGTCAACCTGGCCGTCGCCGAGGTCGTCATCCGGCGCACCGGCCACCGTGCCGTCCGAGCCAGGACGACGGTGGCCACCTGATGGCTCCCGCACCCGAGCCGCAGGTGCCTGGTAGAGCGGTGCCTGGTCGTGCGCAGTCCGGTCCTGCGCAGTCCGGTCGATGCGCAGTCCGGTCGTGCGGGGCCCGCCTGCTACGCGCTGCGGCTCGACGGGCACCTCGACGACCGCTGGTCGGCCTGGTTCGGAGGGCTGACTCTGACGCAGGACGCTGACGGCACCACCAGCCTGACCGGCCGGTGACGGACCAGGCGGAGCTGCACGGTCTGCTGGCCAAGGTGCGCGACCTGGGAGTCACCCTGATCTCGGTGGCCCTCGTCGTCCCGGAGGGCGCAAGGCCACACCCCCACCAGGGCGCATCGAGTGGTCCCAGATTGCCGCCACCGCCACCGATCGACCCGCCAAGTGTGACCACTCGGTGAGGACCACCCGACCAATTGCGACCATTCGGTGGGGCCCAACGACCAAATGAGAACACTCGACCAGGAACGAGATCGACAAGGTGCGATGCCGGCGACGAGCTCGGCGCGTGACGCCTCCAGCGGCACCGCTGGGCGAATCGGGTGAATAGAGTGGATCGTCACGGGGTGTCCGACCCGGTCAGCCCGAACCTCGAGGAGTACATACCGTGACCGTTCTGCATGAGGTACTCAGCGCCAACGCCGCCTACGCCGCCACCTTCGGTGCCAAGGCCCAGCTGCCGATGCCGCCGGGGCGACAGTTCGCCGTCCTCACCTGCATGGATGCTCGGCTCGACCCCGCCAAGTACGCAGGACTGGCCGAGGGCGACGCCCACGTGATCCGCAATGCCGGAGGCCGGGCCAGCGACGACGCCATCCGATCGCTGGTCATCTCGTACAAGCTGCTCGGCACCGCCGAGTGGTTCGTCGTCCACCACACCAACTGCGGCATGGAGTTCTTCACGGACGAGGTCATGCGGGGCCTGCTCTCGTCCAGCCTCGAGACCGCCGCCCTGGGTGCCGGCGGGTTCACCGACGTCGGTACCGGTCCTGGTTCGAGCGAGGGGGCCTACATCGACTGGCTCACCATCGCCGACCAGCCCGCCAGCGTCCTGGCCGACGTCACGCGCATCCGCAACCATCCGTTGGTCCCCGGCCGGATCCCCGTCTACGGCTACCTGTACGACGTCACCACCGGACGCCTGCTCGAGGTTCCCGAGGCGACGGCGGCCGGCGCGGCCCGCTGACCGCCGCGGCCAGCTGACCGCCGCGGCCAGCTGACCGGCGCAGCCTGCCGATCGGGATCTTGCCTGGTGGGCCTGGGAATCTGGTCACCCCGATCCAGTGAGGTCTGCGCCTGCTTTGGGCTACGTTGCTCGTGACCGGGCACTGGCGACGGCGGTCACTCGCCGTTGACGAGACAGGG
This sequence comes from uncultured Actinomycetota bacterium, assembly GCA_963738495.1. Classification (GTDB taxonomy): domain Bacteria; phylum Actinomycetota; class Actinomycetes; order Actinomycetales; family Kineosporiaceae; genus CAVTWW01. The sequence continues at coordinate 504,971 of CAVTWW010000007.1, forward strand.
AGTGATGGCCATGGGCAAGGGCAGGACGTATCGGCTGCTCGTCGGGGCGGTCGTGATGATCACCTCACTCGGCGTGACCCAGGTCGGTCATGCGACCACGGCACCCGCAGGCACGCACACCGAGGCGGCCGAGGCGGCTGCCTGTGCCGCCCTCTACGGCGTCCCGGTCACGGCGAGCCCCGATGCCTTGGGGGCGTGCCAGTGGGACATGCGGGCGATCGGCGCCACGACGTCCGGCTCCTACGCGGTGAACCGCGGCAGGGGGGTACGTATCGGTGACATGGACACCGGCATCGACCTCACCCACACCGACATCATGCCCAATGTCGATCTCGCGGCGTCCTGCAGCTTCATCTATGCCTCGACGCCGACGTCGTTGCCTGCAGAGCAGGTGACGCCCGGGGTGTGCACGAACAAGGCTGCGCTGCAGGACTACGCGGGGCACGGCACCCACACGGCGGGCACGATGGCGGCGCCCATCAACGGCTTCGGCATCAGCGGCGTCGCCCCCGAGGCCAAGATCGTGGTGCTGAAGGCCGGAACCGCTGCGGGCTACTTCTTCACGCAGTCGGTCGTCGATGCCCTCAGGTACGCGGGCGACCAGCGGCTCGACGTGGTGAACATGAGCTTCTTCGCCGACCCGTGGCTCTTCAACTGCCGCAACGACAAGGAGCAGAAGGCGATCGTGCAGGCCATCACCGCTGCCGCCCGCTATGCGCAGGCGCGAGGGGTCGTGCTGGTCGCTGCCGAGGGGAACGAGGGTATCGATCTCAACCACCCGGTCCTCGACGAGATCAGCCCCGACTTCCCGCCGGGAGCAGCCGTCACCCGGCCGGTCAACAACAGCTGCGTGGTCCTGCCCACCGAGATCCCTGGCGTCGTCGTCGTCTCGGCGACGGGAGCCCAGAACCTCCTGTCCTGGTACTCCTCCTACGGGAACATCACCGACGTGACAGCGCCCGGTGGCTCGCGGTTCCAGACCCCCACGCCCGACTCCTCGCGGGGACGGGTCCTGTCGCCCTACTCCTCCACGGCATCCGACCTGGCAGTCCAGGCCTCCATCGGCCGACTCGTGGTCGACGCCAACGGCAACTACTACGCCTGGCTGAACGGCACCTCGATGGCAGCCCCGCATGCAGCCGGCGTCGCCGCCCTCATTCGTGCAGCGCATCCGGGTATGCCGCAGGGGGCCGTCGTGGCCATGTTGCGCAACACCGCCGACGGAATCGGCTGCCCCGCAGCACTGGATCCTGGGGTCGACTTCTTCGGTGCACCGGTGCAGGTCTGCGCCGGTGGTCGGGGCAGCAACAACTTCTACGGCACCGGACTGGTGAACGCACTGGCCGCCAGCCGCTAGTCGGCAACGCAGGTGGTGACCCTGATGCCGCTGCGGGACACCTGATCTGAATCGGGTCGTCGACGTGGTGAGGCCGACGAGGTGGCCTCACCACGTCGTCCTGCCCGCTCGAGCCCTGGCTTCCTCGGCTACGGGCTCGGCGTGATCGTCGCCGCCCGCGACCCCCAGCGCCACCAGGCCTGGATCAACACGACGCTCCTGGCCCAGGCCCTGGACTGGGTGGCCACGGTCGCCCACCTGGCCGCCGGCGACGTCGGGCTGCGCAACGTCACCACCGCGGTGTTCCTACCGGTGATCTTCATAGTGATGCTCGCCGTGTTCCATCCCCGCCGCCGGACGGCCGACGCCCCCCGCCAGGCGTGATCCGGCGCGGCCGTCATGGCTGCAGGTCCCTGCTCGGCGAATCTGCGGCGCTGGTCCGGCGAATCTGCGACGTAGGTCCGGCGAATCTGCGACGTAGGTCCGGCGAATCTGCGACGCAGGTCCGGCGAATCTGCGGGCCGTGAGGCATTTGAGCAGGTCAGATGCCCTAGGATGCGTGCTGTGAGGGAATCAGGAACGTCCCAGGGGATGCGGCCCAGATACGCCCAGGCGCTCGTCGATGAGACGTTGGCAGACACCCCGATCACCGTGGTGCAGGGGGCTCGCCAGGTAGGTAAGAGCACACTTGTCCGCCAGGTGGTGATGGGCCGCGATGCACGCGTGGTCTCCCTCGATGCGGCATTCGCCTACAACGCGGCGAAAGCCGACCCGGACGCCTTCGTGCGCCAGACGAGCGGGATGTTGGTGATCGACGAGGTTCAGCGAGTCCCTGAGCTGATGCGAGCGATGAAAGATGCCGTCGACGAGGACCGACGACCGGGGCGCTTTCTCATCACGGGGTCAGCCGACCTGCTCGCACTGTCCGGCGCCGAGAGCCTTGCCGGGCGCGCTGAGACGATCCCACTCTACGGGCTGAGTCGGGGGGAGATCGAGGGAACCCGGGAGGGCTTCGCAGACCTGCTCTTCAGCGGGGACGAATCGTCGTTCTCGGCGCTCGCGGGGAACCTCAGCCGCGATGACTACCTAGAGATCATCTGCGCCGGAAGCTACCCAGAGGCGTTGTCTCGGTCGGGGAGACGAAGGGGTTCGTGGTTCGACAACTACGTCACGCGCATCGTGTCCAGGGATGCCCTGGATGTCAGCCGTCTCACTCAGCTGGACAGGCTGCCGACGCTCCTGCGCCTGCTTGCCGCGAACAACGCCGGTGAGCTCGTCAAGGCTCGGATCGGAAACGACGTCCAGATCTCCGAGTCGAGCCTGACGCCCTACGTAGACCTGCTCGAGACCTTGTACCTGATCCATCGGCTGCCTGCTTGGGGGAACAACCTGACCAAGCGCGTCGTGGGGCGCCCGAAAGTGGCCTTGCTGGATACCGGGCTTGCCGCCCGGCTCAACAATGTCACCGCCCGCGCCATGGCCCCTGGAGCGGTCAGCGACGCTGCCGGGGGGCTGTTCGAGGCGTTCGTGGCCGGAGAGGTGCGGCGCCAGTTGGTCTGGGCGGACGTCGAAGCGAGCATGTTCCACTTCAGGGACAGGCACGGAATCGAGGTCGATCTTGTACTCGAGACCCCGGACCGTAGGGTCGCTGGGCTCGAGGTGAAGGCGACCGGCTCGGTCTCGCAAGCAGACTTCGCCGGGCTGCAGTTCCTGCGTGACAAGCTGGGTGATCGCTTCGCGACGGGCGTCGTCTTCCATACCGGCACCCAAGCTCTGCCGTTCGGCCGGCGGCTGTGGGCGTTGCCGTACTCGGCCCTCTGGTCATCCTGCTGACGTCGAAGCCGGCCCGTTGCCCGCCCCGCCGTGCCCTGACCGCGAACCGCCGTGGTCGTCAGTTGTGGCCGAGGACGACGAGGTCGAGGTCGACCGGTGGGTGCCTCGCCGGAACCGGACCGGTGGGTGGCCGCGCCCGAGGCGCGGCGGGTGCTGGAGTCGTCGCCCGGCTCGAGACCGCGACGGCTGCCGCGGCTGAGGGAGAAGGACGGTGCGGCGCATCGGAGGCTCCTTGTTCGACAGGGGGTCGCCCTGAGGGGACGTGCTGACCCCTCATTTCTCGCCCGCCGTCGGTACCAGCCGCCACTGGCCCATGGTTCTGGTACTGGTCGGCATCCTTTGCAGAGCGGCATGTCGACCAGCCTGCGACAGGCGCTCACCGTGCCGGTGCGGGGTAAGGTTTTGGGCGGTTCAGGCCTTGTGACAGGGGCGTGAGCCGGAGCCTGCCGGGGATGACATGGACCTCTTGGGCACTGTGAACTGCGCTGAGCTGACAGCGGTGCTGGACGCCGCGGCCGGTCTGACCGACATGGACCACCGGCCCGAGGCGCTGCATGACCTGATCGTCGCCTTGGCCAGGTTGGTGGGCCTCGACGTGGCGCTGGCAGCCTGCCACGCCATGCTCGCCGAGCCCCTCGACGAGTTCCCGCAGCAGCCGTCGAACGGTCGTGCCCCGGTGGCGGAGGACAAGGACGATCCGCATCGGGACGTCGTCCTGCGCCTGTTGGCGCCGCACCTCGAAGAGGCGTTCCGGCGGGTCGCTCGTCACGGGCCTGAGCTGACCCCGCGCGAGCGGCAGGTGCTGCTGCTGGTTCGCGACGGCTGCAGCAACGCCTCCATCGCCCGAGCCCTCGGGGTTGCGGAGTCGACCGTCGTGAAGCACCTCGAGCATGTGTACGCCCGGGTCGGGGCTCACTCCCGCACCCAAGCGGTGCGCCTGTGCGAGGCCGCACTGGAGTGACGGCCAGGAAGACGGCGATCCCCTTGTGGGCCGCCAGCGGTGAGTGGACGTCAGCGGTCCGTCGGGGCGAGGGCGTCGTCCAGCCCTGCGTTCGCCACCGCGGTGCCGAGCCGGATGCCGACCTGGCCGGAGGTGCGGTAGTGCAGCCCCGCCCAGACCCGCGTATTGATCACCTCGTTGTCGATGTCTGCCGGGGTGGCGAAGAAGTGGGTGGTGCCGGTGGCGGGGCTGGTGATGGACAGGTTGATGTGTCGGGTGCCCAGCAACGCGGCGTACACAACAGCATCGGCAGAACTGAGGCAGGCGTGAGCGGCCGGGTACTCCGGATGGTTGGGGGTGGGGACCAGCGGCACCCACGTCGGGTCGGCGGTGGTCGCCGGGTTGCCGTCGGTGCCCGCGCCGCGGATCGCGGTGAACGGCCGCCAGAACGAGTAGTGGTACTTGGCGTCGAAGCAGGTGATGAGGGCGTCTGCGTCGATCATCATGTTCAGCGCCAGGGCCCGCGCGGTCTGTGCCGCGTCGAAGCCCAGAGCGGTGGTGATCTGGCGGGCGACGGCGTTGTTGAAGGTGAGTACGTTCGCCGTCCAGAACCTGGCGACGTCGGTCTGCGCCGGCGTACGGACGCTCGAGGTGGCTGATCCGTAGGCCTCGACCTCGTTGAGGTCGCGGGCGTAGCGGGCGCTGGTCAGGGCCGGAGGAGGCCCGGGCCGGAACTGGTCGGCGCGGTCGATGAGGAAGGGACGCATCTGCGCGACCCATGGGGTCTGCGGCGTCTGCATCGCAGGATTGGTGTTGTCGGTCGGCAGGATCCAGACGCCCGGGCCTGATCCGAAGACGTAGGTGACGGGTGCGGCCAGGCCGTCCCCGCTGCGCGCCGCCAGCACGTCGGCCGCGGCCTGGGCGCCCACTGCCACGCCGTCGGACTTGGCCGGCCCGTCCGGGATGGCGGCCAGCGCCGTGCCGTAGCTCGCGTCCGCCGAAGCCGTTTGAGTCGGGAAGCGCACGACCAGGGTGTCGTGCGCGGCCGTGGCCACCGCAGCGGCGACCGATGCCCCGCGCGGGCCTCGACGGTGGGCGACGTAGGGGGTGAAGCCGCCGTCGATCGCCACGACGGCATCGAAGACCGCGGCCTGCACCGAGGCCAGCCTGATGAGCCCTTCGGGCTGGAAGCTGCCGGCCGCCAAGGCGATGCTCGCGCTGGTGACGTTCCAGGCGAGCACCGGATCGGCGGGGCTCGACTGAGTTCGACCTGCCGCGCCGCGCGTGGCGCCGGCAGTGCCGTCGGCGCCAGCAGCCCCGTCGACACCGGTCAGGGCAGAGCCCGCGACCGCGACCGTCAGCAGCGTCATCACCGCCAGGGATCGAGTGGTGGCAGGGCCTCGACTCGTCGGCATGGTCATGGCGTCCCCTCGGACGTGGGGTAGTTGAACGAGAAAGTAAGGGTCCCCTGTCACGCTGTCAGCCGGCGACGGCCAGCACCATTCGAAGTTCTCCGTATGCGCGCCACGGCGACGAGGGACGTCGTCCGCGCGAAGGTGCCCCGGCCTACTGCCTCGACGATGCGGGCGGGTGGGTCTCACCGAGTCGGCGGACGGCATCGGCACGGGTCCGGGCGCCCAGTCGGGTCATGGCACTGAGGACGTGCATCTCGACCGTTCGCACACTGAGGAACAGGCGGGCAGCGATCTCCTTGCTGGTCAGCCCTTCGCCGACCAGTCGCAGCACCTGGTCCTGGCGGGCGGTGAGCGGACTGTGTGCGGCTGCCGCTGCCGGTTCGACACCGAGCTGACGGAGCTCACGGGCCAGGCCCTCGACCAGAGGCCGGGCCCGCAGCCGGTGCGCGGTGCGATAGGCGGCCAGCAGCAGGTCGGCGGCCTCGTCGTCCGGGCCCGATGCGCAGGAAGCGAGGGCGAGACCCAGACGACGACGCGTGAGCGTGGTGACGACGGGAAGGTCGAGCGGGGCCAGCAGGTCCAGGGCCCGCCTGAAGTGCGGCACGGCCCGGTGCGCCTCGCCGTCCAGCAGGGCACCTTCGCCCAAGGCGTGAGCCAGGGCAGCCCGGGCCTCGGGTTGGCCGGTGGCGTCGACAGCGTCGGCGAGCACGTCCACGACCCGGACGACGTCGGCGCGGGCTCCGACGGCGGCGAAGCAGGTGACGGCGAACTGGAGCGCGGGCACGCAGAAGTGCCGTTCCTGGGTGCGGCTGCTGTGCTCGACCAGGTGCCGGTACCCCTCCACCGCCTGCTCGGTCCGCCCGTCCTCGGCGTCCACCATGGCCAGCCCCCAGGTGGACAGCAGCTCCATGGCGACCAGCTCGATGCGCTGGGCCAGCGACCACGACTCCAGCAGCGACGAACGGGCCTGCCGGGTCCGGCCCCGCATCGCCTCCACCAGGCCGTGCACCCCGAAGGCGACCGCCCGCGCGTGGGGGCCGACATCGGGGTCGGCCAGGACGCCGGCACTGAGCGCCAGCGCGCGGTCCCAGCGCCCGCCGTGCACCATCACCACCGTCGCGCAGGCGCGGCACAGCTGCCCGGCGGCGCCCTCGTCGTGCAGTCGGCAGAAGTCGTAGGCGGCGTCGTAGGCCTGGCCGGCCGCCCGATAGTCGCCGGTGTGCTCCAGGGAGTCGGCCAGGCGCTGGTAGATCTCCGCCGCCGGGGCGGTCAGGCCCCCGGCAAGTGCCGCGTCGAGGGCCGCCCGCACCAGCGGCAGGCCCTCGTCGCCGCGTCCCATCCGGGCGAGCACGTTGCCGCGCAAACCGCCGATCCGGCTCAGCAGGTCGGCATGCCTTGCCGCCCGGGCATTCTCCTCGGCGTGGTCCAGGGCCTCCAGAGCCGCGCAGAAGCCCGCCGCGGACCGCAGGTGAGAGGCGATCGCCAGCCACTCCGCCGCTGCCCGTGCGGCAATTCCGGCGTCGGCGAAGCCGCGCGCCGCCGCCTCCCGGGCCGCCAGCGCGGCGGGCCATTGGCCGAGCAGCTCGTACTGCACCGCCAACCGCCGGTGCGTCTCGGCGCCCTGGCCGGCGATGGAACCTGCGGGGGCGGTCTGCAGGTCGGCCAGCTCGCGCAGCACGGTCACCGCGGCGGGGTGGTCGCCGGACAGCTCCGCACACCGGGCGAGTCTGTCGACGACGTCGCGTCGGGCGTCGTCGTCGACGCCGGGGGGCCAGGTGTCCAGGGCGGTGTGCAGCAGTGCGGCGGCGTCTCGGCAGGCGTACACCCGCAGGTGCTCGTCGGCCGCTGCGACCAGGGCGGGGCGAGCCCGTTCGAAGTCGCGCGCGGCGAGCAGGTGCCGGGCCAGGGTTGCCGCCGGCCCGGTGCCGGCGAGCCGCTCGGCGGCGGCCAGGTGCCAGACGCGACGCCGGGTCCAGGGCACATCCGCGTAGACGGCCTCGTGGGTCAGTGCGTGCCGAAACCGCCGGCGGGCGCCGTCCAGTGGCTGCAGCAACCCGCAGTGGTCCAGGTCGTCCGTCCAGTCCTGGCCGGTCAGGACGGCGACAGCGTCGAGGTCGAACTCCACCCCGAGCACGGCCGCCGCCTCCAGGGCCCGGCGCGAGTCCGGTGCCAGCCCGGCGAGGCGCAGCTGGACGGCGTCGCCGACGGACTCGGGCAGGATCGGCTCGCCCCGGACCGTGTCCAGCGAGATCTGGCCCTCGGCCCGCGCGATCCAGCCGGCCGCATCCATGCCGGCCAGCAGCTCCTCGACGAAGAACGGCACTCCGTCGGTGCGTTCGGCCACGGCGTCGACGAGGGTCCGATCCGGCGGGGCGCCGAGCAGCAGGGCGAGCAGCTCGCCGACCTCGGGCGTCGTCAGCGGGGGCAGCGACAGCTCGGTGACGCGGCGGCGGCGGCGCAGCTGGGCCCGCATCGTTCTGATGGGGTGAGCTCGGGGCAGCTCGTCGCTGCGGTAGCTCACGATCATCGCCACCGGATCGGCGGTGATCGCCTCGATCAGGGCGGGCAGCAGCTCGAGGGTGGCGCCGTCGGCCCAGTGCAGGTCCTCCAGCACGAGGACGGCCGGCGCCGCTGTGTCGAGCAGAGCGTCGCGGACGGCGGCCGCCGTCACCTCAGCCGTCGCAGCCGCGAACACCTCAGCCGTCGCAGCCGCGAACACCTGCCCCGTGACGACCTGGCCCAGCAGTCCGTACGGGGTCGGCGACCAGGGCGCGGCCGAGGCCCACAGGACGGACGCGGACCCGTCCGTCGCCGCCCGGATCAGCGCCGTCTTGCCGATCCCCGCCTCACCGCTGACGAACAGGGCCGGCGGTGTGTCGTTCGGGCCACCCGTGGCCGTAGTCCGCGCGGTGATCCAGTCCGTGACGGTTCGCAGGGCCAGGTCACGTCCGACGAGGGGGCCGGTCGACGTCCTCATGATCACTCCGTCCTGCCGGAGTAGGCCGCAGCGCCGAAAGACCGGTCTGACCCGAACTACGGTAGTTCACCGGTATCCGGGCCTGCGGCTGCCTTCCTAGCGTGCGGGGTACGAAGCCTCACCCACGACAGGACCGGAGCATGCCATGACCCAGAAGGCAGTCATCAGTCTCACCACCGGTTTGGAGGACCCCGAGAAGGTCACGGTCGCGTTCCTCGTGGCCGTCGGTGCCGCCGAGACCGGCCGCGAGACACTGATGTTCCTCACCAAGGAGGCCGTGCGCCTGGCCACCCAGGAGGTGACCCGAGGCGTGGCCTGCTCCGGCTGCCCGTCGCTGGAGTCGCTCGTCGAACGCTTCCGCGCGGCAGGCGGGCGGTACTTCGTCTGCCCGATCTGCTTCGACTCCAAGCATCTCGACAACGAGCGCCTGATCGGCGGCGCCGAGCTCGCCGGCACGGTTCCGATGTGGCAGTGGATCGGGGACGACGCCGCCGTGACGTTCAGCTACTGACTCAGCCGGCTACTGACTCGGCGTGGGCTGGAACAGGTGCCACTGCCCTTCGGAGATGACCTGGACGGCGCCGTCGACCACCGCGACGGCGCTCTGGTCGTCGATCGCGTACGTCGGGGCAGGGATGTGGGCGGCCCACTTCTGCGCAGCCGGTCGCGAATTCTTCGACGACCTGTAGAAGCTCATACGTGTGAAAGTCGACCACTGACGGTTCGCCGTTCGGTCCGCGCTGTTCACTGAGCTGGTAGTCGAGAGCGGCGAAGAAGTCCAGTGTTGCTCGCACTACGCGGCGCGTCACGACGCCTGCTGTCCTCCGGCGGCGTTCTGGTGTGCTGCCTCGCGGGCGAGCACCCGCTGTGCGGTGCGATCGAGGCGGGTGCGCTGCTCGGGTGTGAGTTGATCCAGGTCGCGGACGATGGACGCCTTGAAGTTCTCGTGGCGTTCCGCCGGGGTCATCTTCTCCAGCTCGGCTGCGGTGACGACACGCACACGGTCCTCCTCTGGTTCGGCTGGCAGGTGACCCCACGGTACCCGTCGGGGACTTCAGCGCCAGAAGTCGGTGAGCTGCTCGGCGAGGGCTCTGGCTTGCTCGTGACCGGCCCGAGCGGCGGGTGCACGCAGCGACAGATCCATCGAGTTGGCGCCGAACAGGTGCTCGGCGCTGCTGTCGGGGAAGATCGTCTCGACCCTGCTGCCGCTGGCGCGTAGCTCGTCGATCTGCACGGCCAGCTGCATGCCCCACTCCGGCGGCGCCAGTGACGCTCCGCCGAACGGTGACAGCACCAGCACCCGCCCGTATCCGGCTGCCAGATCGGCGTTCTCGCTGGATCGCCGGAAGCCGCCGTCGAGGAACCGGCTGTCGCCGATGCCGTAGGGCAGGCCACTGGAGCAGCTGGCGGCGACGGCGTCCACCAGGTCGACCCCGCTGTCGCGGTCGAACACGACCGGTTCACCGGTGCGGGCGTCGACCGCAGTGATGAGCACCGAACGCTGCGGCCAGTCCGGGCTGGGCAGCCGGGGGGCGACCATGGCGCGCCACCGCGCCGACCAGGAGCCGTCGGAGGCCGCCTCCATGTCGAGCGCCGCCGCGCACAGTCGTCGGCGCAGGTCGGTGGCGTCCGCGGCGGCCGCGATGATCTCTCGCATCCTGCTCAGATGGTCGACCACCGGCTTCTTGGGCCCGCCGCCACCGGCGGCTCCGGCCGCACCAGGCCGTAGCGGGGGAGCGAACGACAGGGTGGCGGCGAGCAGCTCGCTCGGGTTCGCGCTGGTGATCTGGGCCGCGGTCGTCGAGCCGGCCGACGTGCCGATGATCAAGTCGGCCTCCGTGACGTCCAGCCCGGCCTCGACCAGGCCGGCGACGACGCCGATCAGCCATGCGTTGCCGGTCGATCCGCCGCCACCGAGCACCAGCGCTCGCTCACCGGAGCCGGGCACCCACCTGGTGGTGCTGACCGCCGGCTGAGCCTGGTCGGTCCCCGACCGGCCGGACGCCGTCGTCGAGGTGACGTGCAGAGTGGAGAAGGGTGTGGTGTTCATGGGAGTCCAGGCCCGGGCCGGGTTCCGCCCGAAGTGTCAGGCCCAGGCTCACAAAGGAGGTCTGCGAGTAGGGCGGCGTCGTCCATGGCAGCAAGCACGCGGCGAAGCGCGCGGGGTGTGCCGAAGAGCGCGCCAGGATCCGGCCACCTACGAAGGCTCGGATCCTCGTGCGCAACCGCAAGGATCTGCCCGCGCACCAGCCACTTCCAGGACCCGACAGGGTCGCGGGTCTGCAGTCGATCTCGCAGGACTGGGCCATGCAGCTCCACCAGCACCAGACCGGTGGGTGGATGCTTGGTGATCGTGGTCCAATCCCCAGCGGCGTACACCCGTTTCGTCACTTGGCCGAGGCTGCCGATCCACACGTCGTAGCCACGACGTCGAGCAGCCAACCAGGGCTGGCGCTCGGCCGAGGACGGTGTCTCCGCTCTGAGCACACGAGCCACCGGCCCATGGACAGCACCCGAATACTCTTCCCTCCCATCTATTTGCCACCAGCTCGCGACCCACGAAGGCATCTCCCGCTGCAGGCCGAACTCCTCCAGAATCCTGCTGTCGCGCCGCAGTGCCCACCTCCGGTAGGGCCCGAACAGCCACTCCAGTACGCGCACCGCAACGATCAACCCGAGAATCAGCAGGCAGAACCAGAAGAACAGAAGCAGGACCGGAGGGTCATCGAACCGGTCGATCGCCCATGCGTGCATCGTGACCTCGCCTTCGGAGCGGCCCTGCTTGATCGTGCCGGAAGGCGAGCCCGCCCCCTGGTGCCTGATTCTGGCAGCGTGGTCCGACAGTGGGGTCGGCCACTCCGAATGGCAGCACCGCCGACAACTCGTAGTGGGTCCGGACACGTGGCCTCAACTCACCCTGACAGACAGGGATCGACCAGCAGATGCTCGACCTGGGTGACAGATCGCCACCATGCATGCACCATGCATGCATGGTGGCGATTCAGATCCGTGGTGTCTCGGAAGAGGTCCGTGAGGCGCTGGTCGCCCAGGCGCGGGCTCGGGGTCAGTCATTGCCGGCGAAACTGCCGCTGAGGTGCAGCGCCAACGCGAGGCCCGCGGGCCTTCGGGCGTCCTGGAGTGATCGTCGAGGTGGTGTCGGCGATTCGTGGCAAGGTGCTCGGCGGAACCCTGACATCGGCCCGGGCTGGGGATGCGATCGCGGCCCTGCCGCAGCTGGTCGTGGTGCAGGTGGGCGCCGTAGAGCTCGTTGATCGCATGTGGCAGCTGCGCCACCACCTCACTGCCCACGACGCCGCCTACGTCGCTGCGGCCGAGGCGCTCGGCTGCTCGTTGGTCACCGGCGACGCCCGTCTGGCGAAAGCCGCGGGAGTGCGCTGAAGTTCACATCCGAGTACCGGACGGGTGCATGCGAGAGCCGCGTTTCGGTTGGAGAAATGGCTATTTCGACCACGACTCGACTCTCGACCCGCGTCGGCCGCCGTCCCACGTCACGAGTCAGCCCTGGAGAGCTGGATTCCCGACCAGTTGTCGACGTCGCACTGACCCGCGGCGTTGTTCCCTGTGCTGACGACCGTGCCGTCGGCGCGCAGGCCGAGGGTGTGCGTGGATCCGGCCGCCACGGCGACGATGTCGCGCCAGTCGTCGACGTCGCACTGTCCGTGGTTGTTGTCGCCGACGGCGAGGGCCCGTCCGAACGCCGTGACCCCCACGGTGTGGTAGCTGCCGGCGTCCAGCGCAACGACGTCCTGCCACTGATGGACGTCGCACGCTCCGGTGGTCCGGTCTCCGGTCGCCACGGCCCGTCCGTCGACTCTGAGGCCGACGGTGTGCAGGTATCCGGCGGCGATGGCGGTGAGGTCGCGCCACCCTTCGACGGCGCACTGCCGTCGCCGATCGGCTCCCACGGCCGATGCTGAGCCGTCCGCGTGGACACCGACCGAATGCCAGTCGCCGCAGGAGAGGGCGACCATCTCGCGCCAGGACTGCACGTCGCACTGTCCTTCTGTGCGCCGGCCGGCTGCCAGCACGGTGCCGTCCGCACGTAGGCCGAGCGTGCGGCGCCAGCCCGCGGCCACGGCCGTCACACCTCGCCACCCGGCCACGTCACACTGCCCGTCGCCGTTCCACCCCGTCGCCAGCACGGTGCCGTCCGACCGAAGTCCGACCGTGTGAGACCTGCCTGTGTTCGTCGCCGTATGGACGTTGCCCGCGGCCACGGCGAGGACGTCGTCCCACCGCTCGACCCGGCATTCGCCGGCCGCGCCGTCGCCCACGGCGAGAACAGTCCCGTCCCAGCGCCGACCGACCGAATGGCGCCGTCCGGCGGCCAGCGCCGACACGTCAGCTCCCACCGTGCCCCTCAGGTGTCACTCGGTCCCGTTGCGGGGGAGGGCGAACCATGCTCGCCTTCGGCTACCCGGCGCAGCAGCTCGGCAGAGCGGTTGCGCATCCCGCGGTGGGGTGACCTGTCCATACCTCGACCGTAGCGCGGCGCCGCACGCCCTGCGTGGACCGTCACGTACGTACAGCCTTGGCCCAAGGAAGGCAGGATGGCGTTCATGTCGTTGCCCACCCCAGCGCTGCCCACCCCGACACGCCCACCCCGCGCTGCAGACCGCTCGCCTGCGGTTGCGCCCGTTCACAAGCGCGGACGTCGACGTCCTCTTCGCCCTGCACAGCAACGCGACCGTGCTGCGCTACTGGGATGCCCCACCCTGGCGCGAACGGGCGCGGGCCGAGCGCTTCGTCGAGGCGTGCGAGCGCATGGCGCAGGACGGCAGCGGGGCGCGGCTGGCCATCGACCGGGTGTCCGACGGCGTGTTCGTCGGATGGTGCGCCCTGGTCCGGTTCGAACCCCGACCACCGCAGCGCGTCGATGGGCTACTGCCTCGACGAGCCGGCCTGGGGTCACGGCTACGCGACCGAGGCCGGGCGCGCCCTGCTGCAGTGGGCCTTCGACACCCTCGACCTGAACCGGGTGCAGGCCGAGACCGACACCCGCAACGCGCCGTCCGCCGGCGTCCTGGAGAAGCTCGGCTTCGTGCGCGAGGGCACCCTGCGCGAGGATTGCATCGTGGACGGCGAGGTGTCGGACTCGTGGGTGTACGGGCTGCTCAGGCGTCAGTGGCAGCCGTCGTCCGGGCCCGACCTGGATCGCTAGAGGCTGCGACAGTGGGGAAATGAGGGGAATCAGGGCGTCAGCTCGTGGTCGAGGAGCCCCTGTCCGATGCCTTCAGGAGTTGCGAGGCTCGCTGCTCCGAGACGCCCATGACCGCTCCGACCTCCGAGCCGGTCAGGCCCGCATCCTTGAGACGTCGCGCCACGTTCCTGGCACGAACGGCCAACTCGGCCTGCTGAACCGCCACGGCCTGCTGTTCCGTTCGAACCGCAGCGATCTCGTCGCTCAACCCCTCGACCTCTGACGCGATCTGCACGACGAACGACTCGGGGTCATTACCAGTATCAAGGGCCAGGTAGTCCCGGACCATGGCCTCGGCAGAAGCCAATCGCCTGACCTGGGTCACCCCCACCGGAGCCCCCTCGGCGTCAGTGATGTGCAGCTCCCAGCCACGGGCCCAGCGAACCGCTCGTACGTGATACGTCCTTGCTGAAGGCCTTCTCGGGCTCATGTCAGCCACCCTTTCGGTAGACAGCCCATTCGGCGAATCGTGTCGGCCACCACCCCGGGAGACACGACCTTGTGGCGAGGAACATTCGCTGAATGCTGTCCGCAGGGACACTTCCACTTGCTATGAGGACCTCGATCCGACACCAACGAACAGCCGTTCGCCGACAAGGCTGCCTCGAGGTCGCGGCGGCGCATCTCCTTCGCCATAGAGCCTACCCAATCCCATCTAGGGATGCATCCTCTATCTGGACTAGGGCCCGTCTGAGGTCAAGGGTGGCCGGCATGCCTTGTCTCCTTCCGGCTTTCAGTCCCCTTGGGCTGGGGTGCATGACGCTCACCCTGTCGGAGAGCCACAGGTGATCGTTTCTGCTGTCCACAACCAGGTGCATCGTGGACGGCGAGGTGTCGGACTCGTGGGTGTACGGGCTGCTCAGGCGTCAGTGGCCGGCGGCGCCCGGGGGTCGCCACGGCTCGTGCTCGTGCGAGAGCCAGACCAGCTCGGGGTCGAGGGCGCGCACCAGCCGCTGACCCTCGGTGCGCGGCTCGTCGAGCTCGCCGAAGAAGACTGCCGTGTCGCCGGCGATGACGATCGGACGCCCGCCGGTCTCGACGACGACCACCTGCGACCCCGGGGTGTGGCCCGGCGCCGGCACGAGCCGCAGCCCTGGCAGCAGCTCGAGCTCGCCGTCCACGGGCAGGTACTGCACCCCGGGCGCCTCGACCCATTCGCGGATCGTGTAGTCGTCCCGGCTGAGCGCGTCGTCGAGCTCGCGGCGCTGCACGTGGATCGGCGTGCCGGCGAAGAGGTGGTTGCCGCCGCAGTGGTCGAAGTGCAGGTGCGTGTTGATGACGATGTCGATGCCGGTGAGGTCGACGTCCTGCTCGCTCCGCGGGACCAGGCGGGGATCCATGTCGGCCACCGCCGGGTGCAGCTGCGTCAGGCCGGTGTCGACGAGCACGCGCCCGTCGGGATGGTCGATGACGTGCACGTAGACCGGCATCCGCGCGCCCTCGACGAGCAGGTCGGCCACGAGCACCGGCGTGATGGTCGCCGTGATGGTCGGCAGCGGGTCGTCGCTGCCGAGCTGCGCGGCGATGCCTTCCAGGCACCACTGCCAGCCCACCCGCAGGTGCTCGGCCGCCGCCGTGCCCGACAGGCCCTCGACGGTGAGCTCGAGCCGGGTGCCGCCCTCGACCGGCAGCAGCCGTACCGTGCAGCGGGAGCGCTCGGCCGTGCCCTCGCCTTCGGTGAGCACGTCGAGCACGAGGCGCGTCACGGGCGCGAAGACCGCGAAGGTCGCCGTCTCGCGGTAGGTGTCGCCGGCCGGGCGGGGGCCGAACGTCAGCCGGTAGCCGCCGCCCGCACGCGCGTCGACCTCACACGTCGAGACGCGCCAGTCCGGGTGGGGGCAGGCCCACCGCTGCAGCAGCTCGGCCCGGGTGAAGGCGGCCCACACTCGCTCGGGCGGCGCGGGGTAGGTGCGGTCCAGGTCGAACGACAGGAGCGGGGCCGTGCTCACGCGTCCTCCAGAAGGGTGCCGAGAGCGTCCAGCCGGGTCGACCAGAGCGCCTGCTGCTGTGCGGTCCACGTTGCCACGGCGACGAGGGCGTCGTCGCGTAGCCGGCACTCACGCACACGGCCGCGCTTGACCGTCGTCACCATGCCCGCCTCCTCGAGCACGCGGACGTGCTTGAGGACGGCGGTCAGTGACAGTGACGTAGGCGCCGCGAGATCGCCGGCGGACGTCGGCCCGCGGGCGAGCCGCTCGACGATGGCCTCGCGGCTCTGGGTCAACGTCCACAGCTTCAGGGGAGTCGAGAAGACTTACGACCCGCCGAAGCTCGCGAGAGGATGAGCGGCATGGACGGCGGACTCACGCGGTGACCGCGGCAGATCGTGACCGGGCGTGGCATCCCGTAGAGGAGGCCCTGTGAGGTGGAGAACGCCCTCCGTGGTCCTTGCAGCTCTCACGCTCGCGGCGTGCGGCCAGCAGTCTCCCGCTGGCGGCGGGATTGAGACAGGTGCCCCCGTCACGGCTTCGGGGTCGACCTCCATGCCGGGTGCTGCGCCGGGTCTCATAGAAGCTGCTACAACACTTCAGGACTCCCGTGATCCGCAGCTGCTGGGGGTATCCGTCGAATACCCGGCGACCATTGTCGTCTACGTCCACGGGAGGGTGAGCGCCGAGAACGAGAGCCTGATGGAGCAGGCCCGAGCCACAGGGCTTCGCGTCACGGTTGTCGAACGGGCATGGTCGATGGACCAGCTCGAGGCCCTCAGTTCTGCGATCCTTGCCGACAGACAGCTGGTATCCGAGCTGGGCATCTCCCGTGCGTACGTGAGTGCGAACAGGTCGGGCGTTGTGGTCGAGATGGTCAGACCCTCCTCAGATAGGGCAGAAGAGCTACGGCAGCGGTTGGGCACAGCGATCCCGATCAGCGCCCGCGGGGTGACGCATGTCGTCCTCCCGGAGGACGAAGGGTTCTCTCACTCCGTTCCGCCCATTCCCTCCATGCCAGGGCCTCCATCGGCATCGGCGACCTGAGCCACCTGTTCGACCCTGCTGACCGACTGCCTCTGGCGCGGACAGCCTGTGGTGCGGTCCACTGATGGTGAGGCTTGCGAGGTGACGGCATGAGTGACGACGCTCCGTCCACGACGACGCCCGACCTGTCCGGGGTGCGCCGGCGCCGGGCCCAGCTGGGCCGTGGCGCCGCCGTCGTCGAGCGGGCGCTGACCGGCGCGGCGACGAGCGGGTCGCCGTCCTCGACGGCGGAGCTGGCCGCCGCGGTGGAAGAGCTCCTGCGGACCTGGCAGCTGCACGTGCAGCGCAGCGAGGACGCCGATGGGCTGCTGGCGCAGGTGATCGTGGACGTCCCGAGGGTCGCCCCCAAGGTGGCGCGGATCCGGCGCGAGCACCGGCAGATCGCGGCCGAGCTCGCGCAGCTGGCGACGGCGCTGACGGAGGCCGGGTCGCCGGCCGGGCACGAAGGGCGCCACGACGCCGTCCGGGCGGTGCTCGACCAGATCGCCCAGCATCGCGGCCTCGCCGGCGATCTCGTGCACGAGGCCTATCACGTCGACATCGGCGGCGAGTAGCCGGTGTCGGCAGCGAGCATGGTCGGGTGACGATCTCCCCCCAGGCAGACCGACAGACCGGACGGCGGCTTCGCCTGGCCGTCGTTCTGGCCGGCACCGAGGAGGCGTGCACGGTCTTCGCCGAGGGCCGCCAGGTCGTGGTGGGTGGCCGGCCAGGCGGGCGGCCCGGCTGAGAACGCTGACGTCGAGCTCGACGAGGTCGACGCCTTCTTGACCGGCCACGGCCTGTGGGACCGCCTGGCCTGACGCCTGCGCCGTTGGTCAGGTGCGCGGGTCCACGGCTGCTACTCCCACCACTGGCGACGAGTTATGCCGTACTTCTTCACGACGCGCTTGGAGATCCACAACTATGGCATATCCGTGGCTCAGCGGCGCAGGGCGAGCGCAGCGGTCGCGACCTTGAGGTAGAGCCGCTCACTGTTCGAGACGGCGACGAGGCGTGATCAAGATTGGAGTTGATACACGCCTGAGGCACCCAATTGAACGTATCAAGTGTGACTGAGCTCCCTGGCAGTCGGCGCTGTTGTGAGGGGTTCGAGCGAGGTGGCGCGGGGACGTCGGCTGTGACGGACGAGGTGGTGAGCGGCGACGGCCTTTCGTGAGCTGCGCCGGACGCCGTCCGGGCCTTGGGTCGCGTCGAGGCGGCCCAGGAGCGACGGCGTCGGCCGCGGCGTTGGCACTGTGACTGGCGGGCGCGGCATCGACCCCTGGCAGTCCGCGCTCTGACGCGGGACCCGTTCGGCGGTCAGCCGTCACGTCACGTCACGTCTGAGGTGGGGTTGCGTGAGATGCGGCAGAACGCCGGCGACCTGGTGCGTCGGGCCGAGGCGGGGGAGCAGGTCACGATCACGGTGGCTGGTCGACCGGCAGTGGTACTTGGTCCGGTGACCGCGCGGTTGTGGCGCCACTAGGACGAGGTGGCCGAATCCCACCTCGCTGCTCGTGAAGGACTTCGCTCCCGGCAGAAAGACAGCAGGGGTGGAGACATTCAGCAACCCCAACCTCGTCGCGGTCACCGTAGTCGGCGCCAAGCTCGTCAACACCTCGAGCACGCCCTTGGGCAAGGGGCCGTATCTGTTCATGGACAAGGACACCTGTCTCAAGCAGACACTCGAGCCACAGGGCACCTGCTTCGTGGTGGTGTTCGGGGCAGGCAACATCGGGACGGTCGAGGGAACGCTCGAAGTCGTTACTGACGTCGCAGGTAGTGCCACCGTCAAGGTCTCCGGGTCGATGAGCCAAGGCTGACACGACGTTGGCACGCTCTCGTTGCAGAAGCTCCACCGGTGGATCGAGCCGCTCAATGATGGGGGCGTGGGCGGCGGTTGTGTTCGTTGTCCGCATGGGGTTGCCCTCGGCGACGGAGAAGATCAGCCAGTCTCGGTCCAGGCCCCACTCATCGGAAACCCTTGCATTTCGGACACGCCTCGGCAAAGATCGAGTTTGTTGTGTCACGCATGGTAGAGCGCACGCGACACAACGCCCAGGTAGTCAAGTGATCACTGGATTCCCCTCCCTGGGGGGTGGGGAGAAACGCTGGGGGAAGCATGAGATCTCACCGCAGGAGCATTGCTGCCCTGGTGACGGCCACTGTGGCTGCGCTCATCGTGTCGGCCACGCCTGCGGCAGCGGCCCAGCATCAGAACGCCAACGAATACGTCTACTGGAACCAGAACGGCCCGGTGACGGCGGGACAGAACATCGATCAGATCGTCCTCCCCAAGACCAAGGGGGCGTCGACCTACTGGGCCTTGACCTTCGACTGGGGCGACACCGGGTCGTGGGCCGGGTACATGGGCCTGCAGACGAACGGCAACCGAAGCGACGGCAGCACGGGCGACACGGCCGTGTTCGCCCTGTGGGGAGCGTTTGCTTCCTCGGGCGATGTCACCTCGAAACGGTGTGCCTGGAACGGTGAGTCGCAGGGTCACACCTGTGCTATGGCCTACACGTTCAAGCCGGGCTTCTCCTATCGATACCGCATGTGGAAGCTCAACGCCGACAGCAATGGCCAGTGGTGGGGCGCCTGGATCTCCAGCTCCGAGACCGGGATCGACACGTGGATCGGAAGCCTGCGGGTGCCCAAGGAGCATGTCGTCGCCGTCGTCGGGATCAACTTCAGCGAGTACTTCGGGACTGCGGTGAGCTGCGACGCCGTGCCGAAGTCGGTCGTCGAGTTCACTCAGCCAGCTGCAGACCAGATCCGACCGGGCGTGTATGCACGCGTAGGCGCATTCTCCGGCTCGGCTCGCGGCTCCTGCACAGGCGGGACGGTCGTGCTCAAGGAGCTTGGATGGACCAAGGCAGCCTCCGTCACGTTGGGCGGACGACGCTGACGCGATCGACCACGCAAACGGCGAGGGCGCTGCCCGCCGGCATCGTGATCACGGGCACCTGCCCGTACCCCTGGTGGACACTATTCGTGATCACCGGCCTGAGAACAGCCCGCAGCCCAGCGTTGCTGTGCCGCCCGTCGGGTGGTCCCCAGCCGACCCGCGATCTCGCCCCACGAGTACTCGAACGACCGCAGCCGTGTGACGGCGGTGCGGGTGGCGGTGTCGACCTCGTCGACTCACCACGCGAGGTGCGACTGGGACGCCCGCTGTCCTCGGCGCGGCTAGTGCGGCACGAGCCCGTGCTGGTAGGCGTAGATGACGGCCTGGACCCTGTCGCGCAGGCCCAGTTTCATCAGCACCCGCCCGACGTGTGTCTTGACGGTTGTCTCGGAGACGAACAGCTCGGTGGCGATCTCGCGGTTGGTGAGCCCGCTGGCGATCAGTCGCAGGACGTCCATCTCGCGGGCCGTCAGCGTGGCGAGCTCGGTGGCCGGACATCGGGTCGACGGCCCGTGGACGAGCCACGAACGACTCGATCATTCGCCGGGTGACTGTCGGCGCCAGCAGTGACTCGCCCGCGTGCACGGCCCGGATGCCTGCCACCAGCAGCTCCGGCTGGACGTCCTTGAGCAGGAACCCGCTCGCCCCGGCGCGCAACGCCTCGTAGACGTACTCGTCCATGTCGAAGGTCGTCAGCATCACCACGCGCGCCAGGCACGCCGGGTCGGCCATGAGCGTCCGGGTGGCCGCGATCCCGTCGACACCGGGCATCCGGACGTCCATCAGCACGACGTCTGGGCGCAGGGACGCGGCCAGGGAAACGGCCTGCTCGCCGTCGGCGGCCTCGCCGACCACCTGCAGGTCCGGCTCGATCTCGAGGATCATCCGGAAGCCGGAGCGCACCAGCGCCTGGTCGTCGACCACGAGCACCGTGATCGGGACCGGATCCGACGTCGTCGCCCGACGGCAGCTCATGCCGGCTCCAGGGGCAGCGTAGGCGACCAGCTCGAAGCCGCCCTCGGGCCGGTTCCGCGCCACGAGCGAGCCGCCGTACACGGCCACGCGTTCGCGCATCCCGAGCAGACCGTTGCCGCGTCTCGTCCGGTCGCCAGGCGTCGGAGGCGGCCTGGCCGTCGTCGCGCACGGCCACCTCGAGCCGGTCGTCCCCGTAGCTCACGGCCACCTCGGCACCGTGCGGGTCTGTGGGCGTGCCGCAGGGTGTTGGTGAGGCCCTCCTGCACCAGCCGG
Source organism: uncultured Actinomycetota bacterium (assembly GCA_963738495.1). GTDB lineage: Bacteria > Actinomycetota > Actinomycetes > Actinomycetales > Kineosporiaceae > CAVTWW01. The sequence continues at coordinate 525,806 of CAVTWW010000007.1, forward strand.
TATGCCGTGAGGTCCAGCCCCGGAGCGAGCTCGCGCGACGACGCCCGTCACCGAGAGCGCTACGGGCAGTCCCGACGCCCGGAACTGTTCGGCCAGGCGGTCCAGCTGCGATAGCCCGGGCGCAGGCTCGAGCTCGGGGAGTCGCCCTCCTGCCGCAGGACACCGACCATGCGGCGCATCTCGGCCATCGCCTCCCGACCCACCGTCTCGACGGTCTCCAGCGCCTCGCGCTCGACCACCTGGTCGGCCGCAGCCGTCGACGCACCGCCGAGGCCTGCACCGTCATCACCGAGACGCTGTGCCCGATCACGTCGTGCAGCTCCCGCGCGATCCGGTTCCGCTCCTCCGCCACGGCCGCGAGGCGCCCTGCTCGCGGTTGACCCGGCGCTGCTCGGCATTGAGCCGCGTGCCCCGGACCAGCGCGCCGAGCAGCCAGGCGATGACCGCCAGGCTCAGCCAGACCAGGAGGCAACCCGCTCGGCCGATGTCGGCGTTCATCGGGTCGAACGCCGCCCAGGCGACGTGCATGACGATGGCCAACGCCAGGCCGAGCCACGAGCGACGACGGGCCAGCTGGATTGGCGACCGTGTAGGTGGCGATGAGGGGCGCCGCGCTGACGCCGAACCCCTCGGGGGAGCCGACGAGCACGAACTCGACGACGCTGACGGCGACCATGGCGGTCAGGCAGGCAAGCGGTCGCCACCGTCGACCCACCAGAAGGGCTGCCGTCACGGCGTACAGCAGTGCTTGTGCCCACAGCGGACCCTGGCGGTGGGTCGACCCGACGCCCCACCACAGCCTCGAGCTGGCCGAGCAGGCCGACCGCCACCGCCAGGGCGACGTCGAACGCCCAGTTCCTGCGGCTCACGCCTCGACGGTACTGCCGGCGAGCGGGCCCGTCGTCCTCCTTCAGGAGGACGATTCCGTCGTGCTGTGGTCCACCCGATGTCGTGCCGGTGCATGACGACGCGGGGATGGTCCGCGTTCCTACCGTCGAGGAACGAGCCGATCGACTCGAGGGCCTCACGCCCTGAGAGAAGGAGCACGACCATGGACATCACCGCATCGGCCGCGAGGCGGATCAGCACTCTTGCCTGGGTCATGGCCGCGGTGGGCACCGTGGTCGGCCAGGTCCACGCCCTCGCGCGGGCACAGGCCTACCCACACGACTTCGAGGAGTCACCGCTAGCTCGGGCGTGGGGCGAGCCCGCGACCAGGGCACTGCGACCGCTGCTCGACTGGAGCGACCCGTGGACGGTCTACGTCACCTACGGGAAGATCTGGATCCCGGCGTGCGCAGCGTTCACTGCGGCGGCGTACCTCGTCTACCTGCGGCGCCGGCCGGCCGGGACGGAGCGGTGGCTGTGGCGGGTTGCCCTCGTCGGCTACGCACTCATGACCTTGTCGGTCATGGGGGACTACCTCACACCGTGGATGGACCAGATGTTCGTCATCGGCATCGGCGCGATACTGCTCATCGGCTTCGGCGGGATCCCGTTCGGGATCGTCTTGCTGCGCAACGGATTCCGGCCGCGCGTCACACCCGTTCTGCTCATCATCTTCATCCCCTTCCTGTTCGCGGCGACGACCGTGACCTCGCTCGGCAGCGCCCTGCTGCCACTCATGTGGGGCTGGGCTGCCTCGGCCCGTCGGGTGGTGGCCACGGAAAGTGGGACCGAGCCGCTGCCTGCCGATTGCGCAGACGATCCTCACGTCGCAGAAGCCCAGACGTAGCCCACCATCGACACCTGCCTCAACCCACATGCAGGCACATGAGGGTCCCACCGACGACCTGCGGCGCTACGGCCCTTGTGCCTGCGCGAGCTGCACACCGCCATCGACCGCAGCGGCGTCGAGGTGCTGGTGCACGGCTGCCGAGCGGTCATGGCGACCATGAAGCTGAACGTCGCCCTCGCCGGCTCGGCGATCACGGTACGGATCGACGACAAGCAGGTTGCCACGGTCACCACCAAGGACCACCCGGCAGGGGGAGTGGCCTTCGGTGCAGTCAACGTGCGAGAGTCGACCGCTGACGGCTCACCGTTCGGGCCGCGCTGCTCTCCGAACTGGTGATCGAGGGCGGCGAAGAAGTCCGGCGTTGCTCGCACTACCAGGCGCGTCACGACACCTGCTGCCCTACGGGCATTCTGGTGTGCTGCCTCTTGGGCGAGGACCCGCGGTGCGGTTCGCCCGAGGCGGGCACGCCGCTCAGGCGTGAGGTGATCTAGGCCGCGGACGATGGACGCCATGAAGTTTCTCGTGACGTTCGGACGGGGTCATCTTCTCGAGCTCGGCTGCGGCGACGACACGCATCACGGTTCTCCTCTGGCTCGGCTGGCAGGTCGAGCTCGTGCGCCAAGGTTACAGCCTGGACGTCGACGTCGACGTCGACGGTTCGACGGTGACGGTGACGATCGCCGTGAGCACCCTCGGCGAGACGGGTCCGGGTCGAACCGCTGTCCCGGCTGCCAGACCCACGCTGGACCTCATCATCGCCGCCGGCCGGTTGGACGCACTCATCACGAGGGAATCGTGGACTTTGACCACGTTCGGGTGGTCGATTCCTCGTAAGACCTCGGACTCGTTGATGAATCGAGCTATCAGTCCAGGCTGGCTGGAGATGTCCTCGCGCAGCAGCTTGACGGCCAGTTGGCGTCCATCGCGGTCCACAGCTTGGAAGACCTGCCCCATTGCCCCGCTGCCGCTGCCGCTGCCGGCCCGCCCGGCCGGGCCACGGGCCAGCCCTGCCCCCCAGGGGCGACGGGTTGCGACGGGCGCTCAGGGTCTGGTCGGTCCGGCCGGGCCTTCCGGCGCCCCTGGGTCGTTCGTGCTCATCAGCGGCACCATCGTCGGGTCACGGTCCCGGACGGCGCCGCCAGCATCATCGTGGAGGCCCGTGGCGGTGGAGGCGCCGGGATGTTGGGTCACCGACCCCCGGCACGGGCCAACCGGTCGGCGACCAGGCGAGGATCCGGGTTGGTGTGGGGGACGCCGTCGATGACGACCGTCGGCACCACTTCGAACCCACCCTCATTGGTGGTGCGGACGAAGGCCGCGGCCTCGGGGTCGGTCCAGATGTTGACCCAGGTGGCCCGCCCGGCGTGCTTGCGAGTGGCCCAGCGCAACTGGAGGCAGAAGGGGCATCCGTCACGCCAGTAGATGGTGACCCCGTCGTCCAGCCCCCGGACGGCGTCAGCCTGGGGCGTGTGCGAGGGACGCTTGAGCAGAAGGTCGACCAACGGCATGGGTCGACTGTGGCACCGGCCGCGCGGTGATGTCGACCGGGTCTTCGGTGGCACCTGGCCGCGGACGGACCCGAACGACGGCACCTGGTGAGGACGAGACAGCAGATGGTCGACCTGGGCGATCCAGATCCGTGGTGTCTCGGAAGAGGTCCGTGAGGCGCTGGTCGCCCAGGCGCGGGCTCGGGGGCAGTCATTGCAGGTGTACCTACTCGAGCTGGTGGAGGCCCAGGCCCATCGCGTGCGCAATGTCGCCGTCCTCGATTCGTTCACCGGTCGTAGCGACGGTAACCGTGCCGTTGCCGGCGAAACTGCCGCTGAGGTGCAGCGCCAACGCGAGGCCCGCGGGCCGTCGGGCGTCCTGGCCAGTGGGCGCAGCTGCGCCACAACCTCACTGCCTACGACGCCGCCTACGTCGCTGCGGCCGAGGCGCTCGGCTGCTCGTTGGTCACCGGCGACGCCGGTCTGGCGAAAGCCGCGGGAGTGCGCTGCCGAGTCATCGTGATCCCGAGATCGTGATGGCACGGCCACAACCGCCCGGGCGGCACGCGACCGGATCGTGCCTGCCGCCTGCGGCTACTGCACCGTGCACCGAGCACGTCTCGCCAGTCGATCCGTAGCAGCTCGGCGAGCCGGGCGAGGCGCTGCCAGTCGCCGGCCGCCCCGAGGACCAAATGAGCGAACAGGGGCACAGCGAGCGCGAGCCTTGGCTCGTCAGCGCTCGGGGCCGGCTCGCGGTCGAGGACGACGGCCCGGCAGCCGTGGGTACGGCGCGGACGGCGTCACGTGGAGCCTGCTGGTGCTTGCCGGGCAGGCGATCGGCAACCTCGTCGTGCTGGGCGTCGCGGGGTCGGTGGGCTGACCTGGGGGAATGCGTTGCTGGTAGGCGTGGCGATGCTCGGGGTCCTCGGGGATCCGGTTGGGCGACACCACTTCTGCGGTGGCCTGTGTCGTTGCTGCTCTTCCCCTGCTACTTCTGCATCGCGAACACCGCCACCGCTCAGTTGATCGGGCTGCGACGCCGGGCCCGTCGTGCCCGATCAGCGGGGAGGCCTGGGTCGACAGGGCGGGCCGGCTCACCCGGCCGGTCACCCCTTGGGTCGTTTCGCACGCGCTACGTCCATGGCGTCGTCATGCTGGCGCTCCTGTGCAGCTACCCCTCGGGGCCCGTCGATGGCTGGGGGACGTAGCCGACCCAGGCTCGCTCGTCACCGCGGCCGGGATCGCGAACGGCACCAGCAGCAGCCTCTGCCGGCGACCCACTCTTCACCGCAGGGCCCGGTCAGGGCGTGACGATCATGGCCCTGACCTGGTCCGGTGTGGCCTGCATGTTGTGCAGCCGTCGACCGTGCTCAACGGTGGCCTCGATCAGCTGCGCCTCGGTGCCGACTGCCTGCCATCCGCAGGCGCAGCGGACCGTGAGGTCAGCGCGCGCGGGTTCAGGTGACGGTTCGGGTTCGGCCATCGGGATCTCCAGTCAGCCAAGGTTGCGGAAGGGCTCGGGAACGTATTCGGCCAGCAGGTGCCGCCATTCGTCGTCCAGTTCGTGGGCGACGGTGGCATCGTCGACGGCCAGCCAGGCGAGGTGCGCAGACGGTGCTCGAGCACCTGAGAGCGGCTGATCGCAGCGGGGGCCGCACGCGCCTGCGAGCGAGCCAGGACGGATCGCGCCACAGGAACGCTGGGCATGGCCCCCACCAGCTCTGGGCCGATCACGACCATGAAGGTCAGCACCAGCCCGCCGGGGCGCTGCCGCCACGACGTGGAGTGAACCAGTCGGGGCGCCCCCAGCACGTCGGTGACCACGCGGTCGACCACCTCGACCGGGTGGTCGGTCTCGCCGAGCTCGAGGTACCAGGCGTCCGCGCCGCAGGGGCCGGTCAGCTCGAGCAGGTCGGCGTTGCGCCAGATGACGAACACCTCGGCCTGCACCGGGCGGGTCACGTCCCAGCCGTCCTCGAACCGCGCGACCTCGCCAGGCTAGTCGAGGTGATGGTTCTGCCACTCGGTCCCGTTGCGGGGCGGCGAACCAGGTTGGCGGTCGCCCGGGTGCGCCGAAGGCCCGGTCCAGGTGATCAGCACCGCGCAGGCCGACGACGCTGCCCGATGGGTGTTCATCGAGGACGACAAGACCGGTTGGTGGAGATCAGGCTCAGTGCTGGCAGGGGCTCATGGAGCGGCTCAGCCGTGGTAGCTGCCGTGGCCGCTGTCGTCGGAACCGCCACGGCCGGAGCCGCTCTTGCCCGAGCGCGAGCCACCGTGGTCGTCCGCGGTGGCCGAGGACGACAAGGTCGAGCGGTGGGTGGCCTCGCCCGAACCCGAGCGGTGGGTGCCTTCGCCCGAGCCGGAGCGGCGGGTGGCTCGCTGGTCGCGCCACGGCTGGTGGA
>CAVTWW010000008.1:0-23662 GCA_963738495.1 uncultured Actinomycetota bacterium
CCCCCCAGGATCCACCCGCCGGGGAACCCCTCTGTTCCCGGGATCCAACCCTCAGCTCTGTCAGCCGCCGGTGACCGCGACGGCGGCGCCCGTGACCACCTCGAGCACGGTCCGGGTGCCGAGCGGCCGACTCAGGGTCGCGACGGCGGTACGGAAAGCACCGATGGCGGAACAGCTCTGAAATCCTCCGGCGCCCTGCTCCCGGACGATCACGGCCACCGCAGCGTCCGACTCGACCGGCTCTGCCGTGTAGTCCGCCCCGCAGGGCTGGCTCGCCGGGCCGGGAGCCCCGACGAAGCTGACCGTCAGGGTGAGCCCGTCCGACGACACCGTGGCCGCGCTGACGACGATCCCGCTGGGCGGGTCGTTCGGGTCCGGGGTCGGTGGGGTGGCCCTGACGATCTGCTGGGGGTGCACCGCCAACCGGGTCACCCGGACCTTGGTGCCGCGCAGCGTGAAGGCCCAGACCGGCGCCTGCGCGGCCCCGCGGCTGGTCTGGACCTGTCCCTGAATCAACTCGGCCCCGGTCACCTGCACCGGCACGCAGCCCGAGCAGTCGGTGGAGTCCACCGTGGTGACGACCTGGTCGAGGGTTTCGGCGGCAGACAGCAGCCCGACCGCGTGGGTGGCGCCGTCCGGCCAGACGATCTGCCCGATGGGCTTCGGGGCGGGTGGCAGTGAGGCGACCGCCGTCAGGTGCCCGGTCAGCACGGCGATCTTGTTGTTCGCGCCGACCTCCGGCTCCCAGTCGCCGACCTGCCCGGTCAGGTCACCGACCGGCACGAAGCCCCCGTCCTCAGCCCCCTTGGCCGCCCGGTCGAACTGGGCCAGCACCCGGTCGGCCTGCTCGCGCAGCTTGTCCCGGCCACCGGCACCTGGCCCACCGCCACACCCGGCCAGCACCAGAACGCCTGACATCACCAACATCGTCGACCGCCGCACCGCACGCCCCTCCCGCCGCTCATCGTGATCGAGACCAGTCGACCACAGAACCCCACGCATCTCGCGGTCGGATGGGCCGTTCGCCCGGTTTGCCGCCCTCGACCGACGGCATGGTCCGCGGCGCATCGGCGGACTGACCCGGGTCATCGGCAGAGGGGCCGTCGGCAGAAGAGTCATCGACGGAAGGGATGGCGTGTGGGTCAAGTCAACGGCGGTACCGCCATCGGGCTGGGCCTCACGGTGCTGGGGGCCGGCATCGGCATCGGCCTGGCCGCACTCCTGCTGATCGGCGCGCGGCCCCAGGCGATCCTGACCACCACGGCCCCTGCACCGACGTCGTCCAGCGCGCCACCGTCGGCGTCGGCGGGGTCCACCCCGAATCCGGACGCCGGCACGCCCACCCCATCGGCCGCCGGCCGGTCCACCGACCCGTCGACCACCCGCGTCGGTCTGCCCGCACTCACCGTGAGCTCCGGCCTGACCCGCAGCGCGGCCGACCATGCGGCGACGATGGCCGGGGCGGGCAGCCTGCAGCATCAGCTGGCCGGCGAGTCCGCGCTCGGGGCGTCGTCGTCGGTGAGCTCCCTGGCACGTCGATAGGCCTCCCGCGCCTCATCGACCCGTCCCAGGCGCCGCAGGAGCTCGGCCCTGGTCGAGTGCAGGTAGCGGTAGTCGTCGAGTCCGAGAGCGTCGACGATGCGCAGCCCGGCGTCCGGGCCTTCGATCTCGGCGACGGCGATGGCCCGGTTCAGCTCGACGACGGGCGAGCCGGTCAGTCGGGCCAGCTCGCCGTACAGTGCCGCGATCTGCGGCCAGTCGGCACGGCATCTCGGCGTGCAGCGAGGCGATGGCGGCCTGCAGCACGTACGGTCCGCGCCCGCCCAGGGCGAGCGCCCGGTCGAGCTCGCGCGCGGCCATCGGCGACCTGCTCAGGGTTCCACCGTGACCGGTCCTGATCGTCGAGCAGCACGAGTTCGCTGTCGCGAAAGCGGGCCTCGCGGCGGGCGTCGAGCAGCAGCATCAGCGCCAGCAGCCCGTGGACGTCGGCTTCGTCCGGCAGCAGTTCGGCGAGCGCCCGGCCGAGCCAGAGCGCCTCGCCGGCAAGCTCGTCGCGCCCACCGTAGCCCTCGTTGAAGATCAGGTAGACGACGGCCAGGACGGCGTCGAGCCGCTCGCGCAGCAGGTGACGCGGCGGCACCCGGAACGGGATGCCCGCCGCCTTGATCTTGCGCTTGGCCCGCACCAGGCGCTGCGCCATGGTGGGCTCCGGTACGAGGAAGGCGCGGGCGATCTCGTCGGTGGTCAGCCCGCCGAGGGTGCGCAGGGTGAGCGCCACCTGCGCCTCGACCGCGAGCGCCGGGTGGCAGCAGGTGAAGATCAGCTCGAGCCGCTCGTCGGGGAAGTCGCTGACGTCCATCGGCATCCTCGACACGTCCTCCGGCGGCGAGCAAGGCGGTCTTGGCGGCCAGGGTCCGGTCGCGGCGGATCCGGTCGATCGCTCGGTTGCGGGCCGTGGTCATCAGCCAGGCGCGCGGGTTGTCGGGCACGCCGTCGCGGGGCCACCGCGCGGCGGCGATCGGCGAAGGCCTCCTGCGCGGCCTCCTCGGCGAGGTCGAAGTCGCCGAGGAAGCCGACCAGCGCGGCGAGCACGCGGCCCCAGTGCTCCCGGAAGACCTGGTCGAGGCCGAGCGTCACCGACCTACCAGTACGTCCCGACGGGCGGATCTCGACGCGCGCCGCCGAGCCGGGCGGCCGGGACCTGCGAGGCCACCTCGATCGCCGCGTCGAGGTCGTCGGCCTCGAGGATGAACAGGCCGCCGACGGCCTCCTTGATGTCGACGAACGGGCCGTCTGTCATCAAGGTCTTGCCGTCGGCGACCTGCACCGTCGTCGCGTTCTGCGGCAGGCCCATCGGCAGCCCAGGGGTGACGCCCGGCGTCTCGTTGAGCCCTGATAGTCGGCGTAGACCTGCTGCTGCTCGTCCTGCGGGCAGTGCGGCACTGCCGGCTCCGGCGCGGGGTGGCCTTGGTAGATCAGCATCACGTACTGCATCGCTTCCTCCTCGCATCGATGGTGACACCATGAGACGAACGGCGAGCCGCCAGATCGACAGGTCGACACTGCGAATTGTGCTCTCGACCTACGATGATTCGATGACTCTGAGCGCTGTGCCGAACGACCTTCGAGCCCTCATAGCCTCGGGCCCGCTGGCGCACCTGACCACTCTCAACGCCGACGGCAGCCCGCAGGTATCCGTCATCTGGATTGGGCTGGACGGCGACGACATCGTCAGCGGTCACCTGGGCCGACGTGTCAAGATCAGCAACATCGAGCGGGATCCCCGCGTCGTGCTGTCGTTCACCGCGCCGCAGGACCGCACCACCTTCCTGAACCCTTACGCGGTCGTCCAGGCCCACGCGAGGGTCGAGCCCAGCGAGCATGCCTGGGACCTGCTCGACCGCCTCACGAAGGTGTACCTGTCACCGGACGCCGACTTCCCCGCACCCAGGGCGCCGGGATTCATCATCCGGTACCAGGTCGATCGCATCAGCGGCGTCGGCCCCTGGGCGTAGCGACCTCTCGGCGCCAGCCGGACCTCTGTGCTCACGGCCGGGCAGCGGCCAGATGACCACGGATCAAGCGGCCAGATGACCACTGAAGGTACGGCCAGATGACCACACCAAGGACCAGGTCGAGGGGGACGGCACATGAGCGCGAGCTCGGTCTCTCGTGGCGCCTACGCGATGACCGACCGGGTCGCCTGCTTGCCTGACCCGTGCCCCGAGCGGCCGGGGCGGCCGGCCTCGGCACAGGCTGCCCAGCCACTGTCCGTCACTCCCTCAGAAGCCAGGAACACGGAGGAAGTCGTATTCCTGGCCCTCGCGTTCCTGGCTCTCGCGCAGGCGTCGTCGCCCAGAACGTGATCGTCGCCCACACCGACGACGGCGAAACCGACGTCAGCGGCTGGCCGCGCGCCGGTACTGCCAGTTGGCCAGCGGCACGAAGACGGCGAGGATCGCGACCGCCCAGATCACGCGTGTAGAGCTCGGCGTGCTGCAGCGCCCACGACGGTCGGCGCCGGGGCGCCCGGTTGCGGTCGGTGTTGCCGAACAGCTCGCGGGCCGCCTGGGTCACCGCCGAGACCGGGTTCCACTCGGCGAAGGCCCGCAACGGACCGGGCAGGGCTGCCAACGGCACGAACGTGTTGGCGACGAACGTCAGCGGGAAGATGACGATGAACGCGGCGTTGTTGACCACCTCGGGTGTCGGACCAGCATGCCGATCCAGGCCATGATCCAGCGAGATCGGCGTAGGCGAACAGCAGCAGCAGCACGAAGCCGCAGCAGCGCCTCGAGCACCGAGGTGCGGATCCGCCAGCCGACGGCCAGGCCGGTCAGGGACATCAGACCACGAGCACCAGCACGTTGTTGAGCGACGTCGGACAGGGTGCGCCCGACCAGCACGGCGGACGGCGCCATCGGCAGCGACCGGAACCGGTCGATGATGCCCTTCTGCATGTCCTCGGCCAGGCCGGCGCCGGTGATGGTGGCGCCGAAGACCACGGTCTGGGCGAAGATGCCGGCGATCAGGAACTCGCGGTAGGCCTTGCCGCCGTCCGGCTGCGTCGATGGCGCCGCCGAACACGTAGGCGAACAGCAGCACGAACATGATCGGCTGACAGGGTGGTGAAGACCAGCAGGTCGGGCACCCGCTTGATCTTGATCAGGTTGCGCTTGGCGACGACCATCGCCGTCGCCGAGTGCGCTCAGCAGGCGTCACGTGCCCTCCACCTCGTGGTCGTCCGGGTCGTCCGGTCGTCCGGGTCGTCGAGCGTCGTCGTGGCACCCGTGGCGTCGGCGTCCTCCTCGGCGCCGTGGCCGGTCAGGGTGAGGAACACGTCGTCCAGGGTCGGCCGGCGCAGCCCGACGTCGTCGCACGGCGATGCCGCGCGGCGTCCAGCCGGCGCAGCGCCTCGATCGAGCATCGCCGCGCCCGCCGGTGACCGGCACCACCAGCCGCCGCGCTGTGCTCGTCGACCGCGGCGTGGCCGCCGCCGAGCGGCTCGAGCAGCGTCGCGCGGCCTGCGGCAGCCGGGCGCGCGTCGGCCACGGTGACCTCGAGCCGCTCGCCGCCGACCTGCGCCTTGAGCTCGTCGGCCGTGCCCTGGGCGATGACCCGGCCGTGGTCGATGACCACGATCTCGTCGGCCAGCCGGTCGGCCTCCTCCAGGTACTGGGTGGTGAGCAGCAGCGTGGTGCCGCCGGCGACCAGCTCGGCGATGACGTCCCACATGTCGATCCGGCTGCGCGGGTCGAGGCCGGTGGTCGGCTCGTCGAGGAACAGCACCGGCGGGTCGGCCACCAGCGCGCCGGCCAGGTCGAGCCGGCGGCGCATGCCGCCGGAGTAGGTCTTGGCCGGCCGGTCGGCGGCGTCCTCGAGGTCGAACTCGGTCGAGCAGCTCGCGGGCCCGCTCGCGGCTGCGGCGCCGGCCCAGGTGGTAGAGCCGGCCGATCATGTCGAGGTTCTCGAAGCCGGTGAGGTACTCGTCGACGGCGGCGTACTGGCCGGACAGGCCGATCAGCCGGCGCACCCGCCCGGGTCGTGCCGAGCACGTCGAGGCCGGCGACCCTGGCCTCGCCCTCTCGGGTCGCAGCAGCGTGGTCAGGATCCGCACGGCGGTGGTCTTGCCGGCGCCGTTGGGCCCGAGCAGGCCGAGCACGGTGCCGGTGCGGCACGGTGAGGTCGACGCCGCCGAGCGCGGTCACCGACGCCGTACCGCTTGACCAGCCCTCGCGCCTCGACCGCGTACTCGCCCTGACCCGACCGTTCCTTCGCCTGACCCCTGGCATCCACGACGTCACCGTAGCCCGGCCGTCCGACAATGTTCCCGTCGACGTCTTTGCGATTTCCAGATCCAGTGGGCGCCGTCACCGAGCCGAGGGGTTGTCGGATCTGGTTGAACCCGCGGCGGTGGTACTCGGCCTTGGCGTGGCCGGCGAAGGTCGCGGCGGGGTCGAAGGTGGAGATGTAGCTGGCCGAGCCGGGGTCTTGGATCGGATCGCCGGTGTCGGGGTCGCGGTCGGACTGGGTGAAGAAGCATCCGATCTTGACCTCCCGGGTTCCAGCCGTCCCTCATGTTTGGCGGGGTCCTTGCCGGGGCGGTCGGCGCATTCGCTGGGCAGCTCGGGGCGCCGGTGCCGTCCAGGACGATGTAGCACAGGTCCGGACCGTCGGCGGCGATCCCAGGGACGGGCCCGGGTGCGGCATGCTCGGCAGCGATCAGGTCGCGGGCTCGGGCGCCCTGGGCGCGGGTGGTACGGGCCAGGGTCGAGGTCGAGGCCAGCGCTCCAGGCCGGTCACGGTGGCGATGAACCGCCGAGAGGTGTCGTAGGGCATCTCGGCACCGGCGAGTGCGCAGGCCCGGCTCAGACCCGGGGACAGGCTGGTGCCGGCCACGCCGAGCCGGTCGTCCAGCGGCGCGAACCCCGCTTACAGGTCGGGCAGTGGTAGTAGCCGCGGGTGGTCTGAATGCTGCCCAGCAGGGTGCGGACCGTCTTGGTGCGCCGGGCCACCAGCCGCGCGGCACGACTCGCGTCGGGGCCTGCGTGGCCGGGGTCGGGGCAGTCGGCGCGGACCGGGGTGTGGGTGCCGGCCGAGTCCACGACCCCCGCGAGGGCGGCCAGCCCGATCTGGGCGGCAGCGGCCTGAGCGGCACGCTCGATCGCTTCCAACACGCCCACCTGAGCGCGCGCCGCTCGCCGCGCCGCTCCTCGCCGTGCTCGTCGCGGCACCGTAGGAGCCCGGCGGCGGTAGCGACCAGGCGGCGGGCCTCCTCGGCGGCCAGTCCGGCGATCCGGTCGGCCAGTGCGCTCAGCGCTTCCTGCTCGTTCGGCTGGCGATCGAGCCCCCCTTTTCCCCGCCGGAGGCGGGGTCGGGCCTGGGTCGGCGTGCCGGCGGCCCCACCGCAGACGTGCACAGCACTTCGTTGACCCGCCGCCTGCTCCACGAGCGCAGAACCGGTCCCTCAGGGGGCTGCCGCCCGGGTGAGCAGGGTGGTGCAGGGGTCGCCAGGCCGCCGGTCGCTGGGGTCGATCATCCCGGGCACCAGTCGCCCTGGATCCAGCAGCTTGTCCTTGCCACCGTTCACGTCGTAGCTGCAGACGCGCCGCCCCGGTGCGGTGTCCCACAGGGCGCGTGCCGCCACCGGGTCGGCCACGGCCGCGGCCGTCACCTTCAGGTGATGCGCCCACAGGTCGGCCCGCAGCCGCCCGGCGACCGAGGTCGCGCCACGGCCGTTCTCGAACGTCGCCACGACCAGCTCGCTGTCGGTCTCCCAACCGCGGTTGTTGCAGTTGGCCGAGCCGATCAGCATCAGCTCGTCGTCGATCACCGCCATCTTGGAATGGACGTACAGGTGCCGCACGGCCCCTTCCCGCACGCATCGTCCGCCCGAGAGCTGGGCCAGGGTGTAGACGTGCAGCTTGGCCGCGTGCGGGTTGCCCTTGACGATCTGCTCGATGAAGTCCTTGCGGCGCTGCCAGATCCCGGACAGGGCCGTGAGCTCGGACGGCGGCACCAGGATGGTCACGTGCTGCAGCCGCGGCAGCACCTGCCGGATGGCCTGGGCGGCACAGGTGCTGATCAGGTACTGGTCCTCGATGTAGATGAACTGGCGGGCACCCAGGATCGAACGCAGCCAGATGTCCTGCACGGTGACCTTGCGCGACGGCGTCGCGGCCCGGCCGGGCAGGGCCACCGTGCCGTTGAAGGTCTCACCCACCCGCACGAAGTGACGCCCGGCGACCGGGGGCACCCGATGGTCGAACGTGGCGCGCAGGGGGTCTCGGGTGTCGATCTGGCGGTCACCGGACCGGGAGTACCACCGCCGCAGGAACACTCGCAGCAGCGGCAGCGCGGTCGGCCCGCGCAGCTGGGCGTGCACGTCGTGGAACGGGCTGCCGCCGGTCGTGGCGGTGCCGCTGCCGCCGCTGCCGCCGCTGGCTCCGTTCCACCCCACCGCGGGCCGGTCGGCCCGGTGGCTCGACGGCGGCGGTGGCAGCTGGTGCAGCCGGTCGGCGTTGATGTCGACACCGCCGCAGAAGGCCTCCAGACCGGCAGAACCCTGGACGACGAGCAGCTTCTGGTGATGGCTCCTGGAGGGGATGATCCCGCCGCCGGCGTCCTGCTGGGCGAAACAACCCGGGATCCGGTTCAACGCGACCACTGCGGCGTCGTGGAGCTGGGAATGGCCCACGTAGTCCTGAATCGCCGGGGGGTCCCAGATCAGCACCCGACTCTGCACACCACGCGCGCCGGCCGCCGACAACAGGTCGATGAGCGAGGTGCCCGGGCCGTCCAGGTGGACCCACGGGTCGCACCACCATCCGAGCAGGTAGACGAAATGCTGCTTGTCGACGGCGCGCTCGATCGCCCTGCGCATCGCCCTCAGCGCCTCGGGGCCGTCGACGAAGGCCCGCACCGCGTTGCCGGCCAGCCCGAACCTGAGCTGTGACCGCCAGTAGGCCGCCACGCCGGTCGCCGCCGCGGCGGCCCCGGTCGCAGCGGGGGCGACCGGGGCGGCCAGCTCGTCAGGTCGGGTGGCGTAGTGCTGCAGGGCGAGCTCGGTCATGACTCACACCTCCGTAGGCCAGCCGGACGTGCGCCCGGCATAGACGTCACTCGCCTCGTCGAAGAACTCCCACGATGCCTCGTCGTGGGCCTCGGACGACATCTCGCCGAAGGCCTCGTCCTCGCCGATCTCCCAGGACTCACAGGTCTCGTGCTCGCTGCGACCGACCGGGGCCGAAGCCGCCGGCGTTGCGGCCGAGGCGATCCCGCGCTGCAACTGGGCCGGGGTGAGCCGGATCTCGAAGTGCATCGCGTCGTGCGAGGAGCGCCAGCGTCCGCCCCACCCGAAGACCGGCAGCCCGTCGACGGTGCGGATCGCCTCGACGGCCGCCACCTGCTGCGGGGTGAACACGGTGCCGGCTCGGGCGGCGGCCACCTCCCGTCGCCGCTCCGGTTGGGTGGCCGCGGTGGAGAAGACGATCGGGCCCTGCACGTGGCGGCGATGGGGGTTGGCGCTCGGGTCGATGTCGACCGCCAGTCCGTAGGCGTGCAGCGAGGCGCTGGTCTGCTCACCCGGCCGGCTCGCCCGGATCGCCCGGCAGTTGTAGACCCATGTGCTCCTGGCCTGGTACCCGGTTGCCGTCAGTGCCGCCGCCAGGGCCCGAAAGGCGTCTGCTGCCAAGGGGTTCACCGGAGTCCGATGCGAGAGCAACCTGACCGTGACCATTCGCCGCTCGGCGCAGAGGTAGGCCGCCCACGCGCGACGCAGCGCCGCCGTGGTGTTGGCGCCGCGCGGTTGCCCCGTCGGCTGCCCCGCAGCGACACCGGCTGCGGCAGCGCCGGCAACCCCGGCTGCGGCCGCGGCAGCGGCCGCGGTTGCGGCTGCCGTCTCGGCAGGCCCCTCGTCGTAGAACTCCCCGTCGTGGTAGCCCTCGTCGTGGTAGCCCTCGTCGTGGTAGCCCTCGTCGTGGTAGCCCTCGTCGTAGAACTCCGCCTCGGGCGTGGGCGCAGCCACCGGGGGGCTCGGGACCGGGCCCGCCGTCCCCGGCAGATCGGCGCCGGCATCGGCCAACAACCGCCAGCCGTACCGCGCGGGTATCTGCATGTGCGGCACCCGGGTGGCCTCGACCCGGAACCGGCCCGGGGTCGTGCCCGGGGCGGCGGCCAGCGCCTGCCGGACGGCGGCCCGCACCTGCTTGCTGTGGGCGGCCGTCGGCTCGTGGTCGCGGAACAGCACCCGCAGGGCGGCGCCGTCGGAGCGGGCGATCCGGCGCCGCACCCAGGCGATGAGCGGTGCCGGGTCGGTGTAGAGGGCGTCGAAGGTGTGCACCTCGTCCGGGTCGGTGTGGGTCAGGATCCGCATCAGGGCGGCGCCGCCACCGGAGTGGGCGGTCAGGATCAACCGCCCCCGCACCGCCTGCACCCCGGTCTGCCTGCCCAACCGGGCCAGGGCCTCGTCGACCAGGGCCGCGACGGCGCCGGGTGGGTGCAGCGCCGGGTGCCCGTAGCCGTTGCCGGAGCGACCCCCGAAGTAGTGCCCGCGCGGCAGCACCAGCAGGGTGGGCGTCGTCCGGCCGGGCGTAGCCGGGTTGCGGGGGTCGGCGAGGTCGAGCCCGCTGACCCCCACCATGTCTCGGGGCAGCCTCATGGCTGGGCCCCGGCCCGAGAAACCGTGAAGATGGACGACGACGTCGACCCGGCCCGGGTTCTTCATCGCGTTCCAGGCCAGCACCAGGTCGGGCGCGGTGCCGTGGTGGCGTCGCAGCAGCGGCAGGTGCTCGACCACCAGACGACCACCCGGGGTCGACCCGGCGGATCGTTCACCGGCCCACCCCGCCTCACCCTCGAGCTCGCCCTGGAACTCGTCCTCGAACTCGTCCTCGAACTGGTCCTCTCCCGCGAACTCGTCCTCGAACTGGTCCTCTCCCGCGAACTCGTCCTCGAACTGGTCCTCTCCCGCGAACTCGTCCTCGAACTGGTCCTCTCCCGCGAACTCGTCCTCGAACTGGTCCTCGAACTCGAACTCGTCCTCGAACTCACCCTCGAACTCGTGGCCCGCCTCGGGGCGGGCGAAGACGTCCTCGCGCAGCGCCCACGGTGGGGCGGTCTCGCTCTCGCCGGCGAGCGCTCGGGTGTTCACGATGTCCATGACTTCCCCTCACGACCGGGAGCCGGCGTAGCCGTTGGTCGAGAACGGGGACGGCGCGCCGTTCGGGGCAGCGGCCCCCGTCGGTACGGCGGCCGGCGTCCCGCTGCCGGTGCCGATCGGCAGCCGGGTGGGCTGGGCTGCGACCGGCAGGGCCCGACCGCCACCGACGGTGGTCACCGCCAGGTCCTTGACGCGCTGCCCGGTGGCGGACTGCCAGAGGTCGATGATGCGCAGCATGTCGGTGGCGATCGGGTTGCCACCGGGGATCTGGGCGAAGAGCAGCTCGGCAGCGGCGTCGGTGCTGAAGACGTCGAGCTCGAGGGCCCAGAAGAACACCGACATCAGGTCGGCCAGCTCGAACAGCTCTCGGCTCTGGCGCGGTACCGCCATGCCGAGCCGGGCGGCGATCGCGGTCAACCGGTCGGCCGGGTTGCCGGCGACGCCGGCAGAGGCTCGCAGGTCGAACACCACCGAGGTGTCGGAATCCAGCGTCAGGTGGAACCAGCTGAGCATGGTGACGTAGCTGAACTCCTCGCGGGCCAGCATGCCGCCGCGGCGGCGCAGCCGCATCATCTCCCGAGCGACTGGCACAGGTAGGCCAGGTAGCTCCGGTCCGTGGGGTTGGCCCCGACGGCGTTGCGGGCGTTCTGCACCCGAGCCAGACCTGGCGCAGCAGCTCGGACCACAGCTCGACAGGCGGGTGTTCGCGCCGGCGCCGACACCGGCCTTCCACGGCTGCACCGACCCCCCGGCCGGCACCTGCGGCAGGTCGCAGCCGAACATGCGCCAGTACGCGTTGCGGCGGTTGTCGGCGGCGACCGGGCGCAGCAGGCTGGTGGTGCCGAGGATGTGGAACAGCGGCGGGTCCCGGAAGAACAGCTCCTCGGTGGCTCGGGCCCATTCCAGGGTGGGCCACCGACGGCGCCTCCAGGGTCTCGCCGACGCTGAACCGGCGCACCACCTCACCGAGAACCGGCACGATGCCGGTGCTCTCGACGAGGAACGCGTAGACCAGGTGGTCCCACGGCAGCGGGACGACCGAGCCGAGGTCCGGGGTCAGCGTGGTGAAGTCGGGCAGCTGACCCGGCAGCGGCGGGTGGATGCCGGAGCGCAGTCCGCGGTTGCGCAGCTGGTCGGGCAGCCCCTCGCGGCGCACCACCTCGGCGTCACCGAACGCGGTCGCGGTCGACCCGAGCAACGGCAGGTTGCTGATGCCACCGTTGCCGAAGACCTGTTCCAGCCAACGGCTGAGCTGCAGCGGATGGGTGGCGAACACCGTCTCGGGCAGCGGTGGCGAGGTCATGGTGGGGCTCGCGTACAGACGGGCCAAGGTTCGGAACATGGGTCACACCCCGATCGTCACTGGTGGAGGCCGTCGTGTACCCGCACCGGGACACCGACCATGAAGGGGATCCTTCGGCGCGCCAGCACCTCGACGGTGCCGCCGACGCCCGGGTCGAGCACTGCGACCCAGTCGGTCGCGTCGAAGGGGTAGACGGCGACCAGGTTGCGGGCGGCGTCGTAGACGGCGACCTTC
Organism: uncultured Actinomycetota bacterium; assembly: GCA_963738495.1. Taxonomy (GTDB): domain Bacteria; phylum Actinomycetota; class Actinomycetes; order Actinomycetales; family Kineosporiaceae; genus CAVTWW01. The sequence goes on from CAVTWW010000008.1 coordinate 12,198, forward strand.
TTCGCCCCCGGGATGTCGTCGTGGAACTGCAGCTTGGCGTCCTGCGCCGTGGTGGGGTCCTGGTGGTGGCAGCGCCACCATTCGACCTCGTCGGCCAGGTGCAGGGTGGGGGCCGGGATCACCAGCCGCTGGCTGGTACCGAAGTGGCGGCCGAACTTGCCGAGGGCCCCGCGCAGGGCGGCGTAGCGCACCGCCAGGCTGAGTTGCTCCGGACTCACCGGGGGCTGCAGGGTTCCGCTGACGACCACCTCGTGTGGCCTGCTTCTGGTGCTGCTCATGGCGTGCTCCCTTGCCGTGACGAGTGGGGTGCCGGACGAGGCGGGGACGGGACGGCGGTGACTTCGGTGCGGCTGCCCAGGGTGCGCAGCCAGCCCTCGACCTCGCCGCTGCCGCCACCACCGGACGGCGGGCCGTGCTGGCTCCGGGTCACCGACCAGGACAGGATCCGCAGCGCGTCCAGCCGCTGCAGGTAGGTCGAGGTGTAGAGCGAGGCCCCGGCCCGGTCGGCGAGCTCGGCCAGGGCCGACGGTGAGACCCGTCGCGGGTCGGCCAACGCCGCGAGCGGTTGCCCCCGAAAGGCTTTCATCGGACGGCGGGTGCAGACGTCGACCAGCCGTGGCAGCATCGGCAGGCTCTCACGCAGCACCTGGGCGGCCAGCGGCCCGGCCCGCTCGACCGGGTGCCGCTGTGCCCAGGTGGCCGCCAGGTCGTCCCACGGGCCGGCTCCGAACCACGACCGGCACAGCGCCGCGTTGAACTGCACCCGCAGCCACCCGAAGGGGTGCGGGTCGCCCAGCGGCAGCCGGTAGACCGCTGCGCTGCTGCCGTCGACCACGGTGGCCAGCGCCGGCAGCGGGGCGTGGCCGAGCAGGGCGAAGGCGTAGACGTCGCCGGCGACCTCGCTCGCCCAGCTGTGCCAGATCCGGGCGGACAGCGGCGCCCGAGGGGCCAGCTCGGCGGCCAGGACTCCCGCGAGCTCGCCGTTCCACCCCGTCAGGTGGGCCACCTGGTGACCGGTCTCGTGCACCAGCGAGGTGGGCTGGAACAGGTTGTGGTGAGTGATCTTGATGGCGGCCACCGGCGACAGCGACGCGTCCCAGAGCCGCGCCCCCACCCGCAGGATCGAGGCGCCCAGCCCCTTGTCGAGGTAGGTGAGGACCGGCGGCACGTCGATCCCGAGCGGACCGAGCACGCGTTCCATGCTCATCACGGCCAGGACGTCCAACCCCCGCAGCACCTCGCCCAGCCGCTGGTTGGAGCGGCTCATGATGGCATCACCGAAGAAGGCGACCACGGTCTCGACCTGTAGGTAGCGCCGGCGCAGGCGCAGCAGCGACAGGCGGACGGCGTCCCACTCGGCCGGGGCGGTGGCGGCCGCGAGTTCGGCCGCGACCCGGTCGGCCTGCAGCCGCAGCCGATGCGTGGTCTCGGCCAGCCCGTCACGCACCCGCTTGCCCAGGTAGCTCTCGAGCCCGGCCCAGGCCGGCGGTGAGGCCACGGCGTCCAGGTCGGCCAGGGCCACGACGGCCTGCCGCCAGTGCTGCAGCTCGGCGGTCAGGGTGGCCCGCTGCGCATCGGTCGGGGCGGCGAACAGGGTGGTCATCGTCGTCGCCACCCTGCGGTGACGGCCACCACGCCGGCGGGCAGCTCCTTGGTCAACGACTCCTTGGTGACCCCCGGGAACGTGATGGTGATCATGATCCCCTGCAGTGGGTCGCGCACGGCCGCCGCGATCAGGTGCGGGCGCTCCTTGAGCGAGGTCGACAGCGCCGTCGTGGCCGCGGCCACCAGCCGCTCACTGACCGCTTTCGCCTGCGCCGCATCGGCGACCAGGGCCAGCCGGGTCAGGCGCTCACCGGCCAGGGCCGCCAGCCTGGTGCCGTAGTGCTCCCGCAGGGCGGCGAGCACCCCGGCCAGGTCGGGCTGCCTGCCGGGGCCGGACGGCGACAGCTTCTCGGCGAGCTCCTGCCCCTGGCGTTCGGTCAGGCGCAGTGTCACCCGCACCTGCGGGGCGTCACCGGCGAGGGCGAACGAGACGCCGAGGCGCCGGCGCGGACGTCGTCCATGCCGTCGTGCGGGACCGCCGCCGACCGGGCGCACCGCGAAGTACCGGCGCCCGACGCCCGGCGTGGCCTGCTGACCACCGGCCGGGCCGGGCCGTCCCCGCCGGCCGAGGCCGGGTTCGCCGACCAGCAGCCCCGCGATCTCGGGCGTCAGCGGCTGCAGCTCCTGGGCCTGCTCGGCGACGGACGAGGTCTCACCGCTCGCCTCGCCCTGCACCACGTGACCGAGCTGGGTGCCGGGCAGTGTCTCGTACAGCCGGATCTCGGCCGGGGCCGGCCAGGTGCGCACTCCCCGGTCGAGCAGGTAGCTCTCGAGGGTGCCGCCGTCGGACCAGGGGACGGTGCGGGCGATCTGCCGCGACAGCGGCACGACGAAGATGCGGCTGTAGCCGCGGTACCGGTAGTGCGGGCGGGCGGCGCGCGGCAGCATGACCCAGACCCCGCCGCTGCCCGAGACCTCGCGCTCCGGCATGTCGGCGCGCAGGAACCGGTCGGGGATCGCGGCGGCCGCCGCCTCGGCGAACGCGGTCTGCAGCGCGGAGTCGAGCTGCAGCTGGTCGGCGAAGGCCTCGGCGGGCAGCTCGAGCAACCGTTCCACGGTGCCCTCGACGGTGGCGGCCAGGGCCTCGCCGGCCAGCGACTCGGGCTGGGCCGGGGCCTCGAAACCCAAGGCCCGCAGGCCGACGTCGACCAGCGGGCGGGACAGCTGGCGGGCCGCGTCGGCGCCGACCAGGCCGCCGATCAGGCCGGCGATCCGGTCGGCGACGAAGTTGATGATCTTGTCGCGGCCGATGAAGCCGATGGCCATCTTGATCAGCGGCTTGGCCGCCAGCAGTACCGGCAGGAACTGCTGGACGGCGGGCACCGCCGACTCCCCCGCCGGCAGCTCGACCAGCTGCTCGGCGAGCCGGGCCCGGGCGTCGTCCAGCTCTCGGTAGGCCTGCGCCTCACGGTCGGCCTCGCGGTCCTCGTACTCGGCCAGACCGCCCTGCTCGGCGAAGTCCTCGCGGTCCTGCTGGTCGGGGGCCAGGCCGGCCGCGGCGGGCAGCAGGCCGACCAGCTGGGCGTCGAAGGCCTCGGCCAGCATCATCGGGCTCTCCCGGTCCTCGGCCTCGGCCGGGTCGGCGCCCCCTGAGTCGGCGCCCGCTGAGCCGGTGCCCGCGGAGTCGGCGCCCACTGAGCCGGCAGCCGGTGACCCGGCGCCCGTCGAGGCAGTGGCGGCCGGGGTGGGGGCAGCGATGCCCAGCTTGACCGCCACGGTGCGCGCGATCGGCCGGAGGCCGGCCGGAAGCTTGCCGATCGCCTTCTGCAGCACACCCTTGAGCAGGTTCTGCACCAGGCCCTTGAGCCTGTTGAGGATCATGCCGATCGGCAGGATCTTGCCGACCGCCTGAACCCCCTTCTTCACCAGCTTGACGGCGCCGCCGACCAGCGACTTGGCCTTCTTGATCAGCCCACCGATGAACTGCTCGAACACCTCGTTGCCCATCGCCGGCACCTCGCCGGCCGATTCGAGCAGCTCGTGCAGGTGCGACGGCGAGACGGTGGCGGCGTCGACGCCGGCAAGCAGCTCCGCCAGGGAGTCCAAGGACCGCTCGGCCTCACCGGCGAGCGGCTGGATCCATGCCTCGAGCATCGACCGCGACTCCGCCGGCGACGGGGGGCTCGACCACGAGACCAGGTCGAGGGTGTGCCGGGCGGCGGCCTCGTCGACCAGGGCCTCGAGGGCGTCGGTGAAGTCCTCGTCCTCGAGCTCGGCGAGCAGCTCGTACGCCGCCTCGTGCCACTCCTCGGCCTCACCGACGCCGAGCTCACGCACCGCGACCGCACCGAAGGGCGACTGCAGCGACGGCGGAGCCTCGTAGCCGCCCTCGCCGTGCGCGGCGCCTTCACCGTACGTGCGGCCGTCACCGTGGGCGCCCCGCTCACCGGTGGGCGTCGACTGCTCGAGCAACCCGAACGGCGAGTAGGACTGCGTCATCGCGGTCGTCGTCATCGCGGTCATCGCGACCTCCTTGGTTCGTGCCGCCACTGTGGCGAGGCCGTGTCGTGGCAACGTCAACGCGACGTAGCCGGTGGCGTCCCTTCGCCGGTGCGACTGCCGAGTGCTGCGAGCTCGTCCAACAGGGCGCGCACCCGGGCCACCGCCTCGTCGGTGCCGCAGACCACCCAGCCGCGGCTGGCGTCGCCGTCCGCCAGCAGCCGGACCCTGACCGCGCCGCCGTCCAGCCAGGCCCGCACCACGATCACCCGCCAGGTCTGCGTCATGGGTATCAGGCTCAGGGGTCGGCGCCTCCTGAACATCAACCGTGCGCTGTGCTGTTGACGCCGGGTAGACGTGCCACAGACGTCGGGGCGGACACTGGGGTCAGCAGCGCATCACTGCGCTGAATCGCCGCACTGGCTGAATGTCGTCAAGGCCGAACGTCGTCAAGCTGAACGTCGTCAAGCCGATCAGGGGACACGATGACTCTTGCGATCTCGAATGCGCCGCAGCTGCTGCTGCTCGGCGGGTTCACCGTGATGCTCGCCGGGCGAGTGGTGTTCCTGCCCTCGCACGCCCAACGAGTCCTGGTGGGGCTGTGCGTCGGCCGCCCGGTTCACCTGCCGCAGCCCAGAACCACCCTGGCGGAACGCCTCTGGTCGGAGTCGACGCCGGAGCGGGCTCAGGCGAGTCTGCGCACCGCGCTGTGGCGGATCAAGCAGGCCGACCGCCGGCTGGTCACCACGCTGCACGACCAGGTGCGGCTCGGGCCCGAGGTGCAGGTCGACATGATCGACAGCATGGCCCAGGCCGACCGCCTGCTCTCCGACGGCGACGAGCTGCTGGACGACGACCTCAGGATCGAGCCACTGCTGCTCGACCTGCTGCCCGGCTGGGAGGACGACTGGCTGCTGCTGGAGCGCGAGCGAGTGCGGCAGATGCACCTTCAGGCGTTGGAGGCGTTGTCGTGCCGGATGTTCGCCGCCGGCAAGTACGGCCGGGCGGTTCAGGCTGCTCTGGCCGCCGTGTCGATCGAGCCGTTGCGGGAGTCGGCCCACGACGCCCTGATCACGGCCCACCTGGGTCAGGGCAACGTCGGCGAGGCGCACCGGCAATACCAGCGCTACGCCCAGATCCTGTGGGACGAGCTACGGCTGACCCCGTCCCGACCCTTCGAGCAGATCATCGCGGGCCACCCCGCCGGCCCGAGACGCCCGACCCAGGTCCCGAACGGTGCGACTGGTGCAGGGCGCAGAATGGAGGTCGGCAGCCGGCCTGCTGTCGACCGGTAGCAGCTCGTGCCACCTGAGTCGCTCGAACTCGGCCTGCAGCAACACTTCTCGAAGGCTCTGGGTGGTAACGGCGTGCCGTCGGCCGCGAAGTGAATTCGTTGGTCTCGACTCTGGAGTATGGCGAGAGCTAGCATTTGCGATGAGGCGCGGTCGGCGACCATTCAGAACCTCATTCGTTCCACTGGCGCTCGTCCCGGCTAAGGGGCTGAAGGCATGGGTGTGGATCCAGTAGCAGAGAAGTATCGGCAGTCCGTGCTCCGCACCTACCGCTACCTGCGCCTGGGAATGGTGGTGCTGGTCGTCCTTCTGGGTGTCGCTCTGGTGCTGGAACGACGGCGTCCGGGCATCTCCTGGATTCGATCAGCGCCTACTACTACACACCGGCCCACGCGGTGTTCGTCGCCAGCCTGTGCGCCGTCGGCTCGTGCCTGATCATCTACCGGGGCCAGCTGGACGTCGACGATGTCATCCTCAACGGAGCCGGCTTCCTGGCGTTCGTGGTGGCGTTCGTCCCCACCAGCCGTGGTGAGGCGGAATGTGATCCCCAGGCAGCCTTCTGCGACATTCCCGTTTCGACCGTCGAAGCGAACGTCACGGCGTTGTTGATCATCGGGGCGGTGGGCCTGATCCTGGGCTACCTCACCTCGGTTCGGCCCCGTGAGGTCACGGCACATGCCCAACCCATCGATGCGTCGGCGAGGAAACTCTTCTACGGCCTGACGATCGGCTTCATCCTTCTGGTAGCTGCCTTCACTCTGGCGCGCGAGAGATTTCTGCAGTGGGGTCACTACTCGGCTGCATTCCTGCTCTTCGCGGCGATGATTGTGGTCGTGGTCCGGAGTGGTCTGCACCTCAACGACGAGCACGCGAAGAGTACGGGAAACCACACGATGCTGCGCCGATGGTACTGGGGCAGCTTCGCCTTCATGATCGTGGCCATCATCGTGATTCTCGTTGCGCGCTCGGCGGGGCTGGACCACTGGGTCTTCTACCTCGAAGGAAGCGTGATCATCGGGTTCGCCGTGTTCTGGATCATCCAGACGTACGGCGAGGTCTGGAACGAGCCCGCCGCTTGAACACCGTGGTCCCGTCTGCTCGACGACTCGGCCATCCTGAAGGCCGCCCAGGACGATCCACCGGGTTCGTGCATTACGACGGGCTGCTGGTGATCGACGAGATCCCGCCGGCGCCCGCGCCCCTGATGGGGCGGGTCCCATCGAGTGATCACAAAGCCCGCATCGACTCCGTCCGTTCCCATCGAGTGGTCACAGAAGCCCGCCCTGACCAAAGGGAGGCGGCCACTTGCGACCATCGGCAACCGTCGCCCGGCCAAGGTGGCCCTCGGCCCCGTGCCTCATCTCGAGAGTCGCCTTGCGTCAGGCCGGACAGCGTGTCCAGACATGAGAGAAGCGCTCCAGAAACCCTCAAGCACCAGGGGCGTCGGTGGATCCGGGCGCTCGCAGCGCATCGGTCAGCAGGGCGACCAGGGCCTCGAGCTGCACGTCGGCCGACGAGGAGGCCTCCTCGTCCGACCCGTCCAGCGCCCTGGCGGCCAGGCCCGCCTTGCTGTCGATCAGCCCGGCGATCCGCGCGTCGATGGTCTGCGCGGCGATGATGCGCCACGCGGTGACCGGTTCGGCCTGGCCGATGCGGTGGCTGCGGTCGATGGCCTGGGTCTGCTCGGCGTCGGTCCAGGACAGCTCGGCGAGCACGACGTTCGAGGCGACCTGCAGGTTCAGACCCACGCCCGCCGCCGTCAGCGAGCAGACCGCGACGGCGACGTCCGGGTCGTTGACGAAGGCGTCGATGTTCGCCTGCCGCACCGTCGAGCGTCTGGTCGCCCCGGATCGAGGCGAAGCGCACCCCCTGCCGGGTGAAGGTCTGCTTCGGCGGCGTCCATCACGTCGATGTGCTTGGCGAAGAAGACGACCTTGCCGGCGCTGCGGGCCAGCTGCGCCGCGTAGTCCGCGGCCAGTTCGGCCTTGGCCTGGCCGATGCGCCGCACCATGGTGAACACGTTGTCGCCGGACTCGCGCTCGTCGCCTGCTTCAGCTCCGACCTGGCCACCGCCGGACGAGCTCGTGGTCGATGCCGATACCGATCCAGGACGACGGAGTCGGGGTCCGGCGTGTTCGATCGACGACGCCGTCCGGCACGACGTCGACGATCGGGCGGCAGCCAGCGCGGTCCGGTACTGGGCCACCATGCGGCCGGCGAGGTTCGTTCCGCCGCCCGGATCGACCGTCCGGCCGCGCCGTCCAGCTCGACGTGGAGGTCGGCGATGCGACGGGCGGGGATGTCGGCGGCGACGTCGAGCTTGCGGCGGCGCACGATGCCCAGGTCGATGACGCACTGGCGCGCCGCGGCGTAGAAGCCGGCGTCGGCGGGCGTCAGGCCTGCGTCCTCGAGCGCGTCCATCAGCTCGCCGAGGGGCTTGCTGTCGTCGATCCAGCCGAGGAACTGCCAGATCGCCCGGAAGTCGTCGATGTCGTTGATCAGCGGGGTGCCGGTCAGCGCCATCAGCAGGGGCCGCGCCGTGCGGGAGCGGATGCGGTCGGAGAGCGCGAGGACGTTCTGCGAGCGCTGCGAGGTCTTGTTCTTGATGAAGTGGGCCTCGTCCACGACCATGCCGCGGAAGCCGAAGTTGCCGAGCCAGCCCAGGTGGCGGTCGAGCACCTCGTAGTTGAGCACGACGATATCGGCGAAGCCGTCGACAGCCTCGCCGTCGCCCTGCACCACGGTGGCCTGGCGGTGGGGCAGTCCAGCGGGCCGCCTCACGGGCCCAGTTGGTCTTGACGACGTTCGGCACGACGACGAGCAGCGGGTAGGCGTTCGCCGCTTCCGCGGCGAGCAGCGCCTGGGCCGTCTTGCCCAGACCCGGCTCATCGGCGAGCAGGAACGTCCGGTGACCGGCAGCGGCCGCGGCGACCAGCTGCCCCTGGTGCGGCATCAGCTCCAGGCCCGCCGGGGTGAACCGTGCCGTCGGCGCCGGGAGCGCCATGCACGCCGGGGCCCTCCCGCCGGCACGCTCGAAGGAACTCAGCAGCGGGCCGAGCAGCTCCCAGCCGGCCAGGCGGCGCGGACGGGGTGGATGCGCTCGCGGCGGCGGAGAAGTCGGGGGCGAGAAAGGGGTTCGCCAGCTGCCGGGAGACCACCGACTGCGGCACGACCCGCCGCTCCGAGCCGGCCGGGAGCGGTCAGCGGGCGCTCGGCCGGCGCGATCTCTTCGGGCGCCGGCTCGATGCCGGGGTCCCGCAGCATCTCCCGCTTGAGCGACCGGGCCGCGTCGGAGACGCCGGAGTCCTCGGCGAGCAGCGCCAGCAGCCCAGCGTCCCGGACGGCGGTCGTCGCGAGGATGGCCGCGATGCCGTCCAGGCGCTTGAGCTGCTCGGCCCGATGACTGCTCGCTTCCGGCCGCCGCCCGGACGCGGGCACGCTCGTCCCGCAGCAGCAGGGCGACGGCCTGGAACTTCGTGCGCACGGCAGGCGTCACGCGGCCGCGCCGGGCAGCCGCCTCGACCTCACGGACGGTCCGGGCGAGCACCGAGACGACATCGCCGCGGTGGCGGACGCGTCGCTGCTTCCGCGGGGCGGTACGGCGAGCGCCCGTCTGGCGCTGGCCTGGTCGAGCCACAGACTCCTCCTCTGCAATGCCGGGCACGGTGGCCACGGCAGCATGCCGCACAGTCCCGCGGCCGGGGCGACGAACGTCCCGGGCAGAGGGCCTGGTGCTTCGAACGCCGAGCCGACTTGCGGATCTCCGTCGATCGACGGGCGGGCCCCGGCAGACATGCCGCGGTGACCCGGAGCCTTGACCTAGCCGGTCGGGCGTCAGGACGTTGACAGCAGGGTAAGGGGTCAGGAGGTGTCGGCGCGACACAATGCGCCGCCGAGGGTCCCGAGCCGCGCCGTCGTCGACCTGCTCGACCCCGTCGCCGCCGGAGTCGCTATCAGTGCAGCGGTGCTGGACAGTCAGACCCCATCGCTGTTCAGGAGCACGTCCCCAACCGGAGCCCGACTTCTCGATGCGCCGACCTGGCCCGAAGCTCGACTCTCCGTTTCGAGGCCCATCGAGCCGCCTCCACCTCGCAGTCCCACCTCGACGACGACGCCTGCTCTCGTCGGCACGAGCCGCTTGCCGTCCGCGTCACCCACGCTTCAGAGGTCCGTCCGCGTCACCACCCGTTGGAGGAGGTTCGCGGTGCCGGACACCACCTGCCACATGTCGATCTCGCTGGACGGCTTCGTCGCCGGGCCGGACCAGAGCCGCGAGAACCCTTGGGCAAGCGGGGGCTGGAGCTCCACCGCTGGCACATCGGCGATCCGCGAGCCAACAACGCCGACAAGGTCGCGAACGAGTGGCTCATGCGCCCGCGGGGCGCTATGTGATGGGTCGCAACATGTTCGGCCCGATCCGCGGGGACTGGGATGAGGACTGGACCGGCTGGTGGGGCCCGAACCGCCGTACCACGCGCCGGTGTTCGTGCTGACCCATCACGCACATGACCCGATCCAGCTGGAGGGCGGCACGACCTTCCACTTCGTCACCGAGGGCTTCGATGCGGCCTACTCCGCAGCGCGTGAGGCCGCCGGGGACGACGGCATCGACATCGCGGGTGGGGCCTCGACCGTCCGACAGGCGCTGATCGCCGGAGTGATCGACGAGCTCACCCTCGACCTCGCACCGTCCTGCTCGGTTCGGGCGAGCGCATCTTGACGGGGTTGATCCTCGGCTTCGAGCCCGCCGAGGTGCTCCACTCACCGCTCGCCACCCACATCCGCTATCGCCGCCTCAGCTGACTCCCGTCATCGACGTCGAACCCGCCGCTGCGCAGCGGCCCGTCAGGCCGGTAGACAGCGAGCAGCACGCCCGTGGCCATCGTCGTGCAGTCGGTGAGCCGCACCGCCCCCGGGGCGGCGCCGTCACCGAACGTCGCTTCCCGGCCCGTCGACAACGAGGAACGTCAGGTTCGCGGCTCCGATGACCAGGCCCAGGCGAGCGAGCGGCGTTTCTGCGCGCGCCCCCGCCCAGTCACCCCTTGAACGTCTCGTCAGGTGGACCCAGGCCCACCGAGCGGCTCGCTTCGCCCGACCAGACCACTCACCGATCCACGCGCCCCACCACCTCGTCGAGTTACAGCACCACCCAGCCACCGTGGGCGAAGCCGCCCGAGGGTCCTCCTCGGCGCCCACCCCCGGGACTTCTTCGTCGCGCCCGTCCCAGGTCACGAACATCGTCACCGTCTGGTCCATGCTCGGTTCGCTGTCCTCCAGGGTTGCTCATCGCCACCTACCAGTCGGCCTCGCCGCCCCCGCGCCGGCTCTCCCAGGCCACGGTCTCGGTCGCAGTTGTCACGGTCGTCGTCATCGTGTGCACAGTCACGAAGACCATGCGTATTAGCCGTCGCCGGACCAGCGCGTGCAGTCGCCGTTGGTCCAGTCCGCGGCCCACGACGCTGTGACCAACGACCGACTCGACGATCCCGTCGACCGTCCGATCCCAGCACGCTCGCCGCGCAGGCCGCCCATTGCCACCACCTACGTCCGCACCGACGCCGAGCGCCCCACCCCGTCATCGCCCGCCCACCAGTTCCTTCGTCGACCAGCCCCGGCAGGAACAGCTCGGGCGTCGCGAGTGCGTGGGCGAAAGTGCTTCCGGTGGACGGCGGGCTTCGTAGGTCGGCATCGTCGCCGACGGACGGCCCGTTGTCTCGGCCTCCCAGTCCTCGCCGGGCGGACCGCTGCCGCGGAGCGCACAGCGCACCGGAGGCATCGCGCCGACTCGATGAGCCGGCTCCCCATCGCCATGGAGGTTCCATCAGGATTTCGGTCCTCCCGCGTAGCGTCATGACAACCAGCTCCACGCCAGTGATAGATCAACCTGGCCACGTCGCCGAACATCGCGAACGTGGCGCCTCTTGTTGTCACTGTCGACCTCGGTGCGGGCCATGACCCATAGTCGACCACCGGCCCCATAGTGATCGCCTGCCGCACCTGGTCCGGCGTCGCATGGACCATCATCTCGTAGCAACCCTCAAAAGAATGCATCATGGCTCCTGCTCCTTGTTGCAGGATTCGGCCTGCGGGTGGTTCTGCCGGTGGCTCTGCCGATTCGGTGAGGCTCGG
>CAVTWW010000009.1:0-350091 GCA_963738495.1 uncultured Actinomycetota bacterium
GCCACGGTCTTGCGTTCGAACCAGGCGGGCTCGAGCAGGTCGGTGGCGTCATCGATAGGCCGCCACCTCGGGTCCAGCCGGTCCTCAGGTCCTGCCTCTTGCACCATGGCCACAAAGTGTCATCGATGGCGCCGAAGCGTGCGAAGTTGACTTGCGACTCCCGAAGCGACGGGCGGTTGGTGCCCCAGGTAGTCCGGCCAGCGAAGTTGGATCGCATCGTCTTCCCAGAAGCAGATGGGGCAGATCTCGTACGACCCTGGGTGCTCCGCGAAGACGAGATGCCCGCAGCAGGGGCAGGGGTAGTGCTCGGCCACGTGCCTCATCATGCCGCACCGGCGTGGAAGGCGCGCCGACGCTCACAAGGCAGGGACTACCCGACGGCTGACGGCTAAGGCGTGACCCCACCCCATAGCCGTCGACCACGGCTATGGGGTCCCCGGCCGCGGTTACGGTAAGGCCGACGTGGCCGACGACCGTCGGTAAAGAGCCGCCCAATGAGGCGACTCCCACCAGCCCTAGTGGGATGAGGACAGCGCGGCTGGCGTGAGTGCTCATGTGAGGTGTCCTTGCTGATGCTCCACAGGTTGTGGGTGGCGGTAGTGGAACGTGGTGCCTTCCCGGATCCGCCGTGTGGCCGTCTGGGATTAGGCTGGCTGTCCAGGTGCTGTGTCCGGAGTAGGGCTTCGGCGAGGCCGTCGGGTTGGTCGGCCACTGGTGTGCCGCCGAAGGTGAGGGTGTGGAGTCCGAGAGTTGCCGACTGGGCCCCACCTGTGGGTGCGTAGCTCTTCGCGCAGCGCCTCCAGGGTTCCCCGGCCATGCGACGAATGGACAGGCGCATCAGGGATGGGGTTGGCGGGAGCTTGGTTGATGATCGGCTTCGGATGACTTCTGCGGGTAGCGGCGCCATGAAAAGGTCGAACGTTGCCCCGCCGGCTATGCACAAGGGGATGAGCGCGGACGTCCACCGGGGGGCGGGTCGGTCGATCATCCAGGCGTCGACCAATTTAGTTCGTGGGAACCACCATGAGGGCAAGGACCAGCAGATGGGCGGGATTGCCACGACGCCGGGACGATCTGGACGGTGGGCCAGGCCATGGCGACGCCGTAGGCGAGTCCGGCCGAGGCTGAAGACTGGCCCGCCCTTGGGTAACGTTCCGAGGATCAGACTTACGAAGGCACCGACCGTCAGGAACACGACGACCGGGGCGAAGTAGAGGACCAGGCTGCCAGGAGACAGGGGGCGTTCGCCAGGAGCCAGGGTGACCATTCGCGTACCCGCGCGACTACAGGTCGGCCGCCGTCCAGGACATCGCAAGAGCACCAGGTTGACGTGCCCCGATTGGGGAGAGTTGACCTCCCGTAGAGATCGGGCGGGTGGGGACATGTGGCAGCCCTGCGGAGGCGAGGCGTTGCCCGGACGTCACCGGATCTGTCTGGAGCTCCTTCACCTAGGGTGTCGCGATTGTGACCACGGAGCCAGGCGAAGTCTGATGTCGCCCTCGGGATGGGACACCTTGGGATGAACGTTCCACCGGATTCGGAGTTCGCATTCTCCGATGAATTGAGGCAGTACAGGATCAACGGTGAAATAGGCGGAAATCGCGTACTCGGGCGCCTTGGTCTCGCTTGTAATCGTTGCAATTGTCTCGATAGGACAAGAGGGCTGGGGTAGTAGCTCGTGGATGCGCTATTGGGTCATCTGTAGTTCATCGTGCAGCTTGGTGGACCGTGAGGCTGATTGGTATGAACTCCAAACTGTTTCGCATGCGGCGAGACCGAACTCAGAGCCTTCAGGGTTCGGAACCGGAGTCCTGAACGCCATCTCGCCCGTCCGCAATGGGGTGGCCGGATCCCAGTGCGCTTCAGAAATGCGAGAGTCTTTACGGTGAAGGCCTATCCACGCGATTGCCGGGAAACCATAGTTGACCTTCCGTAAAGACACCCCTGGTGCTCGGTGGCCATCAGCCGCACGAGGCCAACCACTACTGCGATCATCGAGGATCCGATTTCTGTCAGGGTGGCACAGGGGGAAGTTGGTGGCTCATCGCCGCCTCGTTCCTAGTGCGGCGGCGCCAATCAACAAGCATTCGGGTGATTTTTCTTTGTGGTAGCGAAGGTGCGGGGGCATGGCCCATCTTGGACGACCCGAGGCCGCAACAATGGACTGAATGATCAGAAGCTCCAATCCCTAAAATGAGCAGGCCTAAAGCTATTCCTTCATAAAGCGCCGGCGATGCTCCAGAAGTGGATTGGCCAACAATAAGGACGTCGACGAACATTGCGATGGCACATTCTGAGATTGCCAAGAAGAGGATACTTTCGTTGAGTTTCTCGTCCAAGTTCTTGGAGAAGATAGGGTTCTGATTATCCCTGGCCATTCTGCGCTGAAAGGCTGGGTCGCGCCACATACGCACATGGACGTAGGTTGTCCCAATAGCCAGAACATTCGCCCCTACCATCGACAAGAATTTGCCCACTTGAACGAGCTCCCCGGATTCTGTTAACACCCAAATAGTCAGCTACCTACCAGGCTCCTAGCACGGCCAGGTAGGCAGTACTCCTCTCGCTCGGCCCTTTCGGTTGGAGATGGCAGCCGAACCATGAAGTTTGTGATCAACTTGTTCGGGTCAGCTCGTACATAGAACGGATCAGATGGTCGGGCTGGTGCTCAGCGAGTGTCTGGACTTTCTGCGGCCTATTGGCATAGGCGACAGCAGGGACTCCAACGGCTTGAGCGGCCCTGATGTCGCCAGCGGAGTCACCGACCATGACAGCGTCGGCGGGTGCGGTAATCGAGGCGGCCAAGGCGACCTCGAGAAGGCGGGGATTGGGTTTCATTAGGCTGGCATCGTCGGGGTCACGGGTGCTGAAGAAGGTAATCGTGTCGATCAAGGCCTGACTCGCGAAGTATGCGCGGACAGCTGGGCCGCTGTTGTTGCTGACGATCGCTACCGGTAGACCTCGCTGAAGGGCAGAGCGCAGGAACTCCTTGCAACCCGGCGTGGGCGTCGCTGACTCGACGCAGACCAGTTCGGCGGCCGCGAGCAGCTGCTCGGCCCGTCGTCCGCCGGGGGCTGAGCACTGGTGGGCGTTGCGTAGAACTTCGAGCGGGTCGTTCGCCGTCATGCCCGGCTCGCCCAGCGGCAAGCCCTCGGCGAGTAGCTGGGGCCGCACCGACTCGGCGACCTCGGGCGCGGGCCAGCCGGCGAAGACGGAGCAGACCGGGCCGTCGAAGTCGAGCAGCACGCAGCGCACCCGAGCCATCAGTTGCTGCAGGGTCTCGCTCACGGCTGGAGCGGACTGCCGAGGTGGTTCCACATGCTGTCGAACCAGCCCTGGGCCTGCTCGATGAACAGGCCGCCCATCGTCTCGTCGTCCCCGCGCGTGTAGTGGAACAGGGCGGCGTCCTTGCCGACCAGGTCCCACATCGGCAGGTCCTGGCCCTTGTAGGTCACCTGGTGCTCGGTGACCGGGTAGAAGCCGAAGAACGCCTCGCGCCGGTTGAGGATGTAGCACTTGAAGTGCGCGGACGTCGGGTGCGTGCGCACCTCGAACGAGGCCCGGTCGATCAGTCCCATCTTCTGCAGCTCGTCGAGGGACGACGACATCGCGTTGAGGCTGCGGGCCGCGATGCCGGCGGCCCGCTCCCGGAAGGCGGGGGAGTCGGCGAGCCCTTCCTGCAGGCAGGGCAGGCCCCACTCACGCTCGGCGTCCGGCACGAGCACCCGCATCGACACCGACCGCGGCGTCAGTCGACCGGCTCGGATCTTGTCGAGCGGCTCCTGGATCGCGCCGGCCAGCGTCTCGCCCGAGAAGCCGGCGAAGTCGATGGTGACGTCGTCCGCGCCGAAGGCGGCCTCGATGTGCGGGCGCAGGCCGACCGGCTTCTCGGTGCGGGCCTTCACGAAGGTGCCCGATCCCTGGCGGGACACGATGAGGCCCTCGTCGCGCAGCACGCGCAGGGCCTGCTGGATCGTCTGCCGAGCCACCCCGTAGGCCTGAGCCATCTCGTTGCCTGAGGCCAGCTTCTCGCCCGGCTTGAGCTTGCCGGTGGCGATCGCAGCCTTCAGCTGGGTGGCCACCTGCAGGTAGGGCGGCCGGCCGTCGTCCGGGTCCAGTTCCATGCATCAAGCGTAACAACTTGACTGGGCAAGCTGTCCCACTTGACATGACTAGCCAAGCTGGCCAAGATGGTCCTATCGCACTGAATGACCTGCTTGCCCCGCTTCATCCCCTCAGAACTCAGGAGCCCCTCATGACCCAGAGCGCACTCCGCAGCCGCCTCCCGCGGCTCGCGCTGCCCGCGGACCATCCGCTGCTGACCGTCCGGTCGGTCGCCGCCAAGCTCGGCTGTTCCGAGATGACGATCCGCCGCCGCATCTACGCCCGGCAGTTCCCGGCCGTGAAGATCGGCCGCAAGACGATGGTTCCCCGCGAGTTCGTCGACGAGCTGCTCGCCACCGCCAGCGCCGGCCACACCGTCGTCCTCGAGGAGTTCGCCACGGCGTGGCTCGCGAGCCGGGAGGCGACCTCATGAAACCGCCCGAGCGGGACGACGGACAGTCGCCGGCCTCACCGTCGATCGACCCCGACACCCTCAGCGACGAGGCCTTCGTCGCCTACCTGGCCGGGCTGCGCAACGGCTACGACCAGGGCGTTGCCGTCCTGCGCGAGACCGCCGAGCGGCTGGCCCGATGCCGCCCCTGCAGGTGATCGCGGACGCCGAGGCCCGAGCCCGGCGAGACACCTACTCGACCCCCGGGTTGAGCGCCGACGAGCTGAGGCAGCGCGCGGCCGAGTCGTGGGGCTTCGCCGGGCCACAGAGCGAGCAGCGGGGGAGTGCGCGATGAGCCGGCGATCCTCGGAGTTCCGCGCCCGGCCTGTTGGCCAACCCGGCCCGGGTAGCCGCAGCCCGCGGCGCAAGTTCCCCCTGATCGACCCCGTCACCTACTGGTACGCCGTGGCCGCCCTGCTCGGCACCGCAGTTCTGCAAGACCTGCTCGCCCCGGTGCTGAGTCACCTGCAGCAGCGCTAGTCACCGCGGTCTGAGACCGCCACCCACCAAGCCCCACAGGGCCGGCACGCCCCGGCTCTACCCCGTCATGCCCGAAACCACCTGGAAGGGAGCCCGTCATGGCTTCGATCGACACCGACCGGCAGGTCTGCGAGTCCTGCCGCAACGCTGCCGCCACCACCAGCTGGCCGCACCCGATCGCGGGAGCGCCGTTCCAACTCTGCGGCGGATGCGCCGCGCTCGTGCCAGCCGTCACCGCATCGGCCACAGTCGGTGCCCGATGAGCGGGCAGTGGGACATCTGGCTGCCCGGCCTGGCAATCGTCGTCGGCCTGGCCGCGGTCGTCTGGCAGGACGAGCTGGCCGCGATGTTCCGTCGGCCGAGCCAGTTCGACGCCCCCAACCCTCCGGCGGGCGAGCGGCGCCAGGTCACCGTCGGCTCCCACGTGACGGTGAACGGACGGCGGGTCCGCGTTCTCGCCGTCCATCCGCCCCGTCAGCCCGCTGCCGCCGAGGTGCTCGATCCCCTGCAGGCCGAGGCCGAGGTCATCGCCCAGCTGCGGCAGTGGAACGCGATCGGTTGGGTCATCCCGGTCGACGGCGACGACGCCGCGTGAACGCCCGTGGCTCAGTCGGTCTCGGCGCTCACCGAGTGGGGGGCGGCTACCAGCGCCGGCCACCCCACGTCCAGGGCACTACGGGGCGCAGCCGTTCGCACGATCTTGCCTGCGGCAAGACCCGCTGCGCTGTACGAACGGCCGACCCCTCCGGCCCTGGACGCAGGGCCCCTACCGACGCCGGTAACGAGCCGCATCGCGGGCAGCCCCGACGAGCGGGGCGGCCCGGACCCAGCCCCCCACGGGGCAGTCCAGCGAGAGAACCCCCAGCACCCGGCGTCCTGCGGATGAACCAGCCCCGGCCACGGCCCGCAGGACGCCGGGCCACCAGCGACAAGGAGAACCCGATGACCATCACGGCAGTCGAACTCGACAGCACCCCGCGCACGATCCTGGACGACGCCCTCTCGGCGCCGGTCGTTGCCGCCCTCGAAGCCACCTGGTCGGCGATCCGGGCCCGCAACCCCGAGGTGCCCGCCGTCGTCATCGTGCTCGCCTCCGGAACCATCGGGGTCAAGCCCGGCGCCGTGCGACTCGGCCACTTCGCGGCCATGCGCTGGAACCACGACGGTGCGCGGCTGCCCGAGGTGTTCGTCGGCGGCGAAGGTCTGGCCCGGGGAGCGGTCGACGTCCTCGGGACCCTGCTGCACGAGGCCACCCACGCGCTGGCCCACGTCCGGTCGGTGAAGGACACCAGCAGGCAGGGCCGCTACCACAACCGCCGATTCCAGACGCTGGCCGGCGAGATCGGCCTCGACGTCCGCGAGGTGCCGGTCATCGGCTGGTCCGAGACTCGCGTGCCCGAGGCGACCGCCACCGAGTACGCCGCCGAGATAGCCCATCTCGCGCACGCCCTGACGATTCACCGCTACGCCGAGAGCGCCCTCGGCGCCTCGACCGGCCCCGGCAAGAACGGCCCCGACGGCGAGCCGGACGGCGACGAGGACGGCGAGGCCGACCGGCCCGCCAAGAAGAGCAACACCTGCCGCTGCGAATGCGGACGGCGCATCAGCGTCGCGCCCGCCGTCCGTGCCCTCGGCCCCATCACCTGCTCGATCTGCGGCACCGACTTCGCCCCCTCGACCTAGCACCGACCCGGGGCCTTCGACGCTGACTCGTCAAAGGCCCCGGGTCAGCCCGCCTGGCACCACCTGACCCGAAAGGACTGATCCCTATGTTGTTCCGCCTCGCACGCGCCGTCCGGCACCTGCCGCCACGTGCCCTGTCTGCCGCCGCCGTGTTGCTGGCGTTCGCCCTCCTGACCAGCCGCTGGCCGCGGTTCGCCCACCTGACGAGCTTGTCTGTCGACAGCAAGTGCGCTGCTCGCCGGCTCGGTGGTCCTGGTCTGGTGGGTGCGCCACCTGGCGCCCGTGGTCTCGACCGGGGCGTGGGTCGCCCGCCGCGACCGCGCCTCCCAGCACGCCGGTGGGGTCGCGACCTGGATGGACGTCGGTGAACTCGCCGGCACCACCGCGATGCGGAGGCGTGCCACGCGTGCTGCGGCCCTCACTGCGGCGTCGCCCGTACCTGCTGCGCCGGTTCACCCCGGTCACCGCCTACGCCACCCGCCTGGTCACTGCCGGCCCCATCCCGGTCGGCAACACCATCTGGTCCGCGTGCGAGGAGGTCACCCTGCGCCTGGGTGGGCCGCGGTCGGGCAAGTCGCTGTCGCTGGCCTGCCACGGCCTGGACGCCCCCGGCGCGCTGCTGGTCACTTCCAGCCGGAAGGACCTGCTGGAGCACACCGAACGCGCCCGGGCCCGCAAGGGCCGAGTGGATGTGTTCAACCCGACCGGCCTCGGCGGCCTGCCCTCCACCGTGCGGTGGTCGGTCCTGGCCGGGTGCACCGACTACGCCACCGCCCTGCGCCGCGCCGCGGACCTGATCCCGGAGGGTGGGTCGAGTGAGGGGGAGCGGTGGGACGCCCAAGCCCGCGGCCTGCTGGCCGTCCTGATGCACGCCGCAGCCCTGCAGGGCGGCAACCTGCGGACCGTCCTGGACTGGATCAGCCCCGCCGACGCCCTGGCCCGCGAACAGATCCTCCAGGCCCTCGCCGAATCAGGTGCGGCGAACGAGCGGGCCCTGGCCTCCGACGTCAGGTCCATCTACGCCACGAACGAGCGGACGCTGACGTCGATCACCACGACGATGCTGCCGGCGCTGCGGTGGCTCAACGACACCACCGCCGCCGAGATCGGCGACGCCAACCTCGACGACCCCGACTTCCTCGACGTCGAACTAGTTCGTCGCCCGCAAACGGGACTCCCTCTACCTGATCGGCCGCGACGGCGGCGCCCGCACCCTCCTCGGCGCCCTCACCGCCGAGGTCGCCCACCAGGTCCGGATGATCGCCGCCGCCGCACCGGATGGGCGGCTGGATCCGCCGATGACGGCGCTACTGGACGAGGCGCCGTTGACGTGTGGGCCGATCCCGC
Source organism: uncultured Actinomycetota bacterium (assembly GCA_963738495.1). Lineage (GTDB taxonomy): Bacteria > Actinomycetota > Actinomycetes > Actinomycetales > Kineosporiaceae > CAVTWW01. The sequence continues at coordinate 8,066 of CAVTWW010000009.1, forward strand.
TGCACGACTGGACCGCCGACATGGGCGGTAGGGGGTTCACCATCCACATCGCCGCCCAATCCATCGCCCAACTCCGCGACACCTGGGGCCGCGACCGCGCCGAAGCCATCCTCGGCAACACCGCCAGCCTGCTGCTGTTCGGCGGGCTGAAGAACGCCGACGACCTCCAAGACGCCGCCACCCTCTGCGGGACCCGGCTGATGGCCCTGGACCCCGACGACAACCGGCCCATGCCCGTCATGACCGCCCACGAGATCTCCGAACTGGCACCCGGCACCGCCCTGGTGCTGCGGAACGGGCTGCGCCCGGTCGTGGGTCGGGCGCCGAGCGTCCTCGACCGGCGAGACCCGGTCCTGGTTCCGGCCCTGGCCGCCGCGTGGCGCCAGCTCGACGCCCTGGTCGACGACCTCGCCGAGCGGATCGCCGCACGCCGCAAGGCCGCCGTCCCGTCTCTGGCTTCGTTGGCGAGCCGCGAGGTCGACGGCACCGAGAACGGCGAGGTGGCCTGATGGTGCGAGTCATCGAAGGCCCGGTGCCCGACCCGAGGCTGAATCGGCTGGCCAAGCAGGTCGACGTCCTGCGCAAGCAGGTGTCCGAGATCCCGCTGCTGCAGGCAGATGTCGCGGCCCACGGGCGAGCCCTGGCCGTCCTCGCGGCCATGAACCGACCCAACACTGAGCAGCCGGCGATCGCCGGTCAGGTCGCGGCCGACGACGAGGACGTCGTGCCGGAGTGGATGTGGGTCAGGGACGCCGCCCAGGCCGTGGCGTGGCTCAACGACCTCACCGTCTGGGTGCCCCGGGTCTGGTGGCGGTACCCGGGCGCGGCCATGCCGAAGTGCTGGCCGTGGCACCCCGCCGCGGTGGCCGAGCTGTTGGCCTGCCGTCACGTCTGGGGCTCGGCGACCGCTGCCGGAGCGGGTACCGAGGCGCTGGCTGGCTGGCACGACCGGTGGCGTCCCGGAACGGTTCGACGGGTCGGCCAGGTGATGTCGGGGTGCGAGCGGTCCCAGGGCTGCCACACCAACGTGACCATGAAGCACTGGCGGTTCGACCTCGACCAGCTCGACGACCTCGCCGTCTGGTGGGCCGAGTCGTCCCACGACCCCAACGTCGACGTCGAGTCGGCGCCCGGGCTCACCCATGAGCCCGTCCACCCGGACCGGGTGCCGTCCGTCGACGTCCGGCCGAGGGGGCGGCGATGAACGTCAGCGAAGCCATCCACACCCAGACCCTGCTGGCCTGGCTGACCACTCCGCCGGACGGCGAGCGGCGAGGCGTCCGAGGTCGAGGGCATGGCGGTCTCAGCCGCCCGGTTCCTCGCTGCTCGGGCCCGGGCCGCCCTCGGTGCCGGGCCGGACGCCGACGAGGTCGGCGAGGCGCTCCGCGCCCGCTTGGCCACCCACCCCACTCACGGAGGTCTTTGACATGCCCGCGTCAATCCACACCCGCGAGCAGACACTCGTGTCAGGCCACCGTCGCCGTTGGCCGCTGCTGCTCATCGGGGCCGCCGCCGGCACCGCGACGTGGTCCGGGTGGGTCGGGCTCGGCCAGCTGACCGGGTTCGGGGTCGTCCACCCGCTGCCCGGCATCTGGGACGGCGCCACCCTCAACACCGCGATCACGTTGCCGATCGGGGTCGAGGCCTACGCGGTCTACGCCCTGTCGGTCGCGACCGACACCCGTCCGCTCACCACAGTGGGCCGCCGGTACGCCTGGGCGTCGGCTGGTGCAGCGCTCATGCTCGGTATGGCCGGGCAGATCGCCTACCACCTGATGGACGCCAAGGCCGTCGGTGCGGCGCCGTGGTGGATCGTCGCCATGGTCTCGTGCCTGCCGGTCCTCGTCCTGGGCGCCGCCTCCCTGCTGTGGCACCTGACGGCCAAGGACGCCGAACCCGAGCGGCAGCCAGGCGTCGATGCTGACGAGCCCGTATCCGTATCCGTCGCGGTGACCTCACCCGTACCCGGTTCTGGTCTCGTGGGCGTCGTCGCTGCCGCCGGGCCGAGTACGGGCGCAGGCCGGGTGCGGGCCCTGGCGGGCCCGACCCTCGACGACAAGACCCGCGCGAACGGATACACCCTCACCCCCGTACCGGGCACCCCGGTTACACCCAACCGCTCGACCACCGCCTCATCCGTATCCGCAGGCTCGGGCGACCTCGGCACCGACGAGCAGATCCTCGCCGAGATCAGCGGCGAACCGCCGTCCATTCGTGCCCTGATGCGCACCTACGGCATCGGACAGGCCCGCGCCACCCGACTGCATCGTGCTGCCAGTCGAACCGCGGCCGAGAAGGCCCAAACCAGCAGTGCCCCAGCCCGAACCGAACCGAACAGACAGCGAGACCGAAGCCAGCAAGACCATCCGAGGCAAGCCACTCAGAAGAAGGGACCGACATGAAATCCGAGAAGAACGGGCAACTCATCAGCAGGGGAAACGAACCGAAAAGCGACAACGAATCAGACACACGCATCACCGACCGAGTAGGTCAGTTCAGCATCGGCAAGGAATGGTCGAACGGCCATTCCGAGGCCGCTCCCCAGGCCGCCGGGGAGGCGTCATGTTGAGCGTCTCGACGGGCCACTCGGCCGGCTACCTCACCGGCTCGGTGGGAGCCGGCATGGAGGGCTACTACACGGGCGCCGTGGGCGCCGGGGAGCCGCCGGGGCGGTGGTCGGGTACCGGGGCCAAGCTGCTCGGCCTGGAGGGCGAGGTGGACGCCGAGGTCATGTCGGCGCTCTACGACCGGTTCCTCGACCCGCGAGACCCCAAGTTCATCGACCCGGATACGCGCACCGAGTCAGGTGTACTCGGCCGGGCCGCCAAGCGCTTCCGTACTCCGGAACAGATCGTGGACGAGCGTATTCGCGAGTACACCAAGGAGCAGGCGAGTACACCCACGCCGGAGCAGGTACGGGGCTGGCGTATCGAGGCCGAGAGCAAGGCGCAGAAGGCGGTGCACTTCTTCGACGCCACGTTCTCGCCCGTCAAGAGCGTCACTGTCCTGCACACCGCCTTCGCGCGGGCCGCGCACGAGGCCGCCGCGGCCGGCGAGACCGAGAAGGCCGCGCAGTGGCAGGCAAAGGTGCAGCAGATCGACGACGCGATGCACGAGGCCAACGACTACATGCTCGGCTACCTCGCCGAGGTCGGCGGCTACGCCCGCACAGGTCGTCACACCGGGCAACCGGGGACAGGACGCTGGGTCGACAGCCACGACCTGACGGTGGCGAGCTTCTATCAGCACACCAGTCGTGACCACGACCCGCAGCTGCACATCCACAACGCCGTCCTGAACCGGGTGCCCTGTCCGGACGGCACCTGGCGTTCGCTCGACGGGCGGGCGCTGCACTCGGGCATCCAGGGGGCCGGTGCGATCGCCAGCGCCGTCCTGCAGACCCGGCTGACCGAGAGTCTCGGGTTGTCGTGGGAGCCCCGCGAGGACGGAAACGACTTCGAGGTGAAGGGTGTCGACCAGGACGTCATGGACCTGTTCTCGTCTCGGACTCGAACCCTCACGGCACACGCGCAGAAGACGATCGAGCAGGCCGAGGCGACCCTCGGTCGCCCGCTCAACTCACTGCAGCGGTCAAGGCTGATGAAGGAGGCGAGTCTGCGGACCCGTCAGGCTAAGACGCACGACTCCGAGACCGAGGCCGAGCGGCTGGCCCGCTGGGACGCGATGCTGGCTGCCGAGGTCGCCGGCAGCGTGACCCGGCTCGCCGACTACGTGCTCGACCTGGAGCAGATGCCGGTGCAGCAGTTCTCGGCAGAAGCAGTCATCGCTGAGGCGCTGGAAGCGGTGCATGGCGCTGACGACGGTTCGGGTCGGTCGGTGTGGGGTGCGTCGGACCTGATGCGCCGCATCCACCTGGCGCTACCGCCCAACCTGGGGATCAGCGCCATCGAGCGCATCGAGCTGATGCGCCGGCTGACCGACACAGCGATCGAGCAAGCCGTCCTGGTCTCGGGGCGCGAGGTGGGCGACGTGCCGTGCCCGGACCGTCTTGACAATGGACTGTCAGCAGCGGCGGCTCCCTACCAACGCCGATACGCCACGCCAGGTCACCTGGCGGCCGAGGTCGCGGTGCTGGAGTCGATCGGCCTGCGGGGACGGCGGTGTGTCGCCGAGAAGGCCGTCACTGACTGGATCGACGCGAACGCTTCGACGCTGACGTCGGTGCAGCGAGCTGCTGTGGTCGGGATCGCTACCTCCGATGCCGCTATGGCCGTCATCGTCGGCCCGGCCGGCACCGGCAAGTCGTTCACGGCCGGGGCGCTGGCTGCGATGTGGGCCGAGCTCTCGGACGGCGGGCGGGTCATCGGTCTGGCCACTGCCGAGAACGCAGCCCGAGTGCTGATGGACGACGGCATCACCGACTCGGCGAACATCGCGGCCTTCATGACCGCGCAGCGCCGGTTGGCTGCAGGCCGAGCGGTGTCGGGGGACGATCGGTGGCAGTTGGGGTCGGGTGACATCGTCGCGATCGACGAGGCCTCGATGCTCGACACCTACCGGCTCGGGCAGCTGCGGCAGATCGTCGAGGACCACGGCGCCCGCCTCGTGCTGATGGGTGACCCGCACCAGCTGGCCGCGGTGGGAGCCGGCGGCATGATGCGCACGGTCGTCGACCGGGGCGCCGAGACGTACACCCTGTCCGAGGTGCGGCGCTTCGCCGCCGAGTGGGAGCGAGAGGCCAGCCTGCAGCTGCGCGAGGGCGACGGCGCCGCCGTCCCGACCTACGACCGCTACGGGCGGCTGCGCGATGCCGGCACCCTCGACCAGGCCATCGCTGCGCTGGCCCGTGCGGCAGCGGCCGACCGGCTGGCCGGGCAAAGCGTGCTGGTGACATGCGGCAGCAACGAGAACGCAGCAGCGGTGTCGGCCGGCATCCGCCGGTACCTGGTCGAGGCCGGGATCGTCCAGGAGGGCGGCACCGTGCTGGGCCGGGACCGCAACACGGCCGGCGTGGGCGACATCGTGCAGGCCCGCCGGATCGACCGCGGGCTGGGACTGATCAACCGCGAGACGTACGAGGTGACCGGCGTCCGCGAAGACGGCGGCTTGGACGTCACGTCGACCCGAACCGGCAAGGCGATGGTGATGCCGGCCGAGTACGTCGAAGCCGATGTGTCGCTGGCCTACGCCTCGACCGCCCACGCGGCCGAGGGTGCCACGGTGGACGTCGGGCATGTGCTGTTCACCAGCGACCTGGACCGGGCCGCGGCCTATGTCGGGATGACCCGTGGCCGGCAGACGAACCAGCTGTGGGCAGTCACGGTCGACACGGCCGCCGACCCGAACATCCCGCCCGGCACCGCGCGAGGGATGCTCGACGAGCTGCTCGCCGCCGCGTCCGACCTCGGACCGACTGGTGACCTGTCGGCCGTGGACGTCGAGGCCCTGGACGACGCACAGCGCAGCAGCCCGAGTGTGCTGCTGTCGCGGATCGAGGAGCAGACCCAGCTGGCCTGCCGTCAGCGGCTCGAGAGCGACCTCGACGCACTGGTGGCTGAGGGCATCCTCGACGAGGACAACCGGGCGAGGTTCGGGGCCGAACAGGGGAGTGAGCACCTGGCTCGGCAGTTGCGGGCGCTGGAGCATGCCGGGCTCGACCCTGCCCAGGTGCTGCGCGAAGTCGGTGACGTCGCGGGACTACGCACACGTGGTGTCCGTCTCCCAAGCCACCGCTGCTCGGATCACCGACAAGCTCACGGCCTGCCGACAGCGGTCAGCGTCCGGCCGCCCCGGCGCGGATCGACCCGGTCCGGGTGCAGTACCTGTACGGCGCTGCGCGGCGTGCTGGACTGCCCGCCAGGTCGAGGCTGGGTGAGCAGCTGGCGACGGCGAGCCGCCGGCGTGGGCAGTTGCCGCTCTGGGTGCTGTGCCCGAGTAGGACGAATGACCGAGCGGAGTGGGTGGCCAAGGCCGGGCAGATCGGTACCGTCCGAGAGGCCACCAGCTGGACCACCCGAGCTTTGCCGCTCGGGCGGGCCCCGGTGTCTCGACCCCCGAGCGCCGAGCCGAGTGGACCAGGGCCTGGACGCCGCCGGCATGCCCGAGGAGAAGCGACCGGCGGCCGACCTGACCGACGGACAGATCCGGGTCCGGGTCGCAGCGGGGGAGCGGGTGCTGGCACACGCACCCGCGGCGGTCTATGACCTGCAGCGCCAGTACGAGCAGGACGCCGCCAACCTCGCCCGCGAGGCAGTGCTCGCCCGATCCCAAGGCCGGGACGACGAAGCTCGCCGCCTGGAGGCGGAGGCCGCAGCGGTGGAGGTGAGGAGTCCGCCCGGCGGCTGGACGAGACGAACACGAGCCGGGCCGAGTGGCTGCTGGCAACGGCGAGACGCTCACGGGTTCACGACGAGGCGAAGGAGGAGTCGACCCGACGCGGTTTGGTCATCGACCGCAAGCCCGACCGGGCGTCGGCCGAGGACTGGCTCGTTGCCCAACGAGCCGCCGAGCAGGCCGAGGGCGCCGTGCAGCGAGGTCACCGAGGCAGACCCCGCCAACGGAGAGTCCATGATCGAGAACCGTGGCTCTACAGATCTCAGCGGTCGCTCCCTGGATCGGCTCCGCTCGTCGGGGAGCGTCCTTCAGGAGCCGCCGGCATTGTCCGCCGAGGCCACGGAAGCCGAGATCGTCGCCGTCGCCTCCCACGCAGCAACCCTGAGAGCCAGGCTCGCGGAGCAAGCCGCCGAAGACGCTGCCGAGAGCGAGACGGTCGACGCGGACTGGCACTCAGCCGGGTACGCCGACGAGTGGCACGACCACGCAGCGGACAGCGGGATGGATGCAGGGCCGGTCGGCGGGAACGAGTCCGACACTGGCACCTACGACGCGGCTGGCCTCGGCTGACTCCTCGCCTCTTTACGCCGTTCGATCTCCTGCTCTAGCGGCGTCCACCAGAATGGCCCTGACCCGCCACGGGCAAATCTGATGGCGTCGCGAGCGCCAGACAGCTCGGCCTGAGCGGTCAGGGTCAGTGATCTTGATTTGATTGGCAGGCCCGGCAACGGGTCCCCGCCGTGCTCCATGATGGCCACAAGGGTCAGTGCTGTGCCTGCGGCGGCGGCTGCGACGGCGGGCGGCGCGGAAGTTCCAAGGACGTGCTGGACCAGGCCGAGCAGGGCATCCAACGATCGGATGCCTTCTACGTGCTCGTAGGTTTGGTTCGAAGGAGCCAGATCATTGCAGGTCATCGACCAGCCCTCCTCGCCGAAGCATGAACGACGGTACTGACATCTGACGTGCGAGTCTCGCCTACGATGCGCCAAGCCGGATTCTATCGGTCGCAGGATGGCGTGGGGATTCTTGTGGGCGGCAAGTCTCATTGCTGGCCCAAGTTCCTGGCAACTGAAGGCACTGGCCACATGCCCCAGACTGCAAGCAAGCCTCGCTATCATGGTGTGATGATAGATCATCGGGATTCGACAGAGCCGGAGCCTGACCTTCTCGCCAAGGACCCTTTCTATTCTTATGTCGCGCCAACTCTACGTCTCTTCGACGCGGTGCTCAATCAGGCGGCGCAGGGCATGTCCATCGAAGAAAGTGTTGAATCTTCGTTCGAAGACCTCGAGGAAGAATTCTTTTCGCTTGCGCGACACACTTGGGCTCGTAGGGCTGAACTTGAACATGACTACCGTGGCGAAGCCGAGGCCAGGTTCGCGGCGCTGGATGTGGCAATCGGAATACATCATTCGTTAGGCCAGATCCTGCAGTCGGGGGCGGTTGCCGATTCGAGCCTGCCTCCACATAGTGTTCGGTATGCGTGTTTGTTCCTTCATTCCCGCTCGCTCAAAGTCGCACACGAAATCTGTGCGCTACTACGTGCTGGCCTAGCCAGCGGAGCGCTGGGTCGCTGGAGAACACTCCATGAGCTCGAAGTGGTATCTCGAACCCTCCTCCTGGGCAATCGAGGAACTTCATCGCGCTTCATCAATCACAAATGGATCATCATCTGTCGCGATCCTGAGGCATTCATACCAGGCGGCGATGGCTACGAGCAGCGCCTCAAGGAGGCTCAAAGGCATAGGCGCCTCTATCTACGCAGGTACGGGCCTGAGTTCGAAGGTGAGTATGGGTGGGCTTCGGAGCTCACCAGGCGCCGACTTGGAGTGACCAAGCCCAAGATGGCAGATCTGCGGCGCCTGACAAACCTTGGCGGTCACTATTCCAATGTGCGAGTCTCCAACCACCTGATTCACCCGGACTCTGTGAGTGCCCTATTCGACGTTGATCTCGAAGAGGACAGTTTCCATGGTGGAGTGGTGTTCGGTGGCGACGAGTTAGAATTCAGTAGATCCATTTTGACTCTAACGAATATAACCAACATTCTTGTGCGACTGTGGTGTACCAACAACCCTTGGTCGCCGAAGGCGCTAGCCTTATCGCAAATTGCAGAAGAGGGCGGAGTCACCCTCGCATCCGCCGCTCTATATGATCAAGTGAACTAGGACGCGCGGTCTGATCTGAGTGGTTCTGTTGTGCAAGTGGACGAGCGTAGATGGGCCCAACCAGCAGGTCTCCGGCCTGAAGCCCGATACCAAGATCGCGAGGTTCTCCATCGATGCACCCGCTGTGGAACCTTCACCGCCGAAGAAGGGCTGGTTCCGGCGCCGCTGGCCGAGTCTCGCCGCAGCTGACTGATCTCATCGGGCACGTATGGAAGGTCGCCTGAGATGCCGAGCCGACGAGCCCACCGGCCCTCCCAGCTCACGCTGATCCGGTCAGAGCGCGGCCACTGCGTGGACGTCAAACCGTAATAGACATACTCCAGATAGCTGAGCCGGCCCTCGTCGACGAACAAGAGGATCCCGCCCGGCACGCCATCATCCAGCGGGCAGAAGGTCGTCCTCGGCCGGGCGCACGCACACAAGACCCTGACGATCCGGGTGTCCGAGACCACGCTGGCGATCGAGGTCGAGGACGGCGAAGTCCGCGTCATCTCCCGCACCACCGCCCTGGCGGTGCCCAACCTCAAGGCGAACAAGCCCTGGTCTGATGCGGCTCAGGGCCGGTCGGCAGGGTTACGGCGGTAGGTCTGCGGGAAGTCGATGGGTGCAGCGTTTCGGGCAGCCAGCACGGCAGCCCGCCACCGGGTGAGGATGTCGAGGAAGTCGGCCAGCGGCATCACCTCGCCCGGCTCCTCGTCTTCCTGGAAGTCGTAGCGTGCCTCAACCCCTTCCGTGGTGAGCTGAAGCAGGGTGATGTTGCCCCCGGTGAACGGACGCCCGTCACCACCCGCAGACGAACGCACAGCGCCCTCGAAGGCGACGTCGATCCAGTACGTCGACGGTCCAGGACCCTGCTCTCCGCGAGGTGGCAGCGAGGAGACGCTGTCCGCCAATGCTTCGTTGAACAACGGCCAGTCACCGCCCAGATGAGCGTCCACCTGGCCGTCAGCCCGAACGGAGAACTCCACATCCACATCCGCACTCTTCCCGCCGCCAGCACTACGATCAAGCCCGCCGGCCCACGGACGGCACCCCGATTTATCTAGGCCAGGCGTCAAGGATGTCCTGGCACAGAACCGTCAGGGATTACCTGTCACACGACACGATGAGGTCAGTCGTCGGCTTCCCTGGCTGTAGTTGGGGCCTTCTGGTGGGCGCTCGGCGGGCGGCGTTCGTATGCTCGCTGCGTGGTGGGGTGGCTGCGCGGCGGGTCGGTGGCCTGGCTTGCCCGGCATCCGATTGTGATGACCGCGCTGCTGCACCCGAGCGGGGAGGGCGACTGGGTGGTGTCCTGGGTGGAGCAACGCCCGGGCCTGACGGCGTTCCGGGAGCCGACGCTGACCGCCGCGACGTCCAGGGCCACCGCCGAGGTGGTCTCGTTGCCCTTGTCACCGCAGGACCGGACCAGGACCCACGTCCAATTGGTGATCCAGCTGGACACGCGGCCGGGCGCCGCGGGTGCGGTTGAACGCCGACCCGGCCCGGGGCTCGACGTCCAAGGCGTGGCAGGGTCTTACGTCGCGAGGGATGTCCGCGGTAGCGGGCTGGTCGTGCGTGGTCCGTCGCTGGAGGCCCTCGTCGCGGCCCTGCCCACCGAAGCCGGGGTGAGGTCGGGGACCTTGCGGTGGGTGCGGCCCGTGACCGTCATCGGCGCTGACGGTCGGGCGATCCTGGCGCGGTCGTCTCCAGCCTGGGGATCGAACCCGCCCTCGGCTCTCGAGGAGTTCTGGACGCGGCTGGTGTGGCGGCTGGTCGTCCCGGTGGGCCTGGTGGCCGGGCTGGTCGTGTTCGCCTCGGGCGAGACGGCGGCCTGGTCGGCACACCAAGGCCATGGCACACCAGGGACGTGGACTTTCATCGAGTCCACCTGCCGGTCCAGCTGCACGGGGTGGGGACGGTTCACCTCCGACGACGGCCGCGAGATCCATGACCGCGTCATCATGGTCGACACCCCGCAGACGATGCATCCCGGTGACGTCGTCCGTGGCCTGTCCGTCGACGGTGACCAGATCTACCCGGACGGTGGCGGGACCACCTGGCTGGCCAAGCCCATCGGGATGGCCTTGACAGCGTCGGCGCTCCTCTACTGGTACCGGACCATTCCGGCCCGGACCCTTCGCGGTCTGCGACGCCTTCGCAGGCGCAGACACGGCCCCAGGGGTTGAGCCCTGTGGCGCGGGGCTGGGCGGTCGGGGACACTGATCCCATGGTCGGGCGGCTGGGACCTGTTGAGACGATCCGGGCTCAGGCCCCGGCAGTGTTCGCGTTCCTGGTCCAGGAGTGGGGCTTCGCTGAACCGGTGCCGACGGAAGGGGGCCTGGCCTGGCACGGGCCAGGACTGATCGTCGAAGTCACCACCTGGACCAGGAACCACGAGCAGGGATTCGACACCCGCCTGACCGACACCCGCAGTGGCCGCCGGGCCATGGCGGGCCTGGATCGCCTCTACCTCGCGTGTGGTCTCGGCCCGGCCCAGGACGTGCCCGGACAGTCCGGCGCCGGGCACGTCATCGCCAAGCGGCTCCGCCAGCACGCCGTAGCGCTGTCATTGGTGATGCCACACCTGACCGACGCGGCCACTGCCGAGGAGTTGTTCCGGCGCTGAGTGTCGGAGCGGATCTCGACAGAAGTTCTTGGCGACCCAATTCCACCGCCCGACTGGCGAGCACGGCTCCAAGTTGCCAGGGCAGCGCGGCAGTACGCGTTCGGTTGGACGGCTATTGAACGACTTCTTCAGGACTGACCGGCCCGCATCGGCCAAGCCAAGCTGTCCGTGCTTAACCCACGGATGGCTCGACCATGACTGGGTGGCCGCCGAAACTGGGCAGCCGCTCAAGCAGGTGACGGCCCACTACTGAACTCGGACCGCTATGGGCGCCGGTAGTGGTAGGTGCTTCCGTCCTTGCCTGGACTGATGCCATCAGGCAGGAGCCCGGCCTCCATCGCGGCGTCCATCAGCAATGTCTCGATGAGCCCTGGGGGTTGGTCGGCGACTTGCTTACCACCGAGGGTGAGATTCCAGGGCACCCAGATGCTGAGCCGGTTCTTGGTACTCGCCCGCAGTTCCTCGCGCAACGCCTCGAACGAGCCTGCAGCAGAGGAGGTAGGTCCGGGAGCTGGCAGAGCGCTTTCTGGCGTAACTCCTGCCCTGACCTGACGAGCAGGCTGCCGGTTAAGACGATAGTCGGCCCGTTCTCGGAAATAGGGCCGAAAGGCGCAGTAGTACGCCCGGCAATTCCAACTGACCCAGATAACAAAGGCGACCAGTAGGAGGCCGATCAGAGCCAACATGATCGGTTGACTCAAGTTTGGCCCGGCAAAGGTGATCGCGAGTATCGCGACGGCGAAAAAGAAGCCGGTGACGCGAAGCCGGTCGTATGCGCGATTCAGCTGCGCGAGCGTCTCTTCCGAGGCGTGAAACTTGTCAGATTCTTCGGGAGCACTCATCTTGCATCCTGGGGGATGGCGATCGCATCGCCGTTCGCGGTGATGCCCACCGGGTGCCAGTAAGAGTCGATGCTCGTCCCCGACGGTCGGGTGCGCCCGGCGACGATCACCACACTGCCCGGTAGGGCGGCGATCACGCGTGCGACGTCTGCCTCGAGTATGTGGGGGAAGGCGGCCAGCAGTCGGGTGTCGTCCGCAGGCTGGGTTCCGGGGCCGGTCATGCCTGGTCCTCCTTGCCCGCAGGCCCGCCAAGCCCTGGCCCGCTTGCCGGCCAGTGGGGGAGTTCGTCGGGGAAGACGGTCATCCAGTAGTGAGGGAGCACTTCGGCCAGGGCGACCCACTGAGCGTGGGTCGGGTCGGCGGGGTCGGCGACAGCGACCAGGACATCAGGGCCGTGGACGGCGAGACGTTCCCGGCAGACTCCGCACGGGCTCAGCACCAGGTGGCGCCCGCCGGGCTCACGATGCAGGCACACCGAGGCGATCACGGGTTGGGCCAGACGGTGGGCGGCGCAGTAGGGCTCGACCTCGTGGCAGGTCTGGACGGCGGGGTTGATCGCCTCGGGGCTGGTCCCGGTCAGGATCGTTCCGTCCGCGAGCAGCATCGCCGCAGCCCCGTGGTGCTCGTCGTCGGGGAACCGGGCCGCGATCAGCGACCTACACGCCGAAACGGTGGCATCGAGGAGGGACAGGTCCGGGCCGGGGGCCATGGCTACTTCGGCTCCGACTGCAGGTCGGTGACCCAGTAGAGCTGCTTGTGGTGGCCGGCGGACAGTTGGCCGATCTGGACGTCGGCGTCAGCGCGTTCGTGGTGTCGGGCCACCTGGTAGATGTTGCCGTTGTCGTCCTGGCGCATCACCGCCCACCGTGCCGTCGCCTGCCCGACCACGGTCTGCGGGTCGTGGCCGTACACCGATGAACTCAGGTACTCCTGGATCTGAACGGTGACAGCCTCGTCGATCTCCTCGCTGCTGGCCTCGGTGAAGGCGTGCTGCAGGACGGCGTAGGCCATCTCCTCGACGTCAGCCGGATTCAACGGCAACCCGTACGCGGCAACAAAGGGATACAACGCTGCGCACGCACGCGCGAACTCAGCCGGAACAGGATCGACCATGCCCGCCACGGTAGCGGGACGACTGCAACCGGGCAGCGGGCAACGGGTCTGTGCTCATGGGTCGCGCAGGCCGGCCGCCCGACTGAGATGCGCAGGAAGTCAAGATCTTGTCACTCTGTGATTTGCGCCGAATACTATCCGTATGGGGGCAAAATGCAGAGGGCCGACAGATGACGGAACGCCTTGCAAGAACCCCGTGGGGCGCAGCGGAGAGCGCTGCCGATTCCACAAAGGGCTGCCAGGACTCGGGATAGGACAACGGGCGCAGAAGGACAGTGCCGCGAGCAATTCAAGGAGCAGGCCCAAGGCAGGCACGTCATCGGCGCGACAACCTTCCCGCTCACCCCGCCCCTCGGCTCCTCGCCCAACCCGATCTCCTCGCGTGACCTCACCATCAACCACCCGGCGAACGCCGGGCAACCTGACCGACCGGCAGCGCGGCATTGTTGAAACGACTGCGTCCTTCTGCAGCGACGTCCTTGCAGATGGCTGGAAAGAAGCCGTCGCAGACAGAGCGAACACCTACGTGACCGAGCCGACGTGGACCAAGCTCGTGCGCGGACGTAGTAGGCAGTGCCGCGCATTGGCTGACCTCGCGAAGAGGATCCTCGCCGGCAAGCAGGCGCTGCATGATTCTGTCGGGTCGTTCGCGGAATGGATTTCCTCCCGGCTTGGCTTCGCCCGGATCGAGCAGCAGTTCGCTAGAGAGCTCGCCGAACGCATTCCTCTGCCGATCGATGCCAAGGTCGTGGCTGCGGCGCGGGGCGTCCAGGTGGCAGGCGTAGTCATTTGCATCGCGAACGACGAGGATCTGACGCGATGTCAGTGCTTCATCGACCTGGCGCTGGAACTGGCCAAGTCGAGAGTCCACGCGCTCCTCGTCGCGGCGATGGACGACTGGCGGGGGCTCGCCGACTTCCCACCGAGAACCGGTCCACTCGCCGCGAGCTGACCCGATCCAAGCCGCGCGCCTTCCAGTCCCAGCTACGTGCCTCGTCCAAGCAGGTGGCTAGCATCGATGGTGTGGAACCCGATTGGCATCACCTTGAGGTGTTCCGCCTGGCGCTGATAGCTGGCGGGAACCGCGACACTTCTGATGGGTTCCAGGTGACCCAGGGCGGCATGGTCTGCCTGATGAGGGACCCTCTCGACGTAGAGCTGCTGGGCGAACTCGTCCCCAGCGACGAGTTCGGCGCCCAGATCACCGTCACGGCCAGCGAGTTCTTCTGCCGGCATTGCTGGGCATCGATCCAAACCTCCCCACCCCGGCCGTCGATCTCATTGGGGCGCAGATCGTGACGAAGAAGGCCGGCTGGTTCCGCGGTCGTTGGCGGATGCCCAACTGGCCGCTCCTGTCGGCCGCACCCGATCGATCCGGCCGGGTGGGTAGGCCCGAGGCTGCTGGGCTGCGTCAGACGCTGGAGTATGCGTTGTCGCAGGCCAAGCGAGCGCATGAGGTAGCCGGCTGGGGCGACCGGGAAGCCCATGCCGCCGTCCAGACTGCTGAGCGTGACCTGGCAGCCTTCGATGGTCGCCCGTATGCCCAGGTGCTGGACCTCGGTGTCCGGTGGAGTGGTGGAGCTCCGCTGCCCCACGTGGTCAGTGACGGCTCCACCGCGATCGTGGTGTGTCACCTGGACGTGCCAGACCCTGACTGGGACGGCTCGTACGTGACCGTGGTCTCGCCGGCTGATGAGGACGAGGCACCTTTCGCGGTGATCACCTTCACCGGGTGTGCAGGGATCAGGTTCGGTGCCCCCAACGACGAGGCCCTGAGCGGTCATCCGCTGGCGTCAACATTGGAGTACTACCAGGCCCACGAGGTGGTCAACTCGGCGTGGCTTATAGAGCAGATGAACATCAACGCCGTGCATCCCTACCATTCCGAGACCGGCTGGCGAGAACTGCACCACTACTTCCTGGTCTTCCACGACGAGACGTTCGAAGCGCTGGCCCGACACGTCAGCACCGAGACCGTCACTGGCACCCTTGGTGGTCTGCTCGACCAGGCCACCCGCCGCCTCGTCACAAGGCCGTAAACGCCTGATCCTGGTCCGGCCCCAGGACCCTGACCAAGATCGCTGTGGAATCCGCTGTGGAATCCCTCGACCCGTCCGTGCGGAGCGCAGCGTGTGCCCTGAGCGGCGTGGTGCGCGATCGGTGCTGGTCAGAGCGGTTTGAGCGAGTTAGCGGCGCCCTCGTAATGCGTAGGTCGTGGGTTCGATTCCCACAGGCGGCTCCCAAACCCCCAGGTCAGAGGCCACTCCGCAAGATCGTGGAATAGCCCCAAGATCGTTTGTTGGCAGATTGTTGGCAGAGTCTGCCGTCAGTGTGCGCACGTCGGCGGAGTTGGTCGAACACCGGCGTCCTCGCGTGGGGCGGTTGGCCAGCTTGGTTTGGGTCCGGGTGTCGCGCCTTCGCCCGCGGATCGGGAACTCGGGCGTGCCCTCCACGGGATCACCGAACTCTTACGTACCATCAGAACCACACAGCAGCCTGAAATATCCAACGATCAAGCGTCCGGAAAACGCGAGGCAGCCCAATGTGACGGCGCCCTGCCAATTTGGGGCTGGCGGGTTCCAGGACGAGCGCGTGGCCTCGGTAGCCGCCTGCGTTTCCGGGCGGGAAAGCCGGCCAATCAGCCGCGCGATCGCGCCCACCACGGGCCGCCGGCCAAGGCTTGGAGCCTCGCCGTTCGTCCGGCGGGTAGTTAATCCAGTTGCATATGTGCCACGCTCCGGTGCATGAGTGACTCAGCTGAGGTCGTCGCGGCGGCGAAAGCCCGATCAGTCGCGCTCGCAAGCGGCGACGCGGACGGACTGATGGCCGTCCTGCACCGAGAATTCAGGTGGACGGCCCACGATGGCAGGATGTACGACTACAAGCAGTACATTCGCCGCAACACCGAGGGCACGACGGTGTGGCACGCCCAAGACCTGAGCGACGTCCGCGTGGTGGTCGTGGGCGAGACAGCGGTGCTGTTCGCGGAAGTGACCGACGATGTCGCCACCGATGGCGGAGGAGCCGAGAGATTCCGCATGCCGGTCACCCAGGTCTGGGTTCGACAGGACGACGGGTGGAAGTGTCTCGCGGGCCACGCGGGTCCTCGCCGAAGCTGAGGTGCGGGGGAACCTCTGGCAACCTCTGGTGAGGCATCCGGCCGCTGACTATTGCTGATCTGAGGGCAGGGATGGCGATTCCCGAAGGTGACGACGAAGGTGAGCCCGTTGCGTGCAGCTACCGGGGTCGAAAGCCCTGCGGGGGTGGATTGCGGTGGAACGGGGCGACCGGACCCGGAGGGTCCCGAGCGGGCCAGGCGGCGCACGTTCACTGCGCAGTACAAGCTGGAGTCGCTGGCCGAGTACGACGCGGCGCCGAATGGTGAGAAGGGTGCGGTGCTGCGGCGGGAGGGCTTGTACTCCAGCCATATCGTGGAGTGGCGGCGGGCCCGTGACGCGGGCGCGCTGGCGGGCTTGAAGGCCCCGCGCGGCCGCAGGCGGCGCGCGATCCGCAGGCCGAGCAGGATCGCCCGGCTTGAGGCGGAGAAGAATCGGCTGGAGCAGGAGCTGGCCAAGGCCCGCTTCGTGGTGGAGGTGCAGGCAAAACTGCACGCGCTCTTGGAGACGCTCTCCGAGAGCGGGGACATCGAACCGAGAGGTCGACGCGGTGACCGACACGGCGATCAGTGAGATGGCATGGTGGAGTCCCGAATCTTCGGTAGCGGGTGAGGCCGGCTGCGCGGGCGGCTGGCTGGAGGATGTGGGCGCGGAACCAGTCGTTGGCGATGTGGCCGTCGGTCTGCACGGTCCGAGCAGGCCGGGGCCCGTCGTGGCCGTTGGTGCGGCGGGCGGCTCGGTAGGCGGCGACGCAGTCGCGGCAGGGTTGGCAGCGGCAGCGCCCGGCGCCGTAGGCGGTGGGGGTGCCGTGACGGTAGCGGCGGCCGTGCTGGTTGGGTTCGGTCAGGCCGAGGGTCGCCGGGTCGGGCAGCTCGGAGGGGCGGACCCGGCGGCGAGGTTGAGCTTGATCGGGCATCGGGAAGAGCAGGTCGGAGGGTGCGAGGTGGTGCTCGGCGATGTGGGTGGTGAGTTTGGTGACGAGGTGGTCGGCCAGGCGTAGCCGTCGCCATTGCTTGTCCTTGGGGTAGTCCTTGACGACGAACCGGGGCCCTTGCCAGGTGGCGGCCTTGAGGTGCAGGACGGTCCGGGTGATGGTCAGGACCCCGGTCGTGGTGTTGAGGTCGCCGGCGCGGAGTTCGGTGAGCTCTCCCCAGCGCAGACCGGACTCGATCGCGGTCTCGATCATCAGGCGCATGGTGGGGTCCTCGACGGCCCGGTAGAGGGCCTCGAACTGGTCGACGGACAAGACCGTGGGTGGACGGGTGGCCACCGGTGGGGTCTTCACGCCCCGTCCGGCGTGCAGGAACGTCAGTTGGTCGTCCAGGGCTGTGGTCAGGACGGCGTCCAGGACGTTCTTGGCGTACTTGATCGTCGGTGGGTTGAGGTCGTGGACCTCACCCAGTCGGCGGACCCATTCCCGGACGTCGGAAGGCATGAGGTCGGCGACCGGCAGGTCACCGAGTTCGGGCAGGATCCACTTGGTGATCAGGTAGGTATACCGCTCCCGGGTGCTGAGCTCCATGACGTGGTTGGGCAACCAGGTGGTCTCGATGTAGTGGCGAAGCCTCTGCCGTCCCTGCTTGAGCTCACGGACCCGGCCGATCTCCTGGTGGGTCTGGGCGCGTTGCCAGGCCCGCTCGGCCTCGCGCCGGGAGGAAAGCGTGCCGGCGGAGCGTTTGCGTCCACGGACGTCCCGATACATCGCGGTGTAGGTGGTCCTGCCGCTGGTCCCGGTGCGTTGCATGAGCCAGCCCATCCACCCTCCTCAGCCCATGATCGTTTGTTGGCAGAATGTTGGCAGCCCTCGCCGCCACGCCCCGAAGCCAGGCGAACCCAGCCGTCACGGAATATGTTGCACGAGAATAAGTTTAGTCGCCTCGGGCAGATTTCCCAACCCCAGGGATCGACCGTCGAACGATTCTCGTAATGCGTAGGTCGTGGGTTCGATTCCCACAGGCGGCTCCGACAAGTCCCCAGGTCATCAGGCTGTTCGTCGGGGACGGGGAACTAGAGATGATCAGCGTGGCATGGCTTGTGGGGTGGGTCAGGCGAGTTGAGGTGGACGGGCCCACGCATAGATCCAGGTTGAAAGGCCGATGACGGCCAGCGCCACTGCGACCACGGCTAACAGCACCAAGACCCAACGCGGTGCCGTACAACCTGATGCGTAGCCCCAGGTCCCGACACCGAGGAGGGCAACGGCCAGTGGGGTGATCCCCGTGGCGACGGTGCGGCTTGTGCCTGATAGTCCCAGGGCCATCCCCACCGAGGCCACGCCGGTTCCGGCCGCCAGTAACAACAACGACTGCGGGCGACTGTTGGTCGCCGGCGTGACCACGACTTGGTCGGTACTCACCGGTTCACCCCCTTGGCGGGTCTGCCGAGCATGGTCGTGCTCAGGCGACCTTCCAGCTACGGTCGCCGAGGTTGGCGATGATGTCGAGGGTGCCGCCGAGGGCGTCGACGTAGGCGCGGACGACGTCGATCCCGGAGATCTCGCCGTGCTCGATCTTGGAGATGCGGGCCTGGCTGACGCCCAGGACGGCAGCGAGCTGGGTCTGGGTCATTCCGGCGGCCTTGCGCATCTCGGCGAGCTGGTGACCACGGATGTAGGCCTCCTGGCGGACGCCCGCGGCGGCCAGGGCGGCATCGCGGTCGGCGTCGCTGCGGGGGTCGAGGTCGCGTGCCTTGGCCTTGGTGTCTTCCCAACGGACGTACTTGGCGCCCATCACTCCTCCTCCTGCAGTGCTCGCAGATGTTCACTGAATCGTTGGTCAGCCAGATCGATTGCCTCGCGGTACCAGTCGTTCCAGCGTCCTGCCTTGTCGCCGGCGACCACGAACAGTGCCTGCCTTTGGGAATCGAAGGCGAACAACATCCGTATCTCGCTGCTGCCTGTCGAAGGGGGCCGCAGCTCTTTCATGTTGTGGTGGCGGCTACGGTGAACTCGATCGACAAGCGGCCGTCCCAGTGAGGGCCCCTGTTCCGCCAGTTGGTCGATCGCCCTGGCAACGCCGTCCGCGCTGTCTGGATCGGTGCGGCACAGCTCCAGGAACCAGGAGTCGACCGCCTCGTGAAGCAGGATCACCCAGGACACCCCCACACTATAACTGATAGGTCATGAGCGGGGTATCGGCACCACCGAGCCGTGGCATGAGTCGTGGCATGAAGATCACCGTCCGTGCGGAGCGCCGAGTGCGCTGTGAGCGCCATGGTGCGCGATCAGTGCTGGTGGGAGCCTGTGGGCGTGTTGGCGGCGCCCTCGTAATGCGTAGGTCGTGGGTTCGATTCCCACAGGCGGCTCCGACAAAACCCCAGGTCAGAGGCATGATCGCTATCGCCTGAATGATCTTTCGGGGCCGGACGTGGCATGAGTCGATGCGTATGTTTGAACGACTGAGTTCCGATGGCCTCGGGGGCGGCTTCAGCCGGCCGAGGAGGTGGCGTTCATGTCGGGGACTGTGCAGCCCACGTCGCGGAACTCGTGCCAGGCTCCCTTGATCTGGATGTAGGCGCGCTTGCGCAGGCTGACGGTGCAGCCGGCTGGGAGTGCCTGGCCGTCGTAGGGCGCCAGGGTGAGGAACTGTTGTCGCCGCTTGTCGTCGGGTATCGCTGCGATTAGCTGGTAGGAGGGTGACCCGTCCGTCTGGGTGGTCACCTCGCAGATCTGTCCCAGACTTGCACCGGTCTGAGTGTCGGCGACGGTCAGCTTGGGTGCGTCGGCGGGTAAGCCTGCGGCGCACGGGGTAGCAACGGCGTCCGTTGTGTTGGTCGAGGTGGGGGCCTGCGGGGCGGTGTCCGAGGTGGCGCACCCTGCCAGGACGGCGGCGATACCTGTTGCGGCAGAGACCATGGCCAGACGTCGATAGTGATTCATCGTCGCTACCTCGGTCTCACTTGGTGAAGGTCCGGTCCACTTCGCGACTGTTCTGGGCGCCGTAGGTGACTCGCCAGCAGGACCTCGAGGTCGCCGGCATCAGATCGGCGTTCAAGTCAGCTGTCACCCGGCAATCAGACTTCAGCGCAGTCTCTCGAGGTCGAGTTCGACCTCGTGTCCGCCGTCGAACTGCACGATCATGCGGGCGTGTCCGCCGATGGCCTGCAGGTAGGTGTTCAGGGTGGACAGCAGCATGTCGTGGGGTTGTTCCATGCGGCTGACCGCTGCCTGGGTGACGCCGAGCTTGCGGGCGAGCTCGTTCTGGGTCAGTTCTGCTGCCTGTCGTAGCGCAGCCAGGCCCATTGCGTGGGCGCGGTCGGCGTCGGCCATCTCGGCTCGGGTTCGGGCGACGCCTTCGGCGAGGTCGGCCCGCTGGGCCAGTGCCTTGATCCGGTCGTTGCCCCGGATGAACTTCACGTCCTCGGTCATGACGGGCCTCCTTTCTGGCGCAGCCAGGCATCCACGAGCGCCTCGCCGCGGGTCGCGGCGCTGGCGTAGAACACGTCTCCGATTGTCTTCTTGTCGAAGCCGACCAATGCCACGACGACGCTGTCCTGATCGGGAAACCAGCAGATCAACCGGACGGCGACGTCCGGGTCGTAGGGGTGGGCAACCCGCCACAGCTCATGACGGCGAGCCTGTCGGACCCGTTTGAACGTCGCGGACTCCTCGACCGGTTTGCCCGGTAGATCGGTCAAGGCCTGAAGCAGTGCGACCGCTACCTCGGCGAGTCGGCCACCGGCCTGCTCGGTGTTGGTCAACCATCGGTCGAACTCCTCCGGCCAGTCCACGATCACCACGTCAGTATGAGCCGGAACTCATACAACGTCAAGGTTGTTGTGGCGGGCCGTGGGGCCAGTGACGTCGTTGATCGCCTGCTGGCGACCGAAGCCCTCCGCGAGCAAGTCCACTATGGCGGCGGGCCACGTCACTGCCGCCGCTGCTGAACGAGTTCATCCACGCCGGCGGCCATGCCCCCGCGTCACGCGAGGTCACCATGCGCCGCACCATGGCCAGCGCGATGCCCACGTGCTCGTCGGGGAGTTCCTCGACGAGTCGGCGCAACTCATCACGCCCACCACTCATACCTTTGACCGTACTCGCGAGGGCCGGCCTCGAACCCGGACGTTGACGGCGTCACGCAGCGCCCATGGCATGAGTCGTGGCATGAAGATCACCGTCCGCTGCGGAGCGCCGAGTGCGCTGTGAGCGCCATGGTGTGCGATCAGTGCAGGTGAGAGCCGGTGTGCGCGTGTTGGCGGCGCCCTCGTAATGCGTAGGTCGTGGGTTCGATTCCCACAGGCGGCTCCGACAAAACCGCAGGTCAAGTGTCTATTAGTGACCTGGGAAGACGCCTTCATGATCGCCCGTGGAATCCCTCGCGGATTCCACGGCGATCATGCTTAGGAACGATTGGGTCGTTGATGACCTGCAGGGATGGCCTCAGGGCGCTGAACGGCGCCGTGCCGGTCGCGGACGAGTAGGGCGATGGCCGCAGCTGGGAACGTGAAGGCAATCACCATCAGCCACTCCACGATACGCAATGGGCTGAACAGAAGATCTGTGATCCACAGGCCGAGATTGAGTCCGGTCAGGGCTGCTACGCGGGCGATGATGCCTCGGCCTCGAAGACCGACTGCTGTGGCGAGAGTGACTGCCGCCCAGCCCAGTGCCACCACGACGAGAGTGGTGTTCATCCAGGTGCCGCCGCTCAACAGCGCAAAGAGCAGGGCCGCGGCAGCGGGAATCGCGCCGACCAAGAGCCCGGGGGCGACAAGGCGCTGCGCGACCTCTGTGGCTTCGGTGCGGCCATAGGTTCTGGTCGACCACATGAGTGTGGATGTCGCCGTGACGAGGAAGGCGATGCCCGCGAAGAACGAGGCCTGCCAGAGACGGCCGGCTCCGTGTTGGCATCCGAAGTACCCGAACGGTCCCGAGTTCGCCTGGCCTGAGCACAGGGCGCGGCCAAGGGGCAGCGCGGTCGCGACGGCCACGGTGAACCAGGCCGCTGCGCCCACGAGCATCCCGCGCACCACCGGGCTTCTGATCATGGGGTCATTCTCCCGGCCGCGCCCCTCCTGAGGTGTGGTGATCAGATGAGCATTCGACCCGGCCTCGCCTGGGCCGGCCCCCTGTCTGTCAGGGTGAGTTGAGGCCACCGGCTCGTAGCAACCGCCGCTGACAGGGCGAGATCAGGATCGAGGATCGTGAGCATTCCCGTTGTTGTGCGAGCACCCCAGGATGGGGTCATGACCCGTAGGAAGGGCCCCCGTTCGGATGGGCCGCGCCCGCGTCGGTCGTTCACGCCGGCGCAGAAGCTGGACCTGCTGACCCGTTACGAGCAGGCTCTGGCGGCCGGTGAGGGAGGGGCGTTCCTTCGCCGGGAGGGCCTGTACTCCTCGCTGATGAGCGAGTGGCGCCGGGCCCGGGACGCGGGCCTGTTGGCGGGCAAGGCGCCCGGGGCGTCTGTCGGGCGCCCGAGCGTGGAGCAGGCCGAGATCGCCCGGTTGACCCGGGAGCTGGAGGTGACCCGCGCCAAGCTCTCCCGGACGCAGACGGCCCTGGAGATCATGGGAAAAGCGCGCGAGCTCTTGGAGGACATCTCCAAGAGCGAGCCGGACACCCCGGACGCGCCGCGGCGCGGGCGGTCCTGATGGGCGCCTACCGGGGGTTGACCGCGGCCGGGACGCCGACCCGTGCGGCGTCGGGGTTGACCGGGATCGCCCGGGCGAGCGTTGACCGGGACGCCGCACGTCCGACACCCATGCTGCCGCAACAGAAAGCGCCGGCCAACGCCCTGACCCCCGAGGAGAAGACCCGCGTCCTGGCCGTGCTCGACGACCCCGAGTTCGTCGACGCCGCCCCCGCCGACGTCTATGCGGGGCTGCTCGACCAGGGCGTCTACGTCGGGTCGATCTCCACGATGTACCGGATCCTGCGCGAACACGCCCAGGTCCGTGAGCGGCGCCGGCAGGCCCGCCACCCGGCCCGCACCCGCCCCGAGCTGGTCGCCACCGGGCCCGGGCAGGTCTACAGCTGGGACATCACGAAGCTGAAGGGCCCGGTCAAGGGCTGCTACTACGACGCCTACGTGATGATCGACATCTACTCCCGGTACATCGTCGGGGTGAAGGTCTACGCCCGCGAGGACGGCGCCCTGGCCAAGGACATGATGCGTGAGGTGTTCGGCGTGCACGGCATCCCGCACGTCGTGCACGCCGACCGTGGCACGTCGATGACGTCGAAGTCGGTCGCCGACCTGCTGGAAGACCTGTCCGTGACCCGCTCCCACTCCCGACCGAAAACGAGCAACGACAACCCGTACAGCGAGGCCTGGTTCAAGACCCTGAAGTACGCGCCGGTCTTCCCCGAACGGTTCGCCTGTCTCGCCGAGGCCCGCCAGTTCATGATCGATTTCGTGGCTTGGTACAACGAATGCCACCACCACGCCGGGATCGGCCTGCACACCCCGTCCGAGGTCCACCACGGCCGCCACCACGCCGTCCGCGCCCGCCGCCAGGACACCCTGGCCGCCGCCCGCACCGCCCACCCCGAGCGGTTCGGCGCCGCCGACCGCCTACCGAAGATCCTCCACCTGCCCGACACAGTGTGGATCAACAAGCCCGAACAACAGCTCCAGAACCGGCACAAGCCCACCCCCGAACTGGAGGCCACAGCATGACCACGCCCCGCCCGGACCTGCCCGACGCCCAGGAACGGGCCAGCCTCAACGCCGCGCTCCTGGCCACCGGCGCCGAAACCGGCTTCTGGGACGACAACGGCCGCCCTGCACCCTGGCCCCACGACATCGAAGACTGGACGCCCTACCAGCCCGACCCCCACGGCCCACGCGACTTCTAACTCCCACTGGCCTCAAACCCTTGACACGTACCGGCCCGCTGTCGCGGTCAGGCAGCGGCGGTGGGTCAAGGCAGGAGGGTGAAGGCCTGGATGTGGGTGGGGCGGACGGCGCGGAAGTGACGGTGGTCCAGGGTGGCGATCTCGGTGATGTCGAGGCGTTCGGCGACCGCGATGACGGCGGCGTGGTGGTGCCGAGGGGGAAGTCGGCGTAGGCCAGAACCAGATCGGCCATTCGTTCGAAGTCGGCCACCTGCAGGTCGACCGCGGTCAGGGTGCCGTCGGTGAAACCGCGTAGGAACCGTGCCTCAGCGGGTGGGCCGCTGACTCGGGCGATCAGGTACCCGGTCTCGGCGACCACGGGTCCGGGGACCAGGATGGTGCGCTGGGCCAGGTGCAGCCCGGTGAACAGGTCGGTGCAGGCCCGGTTGTCCTGGTCGTCGCGGTCGCCGGCCGCGACCAGCGGACCGGTGTCGCAGACGATCACCTACGCGCGCCCGAAACCGTCAGCCAGCAGATCCTCATGGTTGCGGCCCAGATCGGTACGCCCGCTGCTGAACGAGTTCATCCACGCCGGCGGCCACGCCGCCACCGCGCGCAGAGTGGTCTTGCGCCGCACCTCGGCAAGAACGGCCGGGACCTGCTCGTCGGGCAGTTCCTCGACGAGCCGGCGCAGCTCATCCCGCTCACCACTCATACCCTCAATCGTACCCGCCACCTCCGGGTCGGGGCCGGAGACGTCCACAGCCTGTCGGCCAGCGGAGCCGTGTCATGAGTCGTGGCATGAAGATCACCGTCCGTGCGGAGCGCCGAGTGCGCTGTGAGCGCCAAGGTGTGCGATCAGTGTCAGGTGGGAGCGGTTTGCGCGTGTTGGCGGCGCCCTCGCAATGCGTAGGTCGTGGGTTCGATTCCCACAGGCGGCTCCGACAAAACCGCAGGTGAAGTGCCCTTTAGTTACCTGGGAAGACGGCCTTCATGATCGCTGTGGAATCCCTCACGGATTCCACAGCGATCTTGGTTTGGGCACGAGTGACCCGTCCACCGGTCACGCAGAGGGCTAGATTCCCACCGTGAGGACGACATGGAGCCAGCCCTTCAGGTGGGGGCTGCTCATGGCAGCGACTCTGCCTCACCATTCGATGCGCCGGATCTGTAAGGCGACGGCGCCATCCAGGCAACGGCGAGCTGTCTGTCTGTCCCTGTGATTCATGCGCAGGACGTCGTCACGCCGCCAGGCTGGCCCGACGATGAGCCGCTGCCCGAGGCCACCGTCGAAATAGCCGTCGTCGCCGACGAGCCCCTGCAGGACAGCGGTCGGCCCGAGTTCGAAGGAACCTTGAACTGCCCCTCGGGCAAGCTCCTGATCGGCGATGCCGACAACGAACGAGAAGTGGCGGTTCCCGTCGGCACCGTGAGCGTGAGGGTCACCCGCGACCCCGTCCAGTTCGCTGAACGCGTGCACATCCACGTCACCCGTGGTGAAACCGCCACCCTGCATCCAGCCATCCTGCGCCCACGCGACTGACGACCGAACTCGGGAGATCGAGATGCTGGTGGAGTTGGCGATCGGGGATGCCTACGGGGCCGGGTTCGAGTACGTGAGCCCGCTCCGGGTGCAGGCCGGCAACGACCTGTCCGGGTACGTGCAGCACCCGCGGCATGAGATCGTGCCGGGCTGCTACACCGACGACACCCAGATGACTCTGGCCATCGCCGAAGCGCTGGTCGAGGACGACCCGTGGACGCCGCAGTCGCTGGCCGACCGTTTCGTCGCGGTCTTCAAGCGGAACGAGCGGGTGGGTTACTCCGCCCGGTTCCACGCCCTGCTGACCGAGGTGAGCGACGGCACCGGACTGCTGGCCCGGATAGACCCACGCAGCACCAAGTCCGGCGCCGCCATGCGGGCCGCTCCGATCGGGCTCTGCCCCACCGTGGACGAGGTGCTGGACCGGGCACGAGTGCAGGCCCGGGTCACCCACGACACCCCGGACGCCGTCGCGGCCGCATGCGCCGCGGCGCTGATGACCCACTACTGCCACCACGGGCTAGGCCCCCTGCCTGACCTGCCCGGCTACCTGCACGACCTTCTCGGCGGCGACTGGCCGACTCCCTGGCAGGGCAAGGTCGGTGCTGCCGGGCTGGACAGCACTCGTGCGGCACTCACCGCACTCACCCGCGCCGTGACCCTGCGGGGACTGCTCCAGGACTGCGTCGCCTTCACCGGAGACGTCGACACCGTGGCCGCGATCGCCCTCGCCGCGGCCGCCTGCGCCCCGACCCAGATCGAGCCCGACCTCCCGGACCACCTGTACGCCACGCTCGAGGACGGCCCCTACGGCCGCCACTACCTCCAGACCCTCGACCTCCGACTACTTACCTGGGCCACCGAACAGACACGGCGGAGCGGGCGTGACTGAACGGCGAAACCCCGGGGCAGCAACTGAGTACTGAGCTCGGCTGGGTGCGCGGCTCCCGGCGGGGCTCGAGGATGTGGCCATTCGACGTTGGCGCGGCGGGCCTGGGTGCGTGAGGATCATTGCCATGAGTACGGTGAGATCGTTGGTTCCGATGCTTGCCGTCATGGTTGTTTCGGTGACCGGGTGCGCCACTCAGAATGGTGGTGGCAGTTCGGTCGTCTCGACACCGAGCGCGGCATCAACCTTGAACACGGCGGGTCGTGGCGCCGCGATATGGACCTTCTCGAAGGGGTTCTCGCCGACCCCGACGTCGACCGAGTTGAAGGTCGAGGTCCACTGGAGAGGCTGTGCCAGCGGAGCCCCGGTCGAGGACCCAAGCCGGAGCTGTCCTACTCCGCAACACAGGTGACTCTGACCATCTGGGGGATCCCACCCAGGGGTGAGGTCTTCACTTGTCAAGGGAACCAGCCCACGGATGTGACGGTGCTGTTGGCCGAGCCGCTCGGCACCAGGAAAGTACTGCAAGGCGCCACCATGTTCCGTTGAGGCCCAAGCCGTCGGTCTGTCCATGGCTCTGACGTCCCCACGGTTGTACCAGTACCCACCTTGACCCTCGAATACAACGAGGCGCCGGATACTGTGTATGTTTCATTAGTGATACGATTGCAGCATGGCCAGAGGATGGGCGATGGGTGGGCTCTCGGGGTTCACGGCTGAGCAGTGGGGGATGGTGACGGCTGCCCAGGCGCGGGCGGCGGGAGTCTCCCGGGTCGATGTCGCCCGCCTGGTTGCTGACGGGGTTCTGGAACCGGTGGCCGGTGGGGCGAGGGTGTACCGGCTGGTGGGTGCGCCTCCGGACCCGGATCGTGACCCGGTGCGGGCGGTGTGGCTGCAGCTGGGAGACGGGCGCCCGGCCTCGGGCAGGCTCCGGCTCCCGGATGCGGTGGTGGCCGGTCGGTCGGCCGCGCTGATGCTGGGCCTGGGCGACGTGGCGGCTGGTGTGCATGAGTTCTGGGTAAGTCGTCGTCGCCAGCTTCGCCGCGACGACGTCCGGCTCCGGGTCCGCCAGGACCTGCCCGCCGATGCGTGGTCGGTGGTGAACGGGCTGCCGGTCTCGACGCCGGCGCGGGTGGTGGCCGACCTGCTTGGTGAACGCGAGGACGGGTCCGCGATCGCCCGGGTCAGCCAGGACGCCGTCGCGACAGGCCGCTTGAGCGTCGAGGCGCTGGCGGAGGTGGCGGCACCGCACGCGGCCGCCTACGGCGCCTCGTCCCCGGAGGCCTTCGTCGCTGAGCTGCTCGCGGCATCTTCGCCTCGCCCAGACGCGGTGATCACCCGATGACACCCGAGCCGGCAGGGGTCTTCCCGTACGCGAGCGCGGCGGCGTTCCGATCTGCGCTGCGAGACCGCCTCGCAGCTCTTGCCAGGCAGCAGGGCACTCACGGCCTGGACGAGCTGCAACGCCAGTTCGCCTATGACCGGCTCCTGGCAAGGGTGTTCGACGGCCCCGACGCCGACCGCTGGATCCTCAAAGGAGCCGGTGCGCTCCTGGCGCGGCTGCCCGATGCCCGCCACAGCCGTGACATCGACCTCGCCTATGGTGCCCGGCACCAGGACGCCGAACTCGGGCAGGCCTCCGCCGTCGCCCCAGAGGCATCCGTCGCCGAAGCAGTGGCCGAGCTGACCGCCGCAGCCGACCGTGACCTCGGCGACCACTTCCGGTTCGAGATCACCCGGACCAGTCCACTGCAGGAACAAGCCCTGGGCCGCCGAGTCGACCTCGTCGCCTACCTCGGCACCAGGTATGCCGCCTTCCACGTCGACGTCGTCCTCGGCACCGCCATGACCGGCCCACCAGAACAGTTCCCACCGCTGATCACCCTGCACATCGAGGGCCTGGTCCGTCCCCGCTACCAGCTGTTCCCCCTGGCCGACCACGTCGCGGACAAGGCCTGCGCCACCTTCCAGGTCCACACCCGCGCAGGCGGCCAGCAGCCCAGCACCCGCGTCAAAGACCTCGTCGACCTCACCCTGATCGCCTCGACCCAGACCATCGACGGCACCGCCCTACGCACGGCGATCACCGTCGGTGCCGCCCACCGCCGACTCACCCTGCCCGACCGGTTCGCCGTCCCCGACCTCGACGTCTGGCGCGCCGGGTACCCCGCCAAGGCCCGCGAAGCACCTGGAGCCACCCCCGGCTTCGACGACGCCATCGCCCTGGTCGGCCGCTTCCTTGACCCCATCCTGGCCGGACACCCCGTCTCGACCTGGGACCCACAACACGCCGCATGGACCACCCCAGCCACCCAATGACCGATGGGCGCGGAGCCCAGGCGAGGCTGTGCGAGCGACCCCAAGATCGCTGTGGAATCTGCTGTGGAATCCCTCGTCCCGTCCGTGCGGAGCGCAGTGCGCACGGTGAGCGGCGTGGTGCGCGATCAGTGCTGGTCAGAGCGGTGTGCGCGGGTTGGCGGCGCCCTCGTAATGCGTAAGTCCCGGGTTCGATTCCCGGAGGCGGCTCCATCGTTCGCCCAGGTCAAGGCCATGATCATTCAGCGGCGGATGGCTCTTGCATGATCGCTGTGGATTCCCTGGTGGAATCCGTCCCAGCCGCTGTTGAGCACGACCTAGTCAAGTTCACGGTCCTGTCGAGTGGCACGGGAACTTGGCGGGGGGCCTGTTCAAGAAGGGTGGATGTCGGTCGGGTCAGAGCCAGAGTGTGGATGCGACCGCTGCCGAGGCCATGGTGGAGAGGACGGTCAGGAGTCGCCACCGAGTGTCGCCGCGCTTGGCCAGCCAGCTCGCGCCGATCCAGGAGCCGATCGTGATGAGGCACCCGAGCCGGGCGATGTTGAGGAACCAGTTGGACAACCCCGTGGCAGCGGCCAACTCCTCTGGGGTGTCGGCCGACATGCCGGCAGCTGCGCCGAGCACCGTCGTGGCCAGCACTGCCACGAGCGACGCGAGTGCACTGAGGGGGATCCAGACCATGGCTGACCTCGAGTGAGGGGCCACTCGTGCCTCACCCGGTGTGGTCATGTCAGTGATCGTGCCACCACGCGCCCTGCGTTGGCAGCGCGGCAGTAGCCGGCTCGATGTGTCCCGTTCCGGTTCTGTCATCATTCGCGAATGAGGCGCTTCACGTCCGAGGGGAGTGATTCCCCGCAGGTGAGAGGCCCTGACTCGCCGTCGGTTACGGCAGCGCCTTCCGCGTCGTGGAAGGCCGGGGACTGGAGCTGGTTGGTCGCGAGTTTGCTCTCGGTCCTCGTATGGGGCGCCAGAGCCGCGAGAGACTGGCCGGACTGGCCAGTTACTGTGCTCGCCCTGGTCTGGGCGGTCGCTGCAGTAGTCAAGCTGCGGGACTTGGTCCGGTGGGTCCGCTCCCGGAACACGTAATCGCCTCACGGTTCCCTGGCTGGGGGCGTTCCGCCGGTGTACGCCTCCGATGGGCGTACTCGGGTCGGTGAATTCGTCCTCGGATGACGACTCGCGGCTCGCTCTCGCTCGGTGCACCGACATGTCTTGACCTTCGGATAAACCGAAGGTACCTTCAGGTTTTGTGAAGTCTGTGGTGCCGGTGTTGGCTCCCTTGCTGCGGTCGGATGCGCAGGGGGAGTTGTTGGCGTTGCTGTTCCTGCATCCGGAGCAGGAGTACAGCTTGTCCGAGGTGTCTCGTCGGGTGGGGACGAGTCTGCCGACGGTGCATGCCGAGGCGGGCCGGCTGGTGGCGGCCGGCCTGCTACAGGAGCGTCGGCTGGGTCAGGCCCGCCTGGTGCGGGCCGGCACGGGCCATGTCCTGGCTCGTTCGTTGACCGAACTGCTGGAGCTCACCTATGGCCCTGCCGTGGTCCTGCCCGATGTCCTTGCCGCCTTGTCTGGAGTGCGGGAGGCGTTCGTGTACGGGTCTTGGGCCGCTCGCCGGCTCGGTGAACCGGGCGCGGCGCCTAGGGACGTCGACGTGGTGGTGGTCGGGACGACGTCCCAAGCCCGCCTCCAGGAGGCCGGGCGGGAAGCGGGTCGCCGGTTGCACCGTGAGGTGAACATCACCAGAATCACTCCCGCGGTCTGGGACGCCGGGCAGGACCCGTTCGTGAAGACGTTGAAGGCTCGCCCGCTCGTCCCGATCAGCCTGGACGGCAACGACAGTCGCGCTGAGGAAGGGGCCTGATGATTCTGCGGTGGGAGCCGGGCCGCGACGTCATCGACGTCCTGCTCGCGCGAGGGCGCCTGACCCGGGTCACCCCGAACCGGGACCTTGCCCTGACCCTGCTGGACCAGGCCCGAGCCCACGTGGAATCTGGCGCCGTGGTCGTGGACGCCGACCCCGCTGGAGCATTCGCCCTGGTCTACGACGGTGCCCGTAAGGCGCTGACCGCGATCCTGGTCAACCAGGGCCTACGGGCCGGCGGTGACGGCGCCCACGCCGTCCTGCTGGACGTCGTCATGGCCCAGCTCGACCCACCCCTGGGGGCGACGTTCCGGCCGTTCTCCTGGATGCGCCCGCTTCGCAACCGCACTCAGTACCCGGCCCCCGAACATCCCACCGCCCAGGGCGAGGACGTCGCCGAAGCCATCCCCGCCGCCCAGGCCATCATCGAGGCCGCCGCGAAACTCCTCAACCAGATGCCCACCTACTGAATTCCGCGCCACCCAGCCGACGCCCGGGGCATGAGTCATGGCATGAAGATCACCGTCCGTGCAGAGCGCCGAGTGCCCCGTGAGTGGCGTGGTGTGCGATCAGTGCAGGTGGGAGCCGGGTGCGCGAGTTGGCGGCGCCCTCGTAATGGTAGGTCGTGGGTTCGATTCCCACAGGCGGCTCCCAAACGCCCAGGTCAGAGGCCACTCCGCAAGATCGTGGAATAGCCCCAAGATCGTTTGTTGGCAGATTGTTGGCAGGGCTCGCCGTCATCGCGCGTACGCCGGCGGAGGTGATCGAACTCTGCCGGACCAGCGAGGCTGCCCGGGGGTGGCCAACTGGCTGGACCTGGACTGCCGGTGGCTGGACCCAAAGCAGAAAGGGGCCGGTCGGCGTGACCGGCTACGGCATGGTGTCGAGGACGGGCAACCCTGGGGGACGATGCTCCCCGGTCAGGGAGCGCGTGTGCAGGCCAATGACGGCGATCTCGATGGAGCGGTCGGGGGCTGGGGCGATGGAGAATCCGTAGTGAGCGTCCCAATGTGGGTGAGGCCGCACTGGTGGAGTCTGATCCGGTGTGGAGCTGGCACCTGCTCCAGCGGCTGTCGTACCGCTGCCGTAGCGGGTCTGGCGATGAGGCTGTAGCCGACGTGCTCTCGGCGGCTCGGCGGCGGTGGTGCGACCGCGTCGTCGTCCGCGCGATGGCGGGGGCCTTGCTGTTCACACTGCCCGAGGAGGACTACCCGTACGCGGCCAGGGTGATCGTCAGGTGGTCGCCTGACGACCTGTTGGTCAGTCGGTGGCGTGAGCATCGCCCGGTCGAGGAGCTCGGGACGGATGGTGAGCACGTCGCGGGTGTGCTGGCCACGGTCCTGGAGCACCTGACTGGCCAGGGACGCCAAGCGCCGGTGGTGCCCGAGGATGACGGGTGAGTGACTGACGGCCAGTCAGGGCGCGGCCGTGAAGGCAGGACGGGCGGGGGTCAGGGTGCGCGGCGGTGGGGTGGCCCGGTCGACCCGGCTGCGTGGCGGATGGGTCCCGGAGAGTGGCCGCGGTGGCCGCTGCCCGTGGGGCGGGGGCTTGCTGGCTGTGGTGGGGGTGTTCTGTGAGTGCCAGGGTAGGCAGCGCGGCCAACAGGTCAAGGCCGTGACGGGCCCTTGTCGGGGTCGCTCGGCCACGGTCCGGGGGACCCGGTTGGGTGCCGTGACCTGCGGCGATGCACCAACCAGGCCACCGGACGACTGAGATCCTGCTGGGGGCTTGTCGGGAGGTTGTCGGGGACTTGTCGGAGGCTTGTCGGAGGCTTGTCGGAGGCTTGTACACCCGGTCCGAGCGTTCTCGACGCGGGTGGGTAGCCCCAACCGTCCTCGACAGGAGGCCAAGTTTCTGGTCATACTTGTGACTATGAGTTCGCCGTTGTCGTTGGCCGAGGTCAAGGCCCACCTGTCCGAGTTGGTCGCCCGGGTCCACGGCCAGCACGAGCGGGTCACCGTCACCGTGCACGGCCGCCCGTCGGCGGTTCTGGTGTCGGTGGAGGACCTGGAGTCTCTCGAGGAGACCATCGCGGTGCTGTCCGACACCAAGGCCATACAGATGCTGATCGAGTCCGAGGCAGAACTCGCCCGCGGTGAGACCGTCACCGCCGACGACCTAACCGCCGCTCTGGCCGTCCGCCGCCGACCGGCCTCGTGAGCGAGGACCCCGACGCCGATCGGTTCACCCTGCAGGCCACGCCAACGGTCCGCCGCCAGCTCGCCGAGGAACTTCCCGAAGCCGTCGCGGCCGCGGCGCTGGAATTCATCACCGGGCCGCTGCTGGACAACCCCCACCGCATCGGACGACGCCTCAGCCCACCCCTGGACGACCGGTACAGCGCCCGCCGCGGCACCTACCGCGTCCTCTACCGCATCGACGACAACGCTCGCGTGGTCACCGTCGTCCTCATCACACATCGCCGCGACGCTTACCGCGCCCGATGAGCCTGGCTGCAGTCGGCGGTCGCACGCAGCGGAGTTACGACAGGGCGTGCGCATGGTGCCTCCCGGCGGCTGACACCGGTGGGATGCTCGGGCGGTGTCGAGTCTCGCGCCGCGGCGCATCTACGAGGTCAGGGCGGAGGGCGTTGACGGCCGAGTGCGTGGATTCGGCGCTCGAGGTACGGCTGAGGAGGGAGCCGCCCTGCTGGAGGAACAAGTCCGGCGATACGAGGGTGCGTCCGGGTGGCGGCGGTGGTGGTTGGAGGAGATCGACGCGACCGGGTTGTGGCAGCCACCGCCGGCGCCCACCCCTCGTGAGCAGTACACGACGCGGGTCACCGATCTGACGTCCCCGGGCAGGTGGACGTCGGTGCACGTCGAGGTCTTGGACGGCGAGCGGATGGTCGCTGAGTACGACCGGAATTACGCCGTGTTGAAGACTTTCGAACCGTTCCGCCAGGGTGACCGTGACCTAGCGTTGATCTCCCGCAACTACACGGCGACGGCGGTCGTGGATCTTGGAACCGGGGAGGTCATCGCCGAGGAGGAGCACGCCCCGGGCGGGTTCTGCCCGGTCGGTTTCTATGTTCCGGACTGGTGGGATCTCCATGACGGAACCCAGCTCTTCGCGGGATCGCTGTCATGGCGTCGACTTCATCCGGCGCTCCTCGTGGGAGGGAAGACGCCGAGTTGAGTTCTACGTCGAGAGCCACCACGACATCGGCACCGGCCAGTCGCTCCTTGATGAAGACATCTGAGTGCTTGATCCCGAAGGGCGAACAAGGCCACCGGCGGCACGAGCGAAAGGCCGGGGGACGGCATCCGGTGTGCAACGCAGGCCTCCTCCAGCGTCCGCCACTGGCTTTCTGCGGGTCACGGTGGGCTACCCGCAGATGGCGCCTGGGCGTAGGTGTCCTGGTGGTCCGGGTGGTTGCCTAGCGGCGTCCGCGACTCTACTTGCCTCGCTTCCCGCGGAGCCGCCTCGTGATGCGGCGGGCGCTCGGCGGCACAACAGTGAACGTGTCGGCGAGGCCAAGGCCCTGCACCCACGGGTCGTGCTCCCGGAGGTTGCCGCCTCGTCCGGCGCCGTCGAAGCGTCGGCCTCTGGTGTCGGCTGAACGTAGGGCCAGGATCAGGGACAACTCGTAGCCGCCCGCGCAGTGCCGGACTCTCACGCGGTCGACGTGACCGGTCACAGTTATCGCCGCCCGGAACGCGGCATGAGCAGCCGTCTTGTGCGCCCTCCGCTCCTTCGTGGACTGCTGAGACGATCTTCACGAGGGATGCTTGCTTTCGAGTTGGTCCCTCAGCCATTCGTTGCGCTGGTGGAGCAGTCGCCTCATGTAGGCGGTCAGGGCGATGTGCTCGGTCAGGGTCCCTAGCGGCCCGACAGGTGCCTTGAATCTGACGACGTCGACCATCACCGTGTCGCCAGTGTCAAGGGCTGTGAACGTGTGCTCATGCCACCATCTGGCAAACGGGCCGCGGACTTGCTCGTCCACGAAGCGACGGGGGGCCTCGTATGCGGTGATCTGCGACGTCATCCGGAACGGGATGCCCAGATGCCAGGCGCACCATGTCACCGTGTCACCCAGCGCCATCGTCCCCGACGTCACACCCGCGATCGCCCGCTCGTTCGACCCGCTCATCGACGCCGTATGAGCGTCGACGGACAGGGACAGTTCAAAGCAGGCGGCGGGCGGGGCAGCGATGACGGTCTCGAACCGCAGAGTTGGCACGCCCGACACTACGACGGGCTACGACCTGTGTCAGGGGGTACGCATTCAGGTGGTTGCGGGAACCGTTGGTCATCGCGGCATGTGAGCGCGTTGCCACCGGGGCGGTATGCCGCTGCCTCTGCGGGAGGGTCTGCGGCCGGGGGAACCGGACAGAACTCACGGGCCCGCGAGGACGTGGTCCAGCCGGTTGTGCACCGTCGCGGAGTTCGGCGTCTTCGCGAGTTTGTAGGCGCCCACAGCCACAGCGAGCAGGTGGACCTGCCGATCGTCGGGCGGGTCGTTGTGGTGGGTCGCCACCTGCCGGGCTGCCTGCGGGCCGTAGTACCAGCGCAGGAGCGCGAAGTCCCACGCGGGGGCGCCGACGAACGCGTCGCCGAAGTCCAGGACACCAGTGAGGTTGCCATCGGCGTCGGCAAGGAGGTGCTCGCGGTGGAGGTCGGAGTGCACGACGCTCTGCCGCGGACCCGACGCAGCGTCGAGGAACTCGCCCGTGAGCCGCCCGAGCCGCCGGGCGACATCCGGGCGCGCGGCCGACAACGGGTGGGCCTCGAGCGGGGACCCGTCGAACGGCCAGCATCGCGCCCAGCACCATCGCAGGGCGACGCCGTCCCGCGGGGAGGGCACCTGCCCCCGGAACACGTCGACGCGGTCCTCGAGCGGGCCGGAACCACTGGGGGGCAGTGAGTGAAGCTCGGCGAGGAGCCGCCCGAGCCGGGCGGCGAAGGAAGGGGCCCACGGCTCGGCGACGGGTGTCCCGGCCAGCCGCGGACCCACGGCGCACACCGTCCCGTCGACCTCGACAACCTGCCACCTCGCCACCGGATGCCCCCGCTCGGCGAGCGCCGCCCCGACCGCCGCCTCGGCATGGAAACGGATCGACCGGTCCGTCCCCGGCACCGGCAGCCGGACCACCAGATCCCGGCCAGGTGCACTCGTCACGTAGGCGAGGCAGGAGCGTCCCGCTGAGAGCAACTCCGGTGGGGCCACCACACCCCCACAGACAGCCTGCGCGGCACGGCGGGCCAGGTCCGTCGTCACCTGGCGACGCTAGCTGCCGCCTCGGTGCCCCTGCGTGACACCCGGAGCCAGCGGGAAGTGCATGTCAGGGTGCTGCGGACAGCAGCCGGATCGCCGTGATCCTCACGAAGTAGCGCCGCCAGAATGGTCCAGGGACCCACGGAACATCGTCGCACTTCCAGTCAGCCGGACCGAGATTCTCAGCGGCTGATTTCTCGCTGTTGCAGACAGTCATCGAAAGCTGCGGCCGGTAATGGGGCCATCAAGCGGTCACTGGGCGGCAGCGGAGGTCGGCTGACGAGGGGGTCACAGGCCGAGTGCCACTGGGGTGTCCGGGATGTCGCCGGCGATCAGTGCGGCCAGTGGTGTGGCGATGTCACGGGGTGAGAAGAGGTCGGTCCCCTGGTATTCGGCGATGTCTCCGAGCCGCCACCAGCGCATCCCGCTGATGTGCTCGGAAGCGAGAACGTCGTCGGACAGCGCGCCGCGGGGGACGAAGCGCACGGTGCGGACGAGGAAGTAGTCGTTGACCACCCCGTCGAAGCCGTCCGCGCGGCGGGGAGCAGCGACCTCCTGGTGCCAGACGTGAGGCGGGTCGCCGTCGACGACGAGCCCCGTCTCCTCGTGCA
Source organism: uncultured Actinomycetota bacterium (assembly GCA_963738495.1). Lineage (GTDB taxonomy): Bacteria > Actinomycetota > Actinomycetes > Actinomycetales > Kineosporiaceae > CAVTWW01. The sequence continues at coordinate 44,416 of CAVTWW010000009.1, forward strand.
ACTCCCGGCGTAGTGCCGCCAGCGGAAGTTCGCCGGGCTCGATGCCGCCGCCGGGGGCCGCCCACACGATCGTTGCGCCCGTCGGTACAGATGGATGCGGGAAGCTGAAGCGGCACAACAGCACATGATCATCATCGGCCAGGATGACCGCCCGGACCGCATGTCTGAACCACGCCGTGGCTCCCGTCTATGTCATGCCCCCATCCTCAGGGGGCCGGCAGCCGGCTACAAGCCATCCACTGTCCGACCGCTCATCAGCTACCCGGGGCCGCCCTTCACGCGGCACTGGAACCCGCGCGGCGCCAACTGTCCGTCTTTCGCGGCGTCGACACCTGAGCCCGAACTGGCTTCATGGGCGGCTGCGGGGGCCACCTGACCAAGCCATATTATCGCTCGATAAACAGTTGACATCAATCACTAATAGAGCGATAGTTGATGGGTGAGAACTGCTGCGTCTCCGTTGGTGCCGGTGTTCCGGTCGCGCCTGCAGGGAGAGGTGCTGGCGCTGCTGATGGGTGAGCCGGCTCGGGAGTGGACGATCGAGCAGCTGGCCACGACCGCGGGTCAGCCCTACCAGACGGTGGCCAGTGAGGTGCGGCGCCTGGATCAGGGTGACCTGCTGGTCACGCGGTCGATCGGACGCTCGAAGCTGGTGCGGGCCAATGAGTCCAGTCCCTACTTCGGTCCGCTGTCGCAGCTGGTGCTGATGTCGTTCGGGCCGCCGCTGGTGGTCGCCGAAGAGTTCGCGGCCCTGCCCGGCATGGTCCAGGTCCTCATCTTCGGGTCCTGGGCTGCCCGCTACGCCGGCGAGCCTGGCCCGGCCCCCCGCGACGTCGACGTGCTGGTGATCGGGACCCCGGACCGCGACGCCGCCTTCGAGGCCGCCCGCCGGGCGCAGAGCCGGTTGGGCCGGGAGGTCAATGTGACGATCCGCAGCCAGGACCAGTGGGACAACGACTCCGACGGCTTCACCCGTCAGCTCCGTTCCTCCCCCCAGGTCGTTGTCGCCACCACCGACTAGCCTCAGCCCAGTTCCCGTCCAGGGCTGGTAGGAAGGCGAGGTGGTCGTGGTGGTGAGGTGGGCCCAAGGCGCGGACGTCGTCCAGCGCCTGATCGAGCAGCGGCACCTGCAACGCGTCACCACCGACACCGACACCGTCCAGGCCTTGCTCGCGGCCGCGCAACGTCACCTGGACCTGGCCCGGTCAGGGGCCTGAGTGTCGCGGCCGCCGGCGCCGACGAGGAGCAACTCGCCCGCGCCATCCACGAGGCGCTCGACACCGGTCGGGTCACCCTGCGCAGGCTGCGTGCTCGCGCGGAGGTGGCTGACCTGGCCGGCGCACTGCGGATCGAACGAGCCCTCTCCAGCGGGGAGGCGAGGTGACCTACCGAACGCCTCAGGCGCTGCGAACCGCCCTCGAGCAGCGGCTGCTGACCCAGTCCGAGACCGCGGGTGTCGCCCTCGACCGGCTGCGCCGCAGGGTGGTCTTTGAACGGGTGCTCGCCCGCCTCCACAGCGCGGAGCCGGGCACGTAGGTACTCAAGGGCGGAATGGCGCTCGAGGTACGCCTGTCGGATCGGGCCAGGCTCACCAAAGACATCGACCTCGGTCTCCGTGAGACGGTCGAGGACCAACGAGAGCTGTACGAGCGCCTCGTCGAGGCGCTGGAGGCCGACCCCTATGACGACTGGTTCGTCCTGGCCGTGGAGCCGCTGCACCGACTCATGGAGGACGGCGCCGGGAAGGCCGCCTGGCGCACCACCGTCGACGCCCGACTGGCCGGCAAGACCTTCGGCCGCGTCAAGCTGGACAGCTCACCCCGTGCCCACGAGCTCGACGCGACAGACAAAGTCGCCCTGCCGAACTCGCTGTCATTCGCGGGAATCAGCGTCCCGACCATCGAGATCACCGACATCCAGCGCCACGCCGCTGAGAAGCTCCACGGCATGCACCGCGACTTCGGCGACCGCGACAACTCCAGAGTCCGCGATCTCGTCGACCTCGTCATCCTTCACGAGAACGGCCTGCTCGAGGCCGCCCGGCTCCCCGGGGTAGTCCGAACAAGACCTCGAAGCCCGAACCTTCCCGGCAGCCGTCGCGCTCGTCGAACAGCTTTGGGCCCACGTGACCGCAACACCGGAGACCTGATGCGACCGTCGACCGGCGACCTGTGGGCGTGAACGAGATCCCGTTGCCGCTGGCGGACTCCTCGACCGGCTTGCCTGGTGGGTCGGTCAACGCCTGAAGCAGTGCGACCGCCACCTCGGCGAGCCGGCCACCGGCCTGCTCGGTGTTGGTCAACCACCGATCGAATTCCTCTGGCTAGTCGTCCGCGAACAAGTCCTCATGGCGCGGCGGCCCCCCGTCGCTGCCGCCGCTGCTGAACGAGTTGATCCAAGCCGGCGGCCACGCCGCCGCGTCGCGCGGGGTCGCCTTGCGTCGCACCACAGCCAGTGCGATGTCGACCTGTTCGTCGGGCAGTTCCTCGACGAGTCGGCGCAGATCATCACGCTCACTACCCATGCCCTTGACCGTACCTGCGAGTTCCGGTCTCGACCCGAGACGTTTACGCCGTCCCGCCCGGTTGGGCGGGGCACGCACGACGCCCCGGGCCTTCGCTTCGCACACCCCGAAGGTGTCTTCGCGGTAGGCGAACCTCCTGTGCGCATCCTTGCTCCTGGGCCCTCAATCTGGAGCATAAGGTATCCGATCAGATACTCTCGAAGTAGTGGTGGCCTAGACGGGCGGGTAGGTGACGAGCTCGTGGTGTGGTCGGCGATGTTGCGCCAGGCTCGCCTGTCGGTGGGGTCGAGTCAGGCTGTGGTGGCGGTGCGGGCGGGGACATCACGTCCGACGCTGTCGGCCTATGAGCAGGGCCGTAAAGCCCCCACGGCGGACACCTTGGAGCGCATCCTTGCAGCGTCGGGGCACCGGTTGGACGTCGTTCCGGTCGTGTCCTGGGTGCAGGTCGATGTCGGGCGTGGACGGACGGCGCCGGTGCCCGATGTGTTGTGGCGGCTGCCGGTCGAGACCGTGTTCGCCGATGTGGTGCTGCCGCTGGAGGTGAGCTGGTCGAGCCCGGGCCGGGCCTACCAGGTTCGCGACCGTCGGCAGCGCGCCCGCCTCTACGAGGTGGTCCTGCGTGAAGGTGGCGCCGAGGAGCTGATGCGTTACCTCGACGGCCCACTGCTGGTCGACCTGTGGGACGACCTGGTCCTACCCAGGGCGATCCGCCAGGCCTGGCAGCCCGTCGTCGACGCCGCCCTCAGTCCCAGCAGCTGGCCCCGGACTGTCCGGGGCCGCGGATACGGTGCTGCCTCATGAACGAACAGCCCACCCCGCCCGAGGCTCACTCCGGTCACGGACGGACGGCGCTGACGGACTTCCAGATCGACGTAGCACGAGCCTTCTTCGCCACGCCTGCAGCGGAAGGGTTCCTGCTGGCCGGCGGCGCTGCATTGGCCGCCCATGGCTTGACCCAGCGACCCACCCAGGACCTCGACCTGTTCACCTCGCCCGGTCGAGGCGTGGTCTCGACGGCTGCCGTGGCACTCGAAGCCGTTGCCGGCCAACGAGGATGGACGGTGCGGGCCATCCGGCGCAGCGAGACCTTCGCTCGGCTTGTCATCACCGGACCCGACGAGTCGGTCCTGGTCGACCTGGCCGTCGATGCCACCCCAGAACACCCCGGCACGGTCAGTGTCGCTGGACCGACCCTGGACCCTGACGACCTGGCCGCCCGCAAGGTCATCGCCCTGTTCGACAGGGCCGAAGCCCGCGACTTCACCGACGTCCACGCCCTGGCCGCCCGCTACGGCACCGAACGCCTCCTCGAGATGGCCGCCGTGATCGACCGCGGCTTCGACCGAGCCGTGTTCGCCGACATGCTCGAGTCCCTCACCCGATTCGAGGACGACGAACTACCCACCACCAGCGACGCCGGCGCAGTCCGCGCGTTCTTCGCCGACTGGACCCGCCAGCTCCGCGAACCACCCGCGGACTCCTGACGACGGCCCTGCCGTGGCATGAGTCGTCGCATGAAGATCACCGTCCATGCAGAGCGCCGAGTGCCTTGTGAGCGGAAAGGTGGGCGATCAGTGCAGGTGGGAGCCGGGTGCGCGAGTTGGCGGCGCCCTCGTAATGCGTAGGTCGTGGGTTCGATTCCCACAGGCGGCTCCGACAAGACCCAGGTCAACATCATGATCGACTATAGTTGAGTGATCCTGCGGATTCCGGTCACCGTCTGTCCTGGGACTGCTCCTACGCGGGGGATGGAGCGGCGGGCTGTCTATGGGCTCGTTGTCGCCGTGGGCGGCGGGAGGGTGCCGCTGAAGCTCTCGTCGTAGGGTGCGGCTAAGTGGAGCGCCGCGCCCAGGGCGTTCCAGACGGGGGTCGTACCCCGTCGCAGGGGTCCGACGCCGGTGATGTCGTGGCAGCCGCTTGCTTGGACTGCGACGTCGGGTAGGGGCCTGGCGGCGATCCAGAAAGTCAGGTGCTGGACGACGCCGAAGTCGGCCGGGCAGCTGAAGGTCCCCTCAGGTGTCAGCGGAAGGGTGCACAACGCGGTAGCGACCGTGCGGACGGCGGTGGCGTCGGTGACGGTCGTGGTGGCGGGGATCGGGAACTGCAGGTGGTTCAGGTTGGGCCCGGCGTCTCGACGTACGTCGAGGCGGTCGAGTTTGGCTGCGGGGTCGCACAGTTCGAGGTTCGCCTTGGTGTCGTCGGTGCGGGATCGGCTGCATGCCGCGCTCGTCCCGATGATCGCAACCGAGGCCGCAAGGGCCGAAGCAGTGGCCAAGATTCGATGACTGTGGGTCCTCATGATTGCTTGGACGCAGCCCATCGTCATTCAGTTGCGGGTGAGTCCGATCGAGGCGGGGCCGACAAGTCCGACGGCCAGGAAGCCCGCTACCGCGCCAACGCCGCGCCGACGCTTCCCGATCACGTTCTCCCCCTTCTTCCGTTCCCGAAGATACCCACAGGGCCTCAGCCGCTTGAGTGCGGCGACTGTCTCCTTCCCAATCACTCGGTCGGGGTGGTCGACCTGGATCCATCGGAAACCAGGGTCGGGCCGGCTGGGGAGGCATCCGCATCGGGGTTGTTCGCTCGGGTGACGACCAACGTGACCCGTGCCGCGCTGTCCCACATGCGCCCTCCGCCCCAAGGTCACCACACCGTACGGGACCGGGTTCAGCGTCGGTCGATCTGGCTGAGGATGGCCGGATCGGTGATCTTGTTGTCGGAGGCGAGCATCAGCACCTTGCTGAGTATGAGAGTGAGCACGGTGTCCCCCTCGAAAGGGAGCATCACGCGCTTGGTGGAGCCATGGCCGGCGGGCACTATGCACAGGTATCGGTCGTCCGGCTCGATCAGAATGTTCGTCGATCCGAGGTGAACCTTGTAGGTGGCTCTGGTGCCGTGGACGCGTACGTGTCGATCACCGAGCTCGACCCGATCCGAAATCCGCAGCTTGGGAAGCAGTTTCGCGAGCACATCCCGGCGGACTTCGGCGGTCGCGGTCAGCTCCCCGAACGATGCAGCCAGCCAGTAGTCGTAGTGCGGGTCTTGGCCTCGGTCGGCCCAGGTCGGATCCAGTGCGATGGAGGTCACGGCGACGAACAGGTCGACGTCACGCATGGTCTCGCTGAACACCAAGGGTGGAACGTCGTCGAGCGGGACGGCGGTCTTGGTGCGGTCGGTGGTGCGGAAGAACCAGACGCGGTCGGTGCTGCACAGGTCGGGGCGGAACGCGCCGGCGTCCGGGTCGATCTGGAGGTGTTCGAACACGGCTGTCAGCCCGGCGTCGGGGAACTCGTGCCGAGCTCGCCCTTCGTAGCCGCCGTCGTAGGGGCCCAGGTAGTTCGCGGCCCATCCGCGGTCCTTGAACAGCGCATACAGCTGCTGGTAGCTCAGCACGTGCGCGGCGAAGCGGTTGGAGTAGGTCGCGGTCTCACGCTCGGCGGGTGTGAGCAGGTAGATCTCGCGGAATGCCTGCTTGAACGGTTGTACGCCTTGTTCGAGCAGCAGCAGGTCACGCCAGTCGGAGACCTCGCTGGTGCTGGCGCTCGCCGGATGCCAGAGCCGGACGGTGGCCGCCTCCGGGAGCGGAGCGTTGCCGGTCGGGGTGCGAACGGTGTCGGCGTCGACGGGCAGACCGGTCAGGTGCCGGCTGCCGGTGTCGAAGGTCCAGATCAGTCGACGTGACAGCCGGCCGGTGACGGGATGTTCGAGGTAGTAGCGGCGCCAGCTGTCCAGGTCCCAGCTGCGGTCGGTCGCCAGCAGACCTTCGACTCGCCGGCGTTCGGCGCCGAGCAGGTCTTTGAGCTCTTTCACGGCGGTCTTGACCTGCTTCACCTCGGCCGCGTCCGCCTCTGAGGGTGGCTTGCTGGACCAGCTCTGCCCCGTCTGCCAGTGCGTCGTGACCTTGTGCTGCTCATCCACACTGGCGCGAGCGGTGACTCCACCGGCGGTGTAGTGGGCCGTTCCGGTGTCGTCCAACCCGGCGGTGGAAACAGTGCGCTCGACCAGTTGGCTGGGTGTGATGCCAGCGGTCTGCGCGGCCTGGGCCAGGGCGCCGGCAATCCGTTTGCGGAAGCCGTTGTGCTTGGTGGAGTCTGCGAGTTGTTGCAGGGCGACGACGGCGTCCGGGCCGGCGAGTTGGCCGAGGACGCAGATGGCGGCGTTCGGGACCTTGTCGCCGGACATCCAGCCGATCAGCCCGGGCTGGCTGATGCCGCGGATCGCCAGTCGATGCAGGGTGGGCACCAACCACGGCTGCTCGATGAGTGGCCCAGCCCACACCGCGGCCTGTGCAAGATCGGCGTTCTGGTCGTTCAGGACCATGGGGACGCGAATGCCGTAGCGCGAAAGACCAACGACGGGCTCGGCGCTGACCAGTCGCTCGAGCAGGACACGGACGACGCGGGCGGCCTCGGCGTTCTGCAGGATCTTGCCTAGGCCTGTCAGCCAGGTCTGCGACGGCTTGCTCCCGGTCGCGGTCGCCAAGTGCCGCAGCATCGTGCTCACCTCGTCAGGGCTGGTACTGCCGGCCAGGTCCGGCAGTACCGCGACCGACCAACCGTCGCCGGGCACGATCACGGAGACGTCGACAGTGCCGGACTGCACGCTCGGCAGGAGGGCAACCAGGCGGGCGCGGACCTCACGACGCTCGGGGCTGGGCAGATGCTGACGGCCCTCCAGGGAGGTAACCGCTGCCCGCACGACCGAGGTCTCCTCGTCGGTGAGCGAAGTTCCGACGGTAGCGCGACGCAGGATGGCCTCCGACGTCTTGAACGCCCAGCCGGCCTGCCAATCGTCTGCTGCTCGTGTCGTTGTGGCCAAGGCCAGGAAGGCATCCGCCCGAGAGAGGGACCATCGACGGCGGGTCAGGTCCTTGACCGTCATCGTCACCACCCACGGCAACCGCCTCGATGCTGCCGCCAGGAGCAGAAGCATCAACGCGGACCCCACGGCCTCCGGCGGCGAGGAGAACAACCGGTCACTCCACGCCCGGCCCTCCCGCAGCATGTCGCCGGCAGTCGCGTCCGCCTTCGTGCTCGCCAACGCCTCTGCCACGAACGCCCCGGCACGCTGCTCGTGGGCGGCCCACAAGTCCTCTCCTGTGATCGACTTCTCCCCGTGAACCAGCCCCATCGGCTACCCGCCGACCAGCGGAACGAGACGTACGAAGCTGACCACGTCGGCCTCGTCCAGACTCAGCTCCTCGTCCAGGTCGTCCACCTGGCGATCCTGCACCAACACGAAGAAGCCGTTGTGCGCGAACGCATCCAGGGCTACTGCTGCCTGAGCCTGCCAGTCGAGCAGACGCGGGCGAGCCGCCGAGTGCCCGTTCAAGACCCTCTCCGCCGCTACCGGTTGGACCAACCCGTGGAACCGAGGCGTCGGGTTCGCGTTGTAGCGGGCCACCTCCTCGCGGACCCTCAGCCGAATCAGCTCCCGCACGGAGATCGGAGAGGGCACGCCCGCCAGCAACTGCCGTGCCGTCTCCCGCCCCGGCGCGTCCGAATCAACGATCACCACCTGCACGACCGTTCCTCCCTCTTCCGCCACAGAGGCGACCCATGGTGCCGTCCGCCGCGGGGTCCTGTCATTCCGCAGCAGATGCGTTGGCAAGTCTCCTGGCCGAAGGGCTCGAGGAAGTCGTTCGCATACGGTAGCAAGATCCGCCGTGGGTGCCCGGAAGGCTGCTCTCAGAGTCCCGACCCGATGACGCATCTGTCGTTGAGCGGTGCCCTCGTCACGTGCAACCGGTGTCGAGTCGACGGGCCGCTCAGCGCAGCGTGCTGACGCCGGCGACCTGGGGGACCCAGCGTGCGCGCCGCCCCTCGAGGGGTTGCTCTCATTCGATCTGGAACTGTCAGCTGTCAGGGACCTGGGAACGGTGCGGGCAGGGGTGATCGGTGCGCCAGAATGGGGCGGTGGAGCGAGCGGAGCTGTTGGCCCGGGTCCGTGATCTGCGGGCCCAGGGACTGTCGCCGAGACAGGTGGCCCGGGAGTTGGGGATGAAGGCGGCGGAGGTGGCCCCGCTGGTGCGTCAGGTGGCTGGCTCCCAACGCCCCGCGGTCGCCGAGCGGCCGTTGCCTGAGCCGGGTGAGCGGGAGGTGGTCGGCTGCTGGATCAACCCGGGCTGGAGTGCGGGCCTGGGCCTGGAGCAGGCACCGCCGGCCTGGGCGGACAGTGACCCGCAAGGTAGCGCAGAGGGTGTGAGTGAGCGGTTCGCCGGGGGGCTGGTCGGGGTGCTGGTGGCTCGGGCGGAGCGCTCCAGCCGGGTCACGGTCTGCGGGTGGCTGGTGGACGTGTTCTGCCTGGGCGTGAAGGACGTGATCGGCCCGCGGACGATGAGCTCCGGCGGACTGTTCGACTTCTCCCGCCGGTACTTCAGTGCCTTCGACGTCGCGCCGCGCACGGTGCCGCTGGAGTTGGCTCGGCAGGTGGTGCACGGCGCGATCGGCTACGCCGCCTCGTTCGGGTTCACCCCGCACCCGGACCACGCCGCCGCCGTCCCCTTCCTGGGCCCGGCCCCAGGGGAGTGTTCGATCCGGTTCGGCCGTGACGGGTTGCCGTTCTATGTCTCCGGTCCGCGGGACAACCCGCGGCAGGTGGTCGCCGCTCTGGAGGCGGCGGCCGGGTCGGGGAACTACCACTACGTCGCCGGCCTGTGAGCGCGCCGATCCCGGGGAGCCGGGGATGACGCCGCCCGCGCAGCCCGCCAGGTCCGTGCAGTCGTTCACGGAGTCGTTGCCGGTGCTGGTGGACCGGCTGAGCTGGGACCGGCGCCGCCATCCCTACCACGGGCACCGCGAGTACTCCCAGGCAGCTCGCGGGGTCGCGGCCATCGCCGAGCAGGTCCTGGCCGCCGGTGACGCGCAGGCGGCGCGGGCGCTGGTCCCGCAGTTGCGCAAAGGCGTGGACCGGGTGACCCGCGCGTTGCAGTACCTGGACGACTCCTCCGGAGTGATCGGGCAGGACCTGCGCGCCCTGATGGAGGCGTATGCGCGGGCCTGCTGCCTCGCGCCACCGTCATCGGGACCGCTGGCCGGTTGGCTGGTGGGCCTGGTCTTCGACGGGCCAGGCTGGCCGGCGGTCGAGCTGGCGGACTTCGCGCCCGCGCTGGGCCCCAAGGGCCTGTCCCGGATCGCTGATCTGGTCGCCGAGCGCTCACCAGTCTCGGCCACCGAACCCGCCGCCGAACCCGCCGTCGAGCCGGGCCTGGGTGGGCAGGTGGACCCGGATCGTTGGCACCAGGAATGGGCCGCCCGGTATCTGCGGGAGCAGTTGGCGCAGTTGACCGGGGACGTCGATCATTACGTCGCCGTGCTGGCCGAGTACCTCGCTCACGCCGACCGCTACCGGATGATCGCCATGGCGCTGCAGGCCGCCGACCGGCCGTCCGAGGCCATCGACTGGGCCCGCCGCGGGCTGGCTGACCGTTCCGGCGACCCGCACGCGGACCGGCTGCGGGATCTGCTGGTCGGCCTGCTGATCGAAGAAGGTGACCCGGACGCCGCGATGGCTGAGCGGCGCTCGAACTTCGAGCGTCGCCCGATCGCCACGGCATTCCAGGCCCTGCACTCCACGGCGGCCAGCGTCGACCTGGACCCCGGCCCGGTCACCGACTGGGCCCTGGACCTGTTGCGGACTCGGGTCATGCAGGATCCTCGGTTCGCCACACACCTGGTCACCGTGCTCCTGGCCGTTGACCAGCAGGAGCAGGCCTGGGCCGTGGCGCTCACCCACCCCGACCTCTTGGGCGAGCAGCAACAGGTCGAACTGCTCGCCCTGCGCGCCGCCAACCACCCCCACGACGTCATCCAGCCCTACGAGGACCTGATCGAACGGCACATCCTGGACTCCCACGACAAGTGGCGCTACGAACGCGCGCTCAGGCTCATGGGCCCGCTGCACGCCGTCCACCAAGCCCTCGGCGATGACACCGGATGGACCCAGTACATCGACGCACTGCGCGACCGGCACCGGATCCGCCCAACATTCCAACGCAAGCTCGACGCCTGGCAGGCCAACGGGCAGGGCAGACCCAAGACCGGCCGCAGGACGACCTGAGACCGGCGGGCACCACCTTCTCGCCCAACCTGCGGCAGCCATCCGGTCGATCGGGCCACCGGAAATAGCCGCCGAATACCCCGATGTGTCGCAGTGTGTGCATTTGACCGCACTACGTAATGCTGGGCCTGCGTCGGGGAACGACCCATAGGGGAGCGCCGCGCCGCCGACGACTGGTGGGGCCTGCCCGGACGGTTTCAGCTACCAGCGGGTCCAGGTCGCCAACGTCGTGATGTGGGTCTGCGCCAGCGGCATGCCGATGCCGCCGGCCCCGACCCGGACGCCGTCGGAGCGGCCGTCGCACTCGCCGTGGGGGTCGCCGTCACCGTCGGTCTCTGTGACGCCGACGCCGACGAGCAGGCCGACGCTTACGCCTGCGCCCACGGCCGTCGCACCCACGCCCTCACCCACCGGGCCGGTGCACGTCCGACGCTAGGCGGCAGGAGGCCTGGTGGCTGCCGGCGAGTATTCGGTGGCCACCAGGACCTTCGCTCCGTGCGGGTTGGCCTCGACCCAGCCGCTGCGCCTTCGTTGCGTACCCCGTATGGGACCCTCTGCAGGTGAGCGTGACACGGCGAGGTTGGACAGGCCGGCGGTTGCCAGGCGTCGTCCTGGTCGGCGTGCTGTTCGCGTCGGCGCTGCTGGTGTCGGGGTGCACGGTGTGGGTCAAGACCGGCGATGACGCCGTGCATCTCACGTTCGTGAACGCGATGCGGCAGGTCTCCACCGAAGTGGGCGGGCTCTTGAAGGCCCTCCACCCGGTGTGCGACGCGGGCGGGGGTCAGCAGGGCTGCCACGACGTGTCGGTTGAGCTCGCCTCTCAGCTGAGGGCGCAGGCCCAGAAGGTCCAGGCGGCACCGGCACCACCTGCTGACCAGGCCACCAAGGACGCCATCATCAAGGCCTTGGACGACGAGGCCGCCGCCCTGACGTTGCGGGCCGCCTCGATCGCCGAGAACAGTGACGCGAAGTGGCAGCAGTCCAGCACCGACCTCAACGAGGCCACCACCCGGCTGATCGCCGCCCTGAACACCTTGAAGTAGCCGGGCCACCTCGGACGCAGGTCCCGCACACGCGGCGCAGCTGGGACGGCGGCAGACGTCATGACCCTCGTGAACGGAGAGACCGATTCACCAGCTCCGGTAGGCCATCACGGGGACGGTGAGGGCGTGGGGGTCGTCAGGTGAATGCTGTCGATGATCGCGATCAGCTCCGCGGTCCGTGTTTTGGTGTGGGGGCCGTAGATGCAGCCGTCCAGGGCTACCCGCATCGATTCCTGGCCCGAGCCCAGTCTCCGGAAGGCGTGGAAGGGCACTGAGGTTGGGGTGGTGCAGGTGGTGCCCGTAGCGGGCCCTTGATCATCGGAGTACCCGGGGAAGGCGGTTGTGCCGAAGGCGAGCCAGGCGATCACGCCCTGGGTCGGGACGGCGATGATGCCGTTGGTGCGGCTGCATTCCATGCCGTTGCTGACGGTGCGGCACATGTCCCCGGTAGGGACCGTGCTGACGTACGGCCCGGGTGCCATCGCTTCCGCCGGGTAACTCATGACTCCCGAGCCCCTGCTGTTCACCAACCACCCGCCAGGGACCCGCAGGGCCAGATTGCCGACAGCCACCGTGCTGCCCGCCGCCGCCTCGGGGGCGGTCGCGGGTGGCAGGGTGGTGGTCGGGCCGTTGGTCCGCGCGACGGTCCACCCTCCGATCCCCGCCGTACACGCCGCGGCCAGTGCTGCCGCTGCGCTGCCGGCTCGGCGTGCGCGGCGGCGACGGTGTTGGGTGCTGCGGATCCTGGTCAGCATGGCGTGACCGTCCAGCGGGAGTTCCGCGGCGTCGGTGTGGGCCTGGATGGTCGAGCGGACGGCGTCTTCGGTGGCGGTCATGCCTGCCCTCCTGGGGTGGGTGCCGTGGCCGGGTCGTGACCTCGCAAGGTCTGAAGGGCCCGGCTGGCCCGGCTGGTCAGGCTGCGGGCGGTGGCCGGGGAGCAGCCGAGGACCTCGGCGATCTGGGTGTCGGGCAGGTCCTCGTAGAACCGCAGGACCACCGCGGCCCGTTGACGTCTGGGCAGGTCCGCCAGGGCACGCCACATCGCGTCGCGTTCGACGAGCCTGCTCTCGGTCGTGTCGAGACCGGCATGGTCGGGCAGGTGCCCGCTGGGTGTCTCGCTGTTGCGGTGAGTCTTGAGCAGTGCCTCCTGCACCAGGTCCTCAGCGAGGGCGACGTCACTGGTCAGGGCGTAGGCGAAACGCAGCAGCGCAGGCGTACGCGCCACCACGAACTGCTCGAACTGCCAGCTGTCGCCGTCCACCCGCCTCACCCTCCTCTTCCTATAGACGCTTCGAGTAGCTGCCTACGTGGCAGCCTCGGCCGACCAGTATCGGCAAGGCATCAACAACACCTCGATCAAGAAGGTGTTGCTGGACCCGTTGACTGAATGGCGCCCGTGGCGGCCCCGACGGCGGGATCCTGCTGCCGTAGGGGTGGCTGGGGCTGCGTCTCGAGAGCCGGTTGTCGACACAATGGCGGGGTGGCCGACCCTTCCTGGCGTGACAGCCTGCTCGTCCTGCGTGAGTTGATCACGGTGCCGGCGGCTCAGGCGAATGCCACCACCTTGGTCGGGGCACACAGCCGGTGGCAGCACCACGTGGTAGCCCGGGCCTCGATGCACGACCTGTTGTTCACCATGCCCGGCCAGGTGTTCCCGTTCCCGTCGATGGTCAAGGTCACGTGGGCGTATGGGACCAGCACGGTGGCCCGCTGGCAGGACAACCAGCTCGTCGAACAGACCGAGACCGGCGCCGAGCATCTCGACGCCGTCCTGGACGCCGCCTTGACCGGCCTGGTCGCCCCGGTGCTGGTGTGCCGTTCCTGCGGGCATCAGGTACTGGTCGGTGCCGGGCAGTTCGAGGTGTTCGAGCAGATGCACTACCTCTGCTTCCACTACCAGTTCGAGCACGGCGCCGTCGACGTCGACGAGGAGTGCGGTGCCGGCGGCTGCCCCTCGGCCCACCTGCCCGGCCCCCGCGGGCACGGACGAGCCTACGGCCAACGATGGTGACGCTGGACCGACTGGCCGTGGGACACCGCGGTCAGCCTCGACCTCGCCGATGTCACACGCTGACGGGATCGCCGTGAGGGGAGTCTCCCCAGCTGTCGGCTCCCCCGGCACCGGGCCGACGGGGCCGACGGACAAGAGCGCGGACGCCGCGGGGCCGCGGATCGTGACGATCGCCTCGCTGGGGTTCTTCCTCATCACGGTGGACATCTCGATCGTCAACGTGGCCCTGGCGAGCATTCGCGCAGACCTTGGCGGTGGGACGGCGGGGCAGCAGTGGGTGATCGACGGGTACACGCTGCTGTTCGCCTGCCTGCTTCTGTTCGCCGGCAACCTGTCCGACCGGATCGGCGCGAAGAAGGCCCTCGGCCTCGGGATCGGGGTGTTCGCCCTCGCCTCCGCCGCGTGCGGGGCCGCACCCACGATGGCGACCCTCGTCGCGGCGCGCTGTGCCCAGGGCGCGGGTGCTGCGATCATGCTGCCGGCATCGATGGCTCTGGTCCGCGAGGCCTATCCGGACCCGAGGCGTCGGGCCCGGGCCCTGGGCGTGTGGGCGGTCGGTGGAGCGGTCGCGGGACTGGTCGGGCAACCTCTCGGCGGTCTGCTCACGACGCTGGACTGGCGGTGGGTCTTCACCATCAACCTGCCCGTCTGCCTGGGCATGCTCGCCTTCCTCGTCGCGGTGGCTCCGTCCCCGCGGCGCCCGGCCCCGTTCGACTGGGGCGGGCAGGTGTGGGCGGTCGTGGCCCTGTCCGCCCTGGTCTACGGCCTGATCGAGGGCGGCCATGCGGGGTTCGCTGCGACCCCCGTGGTCGTTACGCTGGCGGTCGCCGTCGGCGGGATCGGTGCCTTCCTGCTCGTGCAGGCCCGCGGCGGGCACCCGATGATGCCGTTGAACCTGTTCCACGCCGCGGGGTTCCGCATCGCCCTGTGTGTCGGGTTCGCGTTCATGGTGGGCAACTACGGCAACGTCTTCGTGGTCAGTCTCTACCTGCAGCAGCACCTCGGGCTCTCCCCGCTGCGCGCAGGGGTCGTCTTCCTGCCGTCGGCGTTCTTCGCGATCGCCGGCAACCTGGCCAGCGGACCCATCACCAACCGCTACGGGGTGCGGCTCCCGGTGGTCGGCGGCCAGCTCCTCATGGTCGTGGGCCTGCTGGCCCTGTGGCTGACGGCAGACGTGGGGTCGCCCGCCCTCGTGGCGCTGTGCCTGGTCCCCGTCGGAGCCGGTGGCTCGCTGGCCATGCCGGCCATGACCGGCGTCGTCCTGGCCGGGGTACCGCCGGCACAGGCCGGCACCGCCAGCGCGGTCTTCAACACCTTCCGGCAGGTCGGCGGCGCCGTGGCCATCGCCGTCTTCGGCGCCCTCGTCGCCGAGGCCGCAACCTTCGTCACGGGCATGCGGGTCAGCCTGGCCACCGCGGCCGCGCTGCTGGCGGCGACCTCGATCCTCAGCCTTCGAGTCAGGTCCGGCTGAAGCAACTCGATACGCCCCAACCGAGCCCACCGTTCGACCGCGGCGGGAGCCACCTCATCAAGATCGCTGTGGAATCCGCTGTCGAACAAGAGCCGTACTGGCGACGCGCATCGATGCATGAGTCCTTGGTCAGAGGAGGCGTCCGGTGGTCCAGCCGAGGGCGGCTGCCCCGAGACCGGCCAGGACGCTGGTGACCGCGTTGGCTGCGGCGAGAGTGGTGGCGCGGCTTTCGAGTAGGCGAAGGGTTTCATAGCTGAAGGTGCTGTACGTGGTGAAGGCCCCGCAGAACCCGACCCCCAGTGCCGCCGGCACGAGTGGGTTCAGGTGCGGCCCGCTCGTGGCGAGCACCCCCAGGAGGTACGAGCCGACGACGTTGACGGTGAGGGTGCCCCAGGGGAAGGCGGAGTCGTGCCTGGCCTGAACCGCGAGGTCGACGAGATAGCGGCACGGTGCGCCGAGGGCGGCGCCGAGGGCGATGACCAGCAGAGTCATGACGATGGGTCGGGGTCGCGCTCGTAGTGGATGACGTCGACGGTGTCGACGGTGATCAGGCCGTCGTCGATCACGCCGTCCAGCTCGCCGAGGAAGGCCTCGATCCTGGCCGCCGTGTCGATCACGATGATGACGATCGGCAGTTGCTGGGACAGGCTGAGCAGGCGCCACGTGTGCAGGCGGCCGCCCGAGCCGTAGCCCTCGACGGCGCGCAGCGCCGTGGCCCCGGCGATGCCGGCCGCATGTGCGCGGCGCACGATCTCGGTGTACAGGGGTCGTCCGTGCCAGACCTCGGTCTCGTCGACGAACACCGTCAGGCGGGTCGCTCGTCCGGTGGTCTTCATGCCCCGCTCCTTCCGTGCCTGGCAGGGCGCACCGCACGCCGCACCCGGTCGACGAGCCGGGCTGCGGTCATGCCCGACCAGGTCGCGACCAAGGCTGCGCCGAGGGTGGCGCCGAGGTAGGTCACGGCGAGAGCGGCGTGGCCGCCGTCCATGAGCTGCTGCACGTCCACGCTGGCCGTCGAGAAGGTCGTGTAGCCGCCCAGTACCCCGGTGCCCAGGAAGGGGCGGACCAGCCGATGGGGCTGGGTGAGCTCGAGGACGACCACCAGCAGGACGCCGATGAGCAGGCATCCCGAGGTGTTGACCACCAGGGTGGACCATGGGAAGCCGCCCGACGGGTGCGGCCACGCGACGCCGACGGCATAGCGGCACAGTGCGCCCGCCATGCCGCCGACGGCGATCGTCGCCAGGGTCGTCCGCCCGGCGTCCGGGCGTCGTCCCGGCGTGCCGGTCACGGGATCAGAAGGACGACTTGGGTACCCCCATCCCGGGGTCGACCTTGGTGGGGCCAGCTGAGCTGGGCCGCACGTCGAAGTCGAAGATCGCGGTGGGGATGTAGACCGTCGAGCAGGAGTTGGGGATGTCGACGACTCCGGAGAGTCGGCCTTCGATGGGTGCGGCGCCCAGGATCATGTAGGCCTGGATGGCGCTGTACCCGAAGTTGGTCAGGTAGTCGATCGCGTGCAGGCAGGCTCGCTGGTAGCTCAGGTGCGAGTCGAGGTAGTGCTGCACGCCGTCGAGGGTGACCGACGTCCCCGAGAACGCCAGCCACTGGCTGTACTGCGGGTCGACGTTGCCCGGCATGAAGATCGCATTCTCGGACACCCCGTAGGTCTGCATGCCGCCCTTGATGAGGTCGACGTGCAGGTCCATGAACCCGCCCATCTCGATGGCGCCGCAGAAGGTGATCTCGCCGTCGCCCTGGGAGAAGTGCAGGTCGCCCATCGACAGGTTGGCGCCGTCGACGAAGACGGGATAGAAGACGCGGGTACCCTTGGTGAAGTTCTTGATGTCCTGGTTGCCGCCGTTCTCACGGGGCGGCGCAGTGCGAGCTGCCTCAGCGGCCACGCGGGTGAAGTCAGCGCCGGTGAGGCTGCCCAGGATCGCCGAGTCCGGCAACGGCGGCAGGGCCAGTGGCGGCACTCGGGTGGGGTTGGTGTCGATGAGGGCCTGCTCGCGGGCATTCCACTTCGCCAGCAACGCATGTGACGGAGCGGTACCCATCAGGCCCGGGTGGACGATGCCGGTGAAGGAGACCTGGGGGACATGGCGTGAGGTGGCGACTCCCCCGCGGAAGTCCCAGATCACCTTGTAGGCGTCGGGGAACTGCTCGGTGAGGAAACCGCCGCCGTTCTGGGTGGCGAAGACCCCGGTGTAGCCCCAGCCCTGGCCGGACAACGGGCCGGAGTCCTCCTGGGGGATCGGCCCCACGTCGAGGATGTCGACGATCAGCAGGTCACCGGGCTGGGCACCTTCGACGCCGATCGGGCCACTGAGCACGTGGACGCCGGCCAGCGGGGCGTGCAGGACGTCGTCCGCTGAGTCGTCGTTGTGGATCGCGCCGTCGAACCATTCGCGGCAGTGGACGCGGAAGGAGTCCCCGGGCTTGACGTGCACCTGGGCCGGGATGTCGGGGTGCCATCGGTTGTGACCGACGATGGCCTGGTCGGTGAACTTCTTGGTGGAGTCGAGGGGGAACACGACCTTGGGCATGGAGAACTCCTCACGCGATGAAAGGATGGACGGAGTGCTTCGGCGATCAGGACGCGGGCGCCGGAACCGGGGCCTGCGACAGGGCTCCGCGTCGCAGCACGGGGTAGAGGGCACCGAAGACGACGACACCGAAGACCGCGAGCCCGATGGCCCAGGCGTTGCCGTTCTTGCCCCAGTTGCCGGTCAGCAGCAGGAACGCGGGCAGGGCTCCCGTGACCCAGCCCTCGATCGCCGCCACGGCGCCGGTGTAGCGACCCAGCTCCTGCTGGTTGCGCCCCAGCAGCAGGAAGAACAGGCCCCACAGGAAGGCCCAGTAGAGCCAGATCACCCCGAAGGCGTTGTCGTCGAACCGGGTGAAGTTCAGCCACGCGAACACCACGGCGCAGACGGCGACGAACAACGAGAAGTAGCCCAGACCGGTGCCGTCCAGCCCGGCGAGCAGGTTGAACGCCACGTAGAGGTAGGTGAACCCGAACAGGTAGAGCCCGGCGGCGCCCAGGATGACGTCCTGGTTCCCGCCCGCCGTGAAGATCAGATAGGTCGGAGTGAGTACCTGGAGCCCTCCGACGAAGATGTTCATCGGCGCGGCGGATCTTCCTTCCACCCAGCCGAGCAGCATGGCGCCGTTGATGAACAGCACGGCACCGACATACAGCAGTCCCACACTTCCCATGTCGACCTCTCAAGGGGTTTCGGCACGACACACATCTCCTCAGCGCCCCATGGCGCAGTACGCAGTGACACTGGGGCGCATCGTGGAACGGGACGGAAGCACGGTGCAGCGCTGAGGCTTCGCCCGTCAGGCAGGGGCAGGGCTGAGGCTGTCGCCCGCTACGGGCGAGGAAGCCGCGCCAACGCAGGGTTGCGCGGCGTTCTGGCCTGCGCTGCCCGCGCCACAGGCAGCGCTTCGACGACGTCCGGCTGCTCTCGGGTTCGCTCCGTGCGGTCGATCGCGGCCACCAAGGCCCGCGATGCCAGGGACAGCATCGGAGCCGTGAACACCCGGACCGCATCAGTCCCGCAGGTGGGGCAGGCGATGCGTGCCGGGGCAGTGCCTACCGGCCGAGCTACGTCGAAGAGCCCGTCCTGCGCGCAACGGTAAGGGAACATGGCCATCGCGGTCGCCGTCCCTGGTCGCCGGGTCAACTACAGACAATCATGGGTGATTAGCCCGAAATCGGTGAGTTTCCCGATATCGGTAAGTTACGCGCGCCCACCCCCAGAGTCAACGTGCAAGGTCGTCGGTGGCGCGCGCTCGGGCGGGACCCCTCGGGGAGGTGCCGTCGATAGGATTCGAGGAGCAGGATGCCGGGTGACAGGCAGCGGCCCCCAAACCGGCAGGCTCCGTCCGTGACCGCCCACAGGAAGTCCTGGGTTCTCGGGGAGGAACGATGCTCGACCATCTGTCGATCCAGTGTGCGGATGTGCCTGCCAGCGCGAGGTTCTACGACTCGGTGCTCGAGGCGTTGGGCGGTGTTCGCCTGATGGATTTCGGTGTCGTCATCGGCTACGGGGTGCCGACGATGCCGGACTTCTGGCTGGGGCCGCGCACCACCGGCGAGGGCTTCCGGGAGTCGCACATCGCGTTCACGGCACCGAGCCGGGCTGCCGTGCACGAGTTCTACCGGCGGGCGGTCGAAGCCGGGGCCGAGGTTCTGCATGAGCCCAGGGCGTGGCCGGAGTACCACGCCGGCTACTTCGGTGCCTTCGTGCGAGACCCGGACGGCAACAACGTCGAGGCGGTCTGTCACCTGCCCGAGCGGTCCGGATCGCAGGCCGAGGGGCCCCTCGGCGAGGAGTGCGCCTTCTGCGAGATCGTGTCGGGTGCTGCGCAGTCGAGCAGGGTGTACGAGGACGCGCGAGTCCTGGCCTTCATGGATATCCGGCCGGTCACCTCAGGGCACGTGCTGGTGGTTCCCAAGGAACACGTCGTGGACCTCGAGCACCTGGACGAGGCGCTGGGAGCGCACATGTTCCGTGTGGCTCATCGCCTGGCGCGGGCCCTGCGACGAAGCGGTCTGCCATGCGAGGGGGTGAACGTGTTCCTGGCCGACGGGGAGGCGGCGTCCCAGGAGGTGTTCCACACCCATCTGCACGTCTTTGCCCGCTACTCCGGGGACTCCTTCCGGGTCAGTGCGGACTGGCGGGTGCGGGACCGTGATGAGCTTGACCGAGCTGCTTCCCAGGTGCGCACGGGGCTGCTGTGACCCATCGCTCGCCCAGCCGAACCGGGCTTGGTGGCGCTGCGCGACCCGGTGACGCCACCGGACAGAGATGCTCCGCAGAGGCCTGACTGGGGGCCCTGTTCCGCTGAGCCGGCACGAGGCGGCCTTGGCGGTGGCGCCGTCCTGCGCCCAACCCTCGGTTCCGGTGCTCAGGCCACCGGCGGTGCGGGGGCGAAGGGGGCTCGAGCCCTCGGGACGCCGGTCTGTTGTCGCCCTTGTCCGGCGGGGTCCTGCGAGCGTGGGTCGGGGACGTCGCCGTCGATGAGGAGCATGCGATGACCAGGCAACGATCGTTCAAGACGATGGTGCGCAGTCGGATGGCGCGCACCGGTGAGAGCTACACCGCCGCAAGGGCCATGGTGCTGGCGGCCGCCGCTGCACACACCGAGGCCTAGCCTGTGCTGGTGACGTCGGACGCCGCGATCCGGGAGCGAACCGGGCGTGGCTGGGAGGAGTGGTTCGACCTGCTCGACGAGGCGGGCATGGCCAAGCAGCCCCACCGCGACATCGCCCGCTGGGTCGCGCAGCTGCACGGCGTCGTCCCGCTGGCGTGGTCGGCCCAAGCCGTGACCGTCAGCTATGAACGTGCCCGCGGCGGCCGAGCCGTCGGCCAGCAGCAGGACGGTTTCACGGTGAGCCTGTCGAAGACGATCGCCGTTGCCGCAGAACGGGTCTTCGACGCCTTCGTCGACGATGAGGGGCGCCGGCCCTGGCTGCCTGACGGACGGCTACGGGTCAGGACGGCGACCCGCCCCAGGTCGGCCCGTTTCGATCGGGACGGCGACCCCACCCGGGTGTGCGTCACCATCGACGCCAAGGGCAGGGCCGATGCACTGCGACGGTGCAGCACAGTCGGCTCAGCGATGCCGAAGCCGCCGCCCGTGCCAAGACCTGGTGGCGAGAGCGCCTGGCGACCGTCAATACCCAGCTCGAGCAGGTGAGTTCGATGCCTGAGAGCTCAACCCGGCCACCGTCGCTGCGGCCACCGTCGTCACCTTCGTGCTGGGGGCCGCCTACTACGCCTTGCTGGGCGCCCGTCTGGCCGCGCTGCGGCCGGACAGCACGCCCTCCGGGGCGCCGTCGTGGCCGACCCTGGCGGTCGAGCTGATGCGCTGTTTGGTGCTGGCGAGCGTCGTGGCTGTCCTGATGGTGAGAACGAGGATCGACACCTGGACCGGTGGCCTGATACTCGGGCTGGTGCTGTGGGTCGGGTTTCCGCTGGTGCTCTGGGTCGGCGCCCTGGTAGGCCTGCGCTCGTGACGGGCAGCGCATCCGTGTGACCTGTGGCCCCGGGCCACCACTGCCCATCAATCCACGGGAGGGGCGCCGCCCTCGGACTCCCAGCCACCAAGACCGTTCGGCTCCCTACCTGTTGCTGAGTCGGCTCCGCCTGCTGGGTCGGCTCCGGTTCAGCCCTTGACGCCGCCCTCGTTGGCGCCACGGATGAAGTACCGCTGCAGCGAGAAGAAGAGCACGGCGACAGGGATGGTCGTGAGCAGCGCGGCGCCGAGCTTGAGCGGGTACTGCGTACCGGCGCCGAGCTGGCCGCTGGTGAGGCTGGCCAACCCGGTCACGAGCGTCATGTGGTCAGGGGTGCCTTTGGTGACGACGAGGAAGTGCGAGAACTCGTTCCACGACCCCTGGAAGGACAGGATGGTCAAGGTGATGAGTGCCGGCCGGGCCATGGGCAGGACGACCGACCAGAAGGTGCGGAAGATGCTTGCGCCGTCCATCCGGGCCGCCTCCTCGATCGAGACCGGCACCGAGTCGAAGAACTGCTTCATGATGAAGATGCCGGCGGCGTCGACGATGAGCGGCAGGATCATCGCGGTGTAGGTGTCGTAGATCCCGAGGTAGTTGACCATGAGGAACTTGGGGATGAGGAGTGCCACCCCCGGCACACTCATGACGGCGAGCAACGCCGCGAAGACCGCCTTGCGTCCGGGGAAGGCAAGCCGGGACAGGGCATAGCCGGCGAGGCTGTCCAGGAATACTCGGGCGAGGGTGACCGTCAAGGCGATGACGACCGAGTTCTTCGTCCACGTCGGGAAGGGGACGGTACCGCTGCCGAAGATGTTCTTCCACGCCGACAGGTCGAACGGGTTGGGGATCAACGACAACGGGTGGTTGGCCGCGTCCGGATCAGTCTTGAACGATGTCGCGACCTGGATGAAGAACGGGTAGATGAACATCACTGCGAACAGCAGGAGTGCGGCATACAGGAACGCCTGCCTGGTGCGGCCGACCCTGGTTCTCATGACCGCTCCCCCCTCTTCCGCAGCAGCGGTCGTCGCTCGTCCTTGTCGGTGAGCACGCGCCGCTGGATACGGGTGAGTGTGACGATGATGAGGAACACGACGAACGCCATCGCGGCGCCTGAGCCGTACTTGAAGTTGCCGAAGCTCTGTTGGTACGAGAGATAGGCCGGGCTGAGTGTCGTCCCCGCCGGGTTGCCCTTGCCCATGACGAAGATCTGGTCGAAGACCTGCCACGTGCCGATGAGGCCGAGGGTCAGGACGAGGAAGACGGCCGGCTTGATGAGCGGGATCGTCACGAGCCGCAGCTTCTGCCAGGCCGAGACCCCGTCCAGCTCGGCCGCCTCCTCCACCTCCACCGGCACGTCCTGGAGGGCGGCGATGAACATGAGCATGAACGTGCCTGAGGTGGTCCAGATGACGAGGATGATGATGACCGACATCGCGATGGACGGTCCGGCCAGCCAGTCCCAGACGCTGCGGCCCAGGATCAGGTTCTCCCCCCAGGCGGGGTTGTCGACCCCGAACGCGTTGAACAACAGGTGAATGAGGCCGCGGCCGTCACTGAACCAGTTGGGCCCGCTGATCCCGAAGACCTCGAGCAGGCCGTTGACGACTCCGCTGTTGGAGAAGAGGAAGAGGAAGACCGTGGCGATGGCGATCGAGCTGGTCACCGACGGGAAGTAGAAGGCGGTCCGGAAGAAGCTGCGGCCTTTGAGCAGGCGGTTGTTGACGAGCAGCGCCAGCCCCAGCGCGAGGATCGTCTGGAGCGGGACGACGAACAGCACGTACCAGAAGGTGTTCCCGATCGACTGCATGAAGTTGGACCGGGTGAGGCCGTCCTTGGCGAACAGGTCGGTGTAGTTCTTCAGCCCGACGAACTCCGCGCCCGGCCCACCGCCGAAGGGGTTCACCGAACCATTCCAGTTGGTGAGGCTCACCCATAGCGCCATGAGGATCGGGATGGCCAGGAAGAGTCCCAAGATGATGATCATCGGCGAGACGAACAGCCACCCCGTCGGCCCTTCCGCCCTGCGCAGCCCGTGCCTGCGGCGTCGTTGCGCCGATGTCCGCGACCCGAGCGCACTGTCCGAGGAGGGGTGGACTGTCGAGATGCCGCTCGGTTCGTCAGTGGGCATCTGGGCCTCCTGGTCGGGCGCTGCGCTCCGCAGCGGCGGTCGGATCAGGCCGAAGGAAGTGGTGGTGGCTCAGGTGGGCAGGTCAGCTGCCTGACAGGGCGGCAGTGCCGTTCTTCTGCAGCTCGGCGAGCATCTTGGCCGGATCCCCGCCCTTGGACAGGCCGGCCAGCTCGGAGTTGAACTTGCTCATGACGTCGTCGACACCGGCGAGGTTGACCGGGCCCTGACCGTAGGCCGCCCCCGCCACGTAGGCCGCCGAGGCGGGGTACTTGGTCGCGAACTCCTTCAAGCCGGCCTGGGTCGAGGGCATGACGCCGAATGCGTCGGCGAAGGCCATCTGCTGGTCGGGCGAGATGAGACTCTTGACGAGGTCGACGGCTGCCGCCTGGTTGGGCGACTTGGCCGCGATGCCCCAGCAGTTGGTGAACATGAGCGTGCCCTTGCCGGCCGGGCCTGCCGGCAGCTCGACCGTCGTGTACTTGATCGACGGGTAGTCCTTCATGCCGCCGGCGATCCAGTTGCCCTCGATGGTCATCGCGGCCAGGCCCTTGCCGAAGGCCTCGCCGCCCCAGCCGGTGGCCGGTGAGGTGTCGGTGTTGAACTTCAGGCTGCCGTCCTTCATGAGCTTCTGGACCTCCTGCAGGCCCGCCAGGTTCCCGGGGGCGTCGGCGGTCATCTTCCCGTCGCCGGAGGTGACCCAGCCACCTGCCTGACGCATGAACGCCCCAGAGCGGTTGATGTCGTTGCCGATGACCAGGCCCGTGACTGTTCCGCTGGTGAGCTTCTTGGCGACCGTCGCGAGCTGGTCCCACGTCGTGGGGACGTCGGCGTCGGTGAGGCCGGCCGCCTTCCACAGATCCGTGTTGATCTCCAGGGCGAGCGTCGAGGAGTCTTTGGGAGCGCAGTAGAACTTTCCGTCATAGGTGAAGGCGGCGACGAGGGAGTCGACGAACCCGGCGTCCTTCACCTGGTCCCCGTACGCGTAGAGGTTCCCGGCCTTGGCGTACGTACCGATCTTGGACGCGTCGGTGTAGAAGAGGTCGGGTGGGCTCGTCGAGGCGAAGGCCTGGCCGAGCTGCTGTCCGAGGTCGGACGCGGCGATGACCTCGACGGAGTTGCCGGTCTTGGTCGCCCACGCCTTGGTGGCCGCGTTCACCGCGGCGGTCTCGGCGGCGCCCGAGCTGCCGATCATCATGGTCAGCTTCACCGGCCCGGCCTTGGCGGTCGCGCTGCCGCCGTCGGCGCTGCTGGTGCTGCCGGCGCTGCTGAACCCACCGCTTCCGCAGGCACCCAGCAGCAGGGCACCGGTTGCGGCCAGAGCCGCAGCGGTGGTGACTCTCAACGGACGCATGGTCATGTTCTGTTCTCCATCGGTTGTCGGACGGTCTGGCGCCCGGGTGGTCAGGGTGCTGCTCGATGGCATGTGCGTCGGGGTGCCTGGCCCTGTCGCAGGCGCAGGCGCAGGTACTGGCGCGGGCACAAGCGCGGGCGCGGGTGAGGAGCTGGAGCGGACGACCAACTCGGGGGGCAGGATCACGCCGGGCCGCCGGTCGGCGTCCGGGTCGCCGAGGATGGCCAGGACGTGCTCGGCGACCGCGGTGAGCGGCTGCCGCAGCGTGGTCAGGCCGAGGGCGATCGCCACGTCGGTGTCGTCGAACCCGACGATGCCGAAGTCAGGACCCGGGCGCAGCCCGCGCTCCATGAGGGCGCGCCAGACGCCGACCGCGAGGGCGTCCGAGGCGCAGACGACGGCCCCGCCACGTCCGATCGCGTCCACGAGCGGCCCGGCAGCCGCTGCGGCTGCGCTGTACTCCTGGATGCTCACCGCCTGCCATCCGGGGTCTCCCACGCCGAGCTCGTCGCTCGCGCTCACCCAGCCCGAGTAGCGGTCGTCGCCGACGGGGGAGCCGACGGGCCAGCCGAGGTAGCCGATCCGGTGGTAGCCCTGCTCGACGAGGTGGTGCACCGCGGCGCTCACCCCGCCCGCTCCGTCGACGTCGACCCACGTCGTCACCGTCGGGTCGTCCCACACCCGGCCGAACGCGGCGTAGGGGATCCCCTGCGCGCGGAGCCACTCCGGGCGGGGGTCGGCGTGTCGGGTGTCGGCCAGGACGAATCCGTCGGCCATCCGGCTGGCCAGGATCTCCTCGTACGCCGGGATGGGTCGGTCGTGCTCGAGCGCGGCGAACGGGACGATGTGGGCGTCGTGGTAGCCGGCTCGTGTCGTCAGCTCGACGAGAAACGCATCCAGGACGGTGCCGAGCCGTCCGGCCCCACGGGAGTTGAGCTCGAGGCCCCACGCCCCGGCGCGTTCCTGCTTCAGGGTGCGGGCCGCCCGGCTGGGACGGAACCCGAGCCGGGCGATCTCGCGGGTGACCCGCTCGTGGGTGTCCGGGGCGACCTTGTCGGGGGAGTTGATGACGTTGCTCACGGTCTGACGGGAGACGGCCGCTGCCCGCGCCACATCCATGATCGTCGCGCGTCCGCGCCCGTGGGTGCGCCCGTGGGGGCTGTCGCGCGGACCCGGTTCCACGCCGAGGTGCGGACCTGTGGCCACCCTTGACTCCCATCTTTGGGTAGTGGAACGTTCATATCTCGTGTTGACGGCAATTTGAACGTTCATATCGGGACGCGATGCCATCGTGTCCACGACGGCCCAGCCTGTCAAGACCCGTCGGACTCTCGGATCGAGACCTACGCCGGACTCGCAGAAGCCACGCACCTGCAGATACGTACAACGAGAGGCGACGAGACGGGATGGCCGGGTGCCGATGAACGTGACTGACCCCGCCGGCGAGGACCGGAGCGCCAGGACCAGGGGCGCGACAGCCGGGCCGAGGGCCGCAACAGCCGTGGCTGCACGACTTGGCCATCACCGTCGACGGCAACGTGACCTGCGCTGAGCCGGGCCGACGGCACGATGGCCGGGGTCGGCGCCGAGGGCCTGTTCGTCGACGACGAGCGGGTGCTGTCGGTCCTGCGGATCGAGGTGGGTGACTCGCCGCTGGTTCATCTCGCGTCGGCAAGCTGCGGTGGCACGAGCGAGTTCGTCGCTTCGGCGCGCCATCTGGGCAACGACGGCGCCGACCCGACCGTCGAGGTGCACCGCCGCCGCGACCTGGTCCGCGGGGGGCTGACCGAGACCGTCTCGGTCACCTCGCGCGCCGATACCGCGGTGGTGACCGACGTCGTCGTCATCGTGGGTGGCGACGGGGCGTCGGTGAGTGCGGTGAAGTCCGGACTCGGCGCCTGGGCCGCTCGCCGGTCCTGTGGTCGAGGATGGCGGACGCCTCGATGTGGCGGACGGCCGCCCACGACGTCCGGGTCGACGTCGATCCCCGCCCCGAACTTGCCGTGGAAGCCGACGGGACTGACCCGGTGCCCGGGTCGCGGTGAGCGTGCCCCCCGGGTGGTACCGCCACCGTGACGGTGACCGTGCACGCCGAACGGACCGTCGCCTCCCTCTTCGACGCCGACCCCGGGTCGGACGCCGTGAACTGGCCGGCCGAGGTTCTCGTCGAGGCAGGCGACCCACGGTTGGCGCGGGTGGTGAACCGTTCGCTCGTCGACCTTCAGCACCTCCTTCTCGTCGACCCGGACGCACCCGAGGACATCTTCGCCGCGGCCGGAACCCCTTGGTATCTGACGTTGTTCGGACGAGATTCGATCTGGGCCGCGCGACTCGCGCTACCGATCGGTACCCGACTGGCGGCCGGCACGCTGCGCGCCCTGGCACGTCGACAGGGCAGCGTCGTGGCCTTCGACCGCGCCGAGGCGCCGGGCAAGATCCCGCACGAGCTGAGACGCACGGAGTACCACGAACCGGGCCACGCCTTCTCCCTCCCGCCCATCTACTACGGCACGGTCGACGCGACGGCGTTGTGGATGTGCCTCCTGCACGACGCCTGGCGCTGGGGGATGCCCGAACAAGAGGTCCGGGCCCTGCTGCCCAACCTCAGGGCCGCCGCCGGCTGGCTCATCCTTCACGCGGCACCCGACGCCGACGGGCTGCTCAAGTACGTCGACGAGAGTGGGCACGGCCTCGTCAACCAGGGCTGGAAGGACAGCGGCGACTCGATCCGGTGGCACGACGGACGGGTCGCCGCCGCCCCTATCGCCCTCCTGGAGGCCCAGGCCTACGCGGTCGAGGCGGCGGTCCACAGTGCCGACCTCCTCGACGCCCTCGCAGACCAATCGGTGCCGGCGGCGGCGAGGCCGGCGAGACGGCGACCAACGAGGCGGACCGGGAGCTGTCGATGCTGCTCCGGACGTTCGCCGCCGACCTGGTCGCCCAGGTCCGGGGGCGGTTCTGGGTCGGCACCGGCGACCGGCAATGGCTGGCCATGGCCATCGACGGTCCACGGTCGGGCCGTGGACGGCATCGGCTCCAACATGGGCCACGTCCTGGGCACCGGGACGCTCACCCCTGCGGAGGCAGCACGAGTGGCGGACATGCTCACCGAACCCCGAATGCTTCGTCGGTACGGCATCGCGACGCTGTCCAGCGACAACGGCGGGTTCAACCCCATCGGGTACCACACCGGATCGGTGTGGATCCACGACAGTGCGATCTGCGCCCTCGGCCTGGCCCGGGAGGGCCAGCCGGAGGCCGCGGCCGCGGTCGTCGGCAGGCTCCTCGACGTCGCCGAGGCATTCCAGTTACCGCTTGCCCGAACTGTTCGCCGACACCGGGGTACTGGACCGGCCCGCGCCCTACCCCGCGTCGTGTCGACCCCAGGCGTGGTCGTCAGCCTCCGCGATCGCCCTGCTCAGCGTGACCCTGGGCCTGGACGCCGACGTGCCGGGGCGCACCTTCACCGTCAGGCCCAACCGGTTCGCTCCCTTCGGAGCGGTGACCCTGCGCGGCATCCGAGTGGGGGAGTACCTGGTGACCGTCGCATGCTCGGCCGATGGCGGCGTGTCCGTCGAAGGGTTGCCCGGAGGACTTCACCCTCCTTCGGTGACCTGCTCCGGGGGTCGGCGGGAGTGTCCGGGATCAGCCCAGGCCTACCCAGCGGGACGGCCAGCGGCAAGGCCCCGGTGCCAACAGTGCGAGCCCCCAGAGGTGGGGCGACTCAGCAGCAGGACGGCGGGCAGGACATGCGCCCTGGGCGAAATGGCGAGTGGTCAGTGAGGGCTCGGTCGTTCGACCGGGGCGCCGGGGTGGGTGGCCCAGCTGGTGAGGAATCGCAGTGCTTCGGCGGCGGGACTGTCGGGTTCGGCGGTATAGGTGATGATCACGAGATTCTCGCCGGGCAGCTCCAGGGACTCGCCGGTCAGGTCGATGTCGCCGACCAGGTCGTTGTGGAGCCGTTTGGCGGCGGTGCGGTGGTGCTTGACGTTGTGCTGGGCCCAGCGACGACGGAACGCCTGGCTCTTGGTCGCCAGCTCGCCGACGAGGTCGGTCAGGCTCCTGTCGTCGGGGTGGCGGCCGGCCTCTGGCCGCAGGGCGGCGACGCTGTCGTCGGCGACGCCGTCCCAATCCAGGAAGAAGGAGGGGGCGCGGTCGTCGAGGAAGAGGAACCGGTGCAGGTTCAGCGGCAGTCCGGTCGGGGTCGAGGATGCCGTCGTAGAGGGCGTACGCCGCAGCGTTGGCGGCCAGGATGTCGCCGCGGGTGTTCCGGACGTAGGCGGGGCCGGTCGAGGGAGTCGAGGATCGAGGAGCACCCCGGGGCGGATCTTGGTGACGGCGCGTCCGGCGGGAGCCGCGCACGGGGCCGTAAGCTGCGCGGGCGAGGGCGAACAGGTGTGCCCGCTCTGCTTCGTCGAGCCGCAGGGCGCGAGCCAGCGCCTTAAGTACCTGTTCGGAGACGCCGGCCAGGTTGCCGCGTTCGAGGCGGACGTAGTAGTCGGCACTCACCCCCGCGAGCAGGGCCACCTCTTCGCGGCGCAGGCCCGGGCACGCGCCGCTGGTTGCCCACGGCGGGCAGGCCGACCTGGTCGGGGGTCCACCTTCGCACGACGGGTGGTGAGGAACTCCCGCACGTCGTCCTTGTTGCTCACCCTGACCACGGTAGAGGTGACGACTTCGCCACTGGGAGGGTCTGCTGGTCCCTGTCACAACGGCGACTCCCACCTGCCTGGCCCAGGGTGTTGGCTGGTTGCAGGAGCACCACGTTCGACGCAGTTCGACGGGAAGGGTCGGCAGAGTCATGCACAGTGTCACCCTCAACAACGGCGTCAGCATGCCGATCATCGGGTTCGGGGTCTTCCAGATCCCGGACGAGCAGACCCAGGCAGCGGCCGAGGCCGCTCTGGCGGCGGGCTACCGGCACCTGGACACCGCTGCCTCCTACCTCAACGAGGCGGCGGTGGGTGCCGCGATCAGGGCCAGCGGGATCGCCCGCGAGGACCTCTTCGTCACCACCAAGCTCTGGGTCCAGCACGCACCGACGGGCAGCGTGCAGGACGACACCAGACGTGCCTTCGACGCCTCGCTGCACCGCCTCGGCCTGGACTACCTCGACCTCTACCTGATCCACCAACCGCTGGGGGACTACTACAGCGAATGGCGGGCCATGCAGGACCTCCACAAGCAGGGCCGCGCACGGGCGATCGGGGTCGCGAACTTCCACCCGGACCGGCTCGTCGACCTTATCGACCACAACGAGATCCCCCCGGCGGTCAACCAGATCGAGACCCATCCCTTCCACCAACGCGGCGCCGACCAGGCCCTGATGCGCGAACGGGGAGTCCAGATCGAGTCCTGGGGACCGTTCGCCGAAGGCAGGAACGACCTCTTCACCAACCCCCTGCTCAGCCAGTATCGCTGCCGCGCAGAACACGTCGGTCGCTCAAGTGGTCCTCCGATGGCTGATCCAGCGCGAGGTCGTCGTCATCCCCAAGTCCGTCCGCCCCGAGCGCATGGCCCAGAACCTCGACGTCTTCGACTTCACCCTCACCGACGACCAGATGACCCAGATCGCCACCCTCGACACCGGGACCAGCCAGTTCTTCGACCACCGGGACCCCGCCATGGTCAGCTGGCTCGGCGGCCGACGGATCGAGTGATCCCGCCGGGACTGCCGGGCTTCGCCGCCCCCCAACCGACTCGCCACGTGACGATGCCGCACCGGGCTCCGGCCTGTTGCCTGCGGTCAGTCGTGTTCGGCGGCGAGGTACTCCGCGTCGTGGGTGGTGTCCCAGTCCTGCTCGCGGGCGATCCTCCAGGCGGTCCTGCGCGACATTCGGTCACCGAGCAGTCTCATCTTCAGCTCGGTGACGCGCTCGTGGTGCTGAAGGGCCACCTCCTCGCTGAGCTCACCGCGCCTGACCGCCTGGAGCAGAAGCCGCAGCGCCTCGGAGCGGATGACGTTCGGGGCCACGATCTGATGCCGCGGGTCGACCCGCGTACCCGAGGAGACGAGATGCAGGAGGGTCGGTGCGTCGATGACGTAGCGGGCCATACACCCGAACACTAGGCGGTGACCGCCGGTGCGTCATCGACGCCGGGGACGGCTCATCCGAGGTGGCCGAGCTGTTGCCAGCGGGCCTGCCAGCTGCGGGTGTCGTGGATCTCGCACCGGCTGACCACGGCGTCGGCCTCGTCGTTGTCGATCCCTGGGGTGCCGACCGGGCCGAGGGTTCGGCACCAGCGCGGCCACGCCAGCCGGCACCAGCCGGAAGGCCCAGACATTGCCCTGCACCACGTCGTACCACTGGGCCGCAGCCAGGGGTACCAACCCCGGTTGGTCGGGATAGGCCGGCGCCGGGTGACGGCCGGCCTCCACGAAGTACCACTCGTCGCGGTGCAACCCGTAGCGGCCACCGACGACGACCAGCACGGCTGCCACGATCCAGACAGGCCCCAGCACGACAACCCGGCTCGCCCACGGCCGCAACACTCGAGCCTCGATCACGCCCTGCCCCTCGCGGTCGCGTCGGTGCCGCCGGCAGCCGGCAGGCAGTCCGGTTGCCGGAGCCGTCGGACATGGCCGAGATCCTCACGAGTGAACGAGATGGTCAGCATCAGGGCCTCCCCGCGCCGCTAGGGCCCCCATCGTTCCAGGCCGCACCGACTCTGCCCACCCGCATGGTCTGGGCCATCTGTCAGGGACGGTTGTCCAGGGCTGGCCCGGGCGTTCCTCGACGGGGGATCATTGCCGCCAACCCGGGAGTCGGGTGCGACCAGGGAGTGGTCGGACGACGTGCCACCGGTTCTGGACGACGAGGGATGCGATGAGCGTTGACGTGGAGCCTGCCGGCGGGCTGACGAGCGCCTCGATGGAGGCGTTGATCCGCACCTACTTCGACGGCTGCAACGAGGCCGACGAGGCCAAGATGGTGGCGTGCTTCGTCCCCGAGGCGGTGCACTACTTCCCGGCGGGGCAGTGGGACGACGCGTTCCGCGGGGCGGCCGAGATCGCTCGACGGTGGGCGGACGCCGTCCGCCGGCTGGGCTCGGTCTGGACGGTCGACGAGGTCATCACCGACCCGTCGACCGGCCGTGCGGTGATCGAGTGGACGCACTTCAAGTCCTACGAGAACCGGATCCTTCGGGGTGACGAGTGGTACCGGTTCGACGCCGAGAGCGGGTTGATCTGCGAGATCCGCGCCTACTACGCCTCGCCGCAGGACCCCTCGCGCCGCGAGCTGGTGCTCGACGGCTTCGACTACGCGGGCCGTGGCTACCCGCTCGAGGCGCCGATCCGACGGGTGCGCTGACGCCGACGCAGCTCCAGATGGACGACGTCCTTGCCGAAGGACACGGTGAGCAGGGCCAGAGCCAGCCCGACGCAGGCTGTGGCCGCGGCCGGCGGCACCGCAGGGGTCAGCCCGGCGGCCAGTGACACGCCCTGGGCGGCAGCGGCCACCCGCCGGAACTGGCTGAACTCCAACCGCTCTTGCAGCGATCGGCGGGCGTGGCCCGCGACGAGGAACGCGTAGCGCATCAGCCCGATCCCGAGGACCCACCACCCCAGCGACCGGGTCGCGGCCAGGGACAGCACCAGCAGGATCGCGGCGTCCATCTCGCCGTCCAGTGTCCGTCCGGCCTCGGACGACGTGCCCGTGCGGCGCGCCACCGCCCCGTCGACGGCGTCCAGGGCCAGCGTCGGGACGACCAGGGCCACCAACGGCCAGCCGCGCGCCGGCAGCACCCCGACCAGCACCGGGACGGCAAGGGTCGCGCACCCCGCGATCAGGACCGCTCGGGCGAGCGTGACGCGGTCGGCCGGACCGCTCCAGCGGCCGGGCCGGTGCACCAGGGACGCGCCCGCGCCGGCGACGATCACCAGACCGAGGAGGGCGCCCAGGCTCGTCGCCGGCACGGCGGTCGGGCCCGTCGCTACCACGACTGCGGTCCCTACGACGAGGCACACCAGCGCGGCGGCCAGGGCGGCGGCCCAGGCGTCCGCGAGAGCCGTGCCCGCTGCTTCCGCCCTGGTGTCGGTGAACGGAACACCGACCGCGGGACGTTCTCCGGGAAGCCGCAGCCGCGAGGCACCGTCCGACCGGTGGGGGCGCGAGCGGGTCCTGGTCATGCCCTGGACTACGCATTCGGTGGTCGTCCGGTTCACCCACGGTTGAGGAGGCACGATGTTCCGAGTCACCGTCCGCGGCCACATGATGATCGCGCACTCGTTGCCCGACCCGTTCTTCGGTCCGGCCCAAGGGCTCCACGGCGCCACCTACGTGGTCGAGGCGACGTTCTACCGGCCCGAGCTCGACGAGCACGGCACGGTCGTGGACATCGGCGCCGCCGGTGACCGGTTGCGCGAGATCCTCGCCGACCTGACCTACCGCAACCTCGACCAGCACCCGGCCCTGGCCGGGCGCCTCACCACGACCGAGGTGCTGGCCCAGTTCGTGGCCGACCGCCTGCTGGACGGCCCGCTCACCGCAGGACTGGCCCGGCTCGACGTCCGGCTGTTCGAGAGTCCGGACGCCTCGGCCGGGTACACGGTCGACCTCGCGTGAGCACCGTGCTCACCAGGGTGCGGTTCGTCGTCCCGGGCGACCTCGATCGCCCGACCGGCGGCAACATCTACGACCTGGCCCTCGCCCAGGCCCTGCGGGACCTCGGGGTCGAGGTCGAGCTGACCCCGGTGGCCGGCGCCTGGCCCGATGCCGACACCCCGGCGCGGCAGCGGCTCGCCGATCGACTGCGCAGCCCTGACCCGGTACTGGTCGACGGTCTGGTGGGCTGCGGCTCGCCGCAGGCGATCAACCGCGCCGTGGCCGCAGGGACGACCGTCCACGTCCTCGTGCACCTGCCGCTCGCACTCGACCCCGGACTGCGGGACGAGACCCGGGCCTGTCTCGACGCGCACGAGCGCGCTGCCCTCCGCGCGGCGAGCGGGGCACTGACCACCAGTGCGTGGGGCGCCGCCGAGCTGCGACGTCGTCACGGCGTGACCGCAGTGGTCGCCGTCCCCGGGGCCCGTCCCGCGCCGCCCGCTCGCGGGTCGACGCCCCCGCTGCTGCGACACCTGGCCACGGTCTCGCCGGTCAAGGACCAGCTGACGGTCGTCGCGGCCCTCGCCGGTCTGGGTGACCTGGCGTGGCAGGCCGAGCTGACCGGTGCTCTCGACGTGGACCCTGCCTACGCCGCCGAGGTGGCGCGCTCGATCGACGGGCACGGCCTCGGGGGGCGGGTGCGCCTGACCGGGCCGCTCCGCGGCATCAACCTCGAAAGGGCCTGGGACGTCACGGATCTGCTGCTGCTGCCGTCGCGGGTCGAGACCTGGGGCCTGGTCGTCACCGAGGCGCTGAGCCGGGGGGTCCCGGCCGTCGTCAGCCACGGCACCGGCGCCGTCGAGGCACTCGGCGAGGCCGCGGACGGCGGGCTCCCCGGAGCGATCGTCCGGCCCGGGCAGCCCCCGGAGCTGGCGTCGGCGATCCGCCGGTTGCTCGGCCCGGCGCGCGATGCCGCCCGACGTGCAGCGGCCGACCGCCGGGCGAGGCTGCCCGGCTGGCAGCACACCGCCGAGGTCGTTCGGGCGGCGCTGAGCCCCACCGCCGGCGCCGACCCGGCCCTCGGCATCGGTCCAGCCCTCGCGTCTACCCAGCCCTCGCGTCTACCCGGCCCTCGGCGTCGACCCGGCCCTCGGCTTCGACCCGGCCTCGGCCTCGACCCGGCCCTCGGCCTCGCGGGATCGGGGTCGTGATGAACGAGGGCACCGCCGTGGGTGACCTGCCCGAGCGGCCCGTCGAGCCGGAATGGCTGGCGCTGCGCGAACCTGCCGACGCCCGGGCCCGGCAGGCCGGCGCCGCAGCCCTGCTGACACCGCTGCTGAGCCACCTCGCCGGGCGTCCGTGCGCCGGGACCGGCCTGCCGTCCCCGGACGGGGCCCACGGCAGGGGGGTCCGGGTGGTCGACCTCGGGGCCGGGACCGGCGCCAACCTCCGGTGGCTCGCACCTCGGCTGACGGTCCTGAGGGAGGGCGCCCTCGAGGCGCAGCACTGGACCCTCGTCGACCACGACCCGCGGCTGCGCTCCTGGGGCCCTGCCTCGAGCACGACCGTCCGCGCCGACGTGGCGGACCTGCCACGGCTGCTGACCGAGCTCGACGGCGTCGACCTGGTCACCGCCGCCGCGCTGCTCGACCTCCTCGACGGTCCCACCCTCGCGGCGGTGGTGGACGCGACGGTGGCCCACGGGGTGCCGACCCTGCTCGCCCTGAGCGTCACCGGCGTGGTGCACCTGGATCCGTCGCACCCCGCGGACGGCGCCGTCCGGGCAGCCTTCGACGCCCACCAGCGTCGCGACGGCCGCCTCGGCCCCGATGCGCCGACCGAGGCGGCCCGCCGGTACCGGGACCGGGGATGGACGGTGGTCGAGGCGCCGACCGCCTGGCGGCTCGGCGCCGACGACACCGACCTGGTCCTGGCCTGGCTCGACGGCAGGGCCGAGGCCGCCGTGGAACGGCAGCCGGGCCTGGACGATCGCGCCCGGGCGTGGCTCGAGCGTCGTCGTGCCCAGGCCCTCGCCGGGCTGCTGTCCGTCGTGGTCGACCACGTGGACGTGCTGGCCCTGCCCGACCCCGGCACCGCGCCTGATCCACGGCGCGTCCGCGGACGGCACGGCCGTCACGGCGCCCGTCGACCTGAACCGAGGGACGTACCGGACACGTATCCCCAGGTATGGACCTGCTTGCCCGGCCACCGAGCGCCCACCGGAGCCTCCCGCCCGGTGGCCGGCCCGGCCGACGTCGGGCCGTGGCCACGGTCCTGGCCTTCGCGGTGGTCTGGCTCGTCCTCGTCCTGCCGGACGACGTCCGGCAGTTCTCGCCCGTCGCGCTGCTGAGGATCCCCGCCGAAGGTCTCGTCCTGGCCGCTGCCCTGCTGGCCCTGCCGGCCCGCGCCCGCCTGACGGCTCGCCTGCTCGCCTGGGTCGCCGGCGTCGCCTTCACCGTCGTCCTGCTGGCCGAGCTGGCCGACTACGGCTCCTACCAGGTGCTCGATCGACCGGCCCACCCCGTCAGCGACTGGAGGCTGCTGGGCAACGGGCTCGACTACCTGACCCAGACCTGGGGCCTGGCGGCGTCCGTCGCCTCGGCGATCGGTGCGGCGGTCCTCGTCCTCGGGCTGGCGGTACTGATCGGGGCGTGCACCGCGCGGGTGGCCGGTGTCCTGCGCCGGCGCCGCGGCGCCGCGGTTCGGCCGCTCGCGGCCCTGGTGGTGGCCTGGGTGGTGCTCGCCCTCACCGGCGCCCAGCTCGCCCACGGGGTCCCCGTCGCCGCCCGCAGCGTGGCCGTCGAGACCGCCGCCCACGTCGTCCGGGCCCGGGCCGACCTGCAGGGCGATGCCGGCTTCGCGCGGCAGCTGGCCACGGACCGGTCGTCGGCGACCGCCGCTGCCGCACCGCTCGCGGCCCTGCGCGGCAAGGACGTCATCTTCGCCTTCGTCGAGAGCTACGGCCGCAGCGCCGTCGAGGACCCGAGCCTGGCGCCGGGCGTCGACGCCGTCCTGGATGCCGGTGATCGGGATCTGCGCGCGGCGGGGTTCTCGGCCCGCAGCGGCTACCTCACCTCCTCCACGTTCGGCGGCCGCAGCTGGCTCGCCCACTCGACGCTGCTGTCGGGCACCTGGACGGACAGCCAGGCGCGGTACGACCAACTGCTGGCCGGCAGCCACCCGACGTTGGTGTCCGACTTCGCGAGGGCGGGCTGGCGCACGGTCGCCACCATGCCCGCCACCGGGAAGGCCTGGCCGGAGGGAGTGCGGTTCTACGGCTACGACAGGTTCTACGGCTTGAGCGACCTGGGGTACCGAGGGCCGACGTTCTCGTGGTCGCCCATGCCCGACCAGTTCGTGCTGTCGCAGCTGTACCGCCTCGAGCTCGCCCCTGCTCGCACCGTTCCGGTCATGACCACCGTCGAGCTGACGTCGAGCCACAGTGCCTGGGCGCCGCTGCCCACGCCGGTCCCCTGGGACGCGGTCGGTGACGGCTCCGTCTTCGCGCCGCAACCCCAGCGGGGACGGCAGCCCAAGGAGGTCTGGAAGGATTCGGCCCAGGTACGCGTCGAGTACGGCCGGTCCATCCAGTACTCGGTGTCGATGCTGCTCTCGTTCGTGGAGCACTACGGCACCGAGAACACGGTGCTGGTCTTCCTCGGCGACCACCAACCCATCCGGATCGTCTCGGGTGACACCGTCAGCCACGACGTGCCGGTCGCGGTCGTCGCGAAGGACCCGGCGGTCGTGGCCCGGTTGTCCTCCTGGGGGTGGACGGACGGCGTCCACCCCCGACCCGACGCACCGGTCTGGCCGATGGACACCTTCCGGCAGAAGTTCCTCGCCGCCTTCAGCGGGCCCGGGCCGAGCTGAGCGGACGTGCGCGCAGCCGAGGGC
Source organism: uncultured Actinomycetota bacterium (assembly GCA_963738495.1). Classification (GTDB taxonomy): domain Bacteria; phylum Actinomycetota; class Actinomycetes; order Actinomycetales; family Kineosporiaceae; genus CAVTWW01. The sequence continues at coordinate 81,485 of CAVTWW010000009.1, forward strand.
CGCAGGGCGCCGGGACGACGGGGGAGAGCCCGGGTGCCGGTCCGGCCGATCCTTGCCGCGGCTCTGGTCGCCGCCCTGGTGTGGCGCCTGGGTCCGGCGCCCTTCGTCCGGGCACGGCCGGTCCTGGACCCGGCCCCGGTCCTGGCGGCCGTCGTGCTGGGCCTGGTCGCGACCGTGGCGCAGGCCCAGCGATGGGTGGCGGTCGCCGAGGCCTTCGGGGGCGCGGGCGGGCTCACCCGCGGCACCGCGGTCTGCGAGGTCTACCGGGCGTCGTTCCTCAACCTGGCCGTGCCCGGGGCCCTCGCCGGGGACGCCGTCCGCGCCTGGCGTCGGCGCGACCCGGACGGCGGGGGCTGGCGGCGGGCCGCCGGATCGGTGGCCGTCGAACGGCTGGCCGGGTCCGGCGTGCTGCTCGCTGCGGCGGCAGTGGCCGGCCTACGGCTGCACCACCCCGGGCAGCCGACCGCTGTTGCCGCCGGGGCTGTCGCTGCTGCCGGGGCTGTCGCTGCGGTCTCGGTCGTCGCTGCCGCCTGGGCAGCCGCGGTGGTCCTGGGGGGCCGCGGCCCGTCTGCCCGACGGCAGGGGCGGCCGTCGCGGCGAGCCCGCTGGACGGTGCCGACCTGGACGGTGCCGACCTGGACGGTGCCGGCATGGACGGTGCCGGCCTGGACTGTGCCGGCCTGGTCGCTGCTGGCCACCGCGGCACTGGTGACCCTGTTCGTCGTCGCCGCCGCGCGGCTGGGGGTGGGGGGCAGTGCCGTGGACGTCGCCGGTCTCGGCCTGATCCTGCTGGCCGCCAGCTCGGTGCCGGTCGGCCTCGCCGGGTTCGGGCCGCGGGAGACCGCAGCGGCGCTCGTCGCGGGCGCCGCGGGGATCTCCCCGGCCGACGCGGTCACGCTCTCGACGGGGTTCGGCCTACTGGCTGCGGTGTCCGTCCTGCCCGGCGCCCTCGTGATGGCCCTCGGCGCGGGCGGCGTGCCACTACGCCCTGGCCGGGTCCTCGGCGTTCCTGCCGGGGCCGTTCCCGCCGTTCCCGTTCCCGCCGTTCCCGTTCCCGTTCCGCAGGTCGAGCTCCAGGCACGTGTCCTCGCCGAGGTCGAACCGTCGAGCAGGCGCGCGACGGGCATCGCGCAACAGGTCGGTGCCGGCGAACCGCAGGCCGGGCACGCCGTCCCCGATGAGTAGCGGCGCGGTGGTGATGAAGAGCCGGTCGAGGGCGTTCGCGGCGACGAAGGCCGACACCGTGACGCCTCCGCCCTCGACGAGCACCCGTCGCAGCCCTCGCTCGGCCAGGGCCGACAGCACCACGCTCGGCGCGAAACGACCCTGGACGGCGGGCAGACGGAGGACCTCGACGTGTCGACCCACGCCCTCGGGGGCCGCGGCCTGGTCGGCGATGCACCACAGGGTGGGCGCGCAACCGTCGGTGAGCAGGGTCGAGCCCCTCGGCGCCCGCGCCCGCGGGTCGAGGACCACCCGCACCGGCGACCGTCCGGGCACGGCCCGGACCGTGAGCCGGCAGTCGTCGCAGACCACCGTGCCGACCCCGACGACGACGGCGTCGACCAGGGCCCGGAGGCGGTGAAGGTGCTCGCGGTCCTGCTCCCCCGTGACGAAGACGGCGTCCCCGGTGCGGGCGGCGATGAACCCGTCCAGGCTCTGCCCCAGCTGCCCCAGGACCAGGTCCGGGCCGGCCGCGACCAGGGGGCCGTAGCGGTCGACGAGGTCGCCGTCCGGCGTCCCTGCCCCCTGCCCTGCACCGAACGGCACCCGCCCGGCGCTCAGCTCGGACCAGGCGTCGGGGGTGGGCGCCGCGTGGCCCATGCGAGTCCGCTTGGTGTGCAGGTAGCGAACATTGGCCGCTCGCAACGGAACCGGCAGGACGAGCCGCTCGACGTCCACCCCGTGGCCGCGCAGCTGCGACTCCTTCGACGGGTTCCCCGAGAGCAGCCGGACCCGACGGACACCGAGGCTGGCCAGGATGTCGGCGGCCGGGCGGTAGCTGCGCAGGTCCGCCTCGAAGCCCAGCGCGAGGTTCGCATCGACCGTGTCGCACCCTTCGTCCTGCAGGGCGTAGGCGCGCATCTTGCCGGCGAGACCGATACCGCGGCCCTCGTGCCCGCGCAGGTAGACCAGGACGCCGCGACCCTCGGCAGCGATCGCCGCCCGTGCGGCGCGGAGCTGGTCACCGCAGTCGCACCGGTGCGAGCCCAAGGCATCACCGGTGAGGCACTCGGAGTGGACCCGCACCAGCGGGGCCGCCCCCTCACCGTCGGCATCGTCGTCCGAGGCGTCGACCTGGCCCATCACCAGGGCGAGATGCGTCGTCCCGGCGGCCGGATCCTCGAAGGCGTACACCTGGAAGACGCCCTCGTCGGTGGGGAGCACGGTCTTCGCGACCAGGCGCGGTCCCGGGTCGCCGGACGCGGCGGGCAGGGCGACGGTCGGCAACAGGGCCATATCGATAGCACGTACCCCGTCGGTGTCGGGTTCGACCCGTCGTCCAGGTTTCGGGAGGGAACGTCGTGAGGCAGGATGACCGGGGTCCGTTCGTGCTGGCCCTGGAGCCGGCGCGGCGGGCCGCCTACCCCCCGGGCGAGTACGTCGGCCAGGAGAGCTTCATGCAGGCCGGGGAGATCCTGGCGCTCGCCGGTCGTGCCGGCGTGGGCCCCGGGGTTCGCGTCCTGGACCTCTGCTGCGGCACCGCGGGTCCGGGCCGGCTGATCGCCGAGCAGCTCGGGTGCCGGTACCTGGGTGTGGACTCCAGCGCCGAGGCGGTGGGGATCGCCCGGGAACGCACCCGGCACCTGTCGTGCCGGTTCCAGGTCGGCGAGATCCCCCCGATACCGGCCGGCCGCTTCGACGTCGTCCTGCTCCTGGAGACGATGCTCGCGTTCGCGGACAAGGCGGCCCTGGTGGGGGCCGTCGCCGCTGCGCTGCCCGCCGGGGGAACGTTCGGCCTCACCGTCGAGGAGGGCGCACCGCTGACGGCGGGGGAGCGGACCGTCATGCCGGACGCCGACACCGTCACTCCCGTGTCGTCGGCGCAGCTGGACCGGCTGCTGACCGACGCCGGCCTGAGGATCACCTGGCAGGAGGAATGCACCGCCTCCCACCTGGTCGTGGCGCGCTCGCTGCTGCACCAGTACGCGACCGCGGCCGAGACGGTGTCGTCCCTGGTGGGCGAGCAGGCCCTGCACGACCTGCTGGCCGCGCACCGACTGTGGGTGGACTGGATGTCCTCAGGGCGGGTGCGCAAGTTCGCCGTGGTCGCGACGAAGGTCTGAGGAGGAGGTGGGGACACCGGACCCAGTGGTCGGCACCCGTCCGCAGCCTTCAGTCGGCCCACACCCCGGTCGATGGGACCAGGGTGTGGGCCCTCCTTGCGCGGCTCGCCCCCGCCCGGCCGCTGCCGTACTGGGCGCGACCGCCGGCACGGCGACCGGGGTGGGTCCGCGCTGCCCTGGGGCTGCTGCTCGTCGGGTGCCTGGTGTTCCTGCTCGCCTCGTGCCTGCGCACACCGGGCGAGCAGAGCCTCTTCTGGGACGCCTGGGTCTACGACTCCCTCACCCTCGGCAGCGCGCTCGTCGTCCTGGCCCGCGCCGTCCTGGTGCGTTCCGAGCGGCTGGCCTGGACCTTCCTCGGTGCCGGGCTGGCCTGCAACGGCCTCGGCGACGTCGTCTACTCGATCGTGACGGCAACCTCGGACACCGAGCAGTTCCCGGGCCCGGCCGACGGGCTCTACCTGTGCACCAACCCGTTCTTCTACCTCTCCCTGGGGCTGCTGCTCCGGGCCCGGTTGCAGCGCTTTCCCTCCTCGGCCTGGTGGGACGGCCTGGTCGGGGCGTTCGGCATCGGGTCGGTCGCCTCCGCCGTCGCCTTCCCCGCGATCGTCTCGGCGACGGGTGGCGGCGCCGCAGCGGTGGTGGTCGGGCTGGCCTACCCGCTCGGCGACCTGGTGCTGCTGGCCGTCACGGCCGGGGCACTGGGACTGCTCGGTTGGCGGGTGGACCCGAGGTGGACCCTGCTCAGCCTGGGCTTCGCCACCTACGCGACCGCCGACACCGTGTTCCTGCTGGAGAGCGCGCAGCAGACCTACTCCGAGGGAACCTGGCTCGACGTCCTGTGGCCGACGGCCGGACTGGTGCTTGCCTTCGCGAGCTGGCGACCCGCCCGCCAGCTCGCCGTCGGCCAGCTGACGGGCTGGACGGCGCTGGTGCCGCCGCTGCTGTGCACCTCCGTCGCGGTGATCCTGCTCGAGGTCGCCGCGTTCCGGCCGGTACCGGTGCTGGCGGTCGCGCTGGCCACCGTCACCCTGATCGGCTCGGCCGGGCGGTTCGCGCTGAGCTATCGGGACGCGGCCGCGCTGGCCGACTCCCGACGACTCGCGCTGACCGACGACCTGACCGGCCTGGCGAACCGGCGCGCGATGATCGCCGAGCTGGAGGTCGCGGCCGCCCACCCCGAGGTTCCGCTCGGCATGCTGCTGGTCGACCTCGACCGGTTCAAGGAGATCAACGACTCCCTCGGCCACCATGTCGGTGACGAGTTGCTGCGTCAGCTTGCCGGACGGCTGCGAACCGTGGCCCGGCCCGGCGACCTGCTGGCCCGCCTGGGGGGCGACGAGTTCGCAGTCCTGATGCGCGGCAGTGCCGACCGGACGCCGGACGGCGCCCTGGCCGCGGCCCAGGGCGCGGCGGCCCGCCTGGTCGAGGCGCTCGCCGAGCCGTTCGCACTGGACGACGTGACGTTGCACGTCACGACCAGTGTCGGTATCGCCCTCACCCCGGACCACACCCGCGACCCGCGCGAGCTGCTGCAACGGGCCGACGTGGCGATGTACGCAGCCAAGGCCACCAGGAGCCGGATCGGCCTCTACCAGGTGCGGGACGACCCCCACAGCCGGGAGCGGCTGCGCACGCTCGAGGACCTGCGGTCGGCGCTGCGGACCGGCGGCATCCTCTGTCACTACCAGCCCAAGGTGACTCTGACGACGGGTCAGGTGGACGGCGTCGAAGCCCTGGTCCGCTGGCAGCACCCGACCCGGGGGCTGCTGCCGCCCGAGGAGTTCCTCGACCTGGCCGAGCACGCCGGCCTGATGCGCGACCTGACGGCGCGGGTGCTGGACACGGCGATGACCCAGGTCCGTGACTGGCGGTCCGCGGGCATCGACGTCCATGTCGGGGTGAACATGTCGGCCACCAACCTGCTGGACTCCGACCTGCCCGACCAGGTCGGGCGCAGCCTGGCCCGCAACGACCTGCCGGCCACCGCGTTGCAGATCGAGATCACGGAGTCGGTACTGATGTCGGACTCGAGCCGCTCACGCGACATCCTCGATCGACTGCGCGCCATCGGCGTCGCGGTGGCCATCGACGACTACGGCACGGGCTACTCCTCGTTGGCCTACCTGCAGGACCTGCCCGTCGACGAGCTCAAGCTCGACCGGACCTTCGTGTCCCGCATGTCCCACGACCCCCGCGCGGCCGCGATCGTGCGGTCCACCATCGAGCTCGCCCACAGTCTGGGCCTGCGGCTGGTCGCGGAGGGCGTCGAGGACGAGGAGACGCTCGCCGCCCTGACCCGCAGCGGGTGCGACATCTCGCAGGGATACCACCACAGCCGGCCGCTCCCTCCCGACGAGCTGACGACGTGGCTGGTTCGCCATCGCGCGCAGCTCGTCTCGCGCGCCCGTACCGCCGGCCCGCTCCCGGTGCCTCAGCCTCGCGGGGCGACGGCGGCAGAGCCGATCCCGGGATCCGGCTAGTCGATCAGCACTCGCGGGTGAGGTCCGGGAACTGTCGTCGGGCTGCTGTGAACAGGTCCGGCCAAGCCGGCCCATAGGCGTGGACTGCCGAATAGAGGGCGTTGACGGCCGCCGAGAGTGGGTCGGTCTCCGCCGTTGCCAGAAGTGCCGGCAGTGCCATCGCCTGATGGGAGCAGTTGGGCGTTCCGCCCGGACCGACGACGACCGTGGCGGGGGCGGTGGGGTCGGTCAACAACCGGTTCCAGACTGCCGGGGTGTCGTCGAACGCTCCAGGCAGCGGTTGCCCGCTCTCCAGCACACCCAGTGCCTGGTCGATCCAGTCCAGCTCGACCAACCTGGAGACGGTGCACGCCTGGCGGGCCGTCCACACGGCGACGGCGCGCTGCTGCTGCGGGTCGGCCTCCGCCAGTGCATCGAGAAGGTGTCGATCCAGCTGCGCGATCGGCACGACCGCGGCCTGCAGATCGCGCAGCCGCGGGGACAACGCAGGCCCGGCCAGGCCGGATCCCCACGGGCTCTCGTCCCGCCGGCGGCGTTGCGTGGCCATCTCCTCCGCCTGCCTGGCGGCCAGCGCGACGAACAGGTCGGCCCATGGCGCCGGGTCGTGGGGCGGGGGCCGTCCTTGGGTGACTGCCTGGGCCCGCAAGAGGTAGTACTCCCAGATCAGGCCGATCTGCACCGCGTCGCATGCCAGGACGTCGTGCTGTCGGACGACCAGTCGGGTTCGACTGCCGGACGGCTGCGGTTCGGCCCGGATCTCCACCCTCATCGCCGCGGTGTCGGGGATCGTCAGCTGAGCGGCCCAGGCTTGGGCGTCGTCGTCAGGGTCCGGGGCGGTGGCCGAGGCCCAGTCCCACTGCCATCTCAGGCTGAGGCTGAGGTCAGGGTCCTCTCGATCGCCTTCGGGGGAGCGCTCAGGGGTGAGGGTCACCTGGAGCGGACCCACCGGCACCAGGTGGGTTCCGGTCGCGTCCGCAGTGCCCAGCACACCTCGCAGAGCGGCCAGGGCGGGGTCAGCGGTGCCGGCGACCAGCAGGCTGCGCGTGACTCGAACCCGGGGCAGGTCGTCGGGAAGGGTGGGTCGTTCCGGTGCGACCTGTGAGGTCAGGGGATCGAAAGGGTCGTTGCAGCTGCCGGTGAGGATGCCGAGCATGGCCAGCTGCGCTGCTCGTGCCGGACGGGGATCCCAGTCGGGTTCCGGCAGGTCGTCCACTCGGACAGTGGTGTGTCCGCAGTCCTCGGTGACGGGCCACGCCAGGATCTCGAACTGCTCAGGCGGTGCGTCCTCCTCCTCCCCGTCCTCCGGCCGCCGACCACGTGCTCGCACCTGGACCCGGTACAGCCCAGGCCCGGCCGTCGCCAGCTCGGGTGCTGAGGGCAGGACGTCTCCCATCAGCGCGAGCACCCTGATCAGACCGTCGGGTGCCCAGAGGGTCACCTCCTCCACGGCGTCCCAGCCGGGCGCGGCGTCGCCGGGTGAGCCGGGCAGAGCTGCTGCTCGCACCCGGACGTTCCCGGTGTGAGGGCCGGTGAACACCGTGGCCTCGCAGGGCCCGGTCGGCTGCAGCAGGCGACCGCCCGCGACGTAGATGCCGAAGCCCAGGCCGTGCCCCCCACCGCCGACCTTCATCTGGTGGTAGCTGACGAACAGGTCCTCGAAGTCCATCACGCGAACATGCTCACACACCGTGCCAAGGACGCAGCGGCTCTCAGCGCTGTCTGCCGACGGGGGTCGGCCAGACCGTGGGGATGGACGGGGGCAGGGCTGGTTCGAGCCCGTCGAAGTAGGTGAACCAGGTGAGGTGATCGCTCATGCCGTGTGCCTCGGCCAGCTGCAGCAGCTGGGGGGTGGCCTCGCCGTAGACGGTCATCTCATGACCGTCGGCGTACCGCTCGAACATCATCGCCAGGGCGGGCCCGACGTTGCCGCGATGCTCCACCAGGGCCTCGGCGCCGGTGTAGGCCTCCCGGACCTCGCACGCGGTGCCGTCGCTGCGCAGGAACCAGTCGTAGCGCAGGGTGCCGGTGTCGAGCTCGCGGCTCAGCCGGACGCATTCGGCGGCCTGCTGCGTGAACCCGTCCAGCTGACCCGGGCGCACCCTCAGGTGCGCGCTCAGCTCCAACGGTGCCCGGACGTCGCCGTGGCCGGGGGCAGGGGTGATCCGGAACGCCGGGTATCGGGCGGCGATCCGTTCGAAGTCCGCCAGCGGGGCGTGCCGGTCGACCGGGATGTGCGGGCGTGCCCCGGGCGCGGCGTTCAGGTAGGCGCGCAGGATGGGTGCCCGGTCGGCCGGGGCGACCTCGTGCAGTCGGATGTGCTGGGCGCCACGCCTGCGCAGGACGGCCCGGCCGCCGGCGGCACGCACGTTGCGGACCCAGTTGGCGTTCTCGCCGAGCATCGAGACCAGGTACCGCTCGCCCCGGTACTCGGCCACGACGACCGGGAATGTGACAGTCCTGCCGGTGCGGCGGCCGCGGACCTCCAGGGTCATCGCGTTGTCCGGCGAGAGCCGGCCGGCGGCGAACGCGGTCGCCCACACCCGGTTCAACGCCCTCGCCGACCGCTGGGGTCGACCGCCCCGGTACAACCACCGCTTGAACCGGTAGAGCCGCTGGACCACCCCGTGGCGCTCGGCGGTGCCTTGGCGCTCGGGGGTGCCCTGGAGTGCCGGCTCAGTGATGTGCTGGGTCGTGATGTGCTGGGTCATGAGACTCCTCCCTTCGACGTGGCCGCGGGCCGACCGGCCAGCCGGATCCCGACCGCGATGAACCATCCGGCGAACAGCACCTCGGACGCCGACGTCCACGCAGGCCCGATCAGCCACGGATACCCGCCGGCCGCGTCCGCGAATGCAGTGACCCACCCGAGGACGACGATCGTTCGTCCGTAGGGCGTCCTGCGCATCGCCAGGGCGAGCAGCGCCGTGGCGATGCAGAAGAGCAGAGCGACGGCGTGCTGGCCGCCGTAGTAGAGCGAGACCACCAGCCGCGTGAGCGTCGGGTCGCTGAGGTCGATGTCGTAGACCGGAAAGACGAGCCGCCCGTGGACGATCGTGAGCGCCATCATCACCGGAATGGTCATGGCGACGAGCGTGCATGCCCAGGCCGCCTTCCTCGGGTCGAACCCGGCCAGACTGCGGTGAAGGCCGATGACACCGGGAATGAGCAGGACGACGGCGAAGAACAGCACCTCGTTGGTCACGGCCAGCGTGGCCCGCTCGGCAACCCGCCAGGCCGCCAGCTCCGCCACCCCGGACGGGGGCTCGCCGACCGCGTTGTCGAGGAAGGCCTTCGCCAGGAACAGGACGCCGCTCAGCGCGAGCGAGACGCCCTCCGGTCGCAGGCGCGGGATCGGGTGCTGCTGCACCGTCGGGCCGTTCGGCATCCCCGAGCGGCGTGCCACGGGGCGGGTCGGTGCCCGCCGACGAATCACGGTCGCCATGTCATCTCCTCCGACGACAGGCCGACCACATCACCCGCGACATGGCGCAGCCCCGGCGTGTTCTCATCACCATGACGTGCGGGGGGCAGCTCCGCCAGGGTCCTTCGTCCCGGGCCCTGGGGCGGCGTGGACGACGGAGGTCCCCCTCCGGTCACTGCCTCGGCGTGTTCTCGAGCTCGTTCGTGAGCCAGGTGTTGCGCCGCTTGGAGCAGGCGGGTCAGGTACGCCGTGAGAACGAGTTGCTCCGCCACGGTCCCCGCCGGGCCGAAAGGTGCTCGGAACCGGACGTCGTCAGTCATGAGGGTGTCCCCGAGGACCAGGGAGCCGGAGGTGACCCCGGCGACCGCGTCCTCGCCCGAACCGCTCATCGAGGCCGCATGGGCGTCGACCGACAGTGACAGCTCGAAGCAGGCCGCGGGTGGGGCGGCGATCGTGGTCTCGAGCCGGAAGCAACGCACGAGCGAGAGTACTCCGGGGGCTCGTGCGACCTGTCGCCCGCAATGACCCCTCGCGTGGCACCGCCCGGGTGACAGTCTTCGAGGCAGACCTGCTGCCGCCGGGAGAGAGAGCCATGAGTGATCAGCCGAGCCAGGAGCCGAGGCGTGCCGTGGTCGTCGACGACGAGCGCATGCTCGACCTCGTCGACGTCGGGGAGGTGGCGCAATGGCTGGGTGGGGATGCGGCGTGGTCCGAGGGCCCGGTCTACCTGCCGGTCGAGGACGCCGTCATCTGGTCGGACATCCCCGGCAACCGGATCCTGCGCTGGGACGCCGTCACCGGTGAGGTGTCGACCCATCGCAGCGACGTCGAGTTCACCAACGGTCGGACCCTCGACCTCGAGGGTCGGGTCGTCGCCTGCTCGCACGGGCGGCGCGGCCTCGAGCGGACCGAGCGACCCCGCCTACGGCATCGTCCACCCCGAGGAGGGCCACCGGGGGAGCGCGAGTACGGCGACCACCACGTCTTCCGGTACGACCCGGCCACCGCCGAGGTGACCACCGTCGTCCTCGACGTCGAGGAGCCGAACGGCCTGGCGTTCTCGCCCGACGAGCGGCTGCTCTACGTCTCGGACACCGCGGCCGCCGCAGGGCTGGGTCACTTCCTGGCGGTGAACCATCACATCCGGGTCTACGACGTCGTCCATGGCCGGTACGCCAAGAGCGGCAGGGTGTTCGCCGAGGTCTCGCCCGGCGTCCCGGACGGGTTCCGGGTCGACGTCCACGGCAACGTCTGGACCTCCAGCGCGACTCGGTGCAGGTGTTCGCCCCGGACGGCGTCCGGTTGGGGGCGGTGCCGGTGCCGCAGGTCGTGGGCAACCTCTGCTTCGGCGGGCCGGACCGTTCGACGGTCTTCGTCGCCGCGACGTCGGGCCTGTACCGGATCAGGACCCGCACCCGCGGCTGCTCGCCGACCGACCTCGCCGGCGCGACCCGATGACCGCTGTCCCGACGGTCGGGCTGGTGGGCCTGGGGGTGATGGGGGCCGCGCTCGCCCGTCGCCTCGCCGCCCGGGGCGTGGACGTCGTCGCGACGAGTCGCTCGTCGTCCTCGCGCAGCGCTCCCGTCGCCGGGCCCGGTGGTGGTGCTGGTCGCGGTGACCGGCGGACCTCAGGTGCGAGCCGTCGTCGAGGGTCCCGACGGGCTGCCGGCGCGGTCGCCGACCTGGCCGTCGTCCGCGTCGTCCTCGGCCAGTTCGCCGGCACTGTGGTGCACTGCGGCGGCCCGGGGCCGGCAGGTCACCAAGGCCGCGAACCAGCTCGTCGTCGCCTGCACCGTCGAGGCCGTCGCCGAGGCGCTGGCTCGGGCCGCCGGGTCCGGCGTCCTCACGCCCGCCGCCGACGTCGTGCGCGGGCACGCCGTCGCCCTCGCGGCGACGATGCCGGACGTCGACCATGCTGCCCTGGTGACCCTGTTCGCGCCGGACGGGCTCGACGCCCTCGCCCCGCCCCCTGGAGGCACCCCATGACCAGCATCTTCGACCTGACCAGCATCTTCGACCTGACCGGCACCGTCGCCCTGGTGACCGGCAGCAGCCGGGGCATCGGCGCCGCCCTCGCCGAGGGTCTCGTCTCGGCCGGGGCGACCGTGGTGCTCAACGCCCGGGACGGCCAGGCCCTCGAGGCGACCCGGGACGCCCTGGCGACCCGGACCGGCGCGACGGTGCACGCCTCCGCCTTCGACGTCACCGACGACGCCGCGGTCGCCGCGGCCGTCGCCACCATCGAGGAGCGGGTCGGCCCGATCGGGGTCCTGGTCAACAACGCCGGCGTCCAGCATCGGGTCCCGATGTTCGACCTCGACGTCGCGGACTGGAACCGGGTGATCGCGGCCAACCTCACCGGGCCGTTCCTCGTCGGGCGCGCCGTCGCCCGGGGGATGGTCGAGCGGGGGGCCGGCAAGATCGTCAACATCTCGTCGGTGCAGGCCCGGCTCGCCCGGCCGGGGATCGCCCCGTACTCGGCCAGCAAGGGCGGGCTCGCCATGCTGACCCGCACCATGTGCGCGGAGTGGGGCCCGAGCGGCGTCCAGACCAACGCGATCGCGCCCGGCTACTTCGACACCGTGCTCACCGCGGCCCTGGTCGCCGACGCCGACTTCGACGCCTGGGTCAGGGGCCGCACCCCCGCCCGCCGATGGGGCCGGCCCGAGGAGCTGGTCGGGACGTTGCTGTGGCTCGCGTCCGGGGCGTCCGACTTCGTCAACGGCCAGGTCGTCCACGTCGACGGCGGTATGACCGCCGTGGTCTGAGCCGGCCGTCGGGCCGTCGTCCGGCTACCTCGGCCGCGTCATCGGTGGAGCGTGACCAGCGGGCAGCGGAACGGGTCACGGTCGCGCAGGCCGACGGTGTTGAGGTAGCGCACGATGGTGGAGTAGGCCTGCAGGAGAGTCGTTTCGGTGTAGGCGATGCCGTGCTCGGCGCAGTGCTCCCGCACCAGGCGCCGTGCTCGCCGCAGGCTGGGGCGAGGCATGCTCGGGAACAGGTGGTGCTCGATCTGGTGGTTGAGACCGCCCATGAAGAAGCCGACGACGGCGCCGCCACTGATGTTGCGCGACATCAGCACCTGGCGACGCAGGAAGTCCGGCCTGGCGTTCGCCGGGACGATGGGCATGCCGATGTGGTTGGGAGCGAAGGCACCGCCCAGCAGCACCCCGAACAGGGCCAGCTGCACGGCGACGAACGCGATCGCCTTGCCCGGGGGCAGGAGGAGGGAGAGGACGGCGAGATACCCGCCGAGCCGGACGGCGAGGAACGTGGCCTCGACCCAGCGCAGCCGCAGCGGGGCGGACCCCACCACGGTGCGGACGCTCTGGACGTGCAGGTTCAGCCCCTCCAGCGGGAGCAGAAGGAAGAACCACCACCCCTGGCGCCGGGTGAACGCCGCTGCTGCGCCGCTGCGTGCCGTCGCGGCGTCGGGGGTGAACGCGAAGACACCGGGATCGATGTCAGGGTCGCGGTCGACCTGGTTCGGCCCGGAGTGGTGGCGGTTGTGCTTCTTGATCCACCAGCCGTAGCTCAGCCCGGTGAGGGCTCCCGAGATGACCCGGGAGGCCCACTCGTTCCACCGTGGTGAGGTGAAGATCTGGCGATGGGCGGCGTCGTGGCCGAGGAACCCGAACTGGGCCGACACCAGGGCCAGCAACGCGGCGAGCACCAGCTGGAACCACGAGTCCCGCAGGATCGCCACGCCGGCCCAGATGCCCACGAAGGCCGTGACCGCCAGGGCGAAACAGGTCCAGTAGTAGCCGTAGCGGCGCCGCTGCAGACCTTCGGCCTGCACCTGTCGGGAGAGGTCTGCGTAGAGGCTCACGTAGCGGTCCCGGGCGCGGGGGGAACGCGCGACGGCGTCCGGTCCGGCGGTCATCTGCTGGAGCAGGGCTTGGGTCGGTCGGTGCGGCGTCGTCCGAGCACGGTCATGTGGTCTCCACGGCTGGAATCGGGCCTGGTGTACGGGTTCCCGGCGCTGACGGTGAGGTCACGACGGACGGACGGGGCGACGATGCCCGCGACCGCAGGACGCCGACAGCCGCTCGAACGGCCACGGCCTCCAGAACCCACGGGCAGTGGAAGGGCCGCGGGGTCCGGGCGGTCCTGCAGGGAAGAACGGCGCGACGGCATCCGACGAGCGAGTGCACTCGCGCACCACGCCCACGATACCCGGCCTCCGACCGGTCGACTCTGTGAGGCAGTGTCCGGCAAGGGAGGACCGGCGAGGCAGGACCGGCGAGGCAGGCCCGGCGAGGCAGGACCGGCGAGGCAGGCCCGGCGAGGCAGGCCCGGCGTGGGAGGGTGCGGCCAGGAGCCCGGCTCACCCCGCCGGTGCGGGCGTGGGGCTCGCCGGCGGGTTCAGGTAGGCCCGGAACGCCGCGGCGTCACCCCGCAGGGTGAACACCCGGGTCTTGACCGACGTGAACTGCGCCAAGGTCTGGTTGAGCGGGGTCGCCACCTGGGTGCGGCGGCAGGCCGTCGGCACGCTCGACAACCGGCCCAGTCCCGCGAAGTCGACGATCACGGTGCCGCCGGCATGGGTCACGGTGGTGGCGGCGGCCGACCCCGGCCCGAAGTCGCTGCGCAGCCCCGACTGCTGCTCGGCCCTGGTCGGGCCGAGCAGCAGCTGGTGCAGGGTCGCGGTGACCAGGTCGTCGTCGGCCACCGTGCGGGTCACCGCCTTCAGCGGATGACAGCCGTCGGCGCGGGTGGTCCCGGACTCGAACCACACCTGTACCGTCCGGGTCCCCGAACCGCCGGACGACGACCGCACGGTCGGGGTCGAGGTCGAGGTCGGGGTCGAGGGCTGGGTCGGGGTCGGGGTGAGGGTCGGGCTCGGGGTGGGCCGGGCGGTGGACCGCGGGCCCGTGCCCGCCGGATCGGGGCGCGGCGAGGTCGGGGCCGCCACCTGGGCCGCGGGCACCGTCTGCGGCGCCGTCGTCCGGCCGATCCCCAGCACGGCCGACCCGACCCAGGCGGCGGCCCCCATCGTCGAGACCACGGCCAGCGCGGTCGCGGTCACCCGGCGGCGCTCGTGCCGGCGGTCGCGGCGCAGCAGGTCGCCCAGGTCGGGGGCGCCCGCGGCGCGGGCGCCGAGGCCGCCCAGCTCGCGGTACCGCCGGGCCAGCGGGTCGTCGTCCGGCGCTCGGCCGTGGTCCCCGGGCACGGTCATGGGGCACCCTCCTGGTGGTCACGTGTCGGGTCGGTCAGCAGGTCGCCGAGTCGGCGCCGTCCGCGGGCGAGCCGGGTCTTCACCGTCGCCTCAGGGATGCCGAGCTCGGCGGCGATCTCGGCCACCGGCAGGTCGGCGAAGTAGTGCAGGGCCAGCACCACCCGGTAGTGCCAGCCGACGGACTGCAGCGCACCGGCCAGGGCCAGGCGCTCGACCGTGGCGTGGGTGGGGTCGCTCGACCCGGTGGTCGAGGCCGCCAGTCGCACCAACGCCCGGGCCCGTCGCGCCGCGCGGCGGCGCCCGCTCACGGCCAGGTTGAGGGCGATCCGGCGTACCCAGGCCTCCGGGGCGTCGTAGCCGACGACCGTCGACCAGCGGCGCGCGGCCTGCAGGAACGCCTCCTGGCCGATGTCCTCGGCCTCGGCCTGGTTGCCGGTCACAGCGACGAGCTGGCCGACGATCCGGCGGTAGGAGGTCAGGTAGAAGTCGACGAACGTGGCCTCGAGCTCGGCCGCGTGGGTGCGGCTGCTCACCGCCTCGGCCCAGGGCAGCACCATCGTGTCGGCCACCCCCGCATCGGCCCCCTCTGCTCGTGGACGTTACCCGGTCAGGTCGCACACGCTGCAGGCCACCGCCAGGTTTCACCCGGCGGCAACTTTCTCCGCTCCTGTTCGTCGCCGCGATGAGAGATGCTGACGGCATGACTGCTTCTGACGGCACGACGGCTGTTGTCGTTCCGACCCGGTCGCTCGGCGGCGCCGGCCTGGCGGTGTCGGCCCAAGGGCTGGGGTGCATGGGCATGTCGCAGTCCTACGGACCCGCCGACCGCGACGAGGCGATGGCCACGTTGCACCGGGCGCTGCAGCGCGGGGTGTTCTTCTTCGACACCGCCGACGTCTACGGCGACGGTCACAACGAGTCCCTGCTGGGTGAGTTCCTCGCCGGCGACGGGGTGCGGCAGCGCCGCGACGAGCTCGTGGTCGCGACCAAGTTCGCGCTGCGCAGCGACCACGGCGGCCCGATGGTGGTGAACGGGCGCCCCGAGTACGTCCGCGCCAGCTGCGAGGCGTCGCTGCGCCGGCTCGGGGTCGAGCACATCGACCTCTACTACCAGCACCGGGTCGACCCCACGGTGCCGATCGAGGAGACCGTCGGCGCCATGGCCGAGCTGGTGGGGGCCGGTCACGTGCGTCACCTGGGACTGTCCGAGGCCAGTGCCCGCACGATCGAGCGGGCGGTCGCCGTCCACCCGATCGCCGCGCTGCAGAGCGAGTGGTCGCTGTGGACCCGTGACCTCGAGGCCGAGGTGCTGGCGGTGGCCCGCCGGCACGGCATCGGGATCGTGCCGTTCAGCCCCCTCGGCCGCGGCTTCCTCACCGGCACCATCCGCTCGAGCGCCGCGCTCGGGGACGGCGACGTCCGGGCCACCAACCCGCGGTTCCAGGGCGAGAGCCTCGACGCCAACCTGGCGATCGTCGACGAGGTGCGCCTGCTGGCCGACGAGCTGGGCTGCACAGCCGCCCAGCTCGCGCTGGCCTGGGTGATGGCTCAGGGCGACGACGTCGTCCCGATCCCCGGCACCAAGCGTGTGACCTACCTCGACCAGAACGCCGACGCCTGCTTCGTCGAGCTGTCGGACGACGTTCTGCAGCGGCTGGCGGTGATCGCCCCGGTCGGGGCGGCGACCGGTCAGCGGTACCCGTACGCCCACACCTACGGCGACAGTCCAGAACCGGGTTAGACGTCCAGAACGGGTCAGACGTACCGGGCCGGGTCAGGCGTCCAGGACGAGCTTGGCCGACAGGGCCCGCGAGACGCAGGGCATCATGTACTGGTTGCCGGCCCGCTCGGCCTCGGTGAGCACGAAGTCGCGGTGGTCCACCTGGCCCTCGATCACCCGGGTCTCGCAGGTGCCGCAGATGCCCTCGAGGCAGTCGCTGAGGATGTCGGCCCCCGCCTCGTTGAGCGCCTCGAGCACGCTGCGGTCCGGCGGCACCATCACGGTGCGACCCGAGGCCTGCAGCACCACTTCGACGGAGTGCTCGTCGGCCGGGTCGCGGGCGGGCTGCTCGGGGGCGGCGAAGCGTTCCAGGTGCAACGCGCCCGCCGGCCAGGTCTGGCACTGCTTCTCGACGGCGGCCA
Organism: uncultured Actinomycetota bacterium; assembly: GCA_963738495.1. Lineage (GTDB taxonomy): Bacteria > Actinomycetota > Actinomycetes > Actinomycetales > Kineosporiaceae > CAVTWW01. The sequence continues at coordinate 97,994 of CAVTWW010000009.1, forward strand.
GCAGCGGCTCCGGGCCGCAGGTGTAGACCATGGTGTCCGGCTGCGGCGGCTGCAGCAGCCCGGCCAGGTCGAGCAGCCCGTGCACCTCCTGCGGGCGCAGCGCCACATGGTCGCCGTAGGCGGCGAGCACCTCGGTGAAGGCCATCGAGGCCGCCGTCCGGCCGCCGTAGACCAGCTGCCAGCGGGCCCCGGCGGCCTGCGCCGCGGCGATCATCGGCAGGATCGGGGTGATCCCGATGCCGCCGGCGACGAAGAGGTAGCGCGGGGAGGGCTCGAGCCGGAAGTGGTTGCGAGGACCCCGGACCCGCAGCACCTGCCCCGGGCGCAGCACCTCGTGGACGAACGCCGAACCGCCGCGTCCGACCTGCTCGCGCAGTACCCCGATCAGGTAGCGGGAGCGGTCGGCCGGGTCGCCGCACAGCGAGTACTGGCGAGACAGGACCCCGGCCGGCGCAGGCAGCTGCAGGTCGATGTGAGCCCCGGGCTCCCAGGCCGGCAGCTCACCGCCGGCCGGGTCGACCAGGACGATCGACAGGACGCCGTCGGCGGCCCAGGTCATGGCGCGGACCAGCACCTCACGTTCGGTATCCACGCGGCTCACGGTAGTGGGCGGCGGTCCCAGGACACAGGTGACCTGGGTACCGGCGTTCCGGCGGACGGTACGGCGCCTGCCCATCGGCGTCCCGGCAATGGCACCCTGGCGGCGTGACCAACGACAGTGGAGCCCCCGTCCCCGGCGTCGCGGGCCTGGACCCGGCCGACTACGGGACGGCGAAGGCGGTGCTGCTCGACATCGGCGGCGTGGTGCTCAAGCCGGCCACCCTGATCCTCGACGAGCTGGCGCAGACCGAGCCGCGGCTGGCGGCGGTGCTCCCGCCGGGCGGTCTCGGCCGGGCCGGTGACGAGCTGTGGCAGCAGATGCTGACCCGGCAGGTGAGCGAACGGGAGTACTGGCGCGTGCGGGGCGAGCAGATCGGTGCGGCGCTGGGGCTGGGGTCGGGCACCCGCCCCCTCATGGAGCTGCTCTACGACGACCCGGCCCACCGGGCCCCCGAGGCGCAGGTCGCCTACCTGCGGCAGCCGGTGATCGCCCTGATGCACGAGGTCCGCGCCGCCGGGATCCCGCTGGGTGCGCTCACCAACGACCTCGTCGACTTCCACGGCCAGGCCTGGGTGGACCGGCAGCAGTGGGTCGGGTGGTTCGACCTGATCGTCGACGCCTCGCTGACCGGGGTGCTCAAGCCGGACCCGCGTGCCTACACGGCCGGGGCCCAGGCCCTGGGCTTCGCGCCGGAGGAGATCGTGTATCTCGACGACATGCCGTGGAACGTCGAGGGCGGCCTGGCCGCCGGGCTCGGCGCCGTCCGGGTCGACCACGACGACGCCACCTCTGCGGTGACGATCGCCCGCCACCGTCTGGGCCTGACCTCCCGGTAGCACTTCCTCCCCTCAGCCCACCCGCCGCCACAGCGAGGAGCCGACAATGCCGCTGGTCCGCATCGACATCATGGAAGGCCGTCCGCCCGAGATGATCCGGGAGCTGCACGAACGGGTCGCCGCGCTGGTCGCCGAGGTGCTGGACACCCCGATCGAGCGGGTGCGCACCTACATCACCCAGTTCCCGCCGCACGCCTGGGGGATCGGCGGGGTGCCCGCCGACGTCTCGCGCGCGGCCGAGGTCGAGGCGCGGGCCAGGGCGGCCGCCGAACGGGCCGAGGGTCCCGCGTGAGCGAGGCGGGTCAGGACGTCGCCGTCGTCGTCGGTGCGACCGGGGCCATCGGCTCGGCGGTCGTCGAGCGCCTGGTCGGCAAGGGACTCGAGGTGCTGGCGGTAGCCCGCCAGGAGGCGGCGCTCGCCGAGATCGCCCGTGACCAGGTGCACCCGTGTGTGGCCGACATCGGCTCGGACGACGCCGTCGTGGCGATCCGTGCCGGGCTCGCCACGGTCATGGACGACGAGGCCGGGAGTGTTGAAGCGGCCCGCGACGCAACGACAGGCGGGGCCGGTCCTGGGGGAGCGGAGGGGCGCCGGTTGCGCCTGGTGGTGTTCGCGGCCGGGCTGCCGGTGCGGGGGTCGGTCGAGACGATCGAGCCGTCGATGCTCGGGGTCGGTGTCGACATCAAGGTCGGCGGCGTGCTGCGGCTGGTCCGCGCGGCCGGGCCGTACCTGGTGCCGGGGTCGCGGATCGTGACCTTCGCCGGGTCGCTGGGACTCGAGCCGCGCGGCACCGAGGCCGGTCCGGGGGTCGTCAACGCGGCGGTGTTCAACCTGATGCGCCAGCTGTCGATCGTCCACGGTCCGCGCGGGGTGACCACCCACACGATCAGTCCCGGTCCTTCGGACACCCCTCGGCTGCGGCGGATCGTCGAGGCGGTGGCCGCCGAGCGAGGGGAGTCCTTCGAGGCCGTCTGGGCGGGCTATGCCAGTGAGAACACGCTGCGCCGGCTGCCGACGGCCCACGAGGTGGCCTGGGGGGTCGAGCTGCTGCTGGCCGACGAGGCCGACCTGCTGCACGGGTCGGTGCTCTACCTCGACGCGGGGGGTCACCGCGCCATCACGTGATGGCGCGCAGTCAGCACCGCGCCATCACGTGATGGCGCGCAGTCAGCACCGCGCCATCACCTGACGGGGCGGTGGCCCAGGCGGGTGCTGATCACCGTCGCGGCCTCGAGCAGCTGGGCCACGGTCTGCTGCAGGGTGTTGCCACGCAGCCGTTGTGAGGCGGCGACGACACTGAGCGCCGCCATCGTGGCGCCGTCCGGGCCGTGGATCGGGGCCCCCACCGAGGTGATGCCCGGCTGGCCTTCCTCGATGTTGCTCGCCCAGCCTCGGTTGCGGACGGCGACCAGCTCGGCGCGCAGCCGGTCGGGGTCGGTGATGGAGCGGCGGGTCCAGGCGACCAGCTGGCTGCTGCCCAGGCGGCGGTCGAGCTCGGCAGGGGCCAGCGCCGCCAGCAGCACCTTGCCCGAGCTGGTCAGGTGGGCGGGCAGCCGGTGGCCGACGCGCCGGAAGACCGGCAGCATCTGGTGGCTCTCGAGCCGCTCGACGTAGACGACCTCGAGGTTGTCGAGCACGGCGACGTGCACCATCTCGCCGGTGCGGTGACGCAGGGTGGTGAGCACCGGCAGGCAGGCGGCGTGCAGGTCGACGTGCTCGGTGACGTTGGCCCCCAGCTCGTACAACGCCAGACCGAGCCGGTAGCGGCCGGTGGTCTCGTCGTGCTCGAGCAGGCGTTCGGCCGCCAGGGTGGATAGCACCCGATGGGCGGTGGACGTCGAGATGTCGAGGCGGCGGGCCACCTCGCTGACCCCCATGACGCCGTCCCCGCCGCTGAAGGCGCGCAGCACCCGTGCCGCCGTCCGGACCGATCCGAGCAAACTGGAACGACCGTTCGCCTTCTCGGGTGCGCCGCTCATCCTGGCAACCTACTGAGTTTCCCGCTATGCGGGAAGCAGGCATTGTGGACCGGGACTTTGGGCCCTTCACTGGCGGCACCGACTTGGATAGGGAAACAAGGAGTTCACATGGCGTACATCCACTGGTTCGACGATGCCTCGCATGCTGCCCGGGGGCATGAGGCGCAGGTCGCCGAGCTCGGTGGCAAGAACGCCAGCCTAGTGATCATGACGAGCGCCGGCATGCCGGTACCGCCCGGCTTCGCCGTGACCGCCGACGCCTACCGCCGGGTCTTCCGCGAGGCGGGGCTGTCCGAGCGGGTGGCGGCCGCCCTCGAGGGGGTCGACGTCACCGACACCGAGCAGGTCAAGGTGGCCGGCGCCCACGTGCGCAGCCTGATCACCGACACCGACCTGCCGGTCTGGCTGGCCGAGGAGGTGCGGGCGGCCTACGGCGAGCTCGCCCGCCGGTGCAGCGACGAGCAGGTCGGCGTCGCCGTCCGCTCCTCCGCCACCTCCGAGGACGCCCCGGACGCCAGCTTCGCGGGGGAGCACGACACCTACCTGTGGGTGCGGGGCGGCGACGACGTCCTGACCATGCTGAAGCGGTGCTGGGCCAGCCTTTTCACCGACCGCGCCATCACCTACCGCCGCGAGATGGGGCACGGGGACGACGGTGCCGCCATGAGTGTCGGCGTCCAGAAGATGGTCACCCCGCGCACCGCCGGCGTCGCGTTCACGCTGAACCCCACCAACGGTGACCGTTCGCAGGTCGCCATCGACGCCAGCTGGGGTCTCGGCGAGGCCGTCGTCTCGGGGTCGGTGACCCCGGACAACTTCCTGGTCGACAAGGTGATGGGCCAGGTCACCAGCCGGGTCATCTCGGACAAGCACATCGAGCACCGGCTCGGCGAGGACGGCCGGGTCGCCGAGGTGGACGTCGAGGCGGGCCGCCGCACCGAGGCCTGCCTGACCGACGACGAGGTGCGGTCGGTGGCCGCCCTGGCCCGCCGGGCCGAGAAGCACTACGGCTGCCCGCAGGACGTCGAGTGGGCGTTGGACTCCCAGCTGCCCGACGGGCAGAACATCGTGCTGCTGCAGGCGCGCCCCGAGACGGTCTGGAGCCGCAAGCCCCGCACCTCTCCCCTGAACGGCGTCGCCCACGACACCTTCCGCAGTATCGTCGCCACCCTGCTCGACGGGCACCAAGGTCAGACGAACGAGCTCCACGGTCACACGCACGGCTGAACCACCCCACCATTTCGCTTCTCCGAGAGGACGACCATGGCCGACCGCTTTCCCAGCCCGTTCGAGATGCCCACCCCGGAAGGGGCGCACGGCTGGCAGGACCTCTACTCGTACTCGGTGGTGTTCAGCCCCGAGCGCAAGGCCTACGAGGACGACGCGTTCTGGTTCATGGACGGCGTCCACACCCCCGAGGTCATCGAGCCCTGGGACGCGACCATCGTCGAGTACGCCCTGATCTCGTTGTCGCAGTACAACACTCGCCACTACGTCATTCCGCCGGCCCGCGGCGTCGACATCCGGATCCTGAACGGCTACATGTTCCTCGCGCCGGTCGGCGTCACGGACGGGGCCGAGATCGAGTCGCGGGTGCCCGAGTTCATGGAGCGGGCCGGCTACTACTTCGGCAACTGGAAGTCGCTGGAGGACGCCTGGCTGCCCAAGGTGAAGACCCTGATCGGTGAGCTCGAGGCCGTCAGCTTCACCGCGCTGCCCGAGCGCGAGTCGATGGACGTCATCACCAGCGGCGCCGGCACCGGCAGCGGCATGGCCCTGATGGCCGAGTACAACCACCTGCTCGACCTGGTGCTCAAGCTGTGGAACTACCACTTCGAGTTCCTCAACCTGGGCTACGCGGCCTACCTCGACTTCTTCGGGTTCTGCAAGGGCCTGTGGCCGAGCATCCCCGACCAGGCGATCGCCAAGATGGTCGCCGGCGTCCACGTCGACCTGTTCCAGCCGGACGAGGAGCTCAAGAAGCTGGCTCGGCTGGCGGTCGAGCTGGGCGTCGACGGCCGGATCGAGAACGGCACCGCCGCCGAGGTTCTGGCCGGCCTGGAGTCCGACGACGCCGGTCGGCAGTGGCTCGCGGCCTGGACCGCCGCGCAGCAGCCGTGGTTCAACTTCAGTGCCGGCAGCGGCTTCTACCACTCCGACAAGGTGTGGCTCGAGCACCTCGACATCCCGATGGGGTTCATCCGCAACTACGTCACCAAGGTGCGCCGCGGCGAGAGCCTCGACCGTCCGACGGCGGCGGTCTCGGCCGAGCGCGACCGGATCGTGGCCGAGTACTCCGAGCTCATCAACACCGACGAGGACCGGGCGACCTTCGAGGGCAAGCTCGGGCTGGCCCGCACGGTGTTCCCCTACGTCGAGAACCACAACTTCTACGTCGAGCACTGGGGCCACTCGGTGATCTGGCGCAAGATGCGCGAGCTCGGCGGCATCCTGGCCGGGGCCGGCTTCTGGTCGAAGGCCGACGACATCTTCCTGCTGCAGCGCAACGAGGTTCCGACCGCGCTGTTCGACCTCTACTCCGCGTGGGCCGTCGGCATCGAGCCGCGCGGCGCCGCCTACTGGCCGGCCGAGATCGAGCGTCGCCACGGCATCATGAACGCGCTGCGGCAGTGGTCGCCGCCGCCGGCGCTCGGCGCACCGCCCGCCGTCATCACCGAGCCGTTCACGGTCATGCTCTGGGGCATCACGTCGGACTCGGTCAAGCAGTGGCTCGGGGGCGACGACAGCGGCTCCGGCGACCTCAAGGGCTTCGCGGCCTCACCGGGCGTCGTCGAGGGCCCGGCGCGGGTCGTCATGACCGCCGACGGCATCGCCGACCTGCTGGAGGGCGAGATCCTGGTGGCGCCGCTGACGGCGCCGTCCTGGGCCCCGGTCTTCGGCAAGATCGCGGCGACCGTCACCGACGTCGGCGGCATCATGAGTCACGCCGCCATCGTCTGCCGCGAGTACGGCCTGCCGGCGGTGACCGGAACGGCGTTCGGCACCAAGAACATCAAGACCGGCCAGCGCCTGCGGGTCGACGGAAACCTGGGCACGGTCACGGTTCTCGACTGACCCGGACCGACGCAGGACTGAAGCAGGACACAGCAGCACGGTCGGTCCCGGGCGACGAGGGCCGGGGCCGACCGTGACTGTTGTGCGCATCTGCAGTGACGAACGACTCGCCAAATGATCCGTGCTCGGAACGAACAGTGACTTGAGGAGAGTGCGACGATGCTGACCGCCGAACAGAACGACGAGCTGACGAGCGTGGCCGCCGGCACCCCGATGGGTGAGCTGCTGCGGCGCTACTGGTACCCCGTGGCCTTCACCCGTGAGCTCGAGGAGTTCCCGGTCAAGAAGACCCGGTTGCTCGGTGAGGACTTCGTGGTCTACAAGTCGCCGTCCGGGCGCTACGGACTGGTGCAGGAGGCCTGTCCGCACCGCCGGGCCTCGCTCTCCTACGGCATCGTCGAGGGTGACTCGCTGCGGTGCCCGTACCACGGCTGGCTCTTCGCCGCCGACGGCACCTGCCTCGAGCAGCCCGCCGAGAAGGACGACACCGCCTTCCGGGACCGGGTGCGGATCGTCGCGGGCAAGGCGCAGGAGATGGGCGGTCTGGTCTGGGGCTACCTGGGCCCCGACCCGGCGCCCCTGCTGCCCCGCTTCGACGTGTTCGTGATGGACGGCGTGCGCGACATCGGCTGGGTCGACCTGCCCTGCAACTTCGTCCAGATCATGGAGAACGCGGTCGACCCCCACCACGTCGAGTACCTGCACGGTCGCTACTTCCAGTTCGTGGCCCAGCAGAAGGGTTTCGACGCCCCGGCATCGTTCGCCAAGAAGCACCAGAAGGTCGGCTTCGACGTCTTCGACTACGGCATCATCAAGCGCCGGGTGCTCGAGGGGGCCACCGAGGAGGACGACGACTGGAAGGTGGGCCACCCGCTCGTCTTCCCGTACAACATGCGGGTCGGCGGCGCCAACATCGAGCAGATGCAGATCCGGATCCCGATCGACCGGTACACGACGCGGTTCATGCTCTACTCGACGCACGCGCCGGTCGGCATCGACTACCCGCACCAGCCCGTGATTCCCGAGTACCCGATCCCGATCTACACCGAGGACGGCCGGCACCGGGTCGACTACGTCGAGGGCCAGGACATCATGGCGTGGGTGTCGCAGGGCAGGGCGACCGACCGGACGTCGGAGCACCTGGGGCGCTCGGATCTCGGAGTCACCATGCTGCGTCGCATGTTCAAGCAGGAGATGGCCAAGGTGGCCGCCGGGCAGGACCCGCTCGGGGTGGTGCGCGAGCCGCACGACCGGATCGACCTGCCATGCGAGAAGAACAAGTTCGACGCCGGGCCCGGTTTCGCCATCGACTTCATCACCGGGGCGTCGATGCAGTTCAGCCCGCAGAAGGACGAGCTCATCAAGCTGCACCAGCTGGCCTGGGAGGCCACCGGGGGCAAGAGCTCGTGACCGCGGTGGCCGACCCACCCGCCGTCCCGCTCGGCTCGGCGTCCGTCGCCCCGTTGGTGCCGGACGCCGGCCGTGGCTGGTACCCGCAGGACGTGGCGAACCATCGGCGTGACGCGCCCCGCTTCTGCCCGCACTGCGCGGCCCCGCTCTCGTTGGCGGACGGCGGGCACGGGTTGGCGACCGAGTACTGGTCGGCGCACGAGCGGGTGTTCGTCTGCTGCTGCGGTGACTGCGGCTGGTACGGCGACATCGTGCTCTCGGACCGGGTCGTCACCCACGAGGCCGAGCACTGACGCGCTGTCTCCGGGGCTGTGACGAGAAGTATGTGGACGGCGACCGTGGGCGACCGGGACACTGCTTGTGTGGAGAACAGCAGCCCCGCCTCATCGCTTCTCACCCAGTCGGGCGCCGTCGAGTCCGGTGTCGTCGAGTCCGGTGCTGTCGAGTCCGGTGCTGTCGAGCCGGCTGCTGTCGAACCCCGCACGACGGTGCAGATCGAGGCAGGGCTTGCCGACGTCGAGGCCTCCCCGCGATCGGTCGGCACGCTCGAGCTCGTCGTCCGCCGCCCGTCCGTCGATGCCCGCGAGGTGCTCGAGGAGGCCGAGCTCGACCTGGCCGTCGGACTAGTCGGCGACACCTGGGACCGGCGCCCGAGCGCGCGCACCGAGGACAACACCCCGCACCCCGACATGCAGCTCAACGTCATCAACGCCCGGTTCGTCGAGCTGATCGCCGGCCCCGACCGGGACGCCTGGGCACTGGCCGGCGACCAGCTCTACGTCGACCTCGACGTGAGCGCCGCGTCCCTGCCCGCCGGTTCCCGGATCGCGCTCGGGGACCACGCCGTCATCGAGGTGACCGACCAGCCGCACACCGGCTGCGCCAAGTTCGCGGCCCGGTTCGGCCGGGACGCGCACAAGATGGTGTGGTCCGACGAGGGCAAGCGACTGCGGCTGCGCGGGCTCAACGCCAAGGTCGTCGTCCCGGGCACGATCCGCCCCGGCGACACTGTCCGCGTACTGCCGGCCGACTGACGTCGTCGCCTGTCGGTGCGACGGCCCGCCTTCCGGGTGACCAGCACGATCGTGCCGGTTGTTCCGGTTCGATCGGTGGCGTGGGGTGCGTGAGTCAAGAATCGGCACGATCGTGCCGCTCTGCTGGCCGATAGACCCTTGTGGGCGCTACTCTCGAACGGAACGGCACGATCGTGCCGGTGATGGGTGCCTCGGCGTGGTGGTGGACGGGAGGGCTGATGGACACTCTCGGGCAGCAGGTGAGGGCCCGACGACGGTCGTTGTCGCTGCTGCAGTCCGACGTGGCCGATCTCGCCCAGGTCTCGGAGCGCTTCGTCCGCGAGGTGGAGCACGACAAGCCCACGCTCAGGCTCGACAAGCTGTCCGCCGTCCTCGCCGTCCTGGGGCTGCGGTTGACCACGGAGCTGCGGCCGGGTGAGCCCCGATGAGTACTGCCGGCTCGCGGCCGAACCGTCTTCCCGACCTGTCGAGCGTGCGGTCGGTGACGACCGCTGACGTCTACAAGGCGGGCCGCCTGGCCGGCCATCTTGACCGCCGGCCAGGGGGAGTGCAGTTCCGGTACGCCTCGGACTACCTGGCCGATCCCGGCCCTGCTGTCGCCACGACTGTGCCGCTGACCGCCGAGCCACTCAGTGGCCCGGGGGGCGGGATCCTGCCGTTCTTCGCCGGACTGCTGCCCGAGGGACGACGCCTGACCAACGTGCGCCGGGCCGTCAAGACCTCGGCGGACGACGACCTGTCGTTGCTGCTGGCGGTCGGTGCGGACCCGGTCGGCGACGTGCAGGTGGTGGTGTCCGGGGACCCGCCGAAGGCAGCGTCGCCGGCCCTCGTGGTCGACGATCCCGGATCCCTGGACTTCTCGTCGGTGCTCGCGGAGTCGGGGATGGTCGACCCGGTCGCCCTGGCAGGGGTGCAGGAGAAGGCTTCTGCTCGAACGATCGCGGTGCCGGTCTCGGCTGCCACCGGTGAGCAGATCCTCAAGCTCTCACCGCCGGAGTACCCCCATCTGGTCGCCAACGAGGACTTCATGCTGGGCATCGCTCGGCGCCTGCGGCTGCCTGTCGTCACCTCTCGCCTGATCACCGACCGGACCGGTCGGCAGGGTCTGCTCGTCGACCGCTTCGACCGGGTGCCGTCTGCGGAAGGCGGCGTCCGTCGACTCGCCGTCGAGGACGCCGGGCAACTGCTCGGCCTCTACCCGGCCGACAAGTACAACGCCGGCTTCGAGGCGGTGGCACTGGCGGTGGTCGGTGTCTGTGCAGCTCGAGCGGTCGCTGCCAGGAATGTGCTGCAGCAGCTCGCCCTCGCCTGGCTCACCGGCAACGGTGACCTGCATGCCAAGAACCTGTCGGTGGTGCAGGCGGACGGCGAATGGCGCGTCTGTCCCCTGTACGACCTACCGTCGACGCTGCCGTACGGCGACACCACCATGGCGTTGTCCCTGGCCGGGCGCACGTCCGGACTGTCGCGGCGCAAGCTGCTGGCGTTCGCCGCTGAGCTCGATCTGCCGACCAGGGCCGCAGAACGGGCCATCGACGAGGTCCTGCTGGCGACAGCGGACCTCGTGCCGCAACTGGACGCCGGTGCTCTGCCGTTCGACTCCCAGGTGATCCGCAACCTGCACCGGGTCCTCACCCGCCGCCGCCGCGACCTGACCGCCTGAGGCCCGACGCGGCGCCTGTGCCCTGACCCGCCCGAGGGTGATCGTGACTACGGGATTCTCCGTATTCCGCCCCTGTGTGGCGTCGACCTATGGTGTGTGGGACGGCGGCCGAACAGGGGGTGAGCGGCGATGGTACGCGACGGGGTGACCTCGCGAGATCTGAGACTGTTGCGCGAGATCGTGGCCGCCCCGACGACGCCGGACTCGGCTGACCCGCTGCCCGACTCCGCGATGCAGGCGCTGGCCACGGTGATCGCCTGTGACGACATCAGCTTCCAGGTCATGGACCCGGTCCGCGAGACGACCTGGTGCCAGACGTGGACCAAAACCGACGCCGACGCCGACACCGACGCCGCCGACGACGGAGACGATGCCGGCGAGCTCGAGCGACTGTTCTGGGCGGGGTTCTGGGAGTGTCGCGCCTGCAGCTACCCCCAGCTCACGGGGGACTTCGAGACGGTCACCCGCCTGTCGGACCACTACTCGCGCCATCGGTTCTCCCGACTGGCGATGTCGGACTACTTCGCCGTCGCCGGGGTGCGCCACGAGGTCATGGTGCCGCTGCCCCCCGTGGGAAGGCTCGACCGTCGGTTGTTGCTGTTCCGGTGCGACGGATCGGACTTCACCGATCGCGAGGTCCTGCTCCTGACCCTGCTGCGGCCGCATCTGCACACGCTCGACCTGCGCCGGCGCCGGGCACGCCAAGGATGTTCCCCACTCACCGGGCGACAGACCGAGATCCTGCGGCTGGTCGCGGTGGGTATGACCAACGCCCAGATCGCCCGGGCGCTGGTCCTCTCCGAAGCCACCGTGGGCAAGCATCTGGAGCACATCTACGACCGGTTGCAGGTCAGTAGTCGAACGGCGGCGGTCACGGCCCTGGACCACCCCCTCGCCGGGCCGGCGTCGGCCTGACACGCGTTCCCGGTCTCACCGGGCTGAGTCCGATTCCTTTCCCCACCTGCTGAGGAGTTCTGTCATGCGTGCTCATCGTTGGTCGACCTCGACCTCGACCGCGGTGGCGGTGGCCGCCGTCCCGTTGGTCCTGCAGCTGAGCGGTGCGCCCGCCGAGGCGAGACCGTCGTTCCGCTCACCGGCCGCGGTGCTGCACTGGAACAGCGTCGCCGTGAGCACTGGGCTGACCTCCGGTCAGTCCATCCAGGAAGGCATGATGCACCTCGCCTACGTCCAGGCGGCGGTCTTCGACGCCGTGGTCGCCGTCGACGGCGGCTACCGGCAGTACCTCACCCGGCTGGCCCGGCAACCGCATGCCGACGCGGACGTCGCGGTGGCCGCAGCCGCGCATCGAGTTCTGGTGAGCCACTTCCCGGCGCAACGAGTGGCGCTGGACGCCGAGTTCGCGGCCGCGCTGGCAGCAGCTCCCGCAGGGCGTGCCACCGCACAGGGCATCACCCTGGGCGAGGCGGCGGCCGATGCTGTGGCGCTCGCCCGGACCCGGGACGGGTTCCAGGCGGCCAAGCCCTATCAGTTCGGCAGCGGCCCCGGGGCATGGGTGCTGCCCACCGACAACCCGGCGACCCTGCCCGCCACGCCGTGGGCGGCAGTCATGAAGCCCTTCGCGATGCGTGCGGTCGACCAGTTCCGGCCCGGGCCCCCGCCCCCACTGTCGAGCGCGGCCTACGCGGCGGCGTTCCGAGAGACCAAGGACCTCGGCAGCGCCACGAGCGCGGTCCGCAGTGCGGAACAGACGGCCACCGCGTTGTTCTGGGGGCTGGGGCGTCCGGATGCGCAGTTCAACGAGGCGTTGCGGACGCTGGCGACGGCGAAGGCGTTCGACCGGGTGCGGACCGCCCGGTTGCTGGCCCTCACCGACGTGGTGATGTCCGACGCCTTCGTGGCCTGCTTCGACGCCAAGTACACCTACTCGTCCTGGCGCCCGTTCACCGCGGTTCGCGGTGCGGGCGACGACGGCAACCCTGCCACGTCGGCCGATCCGGGCTGGACGCCGTTGATCCGCACGCCCAACCACCCGGAGTACCCGGCCAACCACACGTGCGAGTCCAGCAGCTTCGCCACAGCGGTGAGCCGCCTGGTGGGCGCGGGTGGTTTCGACGTCACGGTCAGCGGCGTTCCCGGCAGCACGGCGACCCACCGGTTCACCTCACCGGCGGCCCTGGTGGCCGAGTCGGGCAATGCCCGGGTCTGGGGCGGCATCCACTTCAGGTTCTCCACCGAGGCAGGGGCGCGGATCGGCCGGTCGGTGGCCGAGTTCGACGTGTGCCGGCTGATGCGACCGATCGACGGGTGAACCTGCCCAGGCAGGGGGCGCAGGCCGCGTCAGCCGGGCCCGGTGGGTCAGAGCTGCATGACCACGGCTTTGGGCTCGGTGAAGAACTCGCGGCTGAAGGTGCCGCCCTCGCGCCCGATGCCCGAGTCGCCCACCCCGCCGAACGGGGCCCGCAGGTCGCGGATGAAGAAGCAGTTCACCCACACCGTTCCGGCCCTGAGGGTGGCCGACACCCGGTGCGCTCGCGACAGGTTCTCGGTGAACACCATCGCGTTCAGGCCGTAGCGGCTGTCGTTGGCCAGGGCCACGGCCTGGTCCTCGGTGTCGAACGGGGTGACGGTGACCACCGGCCCGAACACCTCCTCGCGGCACACCCGGGCGTCGGCGGGCGGGTCGAGCACGACGGTGGGTCGCACCACCCAGTCGTCACCGCAGGCGGCGGCGCCACCGGTGGCCAGAGTCAGCCCGGCCGAGTCGAACTCGTCGAGGAACGAACGCACCTTCGTGTAGTGCTCGTGCGAGGCCAGGGGTCCCAGCTGGGTGGCGGGGTCCTTGGGGTCGCCGGCGACCAGGGCCTCGGCGGCCTTGACGAAGGCGGCGACGAACTCGTCGTAGATGCCGCGCTGCACCATCAGCCGTGACCCGGCCAGGCACACCTGACCGGCGTTGGTGAAGATGGCCTTGACCGACCAGTCGACGGCGTTCGCCAGGTCGGCGTCGTCGAAGACGAGGTTGGCGCCCTTGCCGCCCAGCTCGAGGCTGACCGGCACCAGGTTGCGGGCCGCTGCGCCGGCGATGATGCGGCCGGTCCCGGACTCGCCGGTGAAGGTGATCCGGTCCACCCCGCGGTGGCTCGTCAGCGCAGCCCCGGCCGAGTCGGGACCGAAACCGTGGACGACGTTGAGGACGCCCGGCGGCAGGCCCGCCTCGAGGGCGAGCCGGGCCAGCAGGGTCGCCGAGGCCGGGGTGTCCTCAGCGGGCTTGAGTACCACTGTGTTGCCCCACGCCAGTGCGGGCGCCACCTTCCACGACTCGAGCATCAGCGGAAAGTTCCACGGCGCGATCGCCGCCACCACACCCGCCGGTTGGTAGAGCGAGTAGGCGTGATGGCCGGTGTCCATCGGCAGCGCCTCGGCCGTCACCATGCGGGCGTGATCGGCGAAGAAGGCGAAGTTCTGCGCCGTCCGAGGGACGTCCTTGGTCCTGGCGTCGGTGATCGGCTTGCCCATGTCGCGCGTGTCGGCCATGGCCAGCTCGTCGGAGTGCGACCGGACCAGGTCGGCCAAGGTGTGCATCAGCCTGCCTCGCTCTGCGAAACCCATGCGGGGCCAAGGGCCTTCGTCGAAGGCCCGCCTCGCCGCGGTCACCGCGAGGTCGACGTCCGCCGCGGCACCCAGGGCGACGTCGGCATAGGCCTGCCGGGTCCACGGGTCGACCGTGGGAAAGGTGAGTCCCGAGACCGACTCGACGCTCTTGCCGTCGATGACGTGCTGGATGTCGCTCATGGCAGCGGGCTCCTGGCTTCTGGTCGGGCGCCGGACAGATCTCAGCGAGCTCCGGTCGCGGCGAGGTCGAGCTCCTGCGACAGCTGCAGGGCGATGTCGATGAGCATGTCCTCCTGGCCGCCGACGTAACCGGCCTCACCGGCGCGCTGCAGGATCTCGTGGGCCGCGACGCCGTAGCGCTCGGCCGCGTGCTCGGCGTGCAGCAGGAACGAGGAGTACACCCCGGCCCAGCCCTGCACGATCGCGGTGCGGTCGGCCTTGGGCCAGCGCGGCAGGTAGGGCCGCACCACCTCCTCGGCCGCCGCGAGCACGCCCCCGACGTCGACGCCGGTGGCGACCCCGAGGTGGTCGAAGGTGGCCGCCAGCACCTCGGTCGGGCTGTTGCCGGCGCCGGCGCCGAGCGCGCACAGCGACCCGTCGATCTGCCGGGCCCCCTGGCCGAAGGCCAGCACCGAGTTGGCCACCCCGAGCGAGAGGTTCTGGTGGCCGTGGAAACCCACCTGCGCCTCCTGCCCGATCTCGCGGTACACCGCCTGCACCCGCTGCTGGGCGTCCCTCAGCACTAGGGCGCCGGCGGAGTCGACGACGTAGACGCACTGCGCCCCGGCGTCCACCATGATCCGGGCTTGGCCGGCCAGCACCTCCGGGGTGGTGCGGTGCGACATCATCAGGAACCCGACGGTCTCCATGCCCAGGCTGCGGGCCAGGCCGAAGTGCTGGATCGAGACGTCGGCCTCGGTGCAGTGGGTGGCCACCCGGGCGATGCCGGCGCCCGCCTGCCGGGCGGCGCGCAGGTCGTCCATGGTGCCGATCCCGGGCACCAGCAGGACGGCGATGGTGGCGCGCCTCGCCTCCTCGACCGCGGCCGCGATCAGCTCGATCTCGTCGGTGTGCGAGAAGCCGTAGTTGAACGACGAGCCGCCCAGCCCGTCGCCGTGGGTCACCTCGATGACCTCGACGCCGGCGGCGTCCAGCGCATGCACCGTCGCCCGCACCTGGGCCTCGGTGAACTGGTGCGACATGGCGTGGCTGCCGTCGCGCAGGGTGGTGTCGGTCAGTCGCACCGGGCGGGTGGTACCGCCCTCGGTCTCGACCGGCGTGGGACTCTCGATGGCGGGGGTCGTGGGGGACTGGATGCTCATGCCGGTACCTCTGCCTTCGCTCCGAACCGCTCCCGCGCGAACAGCTCGCCCACCCGGGCGGCCGAGGCGGTCATGATGTCGAGGTTGCCGGAGTACTCCGGCAGGTAGTCCCCGGCGCCCTTGACCTCGAGGAAGACGGCCACCCGCCCGTTCCCGTCCCAGGAGTCGCGGGGGTCGTCGTACTGCGGCTCGTTGCGCAGCGTGTAGCCGGGCACGTACTGCTGCACCTCGGCCACCCGCTTGACGATCGAGGCCGTGATGGCGTCGTGGTCGGCGTCCGGTGGGATCGCGCAGAACACGGTGTCCCGCATGATCATCGGCGGCTCCACGGGGTTCAGCACCATGATCGCCTTGCCGCGGGTGCAGCCGCCCAGCTCGCGGACGGCGCGCGAGGTGGTGTGGGTGAACTCGTCGATGTTGGCCCGGGTGCCTGGCCCGGCCGACTTGGACGCGACCGACGCCACGATCTCGGCGTAGGGCACCGGCACGACCGAGCTGACGGCGTGCACGATCGGCACCGTGGCCTGGGCGCCGCAGCTGATCATGTTCACGTTCATGGCGCCGACGTGCTCGTGATAGTTGACCGGCGGGCACACCAGCGGCCCGCGGGCCGCCGGGGTCAGGTCGACCGCGACGATGCCGGCCTTGGCCAGCTTGGGTGCCAGGGCGATGTGGGCCCGGGCCGACGTCGCGTCGAACACGATGTCGGGCAGCCGGTCCTGGCGCAGCAGCCAGTCCGCGCCCTCGGAGCTGGCCTCGATCCCCAGCGCCCGGGCCCGTGCCAGGCCGTCGGACTCGACGACCCCGACCACATAACCGACCTCGATGACGTCACTGCGTCGCAGCTTGGCCAACAGGTCGGTGCCGATGTTGCCGGGACCGACGATGGCGGCGAGTGCCTTGCTCATGCGCGCACCTCTCGCAGACGTAGGGACGACACCTGCCGCAGGGACGACAGGCAGGGAGGGCGGCGGGTCACTCCCACACCGGCATCTCGTCGGGGTCGGGCACGTTGACCTCGGTGACCCGGTTGCGGTAGCCGACCAGAGCGGTCCGGCCGCCCTTGCGGATCCGCACGATGACCTCTTCGACGTTGTGCGGCTCGCCCGGGTCGTAGCCGTGGGCCCAGGTCGCGAACGCGCGGATCGGGCCGGAGTGGGTGGCCGCGATGATCCGCGAGCCCGGCGACTCCTCCATGACCCGGTGGAACCCGCGCCAGAATCGGCGGACGCAGGCCTGCGGGGACTCGAAGTACATCAACGGGATCGTCAGCCAGGTCTGGATCGGGTCCTGGCCGCCCAGCTGGGTGCGGTAGAACCGGTCGATCTCGACCAGCCAGCGGGGCCGGTCGCCGACCGCCATCCGCTCCAGCTTCTCCATCAGGGCCTGGTACTGGCGGAAGGCCGAGGTGATGTCGCGCGGGCCGTCCGGCGTCCAGACCTGGAAGTTGCGCAGCTCGGGGATCGCCTCGGGGCCGGTGATGGTGGCGTCGCGGCCGAACTGGTCGAGCCCGTCGAGTAGGCCGCGGTGGATCTGTTCGGCGGTCTGGCGGGCCCGGTTGGTGTCGGCGCAGACGATGCGCATCGACGGCCACGCGCGCAGCGTCTTGGCCAGGGCGTGGCCTCGCTGATGGGCCTGCCAGCCGCCCATCGGGGTCAGGCCGGCGTCGGTGGAGTAGCCCTGGGTGATGCCGTGCCGGATGATGCGGATCTCGGCGATGTAGTCGTCGACGTCCCGCCGTCCGGGCTCGGGAATGATCTCGTGCGAGCGGGTGACGTCGGCGTACTGCCGGGTGAACCGCTCGCCCTCCACCTCCAGGATCGCCGCGGCCGGGGCCACGGTGTCGGCCTGCCGGTCCCGGAAGCGCTGCAGGTACAACGGCACCGACGAGGTGTCGCCCGCCGCGGTGCCCGGGGTCGCGACGGTGCCCGGCTCGGCGGTGAGGGCGCTGGCCCGGGCCTCGGCCCGACGGGCGCTGTAGCGCGACAGGTACAGCGGGGCGTCGGTGCGGTCGGTCCGCCGGAAGACCGGCCCCTGGTCGGCGGCGCTGTCGGTGGCGGTCACGAGTGCACCGTGAAGAAGCGCTCGTTGACCTCGCGGGCGTAGTAGAACATGGCCCGGCCCATCTCCTCCTCGGTCCAGGTGATCGGCTCGAAGTCGGGGTCGACCCAGTAGCCGCCGGTGAAGACCTCGTTGCGGTTGCCCACCGGGTCGAAGAAGTACATGGTGTAGCCGCGGGTGACGCCGTGCCGGGTGGGGGCGATGTCGATGGTGACCCCGTTGAACGCCAGCAGGTCCGCCGCCTCGCGCACCGCGTTCCAGTCGTCGAGCCAGAACGCGAAGTGGTGCAGCGCGCCGTTGGGCCCGGTGACGAAGGCGATGTCGTGCGGGGTGTGCGAGCGCTCCAGCCAGGTGGCCAGCTGGTGGCCGTCGTTGGCGATGATCTGCTCGGTGAGCCGGAACTCGAGCACGTCCTGGAAGAACCGCGTCGCGGCCTCGACGTCCTCGGCCATCAGGAAGATGTGGTCCAGGCGCGGCGGGGCGATCCCCACCAGGTTGCCCGGCCGCGGCGGGGGGTTGAACAGCGGCAGCATGTTGCCGACCTTCTCCATGCCGTACACCAGCTCGACCGTGTGGCCCGACGGCACCTCGAACCGGATCGCCTGGCCCCAGCCCGGGCCCAGCTCACCCTTGTCGAACCGGCTGACCGCGACCCCGGCGGCCTGCACCCGCTCGGTGAAGTAGTCGAGGTCCTCCTCGTCGGCCACCTTGAAGCTGAGGTGGTCCAGGCCGTAGGTGGGGGCCTGGCGCAGCACCAGGGAGTGGTGCTCGTGCTCGTCCCAGCACTTCAGGAAGACCCGGCCCTCGTCGTGCCCGGTCTCGTAGAGGCCGACGATCTCGGTGTAGTACGCCGCGCACAGCTCGAGGTCGGGGACCCGGATCTGGACGTGCTGCAGACGCAGGATGCGATCGGACATGCGGCTGGGTCCTTTCTAGGTGTGGAAGCGCAGGAAGCGCTGCGCCACGACGTTCTCGTAGTAGAAGAGGCCGCGACCGAACTGGTCCTCCGACCAGGTGATCGCCGGGAAGTCCGGGTCGGCCCGGTAGCCACCGGTGAAGACCTCGTTGCGGATGCCGAGCGGGTCGAAGAAGTAGATGGTGTTGCCGCGGGTGACCCCGTGCCGGGTGGGGCCCTGGTCGATCTGGACGCCGTTGTAGGCCAGGATGTCGGCCGCCTTGCGCACCTGGTCCCAGTCGTCGAGCCAGAACGCGAAGTGGTGCAGCGCGCCGTTCGGCCCGTTGACGATGGCGACGTCGTGGGGGGAGTGGGACCGCTCCATCCAGACGCCGAGCTGGTGGCCGTTGGCGTCGAGCACCTGCTCGGTCATGCGGAAGCCGAGGACGTCCTTGAAGAAGGTGTGGCTCTCGCCGACCTCCTCGGCGGTGATGAGCAGGTGGTCCATCCGCGGCGGGGCGATGCCCGGCAGGTCGGGCGGCGGCACCGGTGAGGGGTTGAGCTTGCCCAGGATGTTGCCGGTCTTCTCGAGCTCCCAGACCAGCTCCATCGTCTGCCCGGAGGGGATCTCGAACCGGATCGACTCGCCCTGGCCGACGGCCTCGCCGCGCGAGATCCGGTCGACGTGGCAGCCGTAGGCCTCCAGACGCTTCTCGAGGTCGTGCAGGTCGTCCTCGCGCTCGACCCGGAACGAGAACAGGTCCATCCCGATCCGGTTGTCGTAGCGCAGTCGCAGCGAGTGATGGTCCTCCTCGTCCCAGCCCTTGAGGTAGGCGTACTCGGCGTCCTTGGCCACCAGCTGCAGCCCCAGGACCTGGGTGTAGTAGGCGGTGGACAGCTCGAGATCCGGGGTACGGACATCGACGTGCGCCAGGCGCAGGACTCCCACGGTGGCCTCCTCGCAGTGCGTCGGGTGGAACACCTCTGACGGGCTTGACGCCTTGACGGTAGCCCGCCTAGCGTTCCAGATAAAGGACGGCCATTCCGTATGGAGGAACGGCCAGGCGGAGAGCGGGACCGATGACCAGCTCGGAGCGGCCGAACCCGGAGCGGATGCGCGACGCCGTCGCCGGGTACGTCCAGGAGGTGCACCGCGCCTACCTGGCGCAGGCCCTCACCTTCCCGCCCGGGGTGCGCGGCACGATGCCGCTGCTCAACGGGGGTCAGGTCACCGTCGTGGCCGCCGCGACCCGCAACCTGCACCTGCTGGCCACGCACGAGTCGCTGGGTCCCACCCACGGTCCCGAGGTGGCGCTGCAGACCGAGCTCGACGGGCTGTCGTGGCAGCTGCGCTTCTACGACTCGGTGGTGGCCCCCGGCCTCGCCCTGATCGACGAGACCGCTGCGCCGGCCTTCGAGGAGGTCAAGCACGCCCTGGGCATCCGCACCGTGGTCTACCACTTCGTCGCCCAGCCGGGTGCCGGGCTGTCGGGCCACCAGGCGGCCCACGTCGGCACCGGGCTGGCCAACGGCCACTCCGCGGTGGCCCGCGACTTCGAGACCATCCGGTCCCGGGCGCGGGGTCGCGAGGCCCTCGTCGACGAGATGGCCGGCGCAGCCACCGCGGGGCTGCGCCGGGCGCACGCGCTGCTGGCCCAGCTGGTGGTGCCGCACAACGGCGACGTCGCCGCGCTGGCGGCCCAGTCGGCCCCCGACCCGGACGCCGTCCGCAAGGCGGTGCTGGCCTCGCTCGGTGGGCGCAGCCAGTGGACGCCACCGGCCCCCGCGGATGCAGGCGGCGGTGCGGCCGGCACCGGCGAGAACCATGAGCGCTGAGGGATTGTCGTCGGTCCGCAACGCGGCCCGGCTGCTCAAGGTGTTCCGCTCCCGCGAGGCCTCGATCGGGGTCTCCGAGCTGGCCCGGCGCCTGGGCCTGGGCAAGTCGACCGTGCACCGGCTGCTCACCACCCTGGCGGCCGAGGGCCTGATCGAGCAGGACCCGACCAACGGCGAGTACCGCCTCGGACTGGTGGTCTTCGAGCTCGGCGAGGCGGTGCGGGTGCACCTCGACCTGCACGCCGCTGCCGGCCCGGTGCTAGCCGCGCTGCGCGAGCAGACCGGGGAGTCCAGCCAGGTCGGCGTCCTGGACGGCCACGAGGTGGTCTACGTCGACCGCCTCGAGAGCTCGCAGACGCTGCGGCTGTTCACCGAGACCGGCCGCCGGGTTCCGTTGCACTGCACCAGCTCCGGCAAGGTGCTGCTGGCCCACCTCGACGACGTCCGGCTCGAGGGGCTGCTGGCCGGCATGCCGCTGCCGGCGCTGACCCCGCACACCATCACCGACCTCGAGACCATGCGGGCCGAGCTGACGCGGGTGCGCCGTCGCGGCTGGGCCGAGGCCGTCAACGAGCGCGAGATCGGGGTCGCCTCGGTCGCCGCCGCGATCCGGGACGTCGACGAGAACGTGGTCGCCGCGATCTCCATCGGTGCCCCCACCGTCCGGCTCGGCCCCAGCCGTCGGCGCGAGCTGGCCGCCGTGGTGGTCGAGGCGGCCGAGGCGGTCTCGCGCCGGTTGGGCTACTCCCCCGAGACGTTCCGTCCCGATGCCCGTGCTGTTGCCCGCTCCGATTCCCGACCCGATTCCCGACCCGATTCCCGACCTGTCGAAAGAGGTACCTCATGGCGTTGACCGACCCCGCCGGCAAGGCGCGCCTGCTCTACGAGGCCCGTCGTGACAGAGTGGCGATCGCCCCGTTCACCGACGAGGACCCCACCCTGGGCATGGCCGACGGCTACGCCGTCCAGAGCGAGCTCACCAAGCTGCTGCTCGCGGACGGCGACGAGATCGTCGGCTACAAGGTGGGTCTGACCTCCAAGCCGATGCAGCGCATGATCGGGGTGAGCACCCCCGACTACGGCCCGGTGCTGCGCTCCACCGTCTACCGGGACGGCGACACGATCCCGCTCAGCCGGTTCATCCAGCCGAGGCTCGAGGCCGAGATCGTGTTCGTGCTGGAGGCGCCGCTGCGAGGCCCGGGGGTGAGCGTGACCCAGGCCGCGCGGGCGGTGGCCGGGGTGGCCGCCTCGGTCGAGATCGTCGACAGCCGGTTCGCCGACTGGCGGATCAGGCTGGCCGACACCGTCGCCGACCTGGCCTCGAACGGTGCGGTGGCCACCTCGAGCCGGCTGGTGCCGCTGACCGACGTCGACCCCCGCCTGATCGGCATGACCTTGACCCGCAACGGGATCCTGCTCGACACCGGGGCCGGGGCGGCCGCCCTCGGCGACCCGGTCGCCGTGGTGGCCTGGCTCGCGAACACCCTCGGCGAGGTCGGGATCGGCATGGAGCCGGGACATCTGGTGATGACCGGAGCCCTGCACGCCGCCGTCCCGATGACGGCCGGCGACGTGTTCCGCGCCGACTTCGACCGGCTGGGCCCGGTCACTGTGCGAGTGGAGGCCTGACATGAGCCAGAGCGACGCGACCCCGACCCCGACCCAGACCCCGAGCCCGACCCCGACGTCGAGCCCGAGCCCGAGCGACGGGCGGCCCGATGCGGCGGTGCTGACGGCGGTGCTGGCCGCCGCCCGCAGCGACCGCACGGCGGTGCCACCGCTGACCGACGACCACCCCGGCTTCGACCTGGCCACCGGCTACGTGGTGCAGCAGCTGGCACAGGCCGACGCCGAGACCGCCGGCCCGATCGTGGGCTGGAAGCTGGGCGTCACCTCGCGGGCCAAGCAGCAGCAGGTCGGCGTCGACTCCCCGATCTACGGCTTCCTGGGCGCCGGCACCGCGCTCGACCCCGGTGAGCCGCTCGTCGTCGACCAGCACATCCAGCCGCGCGGGGAGCCCGAGATCGTCTTCGTGATGGGCCGTGACCTGGCCGGAGCCGCCGTGAGCGCGACCGAGGTGCTGGCCGCCACCGCCTGGGTGGCCCCCGGCATCGAGGTGCTCGACTCGCGCTACCAGGACTACCGGTTCAAGATCCCCGACGTGGTCGCGGACAACGCCTCGGCGGGCCGGTACGTGGTGGGTACCCCGGTGCCGGCGGCCGGGATCGACCTGCGGGCCGTCGGGGTGGTGCTCGAGCACAACGGCGACGTCGTCGCCACCGCGAGCGGTGCGGCCTCCCTCGGGCACCCGGCGTCCGCGGTGGCGTGGCTGGTGCGGGCGCTGGCGGCCCACGGCGAGGGACTCAAGGCCGGGCAGGTCATCCTCTCGGGCGGTCTGACCGCCGCCGTCCCGCTGGTCGCGGGGGACTGCCTGGTGGTGACCATCGACCGGCTCGGCAGCGTCGAGCTGGGCTGTGTCTGAACCGACGACCACCCGGGTCGAGCTGCCCGAGCGGGGAGCGGACGGCCGGGGCTCCTTCGTGCACGACGGCCGCCGGTATGCCGTCTTCACCGTCGACGACCGGCCGTTGGTCGTCGACGGCGACTGCCCCCACAAGGCGGGTCCGCTGGCCGAGGGGCTGGTGCGGGACGGCGCCGTGGTCTGCCCCTGGCACTGGTACACCTTCGACCTGCACACCCTGAGGTGCCGCACCGGCGACGCCGGGCCGCTGCGTGGGCACCGGGTCGAGCAGGTCGACGGTCGCTGGTACGCCTGGGTGGGGCCGCCGGTCAACCGGTCGTGGGCCGACCGGCTGCGCGAGCTGGCCCGTGGTCCGTCCGACTCCTCATGACCGGGCCGGTCGCCGCGAACTAGGGTCAACCCCCATGGAGCTGCAGTCGATGTCCGGCGGGATGCGGGGCCGGTGGCGGACCGGTTCGGCCGTCAGCCATCTGGCGATCGCGCTGGCGACGGGCGTCGTCGTCGGGGTGGTCGCCGGCGCCGTGCTGCGTCGTCCGGCCCCGGAGGCCGCGCTGGCGGCCTGGGCCGCGGCGGCGGCCACCTTCGTCGCCGGCACCTGGCTGGCGATCTGGCCCCTGGACGCCGCGCAGACCCGGGCCGTGGCCACCCGGGAGGACACCTCGCGGCCGGTGGCCAACGCGATCGTGTTCTCGGCCGGCGTGATCAGCTTCATGATCGTGGCCTTCGTGCTGATCGGCGGCTCGCCCGGCTCCGGACGGGCCGCCCACGTGGCGCTCGGTGTGGTCGCCATCGTGGCGTCGTGGCTGCTGGTGCAGACCCTGTGGTGGACCCACTACGCCCGGCTGTACTACAGCGACCCCGAGGGGGGCGTCGACTTCAACCAGAGCGACGGCTCGCCGCCGGTCTACAGCGACTTCGCCTACCTGGCCTTCACGGTCGGCATGGCGTTCCAGGTCTCGGACCAGACGATCACCGAGCAGCGGATGCGCCGGGCGGTGCTGGGTCACGCCGGGCAGTCGTTCGTGTTCGTGGCCGTGATCCTGGCGGTCACCATCAACATCGTGGCGGGCCTGTGACCAGCCCAGAGTCGAGCTTCGGCTCGACCGAGGCTACCGAGAGTCGAGCTTCGGCTCCACCCGGCCATCGAGAGTCGAGTTCGTGGGCCCGACTTGGGCGTGTCCTAGACGACACCCGACTATCGATGCTCAAGGGCTGGGATGGGTGGGCTGGGATAGGTGGGGCTGGATGGGCTGGGAAGGCCGCAGTCTGCGGGAACTAGGGCCTGACCCGGTGGTCGTCCGACTGGCGTAGTCTCCGGGAATGGCGCGCGCGGTGGGCAAAGTGGGCAGGTCGGGCGGCCGAACGGGCGGTCCCGACCTGGTGACCGAGGTCGAGCGCAAGCTGGAGGTGCCGGCGGGTTTCGAGGTGCCTGACCTGAGCGGGGTGACCGGCCGCACCGGTGTGCCCGGGGCGGCTCGGAGGGGCCAGACCCGGGTCGACGAGCTCGAGGCGGTCTACCTCGACACCACCGACCTGCGGCTGCTGGCCCGGCGCATCACTTTGCGCCGGCGCACCGGCGGCCCCGACGCGGGTTGGCACCTCAAGCGACCGGCCCGGGACGGCGAGCGCACCGAGCTGCGGCTGCCCCTGGGCCGGGCCACGGTGGTCCCGACCGAGCTGGTGCACCAGGTCGCCGCGATCATCCGTGGTGAGCCGTTGCAGCCCGTCGTCCGGATGCGCACCCGGCGCCTCGTGCATCCGGTGCTCGACGGCAGCGGCCGGGTGCTGGCCGAGATCGCGGTCGACGAGGTGGCGGCGTCGCGGCCGGCGACGACGACACCTCGGCTGCGCTGGGCGCCGCCCCAGCTGTGGCGCGAGGTCGAGGTCGAGCTGGTCGAGGGCGACACGGCACTGCTGTCGGCCCTGGTCGCCGCCCTGGTCGAGGCCGGTGCCGCGCCGTCGCCGCACGTCTCGAAGCTGGCCCGGGCGCTGGGCGGGTCGGGTGAGCCTGCGGCACCAGGGGGTTCGGCTGCGGGCCGGACGACGGCGGAGCAGGACAGCGCAGCCGCGAGGATCGGGGACGGCCCGCGCGTCGACGTGGGCAGTCGCCGCAGCGGTGGCGCGGTCCTGGGCGGCTACCTGTCGACCCAGGTGGCCAGGCTGCTGGCCTGGGACCCGCGCACCCGGGCCGACGAGCCGGACGCGCTGCACCAGCTGCGGGTCACCGCCCGGCGGCTGCGCAGTGTGCTGACCACCTTCCGGCCGCTGCTCGACCGGACCGTGACCGACGAGCTGCGTGCCGAGCTGGGCTGGTTGGGACAGCAGCTGGCTCAGGCCCGTGACTGCGAGGTGATCCGGGCCCACCTGCTGGCGCAGGTGACGGCCCTGGAGCCCGAGCTGGTCAAGGGTCCGGTGGCCGCTCGCATCGGCGAGACCTACGACGCCCGCTACCGGCAGGGCCACGACGACGCCCTGGCCGCGATGGACACCCCCCGGTACTACGCCCTGCTCGACCGTCTCGAGTCCGTCGTCGCCGAGCCGCCCTGGACCGACGCGGCAGGACGCCGCGTCGAGGCCGAGCTGGTGCCGCTGCTGGCCGACACCTGGCGACGGCTGCGCCGAGTGCACCGCCGGCTCGTCGAGCTGGGTCAGCACCCCGACCCGGTGCACCGCGACGAGCTGCTGCACGAGATCCGCAAGCTGGCCAAGCGTTCTCGCTACGCCGCCGAGGTGCTGCGCTCGCAGGCCACCATCTCGGCGTCCCGGTGGGGGCAGGTGATGGGCGAGCTGCAGGAGGTCCTCGGTGAGCAGCACGACAGCGTCGTGGTGCGAGGGCAGCTGCTCGAGGTCGCGGCGGTCGCCGCGGCCGCGGGGGAGGACGGTTTCACCTACGGCGTGCTCTACGAGCAGGAACGTCAGCGGGGTCGTCAGGCCGAGGCGGTCTTCGCGGCGGTGTGGCGCTCGACGAGTCGGGCCATGACCCCACATCGCCGAGGACGCCGTGGCTGAGGCCGTCGCGGCGGGGGTCGCCGTCCGGCGGGTCGACTTCGGGTACTTCGTGCGCCCGGCGTCCGAGACCGGCACCGGCTCGCCCCGGGTGGAGGCCTGTCTCGGGTACCTGGTGGAACACCCGCGCGGCCTGCTGCTCGTCGACACCGGCATGGGGTCGCACCCGGAGGTCGACGCCCACTACCGGCCGCGTCGTCGTCCGTTGGCGCAGGCGCTGGCGGACGTCGGGGTCACGGCGCAGGACATCGCGCTGGTGGTGAACTGCCACCTGCACTTCGACCACTGCGGCGCTAACCCGCAGCTGAGTCGCTCGGGGGCCCGGATCGTGGTGCAGCGCACCGAGTTGCAGCAGGCCCGGACGACGACCGACTACACCCTGCCCGAGCTGCTCGACGTGGGGGAGCGCTACGAGCAGCTGGACGGCGAGGCCGAGCTGTGGCCCGGGGTGCTGGTGATGCCGACCCCCGGCCACACCGACGGCCATCAGTCGCTGGTGGTGCGGGCCGGTGACGGCACGGTGGTGGTCGCCGGGCAGACCCACGACACCGCAACGGGTTTCAGCTCGGAGCTGCTCGGGCTGCAGGCCGAGCAGGACGGCCATCGGCCGGGCGTGGCGGCCCCGCCGTCCTGGATGGAGCGGCTGCGCCGGCTCGACCCGGCCCGAGTGGTCTTCGCCCACGACCATTGCGTCTGGGTGCCCTGACGCCTCACCCAGGCGGCCGGGCAGCCCCCGCCGCAGTCGCCCTGGTGGGCTCGGGTCAGACCCGGAAGCGGCTGATCTGGCTGTCGACCTGCTGGGCCACGGCGGTCAGGGTGAAGGCCGAGTTCTTGGTGGTGTCGGCACTGGTCGAGGTCGCACCGGTGGAGGCGGCGATCCCGGCGACGCTCTCGGCGATCTGGTCGGCGCCCCGTGCCACCTCGCCCACGCTGCGCGAGATCTCGGCGGTGGTCGCCGACTGCTCCTCGACCGCGGCCGCGATCATGGACTGGTTCTCGTTGATCCGCGAGATGACCTCCGAGATGCTGCCGATCGCCCGGGCGGCCTCACCGGTCATCGCCTGGATGGTGGCGATCTTGGCCGTGATGTCGTTGGTGGCCCGGCCGGTCTCCTGCGCCAGGTCCTTGACCTCGGTGGCGACGACGGCGAAGCCCTTGCCGGCCTCACCGGCGCGGGCGGCCTCGATGGTGGCGTTGAGGGCGAGCAGGTTGGTCTGCTCGGCGATCGAGGTGATCGCCTTGACTATCTCGCCGATCTCCTCGGAGGCCCGGCTGAGCTCGGCCACGGTGGCGCTGGAGTCGGCGGCGGAGCGGACGGCCTCGGCTGCCACGCCGGCCGCGGTCGCCGTCTGACCGGCGATCTCGGCGATGGCGGCGTCCATCTGGCTGGTGGCGGTCGACATCGCGGCGACGTGCTCGGAGACCTCGCGCGCGGCCGAGGCCGCCCGGTCGGCCTGCCCGGCGGTCTGGCTCGCGGCCTGGCCCAGCCGGCCCGAGACCGACGTCAGGCCGGAGCACTCGTCGGTCAGTGAGGCGGCGGCGACCCCGGCGGCCTGGATGGTCTCGCCGATCTCGGTAAGGGCACTGTTCAGGGCGGTGCCCATGCGGCCGAACTCGTCGTCCGAGGTGACCGGCACCCGGACGGACAGGTCGCGCTCAGCCACCCGGTGCAGGGCGTCCTGCAGCCGCTGCAGCGGGGTGAGCATCGAGCGGCTGGTCCACCAGGCGACGGCGCCGAAGACCACCAGGGTGGCGGCGGAGATCAGGAGGATCAGCAGCTCCATCCGGCTGAGCTGCTCATCGGTGAGGACCTGCTGCGCGGCGACCGCACCGAGCATGTGCTCGTCGATCGATCCCATGCTGCCCTCGAGCTCGGCGAACAGGGCGAGGAAGGTCGGCAGCTGGGCGGTGGCCGCGGCCTTGTCCCGGGCGGTGAGCGTGACCAGCGCCGTCGCGTCGGCGGTGTACTGGGCGAGCTTCGGCCGGACGGCGGCGAACTCGGGCTTGAGGGCCGTAGGTGCGCCCTGCCCGGCGGCGTCGAAGTGGGCCAGCAGCTCCTGGGCCTTGGTGGCGACGTCGGCGACCTCGTAGGTGGTGCGCTGGGCGTCGGACGTGGCGTACATGGCGGCCATGACGTCGGCACGGATGCCGTCGTGGAGCATGTCGGCGTTCCACTGCTGGCTCATGGCGGCGCTGATGGCCGACATGGCCCCCGACTGGGTCGAGATCGCGGCGGCCTGATTGAACGCAGTGGCGCCGGTGGCCCCGACGGCACCGACGGCGACGAGGCTGAGCAGAGCGAGACGACGGCCCACCGTGAGGTTCATGGGCAGTTCATCGGTCGTCGGATCCGACACCTTGACGTCTCGTCGGTGGGTCGGAAGAGGGACCTTCGGGCCCTCCTACCGGTGTCCGGGGAGTGTCACGCTGCGGTTATGGACGGTGAGCGGAACCCCGAGATCGACGAGTCGGCGCGCCAGAGCGGCGCCATGGAGGTGCTGTCGGCCTCCGACTGCTGGGCGCTGCTGGCCTCGGTGGAGGTGGGCCGGCTGGCGCTCTACGCGGCGGGAGAGGTGGACATCTTCCCGGTCAACTTCGTCGTGGACGGCGACTGCCTGGTGTTCCGCACCGCAGAGGGGACCAAGCTGCTGAAGACCGTGATGGCGGGCCGGGTGGCGTTCGAGGCCGACGGCTACGAACCCCAGCACGGGCGCGCCTGGAGCGTCGTCTGCAAGGGCGACGCCGAGATCGTCGACCACTGGGACGAGATCTACGCCGCCGAGGCGCTGCCGCTGTTCCCCTGGAACCACGCACCCAAGGGCCGGTTCGTGCGGGTGCGGCCCAGCACCCTCAGTGGCCGCCGGTTCACCGTCTACCGGATGAGGCTGCCGGCAGGCCCCGACGTCGAGGGTTGAGCCGTTCGGGTGGGTCGGTCGACGGGTGTCGAGAGTCGTTGCCGCACAGCGTGTGGCAACCGGGTGAATCCCCGCTCCGAGGGGTGCGCGCACGGTAACCGAAAGTCATCATTGTGTTACCGGCGGCGATCAGGCGCCCATCTTCGATCGGAGCTCAGATGCGCAACACAGTCTTCTTCAAGGCCTTCTCCGCTGCCTCCAGCGTGGTCGCCCTCGTCGCGGTCATCGGTGCCGGCGTCAAGTGGTGGTGAGCCGCTAGACCGAACCGCTCCCCCCGCCACCATTCAGAAGGGTCCGATATCCATGCACGGTCTCCAGCGCTTCACCACCGCCCGGGGCACCGTGGCGGCCACCGCCACGGCACACGGCGCGGTGGCACGAGTCGGCCGAAAGTGGGCCTGACCAGCCACGCAGATCCTGCTCTCCCGAAGGCCCGCGGCGATGAATCGCCGTGGGCCTTCGGAGTTCGGCGACGTTCACCGGCACGCTCCGTGGTCGGCCCGAGACGGTGATCCTCGACTCGGTGATCCTCGAGACGGTGATCCTCAAGACTGCGCCGGCCGAGGCCGATGCTGCCTGGGCAAGGGCATCCGCCGTCTGAGACCCGTCGAGGGGGGATCGTGAGCGAACGTCACCCCTCGACGTTCGACGACGGTGCCCGCGACCTCCCGGCGCCGGTCGACCCACCGGCGATGGCGGGTTCCGTCGGCCCTGCCATCGACACCGACCCGCTCGACGACGGGCCGAGGCACCCGAAGGCACTCCTCGGCTACGCCGCCGGGGTCTCGGTCGGCGCTGTGGCGTTCTGGGGCCTGGTGCTGTGGAACCAGGCGCCGCGCGTGCCGTGGCTGAGCCTGCACATGACGGCCTGCTACCTGTTCGCCGGCCTGCTGCTGGTGGGTGAGCTGCGCCCGCTGCTGCTGGCCAGGTCGGACGGCGGCACGGACGGCATCACGGTCTCGACGACGTTCTCGATGGCACTGGTGCTGGTGGGCCCGCTGAGCCTGGCCATCTTCGTGCAGGCGCTGGCGGTGGCGATCGACGACCTCTGGAACCGCCGGGCGCCCCTGAAGGTGGCGTTCAACGGTGGCCAGTACGTCCTGACCCTCGCGGTGGCCAGAGGGGTGTTCTGCCTGGTCTCGGGTCACGGCTATCTCGACCCCACCACCACGTTGCGACCCCCGGACCTGTTCGCCGCCATCGTGGCCGGGCTCGCCTTCTTCGTCGTCAACAACGGAGCGGTGGCGATCGCCGTCGCGCTCGCCGTGGGCAGCAGCGCCATCGAGGGCTTCCTGAGCGACATCAAGGCGCAGGTCCTGACCAGCGGCATCCTCATCGGACTGGCGCCGGTGGCCGCCGTCGCCGCCGACTTCTCGCTGTTCATGCTGCCGCTGCTGGTGCTGCCGCTGGTCGGGGTGCGCCACCACGCCTGGATCGCGACCCTGCGCCAGCACGAGTCGTTGCACGACGGGCTCACCGGCCTGCCGAACCGAGCCCTGTTCCGGCTGCGGGCCCACAAGGCCGTCGCACTGGCGGCTGCCGCCGGTCCGGTGCCCGGCAACGTCGCGGTGATGCTGCTCGACCTGGACCATTTCAAGGAGGTCAACGACACCCTGGGGCACCACGTCGGCGACGGCCTGCTGCGCATGGTCGCCGAGCGGGTCACCGCTGCGGTGCCGGCGTCCGTGACGGTGGCCCGCCTGGGCGGCGACGAGTTCGCCGTCCTGGTCGCCTCGGCGGCCGACGTCGCTGCCGTGATCCGGATGGCCGAGCGGGTGGCGGCCAGGCTGCGGGAGCCCGTGATGGCGGACGGCGTGCGCCTGGGGGTGCAGGCCAGCATCGGGATCGCCTTCAGCGGCGACCACGACGCCACCACCGACACGCTGCTGCAACGCGCCGACATCGCGCTCTACCGCGCCAAGACCAACCGGGGCGAGATCCAGGTCTACCGGCCCGAGATCGACCAGCACACCGTGCAGCGGCTCAGCCTGCTGGGTGACCTGCACTCGGCGGTCGACAACCACGAGTTCGAGATGGTCTACCAGCCCCAGGTCGACACCGGCACCGGGCACGTCGTGGCCGTCGAGGCGCTGATGCGCTGGAACCACCCCAACCACGGCCTGGTCTCGCCTGACATGTTCATCCCGCTGGCCGAGAACACCGGGCTGATCCGGGCCATGTCGCGCTCGGCCATCGAGGCCGCACTGACCACCCTGGGCGCGCTGCGGGCCCAGGACCACGACCTGTCGATGGCCGTCAACGTCTCGGCCCGGCTGCTGTCGGACCTGGAGATGCCGCACTGGATCGCCCAGCTGCTGATCGCTGCGCAGGTGCCGTCGGCGTCCTTGACGATCGAGGTCACCGAGTCCTCGATCACCGCGGACCCCACCCGGGCGATGAAGGTGCTCGCCGACCTGCGCGAGATCGGCGTCCGGCTCTCGATCGACGACTTCGGCACCGGGTACTCCTCGCTGTCCTACCTGCGCCGGCTCAAGCCCGACGAGCTCAAGGTGGACCGCTCGTTCGTGACCCAGATGCTGACCGACGAGAACAGCGGCGTCATCGTGCGTTCCACGATCGACCTGGGCCACAGCCTGGGCCTGTCGTTGGTGGCCGAGGGCGTCGAGGACGAGGCCACCTTCGTGGCCCTGGCCGACCTGGGGTGCGACCGGGTGCAGGGCTACCACGTGGCCCGGCCGATGTCGGCCGCCGCCCTGCAGCCCTGGCTCGAGCTGGCCCCGCAGCAGGACTGGTCGGTGCCGATGGCCACCACCTCGCGCGGGGCGATGGGAGTCACCCCGGTGCCGGCCCCCCGCTCGCTGCGGGGCGATCGCCGACGGGTGGCCTGGTCATGATCATTCCAGTCGCCGCGCTGGTGATGCTGCTGCTGCCGAGCCTGCTCGGCGGTCGGCTGGGCCGGTTGGCCGAGGTCCGGCTGCGGCGCGTCGACCTGATCGTGGCCACCCTGGTGGTGCAGGTGGTCGTGGTGCTGCTGCCGTTCGGACCGCACTGGTTGCCGGCGGCGACGCATGTGGCCACCTATCTCGCGGCCGGGGCCTTCCTGTGGTTCAACCGGCGGTTGCCCGGGCTGGCGCTGGTCGCCCTCGGCGCCGCCTGCAACGGGGTCGCGATCGCGGTCAACGGCGGCACCCTGCCCGCCAGTCCGCAGGCCCTGGCCGTCGCCGGCATGAGCGAGCACGGCGGCGACTTCGTCAACTCCGGGGCGATGGCGGACCCGAGGCTCTCCTTCCTGGGTGACGTCTTCGCCGTCCCGGCGTCCTGGCCGCTGCACAACGTGTTCAGCGTCGGTGATGTGCTCATCGTGCTGGGGGTCGGGTACGCCTCGGCCCGGATCTGCGGTATGCGCGGCACCGACCCGTACCTGCCGGCCGAGCTGAGCCGGGTGCCGGTGGCGGCGACGGATCCCCTGGGCCTGGTCGAGTACGCCGAGCCGGTGCCCGCCTTCGAGCCGGAGCCGGAGCCGCAGCTGGAGCTGGAGCTGGAGCTGGAGCCGGCGCCTGAGCGAGGGCCGAACCCGTGGCCGGTCGTCGCGGAGCGGACCGGCCTCGAGCTCTCCGAGCACCAGCTCCGCGGGTTGCGGACCCGGCGCGGCGCCGGCTATGTACCCGCCCCGCCGCTGGTGGTCGCGGCTGCTCAGAGGCCCGGGAACACCTGACGCAACGTGTCCAGGCTGATGTCACCCGACACGGCGGCCCCGGTCGGGGTGTGCTCGGCCGACAGTCGGCCGTAGACCAGGCGCAGCCACGCCTCGGCAGGCAGGGTCAGCACGCCGTCCGGTGCCGCCGGCACCTCGCCGATCGCGCATGCGCTCTCGGCCAGGGTCAGGCCCAGCGAGGTACTGCGGTCGCTCAGGTCGACCCGCAGGTGCAGCGACCTGGCCTGCAGGGCAGCGGGTTTCGCCAACCAGCCGAGCATCGTGCCGGCGTGGTCGAGCAGCAGGGGGACCGCCTCGGGGCGCACCGTGGCGTCGGGCTCGAACGCGACCCGTACGTCCCAGGAGTGCAGGGCGAACTCGTTGAGCCGAAACCTCGCCGCGGTGGCCAGGTCGACCGGCGCCGGCAGGAACCCCATGTCGACCGTGAGGTGCCGGCGGGTGTCGGCGTCGATCGCGTCGTAGCGCGCCAGCAGGGCGGCGTTCGCCGCGACGAACTCGTCGGCCTGCTGCTGGGCGCCCATCGCGTTCCAGCGGGCCCAGACCGCCTGGTTGGCCTCGCCGCCCGGGTTCGGTCGACCGGCGAGGGCGGCCTCGAGGGTGGCCGCCGAGATGACGGCGCCGCTGCCGAGGTGGCTCAGCACCTGGGCGACGGTCCATTCGCTCGCGGCCGAGGGGCCCTCGAGCTGGTCGAGCCTCAAGGAGGCTGTCAGTGGGGCCAGGTCGTCGTGACCTGACCGGAGGGTGTCGATGACCTGGTCGGCGGTCGTGGTCACGGTCGGGGCTCCTCGGGTGGACGGCGGACCGCTGCGCGGCAGGGAGAGCGTCAGCCTATCCGCCGCGACCTGGCCACACTTCGGGCAGGTCGTCCGAAGTGTGGTGATACGGGAGAGTCGATGCGTGGGCGTGGTGAGCATCAAGGGGGCCCTGGCCGCCGTTCGCGTGCAGACTCTCAGCCTGCGGTGACTCCGTTCGGCGACCGTTGGCCGGGAACAGCTGCCGGCCCGGTCGCCGTGGCGGTCACCGGGTCGAGGGCCTCGGGCGGGCCGGGCCGGCCGAAGTACCAGCCCTGGCCGTAGTCGACCCCCAGCTCCGTCAGGACGGCGGCGTCCTGCTCGGTCTCGATGCCCTCGGCGACGACGGCGGAGCCGCTGCCGTGACCGAAGGCGACCAGGGAGCGGACCAGGGTGCGCAGCACCGCGTCGTCGGCGGCGCCGGCCACGATGCTGCGGTCGAGCTTGATGACCTCGGGGGCGGTGATCACGATGTGTCGCAGCGAGGAGAACCCGGCCCCCACGTCGTCGATGGCCAGCCGCATCCCGTTCCTGCGCAGCGGTTCCAGGGCGGCAGCGAGCTGGTCGTAGTCGGACACCTGGTCGTGCTCCGACAGCTCGAGCAGGATCCGGGAGGCCGGCAGCGCCGCCAGCAGGTCGGCGCAGCGCGGGTCGAACAGCGTGGCGGGCGAGACGTTCATGGCCACGTAGCCGCTGACTCGCTCGAGGTGGGCGGCGGCCCGGTGCAACGCCAGCACCTCCAGGATGGTGCCCTCGCCGATGCTGTGGGCCTCCTCGAAGCAGACGTCCGGCGCCTTGCCCCACTCGGCGGGGAAGCGACTCAACGCCTCGGCGCCCGCCCGCAGCCCGGTGGCCAGGGTCGACGATCGGTTGCAGCACCACAGTGGGGCCGCCGGCCGCGATCACCGGGGCGAGCCGGCCCCTGATCTCGGCCTCGCGCTCGCGGCCCCGGACCCCAGGCTCGATGATCACGGCGGCGGCGCGCGCCAGCACCTCCATGAGGGCCTGGTCACGCCTGCTCAGCTGCTTGTCGCGGGTGAAGCCGGCGGCGCAGAAGGTGCCGTAGAGACTGCCGTCGCTGAGGACCACCGGCACCGAGACGTAGCTGCGGATCTGGGGGAACCGGGCGGCCGGCAGTCGCTTGGCCTCGGGCAGGGCCGCGACGTCCGGGATCACCGGGGGCAGCTTGCCGTCGAGGATCGCCTGGCAGAAGCTGGTCGCCTGGGGCTGGGTGTTGCCGTCCTTGAACACGAACGGCAGGTTGGACTCGACGATCTCGAGGTGCTGGGTCTCGCCGTCCAGCCGGGACAGGAAGGTCAGGCCCAGCCCGAGGGAGTCCTTCGCGGTGCGAAGGAGGTCGGCCACCTGCTGCTCGGCCTCGGAGCGTTGCCTGCCCATCGTGATCCATCGACAGTCCGGGCGATCGCCTTAACCTCGTACAGTGCATCCGGGGTGGTAGGCAGCCCCCGTCGAGGAGGTGGCGTGAGCACCGACCAGTCCAGCTGGACCGACCAGCTCGCTGCCCGGATCCGCCGGGCGCTGCGACGACTTCGTGAGCTGGGCGAGGAGTGGACGGCGGCGCCGCAGCTGCCGCCGGCCGGCGGGCCGGGTGAGCGGGAGCTCCCGGCAGCCGATGAGGCTGCGGGTCGTCCGGTCCGGCGCTGGGGGCGCGGCGCCGGTCCCGGGCTGGACGTCGTCATCGGTGACTGTGGGGTGTACGTCCAGGGGCGTCGTCGTCCGGGCCGGGTGACCCTGGGGGAGGCCGGTCGGGCGGCCCGCCGTCGCGACGGCGTCGTCTGGATCGGCCTGCACCGCGCCGGTGAGCAGGACATCGCCGCGGTCGCGGCGGAGTTCGAGCTGCCGGCCCTGGCGGTCGAGGACGCCGTCAAGGCCCACCAGCGCCCCAAGGTCGAGGTGTACGACGAGGTCGTCTTCGTGGTGCTCAAGCCGGTCGAGTACGTCGACCACGACGAGGTCGTCGACGTCAGCGAGCTGGCTCTGTTCGTCGGACCCAGCTTCGTGGTCACCGTGCGGCACGGCGACAGCCAGGTGCTCACCCAGGTGCGGGCCGAGCTGGACGGCGGCGGCGGGTCGCTGCCGGTGCCCGGACCGATGGGCGTGCTCCACCGCGCGGCAGACCTGGTCGCCGACGGCTACGAGGTGGCGGTGGCGCGGATCAACGACGACGTCGACCAGGTCGAGTCGGCCGTCTTCGGCGACGGCGACGACGACCATTCGGAGCGGGTCTACAAGCTCAAGCGCGAGGTCGCCGAGTTCCGGCGGGCGGTGCAGCCGCTGGCCCCGGCCCTGCAGCGGTTGGTCGACGGCTCGGTGCCCGGGGTCGACGCCGAGATGGCGGTGTACTTCCGTGACGTGCACGACCACGTGCTGCGGGCCGCCGACGCCATCGACGGGCACGACCGGCTGCTGTCCGACGTGCTGACTGCCGACCTGGCGCGGGCCTCGGCCCGCCAGAGCCGGATCGCCCTGCAGCAGAACGCGATCGCGGTCCGCCAGAACGAGGACATGCGCCGGATCTCGGCCTGGGCGGCGATCGGCCTGGTGCCCACGGCGATCGCGGGCGTCTACGGCATGAACTTCGACAACATCCCCGAGCTGCACTGGCGGTACGGCTACTTCATCGCGCTGGGGGTCATCGCCGGGGTCTGTCTCGGTCTGCACCGGCTGTTCCACCGCAACGGTTGGCTGTAGGCAGGGGGCCGGTGGTGAGCAAGCATGGACGTCGGTGACGACCGGTGTCACCTCCGCGACCTGTGGGCCGCTGAGGTGAACGGTCGCGTCGGCCCCGGCTCGCCGGTGTCGGCGCCCCTAGTCTGGTGGCATGTTCTTCGTCTGGGTCGGACGTCGTTCGACACCTGTCGGGATTGCTCGCCTGACCCTGCCGTGTCGACCGTGTGAGAAGCGCACCGAGCACGTCCTCTACCGGGTGACCGACAGCATCGTCGTCTTCGTCCGGCTGTTCGACGTCGGTTCGGTGTACAGCCTGCAGTGCGACCGGTGCTGGGCGACCTTCGATCTCACCAAGGACCAGGCGGGGTGGCTCGCCGATCCCGCGACCGACGTGTCCGACTACCGCCCTCACTCCAGCCGTAGGGCTGCGCCGGGCGGACGCCAACGCGGCGTCCTCTGACCGTCGGCGTGTGTCAGGCCGTGTGTGAGGGCGAGTGTGAAGCCGATCCGGGGTGATTGCCCCCGATCCGCTTCACACACGCCTTCACATGCATGAGCCGGCCGGATTCGGTGGTCGTCAGCAGGTGCGGCGGCGGTCACCTGATGCGATGGGCCGTCAGCTGTTGCGGCCGCGGGCGGCGACCGGCCACCGGTCCACGATCCGGTCGTCATGGACGACCAGCAGCTCGTCGACCAGGTTGACGGCCGTGCACACGTGGTTGGGCGCCACCCGCACCTGCGAACCCAGAGCCGGCAGGGCCCGGCCCGCCAGGTCCGCGACGGCGTGGTGCTCCGACAGCTGGACGATGCGGGCCTGCGGGTGGTCGAGCAGGCGGCCGTATCCGGTGGCGTACGGCGCCCGGTCGGCGCCGAGGATCTTGCTGCCGGCGTCGAGCACCACCCTTCCGCCGGCGTGGCTGACCACGGTCGCCCGAGCCGTGAGGGCGATCCGCTCCGGGGGGCAGCTGCCGAGCTCCCACTGCTGGGCGTCCCCGAACACGTAGACCCCCGGCCGGGCCTCGGTCAGGACAGCGCCGGGCTCTGAGTCGGCAGGGGTGGCGTACTCGATGCTCGGGGTGGAGCCGCCGCTCACCACGACGGGGTCGACACCGACGTCGGCGAGCGAGGCAGCGGCCTCGGCCAGTGCCGCCGACTCGTCGTGGGCCGCCCGGGCGCGACCGTCCGGGCGGTAGGAGTGGCCGGGGAACGTGAAGACCCCGACCACCCGAAGCCCCAGCCGGACGGCGTCCGCCGCGAGCCGCCCCGCCTCGCCCGGCAGCACCCCGGAGCGGTGGTGGCCGCAGTCGACCTCGAGGACCACCTCGACGGGCGCGCCGGCCAGTCGGACCGCGGTGTTGGCCGCGGCCACTACCGAGTCGATCCCGATCCGGAGCCGCACGGACTCGGTGAGAGTCACTGCGCGACGGGCCTTCTCGTCGTCCAGCCAGAGCGGGTAGGCGACGAGGATGTCGTCGAACCCGTCGGCGGCGAAGACCTCGGCCTCGCCGAGCGTGGCGACCGTGATGCCGACGGCGCCGGCGTCCCGCTGCCTGCGGGCGATCTCGAGGCACTTGTGGGTCTTGACGTGGGGCCGCAGCCGGGTGGGGGTACGGCCGAAGCGTTCGGCGAGATCGGTGATGTTGCGGTCGAGCACTGCCTCGTCCACCACGAGGTACGGCGTCGCCGGGCTCGAGGAGGGCGGTGTCGGGGCGTTCTGCACCCTCGTCACGATAGCCAGCCGCGACCGACCCCCACCCCCACCGGTGGGGTCGGTTGGCTCCGGGCGAGGGGGCAGGCACCATGGGACGGTGACCGACCCCGATCCCAGCGACGTCGAGCGGCTCGCCGAACGGCTGGGCCGCGGCGGGGTCGTCGTCCTCAGCGGTGCCGGCCTGTCGACCGAGTCCGGCATCCCCGACTACCGGGGCGCCAGTGGGGCGGCCCAGCGTCGCTACACCCCGATGACCTACCTGACGTTCACCACCGACCCGCACGCTCGTCTGCGGTACTGGGCGCGCAGCCATCTGGGGTGGCGTCACATCGCGCAGGCGAAGCCGAACGTCGGCCACCGGGCGGTGGCCGATCTCGAGGCGGCAGGTCTGGTGACGGCCGTCGTCACCCAGAACGTGGACGGGCTGCACACGGCCGCCGGGTCGCGTCGGGTGCTCGACCTGCACGGCCGGCTCGACCGGGTGCGGTGCCTGGGCTGCGGCGACCTCACGGCTCGCGCCGACCTGCACGCCCTGCTCACGGCCGCAAACCCCTCGTGGCAGACCCGAGCCACCACGGTGAACCCGGACGGCGACGCCGAGATCCCCGAGGACCAGCTCGACGGCTTCGTCACCGTCGACTGCGAGCGCTGCGGGGGCATGCTCAAGCCCGACGTCGTCTACTTCGGCGAGAACGTGCCGGTGGAGCGGGTGGTCACCTCGAACGAGCAGGTGGACGCCGCCTCGCTGCTGCTGGTGCTGGGTTCGTCGTTGACAGTCTTCTCGGGACGGCGGCTCGTGGTCCGCGCGGCACGCGCCGGCACCTGCGTGGCGATCGTCAACGACGGGCCCACCCGGTGCGACGAGCAGGCCCAGCTCAAGCTGGCCGCCCCGCTGGGAGCGACCCTCGAGCGGGTCGCCGTCCAGGCAGTGGCGTCGGCGACATCGCGACCAAGGTCCGGTACCGGCGCCCGTTCGGTCGGTTAGCCGGCGCCTCGGCAGCTGCCACGGCGCCCACCGGCTCCTCCGGACTGCCGTCCGCCGAGACGGCCTGCGTAGATTGGCGTTCACGCCGTGTTCAACTGTCGGTAACCAGGAGGCCGCCGTGGCGGATGGTGCCCGGGTGAGCGGGGAGCCGCGCGGCGGTGCCAGGGCAGCGCGGCTGCGGCGCGCCGTCCCGATGACCCACTGGCTGCCCGGCTACGACCGGGCCTGGCTGGGGTCCGACGTGCTGGCCGGGGTGGTGGTGGCGGCCCTGGTGATCCCGCAGTCGCTGGGCTACGCGGCGATCGCCCGGGTGCCGGTGCAGATGGGCCTGTACGCGGTGCCCCTGGCGCTGGTCGCCTACGCCGTGCTCGGGTCGTCGCGGCAGCTGGTCGTGGGCCCGGTGTCGACGGTCTCGGTGCTGTCGGGCTCGCTGGTGGCGGTCAGCGCGCACGGCGACCCGGTGCTGGCGGCCACCTACACCGCAGCGCTGGCGATCTCCGGGGGCCTGATCCTGGTGGTCGCCGGGGTGCTGCGCTGGGGCTGGGCCGCCGAGTTCCTCTCCAAGCCGATCATCAGCGGGTTCGTCTTCGGGCTCACCCTGGTGATTGTGGTCGGTGAGCTGCCGACCCTTTTGGGGGTGCCCTCCGCCCAGGGCAACGTCTTCGTCCGAGCCGGTCAGGTGCTGGCCTCGCTGGGCAGGGTGAACCCGGCGACCGTGACGGTGGCCACGGTCGGCCTGGCGGTGCTGTTCGGCGGCAGCCGGTGGTTTCCCCGGGTGCCGTGGGGGTTGGTGGCACTGGTCGGCGGCATCATCGCCTCGAACCTGCTGCACCTGGCCGACCGTGATGTCGCAGTGGTGGGGACGGTGCCGCAGGGGCTGCCACCGCTGGCCGTGCCACTGCTGCCGTCCGAGCTGTTCGGCAGCGTGGTCGTCGGGGGCGCCGCGGTGGCGATGGTGGGGCTGGCCGAGGGACTGAGTGCGGCCCGGCTGTTCGCCACCCGCAACGGCTACCAGGTGGCCGCGAACACCGAGTTCGTGGCGGCCGGGGTGGCCAACGTCTCTGCGGGGCTGTCGGGCGGGCTGGGGGTGGCCGGCAGCCTG
The DNA here is from genome assembly GCA_963738495.1 of uncultured Actinomycetota bacterium. Classification (GTDB taxonomy): domain Bacteria; phylum Actinomycetota; class Actinomycetes; order Actinomycetales; family Kineosporiaceae; genus CAVTWW01. The sequence goes on from CAVTWW010000009.1 coordinate 137,638, forward strand.
TCCAAGACGGCGGCGTCCGACCGGGCCGGTGGCCGTACCCAGGTGGCCGGGCTGGTCACGGCCCTGGTCACACTGGTCGCCCTGGTGACCGTGGCCGGGTTGCTGGCGCCGCTGCCGAGGGCAGTCCTGTCGGCGATCGTCGTCCATGCCGTGTGGGGCCTGATGGACGTCGCCGCGCTGCGCCGCTACGCCCAGGTGCGACGCAACGACATCGTGGCCGCCGCGGTCGCCCTGGTCGGCGTCCTGCTGTTCGGCACCCTGTACGGGCTGCTGGCGGCGGTGGGACTGTCGGTGCTCGGGGTCATCTACCGGTCCAGCCGGATGGACGTCGAGGTGATGGGCAGGGTTCCGAAGGAGAAGGCGGCCTGGGGGTCGCTGCGCGAGCACCCGGAACGCCGGCCGGTGCCGGGGCTGTGCGTGGTGCGGCTGGACGCGCCGATGTTCTGGGTCAACGCCTCGCAGGTGCACGACGGGGTGCTCGCCGCGGTCGACGAGCACCCGGGCACCTGGATGGTGGTGCTCGACCTCGAGGCCACCAACCAGATCGACACCACCAGCGCCGACACCCTTGCCGCGTTGCTGGCCGATCTTCGGGCCCGGGGCGTCGACCTGATGCTGGTGCGGGTCTTCTACGCCGTCCGGCGGGTGCTGCGCCGCAGCGGTTTCGAGCAGACGCTCGGCCCGGACCGCATGTGGCACAGCATCTCGCAAGGGGTCCGGGCGGCGAAGCGGCTGCGGCCCGAGGCGATCGCCGGCGACCAGCCCGACTACGACGCCGAGGACGAGCGGATCGCGGTGGACGCCGGTCCGTTCGTGGCGGAGCCGGTGCTGGTCAAGGGGCTGAGCACCGGCTACGGCGGCGACCCGCAGACGGCGGGACCCCGGTGGTGGCACCGCCGCCCATAGCCGTAGAAGGAAGGGTCGGCCCGGATCAGCCGGCCGGGCGGGCCACGACGGGCAGCGGGTCACCGTGCGACCAGAGCGAGGCGGTGTGTACCGAGGGCCGGACCGCCTCGACGATGCGGTCACCGCCCAGGTAGATCGCCATGTGGTGGAAGTCCTTGCCCCAGAAGACCAGGTCGCCCGGGCGACGCTTCGACAGGGGTACGTGGGTCAGCGCCGTCGAGGCGTAGATCGCGGCCGCCGTGTTGTAGTCGCCCCGGACGTGCTTGTCCGTGGTGATGCCGGGCAGCACCCGGCCGCCGGCGTACAACGACTGCAGCGCCAGGCCGGAGCAGTCGTAGCCGAGGGGGCCGGCGCCGCCCCAGAGGTAGGGCAGCCCGACCCGGCCCTTGGCGTGGGCGATCATCGCGGCGACGTGCGCGGACGACGCAGCCGCAGGCGTGACGGTCGGCTGGGCCGTGTACCGGTCGAGGCAGAAGTCATGCCCGGTGCGCAGCGCCGTCCAGGTCCTGGACCCCACCAGGCCGTCGGCCACCAGCCGGTGGGACCGCTGGAACCGCTTGACCGCGGCCACCGTGGCCCGGTCGTAGATCTCGCGATGCCCGACGAGGCCCAGTGCCTTCTGGATCAGGTACACCTTGACGCCGACGATGGTCGGGCCGACCACCAGGCATCCCGGGGGCTGCGGCACGGCGGCGACGAACGGGGCAGGCTGGGCTGCGGCGGGCCCCCGGCCGATCCCAGGCTGTGCGTTCATCCCGGCTGCTCCCGTGCTCGCCGTCGCCGGACCCCCGGCGAGAACGAGGACGGCGCAGAGCACACCGACCCGGCCAGAACGTCGCACCGCAACCTGTCGGACCAGCATCAGTTCCACATGGTGAGGCTAATGCGGTGACCTCGGCCACCTCTGGCGCCGCGCCCTTGTGGGGCGCGTCGCTGTCGCCGAGACTGGCTGTTCCCGACCCGCCCGGAGGTCATGTGAGCACGGTGCCCGTCGCCGATCCCGCCGTCGTCGCTCTGCTGTCCGAACGGCGTCCCGGTCACTGCCTGCCCGGGGCCATGTACGGCGACCCCGGGGTCCACGCCGCCGACCTGGCCCACGTCTGGCACCGCGAGTGGGTGTTCGCCGGTCACGAGTGCGAGCTGGCCGAGCCGGGGGCCTTCGTCACGCTGACGGTAGGGGCCTATCCGCTGATCGTCGTGCGGGGGCTGGACGGGCGACTGCGGGCGCTGCACAACGTGTGCCGGCACCGGGGGGCGATCGTGTGTGACGCCCCGGTGGGCAACACCCGTCGCAGGTTCGTCTGCCCCTACCACCAGTGGACCTACGAGCTGGACGGCGCGTTGCACCGGGCCCGCGCCATGGCCGAGCGGGTGGCGGCCGAGGACGTCGACCCGGCTCAGCTCGGGCTGGCGTCGGCGCAGTGCGAGAGCGCCGGCGGGCTGGTGTTCGTCTGCGTCGCCGACGAGCCACCGCCGTTCGAGCCGTTCCGGCAGCTGGTCGCGGCGCACCTGGCGCCGTTCGACCTGGGCCGGGCCCGGGTGGCCCACTCCGCGACGATCGTCGAGGCCGGCAACTGGAAGCTGGTGATGGAGAACAACCGGGAGTGCTACCACTGCCGGCTCTCGCACCCCGAGCTGTGCCGCACCTTCCCCGAGGCGCCGCTGCACTCCGGCGGCGGGTCGGCCGACGAGGTGCGTGCCACCGAGCAGGTCGTCGCCGACTGCGAGGCGGCCGGGCTGCCCAGCGCCTTCCTCGCCGCCGCTGACCATCAGTACCGGGTGATGCGGATGGCCCTGAACGAGGGGGCCACGTCGATGACCATGGACGGCTCCCCGGCCGTGGCCCGTCGTTTCGCCGGACTGCCTGCTGCGCAAGAGGTTCCGAACGTCGGCGACGTGCTGCTCTACCACTATCCCTCCACCTGGACGCACGTCTTGGGCGACCATGCCCTCACGTTCCGGATGCTGCCGACCGGGCCCACGACCACCGAGCTGCGCACCACCTGGCTCGTGCCGGGTGAGGCTGTGGACGGCGTGGACTACGACGTCGCCGAGCTGACCAAGGTCTGGCTCGCGACGAACGACCAGGACTCTGCGTTGGTGGCGCGCGCCCAGCGCGGCGTCGCCTCGCCGGCCTTCCGGCCGGGCCCCTACTCCCCGGTCGAGGAGGAGGGCGTGATCCAGTTCGTCGACTGGTACGCCGGCCGGCTCACCAGCGGTCTGGCGGGTGCGGTCCGCTGACGGTGTCTCTCGGCGGAGGGTAGCCGCGCCCGGAGGGTAGCCGCGCCCGGCGTGGCATGGGACGATCCGGCCATGTCGAGGCCAGTCGGTCTACCCGGCCCGGTGGGACGGCGCCGGCTGCTGCTCGCCGTCACGCTGCTGGCGGGTCTGGCCTCGGCGTTCGCGGTGGCCGCCTCGGGCCCGACGACGGGTCGCACCTTCGCCGCGGCCCACGCCGCGGCTCAGAGCACCACGTCGGTCGCCGTCCCGCTGTTCGGCATCCTGCTGGCAGACGACCTGCGTCGCAGCGTCTCTCGCACGGTAGCCGCCACCTACGCCGCAGCACTGGCCGTCGCCGCCGCCGTCGCCGGCTTCGGGGTGCTGGCGAGCGCGGCGGCGGTCGCTGTCCTGGCGGCCGGCCCGGCCGAGACCCGGTGGGCGCACGCTGCACCGGCGGCGCTCGGTGGGCTGGCGGTGCAGGCCCTCGCGGTCCTGTTCGGGGTCGGCCTGGGACTGCTGCTGCGGCTGCGGTTCGTCGCCTTCGTCGCCAGCGCGGTGGTGCCACTGGGACTGTGGTGGGCGCTCGGAGCGGTCCCGCCCCTGCGCGGGGGGCAGGACTGGCTCACCCCCTTCGCCAACGCCCGCCACCTGCTGTCGGGTGACATGACCCCGGTGCAGTGGGCGCAGGCGCTCGTCGTCCTGGCGTTGTGGGGCGTCGGTCTCAACCTCTGGGGGATGCGTCGGCCGCGCACGTAGACTCCGGCTGTGGCCAGGCCGATCGGCGTCGCCGGGGTGGTCGCCGCGCTGTCGGTGACGAGTGACCTGACACGCGGGCACCCGCCCGGCGAGGCCATGCGTGCGTGCCTGCTGGCGACCGAGCTGGCCCACCGCTCCGGCCTGGACCCGGCCCGCTGCAACAACGTGTTCTACACGACGCTGGTGCGTTTCGCCGGGTGCGCCGCCACGTCGCACGAGCTGGCGGCTGCCTTCGGGGGCGACGACGTCGCCGTTCGGGCCCGTGGTGACCTGACCGACACGGCACGGCCCGGTGAGGCGATCCGGTTCCTGGCGAGCCTGGGTCAGGGGGTGGACCGGCTGCGGGTGCTGGGCCGGGCCCCCGTCGCGGCCAGGATCCACGAGGAGGGGGCCCGGGCGGACTGCGAGGTGGGGGCCGACCTGACCCGCCGGCTGGGGCTGCCCGACTCGGTGCGCCGAGCCGTGCTCGACGGGTTCGAGCGCTTCGACGGTCGAGGCGCCCCGGAGGGCAAGGCCGACCAGCAGATCGCCGAGGCGGCCCGGTTCGCCGCCGTCGGCTTCGCCGCCGCCATGTTCGACGCCGTCGGGGGCCCCACCGAGGCGGTCGCGGCGGTGGCCCGGTGGTCGGGTCGGGCGCTCGACCCGGCCGTCTGCCGCGTCTTCCTCGCCGATGCGCCCGAGCTGCTGAGGCTGTCGGACCCGGACGACCTGTGGTCGGCCGTGGTCGAGGCAGAGCCGCAGCCGCATCGGTTCTTCCGGGACGACGCGGCCCTCGACGAGGCGCTGGCCGGCTTCGGCGACGCCGCCGACCTGAAAGCCCCCTTCCTGCAAGGGCACTCACGCGGGGTGGCACAGCTCGCCAAAGCGGCGGCCGAGCTGGTGCCGGGAGTCGATGCGCGCCAGGTGTACCGGGCCGGGGCCGTGCACGACCTCGGGCGGGTGGCGGTCGCCACCGGCATCTGGCAGCGGCCCGGTCCGCTGCGTCCGCAGGAGTGGGAGCAGGTGCGGCTGCACTCCTACCACTCCGGTCGGATCCTGGCCCGCTCGCCGGTGCTCGCCCCGCTTGGGCTGGTGGTCAGCCGGCACCACGAACGCGTGGACGGCTCGGGCTACCCCGCCGGGGTGCGGGGCAGCGACCTGGGCGGCGCAGCGTGCCTGCTGGCGGCCGCCGACGTGTTCCACGCCCTCACCCGGACCCGGCCGCACCGACCGGCCTTCGAGCCGGTGGCGGCGGCGCAGCTGCTGTCGGGTCTGCCGCTGGACCGCGAGGCGATCCGAGCCGTGCTCGCCGCCGCCGAGGCCCCGCGGCCGGCGCTGCCGCCGTTGCCGGCCGAGCTGACCGAGCGCGAGCTCGAGGTGCTGCGACTGCTCGCCGTCGGGCGGACCAAGCGTCAGATCGCCGCCGAGCTGTTCATCTCGCACTCGACCGTCCACACCCACACCGTGCACATCTACACCAAGTGCGCCGTCTCGACCCGGGCAGGGCTGGCCATGTTCGCGATGCAGCACGGGCTGACGGCACGGGTCACCTGACTCGATCCTTCGATCGGCGGGCGGTGCGCGAACCAGGCGCCGACGAAGGATCGATTGAACGATCGATGCGACGTGGGTGGGTGGCTTCCTACGGTGGCGGCACGTCACCAGATCCCGGCCTCAACAGGGCCACCCACCTCAGGAGGAAGTCATGACCGCTCACGCCGACACCGGTACCAGCCCCGCCTTCGCCTCGCCCGCCGCCGCCCCGACCAGCCCGGACGGCGACATCGCCGTCGTCCGAGCCGGTTTCGGCGCCCTGGCCCAGGGCGACCTGGCGGGGTTCGGTGAGGTGTTCCACGTCGATGCCACCTGGAACCACCGCAACGACGACCGGCTCGGCGGCATCAAGTGGGGCCGCGACGCGATCGTCGCCTTCGTGGCCGAGTCCGGTCAGGCCAGCGCCGGCACCCTGCGGGCAGTGCCGCTGGCGATGATGGCCGACGGGCACGGCCTGGTCGCCGCCCCGATGCGGGTGAGCGCGAGCCGGCCGGACGGCCGCACCTTCGACGACCCCCAGATGCTGCTGTTCCGCATCGACGGCGGCCTGGTCCGCAGCGTCGACCAGTTCGTCGGCGACCCCGCCGTGGTCACGGCCTTCTGGGCGGACTGACCTCCTGGGCGGACCGCCCTCGCGCCGCCCTGGCTCGCTCCGGCGCGTGCTCAGCCGGGCGGGGTCTCGGCGAGCCGGGCCCGCTCGAGGCCGTCGAGCAGCAGGTCGAGCCCGAAGCCGAACTCGTCGCCGTAGTCGTAGCCCGGCACCAGCACGTGGCCGAGGGTCAGCTCGGCCAGGTGCGGGAACGCCGCGGCGGGAACTGTCTCCAGGAAGGTCACGGCCATCGCGGCGGACTCCTCCGGTGACTGGAACGGCAGGTTCGCCTCCTGCATCGCGAACCCGTAGACGTAGCTGTCGATCGCCGAGAAGGCGTGCGCCGTCAGGGCGATGCTGCAGCCGGCGGCCCGCAGGCAGCCGATGACGGCGTCGTGGTGGCGCAGGGTCGCGGGGCCAGGACTGAGTCGTGACTCCATCACGCCGATCGCCCACCGGTGGCGGCGCAGCGCCGCGCGCATCGAGTCGCAGCGGGCCGCGTACGGCTGCGCGTCCAGTCGGTCCGGTCGGTCAGGAAGCTCGACCTCGGCGAAGACGGGTCGACCATGCCGTCGAGGATCACGTCCTTGTTGGCGACGTGGTGGTACAGCGACATCGGCTCGACCTGCAGCCGCTCGGCGAGCCGGCGCATCGACAGTCCGTCGATGCCGTGCTCGTCGGCCAGGGCCACCGCCTCGGCGATCACGCGGTCCCGGCTCAGCGGAGTGCGGGTGCGTCCGCCGGTCGTCGTCCTCGATGTCACGCCGGCCCCTCCCGTTGACAACCTTACGGCGTAAGCCTACCGTATCCACATCAGGCCTTACGGTGTAAGGCGTACGAATGGCGATCGCCCGGCCGATCGGCGCAAGACGTCAAGGGAGCTTCGATGCAGGCCATGGTGCGCGAGTCCTACGGCTCGGCCGACGTCATCCGCCGGGCCGAGGTCGACCGGCCCACGCCCGGCCGACGGCGAGGTGCTGCTGCGGGTGCGCGGCCGCCGGGCTCGACCGGGGCGCCTGGCACATGCTCACCGGCGAGCCCTACCTGATGCGGCTGGCCGGCTTCGGCCTGCGCGCGGCCCAAGGACCCGGGTCTCGGCGGCGACGTCGCCGGCGTGGTCGAGGCGGTCGGTGACGGTGTCACCGCCTTCGCGGTCGGCGACGAGGTGTTCGGCATGGGGCGCAGACACCTTCGCCGAGTACGCCGTCGCCAAGGCCGAGCATGCTCGCCGTCAAGCCGGCCGCGCTCACCTTCGAGCAGGCGGCCGCCGTCCCGGTCTCGGCCGTCACGGCGCTGCAGGCGCTGCGCGACCAGGGTCGGGTACAGGCCGGGCAGTCCGTGCTGGTGATCGGGGCCTCGGGCGGGGTGGGCACGTTCGCCGTCCAGCTGGCCAAGGCGTTCGGCGCCGAGGTGACCGGCGTGTGCAGCACCGCGAAGGTCGACCTGGTGCGCTCGCTCGGCGCCGACCACGTGGTCGACTACACGACGGACCCGCCTCGAGCAGGCCGGGGCGCCGGTACGACCTGGTGCTCGACATCGGTGGCAACCGGCCGCTGCGCACCCTGCGCCGGCTGCTGTCCCCGCGCGGCACCCTCGTCTTCGTGGGCGGTGAGGACGGCGGAGGGCTGTCCGGCGGGCTCGGTCGCCAGGTGCGGGCCTCGACCCTGTCGCCCTTCGTCGGGCAACGGCTGGGTGGAATGTGGATCGCGAAGGTCACCACCGCCGACCTCGAGGTGCTCGCGGCGATGCTGTCGTCGGGTGTCGTCGTGCCGGCCCTCGACCGGGTCTGCCGACTGGCGCAGCTGCCCCAGGCGATGCGCGACCTGGCGGCCGGCCGGGTCCGGGGCAAGATCGCTGTCGCCGTCTGACCCGTGCGGCTCGGCCTGACCTGGTCCCGCCGCTGACGCGGGCTCAGCCCTGCGCGGTACGGGTCACGTCGGTCAGGGCCTGGTCCAGGATCTCGACCCCCTCGTGCAGCTCCTCCCGGCTGGCCGTCAGCGGTGGCGCGATCCGGAAGGTGCTGCCCATGCCGGGCAGCTGGACGACGTTCATGTGCAGCCCCAGCTCGAAGCAGCGAGCGGTGATGCGGTCGCCCAGCTCGGGGGCGGGCCGCCGGGTGGCGCGATCGGTGACGACCTCGACCCCGCGCAGCAACCCGCGACCACGGGTGTCGCCGACCACCTCGTGCCGGGTCGCGAGCTCGGCCAGCAGCGCGCCCAGCAGCAGGCCGTGCTCGGCTGCCCGGGTCACCAGGTCCTCCTCGACCAGCACGTCGAGCACCGTGTTGCCGACGGCCGCCGGCAGCGGGTCCGAGACGTGGGTGGTGAAGAACAGGTACCCCCTCTCGTGCGCCGCCTGTTCGATCTCCTGCGAGGTCACGACGGCGGCCAGTGGCAGTCCGGCACCGAGGGTCTTGGACAACGTCAGGATGTCGGGCACGACGCCGTCCCGCTCGAAGGCGTACCAGGTGCCGGTGCGGCACAGACCGGTCTGGGCCTCGTCCAGGATCAGCAGCATCCCGCGCTCATGGCATTTGGCCTGCAGGGCCGCCAGGTAGCCGAGCGGGAGGTCGATCACCCCGCCGGAGCTGAGGATCGGCTCGATCAGGCAGGCGGCCAGGCTGCCGGCGGACTGCGCGTCGACCAGGGCGAACGCGTGGTCGAGCTGGCGGCGCCAGTCCAGCTCGCCGTCGGCGGTGACGTGGTCGGGGCGGTAGGCGTGGGGCGTCGGGATCGCGATGTTGCCCGGGGTCGGTGGCCCGTAGCCCCTGCGGCCCGCACTGTAGGTGGCCCCCACCGCTCCCTGGGTCATGCCGTGCCAGGACTGGCTGAACGAGACGACCTCGTACCTGCCGGTGACGAGCTTGGCCAGGCGCAGGGCGGCCTCGTTGGACTCGGCGCCGGTGGTCAGCAGCAGCGACTTCTGCAACGGGCCCGGCAGGGTGGCCGCGAGCCGCTCGGCGAGGGTGATCACGGGTTCGCTGAGCATGCCGCTGAACAGGTGGTCCAGGGTCCGCACCGACTGACTCACCGTCTCGACGATCCGAGGGTGGGAGTGGCCCAGGATCGCGCTCATCTGGCCCGAGGTGAAGTCGAGCACCCGCCGTCCGGACCGGGTGGTCACGTAGCTCCCCTCGGCGGCGGCGATCAGCTCGGGCGTGAACCGGCCGCCGTAACGCACGAGGTGGCGGTCCGCGGACGCCCAGAGGTCCTCGTCGGTCGTGCCGGCAGGGGGGGTCGAGAGCTGCGGATGCGTCGTCATGCCCCGACGGTAGAAGTCATCGGATGATTCCGTCCATGGGTCGGGGGCGATCACCCGTGCTGGGCGCCGGGGTTGGCGGCGGAGCCCTCGGTGACCAGCAGCACGACGGTGCTGTCGGGGCCGATCCGCAGGTGCGCGCGGGGGCCTCGGCTCTCGGGGCCGGTCAGCAGGGCCCGGGCGGCGGCCAGCCCGGCGGCCCCGCACGGACCCGCCGGCACTGCGAGCGCCGCCAGGTCGTGGACGGCGACCGCGTCGGCGGCGTCGTCCACCGCTACCGCCCCGTCCAGGCCGTTCAGCAGGTAGGGCCAGGCCTGCGACGACGGGGTGCCGCAGTTGAGCCCGGCCATGACGGTCTCCCCGGTCTCGACCACGGTGAGGCGGCCCGCCCGCAGGCTGGCCAGGACGCAGGCGGCGGTGTCGGGCTCGACGCTGACGACAGCGGTGGCCGACCCTTCGGCGGTGCTGCGGTAGTGGGCCAGCGTCGCCTGCGCCAGGGCGCCGACACCCACCGGCACCACGACCAGGTCGGGCCGGTTGCAGCCGGCGTCCCGCAGCTGGTCGTCGACTTCGGCGAAGAGGGTGCCGTAGCCGTCGACGATCCACCCAGGGATCTGCTGGTAGCCCTCCCATGCGGTGTCCTGCACGAGCACCACCCCGGGTTCGCGGGCGGCCAGGGCCGCGGCGGCGACAGCGTCGTCGTAGTCGCCGTCGACGAGAGTCACCGGGGCGCCCTCGTTCTCGATGGCGGCGATCGCGACCGGGTGCACCCCGCGGGGCACCCAGATCCGGGCCCGGTGGCCGAACTGTCGGGCGAACCTGGCCACCGCGCGGCCGTGGTTGCCGTCGGTGGCGGTGACCAGCATGGTCGGGCCGCCGCCCGTCACCGGGCCGGCGGCCTGCGCGAGCACCCGGTGCACTGCCCACGAGGCGCCGAGCGCTTTGAAGGCCGGTAGCCCCAGCCGGTGCGACTCGTCCTTGGCGAACACCCGGCCCACCTCCAGCTCGGTCGCCAGGGCGGGCAGCTCGATCAATGGGGTGGGCGCGTAGCCGGGCAGGGTGCGGTGGAAGGCGAGCGCGTCGGACGACGGGCCGGCCGCGGTCCAGTGCCGGTCGCGGGGGTGGGCGTGCCAGGCCGCCGGCCCGTCGACGTCGGGGTGCCCGGGGGCGGTCATCGGGTCGTCCCCGGGGTGAGGGAGCGGCGGACCAGCTCGACGTAGTACCGGGCGCCGACCTCGAGCAGGTCGTCGTTGAAGTCGAAACCGGCGCTGTGCAAGGGGGTTCCGCCGGGTTCGGGCAGCATGCCGTTGCCGATGAAGGTGAAGCAGCCCGGCACCTGACGCAGGAAGGCGCCGAAATCCTCGGAGGCCATGATCGGTGGCGTGTCGCCGTCCACCTGGTCGGCGGGCACCGTGGCCAGGGCGGCCGCAACGGCGGTGGCCGCAGAGGTCTCGGTGTTGACGGTGGGCTCGAACTCGTGGGAGTAGCGCACCGTGCAGGTGGCGCCGTGGGCCGCGCAGATGCCCTCGCTGATCTCGTGGAGGCGTCGTTCGAGCATGGTCTGCACCGCGGCGGAGTAGCTGCGGGTGTCGCCCGAGATGACCACCTCGTTCGGGATCGCGTTGCGGACGCCGTCGGTGACGAACTCCGTGCACGACAGGACGGCGGACATGCTCGGGTCCAGGTTGCGGGAGACCACTGCCTGCAGGGCCAGCACCACCTGGGCACCGATCACGAGAGGGTCGACGACCATGTGGGGCCGGGCGGCGTGCCCGCCCCGCCCGGTGATCCGGATCTCGAAGGTGTCCTCGCTGGCCATGATGGCGCCGGCCCGGGTGTGCAGGCTGCCCGCAGCGAACCCCGGCATGGTGTGCAGGCCGTAGATCGCGTCCATCGGGAACCGCTCGAGCAGGCCATCGGCGATCATCGCCTTGGCGCCGAGGCCGTGCTCCTCGGCCGGTTGGAAGACGAAGTGCACGGTGCCGTCGAGACGTCCTCGACGAGGGGTCGCAGAATCCGGTTCCGACGGCCCGGAATCGGTCATGTGTGACTCCTGGCTGAGCAGCAGGGCTGCTCCGAGCGCCATCGCCATGTGTCCGTCGTGACCGCAGGCGTGCATGGCCCCGTCGTTGCGGGAGCGGTAGGGACGACCCTCGCGTTCGTGCAGCGCCAGGGCGTCCATGTCGGCGCGGATCCCGATGCTGCGTGGCCCGTCGCCGAGCCGCAGCGTGGCCACGAGGCCGGTGCCGCCGATGCCGCGGGTGACGGTCAGGCCGAGATCGGTCAGGGTCCGGGCGAGGTAGTCGCTGGTCCACTGCTCCTGGAACCCCAGCTCGGGCCGCTCGTGCAGGGCGTGGCGCCAGACCCGCAGCCGAGGGCCGAGGGTGTCGGACGTATGGGTGGCCATGCACCGATCCTGGCCGTGACGCAGGATCGTTTCAAACTGATGCAATCTTTAGCCAGAATCTGACGGATGTGTGCATGAATATTGCACAAGGGATTCCGGGCGGGCACAGTTCACCCATGGCCCCCGACCTGGATCCGCACGACCTGCAGCTGCTGGCCGCCCTCCAGCAGGACGCGCGTACCCCGCAGGCGAGCCTGGGTGCGCGGATCGGGCTGTCGGCCGCAGCGGTGAACCGGCGCCTGCGGCGACTGACCGAGACCGGGGTGATCACCAAGGTCGGCGCCGTCCTGGCCCCCGAGCGGGTGGGGCACCCGCTGACCGTCATCACCCAGGTCGCCGTGCACAGCGAGCGGGTCGACCTGCTGGACGCCGTCCGGCACAGCTTCGTCGGCTGCCGCAATGTGCAGCAGTGCTACTACGTGACGGGCGAGTGGGACTTCGTGCTGGTGTTCGCGGTCACGGACATGGACCAGTACACCGCGCTGACCCGAGAGCTGTTCTTCAGCAACAACAACGTGCGTCGCTTCACGACGTCCGTCGTGATGAGTCGAGCCAAGGTGAGCCTGGAGGTACCGCTGTGACTCCCCACGACCTGGAGCCGACGTCCCCGGGGTCAAGCCCAGCCACGTCGCTGCGCGTGAACCGGGACCGGCTGTGGTCGAACCCTCATGGAGCTGAGGCAGATCGGCGGCTACGACGACGCCACGACCGGGTTGCGCGGGGTGCGGCGGCTGGCCCTCACCGACGAGGATGCCCAGGCCCGACGCCTGGTGATCGCGTGGATGGAGCAGGCCGGGCCGGCCGTCCGGATCGACCGCGTCGGCAACATCTACGCCACCCGCGCCGGCACCGACCCCACGCCGTCCGTCGACTGGCCGACCAGCCCTAGGGTTGATCGGATGGAGATGGACACGCGGGTGGGGTGCTACGCCTGGATCGAGCGGACGGCCTGGTGCTGCTGACCTACTGGTCGGTGCCGCCGACGCTGCCGGGCCTGCGGCATCAGGGCTGGACCCTGCCGGGCGGGGGCATGGAGACGGGCGAGCAGGTCTGCGAGACCGTCGTTCGTGAGGTCGCCGAGGAGACCGGCTACCAGGTCGAGGTGGGGGCCTATGTCGGCATCGACAGTCGCCACCGCAGCGCCGAGCGGCGCCCGGACGGCGGCGAGCGGCCGCTGCATCATCTGCGGATCATCTACCGAGCCCGCATCGTCGGCGGGCAGTTTGCGGTCGAGGTCGGCGGCACCACCGCGGACGCCGCGTGGTTTCCGCGGCACCAGATCGCCGAGCTCGACCGGGTCAGCCTGGTGGACATCGCCCTATGTCTGGTCGGTGACCCGCTCGAGGACCCCCCCGGCCACTGAGCCGCAGCGGCTCTCGGCCAGGCGCGGCCTGTGGTGGGTCAGCGCTGCACGGCGCGCAACGCCTGCAGGGTGGTCAGGTAGGCTGACCGCCGCTGCCGCCGCACCTCGGTGCCCGGGCCCGGCTCAGCCACGAGAGTGGTTCGGGCCGTGATGATCTGGGCCAGTCGGGCGCCGTCCACCAGCCCTGCGACCTGGGCGCCGAGCAGGGCGGCGCCGCGAGCCGAGGCCCCCGGCACCTCGACCGCCTGAAGCCGGGCGTCCAGCACGTCTGCGAGCAGCCGGCGCCAGGCGGGTGAGGTCGTGCCGCCGCCGGCCAGTCGCAGCTCGCGACCCGAGGCCGGCACCCCCGGCAGGACGTCCAGACCGTCCCGGACGGCGAAGGCGACCCCCTCGAGTGCTGCCGCCAGCAGGGTGGTGCGGTCGTGGCGCGCGCTCAGGGCGGTCCAGGCGCCGCGCATGCCGGTGTCCAGGTAGGGCGTCCGCTCGCCGACCAGGTGCGGCAGGAACACCGGGTCGTCCGGCTCGGGGGCCCGCCCGGCCGCGGCGTAGAGCTCGGCCCAGTCGACGCCCAGTAGCCGGCGCACCCAGTCCAGGGTCTGGCCCCCGGTCATGCCGGCCGCCATGGCGTACCAGCCGCCGGCCACTGCCGACCGGTAGCGGTGCACCACCGGCGCCGCGCCCTGCAGCAGCAGCTCAGCCGTGGGGGTTTCGACCGCGGTGACGATCTGTACCCCGGTGCCGATCGTGAGCTGCACCGTGCCCGGCTCGACCAGGCCCGAGCCGAGCATGGCCGCGGCGGTGTCGGCGGCCCCGGCCGCCACCGGGATCCCCGCAGGCAGCCCCAGCTGCTCGGCGGCGGAGGGTGTCAGCTGCCCGGCGTGGGTGGCGGCGGTCGCCAGGATCGGCGGCAGCAGGCCGCGGCGGATGCCGAGCGCGGCCACCAGCGACTCGCTCCAGTCCTCGGTGAGCACGTCGAACAGCAGGGTTCCCGAGGCGTCACTGGCCTCGGCCGCGAACTGCCCGGTCAGTCGGGCCCGCACCCAGTCCTTGGGCTGCAACGCATGTCGAGCCGTTGCCACGGCCTGGGGCTCGTGCCGGTGCAGCCAGGCCAGGATCGGTCCGGCCATGCCCGGGCTCAGCGGGTTGGCCAGCCGAGCCAGCTCGCCCAGGGGCAGGGACCGGTAGACCTCGAGCTCGGCCTCGGCGCGAGAGTCGGCCCACAGCACCGCGGCTCGGGTGGGGGTGCCGTCGCCGGTGCAGAGCACCACGCCGTGCATCTGGCCCGACAGCCCGATGCCGGCGACCGGTCGATGCGGGACGGCGGAGGTCACGGCGGCCACCGTCTGCCGGACGGCGGCCGACCACTGCTCGGGGTCGGTCTCGGCCCAACCGAGGTGAGGCCGGTCGACCGGGTACGGCGCGTCACTCTGTGCCAGTACCGCGCCGTCGACGGGGTCGAGCAGCATCGCCTTGACCGAGCTGGTGCCCAGGTCGATCCCCAGTGCCACCGGCGTCATCGTCGTCCCTCGGTCGTGGTCCCGGTCGCCCGGACGGCCTGCTCGAACGTCTCGACCGCGGCGGCGGTCAGCTCGTCGGCGAAGAGCTGGTCGGCGATCGCCGGACCCATCGTGAAGCAGTCGACGCCTCTGCGGGCCAGCGAGACCATCGACGGCAGGTCGCGCACGCTGGCGAGCAGCACCTTGGTGCGACTGCCGGTGGCCGCGAGCACCTCGTGCATCGCGAGCACCTCGGCCTCGCCGTCCCGGCCCTGGTCGTTCAGCTGCCCCAGGTAGGGGGCCAGGTAGGTGGCCCCGGCCGCCGCGGCGACCAACGCCTGGGCGGGGCTGTAGACCGCCGTCAGCAGCGTCGGGACGCCCTGCGTCGAGAGCCGGCGGCAGACGGTGGCCCCGGCCCGGGACGCCGGCACCTTGACGACGACCTCGTCGCCCAGCTCGCGCAGCCGCAGGCCGCGCTCGACCAGCGTCTCGACCTCGGTGCCCCAGGCCTGCAGGAACACCTCGCGGGCCCCGGCCGCCACCGCCCACCGGTGCACGTCGTCGACGTCCTGCACCCCGAGGCCGGCCCGCGCCAGGATCGTCGGGTTGGTGGTGATCCCGGCGAACAGGCCGGTCGCGAGCAGGGGCTCGGCCAGCGCTCGGTCGGCGGTGTCGACGTAGAGCCGCACATCGGGTCCCTTCGTGGGGCATCCTGCCTCGAGCGGCCCAGTCTGCCCCGAGCGGCCCAGTCTGCTCGAGCGGCCCAGTCTGCCCCGAGCGGCCCAGTCTGCTCGAGCGGCCCAGTCTGCTCGAGCGGCCCAGTCTGCTCGAGCGGCCCAGTCTGCCGCAGCCGCCCCGGCGCAGCCCGCCGGGGCTCCGCCCTCGACGACGCCAGATGGTCGCCGACGTCGACGCGCCGATTCCCGAAGGTCTGGACTATGGCCGGTGTGGTCGATTCGGGCTGGACCGTGCGTGGGTACTGCCGCAGCCTTGAGCCATGACAGAGCGTCGGTATTGCGTGATCGGGGCCGGGGCAGCCGGTCTGGCGGCCACTCAGGTGCTGCGGGACCAGGGGTTCACGGTGGACTGCTTCGAGCAGACCGACCGGGTGGCCGGGCACTGGCACACCGACTACGAGTCGCTGCACCTGATCACCTCGCGGGACGTGTCCGGGTTCGCGGGCTACCCGATGCCCGACAGCTACCCCGTCTACCCCAGCCGCGACCAGATGCGCGAGTACCAGGAGTCGTTCGCCCGCCACCACGGCCTCTACGACGCCATCACGTTCGACACAGAAGTGACCTCGGTCGAGCCGATCGGCGAGCGGGGCGAGGGCGGCTGGACGGTCGAGACCAGCGACGACCTCCGCGCCGACTACGACGGTGTCCTGGTGGCCAACGGCCACCTCTGGCACCCCCGGATGCCCTCCTACCCGGGCACGTTCACCGGGCAGTCGCTGCATTCCTCGCAGTACCACGACATCTCGGACGTGCCCGGAGAGCGGGTGCTGGTGGTCGGTGCCGGCAACTCCGGCTGCGACCTGGCGGTGGACGCCGCGATGGCACGCAAGCTGGCCCACATCTCGGTGCGACGCGGCCAGGTGTTCCTGCCCAAGGCGTTCTTCGGCCGACCGCGGGCCGAGATGCACTGGCTGGCCAGGCTGCCCGTCGTCGTCCAGGAGCGGATCACCCGAGCACTGGTGAACGTCGTGGTCGGCCCGCCGACGGCGTATGCCGGGCTGCCGGAGCCGGTCACCCGCAACCTGAACCGGCAGCCGCCGGTGGTCAACAACCTGCTGCTCTACTGGATCCACCACGGCCGCATCACCGTCGTCCCCGGGCTCGAGCGGCTCGACGGCAGCACCGTCCACTTCACCGACGGCACGGCGCGGGACTTCGACACGATCCTGTGGGCCACCGGGTTCGAGGTGAGCCTGCCGTTCCTGCGGCCCGAGCTGCTGCAGTGGGACGACGGGGTGCCGCTGCGGGTGGGTGGGCTGACGCTGCCGGTCGGACTGGAACGGCTCTACTTCATCGGCCTGGCCGCTCCGCGCGGGCCGCAGCTGCCGGTCTACTCGGCCCAGGCCGAGCTGGTCGCTCGCATGCTGCGGTTGACCGAGCGGTCCGACGTGCCGGTCGCGGCCCGGATGGCCGCCGAGCAGCAGGCCGACCGCCGGGTCGACATCGTGCGGCCGGACTGGAACGCCCAGATGAAGCACACTGCCGTGCTGCTCAGCCGGCTCGAGAAGGCCGCTCCCGCAGGCGCATCCGAACAGGCCTCCCGCCTGGCGACCGCCTCCCGCTCGGCGAATGCCTCCCGCTCGGCGAATGCCTCCCCCTCGGCGAATGCCTCCCCCTCGGCGAATGCCTCCCCCTCGGGCACCGCCGCCCGCTCGACCGGGTCGACGGTGAGTTGACCATGGCCGCTGTCATCAGGAGGCTCGACGGCAAGGTGGCCGTCGTCAGCGGTGGCGCCCGCGGTCAGGGTGCCGCTCATGCCCGCAGGCTGGCCGGCGAGGGCGCCCACGTGGTGTGCGGCGACGTGCTGCACGACGCGGGCTTCGCTGAGGCGGCCCGGTTGCAGGCCGAGGGCCTCGACGTCACGTTCGTGCCGCTCGACGTCACCTCGCCGGCCGACTGGGCGTCGGTGGTGGCCGTGGCGACCGAGCGGTTCGGGGGCCTCGACGTGCTGGTCAACAACGCCGGGATCATCCATGTGAACCCCATGCTCGAGGAGAGGGTCGAGGACTGGAACGACCTGCTGGCCGTCAACATCACCGGGGTGCTGCTCGGCATGCAGGCGGCGGTCCCGGCGATGCAGGCCCGCGGGGGCGGGTCGATCGTCAACGTCTCGTCGATCTTCGGACTGGCCGGCGCCCCCGGCTACATCGCCTACTGCGCGAGCAAGGCGGCCGTCGTGGCGATGACCAAGACCGCTGCCCTGGAGCATGCGGGTGACCTGATCCGGGTGAACTCGATCTGCCCGGGTGGCGTGCGGACCCCGATGAACGAGAAGGAGGAGGGCGGCGGCGTCGTCCCCTTCACCCCGCTCGGCCGACGGGCGGACGTCGCCGAGATCGCGGGCACCGTGGCGTTCCTCGCCTCCGACGACGCCACGTTCATCACCGGCACCGAGATCGTCGTCGACGGCGGTTACCTGGCCCGCTGACTCGTGTCATCGAGTGGTCACAGATGGCCGCTACCGCGTCACCGAGTGGTCGCAGATGTTCGCCTGCGAGCGGGCGAGGCGGCCATCTGTGACCACTCGGCGCGAGGGCGGGTGAGGGAGGCGGCCATCTGTGACCACTCGGCGCGAGGGTGGGTGGGGGAGGCGGCCATCTGTGACCACTCGGTCTCGGGGCGCGGGTCCGGGTGCCGTTACCTGTGCTGGACCCAGATGTTGGGCTCGACGTAGGTACCCAGGTTCGAGGCGAGGTCGATGCGCAGCAGGCTCATGCCCTGCGGGATGACGTACTCACCCGTCGCGGGCAGCGCCAACCCGGTCCATTCCTCCCAGTCCCGCACAGTCCCGGTCATCGTCTGAGCCGCTGGTGCCAGCGCGATGATGCGCCCCCCTGCACGAACGTGAAGTCGCAGCCAGGGGTCGAACGGCAGGCCGTCGTCCCTGACCCACGCCGCGTACTCGGCGATCGTGACGATCGGGTAGAGGTGCTTGCGAGTCGGGCGCACCGGAGCGAGCAGGTGAGGCAGGCCAAGGCCCTGACCGGTGCCACTCAGGGCGCGAACAAGGTCGGTGGCCGCCCCGGTGCCCTTGAGGGAGGGGTGGACGACGCCTCCGCAGATGACGAGGGTGTTCGCGGCCTCACCCGACTCGTGTCCCGCCACGGCTCGACGCAGGATGTCGGCGAACGACGTCGGCAGCTTGGCCACCTCGCCCGACCAGGTGATGGGCACCCCCCACCCGGTGGCCACGGGTTCGTCGGCCTCGGTCACGAGCATCACGTCGAGGTGGGGGAAGTACTCACGCACGCGGGTGATGTACTTCTTCACCTCGAGGTCGGCGGTGATGAACGCCGGAAACCCTTCGGCGAAAAGGGTTTCCAGTTGATTCTCCGACCACGGGCGGGCATCGGTCCGCTCGACCGTGCAGGCATCCACATGATCACCTCCGTACGTCGCTCGTCCTGACGGTAGCGGGCTTGGACCATCGATCGAAGCCGATCACCGGACTGCGGCCATCGATGTCCTGCAGGACGTGAGCCAGGGCTCACGGTTTGCAGGACATCGACGACAGGCCCGGGGTCAGCGCATGACGAGGCCGCCGCTGATGACGATCGTCTCCCCGGTCAGGTACGAGCCGGGCACGCTGCCGATGCGCCACACCCAGTCGGCGATCTCCTCGGGCCGGGCGGCCCGCCCCAGCGGCACTGCCTTGACGGCCTCCGCCAGTCGACCTCCGGCCAGGGTGCCGGCAGTCTCGACCCACCCCGGGGCGACGGCGTTGACGGCGATGCCGTCGCCGGCCAGCTCGATCGCCAGCGACCGGGTCAGCGACACGACCGCGGCCTTGGACGCGCTGTAGAGCAGCTGCCCCCGGCTGACGGCGAACGCGTCGATCGAGGCGAAATTGACGACGCCGCCACCGGCGCCGTGGGCGCGCATCCGCGGCAGACAGGCCGCGGTGACGTTGAGGGTGCCCAGCACGTTGACGTCGAAGATCTGCCGGTACACCTCGTCGGTGTAGTCGTCGAGGGTGCTGGTCGGGTAGATCCCCGCGGCGTTCACCACCGTCCGCAGCTCACCGCCGTCCTGCGACTGCTGGACGGCGTGTGCCACGGCGTCCCGGTCGCAGATGTCGACGGCGAGCGCCACGAACCGCTCGCCGAGCGAGGCCCGGGTGGTGGCCAGGGCGGCCTCGTCACGGTCGAGCCCGAGCACGGTCCAGCCCTCGGCCACGAACCGCTGCGCCACCGAGTAGCCCATGCCGCTGGCGGCACCGCTCACGACCGCAGTCGTCGTCACGTCTGACATGAGCCGACTATGTGGGCCGGTGAGCGGCGTCGTCCAGCGCGTTGTGCCGCCGGGTGCCAGAGGTGCGGGCTATGGCAGGTCGGCAGCCCGGACGGCGGCGGGCCTGGCCGGACGGGCGGCGGGCCTGCCCCGGACGGCGGCCGGCCTGGCCCGACCTGCCTTCAGACCGACAGGCGGCGCAGCAGGTTGGCGGCCATGGTGATCAGGGCCGCGCTGGCCGGGCTGACCGGTACCCCGCGGCGGGTGACGAAGGCGAACGTCTCGTGCATCGGCGGGTCGAGCGGCACGCAACCCAGTCGGTCGGCGTAGCCGAGCGCGACCAGCAGCGGGCGCGAGACGACGGTGTCGCCGACCCCGCGAGCGGCGAGGTCGAGCACCGCGGACGGCAGCTCGACCTCGACGGTCGGCTCGATGGTCACCCCGGCCGCCCTGGCCCGCTCGCTCAGCTGGCGTCGGGTCGGGTCCTGCGCCCCCCACCCGGCCTCGGGCAGCACCAGCGGGGCCAGGGCGAGCTGCTCGGTCGACACCGGGCCGGTCAGGTGGGCCGGGTCGGCGCTGGCGTAGACCACCTCGGCGGTCCAGACCGGTGGGGTGACGTCGAGGCCCTGGTCGGCGATCGGCAGCGCGACCAGGCCCGCCTCGAGCCGGCCGTCGCGCACGGCCTCGACCACCTCGGCGGAGTTGCGCCCGATGATCCGCAGTCCCACGTCGGGGTAGCGCCGGCGGAACTGGGTGACCAGGTCGGCCAGCAGGAAGTGGTGGGCGCTGCTGAAGGTGCCGAACGAGACCGTCCCGCCGCTCAGCGAGCGCACCGAGCGCACCGAGTCGACGGCCTGCTCGGCCGCCTCGAGCGCGGTCTCGGCCCGAGGCAGGAACAGCCGGCCCGCCTCGGTGAGCATCAGTCGGCGGTTGGTGCGCACGAACAGGGTCACCCCGAGGTGGCGCTCGAGGCGCCGGATCTGCTCGGACAGGCTCGGCTGGGCCACGTGCAGGGCGAGCGCGGCCGACGAGAACGACCCGTGGCGCACCGCGGCGACGAAGTACGTCAGCTGCTGCAGCGTCACCCGGCCCGACATAGGTTCAACCTACTGCGGCGGCGGCGCGACCTGCCGGGGCCGCTACGCCGGAGGGTGGGGCGAGGCGTCACACTGGTGGGGACATGGCCACCTCTCGTCGCGCCCACTTCGTATGGCTCGTCGGCCTCAGCGCCTACATCACGGCGGTGCTGCAGCGCACCTCGTTCGGGGTCTCCGGGATCGACGCTGCGAGCCGCTTCGAGGTCTCGGCCGGGGTGCTCGCCGGTTTCACGGTGCTGCAGCTGCTGGTGTACGCCGCCCTCCAGGTGCCCGTGGGGGTCGCGCTCGACCGGTTCGGCTCGCGACGGCTGATCGCCGTCGGGGCGCTCGCCATGGCGACCGGACAGCTGGTGCTCGCACTGTCGTCGTCGGTGCCGCTGGCCTACCTGGGGCGGGCGGTGGTCGGGGCCGGTGACGCGGCCACCTTCATCTCGGTGCTGCGGCTGGTGCCGGCCTGGTTCCCACCGCGGCGGGTGCCGCTGCTGACGCAGCTGACCGGGCTGGTCGGCCAGCTGGGCCAGGTGCTGTCCGCCGTCCCGTTCGTCGCGCTGCTGCACGGGCCGGGATGGGAGGCGGCGTTCGGGTCGGCCGGTGCGCTCGGGGTGGTCATGGGGGTGCTGGTGCTCGCCCTGGTACGCGACACCCCGCCCGGATCCGCCCGCTCGACGCGCCCGACCGACGCCAGACGAGTGTTCATCGACCTGCGCAGTGCCTGGCGCCACCCCGGCACCCGGCTGGGACTGTGGACCCACTTCACGACCCAGTTCCCCGGCACCACGTTCGTACTGGCCTGGGGCTACCCGTTCCTGCGTGCGGCAGAGGGGCTCTCGCCGCGGACCGCTGGTGCCCTGCTGACGCTCATGGTGTTCGTCGGCATCGTGACGGGTCCGGTCCTGGGGGTGCTCGTGCAGCGCCACCCGTTGCGCCGGTCGTGGCTGGTGCTCGGCATCGTCGGGGCCAACGTCGTGGCCTGGACGACGGTGCTGCTGTGGCCCGGGCCGGCGCCGCTGCCGGTGCTCGTGCTGCTGGTGGTCAGTCTGGCCGTGGGCGGCCCCGGGTCGATGATCGGCTTCGACTTCGCCCGCACCTTCAACCCGACCAACCGGCTCGGCACCGCGACCGGCATCGTCAACGTCGGTGGCTTCATCGCCGCGCTGGTGACGATCCAGCTGGTCGGCCTGGTCATCGACGCGCGCACCGGGGGAGCGGCGACCTACGGGCTCGACGACTTCAGGGTCGCGATGTGCGTGCAGTACCTGGTGTGGGCGCTGGGTCTGGTGGGCATCGTCGTCAGCCGTCGCAAGGTGCGCCGCCGGCTCGCCTCGCGGGGCGTGGTCGTCCCGCCGATCCGCGACGTGGTAGCCCGGTACCGCCGCCGTCCCTAGCCGGTGACTGGGCCTGCCGGGTGCCCGGCGGCCGGTGCAAATGACTGTTCGTGGGCGTGAGTGCCGTGGTACCAACGAATACCGCCGCGGCCGCTGCCCCGCCGTGCTACCCGGACAGGAGCCGTGGATGATCCGTGTCGATTCCCTGACCCGCCGGTTCTCGGTCACGGTGCGCGAGCCGGGTCTGGCTGCTGCGTTGCGCTCGATGGTGCACCGCGAGTACCGCACCGTCACCGCCGTCGACGACGTCAGCTTCACCCTGGACGGCGGCGTGGTCCTGGGCCTGCTGGGGCCGAACGGGTCGGGCAAGACCACCACCTTGAAGTGCGTCGCCGGGCTGCTCACCCCGACCGAGGGTGAGGTCGAGGTGCTGGGCTTCACGCCGTCCCAGCGTCGGCCGGAGTTCCTGCAGCGGCTCGGTTTCGTGATGGGGCAGCGGTGGCAGCTCAACCCCGATCTGCCGGTGCTGGAGTCCTTCGAGCTGCACCGGGTGATCTACGACCTCGACCGTGCCGCGTTCACCGACACCCGCGACGAACTGATGGCCCTGCTCGACCTGGAGCAGCTGGTGCGCCAGCCGGCTCGCAAGCTGAGCCTGGGCCAGCGGATGCGATGCGAGTTCGTCGTGGCCCTGCTGCACCGTCCGTCCGTCGTCCTGCTCGACGAGCCGACCCTGGGGCTCGACTTCGACGCCCAGGCGATGATCCGGCAGTTCGTGGCGGGCTACACCCGTCGTGCCGGCGCGGCGGTGATCCTGACCTCGCACTACCTGGCCGACATCGAGGCGCTCTGCGACCGGGTGATGACCATCTCGCAGGGGCGGATCACGTTCAACGGCTCGCTCGCCGAGCTGAAGGGACTCGCCGGTGACCGCCAGCGGGTGACGGCCCGGCTGTCGCGCCCGCTCGACGGCGCGGTGCTCGACAGTGCGTTCCTGACCGGGACGGCTCTCGACGGGCTGGGCACCCTGGTGGAGCACACCCCGGCCACCGTCGTGCTCGAGGTGGCGCGCGGCCGGGCCGGGGCCGTGGTCGGGGCCCTCGAACAGCTGGACGGCGTCGCCGACGTCTCCTTGGCCGATCCGCCGCTCGAGGAGACCCTGCGTGACCTGTACCGGGTGAGCCCGTGACCCGGGTGCCGGCGGTCTACGGCGGGCTGTTGCGGGCCGAGCTGCAGGCGGCATCGCAGTTCCGGGCCCAGCTGATGCTGGGGGTGCTGGCCTGGCTGGTGCCGTTGGGGTTCCTGGCGCTGTGGCGGGGAGCGGCCTCGGCGGGGCCGGTGCAGGGGATCAGTGCCGGTCAGTTCACGACGTACTTCTGCCTGCTGATGGTGACCACCAGCCTGCAGGTGATCATGCCGGTCATCTTCGGGCTCGGCGACCTGGTCTACAGCGGGCAGCTGTCGGCACTGCTGCTGCGGCCCAGCCATCCGATCCACCCGCTGGTGGCGCGGGCGCTGGCCGAGAAGGTCTACGGCCTACCGGTAGTGGTGGCACTGGTCGCCGTCGTCCTCGTTCTGGCCGGCGGCACCGTCCGGGCCGGCCCGGGAGCGTGGCTGGTCGCGGTGACAGTGACGGTGCTGGGGCTGGTGGCGACGACGTACCTGGCGGCGATGTCGGCCGCACTGGCTTTCTGGATGACCAAGGCGCAAGGGGTGCAGGGGCTGCTGGTCGGGGCGGAGTGGATCCTGGGCGGGATCGTCGCCCCGGTGGGGCTGCTGCCCGGTGCGCTGCCGGTTCTGGTGCGGCACCAGCCGTTGTGGTTCGCCGACGCCGCCGGGCCCGAGATCCTCAGCGGCATCGGCACCTACGGTGCCGCGACGGTTCTCGAGGCGGTACTGTGGGTGGTCGGGCTGCACCTAGGGTATCGGCGGCTGTGGCGCCGGGCCCTGGTCCGCTACGAGGCGGTGGGCACGTGAGCCCGGGCGGTCAGGTCGACGTTCCTGGACGGCGCAGCAGCGGGCAGCTGGGTCGCAGCGTGCGGGCGATCTGGTGGGGCTGGCGGGCAGAGTTCAGCGGGGCCGCCGAGTACCGGGTCGACCTGGTCAGCGGCACCCTGGTGTCGGGGCTGTGGCTCGGGATCGCCGTCGCGCCGATGCTGGTGGTCTCGGCCCACGGGCCCGTGATGCAGGGCTGGACGCTGCCCCGGCTGCTGTTCCTGTCGGCGATCTGGTACCTGCTCGACGCCGTGCTGTGGATGGTGATCGTCACCAACCACCGCCGGCTCGAGCACGAGATCAAGCACGGCACGCTCGACGTTGTGCTGCTGCGGCCGGTCAACTCGCTGCTGCTGTGCACGCTGGGCACGATCTACGTGCAGGACACCCCGAAGGCCGTGCTGGCGCTGGGCCTGGCCGCCGGCGCAGTCGTGGTCGGCGGTGGCCCGCCGTCCGTCCTGGCGGCCGTCGCGACCGCAGTGGCGGTGGCGTGCGCCTGTGTGCTGCTCTGGGCGGCCGGGGTGCTGGTCACCTACAAGGCGCTGACCCACGTGCGCTTCGACGCCACCTTCGCGCTCGCGGCCGTGCACAACCTTGGCTCGCGTGCCCACCCCGCTCTACGGTCCGGTGCTGCACCTGGTGATGACGGTGGTCGTGCCGGTCACCTTCCTGACCACCGTTCCGGCACAGCTGTTCTACGGCACCCTGAACCTGTGGTGGGCACTCGCCTCGGTGGCCTTGACCGTCACGACGGTCGCCGTGACGTCCCGCCTGTGGCACGGCGAGCTACGCCGCTACACCGGCTCGATGGGCTGAGGTGCAGTTCGTCCGCCCGTCAAATGATCAAGGCGGTAGGCCATACCAAGCGTTCTCCTTAGTATGGTTTGGGCCGCAAGCCATACCAAGGCTATCGAGCGGGCGCCGATAGGGTCCCGTGCCTCCCACCGCAGATGAGCGCCCCGCGACGATGGATAGTCCTTGCGTGGAATAGTCCGTGCATGGCATAGTTGCTTCGTGCTCATCGACTGGACGGGCGACTTCGATCGGTGGCTGTCGTGGGTCGAGGAGCGAGGCGGCGCGGCGCTGGAGTGGGTGTTGGCTCTGCTGGACGAGCTCGAGAACCTCCGGGGAGCGCCGGCTGTCGAGACGGCGACATTCAAGAGGGTGAGGCAGGCGCGCCGACACGAACTATGGCGCCTGGCTCACCCGTTCCACCCACACAGGTAGCCATAAGGATCATCGTGTGGTTCCCCGACCGGGCGACAGCGGTGATTGCGTTGATGGGATTTGACAAGGCGCGCCTGGGAGATGTCTGGTACGCGAGCGCGGCGACCCGGTGCGAGGCGATGGTGGATCAGTGGTTGCGCGAGAATGGAGGCGGCGATGAGCGCTAGCGAGGCAAAGACTCCCGCGCGGCCCCGGCGTAAGACGGCCGATGAACCGGCCGAGGAGCCGGGCGGTGAGATCACCTTCGTGCGTGGCTCGGAACGCCTTCAGGCTCTGCGAGCCCGGCATCCAGAGTTGGTGGAGCCGGTAGCGGTGCGCAGGCGAGAGATTCGTCAGGCCGACCGAGACCATGCCATGGGTCTGGCCATGATTCGACATGCGGCCAACCTCACCCAGGCCGAGCTCGCCTCTGTGCTGGGGGTGGGTCAGGCGGCCGTGGCTAAGATGGAACGACGTCCGGATCTTCTGCTGTCGACCCTTCAGGCCTATCTGGAGGCATTGGGTGGCCAGGCGCGGCTCGTTGTCGAGTTCGGCGAAGGTGTCCATCGGATCGATGTTCCGCTGGAGAGTCTGGTCGGGCGCAAGAGCTGACAGTCGAGCGCCTCTGGTCGATCGGATCGGCACGAATCGGATGGATCGGCGCGAGGATTGACCCACACGGCGGCGCGACACAGATGGACGACGCCGAGCACGTTGACGTCGAACTTCGTGCGCCACTCCGCGTCGGTGGTCTGCCACAGCGGCTTGTTGGGCCCGACCACGCCGGCGCTGGTGACGATGGCTGTCCGCACGGTGCTCCTGGGGACTCGGTGACGTGGGGGAGGGTGCCGTTCTCGTGACCGGAAGGCTGCTCTACGATCGGGAACGCCTTGGAGACTACCTTCGTCGTCCGGCGAGTGGTCACGACGACGAAGGAGCCCCTGTGTACCTGATGCGGATCGGAGCGTTCGGAGCCGAGAGGCCCGTCGTCCGGCTCGACGACGCCACCTACGTCGACGTCTCGGACGTCGTCCGCGACTTCGACGAGGCCTTCTTCGGCGCCGACGGGCTGACCTCCCTGGCCCCGGTGGTGGCCGAACGCCTTGCTACGGAACAGGTCTCACGCTTCGCCGGGGAGCGGATCGGGGCGCCGTTCGCCCGGCCGCATCAGATCCTGTGCATCGGGCTGAACTACAGCGACCATGCCGCCGAGACCGGTCAGCAGGTGCCGGCCGAGCCGATCCTGTTCACCAAGTCGCCGAACACCCTGATCGGCCCGAACGACGACGTCCGGATCCCGCGCGGGTCGACCAAGCCCGACTGGGAGGTCGAGCTGGGCATCGTCATCGGACGGCGCACCAGCTACCTCGACTCGGTCGAGGACGCCGCCGCCGTGATCGCGGGCTACTGCGTCGTCAACGACGTCAGCGAACGTGCCTTCCAGATGGAGCGCGGCGGCCAGTGGACCAAGGGCAAGTCGGCCGAGACGTTCAACCCGGCCGGGCCGTGGCTGGTCACCCCCGACGAGATCCCCGACGTCCACGACCTGGGCATGTGGCTCGACGTCAACGGGGTGCGGCGCCAGACCGGGTCGACCTCGACCATGGTCTTCGACCCGTACTTCATCGTGCACTACCTGAGCCAGTTCATGGTGCTCGAGCCCGGCGACCTGATCAACACCGGCACCCCGCCTGGGGTCGGTCTCGGCTTCACGCCGCCGATCTGGCTGCAGCCCGGTGACGTGATGGAGCTGGGCATCGACGGGCTGGGCGCGCAGCGCCAGAGGGTCCTGGCGCCGTCCGTGGCCCACCGGTAACGGCATGCGCGCCTTCGTCGTCACGGCACCCGGTGAGGCCGCCGTCCAGGACGTCGACCCGCCGCGGGCGGAGCCCGGTCAGGTGGTGGTCGACGTCGAGCGGGTCGGCGTCTGCGGCACCGACGTCGAGTTCTTCACCGGCGAGATGGCCTACCTGCACGAGGGGCACGCGAGCTT
This sequence comes from uncultured Actinomycetota bacterium, assembly GCA_963738495.1. Classification (GTDB taxonomy): domain Bacteria; phylum Actinomycetota; class Actinomycetes; order Actinomycetales; family Kineosporiaceae; genus CAVTWW01. Next base: position 164,752 of record CAVTWW010000009.1, read on the forward strand.
CCCGCTGCGGCTGGGCCACGAGTGGTGCGGCACGGTCGCCGCGGTCGGTGAGGGCGTGGCCGCCGAGTGGGTGGGCCGACGGGTGACCGGTGACACCATGCTCGGCTGTGGCCGCTGCCGCCGCTGCCTGGGCGGCCACCAGCACGTGTGCGCCGACCGGTTCGAGGTGGGCATCCGCGGCGGCTTCGCCGGCGCCCTCGCCGAGCAGCTGGCGGTGCCGGTCACCTCGCTGCACGCCCTGCCCGACCACGTCGACGCCGCGACGGGGGCGATGGTCGAGCCGGGCGGCAACGCACTGCGCTCGGTCTGGGCGGCGAACCTGGACGCCGGGCAACGGGTGCTGGTGCTCGGGCCCGGGCACGATCGGGCTGCTGGTGGCGCTGTTCGCCGCCGCCCGCGGGGCGCAGGTGCACCTGATGGGTCGGTCGGAGCGGTCGTTGGCGTTCGCCCGCAGCCTGGCCGGCTCCGGGCCGGCGAGCAGTCCGCACGGGCGGGCCTTCGCGGGCGTGTGGACGGGCGACGAGCTGCCCGACCTGCCGTTCGACGCGGTCGTCGACGCCTCGAACGCGCCGTCCCTGCCTGCCCGCGCGCTCGAGCTGGTCGAGCCCGCGGGCCGGGTCGTCTACGTCGGGCTGGCGGGCAGCCCCAGCACCGTCGACACCCGCACCCTGGCGTTGAAGGACGTGACGGCGGTGGGCATCCTGAGCGGGTCACCCGGGCTGACCGGCGCCGTCGAGCAGTACGCCTCAGGGGCTGTCGACCCGCGCCCGCTGGTGGCCGCCACAGTCGGGCTGGACGGCGTCGCCGACATCCTGCGGGGGCAGCGCCCGGACGGCGCTGGCCTGGGCCCCAAGATGCACATCGACCCCCGACTGTGACGAGGACGACCATGACCGAACGGCGCAGTGCGCAGTGGTACCAGGGCAACGACCGCAATGCCTACATCCACCGGGCGTGGATGCGGCGGGGGTTGCCGGCCGGTGCGTTCGACGGTCGCCCGCACATCGCCATCGCCAACACGGCCTCCGACCTGACGCCGTGCAACAGCCACCTGGACGAGGTGGCCGACAGCGTGAAGAACGGCATCTGGGAGGCCGGCGGGGTGCCGCTGAACCTGCCGGTGGTCTCGCTCGGGGAGACCCAGGTGCGCCCGACCGCGATGCTGTGGCGCAACCTGGCGGCGATGGCCACCGAGGAGATGCTGCGCGCCAACCCGATCGACGGGGTGGTGCTGCTGGGCGGCTGCGACAAGACCATCCCCTCGCTGCTGATGGCTGCCGCCTCGGTCGACCTGCCTGCGGTGGTGGTTCCCGGCGGGCCGATGCTGACCGGCACCTTCCAGGGCAAGCCGCTGGGGTGCGGCACCGACGTCTGGCGGCTCAGCGAGGAGGTGCGGGCCGGTCAGCTCTCCGAGCCGGAGTTCCTGCGCTCGGAGTCGGCGATGATCCGCAGCCGGGGGCACTGCAACACCATGGGCACCGCCTCGACGATGGCGGTGATGGCCGAGGCGCTCGGCTTCACGATGCCCGGCCTGGCCGGCACTCCGGCGCCGGACAGCCGGCTGCTCGAAGCGGGCGCATGCCACCGGTCGGCTGGCCGTCGAGCTGGTGCGACGCCGACCGTCGCCCGAGCGCGGTGTTCAGCCGCGGCTCGTTCCTGAACGCGATCGTGGCGCTGGCGGCGACTGGTGGGTCGACCAACGCCGTCGTCCATCTGCTGGCGATCGCGGGCCGGGCCGGGGTCGAGCTGACCCTCGACGACTTCGACCGTACGGGCGCCGAGGTGCCGCTGCTGGTCGACCTGCAGCCGGCCGGCCGGTTCCTGATGGACGACTTCTTCCGGGCCGGTGGACTGCTGGCGGTGCTGCGCGAGGTGCGCGACCTGCTCGACCCGACGGCCCTGACGGTCACCGGTCGGCCGCTGGTCGACCACCTCGACGACGCGCCGATCTGGGACCTCGAGGTGATCCGGGCACGCGTCGGCGCCGCTGCATGGCCGACGCCGGCATCGCCGTGCTGCGCGGCAACCTGGCCCCGGACGGCGCCGTCATCAAGCCCGCGGCCGCCACGGCCGCGCTGCTGCAGCACCGCGGCCGGGCCGTGGTCTTCGACAGCATCGAGGACCTGCACGCCCGGATCGACGACCCCGACCTGGACGTCGACGACGACCTCGGTGCTGGTGCTGCGCGGGCTGCGGCCCCAAGGGCTACCCGGGCATGCCCGAGGTCGCCAACATGCCGCTGCCGCAGAAGCTGCTTGCAGCGTGGGGTCCGTGACATGGTGCGGATCTGCGACGGCCGGATGAGCGGCACGGCCTACGGCACCGTGGTGCTGCACGTCGCGCCCGAGGCGGCGGCCGGCGGCCCGCTGGGGCTGGTCGTCACCGGCGACTGGGTCGTGCTCGACGTGCCCGCGCGCCGCCTGGACGTCGAGGTCGACGCCGCCGGACTCGCTGCCCGCCCGGCCTCGGCGGCCTCGCAGAACGCCTACGCCGCACCGACTCGCGGCTGGGAGCGGCTGTACGTCGACCACGTCATGCAGGCCGACACCGGTGCCGATCTCGACTTCCTGGTCGGCACGCAGCGGCGACCGGGTGTCCCGGGAGTCGCATTGACGACCGACGGGTCGTGGCAGAAACCGCCCTTGGATTCGACGACAGGAGAATGTGATGGCTGAGTCTGTGAAGGTGCTGGTCACCGGGGGGTCCTCCGGGATCGGGCTGGCGACGGTACGGCGCTTCGCCGAGGACGGCGCCGACGTCGTGTCCCTCGACCTGCAGCCTCCGCCCGACGGCGGCGGGATCCGTTGGCTGGCCGCCGATGTCGGTGACGACGCCGCCGGTCCGACGGGCGGTCGCCGAGGCCGCCGGTGACCTGGGCGGGCTCGACATCGTGGTCAACAACGCCGGGGTCGGGGCCCAGGGCACCGTCGAGGACAACGACGACGACGAGTGGCACCGGGTCTTCGACGTCAACGTGGTCGGCATGGTGCGGGTGACCCGGGCGGCGCTGCCGCACCTGCGCGCTCCAGTCGCGGCGGCGATCGTCAACACCTGCTCGATCGCCGCCACCGCCGGGCTGCCGCAGCGGGCGCTGTACAGCGCGACCAAGGGTGCGGTGCTAGTCGCTGACCCTGGCGATGGCCGCCGACCACCTGCGGCGAGGGCATCCGGGTCAACTGCGTCAACCCCGGCACCGCCGACACCCCCTGGGTCGGCCGGCTGCTGGACGCGGCCGCCGACCCGGAGGCCGAGCGGACCGCGCTGGCGGCGCGGCAGCCGCAGGGCCGGCTGGTCACCGCGCAGGAGGTCGCCGAGGCCATCGCCTACCTGGCGAGCCCGCGGGCCGGGTCGACCACCGGCACCGCGCTGGCTGTGGACGGCGGCATGCAGGGCCTGCGGCTGCGGCCCCAGTAGGCGCAGAACGTGTACTGAGGCGCCCGCAGAACTTGTACTCAAGTGCCCGCAGAACTTGTACTCAAGTGCCCGCAGAACTTGTACTCTGTTCCGATGAGCGACTATGTCCCGCGCCTGGTCGACGGGCAGTTGGCCACACTGCTGGCACACGCGCCTGCCGTCATGCTCACCGGCCCGCGGGCAGCCGGCAAGACGACCACAGCCCTCCGGCATGTCGCCGACCTGGCTCGTCTTGACCGCCCGGCTGAAGCCGAAGCCTTCCGGGCGGACCCTGATGCGGCGCTGGCGGCGCGGTCGACGCCCCTGCTGATCGACGAGTGGCAGGTCGTTCCCGAGGTCCTGGGCGCCGTCAAGCGTTCGGTGGATCTCGACCCGAGCCCCGGGCGGTTCGTGATCACGGGCAGCGTTCGCGCAGACCTGGACGACCAGACCTGGCCCGGCACCGGACGGGTCGTACGCGTGCCGGTCTGGCCCCTGACGCAGCGAGAGTTGTCGGGGCGCCTGCACCGAGCGGGGCTTCCTCGATCGAGTCGTCGAGGGCGGCGTCGACGTCATCGAGGAACCTGAAGACGCGCCTGACCTGACTGGATACCTCGACCTGGCCGTCCGGGGAGGGCTCCCGCCGGCGGTCCTGAGTTCCGACCTCGCCTATCGGCGCAGTTGGTACGCCTCCTACGTCGAGCAGCTGGTGACCAGGGACGCGGCCGGTCTCGACGAGGGGCGTGACCCGGTCAGGCTGCGCCGGTATCTCGATGCGCTGGGTGAGAACACGGCGGGTCTGCCTACCGATGCCACGCTCGTGGAGGCCGGGGGTCTCAATGTGCGTACCGCCGGTGCCTACGATCGGCTCCTGCAGGCATTGGGTGTGTTGGACATCGTGCCGGCCTGGACGACCAACCGGCTCAAGAGGCAGACGCAGAGGGGCAAGCGTTATCTGACGGACACCGGACTCACTGCGGCGCTGCTTCGAGTCGATACCGGTGACCTGCTCCGCGACGGCCCGTTGTTCGGCCGGCTCCTCGACGCCTATGTTGCCGCCCAGGTGCGTGCAGAGTCGGCGGTGTCCGACCTGATGCCGCGTCTGCATCATCTACGGGACCGCGACGGGCATGAGGTCGATCTGGTGCTCGACTACGGCCGACGTGGTCTGGTCGCCCTTGAGATCAAGGCCTCAGCCGCGCCGAGCGGCAGCGATGCCGCCTCGCTGGTGTGGCTCAAGGAGCGCATCCCTTCCTTTCGAGCCGGACTCGTGCTCCACACCGGGCCCCGCACCTACCGGCTGCACGACGCCATCGTCGCCGTACCCATCGCGGCGCTGTGGAGCTGAGCCCGCTGCCGGTCGTGGTGGCACCGTGGAGTCAGCGGAAGTAGCGACTTCTCGGCGCTGAGGGCGTCGGCCAGGGTGGCCGCCCGCAGGCTGGAGGCACGTTCGTGCTCCTCGGACGCCTTGCGGGCACTGACGTCGCGCTCGACCCCGATCAACCGGGTGATCTGCCCGTCCTCGACGACGGGGCGCACCTCGAGGCTGACCCAGTGGGGGTGCCCTGTCGGGTCCGGGTGAGGACTCGGCGTCCACGGCCTGGCTCGGGTCTGCGAGAAGAGCCGGCAGGTGCGCCGTCTCGGCGTCCGAGTCGTGGAACAGGCTCAGTCGCGGGCGCTCCACCGTCTCGTCGTAGGTGTACCCCGTCATGCGCGTGAAGGCGTCGTTGACCCACCCGATCACGCCGTCCGCGTCGGTGACGACGACGGCGTTGTCGGTGTACCGGGCCACCACGACCTCGATCCGGTGCTCTGCCAGCAGGTTCAGGGCCTCGGCCCTGCCTTCGGCAAATGCAGGTTCCAGCGATCGCTGGTGCTCCACAGGGCGCGGCGAAGTCCGGACAGCACATGGGGCTCGTCCTCGACGAACAGGATCTGCGGGCGCCGGTCCTGCGTCCCGGAGACGGTCACGAAGGGGTATCGACACCCGCCGGACAGGCCTTGACCCGCGGAGCCTGTCCGGCGACGTCGACAGTGCCACAATCGGTCACAGCCGTCCCAGGAGGGCCTCATGGGTGTGGTTCGGTCCGTGCTCGCGACGCCAGACGTCCGACGGTTGCAGCTGGGCTGGGGCCTAGCCGTGGTGGGCGAGCTGGCGGCCTCGATCGCGGTCGCGGTTTTCGCCTTCGACGAGGGCGGCGCCGCTCTGGTCGGCGTCTACGGCGTGGCACGGACCTTGCCCGCGGCATTCGTGGCGCCCGTGGTCATGGGACTGTCCGACCGCCTGCCCAAGGACCGGTTGCTGCTGCTCGCGACCGGTTCTCGGGCGGTGCTGCTGGCTGTCGCGGCCGGGTTGGCCGCGGCCCACGGACCGGCGCCTGCGGTGATCGGGCTCGCGGCCGCCGCGTCGAGTCTGGCCGGTACCTACCGGCCGTTGCTGATCTCGGTGCTGCCGTGGCTGGTTCGCTCACCCGCCGAGCTCGGTGCAGCCAACGTGCTGGCCACCACCATGGAGAGCTCAGGTGCGCTGGCCGGCCCGTTGCTGGCGGGCGCATTGTTGGCACGGACCTCGATCGGGGTGACCGTCGCCATGGCGGCCGGGCTGCTCGCCGTGGCGGCGGGGATGCTCGCCGGGATCCGGCTGCCACGACGACCCCAGGGGGCTCCGGCGGCACGGGCCGTCGCCCTGGTGCTGGACGTCGCCCACGGCCTGCGCGACATGGCTCGGGTCGCGCCGCCGGCGGGGATGGCCGTGCTGCTGTTCGCCCAGACGTTCGTCAAGGGGGCACTCGGCGTGCTGCTGGTGGTGCTGGCCGTCGAGCAGCTCGGTGCCGGACAGGCGGCGGTGGGCTGGCTCTACGCCGCAATGGGACTGGGCGGCCTGGTGGGCGGGGTCGTCGCCGCCGGATGGGTGCGGGCCGACCGGCTCGGCCGCGCGTTCCTGACCGGGCTGCTGCTGTGGGGTCTGCCGCTCGCGCTGCTCGCGCCGGCACCCGGCCTGGTCGGCTGTCTGGTGGCCATGGCCGTGGTCGGGCTCGGCAACGCGGTCCAGGACGTCGCCGGCGGCACCTTGACGCCGCGGCTGTTCCCCCCGGACGCCGTGGGCCGAGTCCTCGGTGCCGAGGAGCTCATCGTCTTCGCCGGTGGGGCGGCCGGTGCCGCAGCGGCCGCCCCACTCATCCGGACGGCGGGCCCCCGAGGCTGTCTCGCGGCCCTGGGGCTGGGGCTCATGGTGCTGGTCGCGGGATATGTCGCCCGCTTCGTCCAGATCGACCGGACGACGCCGACGAGCGGACCCACCACCGACCTGATCCGGGGGTTGGCGATGTTCGCCCCGCTGCCGCTGGCCGCGGTCGACCTGCTCGCCAGTCGGCTGGTGGCGCACGAATTCGCCACCGGTGAGGTGGTGATGCGCGAGGGAGACCCCGGCGAGGAGTATCACCTGATCCTCGCCGGGACGGCGGCCGTCACCGTCCGGTCCGTCGCCCGGCCCGACCTGGGCACCGGTGACGGGTTCGGTGAGATCGCCCTGCTGCGCGACGTCCCCCGTACCGCCACCGTCATCGCGGTCGAGCCGCTGCGCACGTTCGCGTTGCACCGCGCCGACTTCCTGGCGGCCGTGACCGGCCATCCCGACAGTGCGGCGACGGCCGAGGTGCAGGTGCGCGACACGCTGCGGGGCGACCCGTCCGTCGGTGACGAGCCCCGCGCCGGTGACGGCCCGGCGTTACAGTGACGGCCCGGCGTTACAGTGACGGCTCGGAGTAACGCCGACGGGTCGGAGTCACGCCGACGGGTCGGGGGGCACGCTCGCCAGGGCGTCGTCGAGCGAGGCGTAGATGTCGCGTCGGGTGATCAGGCCGTCCTGGACGACGGTGACCTCGGCGTAGTCGAGCTCGACGTCGCCACCGCCGTCGACGGTATGGCCGCTGAACCGCACCAGGCAGATCACCCGGTCGCCCGGGTCGGCCACCACCGTGGTCCGGCGCTGAACGTCAGGGACGACGGTGAAGGCGCTGCGGTTCAGCTCTCGCACCTGATCCAGGCCCATGGCCTCCCACCCGATGGGGCGGTGGTCGACGTACTGCGAGTCCGGGTGCCAGAGCCGCATCATGGCCTCGACGTCGGCCCGGTTGAACAGGTCTGCCCCTCGCAGGACCACCGCGACGTTGTCCGCGGTCACCAGCCGATCCCTTCTCGCGCCCGGTCGGCACCGATCAGGTAGCCCTTCGCAGCGTAGAGGGACTCGGCCGCCCGGCCGAGCTCGCCGGCGAGGTCCGCGTCCCCGCCGAGGGAGGCCACCTGGGCCAGGTTGAGTGTGGCGTCGGCCCGGTCGGTCAGAGCGTCGGTGCCCTCGACCAGTGCCGCGGCCCGGCCGGCCAGGTCGTGGGCCGTGGCCAGGTCACCGTGACCGGCGGACAGCTTGGCCCGAACGCCGAGCCAGACCGCGGCGTCCCTGGTTCGGTCCCCGGTCGCTCGCTCGGCAGTGGTGGCCCACCGGTCGGCCCCGGCGGGATCCTCGCACCGGTAGCGCTGCTCGGCGGTCCAGGCGGCGGCGCGGCCGGCCCCCGCCGACAGCCCGAGCTCGTCGAACTGACGGTGGGCCGAGGTCAGCCGTTCGCCGGACTCCGGCAACCGGTCGGCCATCAGCTCCACCATCCCACTCGACAGCTCCGTCTCGGCCAGACCCACCCAGGATCCGAGATCGGTGAACTGCCCCCAGGCTGAATCGAGCAGCGCGCGGGCCGGGTCGAGTCGGCCGCGCATCGCCTCCAGCAGGCCCATGCACCGCAGTGCCTCGGCCTCGACGAGACGGTTCCCGGGACGTTGGCGCAGCACCCGCAGGGTGTCCGTCAGTCGACCCGTGGCCTTGACCACCGGCAACGGCCCCCACAGAGCCACCACCGGCACCAGCAACAACACCTCGCGGGCGCCTGCCGCATCACCCGCCTGTCGGGCTGTCACCAGGGCGAGGTCGAGCTGGTGCTCCGCCTCGGCCAGCCGGCCGGTCAGCGCCAACGCCTGCCCCAGCACGGTGCGGATGTGTCCCCCGACCTCGGCGGGCGCCGTGGTCGGCAGGCGGTCCAGGGCCGCCCGGAGGTTCCCCACGTCGTCCTCGAGTCGCTCTGGGCTGGTGAGCATGCGGGTCCGGCATCGGGCCACGGCCAGCCGCGCGTCCAGCTCGGTGCGTTCGTCCGACGACGGCCAGGTCGCGTCGCGCACCAGGGTCGCAGCCGCCGCCACAGCTGACGTCGCTCGCTCCACGTCCCCCCTGGCCGCTGCGCAGTCGACGACGTCGAGGAGCAGCCTCGGCCCCTCGTGGTCACCGGCGGGCAGCGTCGCCAAGGCCCGGGCGAACAGGGCGGCGGCGCCGGCATGATCGCCGCCGCCGAGCGCCCGACGTCCCGACGTCGCCAGGTGGGCTGATGCGCGGCGCCCGAGGTCACGGCCGTGACCGTCGAGTCGACCGAGCTCGCCGAGGTAACGATGGGCCTGTTCGAGGTGGTAGCCCAGCAGGTCGTCGACCTCGGAGCCGAGTCGTGCGGCTGCGCTCGAGGCGAGCCACCGGGCCATCAGCTCGTGCAGCTCGGCCCGTTCGTGCTTGAGCAGCCGGTGGTAGGCGGCGTCCCGGATCAGCAGGTGGCAGAACTGGAACCGCACCTGCGGGCCTTCGCCGGTGGGGTCGGGCATGACCAGCTCCCGGCCCGTCAGGAGCCTGAGATGCTCGTCGATCGACTGCCGCACGACGGCGGGGGCGAGTTCGACCAAAGGTGCCCGCTCGAACTGCTTGCCCACCACCGATGCTCGTTCCACGACCACCTGCTCGGCGCTCGGCAGGCGGTCCAGCCGGGCGGCGAGCAGCGCCTGGATCGTGGGTGGGACCGCCACCTCGGCGACCTCGTCCATGCGTCGCCACGACCCAGATCGACGGTGCAGAACCCCGTCCTGGGTCAGCATTCTGAGGATCTCGGCCACGAACAGCGGGTTCCCCTCGGCGACCTGCACGACCTGGTCGACCAGGTCGTGGTCGACCAGGTCGTGGTCGACCGGTCCGTGGTCGAGCAGGTCGTGGTCGCCGTCGCGGCCCAGCAGGTCCTCGGCCAACCTGCGACTGGCATCGGGTGTCAGGGGAGGCAGACTCAGGCACGCCTGCTCGGGCTGGTCCGCCATGAGGCGGGGCCAGGCCTGACGCAGCTCCGGTCGGGCCACCAGCACCACGAGGACGGCGACCTCACGGGTCCAGGCGCGCAGATGCTCGACGAGCTCGACGAGTGTCGGCTCCGCCCACTGCATGTCGTCCAGGACCAGCACCAGGGGACGATCGGTGGCGACGACCTCGAACAGCCGTCGCACCGCCCGGAAGGTCTCGTCCTTGGGTGCGGCCGGCGCGAGGCCGAGCAGCCCGAGCAACGCCGCGACGATCTCGCCCGAGCCTGGTGGCAGGAGTGCCGACACGGCGGCAGCGGTGTCGGCAGGGTCGGCGTCCGCAGGTGCCCGAGCCAGTCGACGCACCGCCTCTGCCATCGGCCAGTAGGCGATCCCGTCGCCGTACGGCAGGCAACGGCCCGTCGTGACGACGGTGTCCGGCCCGGCCCGGGCCACGAACTCCGAGACCAGTCGTGACTTGCCCACCCCTGGCACGCCTACCACGGCGACGGTGCGACAGCGGCGTCGGGCCACGCATCGCCCGAGCTGGTCGGTCAGCCAGGTCAGCTCGGCCCGGCGACCGACCAGCGCGGCCACTCGCCCGGGGCCCGGTCCGTCGCCGGCGACCGTGGGTTCTTCGACGAGCGACAGCAGGTGCCACGACTGGACCGCGTGGCTCTTCCCCTTGAGCTGCAAGGGTTCCACCGGCCCGAGTCGCACCGAGTCGAGGACCAGACGTCGGGTGGCCTCGCCGATGAGGATCTGCTGGGCCCCCGCCGCCTGTTCCAGTCTTGCTGCCGTGTTGACCGCGTCCCCGCTGACGAAGAACTGCCCGATGGTCGGGTCACCCGCGACGACCTCGCCGGTGTTGACGCCGATGCGCACCCCCACGGTTCGCCCCCAGCGTCGCTCGATCTCGGCATTGAGTTCCGCGACGGTGTCCCTCAGCTCGAGGGCTGCGCGCACGCCGCGCAAGGCGTCGTCCTCGTGCAGCACGGGTACCCCGAACGCCCCGACCACGGCGTCCCCGATGAACTTCTCGACGGTGCCGCCGTGCGCCTCGACGGCGGCCCGGGCCCGGGTGAAGAACAGCGACATGATGGCGCGCACCGACTCGGGGTCCAGGTCCTCGGCCAGGGATGTCGACCCCACAAGGTCGCAGAACAGCACCGTCACGATGCGTCGGGTCTGTCGTGCAGTCGTAACGACAGCTACCGGCGACCCGCACCCCAGACAGAAGCGGGCGCGGTCCGGGTTGACCTCACCGCAGGACCCGCACACGACCACCACGCCACCATGCCATCCCGCGCGCCGACACCGCAGGTCGGCCGAGCCCGTGGGCGGCGGCTACCCGGCCGGGAGGCGGTCGGGATCGGTGTCGCAGCCGCGGTACCGCACGTAGGCGAAGGCCCCACGGTCGTTGACCAGGACCGCGGGGATGCCCAGGACCACGTGCCGGGCGGGCACCGACCTGGTGACGACGCTGTTGGCGCCGACCATGGCGTCCGACCCGATCGTCAGGCGGCCGAACACCTTGGCGCCGGCCGCGATCAGCACCCGGTCACCGATCGTCGGTTGGGCGTCCCGGTCGATGCCGTCCGAGCCGATCGTCACCCCGTGGGCGATGTTGCAGTGGCGGCCGATCTGCGCCGGGCCGATGACGATGCCTCCGGAGTGGCCGATGTACAGGCCGCCTCCGATCCGGGCGCCGGGGTCGATCCTGATCCCGGTGATGACGTCGGTCGACACCGCCAGCATCGGGTGGACCAGACCCAGCACGGCGCCGACGACCCGTGCCGCAGCTCGTACCGGCCACGGTCCGACAGGGGCTTGCCGAAGGATCCGGCCGACCTGGGCGAGGCGGTACACCGTGCCGGCCTGGATGCCGGGGTTGGCCAGGAAGGCGCGCAGCCCGGCTCGGAACACCCCACGCTCCCCCTGGTGGTCGCGGTCCAGATAGACGTACCGGTCGAGGTCCTGACGCCATCGCACCCCGACGGCACGGACGCCGCCGTCCGGGCCCTGGCCGCCGCCACGGGGAACCGAGCTGTTCACGAGCCAGCCTTCAGGTGGGGGACGACGAAGGAGCGCGGCGCGAGGCTAGCCGTGGAGTCTGGGAATCCGCCGGGAGCCAGGTGAACGCCCTCAGGGTCAGCCGAGCAGGGTGCGCATCGTGGTGATCTCGGCGGCCTGGTCGGTGATGACCTTCTTGGCCATGGCGATCACGGTGGGGCTGTGGCCCTTGGTGATCTGGGTCTTGGCCATGGTGAGGGCGCCTTGGTGGTGGGCGATCATCAGGGCGAGGAACTGCTTGTCGAAGGCGGTGCCCTTGGCGGCGGCGAGCCTGTCGAGCTGGGCCATGGAGGCCATGCCGGGCATGGAGCCGCCCATGTCCATGCCGCCCATGTCCTCGGGGATCGGCTTGCCCCAGCTGGTCAGCCAGCCGCTCATCATGGTGATCTCGGGTGCCTGGGCGGCCTCGATCGTCTTGGCCAGGGCCAGCACGGCCTTGGTGGTCGTGCGCTTGGGGGCCAGCCGGGCCATCGCCACGGCCTGGCGGTGGTGGTCGATCATGTCGGTGCTGAACGTGACGTCCTGACCGTTGAAGGCGGCTGCCGCCGAGGTGGCGGCCGGGGCGGCCTGGGTCGAGCTCATGCCCGCCATGTCGGTGGCGGTGTGGGCGGTGGACCCGCCGCAGGCGGCCACCGACACGGTCAGGGCTGCTGCGGCGAGGCTGGTCAGGACGGCGCGGGGCTGCATCGGGTGGGTCTCCTCATGATCGGGGATCGGGGTCCGGGTCGGGGGATCGGGTCCGGGGATCGGGGTCCGGGGGTCGGGTGGGGTCAGGCGGTGTAGTCGAGGCGGGTCATCATGCCGGCGCCCATGTGGAAGGCGTTGTGGCAGTGCATCATCCAGGCGCCGGGGTTGTCTGCCAGGACGTCGATGTCCAGGGCGCGCATCGCCGGGACCAGGACGGTGTCCTTGCGGGCGTCACCGCCGTTGCGGACGGCGAAGGTGTGCCCGTGCAGGTGCATCGGGTGCACCATCATGGTGCGGTTCTCGATGTGCAGCCGGGTCAGCTGCCCCTGCTTGACGGTCAACGGCACCGTGTGGTCGTAGTCGGTGCCGTTGATGGTCCACCGGTAGTCGCCCATCGTGCCGCCCAGCAGCACCTGCTGCACCGTCTCAGGCTCCCGGTCGGTCAGCCTCACCGCGTCGGCGGCGACGAGCTGGTCGACGGTCAGGATCTGCCCGTTCAGCTCGGCAGGGCGCACCTCGGCGCCGGGCACCTGCCCGGTCCCGGTGCGCACGATCACCCGGGCGGAGGTGCCGGACTTGCCGACCGGGGCGGCCACCAGCGCGAACACCCCGTCGGCCAGGGTGACCACGGCGTCGTAGCGCTCACCCATCGCGATCCGCAGGACCTCGGTCTGCACCGGGACCACGGGGAACCCGTCGGAGTGGGTGACGGTCAGCTGGTGGTCGGCCAGGGCCACGTCGAACATGGTGTCGGCGGCGGCGTTGACGAACCGGATCCGCACCCGTTGTCCGGGCTTGGCGGCCAGCGAGGTCGGATCGCTCGCGAGACGTCCGTTGGCCAGGTAGGCGGGGTACTCCACGTCCCCGGTGTCGCTCATCGACCCCATTCCACCCGAACCACCCATGTCCATGCCCGACATGCCGCCCCCGCTGCCGCCCATGTGACCCATGCCGGTCATGCCGTTGCCGGCCTGCAGGTCGGCGAGCAGCTGCTCGGGGGTCCTGCCGATGCCGACCGTCCAGTCGTCCAGGACCACGACCAGCTCATGGTCGTAGCCGCCCGGCTCGTGGGGGTCCTCGACCACCAGCGGCGCATACAGACCCCAGTCCAGCTGCAGGCCGGTGTGCGGATGGAACCAGTAGGTGCCCGGATCGTCCGGGACCACGAACTCCACCGTGCTACTGGCACCGGCGGCCACCTCCCCACCGGTGACCTCCGGGACACCGTCCGCGTCGTTGCGCAACGCCAGACCGTGCCAGTGCACACTGGTCGGCCCGTCGAGCTCGTTACGGACCGTGGCCCGCAACACATCACCGGCCCCCACCCGCAACAACGCCCCCGGCAACACACCCCCGTACGTCATCGCCGTCACGACCTTCCCACCCAGGTCGACCTGGGCGCGCCCGGCCACCAGGGTCACCGCCTGGGTACGGCCACTGCGACGCCGGGCCGCCTCGACCGCGGCCGCCGCAGCGGCGGCCGCGGAGGGCTCGAGACCGGGGGTGCCGGCCCCGCCCGGTCTCCCGGACCCGCCCGGTAGCCCGCCCCGGTCCGCGACCCAGCGCAGGCCGGTGGCTCCGGCGGTCACCGCCAGGGCGCCACCGACCAGACCGCCCAGCAGGGCACGGCGGCTGGGCTGCGGGGAGGCAGCAGCCTGCTCGGGCCGCGGCGCGGCGTCGGTCTCCACCCGCTCAGCATCGGCGTCCGGCTGCCGCGGTTCGGCGGCGAAACCATGAAGATTCCCTGAAGATCACGGCCGCAGACCACGGGCGGGCGGTCCGCGCAGAGGTGGACGACGGTGCCCGGCAGGTCGATGCGTCACGATGAAGGGGTGAACCCCGTCGAGGCCACCGATGCCGTCGTCGCCGCAGCGGTGCCGGCGAAGGTGCTGATCGTGGACGACGAGGTGGCCCTGGCCACGGTGATCGGCAGCTACTTCACCCGCGACGGCTACGAGGTGTCCTTCGCGCACGACGGACCGGCCGCGATCGCCGTGGCCGAACGGGTTCGTCCCGACCTGGTGCTGCTCGACCTGATGCTGCCGGGCTTCGACGGGGTCGAGGTGTGCCGGCGGCTACGGGCCTTCTCGGACGCCTACGTCATGATGCTCACCGCGCGCGACGACGACGTCGACAAGGTGGTCGGACTGTCGGTGGGGGCCGACGACTACGTGGTCAAGCCGGCCTCACCGCGCGAGCTGCTGGCCCGGGCCTCGGCCATGCTGCGCCGCCCGCGGGCGATGCATGGCCTGGGGTCGGTGCCCGGGCCGGACGACGAGCCGGTCCGTGGCGTCGCCGACCTCGTGCTCGACCCGGTGGCCCGCACCGTGGTGGTCGCCGGCGACGCGGTCGAGCTGACCCGTACCGAGTTCGACCTGCTGGCGGTGCTGACCGCCCGCCCCCGCGCGGCCCTGACCCGCCGGCAGCTGATCGACGAGGTGTGGGGCCGGGACTGGTTCGGCGACGAGCACCTCGTCGACGTCCACATCGCCCACCTGCGCCGCAAGCTCGGCGACGACCTCAACGCCCCGCGCTACGTCCGCACCGTCCGCGGCGTCGGTTACGGCCTGGCCGGGGCGCCGCAGTGACCGGCCCGGCCCTGACCCGTCCGGCCGTGCCCGGGCAGCGCGGTCGTGGGCCCAGCCTGCGGCTGCGGCTGTTCGTCGCCCAGTTGTTCGTGGTGCTGGCCGGTTCGCTCACCCTGGGTCTGGTGGCGGTGCTGGTCGCTCCGGGCATCTTCACCGACCACCTCAACCAGGCCGGCGACATGGAGCCGATGGTCCGCCACCATGCCCAGCAGGCCTTCGACTCCGCCTTCGGGGTCGCCCTGGCCGTCGGCACCCTGGTCGCCGTGCTCGCCGCCACCGTGATGGCGACCTTCTTCGTGCGGCGGCTCAGTGCCCCGGTGACCCAGCTGGCCGAGGCCGCCGACGCCCTCGCGGCCGGCGACTACGCCACCGAGGTGCCGCAGGCCCGGCTCGGCCCCGAGTTCGACCGGCTGACAGCCGCTTTCACCGGCATGGCCGCACGGCTGGCCCACACCGAGCTGACCCGCCGCCGGTTGATGGCCGACCTGGCTCACGAGATGCGTACCCCGGTCAGCACCCTGCAGGCCCACATCGACGGGCTCGAGGACGGTCTGGTCCGGTCCGAACCTGCCACCTGGCAGGTGCTGCGCGACCAGCTGGCCCGGCTGGGACGGCTCTCGAGCGACATGGCCCAGCTGTCGGCCGCCCAGGAGCACGCCCTGGTCCTGGCCCTGGGCAGCGCCGACCTGACCCAGGTGGCGCGGGCCGCGGTCGACGCCGCCACTCCCGGGTACCGGGCCAAGGACGTGAGCCTGACCCTGCAGACGCCGGGGTCGGCGACCGGGGACATCGACGTCGTCCGGATCCAGCAGGTGCTGGCCGGGCTGCTCGACAACGCCCTGCGGCACACCCCATCCGGCGGCCGAGTGATCGTCACCGTCGACCGAGAACCGGGCGGGCCCGGCGCCGGGGCCGGGGCCGGGGCCTGCGTCGCGGTGACCGACACCGGCGCCGGTCTGGCGGCCGCCGAGCTGGACGCCGTCTTCGACCGGTTCCATCGGGTCGACCCCGCTCGGACCAGGGCCGACGGCGGCAGCGGCCTCGGTCTGACCATCGCCCGAGCCATCGCCGAGGCCCACCACGGCAGCCTCACCGCCCACAGTGCCGGGCCCGGCCACGGCTGCACCTTCCGGCTGCGACTGCCCCCGACGGCCGGCCGACGACCGCCGTCCTGACCGCCACCACGACCGGAGACCGAGCCATGACGACGCCGCTGCCCTACCGCGATCCCACCCTGCCCCTGGAACGGCGGCTCGAGGACCTGGTCTCGCGCATGACCCTGACCGAGAAGGTCGGCCAGATGCTGCAGCTGGACGCCCGTGGCCCGCACGACCTGAGCGAGGTCGTCACCGGACGGTTGGCGGGCTCGATCCTGCATGCCTCCCCGCAGCGGCTGCTGCAGGCGATCGACCTGGCGGCGAGCACCCGGTTGGGCATCCCGCTGCTGACGGCCGACGACTGCATCCACGGGCACTCGTTCTGGCCGGGCGCCACGATCTTCCCCACCCAGCTGGGCATGGCCTGCTCGTGGGACGCCGCGCTGGTCGAGCGGGCGGCGCGGGCCACGGCCGTCGAGGTGGCTGCCACCGGCATCCACTGGACCTTCTCACCGGTGCTGTGCATCGCACGGGACCTGCGGTGGGGCCGGGTGAACGAGACCTTCGGCGAGGACCCGGTCCTCATCGGTGAGCTCGGCGCCGCGATGGTGCGGGGCTACCAGGGCGACGGGCTCGACGACCCGACCGCGATCCTGGCCTGCGCCAAGCACTTCGCGGGGTACTCCCAGACCCAGGGCGGCCGCGACGCCAGTGAGGCCGACATCAGCCGGCGTGCACTGCGGTCGTGGTTCCTGCCGCCCTTCGAGCGGGTGGCCCGGGAGGGGTGCCGCACCTTCATGCTCGGCTACCAGGCCATGGACGGCGTGCCGGTCACCGCCAACCGGTGGCTGCTCCACGAGGTGCTCAAGGGGGAGTGGGGCTTCACCGGCACCCTGGTGACCGACTGGGACAACGTGGGTCGCATGGTGTGGGAGCAGCGGGTCTGCGCCGACGTCGTCGAGGCCGCCGCCGTGGCGGTGCGGGCCGGCAACGACCTGGTGATGACGACGCCGTCCTTCTTCGAGGGTGCCCTGGCGGCGGTCGAGCGGGGGCTGCTGGAGGAGGCCGAGATCGACGCCGCGGTCCGGCGGATCCTGCGACTGAAGTTCGAGCTGGGCCTGTTCGAGGACCCGCGGGCGCCCGATGCGACCCGTCAGGCCCAGGTGATCGGGTGCGCCGACCATGCGGCCCTCAACCTCGAGGTGGCCCGCCGGTCGTCGGTGCTGCTCCGCAACGACGGCACCCTGCCGCTGGGCGGGGGCCTCACCCTCGGGCCGGTGCTGCCCGACGGTCGTCCCGGTCGGCCGGTCGGCACCGGGCGGGCGCGCACCGTCGCGGTGATCGGGCCCAACGCCGACGACCCGCACGCGATGCTGGGCGACTGGGCGGGCGCCTCGGGCCAGGTGGACTGGATGCCGGACGGTCATCCCCGGCACCTGGTCGAGACGGTGCTGGACGGCGTCCGCGCCGTGGTGCCGGACGACTGGACGGTGACGCATGCCCGAGGCGCCGAGATCGACGTCCTGACACCGGATCCGGCGGGCCCGACCTACCCCGACGGTCAGCCCCGACCCCCGGTGCGCTCCAGTGCACCCGTCGATCCGGCCCAGCTGGCCGAGGCGGTGACCGCCGCCCGGGCGGCGGACTACGTGGTCGCCGTCCTCGGTGACACCATCCACCTCACCGGGGAGGGACGGTCGACGGCGACGCTCGAGCTGCAGGGCGGCCAGGTGGCTCTGCTCGACGCCCTGGCGGCCGTCGGAACCCCGGTCGTCCTCGTTCTGGTGCACTCCAAACCGGCGGTGCTGCCGCCGTCCGCGCTGGCGGCCGCGGCCGTGGTCGAGGCGTTCAACCCCGGCATGCGCGGCGGACGGGCGATCGCCGAGCTGCTGCTGGGACTCATCGAGCCGAGTGGGCGGCTGCCGGTCTCGGTGCCGCGTCACGTCGGTCAGCAGCCCACGTACTACAACCAGGTCCGGGGCCAGCACGGTGACCGGTACGCCGACCTGACCCAGCAACCGCTGTTCGTCTTCGGCGAGGGTCTGTCGTACAGCACCGTCGCCTACAGCGACCTCGCGGTGCGGGACGACGTCGTCCCCACTGACGGCGTGGTCCGGGCCGAGGTGACGGTGACCAACACCGGTCGCCGGTCGGTGCTCGAGACCGTGCAGGTCTACGTCAGCGACCTGGTCACCAGCGTCACCTGGGCCGAGAAGGAGCTCAAGGCCTGGCGACAGGTACCCCTGGCAGTCGGCGAGAGCGTCGTTGTCGAGCTCGAGATCCCCGCCAGTGCCTGCGCTCTCGTCGACGCCGACGGCCGTCGCGCCGTCGAGCCCGGCGCCTTCGACCTGCTGGTGGGGTGCAGCTCACGCGACAGTGACCTGCTGCGAGCCGGTTTCGTGCTCACGCAGGCATCAGGTCACCCTCGGCCTTCGTGAGGGTCGGGAATGGTGGCGATGCCCGAGGGGGACCTGTCGTCAGCCTCGGACGCCGGTGAGGTGCTCGACCGCCAGCTGGGCCAGCTGGACGAACCCGTAGCCACGCTCGCCGGCCTTCTCGGCGTCGAAGTCCTCGAAGGCGCTGCGGTCGGCCGACAGGTCGGCATGCGACTCGCCCGGGTTCAGGGTCGGGGTCGCCAGGTCGGCCACGCCGGCGTGCACCAGGGCGGCCTGCACCTCGGGGTCGGCGCGGAACGCCGCGGCCCGGGCCTTGAGCAACAGGTAGGTGCGCATGTTGGCCGACGCCGAGGCCCAGACCCCGTCGTAGTCCTCGGTGCGCAGCGGCTTGTAGTCGAAGTGGCGCGGGCCGGTGTAGCCGGAGGTCTCGAGCAGGTCGACCAGGAAGAAGGCGTTCAGCAGGTTGCCGTGCCCGAAGATCAGGTCCTGGTCGAACTTGGGGCCGTTCTGGCCGTTGAGGTCGATGTGGAACAGCTTGCCCTGCCACAGGGCCTGCGCCACACCGTGGACCATGTTGAGGTTCGACATCTGCTCGTGGCCGACCTCGGGGTTCAGGCCCACCATGTCGCGGTGCTCGAGGGTGTTGATGAACGCCAGGGCGTGACCGATGGTCGGCAGCAGGATGTCGCCGCGGGGCTCGTTCGGCTTGGGCTCCAGCGCGAACCGCAGCTGGTAGCCCTTGTCGACGCAGTACTGCGCCAGGGTGTCGAGCGCCTCGCGGAAGCGGTCGAGGGCGGCGCTGACGTCCTTGGCGGCCTCGGTCTCGCTGCCCTCGCGGCCACCCCAGAAGACGTAGGTCTCGGCGCCCAGCTCGGCCGCCAGGTCGAGGTTGCGCATCACCTTGCGCAGCGCGTAGCGGCGCACCGAGCGGTCGTTGCTGGTGAAGGCGCCGTCCTTGAACACGGGCTGGGTGAACAGGTTGGTGGTCAGCATCGGCGTCTTCAGGCCGGTCTGCGCCAGGGCGGCCTTGAAGGCCGTGATCCGGGCAGAGCGGGCGGCATCGTCGCTGCCGAACGGGATGAGGTCGTCGTCGTGGAAGGTCATGCCATAGGCGCCCAGCTCGGCGAGGCGGTGCACGGCCTCGATCGGGTCGAGCGGGGCCCGGGTGGCGTCACCGAAGGGGTCGCGCGCCTGCCACCCCACGGTCCACAGACCGAACGTGAACTTATCCGCCGCAGTAGGGGTCAGGTCGATCGCAGACATGAAGGACTCCAGGCTCGCTCTGAGTATGTTCAGTAGTTGAACTTACTCCGCGGGAAGTGGCAGATGTCAACCCTCAGCTGACCTGTTCGTGCTGATTCTCGGTCGAGCCTGGTTTTGCCAAGAGTTGAACGAATACACTCCCGCCATGTCTCGCCCCCGGATCGCCCCGGCCCGCCAGCCGTCGCTGCGCGAGCACAACCTGGCGCTGGTGCTGCGCGAGGTCGCCGACAGTCGTGAGCTGTCCCGGGCCCGGATCGCCACCGCGACCGGACTGACCAGGGCCACCGTCTCGACCCTGGCCGACGCCCTGGTCGCCGCCGGGCTGCTGCGCGAGCTCGGGCCGGACGGCGCGGGCGGGGTCGGGCGCCCCGGCTCCTCGTTGGCGCTGGCCACCGGCCCGGTGGGGATCGGGCTCGAGATCAACGTCGACTACCTGGCCACCTGCACCGTCGACCTCTCCGGAGCCGTGCGTCGCCGCGAGCTGGTCGCCGAGGACTTCCGGGCCACCTCGCCGGCGGCTGCCCTGTCCCGGGCGGCCGACGCGCTGCGCGCGGCGGTGGACGACGCGCGCGCCGCCGGGACCGAGGTCGCCGGGATCTCGGTGGCGGTGCCCGGTCTGGTGGAGGCGCCGCGCGGTCTGCTGCGGCTGGCGCCCAACCTGGGCTGGCGCGACCTCGCGGTCCTCGACGAGCTGGTCGAACGGGCCGGGCTGGCCGACCTGCCGATGCGGCTCGACAACGAGGCCAACCTGGCGGCGCTCGGTGAGCTGTGGTGCGGCGGGCACCGCCGCGCCGACGGCTCCGTCCTCGACAGCTACGTCTACATCTTCGGCGAGGTCGGGATCGGCGCGGCCACGGTGCTGAACGGGGTGCTGTTCGGCGGCACCCGAGGGTTCGGCGGCGAGATCGGCCACCTGTCGCTGGACCGCAACGGGCTGCGCTGCGAGTGCGGCGCCCGCGGCTGCCTCGAGCAGTACGCCGGGCAGGAGGCGGTGCTGCGCCGGGCCGGGCTGGCCGAGCAGGCCCGCACGACGTCCGGTCGCCCGACGGGTCCGATCCAGGAGCTGCTGGCGCTGGCCCGGGCCGGTGACGCGCGGGCGATCGAGTCGATCCGCTCGGCGGGCGACGCCCTCGGCCTGGGGGCCTCGGCGATGGTCAACCTGGTGGACGTCGACACCGTGGTGCTGGGTGGCCTCTACGCCCTGCTGGCCCCCTGGCTGCTCGAGCCGGTCGAGGAGCAGCTGCAGGGCCGGGTGCTGGCCGCGGGCTGGGCCCCGGTGAAGGTGCTGGTCGCCAAGCTCGGGGCGGACGCCGCGGTGCGGGGCGCGGCCATGAGCGTCGTCCAGGGGGTCATCGACGACCCGGCCGGCTGGATCGGTCAGCGCGCCCAGCACGCGCTGGTCGACCTCGACCCCGACCCCGAGCCTGTGCCCGAACGGCTCAGACCCTGAACCGTGCCACCGCGTCGTTCAGGCCGACGCTCATGCGGGCCAGGTCGGTGATGGCGACCTGGGCGTCGCCCACCCCGCGGCTGGTGTCATGGGCGTTCTCGGCCACCCGGCCGACGTCCTCGGTGATGGCGGCCGAGGCCACCGCAGCGTCGTTGACGCTGTGGCTGATCTCGCTGGTGGTGGCCGTCTGCTGCTCGACGGCCGAGGCGATCTCGGTCTGGTAGTCGCTGATCGTCGCCACGACCTCCCCGATCTGGCTGATCGCAGTGGCGCTCTCGGCGGCGTCTGCCTGGATGGCCAGAATGCGCTGCGAGATGTTCTCGGTGGCCTCCGAGGTGGCCTTCGCCAGCTGCTTGACCTCGTCGGCCACGACGGCGAACCCCTTGCCGGCCTCACCGGCCCGGGCTGCCTCGATGGTGGCGTTGAGGGCCAGCAGGTTGGTCTGCTCGGCGATCGCGGTCACCACCTTGATCACCTCTCCGACCTCGGCCGAGGAGTTGCCCAGCCTGGCGACGGTGGCGGTGGCGCCGGCCGCGATCGACACCGCATCCGCCGCCACCTGCGAGGCGGCGTTGGTGTTCTGCGAGATCTCGGTGATGGCAGCGGTCATCTGCTCGACAGCGGCCGAGACCGACTGCATGCTCGCACTGACCTGGGCTGCGGAACGGGCCATGCTGTTCGCCTGGCTGGACGTTCCGTCGGCCGACGACGCGATCAGGGCCGAGGTGGCGGTCAGCTCCTCGGTGGCGGCGGCCAGGGACGACGCGTTGTCGACGATGGTGGCGACGGTCGCTCGCATCGAGCCGGTGGCCCGTTCGAGCGCGGCCGACATGGCCGTCAGCTCGTCCTGACCGCCCAGCGGGGCCCCACTGGTCAGGTTGCCGTCGGCGACGTCACTCAGTACCGGCAGCAACTGCGCCACGGGCGCGGTGACCGAGCGGGTGATCAGCAGCGCGAGGGTCAGGGCCAGGGCCAGGGCGGCAGCACACGTCGCGGCGATCAGGGTGCGCGCCTGGGTGGCCGCGGCATCGGCGGCGGCGATGTCGCGGGCGGCCTGCGCCGCGACGTCGGCGGTCAGGGTGTCGACCGCGGTGCTGATCGTGGTGAAGAGCTCGATCTCCCGGCCCAGCACCAGGGTGTTGGCGGCCGAATGGGCGCTCGCGGCGGGGTCGCGGTACTTGTCGATGACCTGCTGGTCGACCGTCATGAACTCCTCGAAGGTCGCCGTGACGGCCTTCAGGGCCTGGTCCTGGGAGGCCGTGAGCCGGTGGCTGCGAAGCCGGGTCAGGTCGGCCCGGAAGGCTGCGGTCGATGCCAGGAAGGCCTTGCGGGAGGCGCCGTCGTCCGAGGTGGCCTTCGGGGTCAGCAGGGCCACGTCGAGGGCGTAGGCGGTCTGCCAGCCGTTGAAGTCGGCCGCCCGGAACTTGACCATGGCGGCGTCGGCGGTGAGCGCCTGGGCCTGCGCCACCAGGCCCGTGCTGTGCGACAGCTGAGCGATGGCTACGAAGCCGGCGGCGGCGATCAGGCAGAGGGCGATGCCCACCAGGCCGAAGCCGACCAACATCCGGGCACGCATGCCCACTCGACGTAGGATCTCCATGGTGGTTCATCGGACCTGCCCCGGGACGGCTTGAGATTCCGGGACTCACCTGCAGCTCGGCGTGTCAACGGCCGAGAGTCCTTCTCAGGTGCGGTAGGCCGCGACGAGGTCCTGCAGCTGGGCCCCCATCCGGGCGAGTTCGTTGCTGGCCCCGCGGGCCTCGTCGACGCTCGAGCTGGTGGTCTGCGCGGCCTGGGCGACCTGGTCGATGTTGGTCGAGATCTCGTCGGTGCTCTGCGCCGCCTCGCTGACGCTGCGGGCCATCTCGGCGGTGGTCGCGGTCTGCTGCTCGACGGCGGCGGTGATCGAGGCCTGGTAGTCGTTGATCTGGTCGATCACCCTGCCGATCTCGGTGATCGCGATGACGGCCTCGCTGGTCTCGGACTGGATCTGGGTGACCCGACCGGCGATGTCCTGGGTGGCGCGGGCGGTCTCCTCGGCCAGCTCCTTGACCTCGGCAGCGACGACGGCGAAGCCCTTGCCGGCGTCGCCGGCCCGGGCCGCCTCGATGGTGGCGTTGAGGGCGAGCAGGTTGGTCTGGGCCGCGATCCCGTTGATCAGCTCGATCACGGTCGAGATCTCGGCGGAGGACGCGCCGAGGCGTTCCATGGTGGCCGTGGTGCGGCTGGCCAGCTCGACGGCCGAGGCCGCGACCCCGGCGGCCCGGCTGGTGTTGCGGGCGATCTCACCGATCGACTCGCCCAGCTCGCTCGAGGCCATGGCGAAGCTCTGCACCGAGGCGTTCACCTCACGCGAGGCGCTGCTGAGGGCGCCGACCTGGAGCGAGGACTGGTCGGCCGCCCCGGCGATGACGTCGGTGTTGGCCGACAGCTCCTCACTCGCTGCGGCGAGGGTCATGCTGGCGCTGGCCACGTCGCGGATCGTGCCGGCGATGCGGTCGGCGAAGGCGTTGAACAGGCTCGAGACCTCTGTCAGCTCGTCGTGGCCGTCCTCGACGAGCCGTTGGGTCAGGTCGCCGTCCCCGTTGGCGATGCCCGACAGACGCTCCTTCAGGCGGCCGAGCGGGCCGGTGATGGACGTCGCCGTCACCATCAGGCCCAGTGCGGTGACCAGGACGGTCAGGAGGGCGAACACCACCAGCAGCAGCTGCCCGGAGGCCGCGGCGCCGATGGTGCTGCCCGCGTACTTCGCCTGCCGCTCGCCCAGCGTGGCGGCCAGAGTGGTGATGGCCTCGGCGGCGCTGTTGTGGGCCTTCATCTCGTCGACGTTGACCAGGGTGTCCGCCTTGGTCATGTCGTCGGCCTTGCCGGTGAGGTACAGGGCGACGATCTTGGCGTCGATCGTCATGAACTGGTCGTAGCTCGCCCGGGCGGTGTCGTAGAGGGCCACCCACTCGGGGGCGGCGTTGCGCTCGTCGAGCACCGACTTCAGCATCGACAGGCTCTTGTCGGTGCGCTGGGACACCTCGAGGAAGGTCTTGCGGTTGTCGGCGCTGTCGCTGACCCCGACCGGGCCACGGGCGTGGACGTCGAAGGCGTAGGCGTTCTGCCGGCCGTTGAGGTCGGCGAGGTCGACCTTGACCTCGAGCGTGTTCACCTGCATGTCACTGGCCTGGTCGAGGGTCACGCCGTTCGCCTTGGCGGCGCCCATCTGGACGTAGCCGACCGCGCCGAGGGTGCCGACCATCGAGATCACCAGCAGCGCCAGGATCAGCAGGCGGGTGCGAATGGGCAGGCGACGCATCGCTGCAACGACCATCGGGGAGCCCCCTGGGTTGGCGGTACCCAGGGCGAACCACCGCAGGCCTTCCGAGCATCGGCAGCCTGCGCCCGCGCCTTTACCACGCAGTCGCGGCTTCCGGCTCAGCTCAGGTCGCGGAGCGGATGCCGGCCGAGGCGCCGGACGCCGGCGCCATGCCCTCGGCGTCCACGGCCTTCTCCCTCTGACGGGCCGTCACCAGGCGGGTTCGAGGATCGTCGTCGGCAGCCGGCGCAGGGTGGCACCGTTCCAGACGGCGACGAAGGCGCTGCGGGTGCCGGGCCCGGTCCAGGTCTCGGCCTGGGTCAGCACCGCACCGCTCGGGGAGACGAAGACCCGGTAGGAGAGCGCCGTGCCGGGCAGTCGGACGACGACCCGGGGCACCTTCGTGCCGGGCGCCACCCGCGCCAGGTAGGCGGCGGTCCCCTTCACCGCGACGGTGTAGAGGCTGCTGTCGCGGGCATAGCCGGCGCCGCGCAGGCTGCAGCCCGTCAGGGTCGTCGGGCAGGCGAGCATGGGTCCGAGACCGATCGCCGGACCGGCGAGGCGGGTGTCGACGATGTGCACCCCGGCGTTGGCGGTGGTCGTCTTGATGGTGCCGACCGCCAGGTGCACCCCGTCCGGCGACCACGCCAGCGCGTCGTCCGGGGTGTCGCGGGTGCCGTAGATGACGACCTTGTGCTTGGCGGCGTTGGTGACCTCGATCCCCTTGGTGGCGACCTGGCCCAGGTTGCCGGCGAACGACCCCTTGGGCCCGGAGGCGATCGGCTGGGCGCCGCCGTAGGGGGCGGTGATGATCTGGGTGGCGGTGCCGCCGGCGGCCGGCACCAGGAAGGTGCCCCAGAACTGCGGGAGGGTGCCGTTGCTGTTGCGCACGAAGAGCACGCTGGTGTGGCCCCAGGTGTACGTGGGCAGTCCTTCGTCGTACCGGGAGGCAGGGGTGAGGTACTTGACCACCTTGCCGGTCGCGGACGAGAACAGGGCGATCCGCCCCGTGGTGCCGTCCAGGCCCACGAGCACCGGCGGCACGGCGGCGGCCTCCGCGGGGCTGTTCGAGAGCAGTACGCCTGTCAGTGCGAGGGCGGCGGCGAGCCCGACACGGACGGCGCGGCGGGCGAGGATCGTGATCGACATCGGCACAACCTAGGGGTCACCGGGGAGCGCGTCGAGCATGTCCGTCGCGACTTCGTCTCGCGTTCAACGAGTTCGGGGCATTTCGGCCGCTATCGACCGGAACCGAGGGCGGCTGCGGCACGTCCTCGACCGCCCTGTCGCCGATCACGCCTTGACCCCCGACGGGGACCCGATCAGCCCGGTGGGTAGGGGTACTGCTGGCCGTAGGTGGGCAGCGGCGCGGCCAGGTCGGCCGCCGGCGCCGGCGCCGGCGCGCCCGCCAGCAGGGCCTGCACCTGGGCGGCGAAGGCGGGGTGCACCTTGGGGAAGGTGACCCACAGCCCGTCCGGGGAGGTGACCCCGCGCGCGACCGCCACCCAGTTGGCCCGAGCAGCCACGAGCAGTCCGACACACAGCCCGAGCAGGCCCAGGACGAACATCCCTGCCCCCCAGCTCGACGCGCCCGACGCGGTGCCCGTGCTGTCCGGCGATCCGGCGGAGGGCTGGGCGATGCCGGCCACCATCGCGACCGCCGAGACGGCGGCCACCCCCAGGCCGATCGCCAGCCAGCGGGTGCGGCCGCTGCGGCAGGTGTCGCAGAACGGCCAGATGGGCGCTTTCACCGTCTTTCGGGTCACCATCACCGCGATGAGGAAGGCGATGAACCCGACCAGGATCAGCAGGTAGCTCCAGCCGGGCGGCTTGGACATGAACTGACACTTCTTCTGCGTGGTCGCGGCCTGACCGTGTCGGGCGCACACGGTGGGCACGCCCTGGCCGGCTGCGACCCAGAACGCGGGTATCGCTGTCATGTCGACCCCCCTCTCCCCTCCCAGCGCACTGTCGCGCCGCGGACGAGGCATGCTAGTGGGTCCCAGGCTGTCCCGTCCCCGTGTTCGGCCCGGCGTCCCACGACGGTGCCGCCAACCGGGCGGGAGCAGCGGCCACCAGGGTGTCCAGGCGGGCCAGGTGGCGGTGCCCGACCCCCATGGCCAGCAGGGTGCCGAGCACGACGTCGCGGTCGAGCTCGTCCCGCTCCGCGAGGGCCTGCAGCAGGGCGGTGGCCTCGGCCCTGCCGGCCTCGTCCGTCCAGCCGTGGTGACCGACCCACTTGAGGCGCTCGAGGTCGGCGACCAGGGCGGGGGAGCGAGTGTCCGCGGTGATCTCCGCGGTCACCAGGTCCACGGCCTGGGTGTGCATCGCCCAGCCGATCAGTGGTGCTTCGGCGCCCTCGACCGCGACCAGCAGCGAACCGCCTGCGGCCTCGGCGGCGATGGTCACCGTCTGGTAGCTGGGGGCCCAGGTGAGGACCGGCCTGGCGCCCGACGGCAGTGACCTGCCGCTGGGGGTGGAGCGGGGGTAGGTCTTGGCGAAGGCCGTCAGGGCCGGTGGTCCCAGCCGCAACGGGTCAAGGTCGGTGGCGACCACCCCGGGCTCGGTGTGGCTGCGCCGGGCCGCGTCGAGCACCTGGCCGACGGCCAGCCGGGCCGCCTCGTCCGGGGATTCCAGGTAGTCCTTGTAGGTGATCCAGGCTGTGCGCACGGTCGGGCTCCACTCAGTCTTCGTTGGTCGCAGGGTCTTCGTAGGTCGCAGGGCGGGGGCCGGCGCCGTCGGTCCGGTCGGCGGCAAGCGCGATCGTCAGGGCCAGGACCGTGTGCGGGTCGTCGAGGCTGTCGCCGAACAGCTCTCGGACCTGGCCCATGCGGTAACGCACCGTCTGCGGATGGACGTGCAGGGCGGCGGCGACGTCGTCCCGTCGTCCCTGGTGCAGCAGCCAGGCGCGCAGGGTCTCGGTGAGGCGCTCGGCGGTGGCCGGGCGCAGGCCGGCAAGCGGCAGCAGCGTCCGACGGCGCAGGTCCGCCAGGGCCTCGGGGTCGGCGGCCACGACCAGGGCCGGCAGGTGCACGTCGGTGTCGACCGGTCGAGTGACCGGTCTGCAGTCGTAACCGCCTGGCGCGCAGGGCCCGTCAGTACGACGTCCGCGCCGTCGTCCACGGTTGGGCCGGGCCGACGCAGGCCTGGCGGCCGCGCAGGCTGCGCAGCAGGGCGGGCCGGGCGGCCCCGTCGGCGTCGGGGACCAGCAGGACGGCCAGCTCGCGCGTCCTGCGTCTCGAGGTCGGGCAGGTCGTCCTCGGGGCGCAGGGTGCGCGGGTCGAGCGCCGTCAGCGCGCGGGCATGCGCGCTCGGCAGCAGCACCGCGGTCAGAGTGCGCGGCGGCTCCCAGCCGGCCCGCTGGGCGCCGCCGAGCACGACGTCGTCGGCCTCGGCGCGCGAGCAGGCTGTGGGCCAGGCGCTCGCAGGTAGCGCTGCCGCACCCGCCCCGTGGTCGCCAGCTCGTCGGCGTGGCCGGCCACGCTGGCGGCCGAGAGCTCGTCGATGTAGGCGAAGACCAGCTCGGCGAACTTGGCCATGGTCTCGGCCGGCAGCCCGGCCTCGACGGCGGTGCTCGACAGCTCGCGCCAGGCCACCCGGGCGCCGACCCGGTAGGCCGCCAGCAGTGCGTCCATGGTGCGCCCGCTGCGGGCCTCGCCGCGCCCCAGCGCGTAGGCCCCCTCGCAGGGCCGGGGCCAGCGGAGTGCCCGGATCGTCGCCGTCCCGGCGCCTCGCCGGCCAGGCTGAGGAAGCCGCCCAGGGCCAGCTGGACGGCGCCCTCGATGGTGGCGCCCATCGACCCGGTCAGGGCGTTGGCGTAGCCGGGCACCTCGGCGATGATCGCCGGCACGGTGTCTCGGCGACGTCCGGCAGCCGCGGCTGCAGGACCGCGATGACGGCCTCGCCGAGGTCGAGCTCGGCTGCCCCGGCGGTGCGACTGCGTGGCGAGTCGGGTCAGGTTCGGACAATTCTGGCCCTCTTTGTTCGCCCGCGAACAAGATCAGGGCGCAAGTTCACGTCCTGTGGTCATGAATTTACGCCCAGAGTGACGCAAGGTGGGAACATGACCACCATTGCGCACGACCCGGGTACCCGCCCGGTGGCCCGGCGTGGGCTGCGCGAGCGGGCCTGGCGGTCGCCGGGCGGTCACCCCCCGCTGCGCCCGCGCGACTACCTCGACCTCTTCGCCCGCTGCGGGCCGGGCGCCGAGCTGCGGGGCCGCATCGGTCGCGATCCACCCCGAGACCGCCGACGCCGCGACGGTCGTGCATCCGGCCCGGGCGCGGCTGGCGCGGCCACCGGCCCGGCCAGTACGTGCGGATCGGCGTCGACGTCGACGGCGTGCGCCAGTGGCGCGCCTACTCGCTGACCCTCGGTCCCGGCGCCGCCGACGGCCTGCATCGCCATCACGGTCAAGGCGATGCCGGACGGCGTCGTCAGCAACCACCTGGTCCGCAGCTGCAGCCCGGCACGCTCGTCCAGCTCGACCAGGCCGCCGGCGACTTCGTGCTCACCGACCCGGCGCCCGGCCAAGGTGCTGTTCATCACCGGCGGCAGCGGCATCACCCCGGTGATGGGGATGCTGCGCAACCGGTCCCGCACCGAGCTCGCAGCGACGTCGTGCTGCGTGCACTCCGCGCGCCCGCGCCGCCGACGTGATCTTCGGTGACGAGCTGCGCGGCCTGGCCGACGGACGGCCGGCTGCGGCTGCTCGAGCAGCACACCGACTCCGACGGCCTGCCTCGACACCGCCGAGCTCGACTGACGCTGGTGCCCGACCTGGCCGAGCGGAGACCTGGGCCTGCGGCCCGGCCGGCCTGCTCGACGCCGCTCGAGGAGCACTGGGCCGCGCGGGCCTGTCCGACCGGCTGCACACCGAGCGGTTCCGTGCCGCCGCTGGTCGAGCCGGCGACGGCGGCACGGTCACGTTCGCCGGGACCGGCGACGACGGTCGAGGCCGACGGGGCCACCCCGATCCTCGACGCCGGCGAGGCCGCCGGCGTCCTGATGCCCTCGGGCTGCCGGATGGGCATCTGCTTCGGCTGCGTGCTGCCGCTGCGCGAAGGCGCCGGTGCGCGACCTGCGCACCGGCGACGTCACCACGGCCGCCCCCGGCGACGGCGTCCTGGTGCAGACCTGCGTCTCGGCCGCCGGCCGGCGCCTGCGACATCGACCTCTGAGCCGTTCACCACCGAGTCGACCCCACTGAGCCACCTGACCACTCGAGAAGAGCACCCCGATCATGACCATCCTGCAGAAGAAGCCCGTCAACCCGATCGCCCACCTCACCGACCGAGGACGTCGAGGAGATCGGCCGCGAGCTCGACGCGATCCGCGGCCGAGATCATCGCCGCGCGGGGAGCCGCGACGCGGCGTACATCCGCAGGGTGATCAAGGTGCAGCGCACGCTGGAGCTCGGCCAGCCGCGCCGTCCTGCTGTTCTCGCTGTTCCCGCCGGCGTGGGTCGTCGGCACCGCCGGGCTCTCGGTGGCCAAGATCCTCGAGAACATGGAGATCGGCCACAACGTCATGCACGGCCAGTGGGACTGGATGCGCGACCCCAAGATCCACTCCACGACCTGGGAGTGGGACAACGCCACGCCGTCCGAGCAGTGGAAGCACTCCCACAACGACGTGCACCACACGTACACGAACGTGATCGGGCAAGGACAACGACCTCGGCTACGGCATCATGCGCGTCGACGAGGACCAGCGCTGGCACCGCATGCTACCTCGGCCCAGCCGCTGTGGAACTTCGTCAACGCGTGCTTCTTCCAGTACGGCATCGCCGCCTACGACCTGGAGCTCGGCAAGAACCTGGCCACCAAGCGGCGGCGGCAGGACCCGGCGTTCCGGGCGCGGGTCCGGCAGGTGGGCAGGAAGATCCGCAGGCCAGGTCACCAAGGACTACGTCGCTGCACCCCGCTGCTGTCGGGCCCGTCGTTCCTGCACACCCTCGGCGCCAACGCGACCGCCAACCTGGTCCGCAACATCTGGACCCACTCGGTCATCATGTGCGGCCACTTCCCCGAGGGGGTCGAGACCTTCACCGCAGCTCGATCGAGGGCGAGACCCGCGGCGAGTGGTACCTGCGGCAGATGCTGGGCTCGGCCAACATCAGCGGCGGCCGGGCGATGCACATCATGACCGGCAACCTCTCCTACCAGATCGAGCACCACCTCTACCCGGACCTGCCGAGCAACCGCTACCAGGAGATCGCGCCCCGGGTGCAGGCGATCTTCGAGGAGTACGGCCTCAGCTACACCGTCGGCCCGTTGCCCAAGCAGGTCGCCTCGGCCTGGGGCAAGGTGGTCCGCCTGTCGCTGCCGAACGGCTTCGGCGAGAACCTCAAACGTGGTCTGCGGCGCGGGCTGGGCATTGCGGTCGGCGGGTCGGCCACGGTGGGCGGGGCACAGTCCGCGCCCGACCGACAGGGTGCGGACCAGGACGAGCGACGTGAGGAACTGGTCGGGGTCTGAGCGCCTGGGCAGTGGCGGAGCGGGCGGATGGGTGACGTGACGGTGCCTGCCCCGGCCGAACCCGGCCTGTGTGCCGGGTGCCGGTACGCCCAGGCGAACCGGACCCGGCGGGGGACGACGTACCTGCGCTGCGCGAGAGCCTCCTGGGACGACCGGCTCGCCAAGTACCCGCACCTGCCGGTGCTCCTCTGCGTCGGGCACGAGCCGACCACGGCATCGCCGGACGCCGGTCAAGGCTGTATGAACAGGTAGTGGCTATCCTGCCTCGTATGTCGAGCACACACCGTCCCGTCACGATCGTCACCGGTGCGGCGGCCGGTATCGGCCGCGCCACCGTCGAGGTGCTGTGCGAGCAGGGCGAGAACGTGGTGGCGGTGGACCGTGACGCGCAGGCCGTGGCGTGGGTCGGCGAGCGCGACGACGTCGCCGTCGTCCTGGGCGACGTCACCGACCCGGCGACGAACGACCGCGCCGTGGCGGTGTCGCTCGAGCGTTGGGGCCGTCTCGACGGTGTGGTGCTCAACGCCGGCATCAGCGCCTCGGCCCCGATCGACACCGGCGACGTGGCGCTGCTCGACCGGGCCTACGACGTCAACGTCCGGGCCGTGCTGCTCGGCATCCGCGCGGCGATCCCCACCCTGCGCGCGGTCGGCGGCGGGTCGATCGTGGTCACGGCGTCGACGTCCGGCCTCGGCGGAGAGCCGATGCGCTGGCCCTACAACACCTCCAAGGCCGCGGTTCTCAACCTCATGCGCTGCGCGTCGATCGACCTCGCCCTCGACCGCATCCGCGTGAACGCCGTCTGCCCCGGCCCGGTCCACACCGGCATGACCTCACCCATCCAGGGGACCGACCGTTACGACCGCCTGCGCCGCATGATCCCGATGCAGCGGTGGGGCGACGCGGACGAGGTGGCCCAGGTGATCGCCTTCCTGCTCTCGCCCCGCTCGTCCTTCGTGACGGGGGTCGAGATCCCGGTCGACGGGGGGATCAGTGCGGGCAACGGTCAGACGCTGCCGCCCGAAGGGCTGGGGGTCCGGGCCTGAGCCTGGGCGACCGGGGACCTCGACGGACCTCAGGCCAGGACGGTGTCGTAGAGCCGTCGTAGGGCGGACAGGTGGACCCCGGTCGAGATCGCGAGCAGGTTGGGCGCCGGCATCGAGGCGTTCGCGGTAGAGCCTGGTCGCCGTCTGGTCGATGCACGCCCCCATGAGATAGGTGACCGCTCGCCAGTAGCGCAGCCGCTCACGGTCGAGCTCGATGCCGACGACGTCGTGGATGCGTGTGATCCAGGCCTCGGGGTCCATGAGGCGCTTGCCGCGCATCCAGATCAGGTACGCCCAGTCGAAGTACTCGTCACCGAGGTGGGTGAACTCCCAGTCCACGACCGCTGTGATGCGGCCGTCGTGGTGCAGGTAGTTGCCGGGGCCGGGGTCGCCGTGCACGAGGCACACCCGGTCGGTCGCGGGGGCGTGGATGCGCAACCAGGCGATCGCCTCCTCGAGCAGGGGTGAGGGCTCGCCCACGAGGCCGCTGCGGTAGGTGGCCTCGAACCTGTCGACCAGGGCGTGCGCCGGCCCGTTCGGCAGCTCGGGCCGGGCCAGGACGTCGAGCCCGAGCTGTGCGGGGTCGTAGCGGTGCAGCCGGGCGAGCAGCCGGACGTAGTCGTCCAGCGTCGACGGCAGCTCGGTGGCCAGACCGTCCACGAACGCCATGACGAAGAACGGCTCGCCGATCACGGTGCCGTTGGGCTCGTAGGCGAGCACCGGCGCGACCGGGTAGCCGGCCCGGTGCAGCGCCTGCATCACGGGGACCTCGGTGGTGGAGTCGCTGCCGAGGAAGCCCCCCTGCTCGACCCGGAGGATCGTGCGGTGGGTGCCGCCGTCGTAGTCGGCGTCGACGATGTACATCGCGCGGGACTGACCCATCGCGACGCGCCGGGGGGTCGAGACACGGACGGTGGTGCCGAGGACCTCGGACAGGTAGGGACCGAGCACGTCGGCCTGCGGCGCCGACATCAGTGCGCCTTGTGCATGGCGGCGTGCAGGGTCGCGAGCAGCGGCGCAGCCGCAGCCGCCTCCCGCTCGAGCTGGTCCACCAGGACCGGGTGCAGCCTCGCCCGCACCTCCTCGGCCCGTGGACCGGGGTGGTGCTGCGCCCAGACGAGCGCCTGCGAGGCACGCTCGAACGGTGAGCGTGCCGGCGTCCACCTCGGGCACCGCGCCCAGGTGGTGCAGGGCGGCGGCGAGCTCGTCGCGGTGCAGGGCGTCGCGGGGCTCGGCGAGCAGCTCCACGGCGTACTCCAGGGCGGTGGCCACGAGGGCGACCGTGAGCTGGGCGAACTCGTCGGTGACGGTCGGCAGCACCGTCGTGCGCAGCGCCGTCGCGGAGTTGACGAGGATGTCCTCGGCCCGTGGCAGGACCGGGATGGTCATGACCCCTCCGGCGTCCAGAAGCCGCTCACCGTCGTGCGTCGGTCGAGGCCCAGGGCGCTGCGGGCCGCGAAGTGGGCCTTCCAGTCGTGGCACCGACCCTGCCGGCCGTGCCAGTAGTCCACCTCGTGCGAGACCAGTCCGTCGCGGAACCGCAGCAACGAGACGCCCTCGCCCGTGTCCCACTGGCCGGCGAACTCGCCGCTGTCGTGGCGCACGTAGACGTACCACAGCACCATGGCGCCCTCGCCCGAGACGAAGACCTCCTCGACCGGCAGCCGCATCCGGCCGGCGACGTGCCGCCAGCGGTCGGCGATCGCGTCGTGGCCCACGATGGCCTCGGGCCGGCTCGCGATGTCGCGCATGACCACGTCCTCGGTCATGTACCGGGTCGGGGCGTACGGGTCGTCGTCGGACCACCCGATGTTGAACAGGTCCTTGGCGACCTGGATCTCGTGCTCGCCGATGCTCATGCGTCCTCCTGGTCGGTCACGCCGGGGTAGGGGCCGCCCACGACGGCCTCGAACTCCCCGATCCCCACCTCGGACGGGTCGTCGAGGTTGGTCCAGATCGCGACGGTCTCGGCCCAGGCCCCGTTGCGCTGCGGCACGACCTCGCCGGCGGCGTCCCGCACGACGGTGGGGTGGCGGACGTCCCAGACGTCGTGCTCCACGACGGACTCCCCCCGGTAGGCCCCGCGGCCGCGACCGTCGGTGAACCCGTCCCAGTAGCCGCCGCCCTGCATGTAGACCGGGCCGCTCACGCTGCGGATCTCGAACCGCTCGATGCCGCCGTCCGGTCGGGTGAACGAGACGCGGGACGTCGCGATCCGTGGCAGCCCGTCGACGAAGGTGACGTCGTCCAGGGCCAGTCGGGAGTAGGACCAGGCCTCACGCCCCGAGCCGTAGGGGTAGTCGACACAGGAGTGGACATGGCTCATCGTGCGGTCGACGCCGGCGTGGAAGCGATAGGTCAGCGTGCGTCCCGGAAAGCGGACGAAGCAGAACTGCCGCAGCCCGAAGTCGCGCGTCTGCGCCCCGGCGTAGTCGGTGACGTCAGCGGGCGGCGCGGCCGCGCTCGCGACGTTGCCGGTCCCGGTGTCGCCGACCCCCCAGGAGTGGTCCCGGGCGCCGACCCAGCTCGGGCCGACCTCGAACCGCCGGCCGTTCACGGTGATCGTGCCGTTGACGTGCCCGACCTGGGTGTAGTTGGACCGGGCGCGGACGATCCGACCGTCCTGGTAGCGACGCACGCCGGGAGTCTCGTCGAAGCACGGCGAGGCGCCGTCCCACTGCAGGTCGAACTCGATCCCCGAGTCGTTGGGCCGGCGCGCCGAAACGGATCGTGCGCAGACCCTGCACGATGTCCATCCAGAGCGGACCGCAGGACAGGTCGTCATGGCGCCGGACGCAGCCGGCGGCTGACCCTCAGGTTGTACTGCCTGCCGTCGTCGAGGGTGACGATCGCGTAGCCGTCGACGACGTTGGTGTTGGGGTAGAAGCGCAGCGCGGTGATGAGGTGGCACCGACCCTCGGGGTCGCCCACGCAGATCCACGAGCCGTCGCTCCACGACGGGGAGTCGCTGGCCACGCTGCCGAAGGTGTCGAGCGTCTGGTGCCGGGGCCACTCGTCGAGCTGGGTCAGCGTGCGCATGGGCTGCCGGCCTTTCCGTTCGGATGGATGGACACGCAGTGTGGATGGACAAGTAGTCTAGACAGCATGGGACTCCTTGAGGGCAAGAAGGTCGTGATCCTGGGTGCGTCGAGCGGTATCGGGTGGCGCACGGCCGAGGTATTCGCCGAGAACGGTGCCCAGCTCGTCGTCGCCGCGAGGCGGGTGGACAAGCTCGAGCGGCTGGCCGCCGCCGTCGGCGGCGTCGCCCGCGCATGCGACATCACCGACCACGACGACGTGTTGGCGCTCGTCGACTTCTCGGCCGAGGCGCTCGGCGGGATCGACGTCGCCGTCAACTCCGCCGGTCTCAACAAGGCGGCGCTGATCCGCGACATCACGCCCGAGCTGCTCGAGGAGATCACGAAGATCGACTTCTGGGGTGGCTACTGGTTCATGAAGCACTTCGGCGCCCACCTCGCCGACAACGGCGGCGGCTCGCTCATCAACATCACCTCGACCACCGCCATCCTCGTGCCGCTGGGCCAGTCGATGTACTCCGGCAGCAAGGCCGGCATCAACTTCGTGACCAAGATCGCTGCTCGGGAGTACGGGCCGGACGGCGTGCGGGTGAACGCGCTGGCCCCGACCTTCGTGCCGACCGCCATGAACAACTTCGGCGGCCTCACCCCGATCGGCGACTCGGGCGCCGACCTCGACGGCGAGAGCGTGATCAAGGACGCCTACATCGAGGAGTCCGCCCTCAAACGCGTCACCACCGTGGACGACTGCGCCGACGTCGCGCTCTGGTTGGCCAGCGACCTGTCGAGCTCCATCACCGGTCAGGTGATCCCCGTCGACAACGGCAACCATCTGCGCATGCTGCCCAACAACAACCGCCGCGGCTGACCTTCTCGACCCCGGGCCCACCGTCGGGGCACGGTGGGCCCTACCGTGGAGCGGTGCGCACTATCCCCGGTACCGACCTCTCGGTCTCCCCGCTCGTCCTCGGCGGCAACGTGTTCGGCTGGAGCGCCGACCGGGCGAGCTCCTTCGCCGTGCTCGACGCCTACCTCGACGCCGGCGGCACGATGGTCGACACCGCCGACGTCTACTCCGCCTGGCTCGGCACCGAGGGTGGTGAGTCCGAGACGATCATCGGTGCCTGGCTGACCGCACGCTCCAGCCGTGACCGGGTCACCATCGCGACGAAGGTCGGCGGTGCGCCCGGATACGGCGACCTGCGGCCCGCGACGATCCGCGGGGCGCTGGAGCGGTCCCTGACCCGGCTGCAGACCGACCACGTCGACCTCTACTACGCCCACTTCGACAAGGGGGACGCCGTCGAGGGCACGCTCGAGACGTTCGACGCGCTGATCCGTGAGGGCAAGGTCCGCCATGTCGCGGTGAGCAACCACACCGCCGCCCGCATCGTCGAGTCGCTGGACGTCTCGGCCCGGCACGGGTGGGCGTCCTACGTCGCCGTCCAGGACCAGTACAGCCTCATGGAGCGGACCGCGTTCGAGACCGGGATCGCGCCGGTGTGCCTCGAGCGTGGTCTCGGCGGGTTTCCCTACTACGGGCTCGCCCGGGGCTACCTGACGGGCAAGTACCGCGTCGACGGGCCGCCGATCGACAGCGTGCGCGCCAAGGGTGCCGGGGCCTATGTCGGAGCCCGCGGCGAGGCGGTCCTGGCGACCCTGGGCGAGGTCGCGCACGCCCACGCCGTCCCCCTGGCGTCGGTGGCGCTCGCCTGGCTCCTCACCCGTCCCGCGGTGGTCTCGGCCATGGCCAGTGCCCGCACGCTCGACCAGCTCGCCGACCTGGTGCCGATGATCGGCCTCGAGCTCGCCGCCGACGAGATCGCAGCCCTGGACGCCGTCTCCGCGACCTGACCGGACGCCGCCGATCGGCCGGTCAAGCGCCGGCTCAGCCGATCAGCACCGCGCGGGTCGCCGCGAGTGCGCATGCGGCCCACGCCGCCGGGTCCGCCGGCCGGCGCTCGCCGGCCAGTGGCGACTCGACGCTGATCCCGGTGCCGGGATGCAGGTGCGCCAGCAGGTCGCGCAGCGGCAGGTCCCCGGCTCCGGGCAGCAGGCGCCCGTGCACCGCCTCCGCGCGTGCCGTCGCCGCGTCCACACTCGCCCCGGCGGGTCGGATGTCGCACAGCTGGATGTAGGGAACCAGGTCGAGCGGCAGCCCGTCGACCTCGTCCGGGCGGCCACCAGCCCGCTCGTGGTGCAGCGGGTCGACGAGCACGCAGGCCGTGCCGCTGCCACCCACCTGCTCGACCAGGCTCACGGCGTCGGCGAGGGTCGGGCAGCACGAGAACACCATGTACTCCAGGGTGGCGCGCAGGCCGTGCTCGCTCGCCAGTGTGGCGAAGCTGCGAGCCCGTCGACGCGTCGGGCCGGGTCGGGGTCCTCCACCGTGCAGATCACGTGCCGGGCACCGAGCGCCTGACCGGCCTCCAGCAGCGGGCGCACCTCGCCGGGCCCATCCGGCTTGAGCCGCACCACCTCCACGTCGAGCACCCTGATCCCGGTCTCGTCGAGGGTCCGACGCAGCTGCGACATGCGCCCGGCGTCGCCGAGCACCCGGTGGTCGATGCCGTCGGAGGTGGGCACCAGCCGGATCCCGACACCGTCGTAGCCGGCGCTCGACGCCGCCCGCACGAGGTCGACCGGGGCCACCGCCATCATGCTGAGGTGGGCCAGCGAGACCAAGCGGCCGCCGATCGTCACTCGTCCGTCCCTCCCCGCGCGCCCATGTCGTGGTCCTCACGTCCCTGCGAGCGCGGCGACGACGGGCGCGAACGCCTCGAGGTGGGCGTCCCCCACGGTGACGTACGAGAGCCCGTAGACCTCGCGCCTGCGCTGCAGCTCCTCGACGATCTGCGGCACCTGCCCGACGAGGGCGTGCGGGAACGACACGAGCTCGCTCATGGCCAGGCCGGTGCGCGCGGCGACGGACTCGGGAGAGTTCTCGGAACGGCCCGTCACCGACAGGAAGTACGCCGCGATCTCCAGCTCCGGCAGCTGGGGCCGTCCGGCGGCCCCCTCGGACACCCACGCGATCTTGTGCGCGGTCTGGTCGGCGGTCGAGGTGGCGATGCTGTCGCTGCCCACCTGTCCGGACCTGTTGTTGAAGTTGATGCTGACGATGTCGGCGACCCGACCCGCGTAGCGCAGGATGCGTGGCGCACCGCCACCGATCATGATCGGCGGCCGCGGGGTCTGCACCGTCGCCGGCACTCCCGTGTAGCCGCCGGCGGTGACGAAGGTGCCCGACACCTCGACCATCCGGCCGGCGCACACCTGGGTGATGAGCTCGACGGTCTCCTCCAGCAGCCCGAGGCGATCGCCCGGGGCGCCGAACGGGATGCCGAGGGCCTCGTACTCGGCCGCGAGCCAGCCGGCACCGATGCCGACCTCGAGGCGGCCGTCGGACAGGACGTCGATGGTCGCGATCTCCTTGGCCAGGACCGCCGGCAGGTGGTAGCCGACATTGATCATCCGCGACCCGATGCGCACCGTGCTCGTCACCGCGGCGGCATAGGCCATCGCCGGGACGGCGGCGAGCGTCTGCACCCGGTGGCCCGTGCCCGCCAGCCGGGGCCCGTCGCCGATGTAGTGGTCGGCCACGTTGAGCGTGGCGTAGCCGAGCGCCTCCGTGCGCCGGGCCACCTCCCGCCACTCCCGCGCCGACGTGCAGCGATAGGCCTGGACGGCGAAGCGGAAGGGTCGCGTCATGGTCCTAGACGGCCATGCGCGCGAGTCGGTAGAAGTGTCCGTGCGCCGCCAGGAATCCGCCGTCGACGGCGAGCACCTGACCGGTGATCCAGCCGGACTCCTGCGAGCAGAGGAAGGCCACGGCATCGGCGACGTCCTCGGGCCGGCCAAGGCGCTGCAGGGGCAGGACGGCGGCGCGGCGGGCCAGCAGGTCGGGATCGCCGTAGTGGTCGCCGGTCCCCTCGGTGGGCACGGTTCCGGGGCGACCGCGTTGACGCGGATCCCGCGCGGCCCGAGCTCGACGGCCAGGCCGCGCGTCAGGTGCTCGACCGCTGCCTTCGACAGCGGGTACGTGCTCGTGCCGACCGGGAAGGAGCGCCCCGTGATCGAGGACAGGTTCACGATCGCCCCGCCCCCGTTGCGCTCCATCACCGGTGCGAGCGCCTTGACCGCGGTGAGCGGTCCGACCACGTTGACGGCGAAGACCTCGAGCGCCTCGGCTGCGCTCACCTCGAGCATCGAGCCGAACGGGGTGATCGCCGCGTTGTTGACGAGCACGGTCGTGGCCGGTGCGATCTCGCCGAGGGCCAGGACGCCGTCCTCGTCGGTCACGTCGAGCACCAGGTGCCGACCGCCGACCTGCGCGGCGACGTCGGCGAGGCCGTCCGCGGACCGGTCGACCACGAGCAGGTCGAAGCCGTCGGCCGCCAGCCGGCGGGCGATGGCCGCGCCGAGGCCCCGTCCGGCCCCGGTCACGACGGCGGTCCCACGTGAGGGCATGGCGATCTCCTTCCAGGGCCTGGCCGGGCACCTGCGTCCAGGTTCGTGAGGTGGGGGTCAGAACTGCACGCGGACGGTCATCCCGCCGTCGCACACGACGTTGGTGCCGACGCAGAAGCCCGACCGGGGACTGAGCAGGAACACGATCGCCGAGGCGACCTCGTCGAGCTGCCCGTGGCGACCGATGGGGATCGAGGCCTGGACCTTGTCGTAGATCTCGCGACGGTTGATCTTCATGTTGCCCCAGTCGCCGCCCTCGAACTCGATCGGGCCGGGGGAGACGGTGTTGACCCGGATTCCCTTGGGGGCCAGCGCGTGCGCGGCCGACGAGGCGTGCCGCACCACGGCTGCCTTGAACGCCCCGTAGGAGTTGGGCGAGCTCGGCCAGACGTTGTCGAACCCGAAGGTGGACGACAACGACACGATCGCGCCACCGCCCGCCGCCTCCATGTGCGGCGTGGCCGCCTCGATCGCGTCCACGAGCGGCATGAGGTCCGCGAGCAGGCTCTTCTGCCACTGCTCGGGCCCCTTCTGGGACCCCGCCGAGACGTTGGAGACCAGCAGGTCGAGGCCACCGAACTCGACTGCGGCGGCATCGACGAACGCGCTGACCGCACCCGGCTGCGCCACGTCGACCGGACGCGCGAACACCGCCGCGCCCTTGGCGGTGAGCTCGGCCGCGACGGCGTCGAGGGCCTCGGCGCCCCGCGCGCAGATGGCGATGTGGCTCACGCCCTCCTCGACCAGCTTGTGTGCTGTGGCGCGGCCGATGCCTCGGCTGGCGCCCGTGACGACGGCGCGCTTACCTACCAGACCCAGATCCACCGGAGTGTCCCTTCTCGTGGCCGAGGGCCGGGCGTGTGAAACCCGCGCCGCCGGAACTGATGCCGAGTTACTTGGATTGGCCTACTGTTAGTACCGCCCACACCGTAGCGCCTCGTCGGCGCATCCGACAGACCCCGGCCCTCGCGGCCGGAGAAGGGCCCGAACGTGTCGTTCGACATCGATCCCGACCTGGCCGAGGCACGGGTCGAGGTGGCCACAGCCTTGTTCGCCGCATGGTCGAGCGGCGACGTCGACGCCCCCCGGGCCCACCTCGCCGAGGATGCGGTCCTGTTCGACATCATCGGCGGCGAGCACCGCGGCTGGCAGGCGATCCGCACC
Source organism: uncultured Actinomycetota bacterium (assembly GCA_963738495.1). Taxonomy (GTDB): domain Bacteria; phylum Actinomycetota; class Actinomycetes; order Actinomycetales; family Kineosporiaceae; genus CAVTWW01. The sequence continues at coordinate 205,347 of CAVTWW010000009.1, forward strand.
TACTTCCAGCAGGGGCTCGACCGCTACCCCGACCTCGTGCTCGCGCCGACGGGCGACTTCTGGGCCCGTCCTGACGGCCTCGCGCTGCTGTGGGTGATGTCCGGCACCCAGACCGACGACAGTCTCGGCGCCGACGCGGTCGGCCGGCGATGGTCCGCAGAAGGGCTGTCCTACCTGGTGTTCGACGGCCTGACCGTCGTGCGCGAGGCGGACTACCACGACAAGGGGTCGCGCGAGCGGTCGCTGCGGTCGGTGGGCGCGTGACGGCGCCGGCCCCCGGGTCCGCCTCCCTCGACGTCGCGCGGCGGTGGCAGGACGCCGCGTCCGCCGACGACGTCGTGCTCGTCGGCAACCTGCTGCAGGCCTACGCCATGTTCACCGACGCGGGTCTGGGCGACGACCTGGCCGGGCTGTTCACGGCGGACGCCACCTGGGACGGCACGGCCCTCGGCTACGCCACCGCGACCGGCCCGCGTGACATCGCCGACGTGGTGCTGGCGCATCACGACCCGACGCGGCCGATGGTCCACCTGCCCGGACCGCCGCTCGTGGTCCGATCCGGCGACGACCTCGAGGTGGTCAGCTGGACCCTGGCCACGCGCTTCGTCGACGGTGTCGCGAGGCCGTTCCTCTTCTTCAGTTACCACGACGTCCTGGTGCGCACCGGCGGGTCGCTGCGCTTCCGCAGCCGACGCCTCGACCTCACCCACCGCCCGGCGTCCTGACGCGGTCGCGCGCCGGGCGCCGCTCTCGGCGCAGGCGGGCGCCGCTCACGCGCCGAGGCTGTCGAGCAGCCGGCGCAGGAGGGACTTCACCTCGCGGCCGGTGATGGTGCGGCGGAGCACGAGCCGCCGGTAGAGGAACGGCGCGACGACGTCCTCCACCCCGGCGCGCACGTCGAGGTCGGACCGCAGCTGTCCGGACCGGACCCCTGCGCGCAGGATGCCCGCGGCCCGCGATCGGGCGTCGTCGAAGGTGCGGCCGTGCTCGGCGGCGAACTCCGGGTCGCGCCACGACCACTCGACGACGGCGATGATCACTGCGGCGTACGTCGGGTCGTTGAGCCGGCGCGCGTAGTCGTGCAGGTAGCCCGACAGGTCGGCCGCGACGTCGCCCGAGGGCTCCAGGTTCGCGGAGGTGGCGTGCACGACCTCGTCGAAGGCCGCCACGACCAGTGCCCGCAGGTCCGGCCAGTGCCGGTAGATGGTGCTGCGCGAGACGCCTGAGGCCTCGGCGACCCGGTCGACGTGCAGGCCCGAGACACCCTGGGCGGCAAGTACTTCGAGCACCGCGGCGTGCACGGCGGCCCGGTTGCGCAGGATTCGCGGGTCCTGCCCCGCGGGGGTGTTCATGGGGTCGGGCGGGCACCGGTCAGATCGACGACCCGGTCCAGGAACCGCAGGTGCACGGCGACGCCGATCGCGAGCTGGTCGGGCGTCGGCTGCGCCGAGGACGCGAAGACGTCGAGCGCCGTGAGGTTGACGCACGCGCCCTTCACCCCGTTGTACGCCTCCCACGCGGTCCAGGTCTCGTCGTCGTAGTGCAGGCCGACGGTGCGGCGCAGTCGGTCCTTCCACAGCGCCGGGGGCATCAGCCGGCGCCCGCGCACGAGCGCCAGGTAGGACCAGTCCTCGGCGGCATCCCCCGCATGGGCGAACTCCCAGTCGATCACCGCCGCGATGCCCGAGCCATCGTGCAGTGCGTTGCCGGGCCCGGGGTCGCCGTGCACCACGACGGGCGGGCCGGTGGGGCTCAGGTGGGCCTGCAGCCACGCGAAGCCACGTTCCAGCAGCGGAACCGGGTGCGGGGCGCTCGCCCGGTAGACGCGGTGCCAGTGCGCGAGCTGGGCGGCGATCGCCTGCTCGGGGGTGGCGGCCGGGTCGAGGCCGTCGAGCGAGGCGACGGCGTCGACGACCGTGCGGTCGAGCGCATGCAACCGGGCGAGGCTGCGCAGCACGTCGTCCAGGGCCTCGTCGTCGAGCCGGGCGGCGCCGTCCACCCAGCCCATCACGAAGAACGGCTCGCCGAGAACGGCAGCCTCGCTCTCCTGCCAGAGGACCGGCGGTACCGGGTAGCCGGCCTCGGCCACCGCCCGCATCGCAGCGACCTCTCGTTCCCCCTCGGAGGCGAACATGCCGCCCTGCTCGATCCGCACGACGGCACGGGCCGGCGGCCCACCCCCGCTGGACCACGTGACGTCGAGCATCAGCCGCGAGAAGCCGCCCGAGATCCTGACCATCCGGTCCAGCCGTGACCGGCGCACCGACCTGGTCCGACAGCCAGGCGCACAGACGCGCGGCCAGGTCCGGGTCGACCGTCGGCGGCGCCTCGTCGACGTCGCTGCCGTGACCGGTGAACACCGACAGCAGCGGGGCTGCAGCGGCGACGTCCTCGTCGTGCCATGCCAGGCATCGGGCCAGGACCGCGGCGACGAGCCGGTCGGGTACCCCTGGCTCGACGTCGAGGCCGGCCCCTTGGCGCACACCGTCAGCCAGCAGCCGGCCCGCGGTCTCGAGCACCGTGTCGACGTCCGCCTCGGCCAGGGCGGCGAGCCGGTCCACCCCCGATCCCGCGAACAGGACGGCGAGCTCGCGGGCGCGGGCGGGCGTCGGGTCGCCCGGTCGCGCTCCGGCGTAGGCCGCGACCCCGGCCCACTGCTCGACGAGGCCTCGCGCGCGGGCGTCCGGCACCTCGGGGGCGACGGCCTGCTCCAGCCCGGCCCGGGCCGCCGCCCAGATGACGGCGTCGGGCACGAACGTGGTCATGCGCCGGCCCCGAGCACCTCGAGGGCGCGGGCCTCGGCGGCGAAGTCGTAGCCGGCGCCCCAGAGCGGGTCGCGCATCGCGTCCGGTGCGGCCACGAGCTCGGACCCGCAGAACCATTCGTAGGTGTCGCGGTGCCCGGCCAGGAACCCGCGCTCGACCGGCAGCCCGAGGGTGACCCGTGCCTTCTCCGTCGACAGGATCCCGTGGTGCCGGGTGCTGAAGAGGTGCCCGTGCACCGTCCCCTCCAGCTCGCCGAGCCGCTCGGTCGGCAGCTTCCGCACGTCCGGCTCGACGCCGACGATCCGGGCGAGCGCCTGGACGTATCCCGCCGACGTCATCGACTCACCGGTCGCGTTGACGACCTCGCCCGCGGCCGCGGGCGTCGACGCCAGGGCGACGAGCAGCGCGCACAGGTCGTCGACGTGGCCGTAGGAGGTGACGACGAGCCCTTCGTGCGGCACGAGGACAGGCAGTCCCCGACGCAGCCGGAGGAACATCGCGGCCTCCATGTCGAGGATGTTGTTGTGGGGGCCGTAGATCGCCGCGGGCCTGGCGACCGACCCGGGGAAGCCGGTCCGCCGGTGCCGGTCCAGGATGCGCGCCCTCGGCGTAGGCCTTGAAGCCGCCGTACGTCGTGCTGCCCTCGGTGCGCACGGGCAGGTCCTCGGTCCACGGCATCAGGGCGCGTCGGCTCGTAGGCCATGATCGACGACACGAAGACGTAGGCGCCCACGTGACCGTCGAACAGCTCGAGCAGCTCGTCGTACTGCGATCCGCCCGCGGCCATGACGAAACCCGAGACGTCGTGGACGGCGTCCCATGTCGTGCCCCCCAGCGCAGCACGCATCGAGTCCGCGTCGGTGCGGTCGGCCACGAGGCGTTCGACCTCGCCGGGCAGGTCGGTGGCGGTCCGTCCGCGGTTGAGCACAGCGACCTCGTCGCCCTGCTCGAGCAGACGGTGGACGAGGCGGCGACCCACGAAGGTGCTTCCGCCGAGTACGAGTGAGCGCATGTGCTTCCCCGGGTTCATGGCCGGACGGCGGGGTCACCGGCCGGAGGTCGAACGGCCACTCTGAGACAAAGTGTCTCAGAGTGGCTACGATAGTGGCATGACCGCAGGTCGCGGTCAACGGCGCACGACTCGATCGGATGAGGGGTCGCATCATGGGCACTCCGGGCAGGCTCACCGCCCTGGACGAGTGGCCGCGGCACCAGACGGGCCGCACGTTCGACTCGGTGGCCAGCGACTCGCCGCACTGGAACGACGGCTACTACTTCACCCTCGGCGACGCCGACACGGGCACCACGATGTTCAGTGGCCTGCGGCTCTACCCCAACACCGACGTGATGGACGGCTACGTGTGCCTCGTCGTCGACGGCAGGCAGCACAACGTGCGCGGCCTCGCGGCGACTGCGGCCGCGCATCGACGACCTCGCCGTGGGCCCGTTCACGGTCGAGATCGTGCGAGCCGCTCAGGGTGCTCCGCACGTCCTGCGTCGACGACGGGACCGGCCTCTCCTTCGACCTCGAGTGGACGGCGCACCACGAGCCCCACATGGAGGACGAGGTGATGCGGTGGAGCGGTGGCCGACTGGTGTACCAGCGCAGCAACTACGACCAGTGCTGGCGGTCCGGGGCCGGATCACGGTGGGGGACAGGCACATCGCGGTGGTCGGCGACTCCTGGGTCGGCGTGCGCGACCACTCGTGGGGGCTCGGGCCGCACCGGCGGTCCGACGGCCGCGTCGATCGCACCCGACCTGGCCGACGACCCGCGCCGCTCGTTCGCCGTCCGGCAGTGGACCGATGCTCAAGATGCCCGACCGGGTGCTGTTCTGGCAGCTCCACCAGCGGGCCGACGGCTCGTTCAGCCAGTTCGAGGCGCGGGTGCTGCCGCTGGACGGCGTCACCCGTGCTGGGACTACCTCGACGCCGACTTCGACTACACGACCGTGCGACGCTCACGCCCGGCTGGCGACCTCCGTGGTGTCGTTCCTGCGGCCCGACGGTGGTCGCGACCGCTACCGCCTCGACCCCGTCGGCAGCCCCGCCTACCTGCAGGGCGGCGGGTATCACGAGGGGTTCGACGACGGCCTCGGTCGTGGGGTCTACCGCGGCGAGGACCACCGCGAGGCCGAGGTGTGGGACGTCAGCCACCCCGTCGACGTGGTCGACCCGCGAGGGCTGTTCCGGCCAGCGCCGCGACGCGTGGGCCGAGCAGTTCGCCCGGTGCACCAACCTCGACGTCCCGGGCGACACCGGCTTCGGCCATCTCGAGTGCGTCGTCCCGCCGCGCTCCTGAGATCGTGCGGTCCTGAGACCCTTCCGTCCTGAGACCCTTCGGTCCTGAGACCGTGGAGCGCGGCCGCCTTCAGTGCGCAGCGGCGGCCTCGAGCACCGGCAGCAGGCGGTCGGGGACCGTGCGCCAGGCGTCGGGGGAGTCGACGGTGACGTCGAAGTTGGTGTCGATGCAGACGAGGTCGACGACGCCCGTGGCCGCCGCCTGCGCCACCTGGACCACGAGCTCGTCGACGGTCAGGGTGCGCAGGTTGGCGACCTCGACAGGCGGCTGGGTGAACAGGTTCCAGTGCAGGCCCAGGGGCGCCAGGCCTGCGGGGCGCATGGCGCCGAGCTCGGCGAAGGTCTGCAGATGCTGCTCGCAGGGTTCCCGACGCCGGGTTCCAGACGTCGAACTTCTCGGCGGTCCGTCGCAGCCCGGCGGCCGAGCGCATCCCCGAGGCGAGCCGGGGACCGTTCGGCTGCAGGGGTTTGGGTCGCACGTCCGAGGCGGGGATGTCGAAGAACTGCCCGTGGTGCTCGACAGGGTCGGGAGCCCAGCACGCGCGCACTGCGTCGATGAGCTCGTCCATGCGCCTGCCGCGAGTGCGAGGGTCGACGTCGTACTGCGCGTGCTCCTCGTCGCTCCAACCGACGCTGAACCCCGCGAGGACCCGTCCCCCCGAGAGCACGTCGAGCGAGGCCAGCCTGGCCGCCAGGTCGACCGGTCGGTGGTAGCCGGCGACCAGCACGCTGGTGCCGATGACCGCGGACTCGGTCCAGGCGGCGACGGCCGAGAGCAGCTCGAGCGGCTGCACCACGGACCGGTAGGCCTGGGGGACCGGGACGCCCGGGCCGGGCCGAGTACCCCGAGACCGGGTGGTGCGGGTAGAACAGGTGCTGCTGGGCGAAGAAGCCGGCGTAGCCGAGCTCCTCGCCGCGTTCGACGAAACCGCGGACGGCGGCACGCGTGACGTGCGGGCCGAGCTGGGGAAGGGCGAGCGCGAGCTTCATCCGTGCCTCCCGGGGCGTGAGTGCAGTTAGTATAGACAGACACCAGTAAGCGCCGCGCCGGACCGAGGAGTTGCATGAGCGACGACGGCAGCGACCACGGCAACGACGGCAGCGACGACGGCTCGGGCAGGGCCCGCCTCCGGGCCAGGCTGGCGCGTCTGGCCGACCGGGCCGACCTCGAGGACCTGGCCATCACCTACATGCGCGGGCTCGACCGCCGCGACCGCGGGCTGCTGCGCTCGGTGTTCCACGACGACGCGACGACGCACTACGGGGCCTTCAGCGGTGACCCGGACGCCTTCGTGGCCTATGCCATGGGCGCCCTGTCCAGCCACGAGGCCAACCAGCACCTGATCGGTCAGGTGGGGCTGTGGTTGGACGGCCCCGACGCGGCGCGCGGCGAGGTGTACTTCCAGGCGTTCCACCGGTTCTCGCGCGACGGGGGGCGCCTCGACCTGACGATCAGCGGGCGCTACGTCGACCGCTACGAACGGCGCGAGGGGGTCTGGCGGATGAGCCACCGCACCGAGATCGTCGACTGGGCCCGCACCGAGCCGACCAGTGACGACTACCTGCCCACCCGTCCACTTGTCGTGGTCGGGCGCCCCGACCGCAGCGACCTCAGCTACCGAATCCACGAGGCCTGAGCAGGCTCAGTGCGTCGAGGTCGACGATCGCCCGACCGGCGCGCTCGACCATCGCGGCGAACAACGCCCGGCTGCGCGCCGTCATCATCGGCAACGACCCGCCGATGACGACGGGGTAGACCCACTCGAGCAGGACGGCCACCCGGTAGTCCTGCCAAAGCTCCTCGAGGTCGTAGCCGACGACGCCGTGCTCGAGCAGCCGGCGGTGGTAGTGCGCCACCAGGTCGCGCTCGCGCGCTCTCGCGCACCCCTGCGGCGAGGTTCTGGCTGAGCAGGAACGCGACGTCGTGGACGCCGGCGGAGACCAGGATGCCCTGCCAGTCGAGCACCTTCACCGGCGCCGCCCCGCCCTCGCGGGCGAACATGACGTTGTCGAGCCGGAAGTCGGAGTGCACCAGCGTCTGCGGCGCCTGCGCCAGCCGGTGCGCCAGGTCGGCGACGTGGTCGGCGAACCTGGCTCCGAGCTCGAGCAGCGGCGCCGGCACGAGCTCGCGGGAACCTCTCGAGGATGCCCGCCCACCCCACGGCGAACGCCGTCGTCATGGTCGGCACGAAGAAGTCCCCGTCGACCCGGGGCACCGCGGCGAGTTCGGCGCGCGATCCCGCGCCCCAGTACGTGGCGTGCAACGCTGCCTGCACGTCGAGGCAGGCGCGGGCCTGGTCCTCGGTCGCGCCGGCGACCTGGTCGCCGTCGCGGTAGGCCGTGCCCAGGTCCTCGAGCAGCAGGACGAAATGGTTGCTGGGCGGGTCGATCGACGCGACGAAGCAGCGGGGCACCGCCTCACCCAGGACGGCGCCCATCGCGGAGGCGAAGAAGGCGACCTCGCGCTCGTAGTTGCGGTAGCCGCGCACCAGCTCTCGCACAGCCGGGTCGGGTGCCGCGCTCTTGAGCACCAGGGACTCGACCGGTGCGACGTCGCCCGCCCAGTCCAGGCGCAGCCGCGACACCTCGCCCATGAAGCCCGCCCCCGCACCCAGCGGCGAGGCCGAGACCCGCATGACGGCGGCGTCCGGGCCGACGGCGCCGGCGCTCCGCAGCACATCGGTGAGCCATGCGGGCGACACCTCGCTCGCGGCGATCGGGAAGCCCACGTCGGCCGAGGTCACCTCGCGCGTCATGCTTGCGCCCCCACGGCCGGCGCGCGTCCGAGGCGGGCCAGCTCGCTGTCGTCGCGCCCGGTCGCGCCGGCCGCCTGCAGCACCCGCTCGGCGATGAGCCACTCGCCGTCCTGGCGGACCCAGCGGTCGACGTAGCGGCCGAACAGGGTCCACTCCGAGCCATCGTTGCGCCGGTGCCATGCGATGACGGTGCTCTGCGCCGTGGCGCCGTCCGTCCCGTGGAACGTGATCTCGAGGTTGCCGAGGTGGTGACTCGTGCGCTGGAACCTGGCGAGCGACTCGCTCAGCGCGGCGGCGATCCCGGCCCGGCCCTCGATCCAGACCTCGGGGTGGTAGCTCACCCGCCCGTCGTCGGCGAAGGTGGCCGCCTGCTGCTCAGGTCGGTTGAGGTCGGCGCACCGGGCGTAGGTCGCCATCGCCGTCGCGATCCGCGCCCGGTCGGCGAGCCGCTCCGGGGTGAACTGGTCGTGATCGTGGTCGCGGCCGTCATGAGGGTCAGCCTTCGACACGCAGCACCTCCGGAGCGGCGGCCAGGGTGACCTCGCCGAAGCGGGACGGCAGGTCGCCTGGGGTGGCAGGGACGAGGATCACGGGCTGCCTCCGGATGGATGGGAGCGGTGTCGAGTTGTCTAGACAGTACCGATGCCCGGTGCCGCGGTAGACGGTCACATGTCGAGCACGAGCTCCTCGCTCGTGGCCCTCGAGACGCAGATCATCATGAACTCGTTGGCCGCCTTCTCGTCGTCACTGAGCAGCGAGTCGCGATGGTCGACCGTGCCTGACAGGACCCGCTTCTCGCAGGTGCCGCAGACCCCCTCCTGGCACGAGTAGTCGGTCTCGATGCCGTGCTGCTCGAGGACCTCGATGATGGAGCGTCCGGGCGGCACCTCGTAGCGTCCGCCGCTGCCGCCGAGCACCACGGTGAAGGTGCGCTCCGCCTCGACCCCTTCGTCGTCCAGCTGCTTGGGGGCGAACCGTTCGACGTGGGGTGCCGCGAGCCCCAGGCCCGCGCACACCGCCTCGACGGCGGCGATCAGCGGCTCGGGCCCGCAGCAGTAGACCACGGCACCCGGAGCCAGTGCCTCGATCTCCTCCTGCAGCGGCAGGAAGCCGTGCGTGTCCTCGGGCCAGAGCAGCACGCCGTCGCCGTGCGCCGCCACCTCGTCGACGAACGCCATCGACTCCCGGGACCGCCCGCCGTACACGAACCGCCACGCGGCGCCGCTTGCGTGCACCTGGCGCAGCATCGCCAGCATCGGGGTGACCCCGATGCCCCCGGCGACGAACAGGTAGCAGCTCGCGTCGACCAGGGGAAAGTTGTTGCGCGGTCCACGCACCGTGAGCCGGTCACCCTCGCGCACATGGTCGTGCACGTGGACCGAGCCGCCGCGGCTCGCGGGCTCACGCAGCACGCCGACGCGCCAGGTGTCCTCGGACGGGCTGCCGCACAAGGAGTACGGCCGCACCAGGTCGTCGGTGAGCACCAGGTCGATGTGGGCCCCGGGGTGCCATTCGGGCAGCGCCGCGCCGGCGGGGTCCGCCAGGGTCAGCGAGACGACGCTGGACGACTCGCGGGTCACCCGGGCGACCACCACCTCGAGCTCGAGGTGGGCGGCCTCGCTGACGCGGCTCATCACGGCAGGGTCAACCCCCGGCGGACGACGTGCCCGACGAGGCCGCGACGGCGTCGTGCGTCGACCCCACGGTCACGACGCCGGCGTTGCCGTCGACGGTGACGGTCATGCCGGTGCGCAGCCGCTCGGTGCCGTTCGTCACCGACAGGACGCACGGGATCCCGAGCTCGCGGCACACCACGACGGCATGGCTGTTCATGGCGCCGACGTCGACGACCACGGCGCCGGCGACGAGGAACAGCGGGGTCCACGCCGCATCGGTGAAGGGCGCCACCAGCACGTCGCCGGGCTCGAGCTCCTCGGGGCGGGCCAGGTCGGTGACGACGCAGACGCGGCCGGTGTAGCTGCCGGCCGAGCCGCCCAGCCCCGCGAGCACGTCGCCCTGGGCGGCCGGCGCCGCCTTGGCCCGCTCGCGCCGCGTCCACTGCGACAGCGGCGGCGGGTCGGCGGCGATGATGAACGGCGGCTCGATGTCGTGCAGCGCCCGGTACTGCACGAGCCGCTCCTCGATCACCATCGTGAACCGGCCCGGGGCCGCGACGTAGTCGTCGAGCTCGGACGACAGCAGCATCATGACGTCCTCGGCCCGGGCGAACCGGCCGGCCTCGACGCCGCGCCGTCCGAGCTCGCGCACCGCCAGTCGTACCTCGTTGACGACGCACACGCAGGTCGCCTTGGTGCGTTCGCGGGCCGGCACCGACAGGCGCGTCGACGCCAGTGCGGCCTCGAGCAGCGCCACCTGGTCGCCGTCCTCGCCCAGGGCGAGGCGGATCGCCTCGGCGGCGGTCAGACGCCGCGCCTCGAGGCGTTCGTGGCGGGCGAGCGGGGAGTCGGCGTCGTCGGTGTGCCGGATCGTGTCGACCAGGGCCAGTGGCTGCAGTGGGTCGGCCTCCCACGACAGCGAGTGGATGTCCCACTCGTTCGGCCCGCGGTAGCCGTACTCGTCGAGGAAGGCGCGGAACGAGGCGGCGAAGGCGGCCACCGGTCCGTCGGTCGCCCCCTCGAGTGCGGCGGCCACCGCTGCGGCACCCTGGTCGAAGAGGGCGCTCACCTCGGGCGAGGCGTTCGCCTCGCGCGACAGCTGCCACAGGCCGGACGACGGGGACGCGGAGTCGACGTCCCCCAGACCTGAGATCAGGTCGAGCACGCGTTCCTGCAGGCCCACCGAGCCGGCGATCCCGGACAGGATCGAGGGACCGATCGTCGAGGCCAGGCTCGAGAAGTCGTGCGTCGCGAACCCGTTGTCGAGCTCGCCCGCGAACGACCGGGCGTGGGCGACCAGCTCGGTGTCGGTCATCGCGCGCAGGTCGGGACGGTCGCGGCGCAGCTGCGTCGTCCGCCGTCGATCCTCGTCGAGGTTCGGGTAGGATGTGGCCCCCATGATGCCCCCGATGGTCTCGGCGACCTTGGCGGAGCACTCGGCGTTGAGGTCGTCCGGATGCGGGTCGTACGGTGGTACGTCGGGGTGCGAGCCGAGCAGGGCGGCGTCGAACTCCTCGACCGAGGCCCCGAGGCGCAGCCCGAGCAGGCGCATGTGCGAGAGGTTGAGGTAGAAGTACCCGCCGAAGACGCCCACCACCGGCGTCTTCACCGCGCTCAGCTCGCCCGGGTAGTAGATCCCGAACTCCACGAAGCCCCGCAGCCAGCCGGGCAGCAGTCCCTCCTCGAACGCCAACGTCCACCCCAGCGGGCTCACCGGGTCCGGCAGCACCTCGCCGGCGTTGGCGCGGGTGTAGTAGGGAAGGCGGCTGTCGCGGGTCCAGTCGATGATCCAGCTGTCCTGCACGTGCGGTCCTCTCGCTCGTTGACGGTCTGGTGCCGACTAGTAGGGCGACGTGCCGCCGTCGACGTTGATGAGGCTGCCGGTGATGCCGGCGCCCGCGGTGCTGACGAGCAGCAGCGCGACGGCCGCGACCTCCTCGACGGTGTTGAGCCGCTTGATCATCGCTTCCTGGGCGAAGACGTCGAGGAACTGCTCGTAGGTGATGCCGCGGCCGCGGCCGCGCCGGGCCCGGCCTCCTTCATCATGTCGGTCTCGATGGCGCCGGGCAGGATCGCGTTGCTCGTGATGCCCTGGGTGGCGTACTCGTTGGCGACGGCTTTGGTGAAGCCGTTGATGCCGTGCTTGTTGGTCACGTAGTGGCTGATGGCCGGCTTGCTGCCGCACCTTGCCCTCGACCGAGCTGATGTTGATGATGCGGCCCCAGCCGTGCTCGACCATGCTGGCGAGGGCGCGGCGGGTGGCCCAGAAGGTGGTGTTGATGCCGAGGGCGGCGGCGTTGTCCCAGGCCTCGTCGGTCATCAGGTGCACCGGCGCGAAGCCGTCGCTGCCGCCGGCGTTGTTGACGAGGATGTCGACCGTGCCGAAGCGCGCGACGGTCGCGTCGACCATGGCGTTGACCGCGTCGCGGTCACGGCGCGTCGCAGGCGACGAAGTCGGCGCGGTCGCCGGCGGCGACCTCGAGCGCCTGCGCGCCCTTCTCCGGCGGAGCGGCTGCTCATCATGACCGACGCGCCCTCGGCGAGGAACGCCTCGGCGATGCCGCGGCCGATGCCGCGGGTGCCGCCGGTGACCAGCGCCACCCGACCTTCAAGGCTGTTGCCCATTCTCTGTGCTCCTCACTTGGACGCCCCGACCGCGGCGCGGGTGCCGCGGTGGGGCCATCACATCGGAGAAACTGCACGCGGTCAACAGTAAGAGGGGTCGAGCCCGCCCGGTCGGCGGCCCTCAGCCCTGTGCCAGGACGGTCGGCTGCTTGTGGACCCCGTCGTCGTTCGCCGCCATGAGCGCGTTGATGGTCCGGTGGATGTGCTGGACGCCGATCTCGTTGCGGCCGAAGAGCTGGGTGTCGCCGTCCGGCAGGTTGAGGACGCCCTGCTGGACGCCGTAGCCGGTGAGGTAGTCCTCGCCGTAGGTGACGTCGTAGAAGAAGTCGCGGGCGACCTCCGCGTCATGGACCTCCTGCTCGGTCACCGCCTCCTTGCGGGTGAAGATGCGCTGCTCGGTCATCGACTCCTCGCGGGTGCGGCCGGGAATCGGGAAGGCGATGGCCATGCGGTCGCGCCACCCGCCGGCGATCGCCAGGCCGGGGAACACCCACACGATCGGGCCGATGTTGGTGATGGGGTTCCAGGACTCGCGTGGGGTGTCCACGGCGTCGGTGAGGGGGCGCAGGCCGAACGCGATCCGGGCGTGCGGCCCGAAGTCGTCGAAGGCCGAGATGTTGCCGAGGTTGGTCTTGAACACGGTGTCCTTGTGCAGCGCCGCGAAGTGGTACCCCTCGAGGAACCCCTCGATCACGACCTTCCAGTTGGGGCCCGGCATCTGCCGCGACGAGAACTGGTGCAGCTCGTTCAGCCGCAGGTCCTCGAGCACCTCGCCCATGCCGCCGAGCCAGGTGTCGAGGTCGAGCTGCTTGCCCTGCGTCAGGCACACGAACACCAGGCCGTGGCGCTCCTCGCACGGCAGCTCGACCAGGCCGCGGTTCTCCTTGTCGATCTCGCCGAAGGTGGACTCGCCGTAGACCCCGGCGATCGCGCCCTTCATGGTGTAGGACCAGTTGTGGTACGGGCAGGTCAGTGCCCGACCGCTTCCCAGGCCCGGGCTGCAGATGCGGGCGCCCCGGTGCCGGCAGATGTTGAGGAACGCGTGGGTGGGCCGGACGCGTCGCGCGTCAGCACGACCGGCACCCCCATGACCTCGAGCGCCTTGTACGAGTGGGGCGCCTTGATCTCGACCGACAGGGCGAGGGGGAGGGGGATCTGCTTGAACAGCAGCTCCTTCTCGGCCTCGAACAGCTCGTCGTCCCGGTAGTTCGAGACCGGCTCGCGCCAGGTCGAGTCGGCCTGCTCGGTGGACTTGGCCCGGTAGAAGCCCACGACCCGGTCCATGATGCCCATGGCCGTCTCCAGGGCCCGGCCCTCCAGCACCATGCCGGCCCGGTACTCCGGTGCGGTGGGGCCGGTGGTGGCGGCCGGTCGCGTGTCGGGCATGGCGGTCATCCGGGGCCTCCTCGGGAGCGGGCCGACCCCACCGGGACGGCGGGTCGTCACGCCGGTGGCGTTCTCGACAGCAGAGTTGTCTAGATAACTGTCGCCGTCCGTCGTCGGTCCGTCAAGGGTGGGCGACCGGCGGGCGCAGATGCCCCGCCTCGTTCACCGACACCAGGACCAGGCGCCCGTCCGGCATCAGGCGCACCCGGGTGACGCCGGTGTAGGCCGGCTCGAAGTTGAAGCTGACCGGGGCACCGAGCACCCGGGCCACCAGTGCGTTGATGGCCCCGCCGTGGCTGGCGACCACGACGGACGAGCCGGGATGGGCCTTCGCGCCGCGTCGCACCGCCGCGAGCATGCGATCGGCGAGCCCCCCGGCGTCGTGGGGCGGCAGGAAGTCGGCGAACCTGCCCTCGCGGTAGGCCGCCAGCCGCGGCGACCCGTCGAGCGCCTCGGGCGTGCGGTAGTACGGCTGCGGGTCGTAGGACTCCCACTCGCGCAGGTCCTCGTCGATCGTCACCTCGTGCCCCAGCCGCTCGGCCAGGGGTGCCACCGTCTGCCGAGCGCGCCGCAGGTGACTGGACAGCACGGCCGCCGGCCGCTCCGGCACGAGCAGGTCGGCCAGCGCCTGCGCCTGCGTCTGCCCTGTCTGCGACAGTCCGGGGTCGGCGGTCCCGTCGACCTGGGGCAGCCCGTGACGGACCAGGACGACCAGCGTGGCGTCGCCGAGCGGGTCGCTCACGGAGCGGGCTCGAACGACGCCAGCTCGTCGGCGGAGGGGAACTGGATGCTCGTGACCTCGTAGTACTCCAGCAGCCCGTGCTCGCCGAGCTCGCGCCCCAGGCCCGACTTCTTGAAGCCCCCGAACGGGGCGTTGGCGTTGAAGCGGCCCCCGTTGACGGCGACCTGCCCGGTGCGCAGCTGCCGCGCGATGCCGACCGCGGTGGCGACGTCCTGCGCCCACACCGCACCCGAGAGGCCGTACTCCGAGTCGTTGGCGAGCCGGATGCCGTGCTCGATCCCGTCGTAGGGCACCATCGCGAGCACCGGGCCGAAGATCTCTTCGCGGACGACGGTGGCCTCGGGGGCGAGGCGGCTGAACACCGACGGCTTGACGAAGTACCCGCCGTCCCACCCCTCGACGCCGCCGGGCCCGCCGACGATCGTCGTCCCCTCACGGGTGCCGGCCTCGAGGTAGTCCTCGACCGTCTGCTGCTGAGCCGCCGAGGCGACCGGCCCCAGGTCGGTCGCGGCGTCGACGGGGTCGCCGACGGTGAACGCCGAGACCAGGGCCTCGACTCGCTGCTCGACCTCGCCGAGCAGCGAGGACGGCACGAGCAGCCGTGTCGTGGCGGAGCACGTCTGGCCGTTGTTGACGAAGCAGCCGCGCACCGCGGCCGCCAGGGCGGCGTCGAGGTCGGCGCCCTCGGCCAGCAGGAAGGCCGACTTGCCGCCGAGCTCGAGCGCGACCTTGGTGATGTTGGGTGCCGCGGCCGCGGCGACCCGGGCGCCGGCACCGGTCGAGCCGGTGATGCTCACCATGTCGATGAGCGGGCTGGCCGCCATCATCTCGCCGATGACCGCGCCGCGACCCGAGACCAGGTTGAACACCCCTGCGGGCAGACCGATCTCGTGCAGCACCTGCGCCAGCGCGAACGTCGCGAGCGGCGCGACACTGCTGGGCTTGATGACGCAGGTGGAGCCCGACGCGAGGGCCGGGCCCACCTTGGCGGCGAGCTGGTAGAGGGGGTAGTTCCACGGAGTGATGCCGGCCACGACCCCGACCGGCTGACGCACGAGCAGCGAGGTGCCCACGCGCTCCTGCTCCGGCAGGGCCTCGACGAGGTCGGCCATGGAGCGGAAGATCGTGACGGCGAGGCCCACCTGCACCCGCAGGGACGTGGCCAGCGGGGTGCCCACCTCGCGGGACATCACCTCGGCGAGCTCGCGCTCGCGCGCGACCAGCCCGTCGGCGAGGGCACGCAGGTACCCCGCCCGCTCGGGGACCGGCGTGCGCGACCACGACGGCAGGGCGCGCCGGGCGGCCTGCAGCGCCGCGTCGAGGTCGGACGCCCCGGCGGCGGGGACCCGCCCCATCGGCTGCCCGGTCGCCGCCTCGTGGACGGTGATCGCTTCGCCACCGGCCGGGCTGCGCCAGTCGCCGTCGATGTAAAGGGCGTTCCACTCCTGCACGGCATCTCCTCGCGGGGCACACCCGGCTGTTACTTGCATCGACATCCGGTAAGTAACCCACCCTAGCGCCTGCGGTCGCCCGCGCAAGGGTCGCCGAGGCGGGCGATACCGGTCGTCCCGGACCCGGCGGTCCCGGATCCGGCGCTGCTACTCGAGCAGCTGGGTGCGCACCGCGGCGCGGGTCGCCTCGTGCGCGCCGCAGGCGTCGAGGTAGCCCAGCAGGGAGCCGTGGCGGACCTTCAGGCGCTGCAGCGCCTCCGACATCGCCACCCGCGGGGCCCGCAGCACCTCGAGCGGCTGGTTGATCATCGGGTTGTCCCGGTCGAGACCGTCCTGGGCCTTGAGGTGCTCGACCAGGGCGACCACCCGGTCGCCGGACAGCTCGTAGTCGTCCAGCGCCGTCTCCTCGTCGACCCCCAGGGCGACCAGCAGCAGCACCGCCATGATCCCGGTGCGGTCCTTGCCGGCCAGGCAGAAGAACATCAGCGGGTAACGGTCCGGGTCCGCGAGCAGCTCGAAGGTGCGTCGCACCGCGTCGGCGCCGAGTCGGGCCATGTCGTCGTAGGCGTGGGAGAGATGCTCGGTGGCCGAGGGGAACCGGTCCCTGGGCAGCGTCCACCCGTCGGGCAGCACGGGCAGCTCGCAGACGAGTGCACTGTCGAGCAGCGGTGGCCAGCCGCCTGCGGCGCGCTCGCGCGAGCGGCGCAGGTCGACCACGGTGGCCAGGCCCAGACGCTGCCAGTCGGCGGCGTGCGCCGGGTCGAGCTCGGTGCAGCGAGGCCGCGCGGTAGACGCGTCGCCAGCGCACGGTGCGACCGTCCTCGGTGACGTAGCCGCCGAGGTCGCGCACGTTGAACAGGTTGCCGAGGCGGACGTCCCGGGACACCTAGGTTCCCGGCGGGAGGAGGAAGGCCGGCAGCTCGGCGGCCACCGGACGGCGGTGCGGCCACCGCTTGCGCAGCTGCTGGGTGAGGCCCCCCGCTGCCAGCTCCGCGTGGGTCATGGCGTAGAGCGTGAGCACCGTGCGCGAGGCGAAGAGCCACTCGCCGTCCACCCGGACGTACCTGTCGTGGTAGCGGAACTGGGTGATCACGGTGTGCTCCGCGTTGGCCTGCTCCGAGAACCCCTGGACGGTCCCGTGCGCGTGGTCGTCGTCGTCGAGGTCGAGCACCAGCCCGTGGACGACGTGCAGCGAGATCGGGTACAGGTCGCCGCGGTCGACGTACATCGCCGTGATGGCCTCGCGTCCTGTGCTCGTGCTGCCGGGGGAGCCGAACGTCGGCATCGACGGCGAAGAGCCGGCCGAGCGCGATGAACTCGTGGTCGTCGACGAGTTGGGCGTAGCGGTGGAGCAGCTGCTCGATCTGCTGGCGGGCCTCGATCCGGGCGATCCGGGACTCGAGGCTGGTCTGGTCGGTGGACGGCACGGGACCTCGATCCTGATGGCTCACGCGGGGCCACCAGTGGCAGGCTGTCTGAACAGGTTGCCGAAACCCTACTGTGTCGCCATGTCAGCAGAGAGCCCTGCACCCCCGCTCTACGAGCGCACCCGCCAGCACGTGGTCGACCTCATCGCCTCCGGCGACTACGGTCCCGGGGCGCGCCTGCCCAGCGAGAGTGCCCTGGCGAAGCAGTTCGGGGTGCATCGCCTCACCGCGCGCCGTGCCCTCGAGGAGCTGGTCCGCGAAGGGGTCGTGGTCGCGCGCAAGGGCTCGGGCACCTATGTCGCGCCGCTGCGGCAGCAGCTGCCCATCTCGGTGCCGCTCACCCGCGACGGGTTCGCCCCCAGCCTGCGTCGTCAGCTCGAGGCCGCTGGGCGCAGCTTCCGGGAGGAGCTGCTGGACGTCGAGCGCGACAGCCGGGCCGTCACCGTGCCGCAGGAGCTGCGTGACCAAGGACCGCTCAGTCGGGTGCGCAGCGCACTGTGGGTCGACGGCAGCTACTGGGTCTACTCCACGTCGTGGTTCACCCAGGCGCGCGTCAAGTACGTCCAGCGCTCCTGGCGCGACAGCGACGGCCTCTACGGAGTCATCCTCGACCAGGTGGGTGAGCTCAGGTCGCAGTGGCGGTCCTTCCAGGCCGAGCCGGCCTCGTCCGAGGTCGCCGAGATCCTCGACATGCGGCCGGGCGCCCCGGTTCTGGTGCGCGAGGGTCTCACCGCTGACAGCGACGGCGTCCCGCTGCTCTACGTGCGTCGACTCGCCCGCGCCGACCTGGTGCGCTACGTCGTCGACTACGGGACGCCCGCTCCCTGACCCAGAGGCGGGCCCTCACCGCGGCGCGCGCGTCGCGGCGCGGCACGAGCGGGCCCGGGCCGCTCAGCCCTCGAGCACCGTCACCTGACCGGACGAGCCGTTCACCTCGAGCAACGTGCCGTTCGGAATGCGCCGTGTCGCGTTCGGGACGCCGGCGGCGCACGGGATCCCGAGCTCTCGGCTGACGATCATGGCGTGGCTGCCCATCGCGCCGGTGTCGACCACCACGCCGGCCGCCACCATGAACAGCGGGGTCCAGGACGGGTCGGTCTGCGGCGCGACGAGGATCTCACCGGGCTCGAAGTCGGCGATCGCCGACAGGTCGCGCACGACCCGCGCGCGCCCGCGTGCGACGCCGCTGGACGCGGGAGCCCCGACGAGCACCTCGCCGACCGTCACCGGGGCGCCGGGGTCCTGCTCGCTGCGCGACAGGTCGGCAGCCGGCTTGAGCGTCTCGCCGGCGACGACGAACGTCGGCGGCTCGATGTCGAACAAGGCGCGCCACTCCTGCTCGCGCGCGCGCAGTGCCTCGCGCAGGTCGGCCGCGTTGTTCGCGAGCATGTCGAGCTCGGACCCCAGGGCCATGAACACCTGCTGCGGGTGGTCGAGCTCGCCGCTGAGCGCCAGCCGCCGGCCCAGCTCGTAGAGCGCGATGCGAACCTCGTGCATGAGCTTCACGGCATTGGTCTTGCCCCGTTCGCGCCACGCGCCGAAGCGGCGGGCGGAGGCGATGGCGAGGTGCAACGTCTGCACCGCCTCGGCGTTGTCGCCCAGGATCTCCAGCGCCTGCTTCAGGGCAGCCGCGGAGTCGGCCTCGTGCGAGTCACGCCGCAGCGTCGGCGACTGGTCGTCGGTCAGGTGCCGCAGCCGGTCGACGAGGGCCAGCGGCAGCGCCGGCTTCGTCTCCCACGAGTCCATGCCCGGGTCCCACTCGCTCGGGCCGCGGTAGCCGTACTCGTGCAGGAAGCCGTCGAAGCGGGTGGCGAACGCGACGTGCTCGCTGCGCAGCCGCTCGAGCAGGCCGTCCGGCCCCGCGTCGAACGCGGCGCCCAGCCCGGAGTCGGCGCGCACCTCGCGGGACAGGTCCCACAGCGCGTACGACGGCAGTGCCGAGTCGACGTCACCGGCGCTGCCGATGAGTCGGATCGTCAGGGTGGGGTCGGCCGCGCCGACGAGCGAGGAGATGACGCCCGGGCCGACTGCGGACTGGTTGCTGGCGATGTTGTACGCGCGACCCCACACCAGCCGCTGCATGGGGGCGATCGAGCGGGCCCGGGCGATCAGGTACTCGTTGGTCGCCGCGGTGAGGTTCGGCCGCTCCGCCCGGATCCGGTCGGCGATCTCGCGCTCCTCCTCCACCTCCGGGAAGGTCGAGGTGGTCAGCGCCCACTGCGTGATGGCGCCCATCGCGGCGCTCGACGCCTCGTTGGTGTCGGACGGGTGCGGCGTGTGGGGCGGGTTGTGCGGGTGGACGAAGAAGGCCGCGTCGATGGCGTCGGCGCCGATACCCGCCCGGATGCCGATCAGGCGCACGGCGGTCTGGTTGACGTACAGGTACCCGTAGTGGAACCCGCCGGCAAGGAACGGCTCGCCCTCGAGCTCGTGCGGCGTGAACGCGCCCAGGCGTACGTAGCCGTTGGCCCAGCCCGGCAGGACCTCGGGGATCCACACGAGCGTCGCTCCGAGGGGCGTTATCGGGTCGGGCATCACGTCCCCGGCGTTGAGGCGCGTGTACACCGGGTACCGCTCGCTGGGGACAGTGTCGATGAGGTCAGCCAGGGTGGTCACGGCGTCAAGAGTGCTCACCGCAGCCCCTCAACGCAATAGCAACGGCCACACATTCTCATCCGTTACTTGGGTTGACGTTCGGAAACCGAACGCTCCTGCAGGCGTCTGTGCAGGCCGACCGGAGCGCGACCGGTGAACGCGACGAGGCGCTGGAGGGCCGGCGCGTGAGGATCCACGGGCACCTCGGCGGCGAAGCCGCGCCCGCGCTTGTCCGCGGTGACCAGCCGGCGAGCGCGGGCCAGCACGTGCGCGGCGACGTCGGGGTCGACGCGAAGGCTCCGCCCGGTGGCGTCCGCGATGTCCCAGCCGTGCACGAGCAGCTCCAGCGACACGATCTCGACGGCGAGCGCGGCCGAGTAGCTGCTGCTGCCGATCTGGACCGTGCCGTCGAGCCCTCGCTGCTGCCAGGCCGTGATGGCCTCACTCGCCGACCTTCCGATCCGGGTCGCCAGCTCGGCGCCGCCGTCCGCGCCGGGGTCGGCCCCCGCGACCTGGCCGGCGACGGTGCCCAGCAACGTCATCGACCGGCAGAGGTGCTCGGCGACCCCCGCGACCGTGTACTCGCTGCAGGCCGTCGCAAGGTGCAGCTCGTCGTCGCCGACGTCGGCCATAACCTCGAGGCAGGCGCCGCGTGCCTTCACGGCCACGGCGAACGGGTCGAGTGGGTCGTCGGTCATGTCCGGCTCCTCAGCGGTGGGTGGTCGTCGAGCGGTCGAACCTCGAGCGGTCGACCTCGAGCTGCGCAGGATGGTCGGCGGGTGAGGCGGTGACGGGCCACGACCGTTCCTCCGTGTAACTCTATGGTGACTGTAGTAAGTAAGATATGCTCCGCACCCTTGTGACCCGTCAGGAGGTCCGGTGTCGTTCGACTACAACGACAGGCTCTACCACGTCGGGGTTCGGGTGCCCGACCTCGAGGCCGCGATGGCCGAGCTCGGTGCAGGGCTGGGAATCACCTGGGCCACGGTCGTCGAGCGCGAGCAGTCGCTCTGGACGCCGAAGGACGGCGCGTGCACCACGCCGCTGCGCTTCACCTACTCGTGCGAGGGCCCGCAGCACGTCGAGCTCCTGCAAGGGGCGCCTGGCAGCATCTGGGACGGCAACGACCTTCCCGGAGTCCACCATCACGGTGTGTGGGTCGACGACGTGGCCGCCGAGACCGAGCGACTGATCGCCCTCGGCTGGACCCTCGAGCTCGCCGGCAAGTCGCCGGAACAGGGCTACGGCTCGATGACCTACGTCCGCTCGCCGAGCGGGTTCCTGCTCGAGCCGGTCACCTCGGCGGCCCGACCCCGCTTCGAGCGTTGGTTCGCCGGCGGGCCGCTCGCCTAGGAGTACTGACGAGCGCTAGTCGTTCGAGCCGTAGCGTCCGGTGATCGCCCAGTGAAGGCAGCGAGCGAGCACCGTGCGGAAGGCCGGCGCCTGCCAGCTGCCGAGGTCGCGTCGGCCGTAGTCGTCGATACCGCGATCCTGCATGTCGAAGCGGCCGCGGCAGTGCCCGAGCGTGAAGTAGCAGACCTCGCCGACACCGGTGCGGCGCAGGTAGAGCACCGGGCGGGGCTCGTCGTCGGCGATGTGCCCTTCCTCGAAACCACGGCACTCACCTGAGAACTCCGCGTGCAGCAGTACCTCGATCGGCGGCCTGAGCTCCAGCACGTACAGCTCGTCGCGCACCTCGAAGGGCTCGATGCCCGCGACGAGCGCGTGCTCGGGTGCGGTCACCTGCACCTGATAGGGCTCGATCGGCGGGTGCGCCAGGAACTGCCCGCCGAGCAGCGTTGCCACCTCGCCCAGCACCCGGGGCGTCCGGTAGGGCCCGTCGCCCTCGGGCGGGTCGATGGCCGAGTGCGTGCCGTGCAACGCCAGCCAGCGCCCCCCGCGGGTGACGAAGTCGACGAGCATGCTCTGCTGCGCCTGGTCGGGCCGGACGTCACAGGTGTAGGTGACCAGCAGGTCGGCCGCGGCGACGGCCCCGGCGCAGTCGTAGTCCTCGTACACCCGCGTGCGCACCTGCAGCTGCTCGCCGAGCGCGGCGAGCAGCTGCAGTCGCGCGTAGTCGAAGTCGTGCCACCGGCCGCCGCAGACGAGCACGGCGTCGACGCGCCCAGCAGGGCCGGCCATCGTTAGGGCCGCCCTGTGCTGCTGCGGGCGCCGGCGCCGGACAGGTCGCCGACCGGGGGACCCATGGCGACCTCCTCTGGGTGACCGGATCCCCAAGGACCGGCCATCGACACGTGCTCGAGACGGTGGAGTCTTGCACCTCGCCGTGCCGGGCGCGGTGGGGTGGGAGATTTTGGTCTCCGAACCAAGTAACTTGGCGTCGACCGTGCAGATCACTTTTCGATAACGGCGGTGTCACGACTCGATCACGGACTCTGCTGGAAGCGCTGTACAGCAGGCTCTGTGGTGCTCGGAGCGCGCCGCCGGCGTTGCACGGGCCGGGCAGGTCGCGCGATCGTCGTTCACCGGTGCCGGATCCCTCTTCCGTTCTATCTATGCACGGTCTACAGTTACGCCAGCGTTTCGGGGTGTCGACTCGATGGGGCAGCATCGGTCGGCATCCAAGGTCCTGTGAGGTCTTCGAACACCCATCCAGACGAGGGAGAAAGATCAATGAGGCGTGCACTTGTTTGCGGCCTTGTGATTCCGGTGCTTGCGCTCGGGGTCTCCGCATGCAGTTCGAGCAGTAGCAGCTCAACATCCGCCGATACGGGGACCTCGGCTGCCACCTCGGCCGCCTCTGCGGCCGCCTCTGCGGCAGCCACCTCGGCCGCGACGGACCCAGGTGTGGCCGCGGCGCAGGCGGTTGTCGACCAGTACGCCACGGAGACGCACGACGTCGGGGTGACGATCCCGCTGACGTCCAAGCCCAAGACGGGTGTCAAGTTCGCGTTCCTGCAGTGCGAACTCGAGTCCTGCACGTACCTGGCCAAGGCCATGAAGGAAGCCACCGCCGCCCTCGGCTGGGAGCTGATCCTCATCGCGTCGAAGAGCGCGACGCCGGGGCCGGCCTTCCAGCAGGCGATCAACGCCGGCGCGCAGTACATCGCCAGCACGGGTGAGGCCCCGGCTCTGTACAAGGAGCAGGCGATGGCCGCCAAGGCGAAGGGGATCAAGATCCTCAGTTGTTTCGACACGACGGTGCCCGACCCCGCCCAGTCGAACATCTACTCGCAGTGCGGCGACACGACCTTCGTCGAGAAGACCGGCCCGCTGATGGCCGACTGGGCCATCGCGGACTCCAAGGGCGCTGCCCACATCCTGTCGGTGAGCATCCCGAGCTTCCCGGTGCTCAAGTCCGAGACGGACGCCTTCACGGCCGAGGCCAAGAAGAACTGCCCGGCCTGCACCGTGACCGACCTGAACGTCTCGATCAACGACCTGGTCGGCGGCAAGGTCCCGGCTCTGGTGGCCAACGCGGTCCAGGCCGACCCGAAGATCAACTACGTCTTCAACTCCTTCGGCTCACTGCCCGCCGGTGTGACCGCTGCGCTGAAGTCGGCCGGCCTGCTCGACCGCGTCAAGGTCTACGGCCAGGACTTCTCCACCTTCGACCTCGAAGAGATCGTCAAGGGCACGCAGCACGCCTGGTCCGCCGACCCGAAGAGCCTCGCTGCCTGGCTCATGGTCGACGCAGCCGCTCGGCTGAGTGTGGGCATGGAGCTCACGGAGGAGCGCAAGGCGGCGGCGCTGCCGACCTACCTCGTGCAGACCCCCGCCCAGGCGAAGGCTGTCATCGACGTCGGCGGCGACTGGAACCCGGTGGGCATGTCCGACACGTTCAAGAAGCTCTGGCTGGTCGGCTGAGGCCCAGCCCTCTCGTAGGAGCTTGACCAACCCCCCCGTCCACCCGCCCGCGGATCCCCCGGGCGGGTGGACGGCACAGCAGAGGTGGCGATCGTTGACCGACGTGTTGCGCATCGAGCACCTGTCCAAGACATTCCCCGGACAGAAGGCACTGAACGACGTCGACCTGAGCGTCACACCGGGCGAGGTGCACGCCCTGGTCGGTCAGAACGGATCGGGAAAGTCCACGCTCATCAAGATTCTGGCCGGCTACCACCAGCCCGACGACGGCGCAACGGCAACGGTCGGCGGTGCCGCACTCGCGCTGGGTGACGGCCAGGCCGCCACCGATCTCGGCCTCCGCTTCGTGCACCAGGACCTCGGTCTGGTCGGCGATCTCGACACCATCGAGAACCTGGCCCTGACAACGGGCTTCCGGACGGGCTTCGCCGGGCGGATCCACTGGGCCGACGAACGCCGCCGCGCCGTCGAGGCGCTCGAGGCGCTGGGCATCACAGGCTTCGACGTGCGGGCACCGATCTCCAGTCTCTCGCCGTCGCAGCGCACCGCCGTGGCGATCGCCCGTGCGTTGAGCAACTCGGAGCGCTGCAAGCTGCTCATCCTCGACGAGCCGACAGCCACGCTGCCCGACGACGACGTCAAGCGCCTCTTCGACGTGATCCACCGCCTGAAGGCGCGTGGCGTCGCCATCCTCTACGTGAGCCACCACCTGGACGAGGTGTTCGAGCTGTGCGACCGGGTCACGGTGCTTCGTGACGCGTGCAAGATCGGGACCGTCGAGGTCCGAGAACTGAACCATCAGAGCCTCATCGAGCTCATCGTGGGCCACCGGATCGAGCACTCGACCGCGACGGTCGCCTCGAATGCCGACGACGTCGTGTTGTCGGTGCGCGGGTTGCAGGGTGCCAGCGTCAAGGCCATGGACTTCGACGTGACGCGTGGCGAGATCGTCGGCATCGCCGGCATCACCGGATCGGGCCGCGAGCACGTGCTCGGTCTTCTCATGGGCCAGCAGCCCCGCGAGAGTGGAACCGTGACGGTCGAGGGCCGCAGCGTCCCCAACTACCGCCCGCGGGGCGCGATGGACGCCGGCATGGCGTTCGTCCCGGCCGATCGGTCGATCCGTGGTGTCATCGCGCCCCTGTCCGTGCGCGAGAACATGACCGTGACCGGCCTCGACCGGCACACGACCAGGGGCCGCATCTCACGCAAGGCCGAGGTGGCAGAGGCCACGTCCTGGGTCGAGAGGCTGTCGATCCGGCTGCCGTCGATCGAGTCGTTGATCGGGCTGTTGAGCGGTGGCAACCAGCAGAAGGTCATGCTCGCGAAAGCGCTTCGCCTCCACCCCAAGCTGCTCCTGCTCGACGAGCCGACCCAGGGCATCGACGTCGGCGCCAAGGACCAGATCCATCGTCTGGTCGACGACGCCGCAGCCGCCGGGGTGAGCACGCTGGTGGCGTCGACCGACACCGACGAGCTCGTCCGCCTGTGCCACCGTGTCATCGTGATGTCCGAAGGTCGGATCGCCAAGATTTTCACCGGCACAGACATTGTCGCCCCGCGTATCGAACACACCCAGCTGCAGAGCTCGAGGAGCACTTCATGATCCGGTTACTTCGGCTCGACAAGTTCAGCGCACTCTACCTGTGGGCGCTTTTCATGATCTACTTCGGGCTGACGAAACCGGACACGTTCTTCTCGAGCGCCACCTTCAAGCTGGTGATCCAGGAGAACATCATCATCGGTGTGCTCGCCGTGGCGTTCCTGATCCCGCTCGCCGCCGGAACCTACGACCTGTCCATCGGCGCGATGATGTCCTTCGCACTGGTGATCACAGCCACCTTCGCGCAGAACAAGACCATGCCCAACGCGGCCGGCATGGTCGTTGCACTGGTCATCTGTGGCATCGCCGGGGCGGTGAGCGGCTTCTTCGTCGTCAAGCTCAAGGTGAACAGCTTCATCGCCACGCTCGGCATGAGCCAGGTGCTGTCGGCGCTCGTCCTCTTCACCTCGAGCCAGTCGATCACCGGCGCGTTCACCGAGTCGTTCATGAACCTCGGTATCGACACCTTTCTGGGCCTGTCCCGCTACGTCTGGTACTTCCTGGTGCTGGCGGTCATCGTCTGGTTCGTCCTCGAGCACACGCCGACGGGCCGGTACATGTATGCCACCGGCGGCAACCCGGAGGCTGCCCGGCTGGCTGGCGTGAAGACGGACCGGCTGATCTGGGGCTCGCTCGTCGTCTCCGCGGTCATCGCGGGCTTCGCCGGCGTCATCTACTCGTGGAAGGTCGGCAGCTACGACGAGAGCGTCGGCCCCGGCTACCTCTTCCCCGCCGTGGCCGCCGTGTTCTTCGGCGCCTCGCAGCTCAAGGGCCGCGCCAACCTGTGGGGAACGGTGATCGCCCTGTACTCGCTCGCGTGGGGCGTCCAGGGCCTGGAGCTCACGTTCATCAGCAGCAGCTCGTGGATCTCACCGCTGTTCCAGGGCATCTCGCTGCTGGTCGCCGTCGCGCTGGCCAGCCACCGTGGCGTCGTCAGGGTCCGTCGCCGCTCGACCAAGGCCGACACCCCAGCCCCGCCCGCTGCCGGGGCGGCCGACGGCGCAGCGGAACACCGCGAGCAGACGGTCTGAGGACCGCCGTCGCGCGGTCGCCGGCGTCCACGGCGGCCCGCAGGCAGGCTCAGGGACGGCGCTCCAGCCACTGGTCGAGCAGGTGGTGGAAGTGGCGGATCTTGCTCTCCTGGTAGACGCCGAAGCTCATGCCGGGCTTGCGCGTGGTGCGCAGGCCCTTCTGCACGGCCTCGAGGTTGAACTCGTCCTGGTCGAACACCCGGGCGAGTGAGCCGAGGTGCTCGGTGGCCGTCCGCCACGGCTCGTCGGCGCCGAGCCGGATCTCCTCAGCAGGCGGGGGGCGATCGCCGGCGAACGGGGCGAGCAGCAGCACCTCCATGAGGCAGCTGCGGTGGTCGTCACCCTGGGGTCGGAAGCGGTAGGTGATCTGGTTGTAGCCGCCCCACGGGTGCATGTTCGGAAAGACGGTCAGGTAATGGCTGTCGACGAGCTCGGCGTCGGTCAGCTCGTGCACCGCGTCACCGAGCAACGGGTGCAAGGAGCGCCGGGCCGATTCGGCAAGGGTCCGGCGCGCGGTGCTGCCCTCAGGTACCTGCAGCACCAGAGGGTCGTCCATGCGCTGGTCGATCTGGCTGTTGAGTCTTTGCTGCTCGCTCGGTGACCAGGACAGGTACGGGCTGGGCACACCGCGGGCCGAGATGGCCCGCGACACGTTGCCGAACACGTCGTACTGCGAGTTGGCGTCGCCGAACCCTGCGAGCAGCTGCGGGTGCGTCGTGATCACGTGGAAGGACTCCATGAAGGCCTCCTGAGCGACCTTCCAGTTCACCCGCAACACCTTGGTGATGTGGACCTTGGTGTAGCGCTCCTCCAACGGCCAGCGGGTGAAGAACGTGGGCAGCTCGCCCAGGTAGTCCTCCAGCGGCTCGCAGGCCGGGTCCGGGTTGACGAAGACGAAGCCGCCCCACGTGCCGACACGCACCTCGGGCAGGGTGAAGTTCTCGGGCCTGACCTGGGGGAAGTCCCACGCGCTGGGGACGCGCTTGAGCTTGCCGTGCAGCGACCAGCAGAAGCCGTGGAACGCGCATTCGAACTCGGTGACGCGCCCGCGACCGTCGCGCAGGGTACGCCCGCGGTGCAGGCAGGCGTTGATGTAGCCGCGGATGCCCTCCGGGCCGGGCTCGACGCGCACGAGCAGGATCGAGGTGTCACAGATGTCGTAGACCTCGGTGTCGCCGACCTCGGCGAGAACCTCTTCGCGACAGGCGAACTGCCACACCCGCGACCACAGCAGCTCCTTCTCGCGTTCGTGCCACTCACGGCTGAGGTAGCGGTCGACCGAGATCTCGCCGTCCCCGAAGTAGCCGGGCTCGTCGCGGCGCAGCGAGGCGGGCACCGGCTTGGAGTCGGTGTCCAGCAGATCCTGGTACGACGGCCCGGTACCACGGAAGCCGGTGCGCGGTGCGGCCTCGGTCATGAGAACGTCTCCTCGGTCTCGAACCGCCTGCTGCGCGCGGCCGCCCCGCCGGCGGTGCGGCCGCCGCTGACGATCCAGCGGCACAGCTCCGGATCGGCCCGTCGAACCTCACCCTCCACCCAACGGCCGTCACGGTCGAAGCGGCCGGTGCGTCCCTGACGGTCGGTCACGAGAACCGGGCCACGGTCGTCCTCGGCCCACTCGTACACGGCACCGCTGAGCGCGTGCTCGATCTTGCGCACAGCTCAGCGCTCGGAGGGCATGTCGACGACGCGGCTGATCCGGTGGTGGGCGACCGGACGGGGGGCGGCGACCCATACGCACATCTCCGGGTCCGCCTCGAAAAGTGTGCCTTCGATGTGGCGCCCGTCCGGGTGGAAGCGTCCCCAACGCGTGCCGGAGACCACACGTACCGTGCCGTCCCCGTTGTCGACGTAGTAGGCACGTGGGTTGAGAGGGTGACGGATGGACCCTTCGGGCGCGGTCACGAGCCGGCCTCCCGTGCGGGGTCGTCGACCCATTCGGTGAGCAGGTCGTGGCGCCAGGCCACCATGCCCTCCTGGAACGTGGACAGGGTGACCGCGGTGCGGCGGGTGGTCTGCAGGCCTCGCTGGACGGCCTCCATGTTGAAGCTGTCCTGCTGCATCACCAGGGCGAGCGTGTGCAGCTCGGGCGCGTCCGTCCAGTCGTCGTCGAAGTCGAGGTGGGTGATCGGCGCCGTCGGCGGACGCGCTCCGCGGAACGGCGTCAGGAACATCACCTCGAAGATCGACTCGTCGTGGCGGTCGCCGTTCGGCCGGAACCGGTAGACGATCCGGTTGTACCCGCCCCACGGGTGCAGGTTCGGGAACACGGCGTAGTTCCAGTGGTCGACGAGCTCGGCGTCCGAGACCGTGTCCGCCTCGTCGCCGAGGACGGACCGCCACCGATCGCGCCCGGCGGCGGCCATGCGCGTCGCGCGCCGTGCTGCGTCCTGGGAGAAGGGGATCGGCAGGTCCTCGCCCTCGCGGACGTCGAGCATCCGCTTGAGGATCTCGGTCTCGGTGGCGTCGAGCGGCATGTCCTCGATCGGCGTGCCGGACGGGCTGATCTGGCGGGAGTAGTTGCCGTAGACGTCGACGGCGGCGTTGACGTCGCCGACGTACGGCGCCGACTGCGGGTGTGTCGCCCCGAGGTGCAGGCCCTCGTCGAAGGCCTCCTGCGCGATCTTCCAGTTGCACCGCAGCTTCTTCGCGACGTGCGCGGACAGGTAGCGGTGCTCGAAGTCCCACCGTGCGAAGTGCTCGGGCAGCGTGCCGAGGAAGTGCTCCAGCGGCTCGCAGTCCGGGTCGGGGTTGATGAAGACGAAACCGCCCCACACTGCCGACCTTCGCCTCGGGCAGGCTGCCAGGCGTCGCGGTCGGCCTCGACGTCGGGGAACTCCGCCGGTGCCGGCAGGTAGCGCAGCGTGCCGTCGAGACGCCAGGTGAACCCGTGGAAGCTGCAGCGGAACTCGCTGCAGCGCCCGTCGTAGTCCTTCAGTGCGCGGCCGCGGTGCAGGCAGGCGTTGACGTACGCCTTGATGCCGCTCTTGGTACTGCACGACGAGGTAGGAGTCCCCGGCGATCTCGTAGACGATGTAGCTGCCGACGTCGGGGATGTTCTCGACGCGGCACGCCATCTGCCAGACCTTGCGCCACAGGTGCTCGCGCTCGAGCAGGTGGTAGTCGCGGCTGGTGTAGCGCGTCACCGGAACAGAGGTCGAGCGCGGTTCGTGGTGGTGCCGGGCGCGCAGGTACTCGGGGAGCAGGTGCTCGTCGTCGAGGACGAGGTCGTACCACAGTGTCGTGCGCTTCGACCGGTCTTCAGTGCGGGGCTCTTCAGTCGTCGTCATGTCGGGCAGCCTCCAAGCCGCACTGCCAAGTGGTGCCGGCGGAGCGTCACTTTATAGGGTCGCACTCTACTAAGTGTGGTCGAGCCTTGTCGAGGAGACCGACCCGGCGGTCGATCACAGTGCTCGGCCGCGCCGGCCTCGTCGAACGCCCCCTCATCGGGGGTACTCCGCACGACCTGGGCCGGCCGTGCCGGAGGCGGTGCAGCCGTCGGTTCACTGCTTGTCACGAGTTTCTTGGGTTGACCTAGCGTAAGTAGTGCCTAGGATGGTGGGACCGACGAGGAGGGTGGCACGCGTGGTTACCGGCAGCGTCGTGACGTCGTCCCTCGATCCGGCCACCCCTTCGCCGACGACGTGCTGCTGGTCGACGACGACGCGGTGCTGACGCGCTCGCAGGTCGAGGACCTGCTCGACCGTGCCGAGCGGGCACTACTGGGCGCCTGCCCGGACCCGGCGCAGCGGGTGGGTGTGGTCGGCGAGAACCGTGCCGAGACCCTGGTGGCGCATGCGGCCGGCATCCGCGCGGGCGTGGGCACCGTGGCGCTGGCCAAGGGCCTGTCCGCGCGCGAGATCGTCGACCAGTGCCACGACGCCGGCGCCGTCGTCGTCGTCACCGGGCCGACCGGGCTGGCGACCGTGGTCGAGGCGGCGGCCGACGCCGGGCTCGACCGGGTGGTCGTCTGCGGCGCCGAGGTGCCCGAGGGCCGCGACGGCCTGGTCGTGACCTGGGACGACTGGCTGGCCGCCGCGCCCGACCGTGAGGCCCTGCCGGACACCCTGCGGCCCGCCAACCCGCCCCTGGTCTACACCTCGGGCACCACCGGGCGCGCTCGCGGCACCCATGTGCGCTGGGCGACACTGGGGGGGTCGAGCCGGGCCTACCTCGACAGGCTCGTGTCGGGCTTCCACGGCCCCCATGGCCCCCACCTCGTCGTCGGGCCGCTCCAGCACAACGGGCCGCTGACCGCGGTGCGCAACCTGCTCGGCGGCTGCCCCGTGGTGGTGCTGGGCAGGTTCGACGCCGAGCGGGTGCTCGCGCTGATCGAGCGGTGGCGGGTCACCACGAGCGTCATGGTCCCGACGCACTTCGTCCGCATGCTGGCGCTGCCCGAGGGCGTCCGTGCACGCTACGACGTCTCGAGCCTGCAGCAGGTGGCGCACACCGGCTCGGCCTGCCCCGCCGACGTGAAACGGGCGATGATCGACTGGTTCGGGCCGGTGCTGCTCGAGTCCTACGGCGGGACCGAGTGCGGCACCGTCACGCGGATCACCTCCGAGGAGTGGCTGCGTCACCCGCGGTCGGTGGGCCGGGTCGTGCCCCCGTTCCGGCTCGTCGTCCTCGACGGGAACGGTGACGAGGTGCCCACCGGGCAGGTGGGCATCCTCGCCTTCGTGGCCCCCGAGGACCGTCGTGTCGTCTACCACGGCGACCCCGAGAAGACCGCGAAGGCGTACCCGCGGCCGGACGCCTTCACCCTCGGCGACGTCGGCCGGGTCGACGAGGAGGGCTTCGTCTTCATCACCGACCGGATCTCGGACATGGTCGTCTCGGGCGGCGTCAACCTCTACCCCGCCGAGAGCGAGAACGTGCTCGTCGAGCATCCGAACGTCGCCGAGGTCGCAGTCATCGGCATCCCGCATCCGGACCTCGGTGAGCAGCTGCTCGCCCTGGTCGTACCGCGCGACCCGCAGGATCCTCCGACGGCGACCGAGCTCGAGGCCTGGTGCCGCGCCCGGATCGCGCCGTACAAGTGCCCACGCCGGTACGAGCTCGTCGACACCCTGGCGCGCAACGCCATGAACAAGCTGGACAAGCGCACGCTGCGTCGGCCCTACTGGGCCGACGGCCGAACGATCGCCGGTTGAAGGGGAGCGCGATGCCCGAGTCCCGCGTCGAATCGCCCGTGGCTGCCGTGGTGCCGCTGCGCGTGCTGTCGGACGACGAGGTCGCCGAGCTGCGCTCGACGGTCCGCGACGTCCTCGCCGCGACGGGCGGTACCGCGCTCGCCCGGGCGCTCGAGCACCCGGTCGACGGCGCCGACCACGACACCGCTGCGTGGAGCACGCTCTCGGCCGACGTCGGGCTCGCCGGCCTCGGCCTGCCCGAGAGCGTGGGAGGGGTCGGCGGTCTGCTCGAGCTGCTGGCGGTGAGCGAGGAGCTCGGTCGAGGTCTGGCCGCGGTGCCGTTCCTGTCGAGCACCGTGCTCGCCGGCCAGGTGCTGGCGCCGTGCGGCGAGTCCGCCACCGCGGTCCTCACCCGGATCGCCGCCGGTGAGGTGGCGACCGTGGCGGCGGCCGACCGCGCGGGCAGGCCGGCACTGGACGGGGTCGCGACCATCGACCCGATCCGACGCCGACGCAGCGCGTGCGGGTCCGCGGCCACGCACCCTTCGTCACCGACGGCATGAGCGCGGTCATGCTGGTCGTGCCGGTGTCGACCCCCGACGGTGTCGATCTGGTGCTCGTCGACCCGGCCGGCCCGGGGGTCGAGCGACGGGCGATGACCGTGCTCGACTTCACCCGGCCGCAGGCCGACGTCACGCTCGACGGCGCTCCCGGGGTGAGGCTCACCACCGGTGGCGCCGGCGGTGCGGCGCTACGGGCGGGGCTCGACGTCGCCCTGCTGGCACTCGCCGCGGAGCAGCTCGGCGGTTGCCAGGAGGCGTTCGACCGAACCCTCGAGTACGTCAAGATGCGCCGCCAGTTCAACCGTGAGATCGGCAGCTTCCAGGCCGTCAAGCACCGGCTGGCCGACGCCCTGTCGCTCGTCGAGCAGTCCCGTTCCGCCGTCGAGCGCACGACCTGGCACGAGCCCGAAGCGGCCGCCCTCGCCGAGGCGGCCGCCGTCGCCAAGGCCTGGTGCTCCGAGGCGTTCCTCGAGGTCGCGGCCGAGATGGTCCACCTGCACGGCGGCATCGGCTTCACCTGGGAGCACGACGCCCACCTGTTCTTCCGCCGGGCCCGCGCCGACTCGGTGCTCTGGGGTGATGCGACCTACCACCGCGAGCGGCTGGCGCGGCTGCGTGGCTGGTAGCCGTCTGCGTCAGCCTCGGGGCAGCGACGAGAACGGCGCCCGGTCGGCGCGCGCCTCGGCCGGCAGGCCCAGCACCCGTTCGGCGATGATGTTGCGCTGGATCTCGTCGGTGCCGCCGGCGAGGCGGTAGCCGGGGGCACCGAGCACGTGGTCGGTCCAGGCGAACGTGCCCCACTCGCCGGTGTCGGCGCACAGGCGCGCCCCGAGCAGCTCGGTGGCGACGTCGCCGATGCGCACCAGGTTGGCGGACGAGATGAGCTTGCCGAGCGAGGCCGCCGCGCCGGGTCGGGCGCCCCGGGCCGTAGCGCGGGCCACCCGCTCGACCGTCGCCGACTGCACGGTGGTGCGGATCAGAAGGTCGGCCAGGCGCTGGCGGACGACGGGATCGCCGATGGCCTCGACCTGCCGTGCCAGCGCGAGCACGTCGTTGACGTCGCCGCCCTTGCGGCGGTGGCCGGACCCCGACGAGCTGCGCTCGAAGCCGAGGGTCGCGGTGGCGACCTTCCAGCCCTCGCCCGGCGCACCCACCCGCAACGAGTCGGGGATCCGGGCGCCGGTGAGGAAGACCTCGTTGAACGACGCCGGGCCGCTCATCTGCCGGATCGGCCGGATGTCCAGGCCCGGCGTGTCCATGGGAACCAGGAAGGCCGTGATCCCGGCCTGCTTGACGACGTCCGGATCGGTGCGCGCCAGCAGGAATCCGTAGTCGGCGAACTGGGCCTGCGACGTCCAGATCTTCTGTCCGTCGACGACCCAGTCGTCGCCGTCGTGGACGGCGCGGGTGGCCAACCCCGCGAGGTCGGAGCCGGCCGCGGGCTCACTGAACATCTGGCAGCAGAGCAGGTCGGTGCGTTGGAACGCCCGGGCGAACCGCTCACGCTGATCGGGCGTGCCGAAGACGCTCACAGCGGACCCGACCAGCCCCGTCGTCACACTGATGATCTCCGTCGAGATCGGCACGTCGAACGCCCGCTCCTCCTCGCCGAAGGCGACGGAGTAGACACCGGGCAGGCCGGCGCCGCCGTACTCCTGGGGCAGGGTCAGGGCGCCGTAGCCGGCGTCGAACCGTGCCCGCCGGTAGGCCCGGACGCGGTCCAGCAGCGCGATCTCCTCGTCGTGCGGCATCGAGCGGAACACCGCGAGGTCCGGGTCGCCCTCTCCCCACACCCGCCCGGTGCCCGTGCGGCGCGGCAGGACCCCGGCCAGCCAGGCGCGGACCTCGGCGCGCCAGCTCGCGAGCAGAGGGTCGGCCGTTTCGGCGTCGTTCACGATGCGTGCCTCCTCACCGGCGTCAGTCGCGGACCAGCACGCTGCACGCGCTGATCCCCGGTGCGCCGTAGACATGGGTGAAGCCGACCCGTGGCTGGTGGGGCACCTGCCGGCCGAGCGCCCGGCCCTGCAGCTGACGCACTACCTCGTGTACCTGGCGCAGCCCGGACGCCCCGACCGGCTCCCCGTTGCCGAGCAGGCCGCCATCGGTGTTGACGGGCAGCGCCCCGTCGACCTCGGTGGCGCCCTCGGCGAGCAGCCGGTCCTGGTCGCCGTGGGCGCACAGCCCGGTCTCGCCCAGGTGGATGACCTCGGCCCCGCTGTCGGTGTCCTGCAGCTGCGCGACCTGGACGTCGGACGGCGACACGCCCGCGGTGGCGAAGGCGGCCGTCGCGGCGTCGACCGTCGGGCTCAGATGCTCGCCCGGGGCGAGCCACGGAGAGAACACCTCGAACGAGCCGAACCGCCTGCCGCGCAACGAGATCGCAGCCAGGCGAACCGGTCGGTCGCACAGGTCGAAGGCCCGCGGGCCGCGCGCCAGGACGACGGCGACCGCGCCCGCGTCCGGGGCGCAGAACATGTACCGGGTCAGTGGCGGGTTGACCATGTCCGCGGTCATGACCTGATCCACGGTGAGCGGGTCGCGGCGCCAGGCGAGCGGATGGTCGGCGGCGTTCGAGAACGCCTTCGCGGACACCCGCGCCAGGGTCTGCTCCGAGATCCCGTGGTCGTGGAGGTACCGGCGCGCCTTCATCGCGAAGAACTGCGTCGTGACCATCATCCCGGTCTCGCCGTACCAGTCGGCGATCCCGTACCGCGCCGGCGAGGCGTTGAACGCGCCGCGCGCGTGGTTGTCGTAGCCCACGGCCACACCGACGTCGCCGACGCCGGTGCGCAGGGCGTTGGCCGCGGTGAGCAACGCGACGCCGCCGGTGGCGCACCCGTTGCGAACGGTCACGAAGGGGAGCCCGGTCAGCCCCAGGGTGCTCGTGAGGTTGTCCGGCTTCGTCTCGCCGTTGGTGCCGCCCACCGCGACGTCGACGTCGGACCACGCCACCGACGCATCCGCCAGTGCCTGCCTCACGGCCGTCGCTGCAAGGTCGAGGTCCGCCGCATCGTCGTGCCGGCCGAACCGCGTCATACCGACGCCGACCACGTAGACCTCGTCGGGGCGATCGCTCATACCGGCGTCTCCACGTCGTCCCCGACGACCGCCTCGAAGGCGAAGGTGTGCACGTCGCCCTGCTCGTCGGACCAGGCGGGGACCGTGGTGAGCCGCACCGGGTCGCCGAT
Source organism: uncultured Actinomycetota bacterium (assembly GCA_963738495.1). GTDB lineage: Bacteria > Actinomycetota > Actinomycetes > Actinomycetales > Kineosporiaceae > CAVTWW01. The sequence continues at coordinate 240,359 of CAVTWW010000009.1, forward strand.
CGCCCAGGGCCGGTCGGCAGGCAGCAACCAACTCTCGACGAGAACGTCGCCGAGGTCGACGTAGCCGATCGCCAGGGGCGACCACGTCCTTCCGTCGCAGCGGTAGGGCGGCTTGGGTGGGAACTGCTGGCGGGTCCAGGTCCAGACCACTCCGGTGACTGCCAGGGGGTGCCGCTCCAAGGGTCGGTGCGAGCAGCGGGGGCAGCCGTCCTGGGCCGGGAAGACGACGGTGCCGCATGCGGTGCAGCGCGCGCCGGCCAGGGTCGCAGGATCGGTGGACGCGAACACAGTCGGGTCCACCACCCGCTGGTCGGTCACTGGGCCTCCTGGTGTCTGAGTCGTGTCCACCGCATCGATGGTGCCCCCGCAACGGCCGGGTCGTGCCCCCACGGTCAGGAGGAGAGGTGGACCAGGCCTTTGCCGAAGTTGGCGCCGCCCAGCAGTCCTTCGAGCGCGGCGGGGGCCTGGGCGAGGCCCTCGACGACCGTGGCACGGTCGACGAGCTGCCCGCTCGCGAGCCACTGCGAGACGCGCCGCTCGAACTCGGGCCGCGCGGCCTCGTGGTCGCGGACGATGAACCCGCGCAGGGTCAGGCGGCGCAGGACGAGCTCGATGAGGTGCGCCATCGACGGAGCCGCCTCGTCGCTGAAGTTCGACATCATGCCGCACAGCGAGATGCGGCCGCCGACCTTCATCCGGTGCAGGGCGCGCACCAGCTGCTCGCCGCCGACGTTGTCGAAGAACAGGTCGATGCCGTCGGGCGCGGCCTGCGCCAACGCGGCCGCCAGGTCGGCGCCTCGGTAGTCGACGGCAACGTCGTACCCCATCTGACCCGTGAGCCAGGCGCACTTCTCGGCACCGCCCGCCGTCCCGATCACCGTGCCGGCGCCGAGCAACCGGGCGAACTGGCCGACCATCGAACCGACGCCGCCGCCGGCACCCGAGACCAGGACGACGTCGCCCGCCGCCATCGCGCCGACCTCGACCAGGCCTGCCCATGCGGTGAAACCGGTCTGCCCCAGGGCGGACAGCCACGACTGGGCGGGGGCGACGGCGAGATCCACGACGGTGGTCGCGGCGTCGTCGACGACGCCGCGCTGGCGCCATCCGACCCGGTGGCGGACCGTGGCTCCCACCGGGAGCCGGTCGGAGCGAGACTCCTCGACGACACCGACGGCCCACCCGTCGATGGGGTCACCGACCTCGAAGTTGGTCGTGTACTGCTTCTCGGTCGCGTCCATCCGACCGCGCGTGGACGGGTCGAGACTCATCCAGGTGTTGCGCACCAGCGCCTGGCCCGGCCCCGGGACGGGCAGCGGGATCTCGGCCAGCGCAAGGTCCGCGGCGCGGAAGCGGCCGTGGGGGCGGCGGGCGAGGACCACGGCCGGGGTCGTGCTCGACGGCATGAATCCACCCACTCGAGAGGAGTTGCTCCGGCACCGGACCTGCTCCGGCCCTGGCGGTTGGAACTTGTGACAGCCTACAGTAAGCAGTCTCGGCGCAGAAGGAGCGAGAGGACCATGACCGCACCCAGCCCAGGGCCTTCTCGAGGCCGCCCAGGGGCTCGCTCCGACGCGGCTGGTCCAGCTCGCCTATCGCGTCCACGACATCGAGGCCGCGGCCCGTCGGTGGGCGTCGACCTTCGGTGTGGGTCCCTTCCTGCTGCGCCGCACCATGCAGGTCACCACCACCCACCGGGGCGAGCCTGCGGCCTACGACCACTCGGCCGCCTTCGGCCAGTGGGGACCGCTGATGGTCGAGCTCATCGAGGTGGATCGCTGCTTGCCCGACACCCTGCGTGAGATCGTCGAGCACGACGTGACGGGTCAGCTCCACCACGTGGCGTGCTTCGTCGACGACCTCGACGCCACGAGCGGGTCGTTGCAGTCCCGCGGCCTCCCGCTCGCCATGGAAGTGGTGTCCACGAGCGGCATCCGCACCCACTTCCTCGACGCCCGGGCCGAGATCGGCTGCCTGCTCGAGCTGTACTCCCCCACCGCCCACCTGACGGCCCTCTACGACCGGGTGCGCGAGTTGGCCGTGGGCTGGGACGGCGCCGACCCCGTCCGCGTGATCTGAGGGCTGGACCGTGCACCCCCACTCGGGCGACCGTGCCCTCGGCGTGCTCGCCACCCTGGCGAGCCCGCCCGGCGCCAGGGACCGGGTGGCCGCCGCCCTCGAGGATCTGCGCCGGGCCGCCGAGTCCGAACCGGGGACGCTGCTGTTCAGCGTCCACGAGGACCGCGACGTGCCCGGAACCTTCCGGGTGTTCGAGCGCTACTCCGGCGACGAGGGGGCGGCGGCCCATCGTGGCTCCGAGGCGATGGAGCGGTTCCGGACCGTCCTGCGCGAGCTCGGGATCCGTCCCGAGCTGCACTACCTCACCCCGGTCGAGCCCGAGCCCGTTCGGCGCCACCGGCGCCTGCTCGTCGTCACCGGCGGCCACCGGGTCGCCATCGACGAGCTCCTGGAGGCGGTCGCTGCGATGTGCGACCAGCGGGGCTGGGTGTGGGCCCACGTGAGGCATCCCGGCGCGCAGCAGTGGCTTCGACCCGAGCACGCCGGGATGTGGGACGCGATCCTGCTGCACGACATCCCCGGGCTGCACCTGCAGCGTGGCCGGCCGCCGGTTCCGGTGGCCCCCGAGGGGGACACCGCCCAGGCGCTCGTGGCGCTGCTCGACCGAGGTCAGGGCCTCGTCGTCCTGCACCACGCGATCAGTGCGTGGCCGGCGTGGGAAGGATGGGCGGAGGCGGTCGGCGGGCGCTTCCTCTACGCCCCCGGCACGCTGCGCGGCGAGGCCCTGCCATCGTCGGGCTACAGGATGGCGACACACACGGTGCGGGTGGTCGACCCCGACCACCCGGTGACGGCCGGCGTCGAGGACTTCGTCGTCGACGACGAGCTCTACTTCGCCCCGGTGCTCACCGACCGGGTGCACCCGCTGCTGCGTTCCGACGCGGACTTCGCGGGCCATCTGTTCCAGGACACGTTCGACGAGGTGTCCCACGGCAGCTCGACGGGTGTGACCTGCGCCGGTCGTCCCGCCGCCAGCGATCTGGTCGGCTGGGCCACCGTGGCCGGTCGGAGCCCGCTGGTGTACCTGCAGCCGGGCGACGGCCCGAGCACGTTCGCCGACCCCGCGTTCCGGAGTTGTTGGGCAACGCGGCCGACTACGTCGCGTCCGCCCGGGCGCACGCGGAGGCCGCGGACCGACCGTTCGACATCCCGCTCCCCTGAGCGTTGCAAGGGGCTGGACGACGCCGTCGGGCGTCCCGGGGCACGACCGGCGGACCACCTGCCGGGGCGCCTGCCGGCTCAGGCCTCGGGGATCAGCACCATCGGGCGGCGCAACAGCTCGGCAACGGTCATGAGGTACTCCGCGGCCGGCGCGCCGTCCACCGCCCGGTGGTCGAACGTCAGGCTGAGCATGAGGACCCGCGTGCGCTGCGGCCGGTCGTCGTCGGTCCATCGCACCCCGTCGCGCAGCCGCCCCACACCGAGGATCGCGACGTTGCCGGGGTTGATCACCGGAGTGAAGAAGTCGACGCCGTAGGTGCCCAGCGAGGTCACCGCGAAGGTGGCGCCCTCGAGCTCCGGGAGGGACAGCGTCCCCTCCCGCGCCTTGCCCGCCAGGCCACGGGTCCTGACCGAGAGCTCCTGCAGGCTGCACCGGTCGGCGTCCCGGACGACGGGAACCATGAGGCCCCCGGGCACCGCCACCGCCATGCCGACGTGGATGCCGGGGAGCAGGTGGATCTCCTCGCCCACCACGGACGCGTTCAGGCCCGGATGCTCCCGCAGCGCCAGAGCCGAGGCCCGCACGACGAAGTCGTTCAAGCTGGGCACCGCGAGTCCCATCTCGGGCCAATCGCGCTTGAGCTCGTCGCGCACGGCGACCACGGCGTCCATCGACACCTCGAACCCGTGCGTGAGCTGCGCCATCTCGTGCAGGCTCGCCACCATCCGCTTGGCGATGACCCCGCGCATCCCGGTCAGAGGGATCACTGTGGTCTCGTCGCGCGGTCGCAGCAGCCGAGCCGCGGCGCGGACGTCGTGACGGGTGATCCGCTCGCCCGGTCCGGAGCCCGGGACGACGGTCAGGTCGACGCCGAGCTCGGCCGCCTCGCGGCGCACGAGCGGCGAACCGACGACCCCTGCTGCGGCCCGGCCTGACTTGGCGAGCTCGGCGAACTCGACGACGTCGGCGGCGAGGATCCGGCCGCCCTCACCGGTTCCCGTCACGGACCTGATGTCGACGCCGAGCTCGCTGGCCGTCCGACGGGCGAACGGTGAGGACGGCAGGCGGCCGTCCTCGCCGAGCTGCCTGGGCGCCCCGGGAGCCGGCACGGGCAGCGTGGCCCCGGTCGGGACAGGTGTGCCCGCGGTCGGTACGGCCGCCTCACCGGTCGGGACGGGTGCCCCCGCCGCCGGCGCGGCCGTCCCGGCGGTCGTCGGGGGCGTCTCGCCGGGGTCGAGCACCCATCCGATCAGGGCCCCCGGCGGCAGGGTGGTGCCCGCGGGCACCACCCTGTGCAACAGACCCGCAGCCTCGGCCTCGACGTCGACGTCGACCTTGTCCGTCGCCAGCCTGAGGAGGGGCATGCCGACCTCGACGGCGGCGCCGTCCTCGACCAGCCACTCCTCGACGGTGCCCTCCTCCATCGTGAGGCCGAGCTTGGGCAGCAGCACCTGGACGGCCATCGTCAGCCCCGCTTCACCAGGCGGCGGGCACCCTCGACGATGCGCGCGGCGTCCGGGACGTACGCGGCCTCGAGCACCGGCGAGAACGGCACCGGGGAGTACGGGGCTCCGATGCGCAGCACGGGGGCGTCGAGATGGTCGAACGCCTCCTCCTGGATCTGCGCGGCGATCTCGGCGCCGATCCCCGCGAACTGGACGGCCTCGTGGACGATGAGGGCCCGATGGGTGCGACGCACCGAGTCCACGACAGTGCCGGTGTCGAAGGGGGACACGCTGCGCGGGTCGATCACCTCCAGGGACACGCCGTCCTCGGCGAGGATGTCGGCCGCCTTGAGGGCCTCGGTCACCATGCGCCCGATGGCGACGACCGTGACCTGGGTGCCGGTGCGCACCACGTTGGCCTGGCCGATCGGTACCGAGTAGAGCTGTTCGGGCACCTCGCCCTTCATGCCCAGCAGCTTCTTGTTGAGCACCACGACCACGGGGTTGTCGTCCCGGACCGCTGCGACCATGAGGCCCTTGGCATCGTGGGGGGTGGCGGGCATGACCACCTTGAGTCCGGGGATGTGCGCCAGCCACGCCTCGAGGCTCTGGCTGTGCTGGGCGGCGGACGACAGCCCGGCACCACCGGCCGTGGTGATGGTCAGCGGCACCGACACGGTGCCGCCGTACATGTACTTCATCTTGGCGGCCTGGTTGGCCACCTGGTCCATGCAGACGCCGAGGAAGTCCATGAACATCAGGTCGACGACCGGCCGCAGACCACGCGCCGCGGCACCCGTGCCGAGCCCGATGATGGCCTGCTCGGAGATGGGGGTGTCGAAGACCCGCCGCGGGCCGAACTGCTCGAGCAGCCCGTCGAACATGTGGAAGACCCCGCCGTAGCCGGCGACGTCCTCACCCGCGAGGAAGATGTCGGGATCCTGCGCCATGAGCTGGTGCATGCCCTCGTTGAAGGCCTTGACGTAGGTCAGCGTTCGGCTTGTCATCTGCCGGACAACCTCTCGGCGTGGTGGGCGGCGGCGTGCTGCGGCGAACCGGTCGGGTCGATCAGTCGGTGTAGACGTTGAGCAGGATGTCGGCCGGGTCGGGGTGCGGGCTGGCCTCCGCGAAGGCGATGGCGTCCATCACGTCGGCGAGGACGTCGTCCCACACGCCGGCGAAGTACTCCGCGGTGGCGAGGCCGCGCTCGGTCCCCGTCGCCTCCAGCAGACGGATGGCGTCGCGCTCCTTCCAGGCCTCGACCTCGTCGGAGGAGCGGTAGGGGATGCGCATGCCCTTGATGCCCTGGTGGTCGAAGTAGCGGTAGGTCTTGGCCTCGATGAGGGTCGGCCCGCCACCGGCCCGTGCCCGGTCGACGGCCTCGGCCGCCACGGCGCGCACCGCGAGGGCGTCCATGCCGTCGACGACGACGCCCGGCATGCCGTACGAAGCGGCACGGTCGGCGATGTTCTCGAGGTTCATGTGGGCGGCCTGCGGGGTGAACTCGGCGTAGCCGTTGTTCTCGCAGACGAGCAGGACCGGCAGCTTCAGGACGGCGGCCATGTTCGCCGCCTCGTGGAAGGCGCCGATGTTGCTGCCGCCGTCGCCGAAGAAGGCCGCCGCCACCGTGTCGTCGCCGCGGTACTTGCTGGCGAACGCCGCACCCACCGCGATGGGGATGCCGGCCCCCACGATGCCGTTGGCGCCGAGCATCCCGCGTGAGAGGTCGTTGATGTGCATGCTGCCGCCGCGACCCATGCAGTACCCGGTCGTGCGGCCGTACAGCTCGGCGAACATGGGGCGGAACTCCGCGCCCTTGGCGACGGCATGGCCGTGGCCGCGGTGGGTCGAGGTGATCTGGTCCTCGTCGCGCAGTACCGACATGACGCCTGCGGCGACCGCCTCCTGGCCGACGTAGAGGTGCAGGAAGCCGGGCATGGTGCCCGACTCGGCGAGCTTGCCGGCGTGCTCCTCGAACAGTCGGATGCGCACCATCCGCCGATGCAGGTCCCGGACCGTGTCGGCGTCGAGGTCGAGCCCCGGCTGCACCACGGCGGAGTCGGACATGCAGGCCTCCCGGCTCGTCGAGTACGCGGTGCGGAACCGATCCCTCACGGCCCCGGGCAGGGGATCCACGGCTTGCCATGAGCCCTGCCTACCCACTGGACTATATGGTCGCAATGTATAGAAAGTAAAGGTCGTGCGGCGCTGCCGGCCCAAGCGTGACGCTCGTCGGCGGTGCGGGCTGCCCGTGCCGGCGGCGAGGAGGAGAGCGACGGCCTGGAACGGGCTCCGTGACGTGGCGTCATGGCGTCGGGCGAGGGTCGAGCCGTGCATGGGCCGCGGCGAGGCGGGCGATGGGCACGCGGTGCGGCGAGCACGAGACGTAGTCGAGCTGCAGCTGCTCGACGAAGGCGATCGAGGCGGGGTCGCCGCCGTGCTCGCCGCAGATGCCGAGCTTGATGTCGGGGCGCACGGCGCGCGCCTTGTCGACCGCGATCTGCATCAGCGCGCCGACCCCGAACTCGTCGAGCTCGGTGAACGGGCTCACCGTGAGCAGTCCGCGCTCGATGTAGGAGGCCAGCAGCCGTCGCTCGACGTCGTCGCGCGAGAAGCCGTACGTCATCTGGGTGAGGTCGTTGGTGCCGAAGGACAGGAACTCGGCGTACGCGGCCAGCTTGTCGGCCATGAGGGCGGCCCGCGGTGTCTCGACCATGGTGCCGATCTTGAACGGCACGATGGTTCCGGTGCGCGTCGCGACCTCCTGGTTGACGCGGCGCATGGTGCGCAGGGTCATGACCAGCTCGCCGGGCATCGAGACCAGCGGCACCATCACCTCGAGCTGCGGCCGGATGCCGTCCTGGGCGACGTCCGACCATGCGGTGAACAGCGCCTCGACCTGAGCGGGGTAGAGACCCTCGTGCAGCAGGGCGAGGCGGACGCCGCGAACCCCGAGCATCGGGTTGGACTCGTGCATGTGCTCGACGAGCCTGGCCTGGTGCTCGTCCTCCGCCTCGGCGGCGGTGGCGGGCAGGAACTCGTGCATGGGCGCGTCGAGCAGCCGCACCGTCACAGGGCGGTCGCCGACGGCGCGGAGCAGGTCGCGGAAGTCCGATCGCTGGGCGTCGGCCAGGGCGGCGAGCGCCTTCGTCTCGGAGTCGGCGTCGTGCGCCAGGATCACCCGGCGGATGAGCGGCAGTCGATCGCCGAGGAACTGGTGCTCGGTGCGGCACAGCCCGATGCCGTGCGCCCCCAGGCCGATGGCCGTCGTCGCGTCGGCCGCGGTGTCGGCGTTCGCCCGCACGCCGAGGCGCCGGGCGTCGTCCGCCCACAGCAGCACCGTCGTCAGCGCGAGGGACGGCTCGGGGACCTCGAGCTCGATTTCGCCCACGTAGACCCGGCCGTTGTCGCCGTCGACCGACACGGTCTCACCGGCGGCCACGGTGACCCCGCCCGCCGTGACGGTGCCCGCGGCGAGGTCGAACCGCAGGGCCCCGGCGCCGCAGACAGCTGGGCGGCCCATGCCGCGGGCCACCACTGCTGCGTGCGAGGCCGACCCGCCGGTGGAGGTCACGATCGCCGCGGCAGCCACCATGCCCGACAGGTCGCTCGGGCTCGTCTCGGCCGTCATCAGCACGACCGGCCCGCCGTCGTCGGCCAGGTCGACCGCGTCGTCGCTCGACAGGGCGATGCGCCCGACGGCGGCACCGGGCGAGGCGGGCAGGCCGGTGACGAGGACGACCTCGTCGCCGGTCAGCCGGGGGCGCGGGTACATGAGGTCGAGGACGTGCGAGGGACGGACGGCGCGCACGGCGTCGACCTCGGAGGTCACGCCCCGCATCGCCAGGTCGACCGCCAGGCTCGTGGTCGCCCGGGCAGGTGCCCGTGGCAGCTGCTGGACGCCGATCAGTGCCACGTGGTCGGAGTTGAACTCGAAGGTGACCGACACGACCTGCTTGAGCCGGGCTTCGAGCTCGGCGAGGACCCCGGTCAGCAGCGCCGTCCCGCCGGGCAGCTCGTCGAGCCGGCGCTGGGTGCGCCCGATGTCGTCGGCGCCGCGGATGCCGCGGCAGAAGCTGCCGGTCGGGGTGAACATGCCGCTGTCGAGCTCACGCGACATGGCCGAACCGTAGCCCGAGGTCTTGTGGGCCGTCGCGAGGACCGCTTCGAGATGGAACGCCAGCGGCAGGTCCTCGGGCAGCGACTGCGAGCGGCGGGCCCGGGCCGCGCGCGGCGAGGCCCATCGCTTCGTGAGGGCGACCGCGGCCAGGCTGAGCTGCTCGGCGGGCTCGGTCGGCCAGGATGCACGGCCGTTGCTCGCGCACAGCTCGAGCAGCGGCTCGATCCGGTCCCGGGCGTCGGGGTGGTCCAGGGTCAGTGCCGAGACGAGGTCGCCGGGCACCTCCAGAGCGTGCTCGGCGATGAACGCGGCCGTCTGCCACCACACGTGGCAGAGGTCGGCGTCGATCTGCGGTCCGAGCCCCTCGGGCAGTGCGCGGACGTCGAGCCCCAGCCCGGTGAGCTCGGGCGGCAGCCCTGCGGCCTCGACCGGCGCGCTCGCGCTCACGCGCAGCAGCAGCAGGCCGCCGCGCTCGTTGACCGACCCGAGGGGTGAGGCAGCGAGCAGCTCGACGAGGTCGACGGCGGCCTCGGAGCGCAGCCCGCTCGACAGGCCCTGCACGCTCGGCACCGGCACCGTGATGCCTGCCGGAACGGGCAGCCCCAGCCCCGCGAGCAGCTCCAGCTGGGTGCCGCGGGTGCCCAGGGTCCGCGCGTCGAGCCCGCGTTCGGTGCCCTTGCCGAACGGGACCAGGCCGACGTCGTCGACCGGGATCTCGAACCCCGCGACGCTCACTGCGCCGACCCGGCGACCAGCCGCTCCTCGAGTGCCTCGTCCTCGGCGCGGGTGAGCCCCAGTGCCAGGATCAGGTCCTGGTGCAGGTGCATCCAGACGGTGTGGTAGCTGTCCATGATCGGCGAGGCGAACCAGGCGTTGTCGCCGTCGTCGAGCTTGCCCAGGGCCGCCTCGAGACGCGTGCGATAGTGCCCGGTGCGGGGAAGGTCCTGCGCGAAGCGACCGAGCAGGGGAGTGACGCTGTCGTGGATGTCGTCGAGCCGGTCGCGGACGCCGGCGTCGTAGCCGCTGTCGCCATGGTCGTTGACCGAGCCGTCGGGGCGCACCTGCCAGGCGGTGCACAGCTCGCGCAGCCGGCGGTTGACGGGCAGGAAGGCGTGGAACGTGCGGGTGATCCGCTCGCGCTCGGGGGCGTCGTCCGCCAGACGCAGCCACGACCCCACGAGGGCGGTGCCGGCAGGGGTCGGCATCACGATGGGCCCCTTCACCAGCACGAGGCCGGCCTCGACGGCGGGTGCGAGTGCCGGGTCGAGGGTGCCGCGGGCCATGCCGCGGACGACGAGCTCGGTCAGAGCCGTGCGTCCCTCGGGCGCCAGATCCGGTGCTGCGGCAGAGGTCACATGGTCCACGGGACGGTCCCCTTCTCACTCGTTCTCGGCGGCGCCGTGCGGCCTCGGCGGCGAAGGTGCCGCGTTGTCGTCGGACCTGCCGAAGGACAGCGCGCGACGCACCCTGCTGTCCGAAGATGGTGCTGCTTTGTAGAGTGAGAGTCAAGAAACATCCGAGGATGCCGCCGGATCGTGACGTCCGCCGACCAGGGAGCACGCATGGACTTCGAACCGACCGCCCGCGTCCAGGAACTCGGTCGCGAGCTCTGGACCTTCCTCACCGACCGGGTCCTTCCCGCCGAGGCCGAGTACGACGCCAGTCGGGCGGCGGCGGGTCCCGACGACCACACGCTGCCGCCGGTCGTCGAGCGACTCAAGGTCGAGGCCCGCGAGCGGGGCCTGTGGAACCTGTTCCTGCCCGCGGTCTCCGGGCTGGGCCAGGTGCAGTACGCGCCGCTGGCCGAGATCTCGGGGTGGTCGCTCGACCTGTTGCCCGAGGCCATCAACTGCCAGGCCCCGGACACCGGCAACATGGAAACGCTCCACCTGTTCGGCAACGACGCCCAGAAGCAGCAGTGGCTCGAGCCGCTGCTCGACGGGCGGATCCGCTCGGCGTTCGCGATGACCGAGCCGGCCGTCGCCTCCAGCGACGCGACCAACATCGAGTGCCTCATCACCCGCGACGGCGACCAGTACGTGATCAACGGTCACAAGTGGTGGGCCAGTGGGGCCAGCGACCCGCGCTGCTCGCTGCTCATCGTCATGGGCAAGACCGACCCTGACGGTCCCCGACACCGACAGCAGTCGATGATCCTGGTGCCGGCGGACACCCCGGGCGTGACGATCCTGCGCTCGCTGCCCGTCTTCGGACGACAGGACCAGCACGGCCATGCCGAGATCACCTTCACCGACGTCCGGGTGCCGGTGGGCAACCTGCTCGGCGCGGAGGGCGACGGCTTCACCATCGCGCAGGGTCGCCTCGGTCCCGGCCGCGTCCACCACTGCATGCGTGCGATCGGCGCCGCCGAGCGCGCCCTGGCGATGATGGTCGAGCGGGCGAACACCCGGATGGCGTTCGGCCGGCCGCTGTCGGACCAGGGTCTCGTGCACCAGGCGGTCGCGCAGTCGCGCCTCGAGATCGAGCAGACGCGGCTGCTCGTCCTGAAGGCGGCGTGGCTGATCGACGCCAAGGGCGCCAAGGGGGCGGCCACCGAGATCGCGGCGATCAAGCTCGCGACGCCGGCGATGGCCACCCGCGTCATCGACCGTGCCATCCAGGTCCACGGTGGCCTCGGTGTCAGCGACGACGTCCCCCTGGCCAAGATGTACGGCTGGCACCGGGCCATGCGGATCTTCGACGGCCCCGACGAGGTCCACCTGCGCTCCCTGGCCCGGGCCGAGCTCACGCGCGACCACCGGGCCGGTCCGGACTGGCTCGCGCCGGCCTGAGCCCGGCCGTTCAGCGCCCGGGACGCCCGCTGAACTCGATCGGCCCGACCATCACCGGCATCAGCACGTCGGCGAGCGCGTCCTCCAGCTTGCTCACCGGCAGCTTGGCCAGTGGGCCGTCGAGCCACGCGGTCTGGGCGCCGTTGAGCAGTCGGTTCAGGAAGTGGAACGCCAACAGGCGGGCGGCGTACGCCTCGCGGCCCTTGCGCGAGGTCGGGGACGGCCGCTCGTCCTGCGGCAGGTAGTCGAAGGCGCGCCTGGCGTGGAACTCCTGCCACTCGTCGAAGGCGCGACGGGACTCCGGGGTCGCGCCGCCGGAGTGCAGGGTGAAGAAGCGGGCCTCGACGGGATGCGTGCGGAACCAGGCCCACGACGCGTAGATCACCTCGCGCAGCGCGTCGCTGTCGAGGTGCTCGGCGCGCGAGCGCTCGGCGTCGATGGTCTCGCTCACGTTCTTGAGACAGGTCTTGAACGCCTCGTCGAAGAGCTCCTCCTTGCTGCCGAAGTGGTAGTAGACGGCCGTCACGGCGACCCCGCACTCGGCGGCCATCTGCTCCACGGTCGCCTGCGAGAGCGGCGACTCGGCGAACACCCGGATCGCGGCCTCGACGATCTCGCCGCGCCGTGAGGGCCGGTGGGGGGGAACCCGCCCACCGTCCGCGGAGGGCACGGCTGAGTTTCGCGGTTGACCGTCGGGATGCCATGCTGCGAAGTATGGACCAGAAGCGACCGCGTCCCGCGAACCGGCCGTCGCGTCGGCCCGAGATCGTGCGGGCCGCGATCGACCTGCTCTCGGTGCAGCTCCCGGACGCGATCTCGGTGGGCGACATCGCGGCCCAGGCGGGCATGACGCCGGCTGCGTTCTACTACCACTTCCCCAGCAAGGACGACCTCCTGAACGAGATCGTCGCCGGGTTCGCGGCGGAGTGGGTCGCCGAGCTGTCCCGCCGGCTCGAGGGGGTGACGACCGGTGCCGACATCCCTGACCTGGTGTCGGCGATGGTGTCGTGGCTGGACGACCACGAGCGGCCGGCCACCGTGTTCTTCGTGACGTCGGTCGCCGCCACAGAGAAGGCGGAGGAGACCAGGCGCCAGACCCGCAACGACCTCTACACCGTGGCGATCGAGGCGGTACGTCGCGCCTGGCCGTCGGGCAGCGCGGCCGAGACCGGGGTCGCGGGGGTCGCACTCGTGATCCTCATCGAGGTGGCGTCGCGGTCGCGGCTGCAGATGGACGAGTCCTACCGAGGGCTGGGCCCGGTCCGCTTCCGCAGCGCGGCGGGTGCGCTCGCACGCGCGCTGGTGCCCGCCGCGGTCTGAGGCGGCGTCGGAGTGCCTTACTGGACCCGATGACTTTCTTGACTTGAGGTTGAGTCAGGTCTTGACCCCGTCCGGCGCGCAACGGGATAGTCAGCCCATCCCCTCCGACGTCCGAGGATGTGCGATGCGCGCTCTCCGTCTCATGCAGTGGCAGTCCGACCCGGTCGTCGTGGACGACGCCCCCTTCCCGGTCGCCGGGCCGGGCCAGGTCGTCATGAAAGTGGCGGCCGCCGGCGCCTGCCACTCCGACCTCCACATCATGTACGACTTTCCCGAGGGCATGTTCCCGTGGGGGCCGCCGATGACCCTGGGCCACGAGAACACCGGTGTCATCAGCGAGATCGGTGCCGGGGTGACCGGCTGGCAGGTCGGCGACCGGGTCGCCGTCCACGGCCCGTGGGGCTGCGGCCGGTGCCCGGCGTGCAGCCGACGGGGCGGACAACTACTGCGCCAACCCCTTCCATGCCGACAACAGCGCGATCGGCGGCGGCATCGGTCTGGACGGCGGCATGGCGGAGTACATGCTGGTTCCGGACGCCCGGTTCCTGGTGAAGGTGCCCGACGCGCTCGACCTCGTCGACGCGGCACCGCTGACGGACGCCGGGCTGACGCCGTACCACGCCGTCACACTGTCGCTGCCCAAGCTCGTGCCCGGCGCCCACGTCGTCACGATCGGCGTCGGAGGCCTGGGCCACATGGGGATCCAGGTCCTGGCGGCGCTGTCGGGGGCGACCATCACGGCCCTCGACACCAGGCCCGAGGCGCTCCAGCTGGCGACCGAGTGCGGTGCGCACCACACGATCCTGTCGACGGGTGACGACGTCGCTACGCAGGTGAAGGACACGATCGGCGGACCTGCCGACGTGGTCATCGACTTCGTCGGCGTCGACCAGACGATCGCGCTCGGCGTGGCGCTCAGCCGGGTCCGCGGCGACCTCACGATCGTGGGCGCGGCCGGCGGCACCTACGGCGTGGGCATCTACACGGCGCCCTACGAGCTCAACGTGCGCTCGACCATGTGGGGCACCCGTGCCGAGCTCGCGGAGGTGATGGCGCTGGCCGCGATCGGCAAGATCCACCCGATCTACGAGCGCTTCACCCTGGCCGACTCCCTGCGGGCCTACCGGAAGCTGCACCACAACGACGTGCGTGGCCGCGCCGTCGTCGTGCCCTAAGGGACGCGGCCGAAGGTCCCCGGCCTCGCCGCGACCAGGTCGCCCCCGGCACGGCACCCCTGGCCCCTCCTCATCGAGCGGATGTGCGCGATGCGCTTCAGCAACAAGGTCCTGCTGGCCACCGGTGGCGCGTCGGGCATCGCGCGAGCGGTGGCCGAGCGCTTCACGGCCGAGGGGGGCCGGGTCGCCGTCGTCGACCTCGACCCCGCCCGGTCCGTCGCGGTCGCGGAGCAGATCCCCGGCGCCGTGGGCATCGGCGCCGACGTCTCCGACGAGGACGCGGTACGCCACGCCGTCCAGGTCACCGTCGCCGAGCTCGGCGGGATCGACTGCGTCCTCAACGCGGGCGGTCACACCGACTTCGGACTCGTGACGGAGTACTCCCTCGAGCGGTGGAACCGCATGATGGCCGTCCACGTGGGCGGCCCGTTCCTGGTGTGCAAGCACGCGATCCCGCACCTGCTCGAGCGGGGTGGCGGCGCGGTCGTCAACGTCGCGTCCGTGGCCGCACTCCTCGCGCAGCGCACGAACGTCGCCTACGGCACCGCCAAGGCAGCCGTGCTGGGGCTCACGACCCAGCTGGCCCTGGAGGTCGCCCCGCAGATCCGCGTCAACGCCGTGTCGCCCGGGCGCACCGAGACCGGCATGACGATGCCGATCATGCTGTCGCGCGGCGAGGGCAATGCGATCGCCGGCGCCGCGATCTTCGGGCAGGCGAACATGCAGAAGCGCACGGCCAAGGCCGACGAGCTCGCCGCCGCGATCCTGTTCCTCCTCTCGGACGACGCCAGCTTCATCACCGGCACCAACCTCGTCGTCGACGGCGGCGAGGTCGCCCACTAGGACGTCAGGGGAACCCCTACACCTCGAGCACCGTGACGACCCCGGTCGCGCCGTCGATCTCGACGAGGCTGCCCGGCGGGATCCGGCGCCGCGCGTCCGTGACCGAGACGACGCAGGGGACGCCGATCTCGCGGCTGACGATGGCGGCGTGGCTGCCCGGGGCCCCGACGTCGCACACCACCCCGCCGGCGACCATGAACAACGGCACCCACGAGGGGTCGGTGGTGGAGCAGACGAGGATGTCGCCGGGCTCGAGCTGGTCGATCTCGGAGAGGTCGAAGCAGACCCGGGCCCGCCCGCGAGCCGTGCCGGGCGAGACGCCCGTCCCGGTGAGGACGTCGCCTGCGGCCGCCACCGCCACGTCGCCCCGGTCGGCCCGCAACGGCCACTGCGAGATCGGTGGGATCGGCATGCCGTGGCCGACGACGTAGGGCGGCACCCGCAGCGACAGCGAGGCGAACTCCTCGGCCCGCCGGCTGAGCGTGTCCGACCAGCCCTGCGGCGACGAGAGCACCTGGTCGAGCTCGGCGTCGAGCAGGAGGAAGACATGCTTGGGGTCGGCGATCACGCCGCGCTCGGCGAGGCGGCGGCCGAGCTCGACGAAGGGCAGCTTGGCCTCGAGCATGACCCGCACCGAGCTGTCCTTGACCTGCTCCCGGGCCTGGTAGAACACCTGGCCCGAGCGCAGTCCCATGCCCAGCATGGCCGAGGTCTCGGCGTCGCCCGAGACCGCTTCGGTCAGCTCGGCGATGACCTGCCTGCGGCGGGCCACGTGCTCGGCGGCGCGCAGGGCCGGGCTCTGGTCGTCGGTCTGTGCACGCAGCCGGTCGATCATGCGCAGCGGCAGGTCGGGACGCAGCAGCCAGCTGTCGCTCATGATGTCCCACTCGTTGGGGCCCCGGTGCCCGTCGGTCTCGAGCAGCGACTCGAACCGCTCGACGAAGGCCCGCGCATCGGCGTCGTCCGACCCGCGCAGGTGCTCGATGAGCCCGTCGAGCCCGGCCTCGAACTGCGCGCTGACGGCGGGCGAGCGGCGAGCCAGGCGCGACAGCTCCCAGACGCGACCGGCAGTGCCGGCGCTCTCGACCCCGCCGATGCCGGTGAACACCGTGAGCGCCGCATCCTGACGACCGAGGCCGCCCGCGACGGCCGCCACGACGCCGGGGCCGACCGTGGCGCCGAGAGTGATCACCGTGTAGATGTCCCACGTCGGTCGCAGACGATGGTTGGTCGTGCGGCCGTAGGCGACGAGCTCGGCGTCGCTGAGCGCGCCGAGGTCGGGTCGCTCGGCACGCCACGTGCGGACCTGCTCCACGAAGTCGGTGAGGCTGCTCGGCTGCTCGGTGGCACCGAGCACCTCACCGAAGACCGCGCCGATCGCCGCCGTGCGCTCGGCCGACTCGTCGCGGGGGTCGGCGACGTACGGCGGTACCGTCGAGTTCTTGCCGAAGAACGACTCGTCGATGATGTCAGGCGTCGCCCCTGGGGCGCGGGCGCCGAAGACCCGGCCGATGGACACCTGGTTGTAGAAGTAGCCGCCCCAGTTGCCGAACGTCTCGGGCACCGGCCAGCGGAACTCCTCGGGCAGGAAGCCGCCGAGTGAGGTCCAGCCGTCCGCGACACCGGGCACCGCCCCCTGTTCCCAGGTGAGCGTCCACCCCAGCGGTGAGTAGGGCTCCGGCCCCACCTCGTCGGCGTTGGCCCGCGTGTAGAGCGGGAAGCGCTCGGTCGTCGCGGTGTCGGTGATCCAGCGGTCCATCTCGTCGGTCCTTCCTCAGGCGAACGAGCTCGTTCGTCCGCACTGGGGAAACTAGAGTCAGGGAACAGCAACCGCAAGGCCCGCACGCCCCCGACTTTCCCGAGCAGCCGTCGACCGTCCCCGGCAGCACCTGTCGGGGCGAGAGGACCGTCCATGTGCCCCGACCCGTCGCAGGACTCCGCACGAGACTTCGAGGACGTGCGCGCCTACACCCTCGAGCACGACGACGAGGCGAGGCTGCTCGCCGCCCAGACGGAGTGCACGATGATCTGGCTGGGCAAGGACGGCCACCCCATGGGGGTGATCGTCAACTACATCTTCCGCAACGACCGCTTCTGGCTCACGGCCACCGAGATGCGGCCGCGGATCGCGGCGCTGCGGCGGGATCCGCGAATCAGCATCGCCATCTCCAGCAAGGGATCCGGCGTGACGGCACGCCAGTCGGTCACCTACCTGGGGACGGCGGTGCTGCACACCGACGAGCAGACCCTCGCGTGGTTCGTGCCCGAGTTCTCGCGCGCGATGCGCCCGGACAGTCCGGCTGCGGCCGAGTCGTTCGGCGCCCACCTGCTCTCGCCCGGCCGCGTCGTGATCGAGGTCGTGCCGCAGCGGCGGGTGGGCTTCGACAGTACGAAGATGTGGGCCGCGGCGCCCTCGGCCGCTCCGGACGCCTGAGCCCGGTCGGGCGAGGCCGGTCCGGGGCGCGGGCGGTGCCCGAGAACTCTGGACAGGGGGGCTGGACCGGTCCTACGTTGGCGCACTAACTGGAATCGTCCTGGAGTTACCGAGGAGCGAACCATGGGTCTGCTCGACGGCAAGGTCGCCGCCATCACGGCCGGCACCCGCAGTATCGGCCGCGCGATCGCGGAGATGTATCTCGCCGAGGGTGCCTCGGTCGTCGTCAACGGTCGTAGCCCGAGAAGGGCCAGACCGCCGTCGACGAGATGGCGAAGGCCGGTGCGGGGGACCGGGTCCACTTCATCGCCGGCGATGCCGGCGTCCAGGCCGACGTCGAGAACGTCGTCAACGGCACGGTCGCCCACTTCGGCAGGATCGACATCGCGGTGCTGAACGCCGGTGGCGTCAAGACGACGTCGCCGGTCGCCACCATGACCGACGAGGAGTGGCAGTACGAGCTCAACCTCAACCTGAACAGCACCTTCTGGGGCATGCGCGCCTCGCTGCAGCACATGCTGGCGCAGAAGTCCGGCCGCATCATCTGCATGTCGTCGGTCGAGGGCAAGCGCGGGACGCCCGGCATCCCGGGGTACGCCGCCAACAAGCACGCCATCATCGGGCTCGCCAAGGCGTGCGCCAACGAGGTCGGTACCCAGGGCATCACGGTCAACTCGATCTGTCCCGGCCTCGTCCTGACGGACATGTTCTACGACAGCGGCCCCACCACGGTCGAGGTCCTCGGGCTCGAGAACCTCGACGCCCTGGCGGACCTCTACACCCAGAGCGCCGCGATCAAGCGCCCGGTGACCGTCGACGAGGTCGCAGCCGTCGCGCTGCTGCTGGCATCCCCGGCAGGCGCCGGCATCACCGGCACCTCGATCAGTGTCGACGGCGGCACCGCCCACTGGTAGACCGACCGGTCGGCGTCAGTCGATCAGCAGCGACAGCTCGTAGGCCTGCCGGGTCGCGAACGTGAGTCGGCGAGGTGCGTAGGCGTCGCCGATGACGTGCAGCCGGGGGTGCCTGCCCAGCAGTGCGACGTAGACGTCGTCCACGCCGGTGGCGCCGCAGGCGAGCACGACGGTGTCGACGTCGGTCATCTCGAAACGCCTGCCGCTGTAGGTATTCTCCAGCATGATCCGGTTCTCCCGGATGGCGACGACCCTGGCCTGCGGCTGGTAACGGACCCCGCCGGCGTCCAGCCGCGCGTACCAGGCGCCCGCAGAGTACTTGCCCACCAGCGGACCGGGCCCCGGGGTCTGGTGGATGAACGTCACCTCGTGCCCCAGCCCGGCCAGGTGGTCGGCCGTCGTGAGCGGTGCCAGGAAGTCGTCCTCGACGACCACGGCGACCCGTCGTCCGATCGGGGTGCTGCCGCTCATGGCCTGGATGAAGGTCACGACGTGCGGCAGGTCCTCACCCGGGATGCCGGGCATCCTGGCCCGCCCTCCCGAGGCGACCACGACGACGTCCGGCGACTGCGCGAGCACCGTCTCCGGGGTGGCGGTCCGGTCGAGCTCCACCGCGACGGCGAGGTCGTCGAGCAGGGTGGTCTGGTAGTCGATCCAGGTGAGGAACAGGCGGTTGATCTGCGCGTTGGCGGCGACCCGCAATGCCCCACCGAGCTGCGGACCCTGTTCCCAGAGCCTCACGCGGTGGCCCCGCTGCGCGGACAGCGCCGCGAACGTCATGCCGGCGGGCCCGCCGCCGACGACGAGGACCGACAGCGGATCGGCCGTGGGTGGCGGCGGGGGTGAGGTCTCGCGTCCCGCCGCCGGGTTGACGCCGCAGCCGAAGCCGATGCCGTCGACGGTGTAGCGATGGATGCAGTCGTTGACCCCGATGCAGGGACGCAGCTCGCGCGAGCGGCCCGTGGTGGCCTTGGTGAGCCACTGCGGTTCGGCCATGAGCGCCCGGGCCATGCCCACCATGTCGGCCTGGCCCGAGGCGATGATCCGCTCGGCCGTCTCGGGGTTCACGACGCGGCCGACGTAGAGCACCGGAAGGCGGGTCTGCGCCTTGAGCTGGGCGCTGTGGCCGGCCCACTGACCCTCGGCATACATGCCGGGCGGGACGTAGGACACCGGGCCCCAGTTGTGGCCCATGTCGACGCTGACGTAGTCGACCGTTCCCTCCGCCTCGAACGCCTGGACGATGCGGATGCAGTCGTCGAGCTCCCAGCCGCCGTCCATCTGCTCGTCGAAGGCCATGCGAAGACCGACGGTCACCGGACGCGTCGTGCGGGACCGGATGCCTTCCACGATGCCCCGCACGAAGCGCCGGCGATTCTCCGGGCTCCCGCCCCACTCGTCGGTGCGGTGGTTGGTCAACGGTGAGAGGAACCACTGGACGAGGTCGTCGTGGCAGCCCTTGATCTCGATCGAGTCGGCGCCGCAGTCGATGGCGATCAGGGCGGACTCGACGTACTCGCGCAGCTGGGCGGCGATCTCGGGCCCTGTCATCACGTGCGTGGCCCGGTGGTCGTTGTAGCCGGAGAAGCGCGAGGACGGCGCGAGCGGCATGCCGCCCTGCAGCACCAGCTGCACGTTGGCGTACCCGCCGGCGGCGTGCACCTGCTCGGTGAACGCCGTGAACCGCTCGCGGTAGCGCGGGGTGCGGAACAGGCCGGTGGTGCCGCCCGCGGCGCCGACCCCCGTGACCTCGAAACCGGTGGTCAGGTTGCTGCGGACGTAGCCCGGGCCGCCGCCGATCCACTGGAACCCGTCGTCGATCCGTTGCATCCAGTAGGCGACGTAGCTCTCGTAGGCCGCCTCGTCCTTCACCAGGGAGCCGGTGCCGCCACCGTGCGGCGGGACGACGAGCCGGTGCGCCAGGCTGATCGTGCCGAAGGTGATCGGCTCGAGGGCCCGCACCAGGGGCGAGTTCGACATCGGTCTCCGTTCTGCGTGGTCAGCAATGAGCGGCGGCAGCGGCGCCTGCGCGTCGTCCGAAGACGAGGATCGGACCCAGGGTGCCGCCGGCGCCGCCGTAGGCCCGCCCCGTCGTGGCCGCGGCGGCGTTGCCGGCCGCGAACAGGCCGGCGACGGGCTGGCCGCGGGTGTCGAGGACCCGGCCGTCGAGGTCGATCCGGGCGCCGCCCTTGGTGCCGAGGCAGCCGCTGTGCACCGGCACGGCGTAGAACGGCGCCTCGTCGAGCGGGCCGATCGTCGTGGCGTGCCCGCGCTGTCCGCCGACGTCGCCCATCCAGCGGTCGTAGGCCGAGTCGCCCCGGCGGAAGTCGTCGTCGCACAGGGCGGAAGCCATGGTGTTCCAGCGCTCGATCGTCGCCTCGAGCGCGTCGGCGGGCAGGCCCAGGGTCTGGGCGAGGGTGCCGGGGTCCGGTGCGCGCACGACCCAGTCCGGGATCGAGCCGCCGGCCGCCGTGGCGTGGAACCCGTAGCGGTCGACGAAGCCCTGGTCGAACAGCAGCCAGCAGGGCAGGTTGGCGTACTCCAGCCGGTGCGGGTCGAGCACGTGCAGCGCTGCGCCGAAGGCGTTGTAGTTGCCCGCCTCGTTGGTGAACCGCCGTCCCGAACGGTTGACCATGATCGAGCGCGGCAGCGTCCGCTCCCGCAGCAGCAGGTGCGAGCGCTGCCGGCCGAAGGCGTCGTCGCCGGGGGCCTCGAGGGTGGGTACCCACCAGGCCTCGCTCATGGCGGCGAGGTCGGCACCGGCCCGCATCGCCATCCGCAGCCCGTCGCCGGTGTTCGTCGGCGGTGAGGCGGGGCTCGTCATCGGTCCGCGCAGGAACGCCGCGACGAGCTCGCGCTCCCACTCGAACCCGCCGGTCGCCAGGACCACGCCCCTGCGTGCCCGGACGACCTGCTCGCTGCCGGAGCGGACGATGCGGACGCCGGTGACCCGACCGGCGTCGAGCACGAGGTCCGTCGCACGGGCCGACAGCACTGGTTCGACGCCGCGATCGAGCAGTGCCTTGAGCATCGGCCCGACCAGAGCGGCGCCGCAGCCTCGCAGGTCGTCGGCACGTCGGACGGCGAGCAGCTCGTCGGTGATGATGCCGGTGCCGCCGCCGATGGGGATGTCGGCGAGCCGCACATGGGGGTTGCGATGGCCGGCCACCACCCGCCCGGCCCACTCCCCGAGCTCGGTGAAGGGGTAGAGCGCCGGGTCCAGGGACCGACCGGTGCGGCCGCCCTGGTTCTCGGGGTGGTAGTCCGGAAAGCCTGCCAGGGCGTCGAACCGCAGGGGGGTGACGGTCTCGAGCCACGTGATCGTCGCAGGACCGTCGTCGACGAACGTCTCGGCCGTCCTGCGGTCGATGAGTCCGAGGGAGAGCGAGTCGAGGTAGGCCAGAGCCGCCTCGCGGTCGTCCGAGCCGTCGGGGATGTGAGGGTTGCAGGGCATCCACACCGTGCCCCCCGAGACGGCGGTCGTGCCACCGACTGCGTCGGCCTTCTCGTAGAGGGCGACGTCGGCCCCGGCCTCGGCGGCTGCGAGTGCGGCGACGAGCCCGGCCGCGCCGCTGCCCAGGACGACGACGTCGTGGACGAGCGGGTCGGCCGAGGTCATTCCATGAACCGGTCGAGGTGACGGTGGAAGTGCTGGACGCCGGGTTCGTTGCGGCCGAAGATGTGGCTCTCGTGGGGCACCGAGGCCAGACCCCGCTGCACCTGGAACTGCGCCGCGTAGTCCTCGTCCTTGAACGCGTCGTAGAAGAAGTCCGACGCGGTCTGGGCGCTCGCCCGCTCGGCGTCGTCGAGCGGTTCGTGGCGCAGCAGCAGGGTCTGCTGGGTCGTCGACAGGTCCCACGAGTCACCGGGAAGCATGATCGACACTGCTGTGTGCTGGCGCCAGCCGCCGGCCACCGCCAAGCCGGGGAACAGCCAGTACGTCACGCCGAGGCACTCGACCGGGTCCCACTGCTCGCGTGGGGTGCCGACGGCCTTGGCCAGCGTCTTGAGCCCGTAGGTGTTGCGCAGGTGCGGGCCGTAGGAGTCGAAGGCCTGCATGTTGCTGAAGTTGGTCCTGCCCACGGTCTGGGGGTGCAGCGAGGCGAAGTGGTAGCCCTCGAGGAACCCGTCGGCCGTGACCTTCCAGTTGGGTCCGTCGAGGTAGCGGGTCGAGAAGGGCACGGTGTCGCTCAGGCGCAGCGACGTCGAGCTCGGGCAGCAGGTCACCGAGCCACTGGTCGAGATCGAGCTCCAGACCCGGGGTCAGGCAGACGAACATGAGGCCGGCCCGTTCCCCGCAGGCCAGCTTGAGCAGGCTGAACTCGTCGCGGTCGACGGGCCCGAACTTCTCCTCGCCGTTGACGCCCAGGAGCGCTCCGTCGGTGCCGTAGCTCCACGCGTGGTAGACGCAGGAGAACCGACGGGCGCTGCCGCAGCCGTCGGGAACCAGCTGCATGCCACGGTGGCGACAGACGTTGATCATCGCGTCGAGGCTGCCGTCGCTCCGACGCGTCAGCAGGATGCTGCGGCCCGCGACGCGAACCGCCTTGTAGTCGCCGGGGTTCGCCAGCTCGACGCCGACGCCGACCGGGATCGGGATCCGGTGGATGACCTGGGCCATCTCGCGCTGCCAGAGGTCCTTGTCGAGGTAGTGGGCCACCGGCTCGCGCCACTGGCTGTCGGCGAGGTCGGTGGTGTTGTTCACGTGGTGGGCCAGGAGGCGGCCCATGAGGTCGAGGGCGCGCTCGTGCTCGGCGGGGTCGAACTCGACGCCTGCGAGGTACTGGGGGATCGCCGTCGCCATGTCCGCTCCAGTTGTATAGATGGGTTGGACGACGGTAGGTCGCTGGAGCCGCGGTTGTCCAGGCTGGCCACCCACAGCGAGGGGTCACCGTGAAAGGGGAACAGGTACCTCGGCGTCGAGGCGGTCGATCCCGTCGCTGTACCGCAGGGCGCAGTCGCGGATCGCGGCGAGGTCAGCCAGCTGGTCGGGGGTCGGGTTGGGCACGGGGCTGCCTCCAGATCGGGGGACGACGCCCGGCAGGACCCACCGGGGCCGGGCCCGGGGGCACGAACGTGTCCGGGGGCACGCCCTGCCACGACAGGCAGGACCAGTGCTCGCCGTCCCGCTCGATCACGACAGTGGCGCAGTTGGTGAGCTGGCGGTCGTGGATCGACCGTAGCGTGATGTTGTCGCACAGGGTGGGGACGGTGAAGGCGATGGCGCCGCCGTGCGAGACGACGAGCACGCTCTGGTCGGGGTGGCGGTCGGCGATCCGCTCCAGGGCTGCCGCACAGCGCCCGGCCACGTCGAGCCCGCTCTCGCCGTCGACGTAGCCGTGGCCCAGGTTCTCGTCGGCGAGCCAGATCCGAAAGTCCTTGATGCCACGCAGGACCGACTCGGGGGCGACCTCTCCGGCATGGATGCCGACCCGGACCTCCTCGGTGCCCCACTCGAGGACGACCGGCAGGTTCAGCTCGCCGGCGACGATGGCGCCGGTCTCACGCGCACGCTGCACGGGGCTGGTCACGACGGCCGTGAGCCCTTCGGTGCGCAGTGAACGGGCCAAGCGCGTGCGCCTGGGTCTGCCCGAGGTAGGTCAGCGGGTTGCCCTCGAGGTCGTCACTGGCCAGACCGACCACGTTGACGACGCTCTCGCCGTGCCGGGCCAGGATGATGCGGGTGCTCATGTCGTCCCTCGTCAGTCGGACGCCGGGGCGGTCCCGGCGGCGTGCATGCTGCCGCATCGCGCCCCCGGACACGATGATCGCACCCCGGCACCCCGGGCGCGGCACTGGCAGGGTTCAGCGGGCCAGGGAGCGCCTGACGTCCCAGTGCGAGTCGGCGGCCAGGCGCGCGCGCTGCGCCTTGGTCAGCGGCCGGGCCGACCGGGCCAGCATCGAGCGGACCCGGTCGTGCGGGTCCTCGACGAGGCCGGCGATCAGAGAGGGCGGCAGCGGGTGACGGCTCGAGATCACCGAGATCCGGACCAGCTCGCTCGGGGCGGTGGCGAGGCGTCGGACCTGTGCGGGGGTGAGGTCACGCCCGGAGCGGGCCAGGTTCGACTGCACCGACGGGCTGGGGTCCTCGACGAGCACGGCGACCTGGGCGTCGGTCAACGGGGTGTGGCGGTCGGCGACGAGGTTGGCGCGCGGGTGCGGGTTGGGATGGTGCACCAACGCGTCGATCTCCTCGGCTGAGCGGTCCCTGCTGCGTTTCGGCATGGTCTGTTCGAGCTCCTCGGGTCTGGATGACTCAAGGCTATGAGGATCGTGTTTCGGGGTCGTTGCGCACCGTGCAGGTGTGGTGGACGTCTCACACCGGCTCGCTCAGGTACCGCGGACGTCGATCACGTGGACCCCGGCTGCCCGTGCGGCCGCGACGCCGGCGTCGCTGTCCTCGTAGGCCAGCACCTCGCCAGGCGGCAGTCCCAGACGCTCGACGGCGAGCAGGTAGCAGTCGGGTGCGGGTTTGGGCTGCTCGACGTCGTCGAGGGTGATGACGAAGTCGAACAGGTCGCGGATCCGCCCGGCCTCCAGGACTTCGCTCGACGGCGTGCTCGATCCGCGCCACCGAGCCGAGCTGCTCGAAGAACGACTCCATCCCCTCCTGCTCCACCTGGCGCAGCCCGGCCGGGTCGAGGTGCGGCAGGGCGGCCAGGATGAACGGGTCCATCGCCAGCCCGGCCCGGGCGTGGAACCACTCGTCGGTGATGGCGAACCCGCGCCGGGCGAACGGCCCCCGCCACGACTCCTGGTAGACCCCGAGGGTGTCGAGCAACGTGCCGTCGCAGTCGAACAGCAGGGCCTGCACCTGCTCGGGTGGGCGCAGAGCGGGTCGGACGGTGTGCCACGGGGTCGCCACGAGCGGTCCTCTCGCCCGGCCGTGCAGCGCCGGTGGTGCGCTGGACGACCAGAAGTTGTATGTACAGGTGAGACGAGCATCCCGTACCGTCGCCCTTGCCGCGCCATGGACCGTCGAGAGGAGCGCCCGGTGACGTACGAGGTGGTCGAGGTCGAGGTCGAGGGCGGCGTCGCGACCGTCCGCATGAACCGGCCCGAGGCGCTGAACGCCATCACGGTCGAGATGCTCGGCGAGCTCGGCAGTGCCTTCGGCGAGCTCGCGCTTCGCACCGACGTGGCCGTCGTCGTGCTGACGGGGGTCGGTCGCGCGTTCAGCGCCGGTGTCGACCTCAAGGCGCTCGGGGGCCGACCCCTCGACGGCGGCGCCGTCGGCGACTTCCTCGACGTCCCGGCACGGGCGTTGATCGACACCATCACCACCATGGACGCCGTCGTGATCGCGAAGGTCAACGGCTTCTGCTTCACCGGCGCGCTCGAGCTCGCCCTCGCCTGCGACCTCGTCGTCACGGCCGACGAGGCCAGGATCGGCGACACGCACGCGCAGTGGGGCCTGCGTCCGTCGTGGGGCCTGAGCCAGCGGTTCCCCCGGGCCGTCGGCCCGGCCCGCGCCCGACTGCTCTCCTACACGGCCCGCCAGTTCACCGGTCGTCAGGCGCAGGAGTGGGGGTTGGCCGCGCTGTCGTGCCCGCAGGCCGAGCTGGACGCCGTGGTCGGCGAGATCGCGGCCGTCATCTGCTCGCACAGTGGTGGGGCGCGGGCGGCCTACAAGGACCTCTACCGTGCGGCAGACCGGCTCGCGCTGCCAGACGGCCTGGACTACGAGGCCACGACGTCGTACCCGATCGAGGACACCGAGGACCGCGTCGCGAGGTTCCGCTGAACACCACGGGCACCCTTGCGGCCGCGGCTCGACAGAGGAGCAACCTGTGACGGGGCGCCCGCTCATCCTCGTGACCAACGACGACGGCATCGCCTCGCCGGGGCTGCGTGCGGCTGCCGAGGCCGTGGTCGACCTGGGCGACCTGCTCGTGGTGGCGCCGGCCACGGGCCAGACGTCGATGAGCCGGGCGTTCTCGGGGGTGTCCGGCGTCGGCGCCATCAGCGAGAGCGCCCTGCAGGTCGGCGACCGGCAGATCAGGGCGTACGCCGTCACCGGGTCACCGGCCCAGGCGGTCACCCACGCCGTGCTCGAGCTGGCCGACCGGCGCCCCTGCCTCTGCGTCAGCGGCATCAACTACGGCGAGAACATCGGCGGCGGACTCGGGATCAGCGGGACGATCGGCGCCGCGATGCAGGCCGGGTCCTTCGACATGCCTGCGCTGGCCTCGTCGCTGCAGGTGGACGTGTCGGACTGGCATGCGGCGGACGAGCGCGACTGGTCCGCCGCGATCGGCTTCACCCGGCGGCTGGCGAGCCAGATCCTCGACGAGGGGCTGCCGGACGAGGTCGCAGTGGTCAACCTCAACGTGCCGGACTCGGCGACGACCGACACGCCGTGGCGGCGGACGACCCAGAGTCGGCTGGCCTACTACCTGCACCAACACCCCGGTGAGCGTGACCGCACCGCACCGGTCCGCCTGCAGGTGCAGGTCAACCTCGACCGGTCCCGCGTCGAGCCGGGCAGCGACGTCGAGGCCGTGGTGCTCGACCGGGTCGTCTCGGTGACCCCGCTGGCCTGGTCGTGGACCGCCGACACGTCCTGGCGACCGCGCCCCTGACCACTCGTCCGCTGCCGCTGCAGGGGCAGTGACGGGCGAGCATTGGCTGTCTATACAAGTATCGGAACCTCGGGTATACAGGGACGGCGGTGTCCTCGTGGCCCCGACCCACCGACCCACCGACCCAACGACCCAACGACCCAACGACCCGTCGACCCGTCGGCGCGGCGCGCACCTGCGGCCGCGGTCGCCCGTACCCCAGGAGCCCGGACGTGACCTCAGGTGTCGACATCGCCCCGATCGATCTCGACTCGGCGCGCGAGCTCGCGCGCATGCTTCGGATCGACAGCCTGCGGGCCACGGCCGCTGCGGGTGCGGGCCATCCCACCTCCGCCGCCTCGTCGGCCGAGCTCATGGCCGTGCTCGGAGCCGGGCACTTCCACCTCGACGTGTCCGACCCCGCGCACCCGGGCAACGACCGGTTCATCCTCTCCAAGGGGCACGCGTCGGCCCTGCAGTACGCGTGGCTCAAGGCCTTCGGTGCCATCGACGACGCGGAGCTGCTCACCTACGGCCAGGTGGGCAGCCGGCTCGAGGGGCACCCGCGGCCACTGCTGCCCTGGGTCGAGGTCGCGACCGGCTCGCTCGGCCAGGGCATCACCAACGGGGTCGGAATCGCCCTGTCGTTGAAGCAGCTGGAGCACAGCCCGGCCCGGGTCTACGTGCTCTGCGGCGACAGCGAGATGGCCGAGGGCTCGGTGTGGGAGGCCTTCGAGCACGCCGCCCACTACCGGCTCGACAACCTCGTCGTGATGGTCGACGTCAACGGGCTCGGGCAGAGCGGCCCGACGATGGTCTCCACCCGGGCGGCGGACTTCGTGCGGCGGGCCCAGGCGTTCGGCTGGAATGCCGTCGAGGTCGACGGCCACGACGTCGAGCAGGTCGATCGAGCTCTGCGCCAGGCAGGCACCGACTTTCGGCCGACCGCCGTCGTCGCCCGCACCGTCAAGGGCAAGGACCTGGTAACGGTCGAGGGGCTGGGCGGCTGGCACGGCCGTCCGCACCCGGACCCGGCGGCCGCCCTCGAGCAGCTCGGACAACCGGCGCAGACCCGGTTCCCGGTGCGGCCGCCGTTCGACGTGGCACGAGTCCAGCCGGCGCGGCGCGAGGTCAGGCTGCCGGTCTACGAGGTCGGCTCGCAGGTCGCGACCCGGCTGGCGTACGGCCAGGCACTGGTCGCCCTGGGTGACGCGCGGGACGACGTCGTCGTGCTCGACGCCGAGACCCAGAACTCCACCTACGCCGAGCTCTTCGCGGCGGCGTACCCCCGGCGCTACTTCGAGATGTTCATCGCCGAGCAGCAGATGGTCGGCGCGGCGGTCGGCCTCGCGAGTCGCGGCTGGGTGCCCTACGTGTCGACCTTCGCGTCCTTCACGACCCGGGCCTTCGAGTTCGTGCGCATGGCCGCGATCGGTGGTGCCGCGCTGCGCATGTGCGGCTCGCACGCCGGGCTGTCCGTGGGGGAGTCCGGTGCCTCGGGAATGGGGCTCGAGGACATCGCCTGCTTCCGTGCCGTCCCCGGATCGCGGGTCCTGCAGCCGGCCGACGCCACGGCCGCCGGCGCGCTGACGGCACTGGTCGCCGACCTGCCGGGCTTCAGCTACCTGCGCACCACGCGTGCCCCGCAACCGGTCATCTACCCGGCAGGCACCTCGTTCGTCGTCGGCGGCAGCCACCTGCTGCGCAGCAGTGGCGCCGACGTGGCCACCGTCGTCGGATCGGGCGCGACGCTGCACGCGGCGCTCGCGGCGCAGCAGCTGCTGGCGGCGCGGGGCGTCGCCGTCCGAGTCGTCGACGCCTACAGCGTCAAACCCGTCGATCGGGCCGCCGTCCTCGCCGCGGCCGCGGCGACGCCGTTGCTGGTGACGGTGGAGGACCACTACCTCGAGGGTGGCCTCGGGTCGGCTGTCGCCGAGGTTCTGGCGGAGTCCGGAACCACGGCCCGGCTGGTGCGCCTGGCCGTGCGCGCCGTCCCGGGGTCCGGGCCCTCGGCCGCGATCGCCCGGGTCGTGGGCATCGACGCCGACGGCATCGTGCGCACCGTCATCGACGCACTCGCCGGTTAGTTGACACCAGCATTCACAGGCATTCACAGGCATTCACAGGCATTCACAGGCATTCACAGGCATTCACAGGCACAGGAGAAGACATGTCCAGGCACGAGAACACCATCGCCGTCGTCACCGGCGGCGCCCGAGGGCTGGGTGCCGCCCAGGCCCGCCGACTCGTCGCCGACGGCGCGCGGGTCGTCATCACCGACGTCCTCGACGGGCCGGGTTCGGCGCTGGCCGGCGAGCTCGGCGACCGGGCGCTCTACCTGCATCACGACGTCACGTCCGAGCAGGAGTGGGCCCAGGTCGTGACGGCCGCCGAGTCACGGTTCGGTCCGGTGACGGCGCTGTCGAACAACGCCGGGATCGTGATCTTCGCGCCGATGGTCGAGATGAGCGAGGAGCAGTTCCGCACGGTGATCGACGTCAATCTCGTCGGCGTGTGGCTGGGCATGCGCGCGGTCGTGCCGTCGATGCAGCGCGCCGGGCACGGCGCGATCGTCAACCTGTCGTCGACCGCGGGCATGCAGGGGTACAAGAACTCGATGTCCTACGTCGCCTCCAAGTTCGCCGTGCGAGGCATGACCAAGGCCGCGGCGCTCGAGCTCGCCCCGTTCGGCGTCCGGGTCAACTCGGTGCACCCGGGCACCATCGAGACCGACATGACGGCCGGCCGCGGCGACCCCGAGGGCAAGGCCGTGCCGCTGCAGCGTCGTGGTCGTCCCGACGAGGTCGCCGCGATGGTGGCGTTCCTGCTCTCGGACGACGCGTCGTACGTCAGCGGTCACGAGCACGTCGTCGACGGCGGGCTGCTCGCGGGCAAGTGGGCCTGAGCCGGCGGCTCAGCCCTTCTGGGCCGCGTGGCGGCCGGCGATGAAGCCGAACGTCATGCCGGGGCCGAGCGTGCCGCCGGCGCCGCCGTAGACGCCTGCCGTCGGCGCCGCCATGGTGTTGCTGCACACGTAGAGCCCGGGGATCGGCCGGTCGTTCCAGTCCGAGGACCTGGGCGTCGGCGTTGGGTCGCGGGCCGCCGCAGGTGCCGAGCACGCCGGCCTCCATCTGGGCGGCGTAGAACGGCGGCTGGTCGATGACCCCCAGCGTGCAGAACGGCGGCTCGAAGGACTGGTCGCCCCAGTGGTTGTCGAACGTGGAGTCGCCGCGCTGGAACTCGTCGTCGTGCCCGGCGCGCACGTCGGCGTTGAAGCGGTCGACGGTGTCGCGCAGCACCGCGCCGTCCAGCCCGATGAGCTCGGCGAGCTGCTCGATCGGTGTCGGCGCTGCACCGACCACGACGGGTCGGGCAGTCCGGGCCGGCTGGTGAAGAAGCGATACTTGCTCGCGGAAGCGGTCGTCGAGGATGATCCAGTAGGGCAGGTTGCTGTACTCGTTGGTGTTGGCGTCGTAGTTGTGCAGCACCCTGCCGAGCGAGTTGTAGTTCACCGCCTCGTTGACGAAGCGACGACCGGAGCGGTTGACCAGGATCGAGCCGGGATTGGTGCGCTCCTGCTGCACGAGCAGGTAGTTGGGCTTGCCGGTGCCGTGGGCGGCCGTCTCGCGGGTGGACATCTGCCACCAGGCGTTCGACATGTTGGCCACGCTGGCGCCCACCTCGAGGGCCATCAGCAGGCCGTCGCCCTCGCACTCGGGCACGCTGACCGGGGCGGTGATGGGGCCGCGCAGGAAGGCCTTGACGAGCTTGTCGTTCCACTCGAACCCGCCCGTGGCGATGATGACTCCCTTGCGGGCCCGGACGCGCAGGGTGCGTGCCGCTCTCCTCGGTCACGACGCCGACGACGCGGCCGTCGTCCTGCTGGATGAGCCGGCGCGCGCGGGACTCCAGGCGCAGGGGGATGTCGCGGTCGAGCACGCCCCGCAGCAGCGAGCCGACCAGTGCCTGGCCCTGGCCCCGGCAGTCGCGACGCTCGCGGTCGGCGAGCTCCTCGGGGCTGAGCGCGGGGCTGAACCGGTCCTCGACCATGCTCGTGCGCTTGGGCAGGCCGGTCTTCGGAGGGTTGACCCGCGTCGCCCACGAGCCGAGGTCCTCGAAGGGGAACACCCGTTGTCGAGCGAGCGGCTGCCGTGCTGCTTGGCGCCGACGACGTTGGGCTGGTAGTCGGGGAACCCCGGGTAGAGCCCGAGGTCGACCGGAGTGCTGTCTGCCAGGAAGCGCACCATCTCGGGGCCGCGTCGAGGAAGGCGGCCAGCGCGTCATGGTCGAGCTGGCCCGGCGCGAGGGCGTCGAGGTAGTCGACCACCTCCTCGTAGGAGTCCTCGACGCCGGCCTCCTGCTGCTGGTGGCTGAGCGGGATCCACAGCATGCCGCCGGACATCGCGGAGGTGCCCCCGACCATCCCGACTTCTCCAGGACGAGGACGTCACCGGCGCCGTGGTCGTGGGCCGTGATCGCGGCGGTGAGGCCGGCGGCGCCGGTGCCGAGGACGACGACGTCCGCCTCGAGGTCGTACTCGGTGGCCGGGTCGCTCA
This sequence comes from uncultured Actinomycetota bacterium, assembly GCA_963738495.1. Classification (GTDB taxonomy): domain Bacteria; phylum Actinomycetota; class Actinomycetes; order Actinomycetales; family Kineosporiaceae; genus CAVTWW01. The sequence goes on from CAVTWW010000009.1 coordinate 271,760, forward strand.
TGATTCCTCCGGCCGGCTCGGCAGACGCAGGCACGGTGCCGGCGCCGCAACTCGGGCCACCAGGTCGTGCTGGGGCTGGTGTTACTTGATACTGACTAATGAAAGTGTCCGGGGTGACCGGCTGTCAACAGTCGATGGTCCGGGACAGGTGCACCCTCCAGTTTCACCATCCGGGCGCGGCGATCAGAGAGCGAGATGTCGATGGGTGAGTTCGACGGCAGGACGGCGCTCGTCACCGGCGGCGCAGGAGGCATGGGAAGGGCGACCTCGCTGGCCTTCGCCGCGGCCGGCGCCAACGTCGTCGTCGCCGACTGGTCGCAGGAGGGTGGTCTGGCCACCGTGGCCGAGATCGAGGCCGCGGGGGGCGTGGCGACGTTCATCAAGACCGATGTGTCGAATGCGCAGGACGCGGCCGCCATGGTGGCGCTGGCCGTCGACCGGTTCGGCCGCCTCGACGCGGCGGTGAACATGGCTGCCATCGAGTTCGAGGTCGACTTCCTCGCCGACCTCGCCGACGAGGACTTCGACCGGATGATCGCCGTCAACCTGCGATCGATCTTCCTGTCGATGAAGCACGAGATCCGAGCCATGCTCGTTCGTGGCGGCGGCACGATCGTCAACATCGCCTCGACCAACTCCTACCGCCCGCAGCCGCACCAGTCGGCGTACACGGCGAGCAAGTTCGGCGTGCTGGGGATCACGAAGTCCGCGGCGGTCGACTATGCCGGGCGCGGTGTGCGCATCAACGCCATCTGTCCGGGAGCGATCGACACCCCCATGCTGCGAGGCGCGATCGCCAAGCGCGGCCGCGACCCGCAGGAGGTCGCCTCTCGGCTGAGCCTCACCGGCGCGTTCGGTCGCCCCGAGCACATCGCCGCCGCTGCGCTCTGGCTGAGCTCCGACGCGGCCGAGTTCACCATCGGCCACGCCCTGGCCGTCGACGGCGGCTACCTCGCCCGCTGACGGTCCTGACATCTGGTCCAACCACACCCATGATCTGACGTCATGGGTCTCCCCTGAATCAGTCATTGGACGCATCGAATCCGGAGGCCGATACTTGTGGTGATCATGTGAACCACGAGCGGAGGACGGACAGCCATGAGTCGATTCGAGACCGAGACCATCCAGACGGACGACGTGTTCTGGGCCAAGGTGCGCGGTTCCCTGAAGCGGCGCCGGGCGGTTCGGCGGTCGAGGGTCACCGTCCGCGAGGTGCTCGCCGGGCCCGCAGGCGACGAGATCAGGGCCATGCTCGAGCAGGTCTGAGCAGCCCGTCCGGTACGAGGCGGCGAACCGGAGGGGTGTTCTGACGAACCGGAGGGCGTTCTGACGGACCGGAGGGTTGTTCTGACCCAGGCGCCTGCGCAGCCGCCACGTCGTCGGTCGTTCCTAGGATTCCGTCATGACGAGCTTTCGTGACCTGCACGTGCCCGGCGCCCCCTTCGTGCTCGGCAACGTCTGGGACCGCGGGACGGCGCGGCTGCTCGCAGCGCTCGGGGCACCGGCGCTGGCGACGTCGTCCGCCGCCCACGCCTTCACGCTCGGGCTGCCGGACGGCGGTTCGGTGACCCGCGACCAAGCGCTCGCCCACGCGGTCGACATCGCCGGGGCCACGACCCTGCCGGTCTCCGCCGACCTCGAGAACGGTTTCGGCCACACCCCGCAGGACGTCGCCGACACCGTCAGCGCGGCGGCACGGGCAGGTCTGGCCGGGTGCTGCATCGAGGACACGGCACTCCCGGACTCCGCCCCCTATCCGTTCGCGACCGCCGTCGCGCGGGTCGAGGCCGGCGCGGCCGCCGCTCGCGCGCTGCGTGCGGACGGGGCCGACTGCTTCTTCGTCGCCCGCGCCGACGGGCTGATGCTCGGCCACTACGACCTGGCGGAGGCCCTCGCCCGGATCACGGCGTTCGCGGACGCCGGGGCCGACGGGGTCTACGTGCCGGTGCTGCCCGACCTGGACGCCGTCCGGCAGGTGTGCGCTGCCGTGTCGGTCCCGGTGAACGTGCTGGCGGTGGGCCCGCTGGCGCGGTTCGGCGTGGCAGAGCTCGGTGCGGCCGGGGTGGCCCGGATCTCGCTGGGCTCGACGTTGGCGCGGGCTGCGCACGGTGCGATTCTCGAGGCCGCGCAGGGCGTCTACCGGGACGGGTCGTTCGCCGCGCTGCAGAACATCGCCTCCGGCGAGCGGGTCGACGCCCTGCTTCGCCGGGGCGCTGCTATCCCTTCGCCCTAGTCTCGCCCGGTCCCGGCGTCCCTCGCCTGACACCGGCGTCCACGTGTGGCACGGGCGTCAGTAAGGGGGGCGGGTCCGCTCGCGCTCCTCGGCCGCTGCCTTGTCCAGACAGGCGGCCACCTGGTCGTCGGACACCTGGCCGAAGTCGTCGTAGAACTCGCCGACGGACCGGAAGAGCCTCGGCGTGGCGAGGCAGACCAGCTCGTCGGCGACGCCGTCCAGCGTGTCCGCAAGGCCTTTCGGGCCGACGGGCTCGGCGAGGACCACGCGGCGAGAACCGGCCGCACGGACCACCAGGCAGCCGGCCCTCGCCGTCGATCCGGTGGCGACCCCGTCGTCCACCACCACGACCACCTTCCCGGCCAGGTCGACGCGCCGGTGGGTGCCCCGAAGCCGAAGCACCCGCTGGGAGACCTCCGCCCGCTCGCGGGCGACCACCGCCTCGAACTCGTCGCGGCTCAACCCGATCGCGCGAACGACGCGATCGTGGACGACGAGTACCTCACCCTCGCCGACCGCGCCCATGGCCACCTCGGGCTGGCCCGGCACGCCGAGCTTTCGGACCACGAGCACGTCCAGCGGCACGCCCAGCCGGCTCGCGACCTCGCGGGCGACCGGCACCCCGCCGCGGGCCAGACCCACCACCACGACGTCGTCGCCACGCAGATGGAGCAGACGCTGGGCCAGCCGTCGTCCCGCGTCGGCGCGATCGCTGAACATCACTCCTCATTCTGAGCACAGCAGCAGGGCCATGTCTGTCGGACCCGAGCGGCGCAAGCGGGCGCGCGACCCCGAGGCCGGGCATCGAACGCCTACGATGACGCCGTGATTCGGGTCGGGCTGGTCGGGGCAGGACCGTGGGCGAGCATGTTCACCGCCCCGATGGTGGCGGCGGCGTCCGGAGTCAGGCTCAGTGGGGTGTGGGCGCGCCGGCCCGATGCGGCGGCGGAGCTGGCCGGACGGTTCGGGGCGAGCGTTGCGGCGACGTTCGACGAGCTGCTGGACACCTGCGACGCGGTGGCGTTCACCGTCCCGCCCGGGGTGCAGGCCGACCTGGCGCCGCGGGCTGCGGCCGCCGGTAAGCACCTTCTGCTCGAGAAGCCGTTGGCGTTCACGGTCGAGCAGGCCGAGGCGATCGCGGCGGCAGTGGACGCCGCTGGGGTCCGCACCCAGCTGATGCTCACCTATCGCTTCACGCCGGCGGTCCGGGACTTCCTGGCTGCTGTCGGGGAAGGCAGGACGCAGCACGTGCGCGGTGCCTGGGTCTGCGACGTGTCCGGCTCGCCATTCGCCACGCCGTGGCGGCTGGACGGCGACAGCGCCGTGTACGACGTCGGCCCGCACGTGCTCGACCTGCTCGAATCGGCGGGTGGGCGGATCGTCGAGGTCCGGGCGGCACGCTCCGGTCCGGTGGTGTCCGTGAGCACCGTCCACGACGGGGGAACCCTCGGCCAGGTGGTGCTGTCGGTGACCACGCCGAGCGCGACCGGCCCGCTCGAGGCGACGGCGGTCACCGACGCCGGTCGGTTCGTGCTGCCCGACCCGACGCCGGACCCGCCGGAGCCGGTCCAGCGCGCCATCATGGAGGAGTTCGTCCGCACCGTCAGCGGCGAGCTCGTGCAGCCGCTCGACGTGCACCGTGGGGTGCGGTTGCAGCGGCTGATCGCCGCCGTCCTGCAGTCGCTGCAGACCCAGGACGCCGTCCTGCTCTGATCACGACAGCAGGGTGGTCAGCGCGGCGTCCGGGCCGACGAGCTCGATGCCGAGCTCGATCTCCTCCCCCAGCTCGTGCGCCCAGCGCAGCATGTTCCGGGTGCCCGCCGACGGGTCGAACTCGTCGTCCCAGGGGTTGCTCACGACGCCCCGCTGAGCTGATCCGAGCCGAGGGGCGCGCGGGCGACCGTCAGGCCCAGGGGCCAGGTGTCGGTGAGCCGGTAGCCGGACGGGTAGGGGTCAGTGGGATCGAGGACCAGTGTCGTCAGGTCGGTGATCCAGGCCTGGCCGGCGATCGAGGGGACGATCGCCGGGACGCCGCCGACGGTGGTGGTCGACTCGATGCGGCATTCGAACCGCGAGTCGATGATCGAGGTGTGGATGAAGGGCTCACCCACCGCGAGCTCGCCACGGGCATGCATGAGGGCCATCCGTGCGGAGGTGCCCGTGCCGCAGGGGGAGCGGTCGCACCGCCCTGGCGAGACGACGACGGTGTTCTTCGCGGTGAGGACGCCGTCGACGCGTTCGGGCGGCAGCGTGAACTCGCAGATCGTGATCCCGGGGAAGTCGGGGCTCACGGGGTGCACGGCGTCGAGCTGCTCCGCGGCGGCGATCTTGATCCGCTCGCCGAGGGCGCAGATGTCCCGTGCCTCGTCGGGAGTGATGCGCAGTCCGAAACGGCCGGCGTCCAGGACGACGTAAGCCATTCCGCCCCAGGCCACGTCGACGATGACGGTGCCGATGCCCTCGACCTCCACCGGGGCGTCGAGGTGATGGACGAAGGCGGGCTGGTTGGTGAACCGCACCTGGGTCACCTTGCCGTCCCTGATGTGGCACTCCACCGGGATGAGGCCGGCCGGGGACTCCAGGACGAGGTTGGTCACGGGCTCGACGGCCTCGAGCATGCCGGTCTCGAGCAGCACGGTGGCCACGCAGATCGTGTTGCTGCCCGACATGACGGGGTACTCGATCGACTCCATGATCACGTAGCCGGCGTCGGCGTCCGGGTGGTTGCTCGGCAGGATGATGTTGGCGTTGCGTGCGACCTGGCCGCGGGGCTCGCTGAGGATCAACCGGCGGATCCAGTCGCGGTGCTCGGCCAGGTGGTTGCGCTTGTCGAACATGGTCTCGCCCGGCACCTGGCCGAAGCCGCCGACGACGACGTTGCCCACCTCTCCCTCGGCATGGACGCCGACCACCCTGACCGATCGGTGGAAACGCACGCTGTGCTCCTCGAGGGGTGACGTCGTTCAGGCGAGACCCCTCTTGAGGGCCTCGACCCTTCGGGCCCAGATGCGCTGGGAGAGAGCGGCCTCAGGGGCGAAGACCTCGGAGGCGTGGTAGCTGCCGGGGTTGATGTGCAGCTCGCACGGGACCCCGGCCTGCATCAGGCGCTGGGCGAAAGCGATGTCCTCGTCGCGGAACAGGTCGACGGTGCCGACGTCGATGAAAGCCGGTGGCAGGCCGCTGAGATCGGCGGCGCGACTGGGCGCGGCGTAGTGGTCCGCCTCCTTGCCGCCGAGGTACCAGGCCCAGGCTTCGGCGTTGCCGGCCCGGTCCCAGATGCCGATGTCGGTGATCTCGTGGCTGGACGGCGTGGAGTTGGTGTCGTCGATCATGGGATAGATCGGCATCATGAAGTGCAGGGCGGGCCCGCCCCGGTCTCGAGCGAGCAGGGCGCATCCCAGGGCAAGGCCGCCGCCGGCGCTTCCGCCGTAGACGGCGAGGCGGTCAGGGTCGACGCCGAGCTCGACGGCGTTCTTCGCGGTCCAGACCAGTCCCGCGAAGCAGTCCTCGACGGGGGTCGGGTGTGGATGCTCCGGGGCCAGCCGGTACTCGACGGAGACGACGACAGCGCCGACCTCCTCACTCAGTCGGACGGCGACGGCATCCTCCCCGGCGATGTCGCCGAGCACCATGCCACCGCCGTGGATGTAGTAGATGCCCGGCAACGGCCCTGACGCGGTGACGGGGCGGTAGATCCGGACGGCGATGTCAGGCTCGCCCACCGGGCCGGGGACCGCGCGGTCCTCCTTGGTCACGGTGGTGTTCTCGGGCACGGGCAGCATGGCCAGCATCTGCGAGACGGTCGCCCGGCGGGCGACGATGTCCGGGATGGCGTTGAAGCCGCCCGGGATCGCCTGGAGCAGGCCCTCCAGGGGAATGCGCGACTCGGGGTCGATCAGGTCACGACGAGACATGAGCCCTCCATGGGACGAGGTGCCGGATTCGGGAGAGGCGGACCGCTGGTGGAGCGCGAGACTACGCCCGCTTCGGGAAGAAGGCGAGCACACAGATCCGTCCCGCCCGGCATTCCGTCCTGCCCGGCGATGCGCAACGATCGCGTGATGAGTCCCTGTCGGCGATCGCGGGTGGCGGTGGCCGGTCTCAGCCTGAGCCTGCTGGGCCTGAGCGGCGGCATCGGTGTCTGGGTGCATCGCCGGACTCCTGGGCTGGACGCGGTGCTGCACGACCTCGTGGTTCAGGACAGGTCGCCGGCGGTGGTCGGCCTCGCCCGCGTCGTCACCGAAGCCGGTTCCACCGCAGTGATCTGGCCGGTGATAGCCGTTGCGGCGCTGGTGTTCCCGCGGACAGCCGGCGGGGCACGCGGGCTCGTCTGCGCTGCCGTCGCCGGGGGTGCCGCTGCGGGGATCGGTGTGCGGCTGCTCCTGAGCGAGGTGCTGCGGCGCCCCCGTCCCCCAGGGGCGGACTGGCTCGTCGCGGCCGGCGGGTACTCGTTCCCGTCCGGTCACACCACGGCCGCGACGATCGGTGCGGGCCTGCTCGCCTGGGCGGTGACTCGTCACCTTCGACGCCGGCAGGCCCGGGCGGCGGTCTGGGCGGCCGCCGCGGTCTGGGCGGTCGGGGTCGGCGTGACCAGGGTCGTCCTCGGCGTCCACTGGCCGCTCGACGTCGTCGGTGGATGGCTGCTGGGGGCAGGCTGGCTCATCGCATGGCGATGACGCTCGCCGCGATCCCGGGTGAGGGTTCCGACGCCGACAGCAGGTAGTGGCCGGTCGCTGATCGGGAGGTCGCCCAGGAGACCGGCCGGCGCTCACAGCTTGCCGAACAGCGCCTCCTGGGCGATGCGCTGCGCGGTGAGAGCGTCGTGCGCGGCCTGGGCCTTGGTGAGGCCCTCGACGTCGAGGATGTCGAGGCCGCGCTGGACGCGCTTGAGGAAGCTGATGGCGAGGTTGGCGGCCTGGATGCTGTCCTCCCGGAAGGGGAACTGGTCGAGCTGCCAGACGCCCTCCCAGCCGTTCTTGCGCAGCGTCCAGAAGAACTCGAACAGCTCGATCGGGTGGACGGTGCCGGCGACCATGTCGTCGTCCCAGCCGCGCAGGTTGTCGTTGACGTCCATGCCGAAGAGGCGGCCGTAGTCGATCGCGAGCTGGGCCGAGTCGGCGGGTGACTCGCCGCCGAACAGGGCATGGCCGAAGTCCAGCAGGATGCCGACGTTCGGCAGGCCGATCTTCTCGATCCCGAGCAGGGTGCGCGCGACGGAGGAGTAGCTCATGTGCACCCGCGGCTCGCGCGGCTTGTACTCGATGACGAACTTCAGGTCCGGGTTCTCGGCCGCGAGCGCTCCGACGCCGTCCATCGAGTGCTTCCAGAGCGTGCCGTGGTCCACCTGGAAGGGATAGTCCCAGCCGTCCTGGCCGGGCCAGAGCTTGACGTAGTCGGCGCCGAAGCGACGCACCACGTCGCAGGCCCGCGTGACGAAGTCGTGGGCGAGGGTGCGCACGCCCGGATCGGGGTTGGTGAACGAGCCCTTGGCGAACTGGCGGGTGTAGATCTCCGGCGTGATCCCGATGACCGAGAGCCCGGCGTCTGCGAGCGCGCGCCTTGACCTGGTCGTCGGTGAAGTCGCCGCCGAAGAACGGCCAGTTGAGGTCGACGACGGACAGGTCGCGGAACCTGGCCGGCCAGTGACGATCGCGTCGAGGATCGTGCGGCGGCTCGCCGTAGCCGTCGGTGGCGTACCGGTCGACGTACGTGGCGAAGTGCCAGATGCCGGCGCCGAAACGCTGGGTGCTGCTCATCGGATCTCCTCTGGGGTTGTGCGGAATCGTGAACGGGCGACAGCCTCGCGCCAGCGGCGGCGCCGGTCCTCGGCGCGGCCGACGTCCAGCGCGGGGGTGAAGGTGGTGACGGGTCCGGTCTCCAGCCTCTGCCAGAGGCCGACGGCGGTACCGGCCAGCGAGGCGGCGCCGAGGGCGGACAGTCCGGCCGCGGCGGGCCGGACCACGGTGCGTCCGGTGAGGTCTGCCAGGCGTTGCACCAGCCGGTCGTTCGCGGCCGGGCCGCCGTCCAGGTGCAGGGTGTCGATCCGCGAGCCGGTGGCGGCGTCCGCGGCGGCGAGGACGTCCTCCACCTGCAGCGGGATCGAGTCGACCGCGGCGCGGGCCAGGGCGGCGCGGTCGGTGCCGAGGTCGAAGCCGCTGATCACCGCCTGGGCCCGGGTGTCCCACCACGGGGCCCCGAGCCCGGCCACCGCGGGCACCAGGTCGACGGGGGAGCCGTCGCCGGCGGCGGCGTCCAGCCCGAGCTCGACGAGGTCGCCGGTGTCGAGGCCGAGGAGGGCGGCCAGCCAGACCAACGTCGAGCCGGCCGACAGGATGTTGCCCTCGAACGCCAGGACACGCTGCGGGGTGGCCCAGGCGATCGTGCGGGCGAGGGCGCCGGTCGGGACGTCCCCCAGGCCCATCACCGAGGAGCCCGTGCCGAGCGTCACCTTGACCGCACCCGGCACCCGGACGCCGTGCCCGTAGAGCGCCGCGTGCGAGTCGCCGAGGATGCCGGCCACCGGGACGGCCGGTACACCCTGCGCCGCAACAGATTGCGTCGGCTCGTCGGAGGCGGCCAGGCGGGGCAGCACCTGCTGCGGGATGCCGAACAGGACCAGCAGGTCCTCGTCCCACTGCCCGGTCTCGACGTCCAGCAGCTGGGTGCGGCTGGCGTTCCCGAGCTCGATCCGGTGCTCGCCGGTCAACCGGGCGACCAGCCAGGAGTCGACCGTGCCGACGGCGAGCTCCCCGGCCCGCGACCGCACCCGGTCGGGATCCACCTCGTCGAGCAGCCAGGCGAGCTTGAGGGCGGAGAACATCGGGTCCAGCGGGAGTCCGGTCGACCGGCTGATCCGTTCCGCCGCGCCGGGTTCGGCGGCGAGAGCGCGAGCGCGGTCGGTCGTGCGCCGGTCCTGCCAGCCGAGCATCGGGCCCAGCGGACGTCCGGTGGCGCGGTCCCAGACCAGGGCGGACTCGCGCTGCGTGCTCAGGCCGATCGCCGCCACCGTCGAGGTGTCGGCGTCCAGTTTCTCGCTCACCTTGCGCAGCGCGGTCAGCACCGACCCGGCGATCTCCTCGCCGTCCTGCTCGACCCAGCCTGGGCGGGGGTGGGCCTGCCCGATCGGGACGCTCGCCTCGGCCAGGGCGCGGCCCGAGACGTCGACGGCGACCGCCTTGGTCGACGAGGTTCCCTGGTCGACCGCGATCACGACTTCGGGAGCGGGCATCCTCGCCTTCCTGAATGTATATTCACTACCCACTATTGATTCTCACCCTAGGGACGGCCTTCCGGGGAAGTCAACCCCTTCCGCGCCAGGCGCTCAGGCGTTGTCGAGCAGATACTGCGCCGTGTGGTGGTCGGTGATCAGCACGTCGATCCAGCCGCCGCGCAGGGCGGCGCGGATCGCCTGGTGCTTGCGGGCCCCACCTGCCACCCCGATCCGCCGGGGAATCTGGCGCAGGGCGTCGCTGCGGATCCCCACGATCCGGTCGTCGAGCGCGCTGCGGACCGGAGCGCCGGCGGCGTCGAAGAACCGCATGCAGACGTCCCCGACGGCGCCGAGGCTGCGCAGCTCGGCCTCCTCGGCCTCCCCGATGGCGTTGCCGCTGGCCTGCAGCAGGGGGGAGGGGGTCAGGCTGCCGATCCCCGCGAGGAGGACCGAGAGGCGCTCGCATGCGGTGAGCGCGGCCGCGATCACCCCGTCGTCCACCAGGGCCTGGCGGGTGGCGCTCGCGGCGACCAGCCCGGGGGCGGGCAGGTAGACCGCATCGGCGCCGGTGAGCTGCGCGAGCCGGCCGGTCAGCCGGGTGGCCTGTGCCTGCGCAGGTGTCTCGCCGAGGCCGCCGAGAACCTGCACCACCTGGTCGGCCGCGCTGCCGTGCCGCGGGCGCATCGACTCCACCGTGGCGAGCAGGGTCGAGCTCCAGGAGGAGATGCCGATCCGCTCGCCCCCGATCAGTGTCGTCTCGAGGTAGTTCGCCGCGACGGAGCCGAGGGCCGGGGCGATGCTGCGCTCCTCGTCGAGGTCGGCGGTGTCCGCCACGACCAGCTCGCGCAGGGAGTACAGCTTCTCGACCTCGTCCTCGAGCTCGGCGTAGACGCCCCGTGGCGTGACGACGGTGGTCCGCACGATGCCGACCTCGACGGCTTTCTTGAGCAGCCGCGACACTCTGGGCTGGGAGATGTTCAGCCGCTCGGCGATCTCGGGCTGGCGCACGCCCTGCTCGTGGTAGAGCCGGGCCACCTTGGTCATCAGCCGCACGTCCTCGGCGGCGAGGCGCCCCATGTCGAGGGCGCCGGAGTGCAGCGCCGAGCTGTTCATCCTGACTCCCTCAGCCGGTGTGCTGGTGCCACTCAAGCACATCGTTACGGGATGTCCACTGAATAGCAATTCAGTCTTGACTAGACTACCAAGAGACGTCAGAGTGAGGACAATCCAGTCATCAAGCGGAGGAAGCCCATGTTGCAGCCCGACCTCAACCAGGTGGTGCGCTGGCGGGCGGTCCGCGACGAGGTCGCGACCTCGCCCGAGAACGCGCAACGACTGCTCGCCGACACGGCCGCCCGGTCCCGGGCGCGGGTGATCTCGATGGTCGCCGGGGCGAAGCTCGGCCACCTCGGCGGGGACCTGTCCGTCCTCGACGTCCTCACCACGCTGTACGGGGCGGTGCTGCGGTTGGATCCGACCGCGCCGGACTGGGTCGACCGTGACCGGCTGATCCTCAGCAAGGGCCACTGCTCCGAGGCGCTCTACGCGACCCTCGCCTGGGCGGGGTTCTTCTCCCCGGACGAGCTCGAGACGTTCAACCGGCCCGGCTCGGCCCTCAACGGGCACCCGGACCGCACGAAGGTGCCGGGCGTCGAGACCAACACCGGCGCGCTCGGCCACGGCCTGCCGGTCGGCGTCGGGTGCGCCCTCGGACTGCGGGCGGCCCGCCGTCCCAGCCGGGTGTTCGTCGTCCTGGGTGACGGGGAGCTCCAGGAAGGGTCGAACTGGGAGGCGGCGATGGCGGCGGCCCACCACGGCCTCGACAACCTGACGGCGGTCGTGGACCGTAACCGGCTGCAGCAGGGGGCCCGGACGGAGGACACCAACCGGTTGGACTCGTTGCCCGACAGGTGGTCGGCCTTCGGCTGGAACGTCGTGGAGGTCGACGGGCACGACCACCTGGCACTGCGAGGGGTGCTGGCGGCCTCGGCCCCGGGGCGCCCGACATGTGTGATCGCGAACACCGTCAAGGGCAAGGGAGTGTCCTTCATGGAGGACCGGGTCGAGTGGCACCACAAGATCCCCACGGCCGAGCAGGTCGCTGCGGCCCACCTGGAGCTGGCCCGATGACGGCCACGGCGGCGGCGCCGACCTTCGACTGCCAGGCAGGCGTTCGCCGAGACGTTGCTCGAGCTGGCCCGTGCCGACGAACGCATCGTCGCCGTCGTCAACGACTCGGTGGGGTCCTCCAACCTCACGGCCTTCCGGGACGAGTTCCCCGACCGCCTGTTCAACGTCGGCATCGCCGAGCAGAACATGGTGGGTGTCGCCGCCGGCCTCGCCAACGCGGGGATGGTGCCGTTCGTGTGCGCCGCGGGTCCGTTCCTGTCCGGGCGGGCGACGGAACAGATCAAGGTGGACGTCGCCTACTCCCGCCGGCACGTGGTGCTGTGCGCGATGAGCCCCGGAATGTCCTACGGCGAGCTCGGGGCCACGCACCATTCCATCGAGGACCTGTCGTGGATGCGGGCGATCGCGCACCTCAACATCGTCGTCCCGGCCGACCCGGACCAGACCCGGGCGGCGGTCCGGTGGGCGGCCGGTACGCAGGAGCCGGTGTACCTGCGGATCGGCCGGCACAAGGTCCCTGCGGTGAGCGACCCGGCCGATCCCTTCGTCTTCGGCCGCGCCGACGTCCTGCGCGACGGTTCCCACGCGACGGTTCTTGCCACGGGCACCATGGTGAGCCGCGCCGTGGCGGCCGCAGAAAGTCTTGCGACCGAGGGCATCTCGCTGCGGGTGGTGAACGTCTCGACGATCGCTCCGCTGGACGAGGCGGTCGTGGTCGCCGCGGCCGAGCAGACCGGGCTCCTGGTCACCGCCGAGGAGGCGACCCAGACCGGCGGGCTCGGCGCCGCGGTGGGCGAGGTCGTCCTGGCGCATTGGCCGGTGCCGGTGCGGATGCTCGGCATCCGCCGCGAGTTCGCGCCAACGGGCAACAACGACCACCTGCTCGAGCACTTCGGGCTGACCGCGGACGGGATCGCCACGGCGGTGCGGGAGTTGCGAGCAGGCACCCGGTGACCGCCTCCGGACGGTGAGGACGGCAGCTGTCGTGTCACTCCGCCGGGCCCAGCGGCCGTCGACCGTCCCGGCGACGGCGTCGACCGTCCCGGCGACGGCGCCGACCGTCCCGGCGACGGCGCGACCGTCCCGGCGACGGCGCCGACCGTCCCGGCGACGGCGCCGACCGTCCCGGCGACGGCGCCGACCGTCCCGGCGACGGCGCCGACCGTCCCCTGTGCCGGCTCGTCCTTCGCCGACGCCGGGAACCTGGCCAGGGTCGGCGTGGGAATGGGTCACGTCACGGTGGATCTGCTGCTGCGCAACGTCAGTGACGTCCGTGCCGTCTCGACTCCTACCCGTCGCTCTCCCTGTCGTCGAACGGTGCAACGCCCGTGACGCTGGAACTCGTGCGTGGGACGGTCGACTTCATCACCACCCCGGTCCGCTCCCCCCGGTGAGTTCGGGCTGGTCACCGTGGAGTACACCCCAGCAGTCCGGATCCGAGCTTGCTCAGGTGCTCCCACCTCGAGCCGAGAATACCTGGAGCAACCAGTACAGTCTGCTCTTGATGGACAGCGTGTACACGTTGTACAGTGATGTCCTTCCCTAAGGAGGCTCGCCATGCCATCCGCCCATTTCGACACCCTCACAGATGCCCGGAACCACTTCAAGGACCTCCTTGACGCCGCCGAGTCCGGCCGGCCTGCCAGCGTTCGACGCGACCAGTTCCGGGGCGCAGTGGTTGATGGGGCCCGTCTTCGACACTTCCTGGGTGCGCTGCTGCCGCACTCAGCCGAGATGGTCCACGAAGCCGGCGGATGGAGCATTTTCCTTCCAGGGCTGCCCATCGCCGCCGACGGAGCTACCGTCGACGAAGCGATTGACGAAATGGTCCAAGCGCTGCGCGAGTACGCTGAGGACTGGGCAGAGCACCTGCTTCACGCCCCCAATCATCAGGACAACTGGGGACTGGTGCAGTTCCTGGCGCTCAGCAGCGACGAACAGCTGAAGGGCTGGCTGACCGGACGGTGAGGTTTCCTGCGCCGACACGCGAGGACCACCAGCGGTTCTGCCAGAACGAAGGCTGGGAGCAGGTCCGCGACGCACAAGGCCGCGCCGGAACCCATCACATCACCTACAAGCTAGTCCTGCCAGACGGGCGGGTGCTGCGCACGCGGGTGTCGCACCCCCCCGACCGCTCCGAATATGGAGCGCAACTGTGGTCCCACATCTTGCGCGACCAACTCGACGTCGACGAGGCAGAGTTCTGGGAGTGCGCGCGTGGCGCCGGCACACCTGACCGGGGCGCGCCCATCAAGCCCGAAGGCGCTGGCGTCCCGGCGGGCCTGGTCTTTCAACTCATCCACGACTGCGGCCTCACGGAGGAGCAGGTCGCAGCGATGACGAAGGATGACGCGCTCGCTGCACTCCACGAGCACTGGTCGCGGCCGCGGTAGCCCGCCGATCGCAGACGATGTGACCTACTCCCGGCCTTGATGTTGAGAGGTCATCACCGCGACCCAATGCCGGCGTCGGAGTCTCTGCATTGGATACGCGACCTCCGTATGTTCGTCCATGAGGCCCCGACGCGTACAAGGCCGCCCATCGCCAACAATTTGATCAACTGACGGTCCGAGCCGTAGGTAGGGGAAACGTCGCGCAGCGCTGCTTCCATAGCTGGGCAGTCTTGGCTCATTTGCGCGTCCACCCGTGGTCAGGGGCGGGGTCGAACCGCCGACCTTCCGATTTCGGCCAGTCCATCGTCGACACCCGAAACCGCCTCTCACCTGCGGAGACTCGCAGTCTCGGCGATCGTAGGGCTGGCTTCTGAACAGATTCTGACCGGATGGCCAGCACTGGTTGCGGTCAGTAGGGCACGACTGGACCTGGACCGGCTCTGGGACAGCGACGGTGCCGCGGGGTCAGCCGCTGAACAGGGTGAGGTGGGGGAGGAGCTTCTGGCGGCGGTGATGATCGTCTCGGCGGCCTCGAGTGCGGCAGTGGCTTCGTCGTGTTCCACGGTTTCGCTGGGGTGGGAGGGGTATTCAACTTCGTTGCGGCGTCGACGGAGTCCGCCGTAGGGGGCGAAGGTGGTGTCGAACTGGGCGCGGACGGCGCGCTCGACGGCGACGTGTCCGCCGCTGACGGTGGGGCGTTGAGATCCCCCAAAACCGTGGAGACATGAGCTATGAGGAGTAGTCATGTCGAAGGAGATCAGGCGCAGTTACGACGCCGGGTTCCGTGAGGGTGCGGTGCGGACGGTGTTGGAGTCCGGGAAGTCGATCGCTGCCATCGCTCGTGATCTTGGGATCAACGAGGGCACTCTGGGGAACTGGGTGGCCAGGGCGAAGGCGGCCGAGGAGGGCGTGGCTGGGTTGTCGCGTTCGGATGCGGAGGATTTGAAGCGGTTGCGCAGCGAGAACGCGGAGCTGCGGATGGAGCGTGATGTCCTCAAGCGCTCCGTGGTCCTGTGGGTGAAGGAGGCGACGAAGTGAGCGTGGCGCGTTTCATCGCCGACCAGAGGACCTTCTACCGGGTGCCCCACGCGGTCTGTTGCAAGTGGCTGGGGGTGTCCCAGGCGTGGTTCTACAAGTGGGCGGCCCGCGGCCGCCGGGACGCTGACCTGACCGGTTCGCCGGAGCCGGGAGCGGTCCCGGCGCCCGGTCCAGAGGCTGAGCCGGCTCCGGACCCGTTGCTGGACAATGAGACTGGGCCGGCGACTGGGCCGGCGACTGGGCCGCAGACTGGGCCGGTCGCTGGGCCGGTTGCGGGTTGGGTGGGCCGGGCTCGGCGGCGGTGGCTGGATGCCCAGGTGCGGGCCGCGTTCGAGGCCAGTGGCGGCACGTACGGCTCGCCGCGGATCCATGACGATCTGCTCGCGGCGGGGTGGGCGGTGTCGGTGAACACGGTCGCGTTCTCGATGCGTCGCCAGCGGATCGTGGCCCGGCCGGTGCGTCGCCGGCGGGGGTTGACCCGCCCGGACAAGGCGGCGGTGCCGTTCCCGGACCTGTTGTGCAGGGACTTCACCGCGTCGGCACCGAACGTGAAGTGGGTGGGTGACATCACGGAGATCCCGACCGCGGAGGGCAAGCTGTACCAGGCCACGGTGATCGACTTGTATGCGCGGCGGTTGCTGGCCTCGGCGACCGGCCCGAACCCGAACGCGCAGTTGTGCCAGGACGCCATCAAGATCGCGGTCGCGGCCCGGGGCGGCAAGGACGCGGTCGCCAAGGTGATCTTCCACACCGATAGGGGCTCGACCTACACCGATTACGGCTTCTCGGCGCTATGCCGGGACCTAGGCATCGTGCAGTCGATGGGCAGGGTGGGATCGTGTTTCGACAACGCCGCTGCCGAGAGCTTCTTCTCCACCCTGGAGTTCGAGGTCTTGTCCCGTCACGACTTCAAGACCCGCGAGGAAGCCAGAACCGTTGTAGGGCAATGGTGTTACGGGTTCTACAACCACCGGCGCCGACACAGCTCAGCGGGTAGGATGTCACCTGCAGCCTACGAGAAGGCGCGCTCAACCACCCCACCACCAGCAGGCGACCTCAACCCCCGAGGCCGCTTGAGGAAGTCTCCACGAAACCAGGGGAATCTCAGCGTAGCTCTTGGTGGCCGAGTAGGGCGGTGCAGGATTGCCGGACGGCGTCGTAGGCCAGGACGAAGGCGTTGCCGGGGTGTCTGCGAGCAGGATCTGCGCGGAGGCGAGGGTCTGCCGGGCCCGGGCGAGACCCGCGGTGCCGTCGGCGGCGGGGCCTGTGACCTGCTGCAGCGAACGGGCGCCGAGGAGCTCGTCGATCTCGGCGGCGCCCACCTGCCATCCACTCACAACGGCACCGTACTGGGCGATGCGGTAGGTGCGGCCTCGTGGGCCGGCTTGTCCACAGGAGATGGATCGGCGGCGGTGACGTCCACGTGGGCGCTGCCCTGGATCGTCGCGACCAGTGGGTCGTCACCGCTGACCCAACGGCTGGTCGCTCGGATCGTCGGGTTGACGGGCATCCCGAGGCGGGCCTCGGCGCGCTCGGCGGCGGTGTAAACCTCGGCGCGGGCCGGGCTGCCGACCAGCAGGACGTCGACGTCCGCCGGTGGCGGTCCGTCGACGCCGGCGTAGCGGGCAGCCCAGGACCCGTAGATCACCACGTGGCTGACCCCGGCCAGGGCGGCGAACTCCTCGGCCACCACGACGTGCGGACCGAAGGTGACCAGCAACAGTCTCGCCAGCGGTTCAAACGCCCGGTTCGCTGTGTTGGCCCGTAACAGGCGAGACCCGGCCCACAGCCCGCCCCACCAGCAACCCGGACTCCTCCAGGCGCTGCAACTCACGGTGCGCGGTGGTCAACGGGATACCCAGCCCTCCCGCCAGGTCCGTGACGGTGTGGTCCCGATCGGGGTGCAGGAACAGCAGGGTGAGCAGGTCAGCCTGATGCCGAGACCGGAACACCGGCATCAAGGCCGGAGCCTACTACGCATAGAGGAAAGATGTCACCCATCTATATGGAGCTACAACGTCAGGAGGTCTGGACGCGCCGGAGCGATGCAAGCCTCGCCAGTCCGCCGTCGTGGCTGCACGTCACGGCGCGCAGGCGCTCATCATGTCCACCCAGAACTTCTTCTTGCCTTCAAATGGAGTTTCCATGACGTGCAATTCACCGACCACCCTGTGGTTCGCCATCATGACGTAAAGCCCTGGACCGTCCACCAGGTGGTTGTTCGGGTCCTTCTTGGACTTGCTGAAGTTCTCAGGTCTGGCGTCCTTCTTCTGTATCTGCCCTTTCGGAATCTGCTCCGCCTTCTTGGTTGCGCCCTGCGCCAGGGCTTCTGTCGATGTGTCCGGAAGGCCCGGCACCATGTCCTCGCCGATCGTGAAGTACGTGTCGATGACCATCGATCCGTCACACGTCAGTTCATTCATGCTCGCAGAGGCGGTATCTCTGTCCCTACCGAACTTGGCGCCAAGGCCGACCAGGCCGCTGACGAGCAGGGCGATCGCGCCAACAGAGACAACGACGGCGATCGGAGCTGATCGCGTCCGGAAACTACGTCTGTCCATCCGAGGATCCATAGTTAGCCACCCGTGGCCAGTGCGACGTCGTCGCACGGATCGAATCTCGACACGGTCGCGATCATGGTGAATCGTCATCGAAACACACGCGAACATGCTCGTCAACGACCACGTCCAGGCGGCGGCGATCTTCGGCCCGAATGGCAAGGGAGCCGCCACGAACGATGGACAGCCGAGTCTCTGAGCCTGGACTGCCTGTTCGGCCGGGCGCTGCAGCGCTGCTACACCCGCGCTCGGGATGCAGGTGGTCGCTGCAGGCCGATGTTGCCCGATGCCGGGGATGTCGGGGGCGAGCTGTCGGTGATGTCTGGCACGATCGATCCCAACTGGTAAGTGGCGGCTCGGGAGGAGGTGAGTCGAGGTGAGCTATCCGGCGCCGATTGCGGCGGCGTTGTCGGGCACCTCAGTGCGACAGCTCGGGTACTGGCGGTCCTCTGCCCGAGGTGGTCCGCTGCTGCGCCCTGAACACGCCGGCGGTAACCGGGTGTTGTATTCGTTCCGTGACGTGGTGGCGTTGCGCACGGTGGCCTACCTGCGTGAAGACGTCAGCTTGCAGCGGATCCGCCGGGCGGTGGAGACGCTGCGCGATCTGGGTAGCCGGGAGCACCTGTCCCGTTACCGTCTGGTCGCTGATGGCGGCTCGGTGGTCTGGGTGACTGACGATGACGCGGTGAACCCGGCCGGCTTGGTCGATCTGGTGTTGCGGCCCCGGCAGGAGGTCTTGGTTCGGCTTGGGGACGTGCTGTCACCGTTCACCAACGCTGCCGGGGTCCGTGTCCCAGACTTCACCCGCCCGCGGCCGAAGTTGCAGGTCGACGCCGACATTCTGGCCGGCTATCCGGTGGTAGCCGGTACCAGGGTTCCCTTCGACCTAGTGGCAGGTCTGGTGGCTGGTGGTGTCCCAGCGGAGCGAGTGGGCGACTACTACCCCGGTGTCGGGGCGGCTGCTGCCCAGCAGGCAAGTGACTACGCCGCCTACGTGGATCTGGTTGCACACCGGCAGGCGGCGTGAAACTGCTCATCGATGAGCAGACTCCGGTCCAGTACCGCGACGTGTTGACGTTCCTACTTCCCGGCCACGAGGTGTTCCACGTCAACGATCTTCGATGGAAGAGCAAGAAGGACGCCGTCCTGCTGGCTGACGCCGCCAGGCGCGGCTACGAGGTCTTCCTCACCAACGACTTGCGCCAGTTGGAGGACCCCGAAGAGACCGACGCGATCCGCCGCAGTGCGATCCACCACGTCCGCTACCGGATGCCCCGGACCCGAATCGTCCCGCTGGCCCACCTCGGGCTCGCCTTGGGTGCCGTCGCTGCCGCGATGCCGATGGTCATGACTGATTTGGTCGCCGCGAAGAGCCAGCGCCTGGTGCTGATCAAAGGGGTGTCGACGGCGCCCGCCGATCGCTATGAGATCGTCGACCCCCATCGGATCCCGCCTCGCTACTGGACCTAAACCCACTCTCTTGCCACGGGAAGAGCGGGTGCGACGCGCGGTGCTGGCCCCGACGTACCGGACAACGAACCCCATCCCTGATCCGGAGTCCGCAGTTGGTAGGCAGACGATCGGCTGAGTCTTGGTCGGGTGCCGATCTTCAGGCTGGGGGGTGCGGGCTCCGTTGCCCGGGTGACAACTCCGACCACGCAACCCATCTTGCCGACCTTGAGCGCGAACTACTCCGCTGCCTGGTGGACGCCCGCTGGGACGATGCAGATCCTATGCGCCCACCCGACTTCCAGATCGTTACCTCCTACCGGAGGCGTCTGGAACAGGGAGCAGTACTTGGGCGGCATCGCCGACGGTTCCATCAACTACCGCCGTTTCGAACCCGTCTCCGATATTGACGTCATGCTCGACGAGCACATCGCCGTCCTGCGCTATCGATCTGCCATCGACATCGCCGTCTCCGTTCAGGAAGCCGGCCGCTGCACTGAGATCAATCGCGGTGCAGAGCTTTTCGGCAAGGACGACGGGCATCGGGTAGCCCAGGATCGTCACAGCGGGGTGGACCTCGCGCAAGGTTGGGAAGGTGATCCGTTGCGGCGCCGGAGTGACCGGGTCGCCGGTGCTGATGTCCAGTTGCAGCTTCACGTCTGCCCGGTGACGAGCGCGTGCATGGTGACGCGGATTCCGCCGTACTGGTCATCGTCGCGGATGGGCGTGCTCGTGGCGGTATCGGTCAGGAAGGCCACGCCGTCCTCGACTGGGCTCGGGGTGGTGGCGATCGCGACGACCCGGGCGAGGATCGCGGCGTCGTCCATGCTTACTCCGCGGGTGAGGAGGTCACCGTCCACGGTGGCGCGTCGGGCGTCCCACGCGGCCAGGAGCATCCCACCCTTGAGGACGAACCGGTCGGCGTCCGGGCCGGCGGCGAGCCGGGCCAGGAACCGTTCCAAGACATACATCACCAACAGCACCTGCGTGGCGCGGCCCTGGCGGCGGGCCAGGTTCTGCAGATCGAGGTAGGCGTGGCCGGCGGCGTCCGCGCGGGTCGGGCGGGTCACGAGGCGGTCAGCACGTCGACCGCCGAGCGAACCGGTCCCAGCACGTCCAGCGCGCGCGCCAGGTCGATCAGCTGCCCGACCCGGGCGTCACTGCGGGACAGATAGCGGCGCAGGGCGATGTGGGCCACGCTCTCACCGATCCGTGCCCGCAGTCGCAGCAGGTCCACCACCGTTCGGGCCGGTGAAAAGATCCGCACCCGTTCGCCGGGCGCGGCCTCCATGGCCTGAAGACCGAACTCGAACGCGTCCGGGTGCCAGGTGAACACCTCAACCGGCGGAAAGGCGATCTTCGGTGGCCACGTGCCTTTCGGGACGGCGATCTGTACCGCCAGCGGCAGCTCGTCGGTCAGGTCGTGCACCGCCGCCGCCGACAGCAGGCACACCACCGCCCGTGGCGCCCGGTAGGCCACGGCCAACAGGTCCGGGTACGACGGTGCCGCTGCATCCGCCTTGCGGAACACGCCACGGGACAGCTCCACCAGCTCCCCGGCATCGCGGGCGGCGTAGAGATCCCGGAACTGCACACCCGCACGGGTCGCCTGCGACGTGGTGAAGGTCGCGGCCAACGCGGCCAGGTCAGCCATGAATGAAATGCTTTCCATACGGAGCTCAAAGAGCAAGGAATGCATCTGGCAGTGGTCCCGCGGAGCGGGACTCGAAGACTCCAGGCGGTGTCCAACTTCTGACTTCTGACTACGGTCCCGATCATGACCGCAGCGCCGCGAATCCCAAGCTGTTGCTCAAGGCAAAATCGCAGCTCATCGGCTTGGTGGAGAGTGATGAGAGGTGGCCAGGGGTGGGGTCGAACCGCCGACCTTCCGATTGTCAGCCAGTCCATCGTCATCACCCGGAACGGCCTCTCACCTGCGCAAACTCGAAGTCTCGGCGTTCGCAAGGCTGGCTTCTGAACAGATTCTGACCGGATGGCCAGCACGGTCGCGGCTGACTGGGCACGACTGGACTGGGATCGGCTCTGGGACAGGACCCCGCACCCAGATCAACGTCTAACCGCAAGGTCGGGTCCGGGAGGCCCCGCCGGGCGACATCGCCAATGTTCGGCTGAGCCCGGTCGAGCTGGCCCCGTTGACCTCGACGCGTCGGGCCAGAGGGAATGTGCCAGACTCGAACTTAGTGATCTATAGCATTGGATGCTATGGTCAGTTCATGACTAGCCGTAGTCGTCTGCTCCGTGATGTGATGCTCGAGACGGGCATGACTCAGTCTGAGTTGTCCCGGATCAGCGGGGTTCGGCAGCCGAGCGTCAGTCAGTTCCTGTCCGGGAAGGTCGAGTTGAGCGACGACCAACTCGACCGGTTGCTGTCGTGCATGGGCTATCGCCTTGAAGTCGTTCGGCGACCCATACTGCCCAGCCTCACTCGCTCTGAGCGCCGGTCGTGGCATCTGCACCGCCGTCTCTCCTCCCGGCTGACTCCGACCGAGCTGGAGGTGTGGCGCCCTGTGATCGAGCGCAACCTGGAACGGTTGCGTGGCCGTGTCACCGGTCAGCCGCACCAGCGCAACCTCGAACGGTGGACCTCACTCGTCGAGAGTGCGGACGTGCTCGGACTGCACCGGGTCCTCACGGGCCTGGATCGGGGTTCGATCGAGATGCGTGAGGTCTCGCCGATGGGAGGGCTCCTCCCGCAGGGCGAGCGGACCGATGTGCTGTCGAAGGTGGGTTGATGCGCCGCGACCAGCTGGAGCACGCGATCCAGAACGGCTTGTCAGATCATCGGCTTTCCGGAGGTGATCGTCGGTGGGTTCCCAGGCGATCCTGGGCACCTTCGACGAGGAGCGAGCTTCCGGCCGATGCGACGATGTCGATCGAGGTCGATATCCTTCCGATTGCCGACGACGAGCAGGAGACTGCCCGCTTGGCGGACCTCATCGAGGGTGTGGCCGGAGAGTTCTCACCGTTCGAGGAACTGCACGGGTTCAGCATCGACGGCGTCGACCTGACGACCTCCGCGGTGCCCGCCGGGTGGCGCACCCGCTCGGTCAAGGTCCAGAACGCCAACACGGCCGCGCCGTCCGGGCAGCCTCAGTTCACGGGGTGGTGCCTGGACAAGGAAGACCTGTGCGTCGCGAAGCTGGTCGCTTTCCGGGAGAAGGATCGCAACTTCGTGGCAGCCCTGGTCCAGGTCGGCCTCGTCGATGTGGACACCATCCTCGCGAGGCTGTCCACGGTCGAGGCGCGGCATCTGGGGTCGGCCGACCGAGCCGTCGGGTGGCTGCGGTCCCTGCAGCCGTAGACCGCATTCCTCGCGCGAGCGGCGGCCGTCGCACATGCCGCGATCGACGCTCCGATTCCTGCCCGGAGGTCGATGCAAGGCCTTCCAACACTGAACGGATGATCTTCACAAGTGGAGAAACCCCAGCTCACTAGAGGTTTGCTGGTGGCCAGGGGCGGGGTCGAACCGCCGACCTTCCGATTTTCAGTCGGACGCTCGTACCAACTGAGCTACCTGGCCGCTGCCGCTCGAACCGTCCAGGCCGTGACCCGCTGCGCCTTCGAGAGCGGCGCAAGCATAGCCCATCTTCCTTCGCCGACGAGCACCCGCTCCGAGCCAGGGGGCGGCGTCCGCGGGGGTGGATCCGCCCGCACCGGGCGGCCTCGCAGGGTCGATCCGGCTATGCCGAACCCGGGCCCGCCGTCGTCGACGCGTTCCGTGCGGCCGCCTGCTGCTCGGCGACGGCCCGGACGGCGGCCGCGACGGCCGGCGCCACGGCGGGGTCGAAGACGCTGGGCACGATGTAGGTCGGGTTGAGCTCGTCCGGCGTCACGACGTCGGCGATGGCGGTCGGCCGCGGCGAGCAGCATCTCGTCGGTGATGTCGTGGGCGCCGGCGTCGAGCAGCCCGCGGAAGAACCCGGGGAAGGCGAGCACGTTGTTGATCTGGTTGGGGTAGTCGCTGCGCCCGGTGCCGACGACGGCGGCGTGCTCGCTGCGCCGCGACCGGGTCGACCTCGGGGTCGGGGTTGGCCAGGGCGAAGACGATCGCGCCGGTCGGCCATCGTGGCGATGTCGTCGCCGGTCAGCAGGATGTCGGGCGCGGACACGCCGATGAAGACGTCGGCGCCGGCGAGCACCTCGCGCGAGGCGTGCCCGTGAGCGCCGCCGGGTTGGTGTGGTCGGCGATCCACGGCTGAACTCGGTCGAGGTTCTGGCTGACCGCGCGTGGACGGCGCCGTGCCGGTCGCAGGCGACGATGTCGCCGGCGCCCTGGGCGAGCAGCAGCCGGATGATCGCCGTGGCCGGCCGCGCCGGCCCCGGACACGACGATGCGCGACGTCGGGCAGCGTCTTGCCGACCACCCGCAGCGCGTTGGTCAGCGCGGCCAGCACGACGATCGCGGTGCCGTGCTGGTCGTCGTGGAAGACCGGGATGTCGAGCAGCTCGCGCAGCCGGGCGCTCGATCTCGAAGCAGCGCGGCGCGGAGATGTCCTCGAGGTTGATGCCCGCCGTACACGGGGGCGATCGCCCGCACGATCTCGACGATCTGGTCGGTGTCCTGGGTGTCGAGGCAGACCGGCCAGGCGTCGATGCCGGCGAACCGCTTGAACAGCGCGGCCTTGCCCTCCATCACCGGCAGCGCCGCCGCGGGCCCGATGTTGCCCAGCCCCAGCACCGCCGAGCCGTCGGTGACCACGGCGACGGTGTTGCGCTTGATCGTCAGCCGGCGGGCGTCCTCCGGGTTCGCGGCGATGGCCAGGCAGACCCGGGCGACGCCCGGGGTGTAGGCCCGGGACAGGTCGTCGCGGTGCGGAGCGGCACCTTCGGGGTCACCTCGATCTTGCCGCCGAGGTGCATCAGGAAGGTGCGGTCGCTGACCTTGCGGACCTTCACGCCGGGCACCCCGGCGATCGCCTCGGTGATGCGCGTCGGCGTGGTCGGCGTCCGAGGCGTTGCAGGTGACGTCGACGACGACCCGGTCGGAGTGGGACTCCACGACGTCCAGGGCGGTCAGCACGCCGCCGGCCTTGCCCACCGCCAGGGTGAGATCGCCGGTCGCCCCAGGAGTCGTCGGCGCCTCGACGCGCAGGGTGATCGAGTAGCCCGGGCTCGGCGACGGCATCGGTGCCTCCAGCAGTCGAGATCGCCTCGGATGGAGGCAGGTGGGCTCCCGACCGCGCTGCCTGCCACCCTACGAGGTGTCGGGGGTACTAGGAGTTCGTGTCGATGTTGACCATCCACTGGATCCCGAACCTGTCGGTGAGCATGCCGAACGTCGCCCCCCACGGCACCTCGGCCAGCGGCATCATCGTCACGCCACCCTCGGCCAGGGACGCGAAGATGCCGGTGAGGTGGTCGTGCTCAGCCGGCCCGCCGGACAGGCTCAACGTGATGTTGTCGCCCACCTTGGGCTCCGTGCCCTCACGCACGTCGGACGCCATGATCACGGCGCCGTCCGCGTCGAGCCGGGCGTGCATGACCTTGTCCTGGTAGGCAGGCGACGTGGGCATGCCGAACTCCGCGAACGTCTGCACGGTCAGCTCACCACCGAGTACCCCGTGGTAGAACTCCATCGCCTCGCGGGTATGACCGCCGAAGTTCAGGTAGGGGTTCAGGGCTGTGCTCATGGTCCGGCTCCCGGCTCGAGGTGGTGGGGCCACACACCTTCGTCGCTGCAGTCCTGGGGCGCAACCGCCCGCACCGGCACCGGCCCGTGTGAGCATGAGCCATGGTCAGGATCCGGCACCTCCGACCGCCGTGGCTGGTGGCGTTCGCCCTGTTGGGTCTGGTGCTGTTCGCGACCGCCGTCGGGGTCGTCGTCCCGCGGGTGGCGGTGGGGTCGCCTGGCCCTGGTCGTGACGACCGTCGCCGCCGGCTACGCCCTCGGGCTGCCGGTCGGGGCCGCGGTGGTGGTGGTACCGGGTGCGGCGTCCTCGCGCAGCGCGGTGCTCGACCAGGGCGTGGTGCTGGCCCGGCACGGGTACGGGGTGCTCTGGGTCGACCCGCGCGGCACCGGGACCAGTGACGGCACCCCCATGAACCTCGGCTGGTACGGCGACCTCGACCTGGCCGCCGCCGTCGACTACCTGGCCACCCGTGGCGACGTGCCGTCCGGTCGGATAGGGGTGCTGGGGGAGTCGATGGGCGGCGAGATGGCCATCGGCGCGCTCGGGGCGGACCGTCGCGTCAGGGCGGTCGTCGCCGAGGGCGCCACCGACCGGGTCGCGGCGGACGGCGCCTGGCTGCCGGTGGTCCACGGTGTGCGAGGACGGCTGCAGCTGTGGGTCGACGGACTCACCCAGACCCTGACCGACCTGCTCACCCCCGCCGCACCGCCACCCACCCTGGCCGAGTCGGCGTCGCGACGCGACGCTCGGCCGTTGCTGCTCGTCGCCGCGGGCCGGCGGGACGACGAGCGGCAGGCCGGAGCCTGGATCTCGGGAGGTGCGGAGGGCTCGGGGGTGGCCGAGGGAGTGCAGCTGTGGGTGGTGCCGGACGCCGGTCACACCGAGGGCCTCTCGACCCTGCCGCAGGAATGGGAAGAGCGCGTGGTCATCTTCTTCGACCACGCGCTCCGCTAGAGCGACCCCGACGGGACTCGAACCCGCGACCTCCGCCGTGACAGGGCGGCGCGCTAACCAACTGCGCTACGGGGCCTTGGTTGGTACCAGGACCGTGCCCCCAACGGGATTCGAACCCGTGCTACCGCCTTGAAAGGGCGGCGTCCTAGGCCACTAAACGA
Source organism: uncultured Actinomycetota bacterium (assembly GCA_963738495.1). Classification (GTDB taxonomy): domain Bacteria; phylum Actinomycetota; class Actinomycetes; order Actinomycetales; family Kineosporiaceae; genus CAVTWW01. The sequence goes on from CAVTWW010000009.1 coordinate 297,537, forward strand.
TGAGGGCGTCTGATCGACGCACCCCAGACGCGCTGGACCCGTCGGAGACGTCCGACAGCATAGGGGGAAACGGGGTCCGGACACAAAGTGAGTGCGTGGGCGGCCCGATTCAGGCCCGGTTGCCCGGGAGTCGGCGTCCCGACAGCGACTGCAGCGTGAACCAGGCCTTGGCCGCCAGGTGCAGCTGGAAGCGGGTGTCGGGGTCGGACAGGTCGTGGCCCGAGATCTCGCGGATGCGGGAGAGCCGGTACCTGACCGTGGTGCGACCCACGGCCAGCGTCGGCAGCCGTGGCGTCGTAGTTGCCGCCGACGTCCAGGAACCGGGACAAGGTCGTCACCAGGCTGGCTCCGCGCCGCTCGTCGTAGTCCAGCAGCGGCCCCAGCCAGCGCCTCACGAACGCGTCGACGCCGCTCGGGTCCGCGATCTCGGACAGCAGCTGGTAGACCCCCAGCTCGTCGTAGCCGCCGCGGCCTGGCGGACGCCGCTGGTCTCGGCCAGCCGCAGCGCCAGCTGGCCCTCCCGGTAGGAGCGCGGGTAGTCGGCCGGCGCCCTGGCACAGCCCGCCGACCCCGATGCGGCAGCCCCGCCCCATCGGGGTGACGCGCAGCGCGCGGCCAGCATTCTGCCAGGCCGACTCGGTCCCCGGCCGACGCGCACCGGGGCGAGCAGCACCACCAGGTTGCCCCGCTGCATCAGCAGCGGAGCCGGCTCGGACCCCAGGCCCTCGCGGACGCCGCGCAGCAGCGGGTCGGGTTCGGCCGCGGCCCTGTCGGCAGCTCACGACGATGACGCGGTGGGGGCGGCCGAGGTCGTGGCCGAGGGCCTGGGCCCGGCGGTAGGCGCCCTCGCCGTCGGTGCCCTCGACCAGGTCGGCGACCAGGTCGACGCCCAGACGCAGCTCGGTCTCGGCCAGGCTGAGCAGCCGCGCGAGCTCGATGGCGAGCACGGTGGCCCCGTGCTCCAGCGCCACGATCTCGGACTCGCCCGGCCACCTCGTCCGGGTCGACGAGGAGCAGGACGCCGACGATGTCGGCCCGGGGCCGCGCCACGGTGAACAGTCGTCCGTCGGCCCGGATCGGCCGGCCGGCGCGGGCGGCTCGGTCGGCGAGCTTCTCGCGCCTGGTGGTGGTGGCCGGGCGCCGCGGTCGCGACTGCTCCGGGCCCGGCCCACGAGAGCAGGTTGCCGGCGCGGTCCTCGATGCCGGCGGGCAGCCCTGTCAGCTCGTGCAGGGCGCGGACGATGCCGTCGTGGCCGCCGCCGCCGAGGGCCACCTGGGTGAAGCGGTCGTGGATGGCGGTCTTGCGCTGCAGCGCGGCGACCGTCTCGGCCAGCGCGGCGTTGGCGTCCTGCTTGCTGGCGTGCAGCCGGGCGTTCGCGATCGCGATCCCGGTCTGCTGGGCGAGGGTGCGCAGCAGCAGCATCTCGGCGGCGGGGGCGCGCTCGGCCGGCGACGACGAGGTGGCCGATGGCCTCCTCGACGGCTGCGCAGCGGGAACGCCCAGGCCCATGGCTCGCCGCTGACGTCGAGCGCTCCGCCCGCGCGGTGGGCACCGGCGGTGAGCTGGGCCGGCGACCCGGGCGCGGATGCCGTCCGGCACGATCGAGCGTCGCCGGCTCCCAGCCGCACGGCCGTCGAGGTGGACGCCGACGGTGCGGCAGCGCACCAGCGCCGGGACCGCGGTCGCCGCCAGGTGGAGCACGTCGTGCTCGTCGCGTCGCTCCATCATGAGGATCGACAGCGCCAGCAGGCCGCGCAGGCTCGACAGCTGCTCCCGCAGGTCGCGAGATCGGCGGGGACGACGTCGGGGCCGTGCCGTCGACCGTCACGCCTGGGCGGCAGCGAACTCGTCGCTGGACAGGTGGTGCGGGTTCTCCAGCACCAGGCCGCCGAGCAGCAGCTTGGGGTGGGTGCGCAGCAGGTCGAGCAGGATGCCGCTGCCCAGCCGGCGCAGGTCGTACAGGCACAGGATGGCGTGCGGGAACCTGGCGGCGAAGCCGTCGGCCCAGGTCTCGTACCGGACCACGTGCTCGCGCGGTGCGCGGGACCCGCTCCAGCCACGACATCTCGCCGACCACGCGGGCGAAGCCGAACCGGCCCGCGGCGCTGCTCGCCTGGCGCGAGGTCCTCCCAGAACTCGATCATCTGCTCCGGGCTCGAACGCGCCGGTCGCGCAGGTAGGTCTGCGTGCGAGTCGTAGAGCTCGAGCTGGCCGCAGGCCAGCAGCCCGTCGACGTCCAGGCCGTCGCCGATGCCGGCGATGACGTCGGCCGGCGAGGTCGAGTCCACGACCGCCAGGCACTTGTCGCCGACGTCCAGGCCACCGCGCAGGAACGGCAGCAGCAGGGCGTCGCGCTCGTCGTCGCCGTAGTAGAAGCCGCAGATGTGGTCGCCGGCCGCCAGCGCGCGAAGCCGGTGGGATGCGTCTCGAGCGACATGGGTGCTCCTCGGTCCGGGTGGCCAGCCTGGCGGCGACTGTAACCCCGATGCCCGTTTCGGCATAGAGCCCGCAGCCCGAACGGCCCCTTATGGGCCGATTGTGACCCTGACTCGATTCCGGCTACCCGCCCCGCAATACCTGGCCCTGGTGGGGCATGGCGCGCGGTCGGAGCGGCAGCGAGTCTGCTCCTGCTGAGGCCCGCCGCCGGCTGCCGTGGTCGCGGGCCGGATGTTCGTCCTTCCGAAGGAGCGACCATGCCGCGTCTTCCCCGTTCCGAGTGGTACGACCTCACTCGTGACATGAACTGGGACCTGTCCTACGTCACCGAGGAGGAGGCCTTCCCGGAGCTGCTGTCGAACGAGCTTCGGCGTGCCCACGCAGGACTGGTGGACCTGGGACGAGCCCTACAAGATCACCTACGCCGAGTACGTGCACAACCAGGCCGGCAAGGACGCCGGGCTGTTCTCGGTCAACAACGTCGTCGGCCGCTCGAAGATCTTCGAGAACCTCGACCCGGGCTGGATGGCCGCCGTCACTCGCGCACTACGGCGCCATCGCCGTCGGCGGAGTACCAGGCCGGCATCGGCGAGGCCCGGATGGCGCGCTTCGGGCGGGCCGCCGCGTGGCGCAACATGGCCACCTACGGCGCCCTCGACGAGACCCGGCACGGGCAGCTGCAGACCTACTTCCCCTACCAGGCGCTGGACAAGGAGCCCCGGCTGGACTGGGCGCACAAGGCCTACCACACCAACGAGTGGGGCATGATCGCCGCCCGTCACCTCTTCGACGACATGTTCACCGCCAACGACGCGGTCTCGATGGCGATCCAGCTCACCTTCACCTTCGAGACCGGCTTCACCAACCTGCAGTTCCTGGGCATGGCCGCCGACGCGATGAAGGTCGGCGACATCGACTTCGGGGCGCTGATCTCCTCGATCCAGACCGACGAGGCCCGCCACGCCCAGCAGGGCGAGCCGACCGCTGAAGATCCTCGTCGACGGCCGGCAAGAAGGACGTCGCCCAGAACCTGCTCGACCGCATGTTCTGGCGCGCCTGGAAGGTGTTCGCCCTGCTGACCGGCCTGTCGATGGACTACTACACCCCGCTCGAGCACCGGACCCACTCGTTCAAGGAGTTCATGGACGAGTTCATCAACACCCAGTTCATCGACCAGTTCCGCGACTTCGGCCTCGAGCGCCCGTGGTACTGGGACCAGCTGCTCAACGAGATGAACTGGGTGCACCACGCCTACCACCTCGGCGTCTACTTCTGGCGCCCCACCGTGTGGTGGAACCCGGTCGCCGGCGCCGCCCCCGAGGAGCGGGCCTGGCTGGAGGAGAAGTACCCGGGCTGGAACGACTCCTTCGGCAAGTACTGGGACGTGATGGGCGCCAACGTCCGCGACGGCCACCCCGAGCTGACGCTGCCCGAGACGTTCCCGATGGTCTGCAACAGCTGCCAGATCCCGCTGTGCACCCCGGCCGGCTACGCCGCCGGCTACCTGACAGCCCGCTGCCGCTCATGCTCGACCTCGACGGGTCGGCGCTACACGTTCTGCTCCGAGCCCTGCAAGTGGGTCTTCGAGCAGGACCCCGGGCAGTTCAAGGGCCACCTGTCGATCATCGACCGGTTCCTCGGCGGCGTCATCCAGCCGCCGACCATCCCCGGGGCCCTGGCCTACATGGGCCTGTCGCCCGAGGAGATGCGGCCAGGACGGCACGAACTACGCCTGGGCCCGCGCGCGACGGTCCCGGCCGTCGCCGGCACAGTCCGAGAGAAGAGGAGACGACCATGGCGCTGTTTCCGGTGCAGGGCATCATCGAGGGCGACTTCGTCGTCGTGCTGGTGCCGGTCGACGACACCGACCCGATGACCGTGGTGGCCGAGAAGATCGCCTACCACGGCATCGGCAAACGGGTGGCGGCGCAGGACCGCCCGCTTCAAGGTGCGCTACCAGCGGCACGGTGCTCGCCGACGACGCCACCATCGCCGGCACCGGGCTGCGCCCCGATGGACGTCCTCGAGGTCGTCTACGGATGACGGCAGCAGCTCCGCTGGGTGAGCGCCGACCTCGGTCGACGACCTGTGGGAGGGCGACGTCCTCGACGTCGAGGTCGAGCGACGAGCAGGTGCTGCTGGTCCACCTGTCGGCGGTGGCGATCAAGGCCTACCAGGGCATGTGCCCGCACCAGGAGGTGCTGCTGGCCGACGGCGAGTGGGACCCCGACACCAACGTGCTGGTCTGCCCGGGCCACCGCTGGGAGTTCGACCTGGCGACCGGCAAGGGGCTCAACCCGGCGGGATGCCAGCTCTACGAGTTCGCCGTCCGGGTCGTCTCCGACGAGATCCTGGTCGGCAGTCCCCCACGACGGCAGGCGCCACCACAACCGGTTCCAGACAGCTTCTCGTCACAGGCATCCCGTCATAGGTCGTCAGGTTCCGGCCGGAAGGAACACCCATGGAGACGCACGCGAAGATGGTCGGCCCGGTCGTCCGCGGACTCGACGCCAACCTGGCCGAGGCGGTGATCAGCGCGATCGAGGCCGACAACCCCGACGTCGAGGTCGCTGGTCGACGACCAGGGCGGCTACATCCGGATCGCGCACCGCCGAACGTGTGCCGGATGACGCGGGCCAGCCTGGAGGAGGCCCTCGGGCCGCACCTTCAAGCTGCACCAGCTCGAACCGCAGCTGGCGGGTTTCGCCGGCCGCATGAAGCTCACCGACGACGAGGTCGTCTGGTATCTCGAGAGGCAGGACTGACATGGCAGCGACCCAGCGCAGGCCGCCCGAAGACCTGGAGCCTGCTCGGTGACGTCAAGCGCCGGCCCGAGCGCGTACGAGGCGACCGCGGCGAAGTTCAACTACCACTTCCGCCGCGAGCCCGCACCGTTCGAGATGGACCCGCAGGCGCCGTTCAACCTGTTCTACCTGAAGTACCGGGAGGGCTCGCCGTTCAACGTCGACGACTGGGAGGGGTTCCGCGACCCCGCCAAGCTCACCTACGCCGACTACGTGACGCTGCAGCACGAGCGGGAGACCTACGTCGACCTGCTCACCGACCACCACGAGGCCGCCGAGTCGGCCGCGACGCTCGACGCCGGCCTGGGTCGCAGACGCTGCGAGAGCTGTTCGTGCCGCTGCGCTTCCCGCTGCACGTGCTGCAGATGACCGGGCTGTACGTCGGGCAGATGGCGCCGACGGCGTTCATCATCAACTGCGCCAACTTCCAGGCGGCCGACGAGCTGCGCCGCATCCAGCGGATCGCCTACACCACCAAGGTGCTGGCCGACGCCCACGACGACTCGCTCGCCGCCACAGCCACCGCCCGTGACGCCTGGGAGCGGGGGGCCGCCTGGCAGCCGCTGCGCGAGGTGCTCGAACGGCTGCTCGCCGTCCGCGACTGGGGCGAGGCGTTCGTCGCCCTCAACCTCGCGGTCAAGCCCGCGCTGGACGCCCTCGTCGACCTGCAGCTGTCCGACCTGGCGGCCCGCAACGGTGACGAGTACCTGTCGCTGCTGCTGGCCGAGTTCGACCTCGACGCCCGGCGCAGCCGCGCCTGGACCGCGGCGTTGGTGACGTACGCGATCGAGCAGGACCCGGCCATGGCGGACGTCGTGTCCGGCTGGCTCGAGGCCTGGCGACCCGGCGCCGACGCCGCGGTCGCCGGCCTGGCCCCGCTGTTCGAGACACCCGCCCACCCCCTGCCGGCCGGCGGGGTCGTGGCCGGGGCCCTGGCGGTGCGGCAGTCGCTGCTGGACGCCGCCGGGCTGTGAGCGGGTGACGGCTCAGCCCCCCGACCCGCCGGCCCGGCACCGGGTGCGGCTCGCCGGGGCGGAGCAGGTGTTCGAGGCGGCTGCCGGCGAGCGATCGCTGGCGGCCGCCCGGCGGGCGGGCGTCTGGTTGCCCTTCGAGTGCGGCTGGGGCAGCTGCGGCACCTGCAAGGTCACCGTCGTCGAGGGCGACACCGAGCTGCTCTACCCCCAGGCGCCCAGTGTCGACCCGCGCGACGCCCGTCGCGGACGGGTGGTCGCCTGCCAGTCGGCGGCCACCGGAGACCTCACCCTCAAGGTGCTGCGGGCGGAGCAGGCCCCGTCACCGGAGCGTCCCACCGCCGACTACCGCGCCCGGCTGGAGTCTCGGGAGGAGGTGGGGCCCGACATCGTGCGGTTCGGGTTCGTCCTGGACCGCCCGGCCGACTACCGCCCTGGCCAGCACGCCATCCTCGTGCTGGCCCCCGGTCTTCGGCGGTGCTACTCGATGGCCGACCTGCCGGGCACGAGCGCCGTCAGCTTCATCGCCAAGCGCTACCCCGGCCGGCCGGGCAGCCGGCGGCTGTTCGACCTGGCGCACGACGACGGGATCGACATCGAGCTGCCCTACGGGGACAGCTGGCTGCGGCCCGGCGAGCGCCCGGTGGTGCTGGTGGCGGGCGGGACCGGGATCTCGGCGATCCGGGCCCTCGCCCGTCAGCTCTCGACCGGGGTGGACCGCGACCGTCCGGTGCACGTCTTCTACGGCGCCGCCACCGTCCCGGAGCTCGTCTGCTGGGACGACCTGCACCAGGCGACGTCGCAGCTCACCCGGGGACGGCTGCACGGGATCGTGGCGAGGCCGGACCACGGCTGGACCGGTGCGGTCGGGTTCGTCACCGACCTGCTCGGAGAGCAGCTGCCGGCGCTGGGCGAGGCCGAGTTCTACGTGGCGGGGCCGCCGCCGATGGTCGAGGCCGTGCGGGTGCTGCTGCGCGAGCACGCCGTCCCGCTCGACCGGGTCAGGTACGACAGCTTCGGCTGACGCGGCTGCCCTGGGCAGGTCGGGCCCCGGCAGGGCGCACCCCGAGGTCGGACCCTCGGCAGTTCGGGCCAGATGTCCGGCTTCCCCTGTCACGGACCCGCACTGTCCGGAATGCTGTCATAACCCCTCCGGAGTCCGATCGGTCCGTCGAACCCCCGGTGGGTCTGCCGGCGTTGGTGACCGTGTGGTCGAGTCGCAGCAGGGCTCAGGTGCGGGAGGGGTGAGGCCATGTCGGTGACGCGCGCCGTCGGCCTGTCCGCCACCGAGACCCCCTACCTGCGGCTCGTGGTCGACGACTCGGCGCCGTCCCGCGACCTCGAGGTCATGGCCGACGCGGCCGCCCCCCGCGGCCAGGGCTGGAACACCGCGATCGTGCAGGCCACCGAGCGGCTGCAGGCCGCCGCCGGCCGCACCGACGCCCTGCTCGCCGAGCTGGCCGCCTCGGCGGCCACCCTGCTCGACGCCCCCGCCACCGTCGCGCTGCTCGAGGGCGGCTTCCTGGTGCAGCGGGCCGCCACCGGGGGATTGGGCCAGCTGGCCGGTCAGCGGGTGCCCACCCAGGGCACGGTCTGCGGCGCGGCCCTGTCGGGGCGCCGTCCGGTGCGGATCGGGGAGTCGCTGGACCCGGCGACGTCCGCCTGCTGCCCGGCGGCCCTGTCGCACCTGGCCGTGCCGATGGTGGACGGCGAGCGCCTGCTCGGGGTGCTCGCACTGACCTCGCCGCACCCCCGGTGGTTCGACGACGCCGACGTCGCCGGCGTCGGGGTGCTGGCCGCCGTGGCCGCACGGGGACTGGCCGGGCTCGCGCCCACCCTGCCGTCGTCCACGTCGGTGGCGTCAGGGCTGGACGGCGGCTGGCTGGCCGCCGGCTCCGGCCTGGGCCTGTGGGAGTGGGACGTCATCAGCGGCAAGACCAGCTGGTCGGACTCCCTCGGCGAGCTGCTGGGCATCAGGGCCGGCGACCGCATCACCCTGCCCTCCCTGCGCTCGCTGGTGCATGCCGACGACCGCGGCCGCTTCGACGCCACCCTGGCCGCCCAGCTCAGCGGCGCCGCCGGGCTCACGTTCACCTGCCGGGTGGCCCCGCCCGGGCGGCCCAGCCGCCAGGTCAACATCTGGGGCGAGATGCGCCGGGTCGGCAACCGCATCGTCGGGGCCTGGGGAGCCGTCGCCGAGGCCGGGGGCCGCGACCTGCAGGTGGCGGCCCTGCGCAGCAGCGTGGCCGGCCTGCGGGCCGCCGCCGAGTCGACCGGCCTGGCCGTCTGGGAGTGGCACCCCCACGACGGCCGGATGGAGTGGTCGCACGACATGTACCGCATCGCCGGCCTCGAGCCCGGCTCGGTGCGGCCGTCGCTGCCGTTGTGGCACAGCCTGATCCACCCCGACGACCTGCCGCGCGCGCAGCGCCTGGACGCCCTCGCCGCCGGTGGTGGCGGCGGCACCGTCGAGTCCTTCCGGGTGCAGGGCGTCGACGGCGTGACCCGTCATGTGCAGGCCTGGTCGACGGCGCTGCCCGGGGACGCCGACCTGCCTGGCGCCATCGCCGGCGCCGCCGTCGACATCACCCGCCAGGTGGCCGACCGGGTGCAGCTCGAGCAGCGCTCGACCACCGACCCGGTCACCGGCCTGGCCAACCGCCACGGCTTCGACCGTCACGTCACCGACCTGCTGGCCGACCGCAGTCGCGACGTCGCGCTGGTGCTGCTCGATCTCGACCGTTTCAAGCTGGTCAACGACAGCCTGGGTCATCAGGTGGGCGACCGGTTGCTGGTCGAGGTCGCCCGCCGCCTGCAGCGCGTCGTCCCGCTCGGCAGCGTCACCGCCCGCATGGGGGGCGACGAGTTCGTGATCGTGCCGCCGCCGGGCATGTCCGGCCGGGAGCTGGGCCAGCTGGCTCGCGCCGTCCTGGACGACCTGCGCGCCCCCGTGCAGCTGTCCTCCGGCGAGGTGCTGGTGTGCCCGGCGAGCATCGGGGTCACCAGCACCGACGGGCGGGACGTCGACATCGACGAGCTGCTCAGCGAGGCCGACCTGGCCCTGTACCGCGCCAAGGACACCGGCCGGGACCGGTACGTGGTCTTCGACGACGCGCTGCGCGACCGCGCCCAGGCCCGGCACCGCGCCGAGCAGCAGCTGCGTCAGGCCCTCGAGGAGGGCCGGCTCACCCTGGAGTACCAGCCGATCGTCGACCTGAGCACGGGCGACATCGTCGGTGCCGAGGCCCTGGTGCGCATGCTCGACGAGCGGGGCGGCATCGTCGGTCCCGACGCCTTCATCGAGGTGGCCGAGGACACCGGCGTCATCGTCGAGCTCGACTGCTGGGTGATCGAGGCGGCTCTCAACCAGGTCGTCGAGTGGGAGCGCTGCACCGCCGCGCCGGCCACGCCCCGCCCCTGGCTGGCGGTCAACGTCTCGCCCCGCTCGGTCGAGCACCCCCGGGTGGTGCGCTCGCTGCTGGACGGCCTGGCACTGAGCACCCTGCCGCCCACCCGGCTCAAGGTCGAGCTCACCGAACGCTCGTTCCTGTCCTCGACCCCGGGGGCCGAGACCGCGCTGCGCTCCCTGATCGAGGCTGGCGTGCCGGTGGGGATCGACGACTTCGGCACCGGCTACTCGGCACTTGCCTACCTGCCCCGCTTCGCCCTGGACTTCATGAAGATCGACCGGTCGTTCGTGGTCACGGTCGGCCAGGACGACCGCGCGGACGCCGTCGTCACGGCCATCGTCGCGCTCGCCCACGCCCACGGCATGAAGGTGACCGCCGAGGGGGTCGAGACCGCGCAGCAGGCGCAGCGGCTGCAGGAGATCGGCTGCGACTATGCCCAGGGGCTCTACTTCGGCGGCGCCGGCGACCCGGACCGGATCGTCGGCGGCTGACCGTCTTCAGGTGGACTCTCAGGTGGTTCACAGGTCCGGGCTGTCGGGCTCACAGCCGGACCGGGCATGATGCGGCGCGGCGACATCGGTCGCCGTCGCGAGGAGGACACATGCTGCAGGCGGCAGCGCGGCGCGGTCGACGTGCCACCTGGGTCAACGTGGGTCTGGCAGTGGCAGTGGTGGCAGCGGGTGTCGCCGCCTACCTCTCGGTGCGTGACCCCGGGACCGCGACCACCACCGCCGACCGGACGGCGACGGTGCGGACCGGCTCGGTCACGGCAAGTGTCACCGGCAGCGGCAACCTGACCAGCGCCGCGACGGTCGGGGTCAGCTTCACCGCCGGGGGCACTCTGACCAGCGTCGACGTCAAGGTCGGTCAGGTGGTCAAGGCCGGCCAGAAGCTCGCCGCGATCGACCCGGCGACCCTGCAGACCAGCCTCGACAGCGCCCAGGCCCAGCTGGCCAGTGCCCAGGCCGCCTACGACCAGACCGCCGCCGGGGCCACCACCTACCAGCGCCAGAAGGACTCCCTCGCCGTGGCCTCGGCCCAGGCGGGGGTAGACAGCGCGCAGGCCGCACTGACCACCGCCAAGACCCAGCTGGCGAGCGACACCACCGCCCAGAACGCCGCCGTCGCCGCGGCCCGGGCCGCCCTGGCCGCAGGCACCGGCACCCAGGCGCAGGTGGACGCCGCCGTGGCGAATCGCACCCAGACCCTGGCCAAGGACAACCAGTCGATCACCTCGGCCAACCAGCAGGTGGCCTCGGCCAAGAACCAGCTGGCCCAGCAGCGGCTCACCCAGCAGCAGGATCTCGCCGGAGCCACCGCGGCCCAGCTGCGCCCAGGCCAAAGCCTCCCTGCAGTCGGCGCAGAACGCCGTCAGCACCGCCAGGAGCAACCTGGGCGGGGCCACCCTGGTCGCACCGGTCGGCGGCACCGTGGTCTCGGTCGCCGGGGTCGTGGGCCAGAGCGTCAGCGGTTCGTCGTCCGGGTCGGGGTCGAGCGGGTCGGGGTCGAGCGGCACGGGGTCGAGCGGCACGGGGTCGAGCGGGTCAGGGTCGAGCGGCACGGGCTCCAGCTCGTCGTCCACGACCGGCTTCGTCGTCCTGTCCGACCTGACCCGGCTGCAGGTGACGGCGAACATCGCCGAGGCCGACATCGCCTCGGTGACGGTGGGCCAGGTGGCCACCGTCACCCTGTCGGCCAGCAACACCCAGACCGACGGCACCGTCACAGCGATCGCGGTGCAGCCGACGACGACCAACAACGTGGTCACCTATCCCGTCACCGTGACCCTCGACCAGCCGCCGGAGCAGGCCCGGCTGGGGGCCTCGGTGACGATCTCGATCACCACCGGCTCGGCCGACAATGTGCTGGTGGCACCGACGTCCGCCGTCACCACCCTCGGCCAGCGGCACACCGTGACCCTGCGCAAGAACGGCGCCGACACCCTCACCCCGGTCCAGGTGGGCCTGGTCGGCGACAACGGCACCGAGATCACCGGTGGCCTCAGCGACGGCGACGTCCTGGTGCTGCCCACGACCGCCACGTCGACCACGGGCAACGGGTTCCCGCGGATCGGCGGCGTCGGCGGGCTGGGCGGCCGAGGGTGACCAGCCCGGCCGGCCCGGTCGGTCCGGGCGCCCGGCAGCCGGACGATGGGCGTCGTCCGGTCATCGACCTGCGCCGGGTGACCAAGATCTACGGCGAGGGCGCAGCCGAGGTGCGGGCCGTCGCCGGGGTGGACCTGGTGGTCCATCGCGGCGATTACGTCGCGGTGATGGGGGCCTCCGGCTCGGGCAAGTCGACCCTGATGAACATCATCGGCTGCCTCGACGTGCCCACCAGTGGCCGCTACCTGCTGGACGGCGTCGACACCCGCCGCCTCGACGAGAAGCGACAGGCGTTGCTGCGCAACCGTAAGATCGGCTTCATCTTCCAGTCGTTCAACCTGATCCCCCGCACCTCGGCGCTGGCCAACGTCGAGCTGCCCCTGGCCTACGCCGGCATCGGCACCAAGCGGCGCCGCGAGCTGGCGGTCGAGGCGCTCGAGCGGGTCGGGCTGGCAGACCGGTTGCGGCACACCCCGAACGAGCTGAGCGGTGGCCAGCAGCAGCGGGTGGCGGTGGCCCGGGCGCTGGTCACCTCGCCGGTGCTGCTGCTCGCCGACGAGCCCACCGGCGCCCTCGACAGTCGCAGCACCGCCGAGATGCTCGACCTGTTCGGCGAGCTCAACGAGGCCGGCCGCACCCTGATGGTCATCACCCACGAGGGCGACGTCGCCGAGCCGGGCCCGTCGGGTCGTGCGGATGCGGGACGGTCTGGTGCTGGACGACGTGCGGCTGCGGCCCGTCGCCGGCGGTGCCGTCGCCGGCGGCGCCGTCGCGGGGGTGGGCGCGTGAACCTGCGCCAGAGCTTCGGCTTCGCCGTCCGGGGGGTCACCGCGAACAAGCTGCGATCGGCGCTGACCACGCTGGGGATCCTGATCGGGGTGGCGGCCGTCATCATCCTGGTCGCGGTCGGCACCGGCTCGGGCAAGGCGGTCCAGGACTCGATCAGCCGCCTCGGCAGCAACACCCTGACCGTCACGGCGTCCCAGGGCGGCACCGGTGGCCGCGGCGGCTTCGGCGCGGCGTTCGGCGGCGGCGGGGCGCGCGTCGTCGCCCCGCCGGGCGGTGGCGCCGCAGCCGGCGGCGCGGCCGGGCCCGGTGGCGCGGCCGGGTCCGGTGGTGCGGCGGGGACGGTCAGCACCGGTACCCAGACCCACGTCGCCCGGCTCACCCTCGAGGACGCCGAGGCGCTCAACGACCGCACGGTCGCTCCCCACGTGGTCTCCGTGGCCCCGGTGGTGAGCGCCTCGTCGGTGACCGCGACCTACCAGGGGGCCACCCACACCGTCGGCACGTTCTACGGCACCACGCCGTCCTATCTGGTCAACGACAACGACAGCGTGCAGGCCGGCTCGCCCTTCACCGACTCCGACTACACCCAACGGCACCGGGTGGCCCTCGTGGGGATCACCGTGGCCACCGACCTGTACGGCGGCACCGGGCTCGACATCGTCGGCAGGACGGTGCAGTTCAACGGCATCGCCTACCAGGTGGTGGGGGTGCTCACCGCCAAGGGCAGCACCGGGCCGCAGGACCAGGACGACCGGGTGCTGGCGCCGCTGACCGCGGTGCAGGACACCCTGTCGGGGTACGGCACCCTGTCGAGCATCTCGGTGAAGGCCGCCACAGCGGACGACGTCGCCCTGGCCCAGGCCGAGGTGCAGGACGTGCTCAACGGCCGTCACCACGTCGGCGCCACCAACCCCGACTACTCGGTCTTCAGCCCGGCCTCACTGCTGTCGGCCGTCACCTCGACCACCCAGACCTTCACAGTGCTGCTGGCGTCGGTCGCGGCGATCTCGCTGCTGGTGGGCGGGATCGGGGTCATGAACATCATGCTGGTGACGGTCACCGAACGCACCCGAGAGATCGGCATCCGCAAGGCGATCGGCGCCCAGCGCCGCGACATCGTCGGGCAGTTCCTCATCGAGGCGGTGCTGCTGAGCCTGTTCGGCGGTCTGATGGGGGTCGTCGTCGGCCTGGTCGGCAGCCGGTTCACCATCGTCGGAGTGCAGCCGGTGGTGGCGCCGTACTCCGTGGGGCTGGCCTTCGGGGTCTCGGTGGCGGTCGGGCTGTTCTTCGGTCTCTACCCCGCCAACCGGGCCGCATCGCTGCGGCCCATCGACGCTCTGAGGTACGAGTGAGCGGGCCGACGAGCGACTGGGCCCGGAGCGGACCGATGACCGACGGAGCCCGCATCCCGCCGGTGACCGACCACGTCGACAGACATGAGGCCGAGGCCATGACGTCGCCGCCGAACGAGGCGCCCGAGCGCGACCCGATGTTCGACCCCGAGTGGAACCCGCCGCGCCGCGTCAACCGGCTCACCGGCGTGCTGGTGGCGGGCCTGGTGGCAACCGGTGCCTTCGCCGGCGGCGCTGCCCTGCAGCGCAGTCATGATGCCGGGTTGGCGACGGCAGCGGGCTCGCGCACCGTCCGGGTCGGGGCCGGGGGCGCCGGTGGCATTCCGAGCGGGTTCGCCGGTGGCCCGAGCGGTTTCGCCGGTGGCCCTGGCGGTTTCGCCGGTGGGCCTGGCGCCGGCGCCACGTCGGCCACCGATGTGCCGATCGTGGTCGGTACGGTGGTCAGCATCGCTGCGGGGACCGTGACGGTCAAGAACTTCGCCGGCGCAACGGTCGTCGTCCACGTGCCGGTCACGGCCACGGTCACGGTGACGGGGGCGACCGCGCTGCAGCCGGGGGCCTCGGTCGCGGTGCACGGCACCAAGGCCGCGGACGGCAGCGTCACGGCCACCGCCCTGATCAGCCGCAAGCCCGCCGGCTGAGCTGCTGCCCCGCTGTCGTCGCCCGTCCCCGCCAGATCACGAGGAGCTCTCATGACCACCACGATCCGACTGCCCCGCAAGGCCGTTCGGCTCACGGTCACCCTGGTCGCGTGCGGTGCCGTGGCGATCGGGCTGACCGCCTGCGGCGGCGGCGCCCCGTCGGCGTCGGTGGCACCGGGCGGGGCGGCCACCACCGGAGCGCCCGGTGACTCCAGGATCGACGGCCCGGTGCCGGGTGGTGTCCGGTTCGACGCGGCGCAGCTGCAGAAGATCCGGGAGTGTCTGACCGCGGCCGGGATCGACGTGCCGATCCCGTCGGGGCGACCGTCGTTCAGCGGTACCCGGCCGTCGTTCTCGCCGGGGGATCGGCCGTCGTTCCCGCGACCCAGCGACTTCCCGTCCGAAACCAGGCCGAGCGGTGGCCGGGGCGGCTTCGGGGCGTTGTTCAGCGACCCGAAGGTCAGGGCCGCACTGGACGCCTGCGGCATCGCCGTCCCCAGCTTCGGCCCGCGCCCCAACCAGGGGCAGAGTCCGGCCTCCGGCTGACTGGGGAACCGGTGTCAGCTGAGGACGTCGCGGGTGGTGAACCGGGCCCAGGCCAGCGCGCTGAACACCGCGATGTAGGCGCCCTGCAGGATCGCGTTGGTCTGCAGTGACGACCACGAGATGGGGCTGCGCAGGAGGTCGCCGAACCCGAGCCACTGGTCGGTGAACAGGTACGGCTGCAGGGCCGCGGTCTGCGGCAGCGTGTCGAGCACCTCGGTGATGATGGCCAGGGTGACCGTCGCCGCCATGGCGCCCACCGGGATCTCGGTCAACGTCGAGACGAACAGCCCGATCGCGGCCAGGCCCGCCAGCGAGAGCCCCACGTAGCCGGCGATCAGCAGCTCGCGCAGCAGCGCCTCGCCGACCCCGACGGTGTCGCCCGACAGCAACGTGGTCGGCCCCACCGGGAACAGCACGGCGCCGATGCCGGCCCCGACCACCACGACCACCAGTGGCGCGACGAAGCAGAACACCAGCACCGCAAGGTATTTCACGACCAGCAGGCGGGTGCGCCCGGCCGGGGCCACCAGCAGGTAGCGCAGGGTGCCCAGGTTCGCCTCGCCGGCGACGGTGTCGCCGGCGACCACGCCGATCGCCAGCGGCAGGAACAGCGGGATGCTGGCCACCAGAGCGGTCATGCCCACGAACAGGCCGTTGTCGGTGATGGCACCGATGAACGCCGGGCCGCCGGTGCGCCCGGCCCGACCGCCGTGGGTGACCCGGACCACGATCGCGATCATGATCGGGACGGCGGCCAGCACCGCGAGGATCGCCAGAGTGCGCCAACGGCGCATCAGGGTGACCACCTCGCTGACGAACAGCGACCCGCGCAGACTGCCCAGCAGTGGCCCTCGGGACGGTGCCGGCTCGGGCGGGCCCAGCTCGACCCGCGCCGCCACCTCGATGTCAGCGGACAACCTCGAACCCCTCTCCGGTGAGGGCCACGAAACGGTCCTCGAGCGTGTCGGTCTCGACCGCCAGGCCGCGCAGCCGGACGCCGGCGGCCACCAGCGCCGCAGCGACCTCCTCGACCGGGATCGCAGGGTCCGTGGGCAGGTCGCCGGTGACCGATCCCGCCCCGTGACGGCCGCCGGATGCGTGGTTGCCTACCGGGCCGGTGTCGTCCTGGCCGCGGGTCAGGGCCGTCAGCCCGAGGCCGGCCAGCGTCGCCGCGGCCAGGTCGACGTCCGGCGTGGTGACCGCCAGTCGCGTGGACCCGGTGGCGCTCAGCTCGGCCAGGGTGCCCTGGGCGACGAGGCGGCCGGCGCTCATCACCCCGACGTGCGAACAGATCTGCTCGACCTCGGCCAGCAGGTGCGACGAGACGAAGACGGTGGTGCCGTCGGCGGCCAGGTCGCGCACCAGGTGCCGCACCTCGCGGGTGCCCTGCGGGTCGAGGCCGTTGGTGGGCTCGTCGAGCACGAGGATCTCGCGGGGCTGCAGCAGTGCCGCGGCCAGCCCCAGCCGCTGCTTCATGCCGAGGGAGTAGGCCCGCACCCGCTTGTCGGCGGCGTTGGTCAGGCCCACCCGGTCGATCGCCTCGGCGATCCGGCGCTCCCGGGTGCGGGCGGGTGCCAGCCGGTCGGCCGCGTCGAGGCGGCGCAGGTTGGCCGGCCCGGACAGGAACGGGTACAGCGCAGGCCCTTCGACCAACGCCCCGACGCGCGGCAGCACCGAGCGACCGGACGACGGCATCGGCCGGCCCAGCAGCTGCACATCGCCGGCGGTGGCGGCGGCCAGGCCCAGCAGCACCCGGATGGTGGTGGTCTTGCCCGACCCGTTCGGCCCGAGGAACCCGTAGACCGCACCCGTGGGGGACGACGAGGTCGATGCTGTCGACGGCGGTCTGGTGGCGGTAGCGCTTGGTCAGCCCATGGGTCGCGATCGCGAGGTCGCTCACCGCCGGGGCGTCACTTGGCCGCGAGGTCGGCGGCGGCCACCGAGCTCAAGGTGCTCAGCGGCACCGCGCCGGCGAGCACCCGGCCGTCGTCGGTCAGCAGCACACTGGCCAGCGCCGTCTGCACCCCCCGGCCACCGGGGACGGCGGTCGTCAGCCCCTGCAGCAGCTTGGCGGGGTCGGTGCCGCTGCCCCCGGCCAGCTGGCCGGCGGCAGCGCCGGACAGGGATCCCGCCAGGACGCCGCTGAGCGCGGCGGCGTCGGTGCCGCCGACCATGCGGGCGTCGGCCACGGCCACGGCGTCCCACCCGGTGCCCACCACGTGCGGCGGCGTCGCCGGCCTGGTGGTCAGGCCGGGACGGCTCGTCCCGGCAGAGGGTTTCGGCGAGCCCGTCCGGGGCAGGCCGTCACCGAAGGGGTGCACGGTGACTCCGGCCGGTGGGGTGAAGGCGAAGGTCGAGGCCGCCGGCGCGGTCAGGTCGACGCTGGTGAACCCGGCTCGGATCGCCGGGGCGGTGGCGCCGCGGGCGTAGACCGCGACCTGAAGGGCGGCGCCGGTGGCGGCGTCGACGTCTAGGTCGACGTGCGAGACCAGGGTGCCGGAGGTGCGAGGGGTCAGCACCAGGCGGTAGGCGGCGCGGTCGGCCACCCGGGCCGGGGCGTCGAGGGCGACCACGGTGGTGGGGTCGAGCGCTTTGATCACCTGGTCGGCCAGTGCCTGGGGCGTCGGGACGGTCGGCAGCTTCGGGGTCGTCGCCGAGGCGCTGGACGGAGCGCTGTGGGCGGAACCCTTGGCGGCAGGTCGGCCAGGTCGGCCAGGGAGGCGTGGGCGGCGGCCCGGTCGGCGGAGGAGTAGGCCCAGAGGTCGGTGCCGGTGCGCACCAGGTCGACCTCGCCGAGAGTGTCGATCAGCTGCACCCGGTCACCGGCGTCGCTGTGCCAGACCCGCATGGTGGTGTCGCCGGTGACGAACCGGGTCGCCAGGCCGGTGAGGTCGGTGACCGAGCTGGACGACGACCCGCCGGCTCCGGCCTTGCCCCCGGCCAGCTGCTGCAACGCCGACAGGTCGGGCAGCCCCAGGGCGGCATGGGTGGTGACGGTGCCTGAGAAGGCGCGCACCTGGGTGCCCGCGGCCAGTGAGAGCACCTGGGCAGGGGTGCGCTCGGGCAGGGACGGCGGCGAGTCGGCGACCGCGTTCGAGACCACCAGCCCCCCGGCGACCAGCCCGGCGACCCCGACCGGTACCAGCCAGCGCCACCAGGCCCCCGCGGTGATCCGCGACGAGGCGATGCCTGCCCGTCGTGCGCCCTCGCGTCCCCACCCTGCTGTCCTCATGCTTCGACTGTACGACTCGTTGCTGGGAGTGCAACGAGAGCCTGGTCGGGCTCACCGAACCTGCACCGAACCCTGACGACCGGTCGCCGCCCGCGCCCGGCCGTCGAGCCGAGGGGACGGGCGGAGGCCGAGCGGAGGGGCAGCAGTTTCGCCCGAACTGATGAGGGCGGCGTGGCCGCAACCACCCACCACTCACAGTAATGTTCCGAACACGGAAAGTTGATCGACCAGGGGCCGGGTGCCAACCCGGACGCGATCGGCCGGACCGTGAGCGCCGCATTCGGCGCCCCACGAGCCACGGTCGGCGGCGGCGGCCCCCGACGCCCGCCGCCGACCGTGTTCGCGTGTCTGCCTGTCGACCCGACCGCGGCGGGTATGGGACTCTTCGTGCGGTGGTGGACAGCGTGCTCCGTCGGGTGTCCGGGCAGCTCGCCGCGCTGAACCTCGCAGGTGCCGTCCGGACTCCATTGGCGTGCACCGAGCTGGTCGAGATCGGGCGCTGGCCCGCGATGCGCAACGCCGAGTACTTCCTCGACGACGACCTGGCGCCGCAGGAGCTGCGGCCCGAGTTCGATCCGGACAGCGCTCTGCCTGATCGGGCGGTGATGGACATCTACGAGCTGTCCAGCCGCCCGAGGCCGAACCTGCACTTCGGTCTCGGACATGTGCTGGCCCGCAGCACGCTCGTCGTCGACGCACTACGTTCCCAGCAGCGGGTGGTGCTCATCGGTGATCCCGGGTCCGGCAAGTCCACCGTGCTGCAGGATCTGTCGCGCGGCGCCGACGGCGGCCCCGACGGGGCCGTGTTCTCGCTGCGGGCGTTGAACGCTCGGCCGGCCGAGCCCGTCGAGCGGGTGGTCGACGCCTTCGGCCGAAGGCTTCCGCCACAGGGGCTGGTGCTGGTCGACGGGCTCGACGAAGTGGCCCGGCCCGACGTCCGGGTCGCCCTGGCAGGTGCTGTCGCCGACCTGGCCTCCCGGCGTCCGGACCTGGCGGTCGTGCTGTCGTGTCGTCCTGCCGCCTTCGTCGCAGTGGCCGACCTGTTGCCCTGGCCACGTGTCACCATTGCCCCCCTCACGCTGGGCCAGGTGCGGCACCTGGTCTGCAGTGTGCTGGACCGCTCGGCGACCGAGGGGCCACCCGGCCGCAGGCAGGCCGAGGCCGTCGCTGACGCCCTGGTGAGCGCGATGATCGAGCGCCCCTGGCTGTGCGAGCTGGTGCGGACGCCGCTCATGGCAGCCTTCACCGCACTGCTCATGGTGCCGCGTCGTGCCGTCGCGGGGGACGACCACGGCGACGCGCTGCTGCACCCCCTGCTCCAGGAGCCTTCGGGGTTCTGCGAGCTCGGGCTCGGCCTGCTGCTGGAAGGCTGGGATGCTGCGCGTGGGTTGCCCAGGATCGCCGACTTCGCACGTTTGCCGCATTGGTCCATGCGTGATACCCACTCCCTCCTGGACCGGATCGCGGTCACGGCGCACCGGGCGGCGCCCGAGGGCGGGCGTGGCCTGGTCGAGGAGCCTCGGGACGACGAGGAGCGTCGGGCCCTTCAGGCTCTGGCCGAGAGGAGCGGGCTGATGACACCGACCCGCCGGGGGGCCGGCGAGTGGTCGTGGCCGCCGTTGCGCGAGCACGGCGCCCGCAGCCACGACCTCCTGCTCGAGGTGGACCAGCCGATCGACAGGCTGGAGTTCCCGCAGGGGCCGGCGGTCCTGCCCTGGGACCCGCCGCGTGGGGTCCGAGGCCGCACCAGGCTGGGGTTCAGCACCCTGACGATGCAGGAGCACGCCACTGCGAGATATCTGACCGGTGGTCAGGACCCTGTTGCCGTGTTGCACGCACACCGCCATGGCGATCGCTGGGCCGTGCCGATCCTGCAGGCCGCTGGGCAGTTGGACACCGACCGGCTCGCTCGATGGATCGCAGCGCTGGTCGTGCGGCGGGACGTCGGTCACGACAAGGCGGTCGAGAGGTGGCATCGCGACCTGGTGATCGCTGCGCGGATCCTGATCCAGGGCGCGGGCGCGGGCGCGGAGCTGCGGCTGACGAGCCTGGGCGAGGACGTGCGGGCCGGCCTGGTGACCGTGCTCGCCGACCAGGCCCAGCCGCTGCTCGAGGCGGAACGCATCGAGGCCGCCCGGATGCTCGGTGTCCTGCAGGATCCGAGGTACCCGGTGACTGTGGAGCAGTGGCGCGAGCAGGTCACCCGTGCTCGGGACCAGGCCGGCGGCCTGAGCCCGGCGGTCGACGACTACTTCGTCGTGGTTCCCGGAGGTGTCGACGAGCGGGCGGGCGTGCTGTTCGTCGCCCGGTACCCGTTGACCTGGGAGCAGTGGAGGGTGTGGCCCGAGGCCCCGGCCGAGCAGCTCGGGTCGTCCGGTCCGCCTGGCCAGAACGAGCCGGCGACCATGTTCTGGCGGCACGCCCAGGAGTTCTGCGGCTGGCTGGCCGAGCAGACCGCCGCGGATCTGGGGCTACCGACCGAGATCCAGTGGGAGGCCGCCGCCGGCGGCGGCGACGGGCGCGAGTACCCCTGGGGTGAGCCGCCGACCGACGATCGGGCCTGGGGTTTCGTCGCCCGTGCGCGTCGGGGACTGTTCGGCTCGGCGACGGTTCCGGTCGGCTGCTACCCCGCTGGGGCGGCTCGGTGCGGCGCGATGGACCTGGCCGGCAACGTCGCAGAGTGGACGATCGACACCTGGCGGACCGATGTTGGCGGTGCGCCGGCGCCGGCACAGCGGCACGTCCAGCGTGGCGGCGGGTACGCCGCGACCGACGACGGGTTGCGCTGCGCCGGTCGGTCCGCGCCCGGCGACCATGACCGCACGGCTGGGCTGAGGGTGGTGCTGATGGCATGACGGGCGACCTGGTGCTCCTGCTGGTGGCAGGAGGGCTGCTGGCTGTACTCGTGCTGGTGACCAAGAAGCGACTTGACCGGGGTCGGCGCCGTGACGACTTGCGTCAGGCGGTCTGGCGGGCAGACAGTGCCGCGAGCGAACTGACCGGCGACACCCGCTGGCGGCTGCGCATCCTCGGCGACGATGTCGCCGCTGTGCTGGCGGCCAGGCAGGAGCGACTGGACAGCCTCCGGACGGATCTGAAGGACGGCGATCCCGACGATCCTGGCCGGCCTGGCCGACTCGACGAGCTGACCGGGGACTACAAGAGAGCAAAGGCCCTGCTCGACCCGGCCTACGAGATCGGGGATCATGGCGCGAAGGCGCGTCTTCAGATTGCGGATCTGACGGGTCGCGCCGGCGAAAGCGGGGCCGATGAGGACGTGACGGTCGAGCTGGTGCGTCGGTTGGCCTCGCTGGAGGGTCGACGGGGCGAGTTGTTGGCCAGGCTCGCCGCCGACTCCGAGGAGGTGCCCGTGGCCGACGCCGTGTCGTTGGGCGGGGCCTACCGTCGTCTCGCCCACGACAGCTACGAACCGTGGGCGAGGCGATTCCCCGATCGTGCTGCTGAAGGCGGCAAGCTGTTCGAGGCATGGGTGGACGAGGCCCGCAAGCGGGCCGGGGCCCTCGGCGCGGCGGGATCCGGGTCGTCGACGTCCGCTGCGACGCCTCACGCCGACCGTCGTGACGATCCCGACTCGCAGGAATGGACCTGGTCCTGACGGGGTAGTTCTCCTCGGAGTGTGACCGCCGAGGCAGCCCAGGCCGGATCCCAGAGCTGGACGGCGCTATTCTTCGGCTCCTCCGACGCCGCCGGCTCGATCACGGTCGACAAGACGCCGCTCGCCGTATGGGTGATGAGCCTGTCGTGCGCGTCTTCGGGCTCAGCTCGTGGAGCCTGCTGGTGCCCGAGGCCCTGATGGGTATCGCCAGCGTGGCGCTGCTGGTGCGCGTCGTCCGGCGCTGGTTCACCCCGGCGGGCCGGCCTGGTCGCCGTGATGGCGGTGCCCGTCTCGCAACGACCCTGGATCGGCGGCTCGCAGACCAACTCGGTGCTCGAGCTGGCGCTGGGCTACAACGGGTTCGGGCGGCTGACCGGCAACGAGACCGGCAGCGTCGGTGGCGGCAACGGCTGGGGTGCCACCGGTCTGACCAGGCTGTTCGACGGGGAGATCGGCGGCCAGATCGCGTGGCTGCTGCCGGCGTCCCTGCTGTTCCTGGTGGCCGGGCTGTGGCTGACCCGGCGGGCGCCGCGGGTCGACCGCACCCGTGCCGCGTTCGTGATGTGGGGGCTCTGGCTTGTGGTCACCGGTCTGACCTTCAGCCTGATGGCGGGCATCTTCCACCCCTACTACACGGTGGCGCTGGCCCGTGCAGACGGCCGCGACGGCCCACACCGGGTCGATCCCGACGGCCGGGCCGCAGGTGGCCGGCGGCATGGCAGGCCCCGGTGGCATGCGGGGTCCCGGTGGCATGCCAGGCCCGGGCGTACCCGGCGGTCCCGGGGTCGCGGGTGGTCCCGGCGGGATCCTCGACGCGGTGACCCCGTCCGCGACCTTCGTCGCGGCCCTGCAGGCCGATTCCGACAGCTACCGCTGGGCGGCCGCGGCGATCGGGTCGCAGCAGGCGGCCGGGTACCAGCTGGCGAGCGGTCGGTCGGTGATGCCGATCGGCGGCTTCAACGGCTCGGACCCCTCGCCGACCCTGGCCCAGTTCCAGGCCTACGTGGCGGCCGAGCAGATCCACTACTTCATCCGCGGTGGTGGCGTCGGTGGCGGTGGCGGTGGCATGCCGGCCGAGTCCGGGTCGAGCTCGTCGCAGGGGATCGCGGCCTGGGTGCAGGCCACCTTCACCTCGACCACCATCGGCGGCGTCACCGTCCACGACCTGACCCAGGCGTCCGGGACCTGAGGTCCCGTCCTGCTCGGAGGGCTCGCCCGCCGATCTTCAGGTTGTGGCGTGGGAACAAGTCTGACGAACCGGTCGAGGGTGACCCTGGGTCACCTCGGCGGGGCCTGGGGCGTCGATCGGAGCGAAACGACTCGTCGACAGCCCCTCCGGTGTCGAGTGGTCGCAATTGGTCGGGGGCGGATGTCGAGTGGTCGCAATTGGTCGGGGGCGGATGTCGAGTGGTCGCAGATCGTCGCATCCCAACGATTCGGGCGGTCAACTGCGACCACTCGATGGGGCGAGGGCCCGAGCGCCGGCGCCGGCGGCCTCGGGTGCGGGCTGCCGGTGCGGTGCGGTGCGGTGCGGTGCGGTGCGGTGCGGTGCGGTGCGGTGCGGTGCGGTGCGGCGCGGCGCGGGCTGCGGGTGCGCGTGCGGGCTGCTGGTGCGGGCTGCTGGTGGCCGCGGCGGGGGACGTCGAGGCTGAGGCACGGCACGATGGGGGTGTGGATCCCGAGGAGCTCGAGCAGGTGATCGATGACCTGTACGCCCTGACGCCCGAGGAGTTCGTGCCGCAGCGCAGCGAGCTGGCCAAGGCGGCGAAGGCCGACGGCGACAAGGCGGCCGCCGCCACCATCACCGGGCTGCGCCGCCCGACCGTCGGCGCCTGGCTGGTCAACACCCTGGTGCGTCACCACGGCGACCAGGTCGAGGCCCTGTTCGACCTGGCCGCGTCGCTGCGGGCCGCCCAGGACGAGCTGGACGGCGACCAGCTGCGGCAGCTGACCACCCAGCGGGGGCAGCTGGTCGCGGCGATGGCCCGACAGGCCCGAGCCCTGGCCCACGAGCTGGGCCGCACGGTCTCGTCCGGAGTCGTCGAGGAGGTCGAGCAGACCCTGCGGGCCGCGCTCGCCGACCCGGTGGCTGCCGCCGAGGTGCGGGCCGGGCGGCTCACCACCGGACTGACCTACTCGGGCCTGGGCGGCTTCGGCGGGCTGGGGACCGGCGAGGGCGCTGTCCCGATCGGTGCCTCGGGTGCCTCGGGTGCATCCGGCGGCCAACGCCCTGCCCGGCAGCCGGCACCGTCAGGGATCCGCCCGGCGCCCGGGCGGCCGCCGGCGGCAGCCGATCGGCCGACGCTGCGGGCGGTTCCGAGCGGCCGCAGCCCGGGTCGGGCCGGCCGGCACGCGGACGATCCGGGGGCCGGCTCCGGCGACGGCTCCGGCCTCGACGGCCAGACCGAGGGCGGTCTGATCGAAGGCGGCCTGATCGAAGGCGGTGGCGCCGTCGTCGCCCTGGTCACCCGGGCCGAGCGGCAACGGGCCGAGCGCGCCCGCGAGGCGGCCCGGCAGGCTCGCGAGCGGGACCGCTCCGCCGCCCGGCTGGCCTGGCATCGGGCCCAGGACGACGAGGCTCGGCTGCGTCGTGGCCACGAGGCCACCCAGGCCGCCGCCCGCGCCGCCGTCACCCGGTCGGAGCAAGCCCAGCGGCGGGTGCAGCAGGTCGAGGCCGACCTGGTCGCGGCGCGACAGGAGCAGCAGGACGCCGAGGCCGCCGCCGCAGTGCAGCAGCAGGACGTCGCGGCCGCGGCCGAGGCGCTTGCCCAGGCAGGTGCGGCGGTCGCCGAGCTGGCCGACCGGGTGCGCCTCCTCGACGAGGATCCAGAACCGGACGACGACGCTCCGCAGGAGTGACGCCCACCGGGGGACCGCTGGACGACGTCGTCCCCGCGCGACGTCCCCGCGGGGACGTCTTCGACCGGTCTCAGGTGGGGCGCTCGACGACGACCGTGGTCGCCTTGACGACGGCCACGGCCAGGACCCCCGGCTCCAGTCCCAGCTCGTCGGCCGCCTCGCGGCTCATCAGCGAGACCACCCGGAACGGTCCGCACTGCAGGTCGACCTTGGCCATCACGGTGTCGCGCACCACATTGGTGACCAGCCCGGCGAAGCGGTTGCGGGCCGACCCCCGGGTGCCGCCGGTGTCGGGCGAGGTCGCGAGCTGTTCGGCGAAGCGGGCCAGCACGGCCCCCTCCACGGCCTGGCGGCCCGCCTCGTCGGTCACGGTGGCCAGTCGACCCGAGTCGGCCCAGCGCCGCACGGTGTCGTCGCTGACCCCCAGCAGCTCGGCCGCCTGACGGATCCGGAAGGTGCCCATCGCGCCACTCTAGGAGCCCGGACACCGGCGGAACGGCCGTCGCCCGGTAGCGTGTGGCACCGTGACCCTCAACTCGGCCCTGACCGCCCGCCTGATCGTCGTGCCCGCGGCGGCCGCCGTCCTCGCGTTGTCCGCCTGCGGCGGCCCCAACGCCTCGACCTCGTCCTCGAGCGCCGCGGCGTCGGCCTCGGCCGCCGACTCCGCAGCGGCCTCCGCCGGCGCCAGCGCTGGTGCCTCGTCGGCGCCGAGCCCCAGCGGCCTGCCGGCCGTGACCTCGCCGGTGCTCTCGACCAAGATCGGTGTGAAGGTCACCGGCAACCTCGGTGACAAGCCTGCGCTCACGGTTCCGAGCGGCGCGGCCCCGGCCGACCTGGCGCTCGAGGTGCTGCAGCCCGGCACCGGCACCGTCGTCGCCAAGGGCGACACCCTGGTGGTCAACTACCTGGGTCAGACCTGGGCGCCCAAGGACGGCGCGGTCTACGTCTTCGACAACTCCTACGACCACAAGGCTCCGGCCGCCTTCGGCATCGGCATCGGGCAGGTCATCAAGGGCTGGGACCAGACCCTGGTCGGGCAGAAGATCGGCAGCCGGGTGCTGATCACGATCCCGCCGGCCCTGGCCTACGGGGCCGCGGCGAGCGCGACGAACCCGCTCGCCGGGCAGGCCCTGCTGTTCGTCGTCGACGTGATGGCCGCCTACGACGCCAAGACCAGCGCGGCCTCCGGGACCGTGGTCACCACGCCGCTGCCGGCGGGCCTGCCGAGCGTGGACTCCCAGGTCGGCAAGCAGCCGAAGGTCACCGGGGTCACCGGGGTCAAGCCCGGCGCGGCACCGCTGTCCGGATTGTTGATCAAGGGGACCGGGGCTCCGATCGACGCTGCCAAGACCCTGCTGCTGCAGATCGTCGAGGCCGACGCGACCACCGGCACCCAGAGCCAGGCCACCTGGGGGCAGGCGCTGCAGTCGGCGTCCGCCGCCGCTGTGACCGGCACCGTCGAGGCCCTCAAGGGGGCCCCGGTGGGCAGCCGGGCCGTCGTCGTGACCGCAGGGTCGTCCGCTCAGCCCGCGTCGATCCTCGTGGTCGACGTCATCGCCCAGTTCTAGGCGCGTGGCCGAGTACCGGTCCCGGCGCGAGGCGCTGGCGGCAGAGCGAGCGGCAGCGGCCGCGGCTGCCGGCGTGCCCGCAGACGCCGAGCCCGGTGCCGGACCGACCGATCCGCCATCGGCCGCACCCACTGTCGAGCCGGTTGCGGTTGAGCCGACAGGGCAGCCGGTTGCGGCTGAGCCGACAGGGCAGCCGGTTGCTGCTGAGCCGACAGTGCCGCCGGCTGCGGCCGAGCCGACACCGAAGCAGCTGCCGAGGCTGAAGCGGGGGGGCCTGACCCGCACGGTGAGCCGGCCCAAGCCGGTGCCGGTCCCCGAGCTGCCGCCGACCCCCACCGCCAAGGACGTCGACCTGCGCGAGCTGGGACCGCTGGCCGCAGCCCTTGTCGAGGCCTTGGCCGAGGCAGGGGTCGAGGGGGTCGAGGCCGGACGGCGACGCCGGGCCGAGTACTCCAGCGACGCCTCGCTCTACCGGGTGGTGCCGCAGGCGTGGTGCTTCCCGCGGCATGCCGACGAGCTGGCCGGCGCGCTCGAGGTCGTCCGCAGGCCTCGCCGTGCCGCTGACCGTGCGCGGCGCCGGCACCTCGATCGCGGGCAACGCCGTCGGGGCCGGGGTCGTGCTCGATTCTCGAGCCGCACCTGAACCGGGTCACTGCCGGTCGATCCCCAGGCGCGGACGGCGGTCGTGGAGCCCGGCGCGGTGCTCTCGACGGCTGCAGGCCGCCGCCGCACCGCACGGGCTGCGGTTCGGCCCCGACCCCTCCACGCACACGCGGGCGACCCTCGGCGGCATGATCGGCAACAACGCCTGCGGCTCGCGCGCACTGGCGTACGGCCGCACCGCGGACAACGTGCTGGGTCTGGACGTGCTGACCGGACCGGCGAGAAGCGCTCGCTGGCTCGCCGGCTGGGCGGGACTGGACCCGAACGCCGCCAAGGGCACCCCGATGCGCAGCTCGGACGCCTTGCAGCAGGTGTCGCAGCTGGTGCAGGCCAACCTGG
Source organism: uncultured Actinomycetota bacterium (assembly GCA_963738495.1). GTDB lineage: Bacteria > Actinomycetota > Actinomycetes > Actinomycetales > Kineosporiaceae > CAVTWW01. The sequence goes on from CAVTWW010000009.1 coordinate 324,869, forward strand.
CCATGATCCGCACCGAGTTCGGCCGGTTCGGCCGCCAGGTGTCCGGCTACTCGCCTGGAGCACCTGCTGCCCGAGAAGCGGCGCCGACCTGGCGCGCTTCCTGGCCGGCACCGAAGGCACCCTCGCCATCGTCACCGGCGGCGACCGTGCGCTGGTCGCCGTCGCCGCTCGCCAGCGTGCTGGCGGTGCTCGGCTACCCCGACATGGCCGCCGCCGCGGACGCGGTGCCCGGCGCTGCTGCCGCACAAGCCGGTCGCGGTCGAGGGGCTGGACGCGCGGCTCGTGGACGTGTTCCGCGCCCGACGCGGCGACGCCGCGGTGCCGGCCCTGCCCGAGGGCGGGGGCTGGCTGTTCGTCGAGATGGCGGGCTGGAACCGCGGCCGAGGCTGCGCGCCGCGAGCCGCGCGGCTGATGGCCGCACGCCGGTGCCCTGGACTCCGGGTGGTCACCGATGCCGCCGAGCGCGGCAAGCTGTGGCGCATCCGCGAGGACGGGGCGGGCCTGTCGGCGCCGCAGCCCGCGCGGCAAGCCGGCCCAGGCCCGGCTGGGAGGACGCCGCGGTGCCGGCCCGAGCAGCTCGGCGCGTACCTGCGCGACTTCGACGCGCTGCTGAGCCGAGTTCGACCTGGTCGGCCTGATGCCTACGGCCACTTCGGCGACGGCTGCGTGCACATCCGGATCGACTTCCCGCTGTCGGCCGCGACGGGCCCCGGGCGTACCGCCGAGTTCCTCGTCGCCGCGGCCGCAGCTGGTGGCCACGCACGGCGGCTCGCTGTCGGGGGAGCACGGTGACGGCCGGGCCCGTAGCGAGCTGCTGCCCGCCATGTACTCCCCGGCCGCCATCGAGCTGTTCAGCCGCGGTCAAGGCCATCGTTCGACCCCGGCAACGTGCTCAACCCGGGCGTCGCTCGTCGGCCCGGCCCCGCTGGACGCGGACCTGCGGATGCCGGCAGCGGCCCGCGCCGTGCCGCTGCGCCGTCGTCTCGGGTTCGCCTACCACGACGACGGCGGCGACTTCCGCAGGCCGTGCACCGCTGCATCGGGGTCGGCAAGTGCCGGGCCGACACCACCGCCACCGGTGGCGTCATGTGCCCGTCGTACCTGGCCACCGGGGACGAGAAGGACACCACCCGCGGCCGGGCGCGGGTGCTGCAGGAGATGGTCAACGGCACCCTGGTGCGCAGCGGCTGGCGCTCCGAGGAGGTGCACGAGGCGCTGGACCTGTGCCTGTGCTGCAAGGGCTGCTCGTCGGAGTGCCCGACCGGCGTCGACATGGCCTCGTACAAGACCGAGGTGCTGCACCAGTCCTACCGGCACCGCGTCCGTCCCCGCAGCCACTACACGCTGGGCCGGCTGCCCCGGTGGGCCCGGATGGCCTCGCGCACCTCGGGTCTGGCGAACGCGACGATGCGCTCCGCGGCGCTGGGGTCGATGGTGAAGCGGGCCGCGGGCGTCGACCAGCGACGGTCGCTGCCGACGTTCGCCGCGCCAGACGGTCCGGGCCTGGTTCACCGCGCGGGCGGCGCAGGAGGCGCGTGCTGCCAAGGCCGCCGCCCAGGCAGCGGCAGCAGCACAGAGGGCGCTCGCCCAGGCGGCGACTGCAGCGCAGAAGGCAGCCGCTCAGAGCGCCACCCCCGCATCACCTCAGGTCGAAGCGACGACGGCGGGCCCGCCCGCCGCTGCTGCTGTCGCCGCTGCGGCGACCGTCGAGGCGAAGCGCCCGCAGGTGGTGCTGTTCACCGACACCTTCACCAACACCTTCAGCCCGACTGTCGGGATCGCGGCGATCCGGGTGCTCGAGGCGGCCGGCTTCGAGGTGCGGCTGCCCAAGAAGCAGCTCTGCTGCGGCCTCACCTGGGTGACCACCGGCCAGCTCGACCAGGGCCGCCGCATCCTGCGCCGCACCGTCGACGCCCTGGCGCCTGAGATCGCCGCCGGGGTGCCGGTGGTGGGGCTCGAACCGTCGTGCACGGCGGTGCTGCGTGGTGACGCCCTCGAGCTGCTGGGCCCGCGCACGAAGAAGGGCAGCGACGTCGCGGCAGTCTCGGCGGGGGTGCTGACCCTGGCCGAGCTGCTCACCCAACAGGCGCCCGAGTTCGTCGCCCAGCTCACCGGCGCCTTGGACGGCGTGACCGGTGTGGCCCAGCCGCACTGCCACCACCGGGCCGTGCTCGGCTGGCAGACCGACGAGGCGCTGCTCAAGACCATGGGCGCCGACCTGAGCTCGGTGGGGGGGTGCTGCGGCCTGGCGGGCAACTTCGGGGTCGAGCAGGGGCATTACGAGCTGTCGGTGGCGGTCGCCCGCACCGCGCTGCTGCCCGCCGTCGAGGCCGCCGACGCGAAGGCGCGGGACGCCGGGCAGCCCGAGCCGCTGGTGCTGGCGGACGGCTTCAGCTGCCGCACCCAGCTCGACGACCTGGCCGGCCGCGCGAGCCGTCACCTGGCCGAGGTGCTCGCCGACCTGCTGCCGGACCCGGAACCGCAACCGGACCCGAAACCGCAACCGGACCCGAAACCGCAACCGGACCCGAAACCGGACCCGGAGGCGTCGCCGGAGGCGGGCCCCGAGTCGAAACCCGGACCGGCGGCTGCGCCGGCGCCGGGGGTGGGCCCGACGGGTCAGGCCGAGGTGACCGACGAGGGAGCCTCGACCGCGGTGAGCGAGGCTCCGGAGGACGAACCGACCGGCGAGATCCCGTCGATCGCGTCCAGCAGCTGACCGACGGCGGTCGCCACCCCGGCGACGTAGGGCTCGCGCAGCATCGACAGGTGGTCGCCGCCGACGGCGACCAGCGACCAGTCGCCGCTCAGATGCGGGCCCCACTGCTCACGCAGCGCCCGGTCCGGGCTGTCGGCCACGACCACGACGGCCCGGCCGTCCCAGGGCGCCCCGCGGTAGCGGAGCCCGGCCCGGGTGCTGAGCTCGAAGAAGCGCCAGTAGTGACCCTCACCGGGTGAGACCAGCCCGGTGGTCAGCAGCCCCACGTTCTGCTTGAGCGCGGCCGGCAGCGGCTGGACCGGCGGCTGCGGGTGCAGGGCCGGGTCGGGCGGGAACGAGTCGAGCACCGCCAGCAGCTCGACCTGCTCGCCGGCGGCGCGCAGCTGGTGGCACATCTCGAACGCGACCAGGCCGCCGAAGGAGTGCCCCGCGATCCGGTAGGGCCCGTGCGGCTGCACCGAGCGCAGCAGCTTCAGCGAGCGCCTCGCCGCTCCCACGACCGTGCGGTCGGGCAGCGCCCGCCGCTCCATGCCGGGCGACTGCAGCGCCCACACCGGCACCTCGGGGTCGAGCCCCCGAGCCAGTGCGACGAAGGCGACCCCCAGGCCGCCGCCGCCGGCGACCACGAACAGCGGGCGTCGTGAGCCCTCGGGGCGCAGTGGCACCAGCACGGCTCCGCGCTTGTCGGGAGTACGCCGCAGCCGGGCCGCGAAGTCCCGCACTGTCGGTGCCTGCACCAGCACCGAGGAGGTGGCCGCCGTGGGCGAGACCCCCAGGTCGGCGACGACGGAGGTGATCAGCGCCTCGACGGCCAGGGAGTCGCCGCCGAGCTCGAAGAAGTCGTCGTCCGGGCCGACCTCGTCGAGCTCGAGCGCCTTGGCGAACACCTGCGCCACCTGCACCTGCCACTCGGTCATCGGCCCCTTGGGGCCGGTACCGGCGGTGGGCGGCGGCGGCAGTGCCGAGCGGTCCAGCTTGCCGCGGTCGGTGCGGGGCAGGGCGCCGAGGAAGACCACGGCCTCGGGCACCATGTGGGACGGCAGCAGCTGGCGCAGCCCGGCCCGTACCCGGGCCGCGCTGGGCTGCTCGGCGCTGGAGACCACGTACGACACCAGCCGGTAGCTCTCGCCCGAGGGCCGCAGGGCGCCGACGGTCAGGGCCTCGCGGACGTCGTCCAGCCCGAACAGGGCGGCGTCGACCTCGCCCGGCTCGACCAGCAGGCCGCGCACCTTGACGCTGTGGTCGCGCCGTCCGAGCAGTCGCCAGCTGCCGTCGCCGTCCTGGGCGCCCACGTCCTGGGAGCGGAACCGGCGGCGGCCGTCGGGCAGGTCGGTGAAGGCGGCCGCCGTCAGGTCGGGTGCCTGCCAGTACCCCGACGCCACGTAGGGGGCGGTGATCGCGACGGTCCCGGCGTCACCGTCCGGCACCGGCTCGCCGAGCTCGTCGAGGGCGGTCAGGTCGGTGCCGGGCACCGGGCGGCCGATCGGCAGCGGTCCGGACAGCTCGGGGTGGTCGGCGCGGACGACGTACTCGCTGATCAGCCCGGTCTCGGAGGAGCCGTACCGGTGCCGCACCGCGCAGGTGTCGGGCAGCAGCGCCCGCAGCGCCTCGACGTCGCGGCCGTGGGCCGCCTCACCGGCGATGGTGACGGTGCGCAGGGTGGCGAACAGGGCAGGGTCGGGCCGCTGCGCCACGATGGCCCGCAGGATCGCCGGGCTGGTGTGGGCCACGGTCGCCCCGATCTGCTGCAGCCAGCCGGGCAGGGTGGCGACGCCGGTGGCGCGCACGTCGCGCAGCTCGAGCCGGCAGCCGACCAGGACGCCGGCGATCGCGATGGTGATGCCGGCATGGAAGGCCAGCGGCAGGGTGTGGGCGACGACGTCGTCCGCGTCGTAGGCGCCGGTGCCGATCGAGCTGACGTGGGCGTCGCGCACCAGCAGACCGTGGGTGTTGAGAACCCCCTTGGGTGTGCCGGTCGAGCCCGAGGTGAACGCCAGCAGGGCCGTCTCGGTGCCGGTGGGGGCGTCACGCCAGAGCGACTCCGCGGGCAGGTCGGCAGCCAGGGCGCGGGTCAGGTCGACCGGCACCACCCGGCAGTCGGGCCGGCCGGCGACGACCTGGGCGGCAGCGTCGGCGTTGGCCGCGTCGGCCAGCACGGCGGCCGCACCGGCCTGCTCGACGAAGGCGGCCAGCCGGGCCGCCGGGGTGCGTGGGTCCAGGACCAAAAGGGGGTGGCCGCTGGCCAGCACCCCGAAGACCGCGGCGATCGCGCCTCGGTCGTGGCTGTGAAGCAGGGCCACCGGTCGCCGGCCGGCCGAGCCGGCGAGGTCGGCCCGGACCGCGGCGGCGGCGGCCGCGAGCTCGCGGTAGCTGAGCCGGCCGCCCTCGTCGGCAACCGCGACCAGGTCGGGCTGGGCCTGCATCACGGCGGCGAAGCGGGCCAGGGTGCCGGCCCGGGCGTCGGCGTCGCTGATGGCGGCGACCGGTCGAGTGCCGGTGAGGACGTCGTCCGAAGATGTCATGCGCGTTCTGTCAGCCCCCGCTAGGTATCCGGCCCCGGGTGGCGGGCCGACCGGTCAAAGGTACCGACGCTCGCGCCACCCCGAGAACGAACCGGCCCGGTCGCCCATGATCACGTACTGGACGGCAGGGTTCGGTGCAGGTGGGTGGCGAAGAACTGCTCGATACGCACCCAGGCGTTCTGGGCGGACGGCGGGTGCGGGCCGGCTCCGGCGCGTTCGAGCAGCACCCGCAGCAGGCGCGGCCCGTTCGGGCCCTCGTTGAGGAAGGAGTGTCCGGCGTCCGGGTACTCGCGGACGTCGTGCACCACCCCCACCCGCTCGAGGGCGTCCTCCAACGCGACCGCCGCGCCGCGGTTGCCGGCGTCCCGGCCGCCGTAGCTGCCCACGAGCGGGCAGGCGCCGGCGAGCACGGCGTCCAGGTCCTTGGGGAGGCGGCCGTAGTTGACGGCGGCGGCGGCGAACCCGGTCGCGGCCGACAGCAGCGCGAAGCCCCCGCCCATGCAGAACCCGATCGAGCCCACGGCGCCGGTCGAGTCGGGGTGCCCGGTCAGGTACCGCCGGGCGGTCTCGATGTCGAGGTAGGCCTTGCCCTCGCCCGACATCGAGGCCCGCATCGTGCTCACCAGGCACCGGCGGGCGCCGCCGTCGGCGTACAGGTCGGGCACCAGCGTCAGGTAGCCGAGGCGGGCCAGCCGGTGGGCGTGCAGGCGCATCTGGTCGTCGAGCCCGAACGCCTCGAACAGCACCACCACCCCGGGCCAGGGGCCTTCGCCGGCCGGTCGGGCCAGGTAGCCGGACAGGTGCCTCGACGAGCCGGGGACGGCGTCCGGTCCGCTCAGGTCGACCGTCGTCGCCGTGACACCCTCGCCCGCCGAGGCGGGCGTCGTCCCGTCGCCGGCAGAGGCGGACGTCGTCCCACCGTCGGTCGAGCCGGTCATCGGGCGACGGCGGTGCGCTCGCCGGTGCGCATGCTCTCGAGGACGGCGAGCGAGAACGCCAGCGAGCGGACGCCGTCCTCGCCGGTCACGATCACCTGCCCGGTGCCGGCGACCGCGGCGTTGAAGGCGCGCAGGGTGCGCTCGTAGAGGTTCTCGCGCTCACCGATCTCGAGGACCTCGCTGACGGTGTCGCGCCACAGCGACACCCGGCCGACGGGGTCGCCGGTGTTGCAGTGCTCGCCGATCAGGGCCCCCTCGGTGCCCAGCACGTGCAGGCTGGTCTGCACGTGAGGGTTGTTGAAGGCGTCGTGCGTCGAGACCAGCACGTCGCCGTCCCACATCGACGTGGTCATCAGGGCGTCGAAGGGGCCGCCGACGGCGTTGTCCTGGTTGGCGCCGTGGGCGGTGACACTGACGGCGTCACGGCCCAGGATCGCCCGCACCGCCGCCGCGTCGTGCACCGTGACGTCGAGGGCCACCCCGCCGCCCTCCGGGTCCTTGAGTCGCCAGCCGCCGAGTCGTTCGGGCAGCTGCACCGCGTGGTGCACCCGGATCGCCCGCACCTGGCCGATGCGGCCGGCCGCCACCTCGGCCTTGATCAGTCGGTGGGTCGGTGAGGCGGGCAGGTGGTGGTTGGTGGCCATGACGACGCCGGCGGCCCGGCAGGCGTCGACCATGGCCTGGGCGTCGGCCAGGGTCAGGGCCAGCGGCTTCTCCGCCAGCACGTGCTTGCCCGCCGCAGCGGCGGCCGCGACCTGCTCGCGGTGCTGCTGGTTGACCGAGGAGACGTAGACCGCGTCGACGTCCTCGTGCTGCAGGGCCGCCGCCAGGTCGGTGACGGCATGGGGCACCCCGTGCTCGGCGGCCCAGGCGGCGGCGTGCTCGGCGTTGCCGCTGCGCACCACGACGGCCTGGCCGCCGGTTGCGCGGATCGCGGGCAGCACCTGGGTGGCGGCGATGTCGCTGGCCCCGACCAGGGCCCAGCGCAGAGCGGGGGCGGCGGCGATGTCGGGGGCGGGTGTCGTCATGGGCGCAGTCTTCCACCCCCGTTCGTGCTTCGATCCAGGGATGGTCGAGGAAGCACAGCAGCCGGACGTCGTGATCGTCGGCTCGGGCATGGGCGGGTCGACCCTGGCCTGGGCGCTGGCCGGGCGGGGGGCCAGGGTGCTGGTGCTCGAACGGGGCGAGCGGCTGCCGCGCGAGCCGCAGAACACCTCGCCGTCCGAGGTCTTCCTGCGGCGGCGCTACAAGCCGGCCGAGACCTGGCGCGACGGCACCGGCCGGTCGTTCGCGCCGGGGGTGCACTACGTGGTGGGCGGCAACACCAAGGTCTACGGCGCCAGCCTGCCGCGCTTTCGCGAGAGCGACTTCGAGGCCGTCGAGCACTGCGAGGGCACCTCGCCCGCCTGGCCGCTGCGCTATTCCGATCTCGAGCCCTACTACGGCCAGGCCGAGGCGCTCTACCGGGTGCACGGCACCGACGCCGGCATCGGTGCCGACCCGGGTGCCTCGTGGCGCAGCAGCCCGTTCCCCTACCCTGCGATGCCGCACGAGCCCTACATCGCCGCGCTCGCCGACCGGCTGCGCGCGGCCGGGGTGCACCCGGTCGACAACGCGATGGGGGTCGACCTGCGCGAGGGCGGCTCGTGCATCAGATGTGCCACCTGCGACGGCTTTCCGTGCCTCTACGGCGCCAAGAGCGACGCCGAGGTCTGTGCCCTCGACCCGGCGCTGGCGACGGGTCTGGTCGAGCTGCGCACCGGGGCCCGGGTACGTCGGGTGGTGGCCAGGAACGGCCGGGTCGACCACCTGGTCGTCGAGACCGCCGTGGGCGTGCAGCAGGTCTCGGCCGGGGCGTACGTGCTGTCGGCCGGCGCGGTGAACTCGGCGGCGCTGCTGCTGGCCTCGCGCGACGAGGACTCACCCGAGGGTCTGGCCAACAGCAGTGGGCAGGTCGGGCGCCACTTCATGATGCACAACAACGCCCACGTCGCCGCCGTCGACCTGAACCGTCGCAACGACGTGGTGTTCTCGAAGACGTTGTCGGTCAACGACTTCTACGCCGACGGCGGGGACGGCTACCCGCTCGGCACGCTGCAGCTGATCGGCAAGGTGCAGGGCGTGATGATGAAGAGCTGGGCCACGGCGGTGCCGCTGCCGCTGCTGAACGGCCTCGCCGCCCGCAGCGTCGAGTGGCTGGTCATGACCGAGGACCTGCCCGACCCCGACAACCGGGTCACCGTCGCCGGCGACGGCACCATCACCACCACCCGGACGGCGCGCAACACCGCGCCCCACCGTGAGCTGCACGCCCGGGCCAGGCAGCTGTTGCGCCGCTGCGGCTACGACGCGGTGTTCACACAGTGGTTCGACATCAGCATGAACAGTCACATGTGCGGCACCCTGCGGGCCGGCACCGACCCCGCCACCAGCGTGCTCGACCCGTGGTGCCGCAGCCACGACCTGCCCAACCTGTGGTGCGTGGACGGCGGCTTCTTCCCCTCCTCGGCCGCGATGAACCCGGCCCTGACCATCGCCGCGCAGGCACTGCGGGTGGCCGCCGAGTCCGACCTCGGCACCGGCTGACCGGCCGCGTTCGGGGACGCCGCCGCGCTCCGGGGCCGCGGCGGCGTCAGTCGGGGAACGGCGAGCCACCGGTGGTCTCGATCCAGTCGCAGCGCACCACGTGGTCGCCGAGGCGCCACTGGGACGGCGACATCGACGTCGTCCAGTCGAGGGGCTCGGCCAGTGGCTGCGGGTGGGCGGCCACGGTCAGGGCGTCCCGCAGGGCCGCCGCCACCTCGGGGGTGCGCGAGGCGGGATCGACCGACACGAAGGCGGGGGTGCCGCTGGCGGCCAGCAGTCGCAGCCACTCCCGGGCCTGGCGCCACGGCAGGTCGGGGGTGATGGGGGCGATGTCGGCGTCCACCGCGTACAGGGCGCCGTGCTGGGCGGCACGGAAGGCCAGGGTGTTCACCCCCATCCGCCGGGTGCGGTTCCACGACCGGCCGCTGGTGTCGTCGCCGATCCGCTGCAACTCGACGTGCCCGGCGGCCAGGTGCCCGAAGGTGTTGCACCCGATCACCAGCGCCGGCCCGCAGGCCCGCCGGATCAGGGCGTACAGGTCGGTGACCACCTCGGCGGTGGTGCGGCTGCGGTCGGCGAAGGCCCAGCCGTCGTCGGTGAGCTCGGCGCCCATGTGGTTGCCCCAGCGGCCCAACAGGTCCCACACGGTGAAGTCGTGCTTGATCATCTGGTAGCCCCAGCCGACGAACCGCTGCAGCTGCTCGGTGATGCCCTGGGCCACTTCGGGCACCGTCGGGTCCATGGCGCCGCCGCCGCGGGTCAGGCGCCAGCGGTCGCGGTGCTCGGGCAGCGGCGTGAGCGGGCGGTACCAGAGCCCGGGCCGGACGCCGAGCTCGCCCAGCCGGTCCGCCAGGCGCCCCATGTCGCCGTAGCGCTGGTTGGCCAGCCACGGCCCGTGGCCGAGCCCGCCCAGGGACCAGCCGTCGTCGATCACGCTGTAGGGGCGGTTCGTGGGGTGCGGCGAGGCCTTCGAGACGAACTCGCTGGAGCGAAGGATCACCTCGGCGTCGGCGCCGCCGAGGGCGAAGTGCCAGTCGTTGGTGCCGTAGACGGGATGGTCGGGCAGCAGCGGGTCTGCGCTCATGGCGTGGCACAGCCGCCGTTGCACCGCGAACGCGCCCTCGCCGTCCGCGCCCTCGACGGCGACCACGTCGCAGACGTGCAGGGTGCGACCACCCAGCCGGATCGGGCTGCCACCGCACCGGACGTCGGCCCACAGCGACAGGCCGCCGGAGTCCGCCGTCCAGAAGCACAGGGCGCCGGGCCGGACGGCGACGCCGTACCCGTGGGCCCGAACCTCGTCGTCGGTCACGAAGGACCACGGCATCACCCGCTCCGGGGCCTGCGGCAGCCAGGCGAGGTCGCCGTAGGACCGTTCCCAGGCGTCGGGCAGCACCCGACGGACGGCGGACAGGTCGGCGCGCCAGCGCAGCTGCACCCGGCTCACCGGCCGCGACCCGCTCAGCAGGACCCGCAGCACGGTGCGGACGGCGCCGCCGTCGTGCGGCTCGGGTCGGTCGGGGTCGGTGACCGTCTGCCACTGCAGGGACAGGGTCTCGTCGTCGAGCGGCACCCGGTCCAGACCCTCGAAGGCCCGCACCTGGTCGGGGCCGCGGGTGAGGTCGACGAAGGTCACCCGCCGACCCTACGGCGAACCCGCGTCCGAGCAGGGATCTCGGTCAGTACCGGATCGCTCTGAGCGCCGGAGCGGTCAGTACCGGATCCAGAGGGCCTGGCACGAGACCTTCAGCAGTTCGTCGGCCCAGCCACCCGTGGTGCAGGTGTCGTCGTCCTCGCCGCCGTCCAGCGTGTTGACCGGCACGATGCGACCCACCACCGGTTCGGTGCCGACGGCGTCGTAGCCGAAGAGGTAGTCGGCCCCCTTGTTGCCGTACACGGTGTCGGCGCCGCCATCACCGTAGAGGGTGTCCACGTCCTCGTTGCCGTAGAGGGTGTCGTCGCCGTCGTTGCCCTCGATGCAGTCGCGCCCGGTGCCGCCGAAGATCAGGTCGTTGCCCGGCCCACCGAGGATGACGTCGTCGCCCCCGAGACCGGTGATGACGTCGGTGCCGCCCAGGCCGAGGATCAGGTCGGGGCCGCTGGTGCCGATCAGCAGGTCGTTGCCCGATGTGCCGGCGACCAGGTGCAGGCCGATGATGCCGACGGGGATCACGGGCGGCTGGTTGCCGATCTCAGGGGTCGGCTGGATGTTGAGGCAGCCGACGGTCGGGGGCGGGTTGGTGGCCGATGCGGGGGCTGCGGCGAGCATCGTCGCCCCGATCGCCGTCAGGGTGGCCGCGGCCAGCGCGGTCATCGTGGTCCGGGCGGACATGACGTCTCCTTCGGTGCGTTCGCGGTATCGGTGAGGTGACGGTGAGGTGACGGTGACCGGGCGGGGTGGCTCGCCGATCAGCAGCTCAGTAGCGGATGTACTGCACCTGGCAGGACACCCAGTAGAGGAAGTCCTGGAAGCCGCCGTTGGTGCAGGTGTCGTCGTCCTCGCCGCCGTCCAGCAGGTTCAACGGGTAGGACTGGCCTACGACGGCGTCCATGCCGACGGCGTCGTAGCCGAAGAGGACGTCGGTCCCCTTGTTGCCGTAGAGGGTGTCGGAGCCCTGGTCGCCGTAGATCGTGTCGGCGTCCTCGTTGCCGAAGAGGATGTCGTTCCCGTCGTTGCCCTCGATGCAGTCGAGGCCGGTGCCCCCGAAGACGACGTCGACGCCGTCCCCGGCGATGATGATGTCGTTGCCGCCCAGGCCGGTTATCAGGTCGTTGCCGCCGAGGCCGAGGATCAGGTCGGCGGCCCCGGTCCCGACCAGGACGTCGTTGCCCGTGGTGCCGGCGACGATGTTCAGGCCGATGATGCCGCTACCGCTGGACGGCCCGACCCTCACTCTGGTGCGGTTGACGTCGAGGGGGCCGTTGGTGTCCAGGCAGCCGACGGTCGGTGAGACCGGGATGGCCGAGGCGGGCGTGGCCGTCAGCAGCGAGAGCCCGGCCGCGGTGACGGCGGCCAAGGTCAGGGCGGTGAGCCTGGTTCGGACCGACATTGTTCCTCCTGCGCGCCACCGGCGTGGCGACGGTTCTTCAGGGCGTGGTTGCGGGACGGTCGGAGCGTTTCACCGGCACGTCAGCATGGCGTCATCACGGCCCGTACCGGCCGGTCGCCCCGGCTGAGAGCAGCCTGCTCAGGGCTCTGAGGTGCCTGCCCGCAACACGGCTTGGCTGGGTACCGGGGCGTCGATGGAGCGCATCGCCGCCGTCCAGCGGTCGAAGGTGCGGCGGGCCTCGCCGTGGCGGCCGGCGGCGACCAGCACGCTGACCAGAAGGCGGTAGGCCGACTCGTCGAGCGGGTCGGCAGCCAGCAGTCGCACCAGGCCGCCCACGGCCTGGTCCTCGTCGCCGGCTCGGCGGGCCAGCTCGGCGGCCAGGCGCACCGAGCGCAGCCAGCCGGCCCGGGCCTCCTCGCGCAGGGCGTCGGCCCATTCCTCGTAGGGCTCGTCGTCGAAGGCGTCGCCGACGTACATCGCGTCCACCTCGGCCAGCTGCTCACGGGCCTGCTCGAGCCGACCGGCCCGGGCCTGCTGCACGGCGTGCGCGGCGTCGCGCAGCAGCTCCTCGGCGTCGACGCTGACGTGCTCGCGCACCAGCGACAACCCGGCCAGGTCGGCCCTGATGAAGTGGTCGGGGGGAAAGGCCTTGGCAGGGTCGAGCACGGTGCGCACCACCGACAGCAGCACCGAGAGTCGGTGGGCGGTCCGCTGCGGCTCGTCGTCCGGCCAGAGCAGCTCGCAGATCTCACCGCGCGGCACCGGTCGGCCACGCCGGGCGACCAGGATCTTCACCAGGGTGCGCGCCTGCCGTGACCGCCAGGCGGTGAGCGGGACGGCGCGGCCCGCGACCGCGACGTCGAACGTGCCGAGCACCCGCACCCGCAGCGACGCGGCGGCGCCGTCCGTGGGCAGCACCGGGCCGCCCTCGACGGAGTGCACCCCCAGCTGCACCAGCCGCTTGCCGGCCTCGCGGGCAGCCACCCGGTCGCTCGCGCCGGCGCTCGGCAACCGGCCCAGCAGCACCGCCATCCGATCGGCGGCAGGCGCCGCCCCGGCCCGTTCCCACAGTGCGGCCGCCTCGGCCAGGGCCGCCCGGGCCTGGCCGGGATCGGGTGCGGCCGCGCCGGCCAGCTGCAGGGCCTCGGCCAGGGCCGGGGTCAAGCGGGCCGAGCGGGCCAGCTCGACGCCCTGGGTGGCTCGCTCGCGGGCCAGGGTCACGTCGCCCTCGGCCAGTGCGACCCAGCCTCGGGCGACCAGGGCCAGGGGACGCAGCTCGGGCGGGGACTGGGCCTCGGCCTCGACGGCCAGCTGCCGGGCCGTCCCGAGCTCGGGTGCCGAGCCCTCCACCAGCACCCGGCTGAGGCCGGACAGGGCAGGGATCAGCACCTGGATGTCCCCGGTGGCGCGCGACAGCTCGACGGCCTCCTCGTAGGCCATGCGGCTCTGCTCGCGCAGACCGAGGGCATGGCGCACCTCGCCCAGCCCTCGTAGCCCCGACGCCGCCCGCGCCAGGCCGGCCCGGCGGGCCAACCGGACCGTGCGCTCGAAGGCGTACTCGGCCGGCTGGTAGTGGCCCAGGCGCAGCAATGCCTCGCCGACGTTGTGGATCGATGTCACCAGCAGGCCGGGTGGGGCGCCCAGCTCAGCGGCCGCCAGGGCGCGTTGGGTCACCTCGAGTGCCTCGACGTACTCGGCCGCCTCGAGCAGGTGGTCGCCGTGGTTGACCAGGGCCCAGGCCAGCTGGACGACGTCGCCGGCGGCTTGGGCAGCTGCCATGGCCCGCCGCAGGTGCACCTCGCGTTCGGCGCCGGTCTCGCTCAGGGCCAGGGCGGTGTGGGCGGCGGCCCGGCAACGGTCGTCGCCGGAGGTCTCGGCCGTGGCCAGGCTGGCCCAGGCGCTGCTGCGGGACTGCTCGACGTCGCCGAGGGCGAACAGGGCGCGCGCCCGGCAGACCTGCAGCCGCACGGCGTCGACGACGTCCAGCTCGCTCGGGTCGGCCGTCGACAGCGAGGAGGCGGCAGAGGTGCCGGCGGCGTCGCAGGCGGCCAGGGCGCCCCGGTAGTCGCCGCGCATGTAGCGCACCATGCCCACCCGCCAGGCGAGGTCGGGCGCCCAGGAGCCCGCGGCCGTGGCGGCCGCCACCAAGGAGGTGAAGGCCCGGCCGGCGCCGTCGGCGTCGCCGGCCATCCGGCGGGCGTCGCCGAGGACCAGCTGCAGCCGACGGTCACGCAGGGCCGGCGGCAGGTCGGCCACGAGTCGAGCCACGGTGCGTGCCGCCCCGGCCGCGAGCATCTGGTCGCCGCGCTCGGCCACCAGCCGGGCGACCGCTTCGGTGTCGCCGACCCGGTGCAGCATGGCGGCGGCCCACAACGGCAGCCCGTTGGCGGCGTACCACTGGGCGGCGGCCCGCAGCCGGGCGGGTTCGCCGATGCCCGGCCGATGGCCCAGCAGGCTCGAGATCACCGGGATCGGTTGCCAGAGCTCGGGCGAGGTCGTGGTGATCAAAGTCGGCATCCGGGTGAACAGCCCGATCCGGCAGAGGTCGTGGAACGCCGTCGCCAGCTCGCCGCCCGGTTCGTCGGCCGGCTGACCGTCGCCGTCGCCGTCCCTCTTCCCGTTCCCGTCCACGTCACCGGTCACGGCCACTGCCGCCAACACCCGGCAGAGGTCGGCGGTCAGCGGGCCGGCGTCGCGGGCCAGGTGCAGGACGGCGGTCATGGCAGCGGGCAGGGGGTCGAGCACCTGCTCCCTCAGCCACGACGCGGTGGCGTCCCCGGGGGCGATCAGGCTGGTGGTGAGGTCGAGCGGGGCGTTGCCCCGCCGGGTCAGGTGGTCACCGGCCAGGTGCACCAGGGCGGGCCAACCCCCCGTCAGGTGGTGCACGGACTCCGCCTGCTCGGCGTCCTCGACGCCGTGCTCCTCGCGCAGCACCCGGGTGGTCTGCTCGATCGAGAGCGTGAGGTCGGTCGCGTCGCGTTCGCGGACCGGGCGACGCAGGGTGGCCAGCAACGCACGACTGACGGGGAACCGGGCCGCCAGCGACAGCTGGGTCGAGGCGGGCAACGTGGCGAGGGCAGCGAACAGCAGCTGCTGGTCGTGCTCGGCGAGCTGCTCGAGGTCGTCGACCACCAGATGCCCCCGCCGTCCGGCGGTACCGGCGAGGGTGTCGAGCTGGTCCATCACGGTGCGGGCCGGCACGATCCGGGCGTTGCCGGAGTCGGTCGCCAGGGCCTCGAGGGCCGTGCTCTTGCCGTAGCCGGCCGCGGCCACCACGAGCACGCAGTCGCCGACGCGGGCGGACCCCGCAGCGGACGCGGTGGTGGTGGTCACGTCCGGCGGGCCTCCTCCCGATGCCCTCCTTGGTCGGGCATCCAGGGAGCGGGCAGCGCCATTGTGGCGGGGGGAGTGGCCGACTGGCGACCCCGTTCACCCTCGCGTGACGAACGGTAGGCCTGCGTGACGAAGGGTGAGCCGGCAGATCCGGACGACGGGACCCGCGCGGGGTCAGGACTCCATGAGGAGGCGGTGCAGGGCGGTGGTGCGCGCCGTCACCTCGTCGATCCCGGCGATGCTCTGGCTCACCTTCCTGGCCGCGGTCTGGGCGCCCTCGGCCATCGCCGAGATGCCGCGGGCCAGCTCGCCGGCCACGGCCGACTGCTGCTCGATGGCGGCCGAGACCGAGGTCTGGGAGTCGTTGATGCCGGCGATCAGCTGCTCGATCTCGGCCAGGGCCTCGCTGCCGGCGGTGGCCGCGGTCTGGATGGCGTGGATGCGGGCCTCGATGTCGGCGGTCGAGGCGGCCGTGGTGCCGGCCAGCTGCTTGACCTCGTCGGCGACGACGGCGAAACCCTTGCCCGCCTCACCGGCCCGGGCGGCCTCGATGGTGGCGTTCAGCGCCAGCAGCTTGGTCTGCTCGGCGACCCCGACGATCAGCTGCAGGAACTCGCCGATCTCGGTGCTGGCGCGCTGCAGGTCGGCCAGCCGGGCGACGCCGGTGTGGGTCGCCTCGACGGCGGCGTTCACCTGGGCGGTGGCCTCGTTGGAGGATCGGGCGATCTCGGCGACGGCCGAGCGCAGCTCCTCGGTGGCCCCGGCCGCGTTCTCGGCCTCGGCCGAGGTGCGACCGGCGATCTCGCCCACCTCGCGCGAGACCTGGCCGATGGTGTGGGTCGCCGCGGTCACGTCGCGGACGGCGGCGTCGGCCTTGCTGTTGCGCTCGCTGACGTTGTCCCAGATCACCACGTAGCCGAGCTTGGTGCCGGATGCGTCGGTGATCGAGTTGATCAGGGTGCGCAGGGTGGCGCCGCCGAAGCTGAACACCGACTCCCGCGGCAACGCCTTGGGGTCGGCCAGGATGCGCTCGATGGCGGCGGGGTCCTTGTGGAACCGGTGGATCGAGCCGCCCAGCACCTGGCCGATGTCCAGGCCGAAGGCGGACCGGATGGCGGGGGAGAGCCCGCGCAGGGTCTCGGCGGCCCTGCGGTTGTTCCAGACCAACGTCAGCTGCAGGTCGGCGACGAAGCAGTTGGCGTGCAGGCTGTTCAGGACGGCGGCCAGTGGCAGGCTCTGGTCGCCCAGCTGCTCGGCGAGGGTGGCGGTGCCCCGCCGGGAACCGCGGGTGATGGTGGCCAGATCCATGTCGTCGACGTCCTGCCGCTCGTTCGTGCCCCTGATGGTCGCGCACCCTCGCGTGGCCACTCCTCACCCCGACTTCGGTCGAGGCGCCCCTCAGGTTGAGCGTGGCCGGCCGGGATCCGTCTCGACTGCACATCTCCCTGTCGCCGTCCCCCGGGGCAGGGCAGGAGTGGGCGGTGGGGCGGATGGGGTGATGGGGAGCACTAGGGTTTGGGGCGTGTCCAAAGTCTTGGCAGGCCTGCCCATCGGTGAGCGTGTCGGGATCGCCTTCTCGGGCGGCCTCGACACCAGCTGCGCCGTCGCGTGGATGCGCGAGCACGGCGCCGTCCCCTGCGCCTATACCGCCGACCTCGGTCAGTACGACGAGACCGACATGTCGACCATGCCCGACCGGGCCAAGGCCTACGGCGCCGAGGTGGCGCGGCTGGTCGACTGCCGCGAGTCCCTGGTGGCCGAGGGCCTGGCGGCGCTGACCTGCGGCGCCTTCCACATCCGCTCGGCGGGCAAGGTGTACTTCAACACCACCCCGCTCGGCCGCGCCGTCACCGGAACTCTGCTGGTGCGCGCGATGCGCGAGGACGACGTCTCGATCTGGGGCGACGGGTCGACCTTCAAGGGCAACGACATCGAGCGGTTCTACCGCTACGGGCTGCTGGCCAACCCGGCGCTGCGCATCTACAAGCCCTGGTTGGACGCCGCCTTCGTCAGCGAGCTCGGCGGTCGCGCCGAGATGTCGACCTGGTTGACCGAGCGCGACCTGCCGTACCGGGCCTCCAAGGAGAAGGCGTACTCGACCGACGCCAACATCTGGGGCGCCACCCACGAGGCCAAGACCCTGGAGCACCTCGACAGCTCGGTCGAGATCGTCGAGCCGATCATGGGCGTGCGGTTCTGGGACCCGGCCGTACAGATCGACAGCGAGGACGTCGTCGTCCGGTTCGAGCAGGGTCGCCCGGTGGCGATCAACGGTGAGCGGTTCGACTCCGATGTCGACCTGGTGCACCGGGCCAACGAGATCGGCGGCCGGCACGGGCTGGGCATGTCCGACCAGATCGAGAACCGCATCATCGAGGCCAAGAGCCGCGGCATCTACGAGGCCCCCGGTATGGCGCTGCTGTTCGCCACCTACGAGCGGCTGCTGAACGCGATCCACAACGAGGACACCGTCGCCAACTACCACGCCGAGGGCCGCCGCCTGGGCCGGCTGCTCTACGAGGGCCGCTGGCTCGACCCGCAGGCGCTGATGCTGCGCGAGAGCCTGCAGCGCTGGGTGGGCAGCGCCGTCACCGGTGAGGTCACCGTGCGGCTGCGTCGCGGCGACGACTACACGATCATCAACACCACCGGCCCGGCGCTGAGCTACCACCCGGACCGGCTGTCGATGGAGCGCACCGAGGACGCCGCGTTCGGCCCGCTCGACCGGATCGGTCAGCTGACCTTGCGCAACCTCGACATCGCCGACTCCCGGGCCAAGCTCGAGCTGTACGCCGGGCAGGGGCTGCTGGGCGGTCACGCCGCGCTGGTCGGTCAGATCGAGTCCGGCGGCGCCGACCCGATCGCCGAGATCGGTGCCCCGGGCGACCCCGAGGACGCCTCGGTCGACAGCGCCGCCATGGAGTTCGGCGCCGACTGAGTCCCTGATCGAGGCGCCCGACAGCGTTCAACCGGGACGACGCTCAGCTGGGAGGCGTTCAACCGGGACGACGTTCAGCTGGGACGGCGTCGTCCCAGCTCGCCTGCCAGCAGCCGGGTGACCAGGACGGCGGCGACCGTCTGTGCCGCCATCAGGCCGAGCAGCACCAGCAGCTGGGTCGCGGCGGCCTGGGTGGGGCTCGCCCCGCCCAGCAGCAGGCCGACGAACGACCCGGGCAGCACGACCAGGCCCACGTTGCGGGTCTGGTCCAGGTTGGGCTCACCGGCCCGCGCCGCGGCGCGTCGCCCCTGGGCCGCGACGGCCTGGGACGGCGTGGCGCCGAGAGCCAGCCACCCCTCGACGCCGGCCCAGCCGTCGACGACGTCGTCGACCATGCGCCGCCCGGCCAAGGTGGTCGCGGTCATGGCGCCGCCGATCAGCTGCGCCGCCATCGGCACCGCCGTCCGGGACGACAGCGGCAGGGCCCCGCTGGCCAGGATCACCACCGTGCTGACGGTGGCGCCGGTGACGATCGCCGTCCCGGCCGCGCGCAGCGTCACCGCCCGGGGGACGCTCCGCAGGCGGCCCACGCTGGTCGCGACCGCGGCCGAGACCATCACGGTCAGGTAGACCGGGGCCAGCGACGGGGTGTCGAAGACCAGCCGGATCACCAGCGCGACCGCCGCCAGCTGGACGACGGCCCGGACGGCGGCGGTCGCCATGGCCCGGCTCTGGCCCAGACCGGCCCACCGTCCGACCACCAGGCTCACCGCCAGGAGGGCGGCGGCGGCCAGCGCGACGGTCAGCAGGCCGTTCGGCGAGGTCGACATCGAGGGCCAGTGTGGCAGCGCCTCCGGCCCGGCGGTGGTGCGCTGCAGGGAGGTGTCCGGTGGTCGGGCCGTGACCCTTGGCGTGCTCGCGGTGTCCGAGTCGGCTACCGTCGCGCCCGGGGGTTCCATCGAGGCGAGGAGGGGTCGCGTGCCGGCCGGCCTGCAAGGTGTCGATCTGCCCGCGGTCGGCTACTCGATCGTGGCGTCGCTGGTGTTCGCCGTGGCCGCCAACCTGCAACGCAGCGCCGCCGCGAAGGTTCCGGTCGCCGACGGCGGGTCGGTCAAGCTCTTCCTGCGTCTGGTGCGCAGCCGGCGGTGGCTGCTAGGGGCGCTGGCCGGTTTCGTCGGGCTGGGGCTGCACACGGTCGCGCTGGGCCGCGGTGGGGTGATCCTGGTGCAGGCGATCCTGGCTGCCGGCCTGGTCGCGGCGCTCGCGGTCGAGGCGGCGGCCGAGCATCGCTGGCTCAGCCGGGGCGAGCTGCTGGGGTCCGTGATGTGCGTGGTCGGCGTGGCCATGGTGCTGGGGATCGGCCGGCCCGGGGGCGGGCAGCTGGTCGACGTCCGGATCCAGGTGCTGTGCGGTATCGCGCTGCTGGCGGTGATGGCGGTCGCGGTCGTGATGTCGCACTGGCACCACCGGGTCTCGTTGTCGGCCGTCGTGATGGGTGCGGTGGCCGGGGCCTGTTTCGCGATCGATGCCGTGTTCCTGAAGGGCATCGCCACCTGGGGCCACGGGGGGCTGCCCGTCGGGCCCGCCCTGGTGAACCTCGCCGGGTTCCTGGCCGCCTCGATCTGCGGCAACATCGTCGTCCAGCGGGCCTACCAACGGGCCCCGCTGCGGCTGGTGCTGCCGGCGGTCACGGTGGGCGACCCGCTGGCGGCCTTCGCGATCGGCAAGGGACTGCTGGGAGAGCACCTGACCGGCGGTCCGGGGGCCGGCACCGCCGTCGCGATCGGCTTGACGGCGATGACCGTCGGCATCGTGATCACAGCCACCCACAACCCGCACCGGGACTCCACGCCGGAGTCGGCGGGCGCCGTCTCGGTGCTGGAGGGGGCGGTCACCGCCGACGGGCTGTCGGTGCCCGCCGCGGTCGAGGCCGTGCGACGGTCAGCGGTCGAGGACCGTCGGTCAGCGGCCGAAGATCCGCGACAGTAGCCCGCCGCCCTTGGCGGCCGACTTCTGCTCGGCGGTACAACGGCAGCGCTGTGCCTTGGGGACGCCGGCGAGCACCTGCTCGACGTGCTGGCCGCAGCCGGCGTAGCTGGCCTTGCCGCAGGCGTGGCAGGTGGCGGGACGACACATGAAACGACTCCTGGGGTGCTCGGGACGGCGGATCCGTCGCGGTTGACTATACCCCAGAGGGTATGTGTCCAGGAGGCGGACGGCGACCGATCCGCAACGACCCGGCCCTTGTTCGCCCATCGGCGACCCCGGAATCGCGGTGATCACGACCCTTTCGTCGAGTGGTCACACGTGGCCGCTTGCCGTGCGCCGAGTGGTCGCAATTGGCCGCCTCCCGGTGACGCATGCGGCCATTTGCGACCACTGGGTGCTGGAGGCGGCTGCTGTGGCGGCCATCTGTGACCACTCGGTACTCGAGGTGGGTGGGTGGCCTCGGCGGTGACGTCAGAGGTCGAGGGTGGCCTCCACGACGGCCCGCCAACGTTGCCGGAACGTCGCCGCCCGATCGGCTGACCAGCGGGGTTCGTAGCCGGTGGTCGGGGTCCAGGCCGGCACGGCATCCTCCAGGCTCACGGTGGGGTTCACGGCCAGCCGGGCGAAGGCCGCGGCCCCGAGCGGGGTGGCGTGGGCGTTCGGGTAGACCTCGATCGGCACCTGCACCAGGTCGGCGGTCGCCTGCATCAGCACCCGGC
Organism: uncultured Actinomycetota bacterium; assembly: GCA_963738495.1. GTDB lineage: Bacteria > Actinomycetota > Actinomycetes > Actinomycetales > Kineosporiaceae > CAVTWW01. Next base: position 345,663 of record CAVTWW010000009.1, read on the forward strand.
TGCGGGTCAGCCCGCCGTCCACCCGCAGGTGCTGCAGCGGTGCCCCCAGGTCGTTCTCGACCAGGCCGACCAGCTCGGCCACCTGCGCGGCGATCCCGTCCACGACCGCGCGCACGACCTGGCCCGCTCCGCTCGACAGGGTCAGCCCGGTCAGGGTGGCGGTGGCCTCGCCCCGCCACCAGGGGGCGGCAAGTCCGGCGAGAGCAGGGACGGCGACGACGCCGCCGCTGTCGTCGGCCGCCGTCGCGTCCAGTTCGGTTGCGGCCGAGAGCAACCCGAGGTCGGTGAGCCACCGGATTGCCGAAGCCGCGGTGTAGATCTGGCCGTCGAGGCAGTACCGGTGACCCTGCGCGGTCTGCCAGGCGAGGGACGTCGTCAGTCCGGCGCTCGAACGGCCGGCGGTCGGGCCCGTGTTGGCCAGCAGGAAGGCACCGGTGCCGAAGGTGCACTTGGCGGCGCCGACGTCCAGGCACCGTTGCGCCGCGAGCGCTGCCTGCTGGTCGACGATCAGCCCGGCCACCGGCAGCGGCTCGGGCCCACCGCTGCCGAAAGCGGTTGTGGTGCCCACGACCTCGTCGCTGCGGACCAGGCGGGGCAGGGCCTCGCCGTCGAGCCCGAACAGGGTCAGCAGCTCGTCGTCCCAGCCCACCGTGTCGAGGTCGAGCAGCAGCGACCGGCTCGCGGTGGCGGTGTCGGTGACGAACTCGCCGGTCAGCTGATGCACCAGCCAGCTGTCGCTGGTGGTGACCACTCCCTCGCGAGTCACGGTGCGGCGCAACCAGGTCAGCTTGGGGGCGCTGAAGTAGGGGTCAAGGGTCAGCCCGGTGCGGGCCGCCACCAGGTCGGCGTGCGGGGCCAGCTCGTCGCAGATCGACTGGCTGCGCCCGTCCTGCCAGACGATCGCGTTCGACAACGGCTCGCCGGTCGCCGGGTCCCAGGCGAGCACCGTCTCGCCCTGGTTGGCCAGCGCCACGGCGGCGACACCCTGCGGCCCGATCTGCGCAGCGGCCTCGGCCAGGGCCTGACGCCCGGCGGTGAGCACCGAGTCGAGCAGTGATCGAGGATCGACCTCGACCCCGCCGTCCGGCAGGTAGTCGGGCCGCACCGGCACCTCGGCCAGGGCGAGCACGCGGCCGGTGCCGTCGACGACGATCGCCTTGGTGCCCGAGGTGCCCTGGTCGATCGCCAGGATCGTGTCGCCGCCCACGTCGGCCACTATGGCGCGCCGGGCCGGAAGATGTCCTCGATGCGGCAGTCGAACAGTCGGGCCAGCTTGAAGGCCAGCGGCAGGCTGGGGTCGTAGCGGCCGGTCTCGAGGGCGTTCACGGTCTGGCGGGAGACGTCGAGCTCGTCGGCCAGTCGACCCTGGGTCCAGCCGCGGGCCTCGCGCAGCGCCTTCAGGTGGTTGTCCACGACTACTTCGCCCAGGCCCGGGTGCCGAGGGGGGCCGCGGCCCAGCCGGTCATGCCCAGGCTCCAGACGACCCAGCCCGCGCCCGGCACCTGCAGGCCGGCGAAGCCCAGGAAACCGATGGTGAGCGAGGCTGTCATCGCCACCAGGAAGCCGACGGACAGACCTCGGTAGGTCAGCTGGCGCTGGTAGTCGTCGACCCGGTGCAGATGCTTCATCACGGCACGCACCACGAGGACGAGCGGCGCCATCGGCAGCAGCGCCAGCACGAATCGCCAGTTGCTGGTGCCGTCGAGGTGCCCCCAGAGGGAGACGGCGAGCAGGACGACGACATAGCCGACCATGCCCGGCCAGAACTCCCGACGGTAGGCACGGTTGCGAGCGCGGTCGCCCAGGCTGACGTCGCCGGTCTCGGTGTTGTCCGGCTGGTCGCTGGTGTTGTCAAGGTTGCTTGTCATGGATCCAGTATGTGACAAGGACCCTTGACCCTGTCAAGCACCCTTGTCATGACTGGGGGTTTGAGCGGACTCGGCGCTCGCTTGGGGCCCACCGAGTGGTCGCAAATGGTCGCTGGCTCCGCCGAGTGGTCGCAATTGGTCGCAGGGCTTCCGCCGAGTGGTCGCAGTCCGCCGCCTCAACGCGATGGCGGCGGCCAACTGCGACCACTCGACGAAGGGTGTCGGTCGGTGGCAGGAGTGTGACCCGTGGTCGGGGTGACGGGCGGCTCGGGTGACGGGTGGGACGACGGGGAGGGTCAGCCCTTGAGGACGGCGTGCAGCGAGTCGACCAGCAGCTGGATGTCGCCCTCGCTCACGACCAGCGGCGGCGCGAGCCGGATCGTCGAGCCGTGCGCGTCCTTGGCCAGCACGCCGCGGGTCAGCAGCCCCTCGCAAGGGTGCGCCCGGACATCACGTCGGGGTCGACGTCGATGCCGGCCCACAGCCCCGCCGTCCGCACCTCGACGACCCTGTCGCCGGGCAACGTCGCCAGGCCCTCGGCGAGCAGTGCCCCGAGGGTCCGGGCGCGCTGCTGGAACTCGCCGGTCGCCAGCATCGCGACCACCTCGGCCCGACCGCCGCCGCCAGCGGGTTGCCGCCGAAGGTCGACCCGTGCGACCCGGGGGTGATCACCTCGAGCACGTCGACGGTCGGCCGCGATGGCCGACACCGGCACCATGCCGCCGCCGAGCGCCTTGCCCAGGATGTAGATGTCGGGCACGACGTCCTCGAGGTCGCAGGCGAAGGTGGCGCCGGCCCGGCCCAGGCCGGACTGGATCTCGTCGGCGATCATCAGCACGCCGCTGGCGCTGCACAGCGCGCGCAGCGCGGCCAGGTAGCCCGGCGGCGGAGGATGCACGCCGCCCTCGCCCTGGATCGGCTCGAGCAGGACGGCGACCGTGTTGTCGTCCATGGCGGCCTCGAGCGCGTCGATGTCGCCGAACGGCACGATCCGGAAGCCCGGGGTGAACGGGCCGAAGCTCGCCGGGCCTCCGGGTCGGTGGAGAAGCTGACGATGGTGGTGGTGCGGCCGTGGAAGTTGCCCTCCCGCGACGATGGCGGCGCGGTCGGGGACGCCCTTTGACGTCGTGCCCCAGCGCCGCGGACCTTGATCGCGGTCTCGACCGCCTCGGCGCCGGTGTTCATCGGCAGGACCATGTCCGTGCCCGCCAGCGCGGCCAGCTCCCGGACGAACGGGCCGAGCTGGTCGTTGTAGAACGCCCGACTGGTGAGGGTCAGCCGATCGAGTTGCCGCTGGGCCCGGCGACCAGCCGGGGTGGCGGTGGCCGAAGTTGAGGGCGGAGTAGCCGGCCAGGCAGTCGAGGTAGCGACGGCCGTCGACGTCGGTGACCCAGGCGCCCTCGCCGGGCGAGCACCACCGGCAGCGGGTGATAGTTGTGCGCGGCGTACTGCTCGGTCAGGGCGATGTGCTCGGCGGTCGTCAGGGCGGCGCTCACGGAACTCTCCTCATGGGTGCTGCCGGGTCATGGCGGAACCTGCGGACCCGAGTACGCGGCCGGCGCCACGCGGTTCACCAGGGGATGCAGTTCTTTCGGTGTCTGGTGGCGTGCGCGTGGTTCTGTCCGGCGAGCCAGCGTAACGCCGGACAGTCTTGCGAGGTGAAGAAGGCGGGGGTTGACAGTCCCGCCGCATTGGTATTTGGTATATCGCATGTCACTGCAGTCCTCCGCGCTCGACCGGGTCGAGCGCCGCCTGCTGCGCGACGAGGCCCACAGCAGGCTGCAGAGCGCGATCGTGCGGGGCGAGCTGAAGCCCGGGCAGATCATCCGGGACGGCGAGCTCGCCGCGGCCGTGGGGCTCTCGCGCACCCCGGTGCGCGAGGCGCTGGCCCGGCTCAGCGACGAGGGGCTGGTCGAGTCCAAGCCCAACGCCTTCACCCGGGTGACCCGACTCACCCGCCGCGACTGCCACGAGGCCTTCGTCGGTGCTGCGGGCGCTGCACGAGCTCGCGGCTCGGACCGCTGCCGACACCTTCACGTCCGAGGATGCGCAGCGGATGCGGGCGGCCAACGTCGAGTTCGCGCGGGCCGTGGGGTCCGGGGACGTCGAGGCGGCCCTGGCCGCGGACGACGCCGTCCATGCCGTGCCGTTGCAGGTGGCCGGCAACCGGACCCTGGTCGCGGCCCTGGACCGCCTCACCCCCAGGATCCGGCGGCTGGAGCAGCTGCGGTTCGGCTCCGGCCCGGCGCTGGAGTCGGTGCAGGTGCACGAGCAGCTCGTCGCCGCCCTCGAGGCCGGGGACGGCGACGCCGCCGCGGCTGCCTCGGCCGCCAACTGGCAGACCCTGGGCCGACTGATCGACGAGGCCTTCGCCGACGAGCCCTTCGCCGACGAGCCCTCGTGACCGTTCAGCCATCAGAGAAGGAGTGTCGAGCATGGCTCTGTCCGACCACCCGCGAGTACCCCTGACCTTCGGTCCGTCACCGGTGCATCCGCTGTCGCGGCTGACCCGGCACCTGGGCGGTGCCCAGCTGTGGGCCAAGCGGGAGGACTGCAACAGC